>NZ_JBDVNC010000013.1:0-168789 GCF_039969785.1 Shimia sp. | reverse complement strand
CAGATCCATGATGCCGCCTTCGTTGACCAGATCGTCAGATACGGACTGGATGAAACAAGCGTGCGGCTGCGGGTGTTCGTATGACGATTTGGATTTGGTCAGCTTGCCGGTTTTGTAGTCCACATAGTGGTGGCCTTGCGCCGGACCGTCGATGCCATAAGCCCAGTGCAGGCCGGTGTTGAACCACTGCGGGCTGTTGGGCGCGGCACGTTGCGTCGCCAGCATAAAGCGCATTTCGTCGAAATAAGCGCGCGCGTCTACCTCGGTCGAGAAATAGCCACCCTTCCAGCCCCAATAGGTCCACGCGCCTGCAAGACGGTCAAACACCTGCTTGGCGCTGGTTTCGCCACCGATCTCGGTATCATCATTCGCCGGAACCGAGCGCCACAGAAATTCGGGCACTCCCTTTTCACGGACTTTCTTCAGCGATGCAGGCACACCGGCCTTGCGGAAATACTTCTGTGCAATGACGTCACTGGCCACCTGGCTCCAGCTTGACGGGACTTCGACCTCGTCCAAACGGAATACAATGGTGCCATCGGGATTGCGAATCTCGGACTCGGTTGTCACAAAATTCAGCGCCGCATATGCGTCCTGACCTGACTTGGTAAATCTTCTTTCGATTTTCATCGCTGCCTCATGTCCCAGCTATTATGTCCCCAGCCACGCGTCATTGCGCATGGCACACTGCGACCCCGAGGCGTAAACCGAAAAGAATACCCCACACGGCAATTTAACTTGCCGTCCGTTCCATCCGGAGAGTGTCCCGGCGTATATCTGATTTCTGTCCCTGCCTGGCCCTGAACTACTATATCTTGTAGCTCTTCGAGGCCGCCCACACAATCTGGCGTATTCCGCCCTAAACGGTCAACGGTTTTATTTACAGATTCTTCAATTTTTTGCTGTTGACCGTGATGCAAAATACTGGGCCGTACGGCGGACATTGCGATTCCAAAAGTTAACGGCAACGCCTGTTGCTTTGACCACTAAGTAAGCACCTCTCCTGAACACCTTGGAACCTTTGAAAAAATCCCGATAGGGCCAACACGGCCCCAACTTATCCACAATATATGGGGATAACTCTGCCACCCACACCACATCTATGGCAGATCGGCCACATCAGTAAATGACGCCCTTCCGCCGCCGGCGATTCGAAACACCGACTCGACGCATAAAAAACAGTAGACGCGGCATTGCCGCTCTGGCTCAGATCAGACTTTCCCACCCCCCAAACCGCGACGACTTTGTGGGCAGCTGAGACACATCACGCCATAGCTGATATGCTGGGGCCTCATTTGAGCCGACCAACATTTAGTCAAAGGAGACTTCCGTGGACAAGTTTCGCTTAACGACGGCTGCTGCTCAGAAATACGACAACCACAGCGTTCCGGCGATGTTCGGGCCATTGGCGCGCGCAACGTTGGAAAAAGTGTCACTACCAAAAAACGCACATATTCTGGACGTAGCTTGTGGCACCGGCGCTCTGACCCGAGAGATTGCCGCGCAGATGCAGGGCACCGGGCGTCTTGTCGGCGCCGACCTGAACGACACCATGATTGATCTTGCAACCCAGCGCCACCCGCCCGACAGCCACAGCGCGGCTTATGTCGCCAGCGATGTCTGCACCCTGCCCTTTGACGACGCCACCTTTGATCTGGCGTTTTGTCAGCAAGGTTTACAGTTCTTCCCGGACAAGCTGGCGGCCCTCACGGAAGTACGGCGCGTCCTGAAACCCAGAGGTCACCTCAAGCTGACATGTTGGAGCGCGATTTCGCCCTTTAACAAAGCGCTGGCGGACGCGCTAGAGCGCCATGTTGGCAAAGCCGCGTCAGACAAGGCGAGGGCTCCGTTTTCATTTCGGGACGGAGACGTCATCGCAAACCTGATGAGAGAATCAAATTTCACACTTCAGGCACACACCATCATCGTGCTGGAACGTCGATTTGAAGATCTGTTTGCGCAAATCATGGCCCTGCCCGTGGAACAGGATCTCAGAGAGGCCGGCGAAACGGTCACGCATACGGTGGTTGCCGATGTGGCGGCAAACTTGAAACAGTATGCCCAAGGCGACACTCTCGTTGTTCCACAAGAGGCTCATCTGTTTGAAGCGATTGCTTAGCTGCAAATGCCCCACAGGGCGCACTGGGCGCGCATGACGCGTCAAGCGTCTGGTATCTTACAGGAGGAAAATGGTCGGGACGGCAAGATTCGAACTTGCGACCCCCTGTACCCAAAACAGGTGCGCTACCAGACTGCGCTACGCCCCGGACCGTGGCGCTGTTTAGCCCTGCCAAACGGAATTGAAAAGCCCAAAAATGGAATGAATTTCATTCGTCTGCATTCTGTTCAAAATCCGGCCACATCACCGGGCCATTCTGGCCCCCTGCCACACCAGATTTGGTGAGGGATCAGCATCCCCAGGCTGCAGAACCTTCGGGAATCACCGGATGACGCATTTCGCTGCCCACGGTCAGTCCCAAAGCCTGCGCCAGGCCGCCATTGATCTCCAGAACATAACGCACGGAGTCACCACCCGGAATCGGTGTCTCGTCCAAAGGGACCGCATTATGGTGAATTCTCTGAATAACGCCCGCGTCGTCAGCAAACAGCATGTCTAGCGGGATCAGCGTATTGCGCATCCAAAACGACACACGACCGGCGCGGTCATAGACAAACAACATACCCGCGCTGCCGGGCATCGACTTTCGGTTCATCAGCCCAACGGCGCGCTCTTGCTCCGTATCTGCCACTTCGACGTTAAATCGCGCCTGCCCCCAAGGGCCGCGCAGCTCCAGCGATTGCTCGGAACAGCCTGCTGCCAACACAGCGCCAGATTGAAACATCAAAAACAGACATACGCCCAGTTTTTCTAAAAATGAGCGCCTGTTTGCAAATTTTGAAGTCACTCGTCCTGAAAAACCGCGTTTTCCCACGCCAGAACCTCGGTTGCCATGCGACCACGTTTTCCGTCGATCACCCGCACTGCCAGGGCCTCGCCCGGTTGCAAATCCGCCAGACCGGATCGTCTCAGCACTTCGATATGTAAAAAGATGTCCTGCGAACTGCCAAATATGTTCGCAAAGCCAAATCCCTTGCCTTTGTCGAACCATTTGACCCGAGCGGGTTCCAGCGGGGCCGACCTGATGTCCGCCTCGTCCAGATCCTGAAAATCTGAAAGTGGCACTACCTCTTGCTGAACAGGCGGTTCGATCCGAAACACCTCTACAGCTTGAACGCCACGCTCTGTCTTTTGAATCGCAAGTTCGACACGTGCCGAATCTGCGACCGAGCTTTGCCCATAATTCCGCAGCACGTTCGCGTGCAACAGAATATCCGGACCGCCCGTTTCGGCCACAACAAATCCAAAACCCTTTACCGGATCGAACCACTTAACCTCACCAACGATCTTTGTGACGCCATCGTCTTTTGTCGTCAAAACCTCTACCTTAGTCATATATCATCCCCATGATGACACAGACTCTGCGGTAATTAACTTTCCGCAGCAAGGCCTAAAATGACCCGCATATCAACGCGTTGCCATTCACGTCACGTGAATGTCAGGGGTTCAGGCGCTGAATTTCCCACGCTTTATCAGGGGCTTCGCGGGCCCAGCGGAACCTGTCATGCAACCGGAATGCACCATCCGCCCAGAACTCAATTTCGACCGGAGTGATGCGAAATCCTCCCCAAAATGGCGGGCGCTTGGGATTGGGGCCGTGCCGGGCTGTAACTTTTGCCACCTCAGCCATCAATTCTGTGCGCGATCCCAACGGATTTGACTGTTGAGAAGCCCACGCGCCGAGTCGGCTTTTGAGCGATCTCGACGCATAATACGCATCTGCCTGCGGTCCCTCTTCGCGGGTCACAATGCCCCGCACCCGGATCTGACGGCGCAGCGATTTCCAGTGCATCACAAACGCGGCTTTGCCGGTGGCATCAATTTCCTGTGCTTTGGCGCTGCCGTAGTTCGTGTAAAACACAAACGCCGCATCCTCGATGTCCTTCAGCAGCACCATCCGCGCATTCGGCAACCCCGCGCCGTCCACCGTCGACAAAGCGATTGCATTTGCATCATTTGGCTCGCTGACCTGGGCCTCTGCCAGCCAGTTGCGCGCAATCGCGAACGGGTCGTCCCCTGCGAAAATGCCGGTCCTGTCACTCATGGTATTCTCCAACACACCTATAGGTCTCGTATCATTCATGCCCGCCCCTGCCCTTGATGCAACAGTTTCTATCCCCTAAAGGGGGGCAGATAACGAATTGGGACGGAGTGGACGGGATGTCAAATCAACTGATGGCAGGCAAGCGCGGCCTTATCATGGGGCTGGCCAACGACAAGTCGATTGCCTGGGGCATTGCCAAAGCCTGTGCCGACGCGGGCGCCGAGCTGGCGTTCTCTTATATGGGGGACGCATTCAAGAAACGGGTTGTACCGCTGGCGGAACAGCTGGGCGTCGACACATTGATAGATTGCGACGTATCCGACCCGGCCTCTCTGGATGCCGCGTTTGGCGAAATCGAAGCCAAATGGGGCAAGATCGACTTTATCGTGCACGCCATCGGGTTCTCGGACAAAACCGAACTGCGCGGACGCTATGTCGACACGTCCAAAGACAACTTCCTGATGACCATGGACATCTCGGTCTATTCCTTCACATCCGTGATGCAACGCGCGGAAAAACTGATGGGCGAAGGCGGCAGCGCGCTGACCCTGACCTATTATGGCGCCGAACAGGTGATGCCGCATTACAATGTCATGGGTGTCGCCAAAGCCGCGCTTGAAGCATCCGTCAAATATCTGGCCGAAGACCTTGGCAAAGATGGCATCCGCGTCAACGCAATCTCGGCTGGCCCGATCAAAACGCTCGCCGCCAGCGGCATTGGCGACTTCCGCTATATCCTGAAATGGAACGAGCTGAACTCGCCCCTGCGCCGCAATGTGACCATCGAAGACGTTGGCAAATCCGCGCTTTATCTGCTGTCTGATCTGGGCAGCGGCACCACCGGTGAAAACCTGCACGTGGATGCGGGCTATCATGTTGTGGGCATGAAGGCGGTCGACAGCCCCGATATTGACGCCGTCACCGGGCGCAAAGGCTGATCTGCCCTGCGCATGCGCCGCAATCTGATCGTATTTCTTATTCTGGGCCTCGCCATCGGCGGGGCCTATTTGCTGCGCCACCGTCTGCCTGATCCGATTGCCACTCCCCTGGGTCTTCGCCCACCCGTGTCCGAAGTGCGCGCGGCGCAAACGCCCGTCCTGACAACAGCTCTTGGCGAACAGGGCCTGACTTTTGGTGCGCCGGTCTATTTGCGTGTTTTCAAAGAAGAGGCCGAACTGGAACTTTGGGTGCAGACGGGCGACCGGTTCCGGCTGTTTAAAACCTATCCGATCTGCAATTATTCCGGCCATCTTGGCCCAAAGCTCAAGGAAGGCGATCGTCAGTCGCCAGAAGGCTTTTACCGGGTATACAAATCGTCGCTCAATCCAGACAGCCGGTTTCATTTGTCCTTTAATCTGGGCTTTCCCAACCGGTTTGACCGCGCACAAGGGCGCACTGGCAGCTATCTGATGATCCACGGCGATTGCGTGTCGGTAGGCTGCTACGCCATGACAGATGCCGGGATCGAAGAAATATTCGTGCTGGTCGAAGCAGCTTTGCGCAGCGGCCAATCTTTTGTGCCCGTGCACGCGTTTCCGTTTCGCATGACCAATCAACGCATGACACAGGCTAAAGACAATACATGGTTGCCGTTCTGGCAGGACCTGATGCCCGCCTATGTTGAATTTGAAGAAAGCCAAGTCCCGCCACAGATCTCTGTGAAAAATGGTCGGTATGACGTTTCGCTGCGCTGATCCGCCCAACAGTTCCATTTGCGCCGCAATTGTCTTCTGTTAGAAGGTTCCAAATGTTTTGAACGCGAGGGTGACCAGAAAATGAGCGAACGTCTGCCACACGAAAAGGGGTTCCACATCAGCTGGGATCAAATTCACCGCGACAGCCGCGCGCTGGCGTGGCGACTGGATGGTCAGGGACCCGACGATGGCGCGTGGAAAGCTGTGGTCGCGATTACACGTGGCGGTATGGCCCCGGCCATGATTGTCAGCCGCGAACTTGATATTCGCACCGTCGACACGGTCAGCGTGCGATCCTATCACCATCAAAGCCAGGGCGAGGCCGAAGTGCTCAAGGCACCGGATGCCGATTTGATGGGCGATGGTGAAGGTGTGTTGATCGTCGATGATCTGGTTGATTCCGGCAAAACTCTGGAACTGGTGCGCAGGCTCTATCCCAAGGCGCATTTTGCGACAGTTTATGCCAAACCCAAGGGCCGCCCGATGGTGGATACCTTTATTACAGAGGTGTCTCAGGACACGTGGATCTTTTTCCCGTGGGATATGGCGCTGCAATATGTCGAACCCTATCGCGGCACGGATTAAATTCCGCGCAGGCGGCGGGTTCGGGACGCCTCCGGCGGGAGTATTTTGGCAAAATGAAGATGTGGGCAATTGCCCTGTCGGCAGGTCACGCCTAGGCTCTGCCGGGACTTCGTTTTGAAAGGTGCTTTATGACCCTGCCCCGTACTGCCGCAACATTTGCCCCACCGGTTATGGAGGCGCGGCGCTGGCTTGAAGGTGTGGCGTTTTCGGATGAAAAGCCGTTGTTGAACGTCAGTCAGGCCGCACCGGTTGATCCGCCGCCCGTGGCGCTGCGCCAGCATATTGCAGATACTGCACTGAACGTGGCCGAGGCGCATCTTTATGGTCCGGTGCTGGGGCTGCCAGAGTTGCGCGCCGAAGTGGCCAGCCAATGGTCTGCTGCTTATGGCGGCGAAATTTCACCGGCGCAGGTCGCGATCACCTCCGGGTGCAATCAGGCCTTTTGTACCGCGATAAGTGCTTTGGCGGATCAGGGGGATGAGGTGATCCTTCCAACCCCATGGTATTTCAACCACAAAATGTGGCTGGATATGATGGGGCTGACATCCGTTGCGCTGAGCACAAACGCGGCCCTGCTGCCAGATCCGGACGTTGCCGAAGCGCTGATCACGCCGCGCACCCGGGCCATTGTTCTGGTCACGCCAAACAATCCGGGCGGTGTGGAATACCCGGCTGATCTTGTGGCAGCGTTTTATGCATTGGCCAAACGGCACGGGATCAAGTTGATCATCGACGAGACCTATCGCGATTTTGATTCCCGCCCGGATGCGCCGCACACATTGTTTGGTGATCCGGATTGGTCCAAAACGCTGATCCAGCTTTATTCTTTTTCCAAAGCTTACCGACTGACCGGCCACCGCGTCGGCGCCATGGTCGCAGATACGTCCTTGTTGGCGGGGGGCGAGAAATTCCTTGATACGGTCACGATCTGTCCCAATCAGCTGGGCCAGCATGCAGCCTTTTGGGGCATGCGCAATCTGGGTCAATGGTTGGCAGGAGAGCGCGCCGAAATTCTGGATCGACGCGCCGCGATCACCGCCAATATGCCCAGGCTCACCCCCCAAGGCTGGCGATTGATGGGGGTCGGCGCGTATTTCGCCTATCTTGAACACCCGTTTGAGATGCCTTCAGACAAGCTGGCCCCTGCTTTGGTGCGCGACCACCATATTTTATGTCTGCCGGGCACGATGTTCATGCCAAAAACCGATCCGGCCGGTAAGAAACAACTGCGCATTGCCTTTGCCAACGTGGATCGCGACGGGATTGCGACCTTGTTTAAGCGCCTCTCACAGGCGCGTTATTAAGCACCCCCTTGCCCCCCCTGCACCAACCGCGTAGACATCCGCGGAACCAATAGAATAACCAACCCGCAGGGGGCGCGCATGTCCAAGGGAAAAACGTCAAAAACGCTGGTCTGGATCCTTATGGCCATGCTCATTCTGGGTCTTGGCGGCTTTGGAGTCACCAACCTTTCGGGCGCCGTGCGCACCATCGGTGAAGTCGGCGGCAAAGAAATCTCGATCAACGCTTATGCCCGCGCCATTCAGGACGAATTGCGCGCGATTGAGGCTCAAACCGGGCAGTCTTTCAGTTTTGCTCAGGGTCAGGCCCTTGGGTTGGATCGCAGCGTGCTGGGCCAGCTGGTTGTGACCCGCGCGATGGACGCTGAAACCGAACGGCTTGGCGTGTCGATTGGCGACGAAAACCTGCGCCGCGAATTGCTGGAAATCCCGGCGTTTCAGGGGCTCGACGGAACGTTTGATCGCGACGCCTATGCGTTTGCCATTGATCAGGCTGGTATGAGCGAATCTGACTTTGAAGACAGCGTTCGTGAAGAAACCGCGCGCAGCCTGCTGCAGGGCGCCATTGTTTCGGGTATTTCGATGCCGCAAAGCTATGCGGACACGCTGATCGGCTTTGTAGGTGAACAGCGTGATTTCACATGGTCGCGTCTGAGTGCTGACAATTTGACCCGTCCGATCGCCGCACCGACGGATGCCGATATCCAAAGCCACTATGACGATCATCAGGAAGACTTTATGATCCCGGCCACACGCCAGATCACTTTTGTCTGGCTCAGCCCGGAAATGATCATCGACGGCGTCGAGGTTGATGAAACCGCTCTGCAAAAATTGTACGAAGACCGCGCGTCCGAATTCAACCGCCCGGAACGTCGTCTGGTCGAACGTCTTGCGTTCCCGGATATGGCCGCAGCGCAAGCCGCCAAAGATCAGCTGGACGCCGATGAAACCACGTTTGAAGCATTGGTGGAATCACGTGGGCTGACGCTTTCGGATATTGATCTGGGTGACGTGTCCAAGGCCGAGCTGAGCGGTGCAGGCGACGTTGTATTCAGCGCTGCAACCGGTGCAATCTCCGGCCCGGCACAAACAGACCTGGGCCCGGCTTTGTTCCGCACCAATGGCATTTTGCCCGCACAATCCACCAGCTTTGAACAGGCGCGTGCACAATTGCGCGAAGAACTGGCCGCCGAACGGGCACGCCGCGTGATTGATGCTCAGATTGGTGACATTGACGACCTGCTGGCCGCAGGAGCCACATTGGAAGAACTGGCCGCCGAAACAGACATGCAGTTGGGCAGCGTCAGCTGGCATCCCGCTTCAGAAGACCCGATTGCTGGTTATGAAAACTTCCGCACCGTGGCCGCAGCCGTCTCTGTTGATGATTTCCCGCAGATCGAAACTCTTGAAGATGGCGGTATCTTTGCGCTGCAACTGGACGGCGAAAGCGAAGCGCACCCTGCCCCGCTGGAGGATGTACGCTCTGAGGTCAGTGCCGCGTGGACTAACGCGCAAACCGCTGCCGCACTGGACCAGCTGGTTGAAACGCTGATGCCACGCCTTCAGGATGGCACCGATTTTGCCTCGTTTGGGTTCAACGCCATCGAAGAAACTGGTCAGGATCGCAGCGGCTTTGTGCCCGGCACCCCTGCAAACTTCATGCAAACCGTGTTCGAAATGCAGCCCGGCGACATTCGCAAGCTGGAAGACGGGGGCGGTTTGACGCTGGTGCGCCTGAACGCGGTGAATGCGCCACAAACCGATTCACCCGAAGTGGTGGCGGTCGCAGGCAGCATCACACAGCAAGTATCAGCAGGCATTGCACAGGACATCTTTGACGCCTTCTCGCAAGCGCTCCAGTCCAACTATCCTGTCGAAATCAACCAGCAGGCACTGAACGCAGTGCACTCTCAGCTTCAGTAAAGAGAGAAAGGCACAGTCGTGGATCTCGTCCCCTCATTCGAGGATTTCGCACCGGCGTATGACGCGGGGCAAAATCAGGTTGTTTATACCCGTCTTGCTGCGGATCTGGACACACCTGTATCGTTAATGCTCAAGCTGACCGGCGCGCATAAAGACGCCTTTATGCTGGAATCGGTAACAGGTGGCGAGGTGCGCGGGCGTTATTCGATTATCGGGATGAAGCCCGATCTGATCTGGCAGTGTCACGGCACCAAAAGCCGCATCAATCGCTCGGCGCGTTTTGATCCTGAAGGATTCGTACCGCAATCGGGCGATCCGTTGGTCAATCTGCGCGACCTGATCGCCGAAAGCCGTATCGAATTGCCCGGTGATCTGCCACAGGCCGCTGCGGGTCTGTTTGGTTATCTCGGATATGACATGATCCGGCTGGTCGAACACCTGCCAAATGTGAACCCTGATCCGCTGGGCCTGCCCGATGCCTGCATGCTGCGCCCCTCGGTTGTGGCCGTGCTGGACGGCGTCAAAGGCGAAGTCACTGTGGTGTCACCCGCATGGACCAGCGAAGGCCAATCGGCCCGCGCCGCTTATGCGCAAGCGGCTGAACGGGTCATGGACGCTGTACGTGATCTGGAACGCGCCATGCCTCAGGCAGCGCGCGATCTGGGCGACGCCGACGAAATCGCGCCCCCGGTCAGCAATTTCACCAAACAGGGCTATTTGGATGCGGTCGAAAAGGCCAAAGACTACATCCGTGCCGGGGACATTTTTCAGGTTGTGCCCGCACAGCGCTGGACACAGGAATTCCGCCAGCCGCCATTTGCGCTTTATCGATCCCTGCGCCGCACCAACCCGTCGCCGTTCATGTTCTATTTTAACTTCGGCGGTTTTCAGGTCGTGGGCGCAAGCCCGGAAATCCTTGTGCGCGTGTTTGGCGACGAAGTCACCATTCGCCCCATCGCCGGCACCCGCCCGCGCGGTGCCACGCCCGAGGAAGACAACGCGCTTGAGGCCGATTTGCTGGCCGACAAGAAAGAGTTGGCCGAACATCTGATGCTGCTTGATCTGGGCCGCAACGATACCGGTCGCGTGTCCAAAATTGGCACAGTGCGCCCAACCGAGCAGTTCATTATCGAACGCTACAGCCATGTGATGCACATCGTGTCAAACGTCGTTGGTGAGCTGGCCGAAGACAAAGACGCGCTGGATGCGTTCTTTGCAGGCATGCCTGCTGGCACCGTCTCTGGTGCTCCTAAAGTGCGGGCGATGGAAATCATCGACGAGTTGGAGCCCGAAAAACGCGGCCTTTATGGCGGTGGTGTGGGCTATTTCAGCTCGGGCGGCGATATGGACATCTGTATCGCGCTGCGCACAGCCATCGTGAAGGATCAGAAACTCTATATTCAGGCGGGCGGCGGTGTAGTCTATGACAGCGACCCAGAGGCGGAATATATGGAGACCGTGCACAAATCCAACGCCATCCGCCGCGCCGCCGCCGATGCGGCCCGGTTCAGCGGCAACGGAAACAGTTAAGTCTCTGGCGTTTTGCAATTGACCATATCCATGCCATGATCTGGCATTGGAATTGCAAGTTATTGCCGAGGTCTGAATGCTGCGCTTTGACGCCGACACGCTGAAAATCATCAACGAAAGCTATCTTGGCTCCGACATCACCCGGCGGCGTATGGAAAACATGCGCATGCTTGCCCCCCGCCCGGGCGAGGTCATTCTTGATCTGGGATGTGGTCAGGGCCTGCTGTCTCAGGAACTTGCGCGCGCAGTAGGGCCAACCGGACGAATAATCGGCGTCGATATCAGCCCGGACATGCTGGACACCGCGCGCAAAGGCTGCGCCGATTACACCAATATCGACATACTGGAGGGCGCGGCGGGGCGTTTACCGGTGGATAGTGCCTTTCTGGATGCGGCGATTTCGCTGCAAGTGTTCGAATACCTGCCAGACGTCGCCCAAGCGCTTGAGGATTTGCACAGCAAACTGCGCCCCGGCGGGCGTCTGGTGATTGGCGACATGCATTTTGACACGCTGGCATGGGCCTCGGATAACCCCGACCGCATGCGCCGGATGTGTAAGGCGTGGGAGGATCACGTCGCCGATCCGCACCTGCCCGCCAGCCTGCCCGCCGCGCTGCACAACGCCGGTTTTCAACTGATTGAACTACGCCCGGTCAATTTTTCATGCACCAACCTGCGCCCGAATAGCCTCGCGTTCATGATGATGCATCTGATGAAGGCCTACGCGGTGCAAAATGGTTTTGTATCCGCCGACGAAGCACAAGCATGGTTTGACGAACAAGTAGACCGCAATGCCGCAGGCACGTTCTTCTTTTCGCTGACCCATTTCGTGGCCTTCGCCATCCGCCCGTAACAACATCACCGTTATGCGGGCCAAAAAGTCACAAAACCCAGACCGGCACCCCGGTATCACGCCCCCGCACAGCCTGAATGCCCGCATTCCTTAAACGTCCCAACAGCGGCGCCATTTCGGCATCGCTGTCACCAATCGCCTTGATCACATCGTCACTCACCACCAGCGACGTGTCCAAATCCCGCGTCAGATGTTCCAGACGGCTGGCCACGTTCACACTGTCACCAATCACGCTGTATTCCAGGCGCCGCGCATTGCCGATATCCCCAACAATCACTGGCCCGTAATGCACACCAACCCCCACTCGCACCGGTGGCTGTCCACGCACTGCACGCTCTTCATTCCACTGCGCCAGCGCATCAATCATATGGATTGCACATTTCAACGCGTTACGCGCATCTGACGGGCCGGATTGCGGCGTACCAAAAGTCGCCATCAACCCGTCGCCGATATACTTGTCCAGCGTGCCGCCATTGGCAAAAACCGCCTGCCCCAACCGATTGTGATATTCCCGCAGCAACCCAATCACAGCCTCTGGTGGTTCATTTGCGCACATACGCGTAAAGCCCATCACGTCCGCAAACAACACTGCGACGTTCTGCTCGCGAACCTCGCTCAGCTGATCCTGCGCTTCACTCAGATGATCCACCACATTGGGCGAAAAATACCGCGCCAGACTGGCGCGCGACCGCTCCGCGCTGGCGCGCCGTTCCACCAGCCTGCGGGACCGCTGCACAACCAACGCCAGACCTGCCGTCAGGATCAGAACCACAATTACCTCAGTGGTCCAAAATCCGAGGAAAACAAAATTTGGGTCAGCCCGCGCATTCAGAAAGGCCTCTAAAGATTGATCCGGCAAACTCAGATTGGTGTAAACTCCGGGCATACCAAGAAACCATACCAGCATCACCACGCGTGCACCGATGATGCAAAACCCACTCCACAACACCAATGCCGGACGCAGTGCAAACGCTGCCTGCATCAGGAAAACAAGGAAATACATCGCCCGCCCGGAGTCCAGCATCACGGACGCTGGCAATGCCGTATCATCAAAGAAGTCCGGCACACTCAGCAACAACGTCATCAGCACGCAATCCAGAATTATGAACACGTATTGCAGAATTTTGACGTGAAAATCATACCGCGCACACAGATATTGCAGAAGCCCCAGCACCGCAAAACTCGCGATTTGTAGCAGCGTCACCAGATAGGCCAGCCCGGTTTCCGGGCTGTCGATGATCTGCCAGATCAGGATCAACAACAACGCGCCGATGCGTACCTGCGCCGCCAGCATCATGCCTTGCCGCTCTGCCCGCGCAAACGACACACCACCACGTTTGACAAGCCGTTTCTGACCGTCTTCCGTTTCGGTTTCTATACTTGTGCCGGTCTGCGATTGGGGCACGTGATCCCGTTCCTTTGTAGTTTTGACCTCCCGTCGCGTATTCAAAACGCCTAAATCCGATCCAGAAACGCCTGCATGGCCGCGTTTACGGCGTCGGGTTCTTCTATGGTCGCGCTGTGCCCGGCGCGCGGCAATCTCACAAGCTGCGCCCCCGGGGTGGCGGCTTTGATACGCTCCGCTTTGGCAGGCACGGTGGCAACGTCTTCTTCGCCAACAATTACCAGTGCCGGGATAACAATCTCGCCCAGTTCTTTATGGATCGGTGCGCGATCAATCACGCCTTTCACGGCGCGAGTGATGCCAATTCGGTGATTGCCGATAATCGCTTTCTTCCAACGTGCCCGCTCAGCGTCCCGGGTCGCGTCATTCAGAAAGCTCTGACCAAACATAATTGGCATCACTTTGCTGATCACCGCCCACAATCCGATCCAGCGCGCAACAAAGTTCAGCTGCCTGTATTTTGATTGATTTTCCTGCAGCTCTGGGTCAGCAGACGTTTCGATCAGGATCACAGATTTCAGCAAGTCCGCACGCCGCGCCGCCAGCCGCATGCCGACAAATCCGCCCATCGACACCCCCGCGAAATGACAAGGTGCCGCGTCTAGATGCCCGATCAATTGCGCCGCGTCATCGGTCAGCGTGTCCATATCATATCCGCTCTGCGTGACGCCGCTTTGGCCCTGCCCACGGTGGTCAAACGTAATGCAGCGAAATCCCAATTTTTGAAAATGCGCGACCTGAGCCTCAAACATGTCTCCGCTGAACAACAGCCCATGTGAAAACACAATCGCATCACCCGCACTGCCTGTGTCGGTGTAGTGAATATGCGCACCGTTCAGATCGACATAAGGCATGGTTCTCTCCCGTTCATCCTTGCCCAATCGTGCTGCATCCGGGCGCGCTGTTAAACCACCGATATCAAATCGATTGCGCCGATACGATACCGACGGAATACCGACGCAGTGCCGAACGGCGATTCGCCATGTGTCTCAAAGCGTTAACCGCATGGCCAGTGGGTCTGCATCCGCAAGTCAGTTGATCGTTTGCAACGCTGCCGATACAGGCGCCAACGCAACGGTTCCAGCCCGGTCCTGCAAGCCCCACAGCAACAACGCCGACACAGTCTCTTCGCGCAAGCGTCCGACCATCACAACACCCTCCGCTTGTCCGGCTTTGAACGCTGCCTGATCCAGGAACCGGCGCATCACAACAGCGGATTGCCCCTTGCTGTCAAAGTCCCGGAAAACCGTGGCCGATGGCACGCCTTCCTTGGCGGCCAGTTTCTGCGCGGTGTTCAGGCCATTGGGAAACATCACCAATCCATGTCCGGTTGCTGCCAATACGCTGGCCACCTGATCAGAGACGACCTTACTGCCCTGCAATCCGTCACCCAACCCTTCCATCACGCCAACGGCTTCGGGCACCACAGACAAATGCGCATCAAGCGCCACTTCAACATCCGATGCCGAGGCCGCAGCCGGTACATCAATCATTGCCAGAACTTCAAACCCTTTCGAGCGATATTCTGCGGCCTTTTCCTTGACGTTCGGGTCCAGCGTCGAAACCGCAATGCTCAGCGGATAGGGAAAGCTTGCCAATGCGTTCAGGTCAACATTTTCGTCACCGACATCCACCAGAACAATCGCCATCACAGGCTTGCCGTCCGGGTTGTCCATCTGCTCTGCATTGGCCACTACAGGCCGTGGAAGCGCTGTTTCTGTAGCACTTTGCTCTGCGCTTTCCTCATCCCCGACGGAGGGTATGCGATCGGACTTGTGCTGCGGGAATTTCTCTTCCAGTTCGCCTGCAGGCTTCAACAACGACTCTTCACCCTCGTCAGCCTGAGATTCTCCGGCTTCGGCATCTGGCGTCAGATCCTCTGGATCCACCTTGGCCATTTTTTCCTCGGCCATGTCTTCGGTCGCGGGCTCTGGTTCAGGCGTTGGAAAGGCGCCTTCTTCAGTCACATCAGGCACTTCTGGCTGAGGCGGATTGACCGAAATTGACGGTTCGTCCTCGGCCGCAGGGGCATCTGGTGTTTCGGTTTGTGGGTTTGGCAAGACCGGGCTGTCGCTTTCAACAACAACCGCGCCGCCACCATCCGGGTTCTGCGGTGTGGTCAGGTCATTTTCCGGCGTCGAGGTTTCAGGGCGCGGCGCGGAATCAGTATCCGCCAACGGTGGCGCCTCGCTGGCGCTGGGTTCAGCAACTTCGGGCTGAGCCAGCTCGTCCACTGTGTCATCGGTGCGCGATGTACCATCCAACGCACCATCTGCAACAGATGCCTGAGACCCTTCGGTGCCCTCGACCGCTGACGTTTGCGGCGTCACGGTTGCCGGCAAAGGCGCTAACAACGACGCAACACTGACCACAACGACGACAACGATGCCGCCCCAGAAAATACCTGACAAAATTCCACGCAACATCTGTACTGCCCTTTATCTGGCTCTGTTTTTCGGGACGATACTGCTCACGCCCCCCTTGACCCTCGGTGCCAAGCCTGAACATGTATACCGCGACGTAGGCCCCGGCCTCTACCCCGTTTTGCATCTTTGGGAAAAGAACCAGAAAAATGCTGCTTCTGATCGATAATTACGACAGTTTTACCTACAATCTCGTGCATTACCTTGGCGAATTGGGCGCTGATGTCCGCGTTTGGCGTAACGACGCGCTCACTGTTCAGGACGCCATGGGCATGAACCCGACCGGAATCTTGCTGTCTCCGGGGCCCTGTGATCCCGATCAGGCCGGAATTTGCCTTGCTTTGACCGAAGCTGCCGCAGAAACCAAAACGCCGCTGATGGGCGTTTGTCTGGGACATCAGAGCATTGGTCAGGCCTTTGGTGGCAAAGTGGTGCGCTGTCACGAGATTGTGCACGGTAAAATGGGCACGGTGAACCACGACGGCAAAGGACTTTTCAAAGGCCTGCCCAGCCCGTTCGAGGCAACCCGCTATCATTCGCTGATTGTCGAACGTGAAAGCCTGCCGGACAGTCTTGAAGTCACGGCAGAGCTTGAAGATGGCACCATCATGGGCCTGCAACACCGTGACTTGCCAATACAGGGGGTTCAGTTCCACCCCGAATCTATCAGGTCTGAACATGGCCACGCCATGCTTCAGAACTTTCTCGACATGATGACACAAACCAAAGGCGTGCCCGCATGAGCGATCGATTAAAGCCCCTGATCGGCACTGCTGCCGACCGGCCACTGACCCGCGCCGAAGCCGAAAGCGCTTTTGCCGCCCTGTTCGAAGGCGAGGCCACGCCCAGCCAGATAGGCGGCTTTCTGATGGCGCTGCGCACGCGCGGCGAAACCGTCGATGAATACGCCGCCGCTGCGGCCGTGATGCGCTCCAAATGCCATGCTGTCACCGCTCCCGACGGGGCAATGGACATTGTCGGCACCGGCGGCGATGGCAAAGGTACGCTCAATATTTCTACCGCAACTGCATTTGTCGTCGCAGGCGCTGGTGTACCGGTCGCCAAACACGGCAACCGCAACCTCAGTTCCAAATCAGGGGCGGCTGATGCGCTGACCCAGATGGGCGTGAATGTCATGGTTGGCCCCGACGTGGTGGAACAGGCACTGAAAACCTGTGGCATCGCCTTTATGATGGCGCCCATGCATCATCCGGCCATCGCCCATGTCATGCCCACCAGGGCCGAACTGGGCACGCGCACCATTTTCAATATCCTCGGACCACTGACCAACCCCGCAGGCGCCAAACGTCAGCTAACCGGTGCGTTTACCCGTGACCTGATCCGCCCCATGGCCGAAACGCTGGGCCAGCTGGGGTCCGAGCGGGCGTGGTTGGTGCACGGCTCTGATGGTACGGACGAGCTGACCATCACCGGGGTCAGCTGGGTCGCGGCGCTGGAATTGGACGGCACCATAAAAGACGTCGAACTGCACCCCGAAGATGCCGGACTGCCCGTGCATCCGTTCCAAGACATTATCGGCGGAACACCCGAAGAAAACGGCGTCGCTTTTCGTGCCTTGCTGAACGGAGCCCCTTCGGCCTATCGCGACGCGGTTCTGCTCAACAGCGCGGCAGCGTTGGTGGTGGCAGACAAGGCAAACGACCTGCGCCAGGGTGTTGAAATGGCAACTGAAAGCATCGACAGCGGCGCTGCTCTGTCCAAGGTTGAAGGTCTGGCCAAAGTCACTTCTCAGGCCGCGTGATCCGCACGGGCCAAACACGCAAGGCCGCATCAGTCAACAGATCGGAAACGCCATGTCTGTGATACCGACAAACTGGGCGCATCTGCCCTTTTTCCGTGATGACTGGCCCCGAATTGCCAAAGCGCTAAGGGATGACACACGTCAGATACTACCGCCCGAACACCAACGCTTTCAGGCGCTTGACCTGACCCCACCAGATAACGTGCGCGTTGTGATTATGGGTCAGGACCCCTATCCCACCCCCGGTCACGCTCATGGGCTTGCGTTTTCAGTGGAGCCCGACGTGCGCCCCCTGCCGCGCTCGCTCAACAACATCTACAAGGAAATGCGCGAAGACCTCGAAGACGCCCCGGATAACGGCGATCTGCGGTTTTGGGCCGCGCAAGGCGTTCTTTTGCTGAACACCGTTCTGTCTGTTCCGGCGGGTGAGGCAAACGGGCACAAAACGCTTGGATGGCAATCTTTGGCCCATCAGGTGCTAAAAGAGGTGTCACACCGCCCCACAGCCTTTGTCTTGTGGGGAAAACAGGCACAAGCCCTTGCACCTCATATCTCATCGCCTAAAACTGGTGCCAACAAAGAAGATGGCCACCTGATGATAGAGACCGCACATCCGTCACCGCTTTCAGCACGGCGCGGCTTTTTTGGCTCGCGCCCGTTTTCGCGTATCAACACTTGGCTCGCTGCACGCGGTGAGCCGGAAATCAATTGGACGACCGCATGACCGAAACTGTTCTGGACAAAATCAAGGCCTACAAGCTTGAAGAAATTGCCGCCGACAAGGCCGCAAAATCGCTGGAAGCTGTTGAAGCGCAAGCCCGCGAAGCAAGCCCGACACGCGGCTTTGCCGACGCGTTGCGCATGGCGTCCCGAAGCGGGTACGGGTTGATTGCCGAAGTAAAGAAAGCCTCCCCCTCCAAAGGGTTGATCCGCGAAGACTTCAATCCACCGGAATTGGCCAAAGCCTATGAAAACGGCGGTGCAACGTGTTTGTCGGTGCTGACTGACACACCCAGCTTTCAGGGTGACAAATCCTTTCTGACCGCCGCGCGCGAGGCCACCAACCTGCCCGCCCTGCGCAAAGATTTCATGTATGACACCTATCAGGTGGCCGAAGCCCGCGCGCTGGGGGCCGATTGTATTCTGATCATTCTCGCCAGCGTCAGCGATGCACAGGCGCAAGAGCTCGAAGAAGCTGCGTTCTCCTGGGGCATGGACGTTCTGCTTGAGGTCCACAATCGCGAAGAACTGGAACGTGCCAGCGACCTGAAATCCGAACTGATGGGCATCAACAACCGCAATCTCAAAACGTTCGAGACATCTCTGGACACAACACGCACCTTGTCAAAACTGGTGCCCGCTGACCGTCTAATCATTTCCGAAAGCGGTCTCAACACACCCGCCGATCTGGCCGAAATGGCACGCTATGGTGCACGCATCTTTTTGATTGGCGAAAGCCTGATGCGTCAAGCGGACGTGACAGAAGCTACCCGTGATCTGCTTGCCAATCCGCTGACGTCAGGAGCGATGTAATGTCTGGTCTCACGCATTTTGATGGCAAGGGCGATGCACACATGGTTGACGTGTCCGACAAGGCGGTGACCAGCCGGGTTGCTGTCGCCGAAGGATGGATCAGGATGGCCCGTGAAACCTTTGATATCATTGCCGAAGGTCGCGCCAAAAAGGGTGACGTTCTGGGCGTGGCGCGGCTCGCTGGTATCATGGGCGCCAAACAATGTTCGACGTTGATCCCCCTATGTCATCCGCTGCCCATCACCAAAGTCGCGGTCGAATTGACCCCCGACGAAACTCTGCCTGGTGTTCGGATCGAAGCCACAGTCAAAACCACCGGCCAGACCGGCGTCGAAATGGAGGCTCTGACAGCCGTCAATATCGCCGCACTGACGGTCTATGACATGTCCAAAGCCGTAGACAAAGCGATGGAGATCGGTGGCATACGCGTCGTTCTGAAAGACGGCGGAAAATCAGGACGTTACGAGGCCTCATGATATCAGTTTCCCAAGCTCTCGACCTGCTGTTTGACCTTGCCGGACCGCTCCCTGCTGAAACCGTGCCCTTGTCGCAGGCCAACGGGCGCATTCTGGCCGCACCTGTCACAGCGCGCCGTGATCAGCCCCCTTTTGCCGCCAGCGCAATGGATGGGTACGGAGTTCAGGCCGACGGTGTCGCCCCCGACGCAACATATCAGGTGATTGGCGAAGCTGCGGCAGGCCATGGATTTGACGGCACAGTAAACGCCGGACAAGCCGTGCGCATATTCACCGGCGCACCCGTGCCCAAAGGCGTTGACCGGGTCATCATCCAAGAAGACACCACCCGCGACGGCGATACCATTACGTTGTCCGATACGCTGGATCGCGGCTTTCATATTCGCCCGGCTGGTGGCGATTTTCGCAACGGCCAACAGGTTGAGGCCCCCCTGCGCCTGCGCCCGGCCGATATCGCGCTTCTGGCCGCGATGAATATCGCGGACGTGCCAGTTGTTCGAAAACCGCGCGTTGCGATTCTGTCGACCGGGGATGAACTGGTGATGCCGGGTGAAACACCGGGACCGGATCAGATCATTGCCTCTAATACCTTTGGGTTACAGGCCATGCTGCGCGATCTTGGCGCCGAAGCCCGCATGTTGCCTATCGCGCGCGACACCCGCGAGTCGCTGGAAATGGCCTTTTCGCTGGTCGATGATGCGGACCTGCTGATCACCATCGGCGGTGCGTCCGTGGGCGATCACGATCTGGTTGGTGATGTCGCACAAGACCTTGGCATGCAGCGCAGCTTTTACAAAATTGCAATGCGGCCCGGCAAACCCTTGATGGCGGGGCGTTTGGCCTCAGGCGCGATGATGATCGGCCTGCCCGGCAACCCGGTTTCCGCCATGGTCTGTGGACAGATATTTGTGATTCCAGTCCTGCGCGCCATGCTGGGCCTCGGTTCCGCACCGGCCCCGACGCAGCAGGCACCATTGGCACACCCCATCGACGCGAACGGTCCTCGGGAACACTATATGCGGGCGCGTTTCGACAATGGCGTTTTGACCGTCTTTGACAATCAGGACAGCTCGCTGTTGTCGTTCCTGTCCCAGGCAAATGCGTTGGTGATCCGCCCGCCAAATGATCCCGCCCAAGCAATGGGCGCGCAAGTCGCATTTCTACCAATCTGAACGGCATTCATCGACAGATGAACTAAAATATGGACGATATTATGGTCCATGTTTCCCTTACGTTCGCGAAATTGTTGACACAAAACCAGAACAACAGTAGAACAAAGAGAAACGTCGCAGCGGAGACCTGTCATGCTGACCAAAAAACAACTTGATCTGCTGGAGTTCATCAATACGCGTGTTCAACGCGATGGCGTCCCGCCCAGCTTTGATGAAATGAAGGACGCGCTTGACCTGCGATCCAAGTCCGGCATCCACCGGCTGATCACCGCATTGGAAGAGCGTGGGTTTATTCGGCGGCTGGCACATCGTGCGCGCGCCATTGAAATCGTGAAACTGCCGGAAAGCCTGGGTGGCGCGCCAACCACGGGCTTTAAACCGCGTGTGATTGATGGCCCGCACCCGTCCCCGACGCAACCGGCCAACGTTACCCCGGATCAGGTTCAGCTTTTTGCCCGCGAACTACCCGTTATGGGGAAAATCGCCGCCGGTGTCCCGATTGAGGCGATCAGCCATGTCGATCATCACGTTGCTGTGCCCGGTCAGATGCTGTCCTCCGGTGGGTCCCATTATGCGCTTGAGGTCAAAGGCGATTCCATGATCGAAGCGGGGATCAACGACGGGGATGTTGTGATCATCCGTGAAACCGTCACGGCCGATAATGGCGATATTGTTGTCGCGCTGGTCGAAGATCAGGAAGCCACCCTTAAGCGTTTTCACCACAATGGCACGTCCATCGCGCTCGAGGCCGCCAACCCCGCCTATGAAACCCGCGTGTTTCCCGAAGACAAGGTCAAAGTTCAGGGCTGTCTTGTGGGTCTGATCCGAACTTACTGAGCCTGATCATTCCAGAGGCGTCGTCCGGTGACATCCCTTGCCGATATGATACGGATGTCTGCGCCTTTTAGGTGAATGGCCATGGCCCCCAACTGGGCAAGCCGCTTTGGGTCGTAGGCATCACATGGCAGCTTTTGATCGTAGACCACTGAAAACACAACAACATCTCCCGGATCGCAACCTTGGAAAAGCGCCAGTCCGCGCTTACCTTGAACGTGGATCACACGTTTACCCGGTGCAATTGGCCACAATCTCAGCCCCTTAGTCTCGCCCTGCCACAGGCTCGCCGCTTGCACCTGATCCTGCTGTGATCCGTCGTTCTCTAACCAATTGCGTGCAACAAACCCCTGCCCCTTAGGTTTGGACAACGCCCGTTCCTTGGCTTCCAGAACGCCAACCAGCCCACCTGTGTCTGCAATCAAAATATCAGGCCGCTCAGACAGACCCCACGCGCCAAACGCAATCGCAACAATTGCGCCGCCTGCCCATCTTGCGTGCCCCTGCCACAGAACAAGGACCAGCCCGCCCAGCGTCAGAACCGGCAAAATCCATGCTTCCGGGCTGGGCACCCCACCCCGCGCGCCATCAAGGTCCGACGTGTATTGCGCCACCGACAATATCCAGCGCAATCCAACGCCCATGGGCCACAATCCAAGCTGTTCCAGCCCCAACGGCGACAGCAAAGCCGCCAGAACCGCTGACGGCACCACAACCGTTCCCATCACCGGCACCGAGAGCAGATTGGCGGGCAACCCGTAATGTGCGACCTGATTGAAATGAAACGCTGCAAACGGCGCCGTCGCCAACCCTGCCACCAAAGATGACAAAACCACAGCCGCAATCGGTTGCACCCATTTCGGGCCCAGCCGGATTTCCCTTTCGCGCAGCCACCCAAACACCGCGACCAAGGCGGTTGTCGCCGCAAAAGACATCTGAAACCCCGGCCCCAGCAATGCCTCGGGGCGCAACACCAGCACAACCAGCGCAGCCATAGCCACAGCGCGAATGCTGAGCGCGCGCCGGTCCACCAGTACCGCCAACAGCATAACGGCCGTCATCACATACGCCCGCTCGGTCGATACGCTGCCGCCGGACATCGCGAGGTAGCCTGAGGACGCTAAAAGCGCCGTCACCGCCGCCACTTTCTTGCCATTCACACGCAATCCAATCGGCGGGATCAGCACCAGCCCCACGCGGACGGCGGCAAAGACAAACCCCGCCAGCAATCCCATATGCAACCCTGATATCGCCAGCAAATGTGCCAGATTTGAAATCCGCAAATCTTCAACCGTCGCAACCGGAATTCCGGACCGGTCGCCGGTTGTTACTGCTGCTGCAAAACCTCCGACATCTGCGGGCATACGGGCCTGAATGGCTTGGGACAACGCCATGCGAAACGCAAACACCCGCCCGCCATTTCCCGGGGCCTGCAATTCCAGAACCGGCGATCTGGTATATCCCACAGCACCCAGCTCCTGAAACCATGCGTGGCGCTGAAAATCAAAACCACCCGGCTCAACCGGACCCGATGGGGGCGATAAATGCCCCGTCAGGCCCAACCGCATCCCGGGTGCGGGCGTAAAGTTCCCCTGATCCCCGTGCAACGACACACGCACCCGCGCCGGTGTTTTTTGTACAGCAAGGTCAGACAGTCGAACATCAGCCAAAGTAAGCCGCACCGCATCAGACGCCGACCGGTCGATACCAACCACTGTACCTTCAATTGGTCCGTAGTAGCGAAAGGCCATTACCGGCTCGGCCACCTGATGTGCCCGCAGCCCGGCCAGGGCAAACCCTGCTGCGACCAGGGTCACGCACCAGAATAACGGCCCGACCACAGCGTCGCTACGCAAGGCAATCATCGCCGTCCATCCGGTAAAACCCGCAGTCAGGCCAAGAATCCACAGATCTGGCTCAGTTTTCAGCGAAAAAAACGTGCCTATCCCAATCGCCAGACACACCGGTACCCAGGCAAACAAATGCCCCCGTTGCCCAAGCAGGGCCAGCCGCAGGGTAATGACGGCGCGCAAGCCTTGTCCTCTCTCTGGCGGGTCGATAGACAGACGCAAATACTAGAACTCCCGTGGTTACTGAAAGGTTAAGCCTCACATGACAGGCCAGGTCGTCACCCGTTTCGCCCCTTCCCCAACCGGTTTTTTGCACATCGGCGGCGCACGCACGGCGCTGTTCAACTGGCTCTATGCACGTGGCCGGGGTGGCAAGTTCCTGTTGCGCATCGAAGACACGGACCGGGAACGCTCTACCCCCGAGGCGACAGCAGCCATTTTGCAGGGTATGGCATGGCTTGGGCTGGATCATGACGGAGAAGTTGTCAGCCAGTTTGAAGGCGCAGAGCGCCACGCAGAGGTCGCGCATCAGCTGTTGGCGCAAGACAAAGCCTATAAGTGTTTTGCGACACAGGATGAAATCGCCGCATTTCGCGAACAGGCCCGCGCCGACGGCAAATCCACATTGTACCGCAGCCCCTGGCGCGATGCCGACCCGTCATCCCACCCGGACGCACCATTTGTGATCCGTATCAAAGCCCCGCGTGACGGGGCGACCGTGATCCGCGATCAGGTTCAGGGTGACGTGACAATCCGCAATGACCAGCTGGACGACATGATCCTGCTGCGCTCGGACGGCACACCTGTCTACATGCTGGCCGTGGTTGTGGATGACCACGACATGGGGGTAACCCATGTGATCCGTGGAGACGACCATCTGAACAACGCGGCCCGCCAGATGACGATCTATCAGGCCATGGGCTGGGACGTGCCGGTCTGGGCGCATATTCCATTGATCCACGGCCCCGATGGCAAAAAGTTGTCCAAACGCCATGGTGCATTGGGCGCACAGGAATATCAGGGCATGGGCTGTCCAGCCGCCGGGATGCGTAATTATTTGACCCGGCTGGGTTGGAGCCACGGCGACGATGAGTTTTTTTCCGACGAACAAGCCAAAGAATGGTTTGACCTTGGCGGTATTGGCAAAAGCCCCGCGCGGTTTGACACCAAAAAGCTTGAAAACCTCTGTGGACAGCATATTGCAGTCAGCGACGATGCTGCACTTGTGACAGAACTTGACGCTTTTCTTGTTGCAACAGACCAATCGCCTGTAAGCGAAGTCAAGTCCGTGTTACTACGGGATGCGATGTATTGCCTCAAGGACCGGGCCAAGACTTTTCCGGAACTCCTTGAAAAGGCTCACTTTGTAATGACCAATCGACCCCTGAATTATGATGCAAAAGCGGCTAAAAATCTAAATTCAGTATCCCGTGGTATACTGAACGAATTGACGCCGCAGTTGCAAAATGCTAGCTGGTCGCGAGACGGTATGGAGGCGGTTACAGGCGCCTTTGCAGATGCAAAGGATATCAAGTTTGGAAAAATGGCTGGCCCACTCAGGGCGGCACTTTCCGGGCGCGCAGTGACTCCTAGCGTATTCGACATGATGCTTGTTTTGGGACGCGATGAAACCATCGCGCGTCTGAAAGATGCGGCCGAATATCAACCGGAGGCGCAGGACGACTGATCGATTTGTGCCCCCGATAATCAATAACTGGCCTGTGTGATCCGCGCACAAGCAAGAGATGAAGGAAAAGTGAATGTCTGACACCCAGAAATCCGCGACTTTGACAATTGACGGCAAGGACTATGACCTGCCGATCCATTCGCCGACAGAAGGCCCTGATGTGCTGGACATCCGCAAGCTCTATGGTCAGGCAGGCGTTTTCACCTATGATCCGGGCTTCACTTCAACCGCATCCTGCGATTCCACCATCACATATATCGACGGCGAAGCAGGCATCCTGTTGCACCGTGGCTATCCGATTGATCAGCTGGCCGGCAAATCGCATTATCTCGAGGTCTGTTTCCTTCTGCTTTATGGCTATTTGCCTACAGCCGCAGAACTGGAAAAATTTGAAACCACCATCACGCGCCACACCATGGTGCATGAACAGATGATCAACTTCTTCCGCGGTTTCCGTCGTGACGCTCATCCGATGGCGATCATCGTGGGTGTTGTGGGTGCAATGTCTGCGTTCTATCACGACTCGACCGACATCACCGACCAGCGTCAACGTGAAATTGCGTCACACCGCCTGATCGCGAAGATGCCGACAATTGCCGCGATGGCTTACAAATATACAATTGGTCAGCCTTTTGTGTATCCACGCAACGATCTGGACTATGCGTCAAACTTCCTGCGCATGTGTTTCGCCGTGCCTTGCGAAGATTACGAAGTGAACCCGATCCTCGCCCGCGCGATGGACCGCATCTTTACACTGCACGCCGACCACGAACAAAACGCGTCAACCTCGACAGTGCGTCTGGCGTCATCGTCCGGTGCCAACCCGTTTGCCTGTATTGCGGCCGGTGTTGCCTGTCTTTGGGGCCCCGCACATGGCGGCGCCAATCAGGCATGTCTGGAAATGCTCAAGGAAATCGGCGCGCCCGAGAATATTCCTGAGTATATTGCCCGTGCAAAAGACAAGAACGATCCGTTCCGTCTGATGGGCTTTGGTCACCGCGTTTATAAAAACTTCGACCCCCGCGCGACCGTGATGAAACAGTCTGCCGACGAAGTTCTGGATCTGCTTGGCGTTGAAAACAACCCGATCCTGGCCACGGCCAAGGCTCTGGAAGCTGCCGCACTTGCTGACCCATATTTCACCGAAAAGAAACTGTTCCCGAACGTCGATTTCTATTCGGGCATCATTCTGGAAGCGATGGGTTTCCCAACATCGATGTTCACACCAATCTTTGCGCTGTCGCGCACTGTTGGCTGGATTTCGCAGTGGAAAGAACAACTGTCCGATCCGGGCCACAAAATCGGCCGTCCACGTCAGCTGTACCTGGGTGACACATCACGCGATTACACGGATATCGAAAACCGCTGATCAGCGCACCACAGTTTTACGACAATGCCCGGTTCTATTGAACCGGGCATTTTTTTTGGCTGCGACCGTCTTACGTGCCATCAGGACTCGTAGCTTTCAAAAATATTGTCTTGCAACCGGCCAAAATGGTTCTTAAACCGTGCGTCACGGTCCGCAGTTCACCGAGGCGCCGCCGGTCATCTGACCACGCTAAACCTGACGAATATTTCAGACAGCATGCTTTTTGCCGTGCCGTCGACAAGGGCGGCCATCGGGTCCCGTTCAGGGACGGCGCGAATTGTCAAAAGGATGCAAGCCATGTCGAAAGATATGACTCCCCTCTTTATTGCCGACGTTTCGGCGTTCTCAAAATCGCTTCGCAAATCGCTGGGAGAGGCCGAAAAACTGCCCGGTCACGCTGCTATGCTTAGCCTGATCGCCAAGGCGGCGGGATATCGCAACCACCAGCACCTGCGCGCCACGCCGCCCGAGCAAGAGCTTGATCAACTGGCCATGAAGCGCGCCTTACGGGTGTTTGATGACAGCGGACGCATGACGCGCTGGCCCAAACACACCAAGGTTCAGGGCCTGTGCCTCTGGCCATTTTGGGCCCGTCTGCCAGCGCGCGAGGACCTGACCGAGAAACAGGTCAACGCCGTACTTCTCGAAGGCTTGGCGTTTTCCGATCATGTTCTGCTCAGACGATCTCTGATCGATCACGGACTTGCCGAACGCACGATTGACGGAAGCGTCTATCGTCGGATCGAACGTAAACCGACGGCCGAAGGGCTGGCCTTAATCTCTCGATTGGCCTGAACGAAAACAGCACATGCCAAACGAACCAACGATCCTCAAAGTCGGGTCGTTGGCCCGAATTAGACAGTCATAGATATTTAGACCGACTGTTTCTCAATATGAAACAATACGTTATCGGCATTGACCCAAAAGGTTAACGTCCCCACAATGGAACAGATTTTAAGACCTCGGGGGGGGTAAACTGATGACAACATTAGCAATATTATTGGGTGTGGGATTTTGGGTCTGGGCGATTTCCGCAATTATCGATGACGACGACGATAGCGGATCTAGCGACACCAATTCGGACGAAATGCCCGAAGAGGAAATGCCAAACGAAACGACTGAGACAACTGACATAATGTCGGATCCCGAAGATGATCCGGTTGAAGAAGAGCCAGCCGAAACAGATAGCCCCGAAGAACCTGTGGACCCGGCAGAAACCATCTATGCCAATGAAATCCTCGGCACTGATGGAGACGACTATCTTCGCGGAACCGACGAAAACGATCTCATGTTGGGACGCAACGGCGCTGACCGGCTCGAAGGCGGCGCAGGCGACGACGCAATTCGCGGTAAGGCCGATGATGACACTCTGGATGGTGGCCACGGCGATGACGATTTGATTGGCGGTTGGGGTCACGACGAATTGTTCGGACTAAACGGCAATGATACACTGGCCGGCGGTGTTGGTGACGACGGCCTCTTTGGCAATGACGGCCACGATGAGTTATCTGGTGAAGAAGGCGATGATATTTTGTTGGGTCAGTCCGGCAATGACACGCTGAGCGGTGGCACTGGCAATGACGCGCTGGATGGCGACTGGCAGGACGATTTGCTGAACGGCGACGAAGGTGATGATAGCCTTGGCGGTTCGCGCGGCATGGATACACTTAACGGCGGCGACGGCGCTGATTTGCTGATCGGGGGGCGTGGCGCGGACGAACTGAACGGCAACGATGGCGACGACACACTGATGGGAGCGGACATTTTCAACCGCGCGATTTCGGTGCATGACTTTGCGCTGGCCGCGTCAAACCAAGAGATTCCAGGGCTGTCGCTGGACTTTACACCGGACAATAGCGGCGCGGATGTCCTGAACGGCGGCGACGGCGACGACTCAATCCTTCTCAGCGCGATGGACACCGCCACAGGTGGCGAAGGCGACGACAGCTTCATCATGCACAAGGACCAGCTGGCCACTGACAGCCCGGCGGTGATCACTGATTTTGATGAGGATGAGGCGCTTGTCATCCTCTACAATACAGGCACTGCGCAACCCGTGGCCACCACGCAAACCGACGATACCGGCATCCTCGTGTTTCTGGATGGCGAGCACTTGTTTACGGTTCAGGGGTCCAGCACTGCCGAGGTGACGTCTTCAATCGAATATGTCGAAGTGGACGTTGATGAGCCTGCAGAAGCTCTTCTCGTTGCAGGCTAAAAACCGCGTTCGACCTACGAATAGAGACACTCTAACTACCTGCGCCCGGATCACACCGCGCGCAGGTGACGTTACAACAGACGTTAGCGGCCTTCGTAATCTGCCGGGCGTTTATCAAGAAATGCTACAACGCCTTCCTGAAAATCGCGGGTTTTGCCCAACCGCCCCTGAAGACGTGCTTCGTTTTCCATTTGCGCCATCCAGTTGTTGTCCCAGCTTTGCTGGACCGCCTGTTTGATGCGGCGATAGGCCTGAGTCGGCCCATTGGCCAAATGCTTGGCACGGGCGCGCCAATGCGCGTCAAACGCGTCATCCTCGATCGCTTCCCAGATCATGCCCCAGTCATCCGCCTGACGAGCGGTGATCTTGTCTGCAAACAGGGCCGCCCCCATGGCTTTGGCCGTTCCCATGCTGCGCGGCAAAACATATGTTCCCCCGGCATCCGGCATCAGACCAATGCGGGCAAAGGCCTGCAGGAAATATGCGCTCTCGGATGCAATAACCACATCTGCCGCAAGCGCCAGATTGGCCCCTGCCCCTGCCGCAGCGCCATTCACTGCACAGATCGTGGGTACCGGGCAATCCCGCACAGACCGGATCATCGGCGTGTATTCGTCGCGCAATCCGCGCTCCAGATCCATTGCAGCGGCGCTGCCACCATCACCAAGGTCCTGACCAGAGCAAAACGCATTGCCCGCGCCTGTCATGACGACAACCCGGGCCTGCCCACCTGCATAAAGCATCGCGTCGGTGATTTCAGCACGCATCTGTTGCGTCAGCGCATTCATCGTGTCGGGACGGTTCAGGGTCAGAACCGCCACCCCCTCTGTTATTTCCAGAGAAATTGTCTGATATTCCATAGGCCCTCTCCGCTGCCAGTCTTTCATGACATTCCTGTCGATCCACTCCAAGCGGGACCTGACGTCAGTCTTTCAGGATTTCCTTCAGGCGTGCCTGCTCGTCGTCGTTCAGACTGTTTTCAACCGGCTCCGTTACGCGGCTCCGGCGTCTGAGATAGGTACCCGCCAACAACAGTGCAAGAAGGAATGCCATAGGACCGGCGGCCCACAAAAGCAGGTTCGACCCGCCCGTCTTGGGCCGCAACAACACGTATTCGCCGTACCGATCCACGACAAACTCCACAACTTCGTCGTTGCTGTCACCAGCCACCAGCCGTTCCCGCACCAACAAGCGCAAATCACGCGCCAGTTCGGCGTTGGAATCGTCAATGCTTTCATTGCGACACACAAGACACCGCAAGTCCTTTGAGATCACCCGCGCCCGGCTTTCCAATTGCGGATCACTCAGAATCTCATCCGGTTGCACCGCCAAAGCAGGGCCAGCCAGCCCCAGCATCAACAGAACAACCGTCAGAGCTTTCATCGCATTTTTCAGGATCATTCTGCTGGCACTCCCGCACGTGGGGATTTGCGGGCCCCGGCTGCAACGCGGTATCGCCGGTCAGACAGGCTCAGCAACCCACCCAACGCCATCAATGCCGTGCCCATCCAAATCCAGTTGGTCAGCGGTTTGATATAGGTTCGCACCGTATAACCGCCATCCGCCTGAGGATCGCCAACAACCACATAGACGTCCCGCAAAAGACGGTAATCAATGGCCGCTTCGGTGGTTGGCATGGCCGACACCGGATACACGCGTTTTTCCGGGTGCAGCATGGCAATCTCGCGTCCTGCTTTGCTCAGCCGGACAGATCCCATTGTGGACAGATAGTTCGGCCCTTGTTCGTCATGCACTTCGATCAGCGTTAATTCATAACCACCAACTATGTACGGCTCACCCTTATAGGCGACACGGATGTCTTCCATTTCCCAGGCCATCAACCCGGAAATGCCCAACATGGTGATCCCCATACCGGCATGCGCCACGGTCTTGCCCCAGTCGGCGCGCGGCAATCTGACAAGCCGCGCAAATCGCGCGCTCAATGATCCACGCCCGGTGCGACTCGCCACATCCGTCAGTGCACCAAACACCAACCACGCCCCAAGGAACAAACCAACTGGTCCCAGAATGCTGCGTTGTGTCTGCATCACCCATGCAAGCGCGGCCAGGGCCAATGCCAACACAAAGGCAGGTATCAAAGGCCGTACAACTTTGCTGATTTTGGCACGCTTCCACGGCAGCATCGCCCCTATCGGCAACACAGCCCCAAGGATCACCATAAACGGCGTGAACGCCATGTTGAAAAACGGCGCCCCGACGCTCAGCTTGCGCACAAAGAAAATCTCGGAAACCAGCGGCCATATTGTACCCACAAAGACCACGAAACAGCTAACCGCCAACAGGATGTTGTTCAGAACCAACGCGCTTTCGCGGCTGACCATGCTAAAGATACCCTTGGCCTCCATCGCCGAAGCGCGCGCCGCAAACAAAGTCAGCCCACCGCCGGTGAAAAACGCCAGAATGGCCAGAATAAACACGCCGCGTTCGGGATCATTGGCAAAGGCATGCACCGACGTGATTACGCCAGAGCGCACAATAAATGTCCCGATCAGCGAAAATCCAAACGCCAGAATGGCCAACAGGATGGTCCAGCTTTTCAGCGACTCACGTTTCTCGACAACGATCGCCGAATGCAGCAGGGCCGCCGCCAAAAGCCATGGCATAAATGACGCGTTTTCAACCGGGTCCCAGAACCAGAAACCACCCCAGCCAAGCTCATAATAGGCCCACCAGGACCCCAAGGCGATGCCGATGGTCAGGAAAACCCAGGCCGCCAATGTCCATGGCCGCACCCAACGCGCCCATGCCGCATCCACACGCCCTTCGATCAGGGCGGCAATGGCAAAGGAAAACGCCATACTCAGACCGACATATCCCAGATACAGAAACGGCGGATGAAACGCCAAACCGGGATCCTGCAGTAGCGGGTTCAATCCGCGCCCGTCAAACGGCGCCACGCTCATGCGTTCAAACGGGTTTGACGTGAACAAGATAAACGCGAAAAACGCAACGCCCACAGCGGCTTGCACCGCCAATGCCCGCGCTCTCAGGCTGGAGGGCAGATTGCCGCCAAACCACGCCAGACACGCGCCAAATAATGTCAGGATCAATACCCAAAGCAGCATCGATCCTTCGTGGTTGCCCCACACACCGCTGATTTTATACAGCATCGGTTTCAGCGTATGCGAGTTGGACGTCACCAACTGCACCGAAAAATCTGACAGCACAAACGCATAGGTCAGCGCGACAAAGGACGCCAGTGTCAAAAGAAACTGCAACCCGGCCGCCGGTTCCGCCACGGCCATCCAGCCGGGCCAGCGTTTATGGGCTCCAATCAACGGAACAACCGCCTGCACCAGCGCGGTGACGGCGGCTAAAATCAGGGCAAAATGGCCAAGCTCAACTATCATGGTTTGACATATACGTCGCGAGTCGTTGGCGGCCAATGACTTTCGTCATGTCCAAACGATCACATTGTCGCGTTGTGGGCTTTTCCGGAACCCTGGGCGATTATGGCGAACCGAATGGTCGCAAGTTCCGATACACCTCAGATCAAAGGAACAATTCGAAAGCTGAAACTGAACGTTGGAAATGAACTCAATCTGACTGCGAAAACACGGCCCTCCACCACGTGGTCTTTGTCATGGTCGTAACACGCCCTGAATCCCAAACGATCAAGGACACGACAGGACGTTTCAATGGTCGCTGGCCGGAACCGGACGGCTTTTTTGGTTTTTCTGCCAGTCGCGCAATGCCGCATTATCTGTGCCACTCAGAAACTGGCTATTGGTCTCCAAACTCCGGACGTCCCGAATATTTCGAACCACATCAGGCACACGCGCAACGGTTCCGGCAATGGCACGTTGGAACTCCTGCCCCTTGGCCTGATGCCGCGCCCCGAAATAAAAACTCACCACAACACCCAAAAGCCACCACAAAGGTTCAGGCACCAGCGCAATGCCAGCCATGCGTTCGGCAAACCAAACCGGGTTCACCATGGCCGACACAAATAGCCCCAGACACCCCAACGCCATGGCCGGACGCGGCAGCCGGTTCACGCCATCCATGATCCGGTCAAACCCTCCGCGCCCGGCCTGTCGGAACTCGGCCGAAAACCCTTCCATTGCTGCAACCTGAACGTCCTTGGCCCGCACCGCCCCGGCCTCGGCATTTTCACGAAACACCTCGGCGGTTTCCTTGACCACATTGCGCCCACCCCCGAACACCATCGAAAACAGCTTTTCGATCAGGCCCATGTCGCCACCCGTTTCTGAAACTCGGCATCATTCATGTGATAGCGTGGCGAAATGAATTCTTCGGCACGACGGATCCATCCCCCCTTGCCACCTGCGCGACTGCGCGCATATTTTCGGCTGGCCGGGCGGTTGTCGGCCAGTTGAAAATAGAAATTCCGCCGCGCGATCCCATATGCATCTGCCAGATGATGCGGTGCTGCGGCTGCCGCTGCCTCGGCTGCGGCAATGGTCTGAGGGCCAATTGCACCGTCGACACTCACACGTTGACCCATCTGGCACAGAAGACGCTGCAGTATCTGCACCGCCTGACGGCCCGCATTCACATACATATCAAACACCGACGCCTGCACGATGGGTGGCAGCTGGTCCAGCCCGGGCCCCTGATAATAGTGCTTCAGGAAAACTGAAACGGCATCTTCTCGGCTCAGGGCTTTGATATCGGCAATGTCCACATCGCCATCGCCGTCCTTGTCCAGCCCGACACGGCGTGCAGTGGCAATCGTGACGCCAAATTTTGTGGCCCCGCCCGGATCATCCGGGTCATTCACAAAGCCACCTTCGCGGGCAACAATTTCTTCGGCAATCTGGCGAACATCCTGCATGGCGCATCCTCACGGGTATCAACGCCAATCAACCTGCCCCAAATGTGTTAATGCCGCCCAATTGCACCGCGCGCACAAAAAAGACCCGCCAGGGCAACGCCCGGAGAGCCTGCAATGTCAAAGCCAAAAGGCTCAGCTGCCCTCGTCAGGCTCCACATAGACACCCTGTTCTTTCAGCGCATCCACCACCTCTTTGGGCATATAATTCTCATCGTGTTTGGCAAGGATTTCAGAGGCTTCGAATACACCTTCGATGTATCTCCCAGTGCCGACCATGCCCTGATTTTCCTCAAACAGGTCTGGCAAAACGCCGGTGAATGCCACCGGAATAGACGCCCCGCCGTCGGTCACGGAAAACCGCACAGTCTCGCCCTGACCGCGCACAAGGCTGCCTTCTTCGACCAGCCCGCCAATGCGAAAAACTTCGTTCGCTGCAGGCGGCGCTTCTGCCACCTGACTGGGCGAGCGGAAAAAGTTGATCCCGTCCTGCATGGCGTATCCAATCAACGCCGTCGAAACCGCCAGCGCGACAAACGCGACAACGATCACCTGAATCCGGCGTTTCTTTTTGAGGTTCTTCATCCTCTTTTCCCTTTCCCTGGGCTTATGGGAAGACCGGCGCCAACATCAGGCCCTCTGTTTCCTCTTCCCCAAGCATCAGGTTCGCGTTCTGCAATGCCTGCCCGCTTGAGCCCTTGGTCAAATTGTCCAGCGCCGCGATCACAATCACGCGCGCCTCGATCCGGTCCGCAACCACGCCGATATGGCAAAAGTTCGAGGCCCGAATGTGTTTCGTGCTCGGCACCTCGCCATAAGGCAGCACCGTGATGAACGGCTCGTCCGCGTAAGCCGAGGCAAGTGTATCATACACCTCTTGCGCAGACCCATGCACATACGCCGTCCCCAGAATGCCCCGGTTTGCAGGCACCAGATGTGGCGTAAACTGTATCCGAACGTCACGTCCGGCCAGTTTGCTGAACTCCTGGTCAAACTCACCCAGATGCCGGTGCGTCCCGCCCACGGCATAGCCATGATACCCTTCGCTCAGCTCGGCGTGCAAAAGTCCCTCCTTCAGCGACCGACCTGCGCCAGATACAGCACATTTCAAATCCAGAATGACATGATCAAAGTCAATAACGCCGGCTTTAATCAAAGGCGACAAAATATACTGCCCCGTCGCCGCATTGCACCCGGTACCTGCCACCAGTCGCGCGTTTTTGATCTCGTCCCGGTAAAATTCGGTCAGCCCGTAAACCGCCTCGGCCTGACACTCCAGCGCGTCATGTTGGCCGCCATACCACTTGGCGTATTCCTCGGGATCGCGCAGCCGGAAATCGGCAGACAGATCCACCACTTTCAGCGTCTTTGGCAAATCGCGGATCACCCGCTGGCTGGTCGCATGCGGCAATGCGCAAAAGCACAGATCCACATCAGCAAAATCAATCTCATCTATTTTACAAAGAGTTGGCAGCGCCAGATGGCGCAAATGCGGAAACACCGCCGCCATCTCCATTCCCGCCTTGCGGTCTGCCGACAGCGCAACAATTTCCATATTCGGATGCGTGGCGATCAGCCGGACAAGCTCTGCACCAGTATAGCCGCTGGCGCCCAGAATAGCGATTTTGTGGGTCATGATCAGACCTCTTCCTTTCCTTGCCGCACGTTTATGCGCGTGCGCAGCCCCTCAGGTTCGGGGCGTTATGTAGTCGAAATGTGAGAAAATTGCGAGAGGCCTGCGCGCTTACGCCGCCTCAAAGGTTATTTGTCGTCGCAAAAACTGCGTGGCCCGGTCAGACACCGTGCGCGCGTCACCCGTGGTCAGGAACAGGTTTTCTGTGCCCTGCCCCTTCATCGCCGGGTGCCGTTCCAAATAATCCGCCAGCGACTCGGCCACCAGATTGGCCTGGCTGTAAACCTTCACATCCGCCCCCAACGCGCTTTGAAACGTGTCGTGCATCAACGGATAATGCGTACAGCCCAGGATGGCCGCTTCCGGATCTGGCATCTTGCGCTTAAGCGCATCAACATGGCTGCGCACCATGGCTTCGGCCAAAATCAAATCGCCGTCTTCGATGGCATCTACCACACCGCCACAGGCTTGAGCTTCGACATCCACACCGATCGCGCGAAACGCCAGTTCACGCTGAAACGCCCGGCTGGCCACGGTTGCAGGCGTCGCGAACAACGCCACATGTTTCACGCCCACTTCGCGTGGTGGCGAATTATCGCCCCAGCTGCGTTCGGTCAGCGCCTCAATCAAAGGAACAAAAACACCCAAAACGCGCTTGTCGGTGGGAATCCAGCTTTCCTGCATCCGCCGCAGCGCCGCAGCACTGGCCGTGTTGCACGCCAGAATGATCAGATCACAGCCCGCGTCCCACATACGTTCAACCGCTGCCGTGGTCAGATTATAAACATCATCCGAATCCCGCACCCCATAAGGCGCATGCGCATTGTCACCGAAATAAACAAATGCCTGATCCGGCAACCGTTTGGTCACCGCGTCCAGAACCGTCAGGCCACCAAGGCCGCTGTCAAAAATACCGACTGCCATCGTAGTGCTCACTCACAGGCGTTACGCCCGGCGTTTTTCCTCAAATTCAAACCCATAGCCACTTTCCGGCAATGGTCTTGGCGACAACTCATAGGTGCGTCGTCTGAGAAAGTCCATCAGGCCTTTTGACTCACCGCCAAAAGTCGCCAGATCGTCGCGCGGGACGGGTTTACCGATCACAACCCGCACCGGCGTATCAACCCGCTTTCCGAACTCTCTGATCAGCAATCCCAGCCGCAAACTGCTGTGCATATGGCTGGCAATCTGAAACATCCGGCTGTTGGTGCCCTCAAAATAGACCGGCACAACCTGCGCGTCCGATTTGGCAATCATCCGCGCCGTGAAACTGCGCCATTCGGGATCCAGTGGCGCGCCAAAGGGTCTGGCCGACGTGCTGACTGTGCCGCCCGGAAACACCCCTAAGGCCCCACCCTGTTTCAGGAAATTCAACGCCTGATTGCGCGTGTTCAAGTTCAGTTGCAGCGCAGCTTTTGTATCCTCAAACGAAATCGGCAATACAATCCGATCCAGCACTTCGGCCTTTTTAAACACATTATGCGCCAGAATACGGAAATCGTCCCGCACCTCGCTCAATATATGGCCCATCATCAAACCGTCCAGAATACCAAACGGATGGTTAGCCACCATCAAAAGCGGCCCGTGCTTCGGAATGTCGGCCAGCGACCCGGCAATTACCTCAAGGCTAAGCCCGTATCGCGCCATCATCACCCGCCAGAAATCGCGCCCTTGCGCCACGTCGTTTTCATACCCCGCACCGCGCCGGATCAACCCGACGCGTCCGGTGGCATTCTCCAGCCCACGAATGATCGTGCGCCCTACTCGCGTGGCGCCACATTGGGCATAGCTGATCTCTCTGGTGACATCATTTGTCATAATTGCGCCTGTGTTCAGGTCTTACTGGCTGGCAATCTACGGGCGCCTTTGCGACCTGAACAACCTTATTTCATCCTCAACGAATTCATAGACCGATGGGATCTATTCCGCCGCCGCTTTCACCACATCCCCGGCTTTCAGCGCCGCAAGAATTTCCTCGCGCCGATTGGCGGCCTTTGCCTCATTGTCTTGCTTCACCGGGCCAAACCCTCTGATCTGCAACGGTAATTCCGCCAATGCGATGGCTGCATCCGAGGCTTGCGCACCGTGATCGCGCAAGACTGCCTTCATGTCGCTCTCATACTGGCGGATCAACGCGCGTTCCATCTTGCGCTCTGCTGTGCGTCCAAACAGGTCCAGCGGCGTGCCGCGTAAACCTTTCATACGCGCCAAAAGCCGGAACCAACGCATCATACCCGCGCCATATTCCTTTTTCAGCGGACGACCATTTGCGCCTTCCCTGGACAACATCGGTGGCGCGAGGTGGAATTTAATCTCGAAATCGCCTTCAAAGACTTCCGCAGCCTTGTCTCGGCTTTCCAGATGCAGACGCGCAACTTCGTATTCATCCTTATACGCCAACAGCTTGTGATACCCTGCGGCCACCGCCTCTTTCAGGCGTACATCCGTAATGCCATCAACCATCTTGCGATACCGTTTGGCCAATCGCTTGCCCTGATACTTCACCAGATGATCAGCGCGAAACGCGATCTTATCTTCCAGCGATTTGGGCAGTTCCACTACCTTAGGTGCCGACATCGCATCCGCGTCCTGCGGATAAAGAGCGGCCCACCGTCCAACCTCAAAGGCGCGCAAATTGCGTTCCACCGCTGCGCCATTGATTTCAATCGCGGCAACAACGGCCTCGTGGCTAAGCGGGATCAATCCATTCTGCCACGCCGCGCCAAACACCATCATGTTGGAAAAGATCGAATCCCCCATGATCACACGCGCCAGCTCAGACGCGTCAAACATTGTCAGTTTGTCACGGAGCCTTGCCTGAAGCGCGACCTCTAACCGATCAGAAGGTATACGAAATTCGGTGTCATGTGTGAAATCACCAGTGATGATCTCATGGCTGTTGACCACACCTGCTGTGCGCCCGGTTTTGGTCAGGCCCAGCGTCTTGGCACCCGCGCTCACCACCAGATCACCGCCTATCAGGGCATCCGCTTCGCCTGTGGCCACGCGCACCGCGCTGATCGCGTCTGGCGTTTCGGCCAGACGGCAATGAATGTGCACCGCACCGCCTTTTTGCGCCAATCCGGCCATTTCCATCATTGCCGCGGCTTTCCCGTCAATCTGCGCCGCCTGCGCCAAAATGGCCCCAATCGTCACAACGCCGGTTCCCCCGACGCCTGTGATCACTACATTATGCGTGCCCTCAATTGGGTTGAACGCGGGCAATGGCATGTCGGGCAAGTCCAGCGTCGCAGTGGCAGCTTTCTTGATCTGACCGCCCTCAATCGTCAGAAAGCTCGGGCAGAATCCATTCACACAGCTGAAATCCTTGTTGCAACTGGACTGGTTGATCTTGCGCTTGCGCCCAAGTTCGGTCTCGACAGGTTCAATCGAAATACAGTTGGATTGCACACCGCAATCCCCGCAACCTTCGCAGACATCCGTGTTGATAAACACGCGACGATCAGGATCTGGAAACAGGCCACGTTTGCGACGGCGACGTTTCTCCGCAGCACAGGTCTGCACGTAAACAATAACCGATACGCCTCTGTTTTCTCTAAAACTTTTCTGAACAGTTTGCAAATCCGCCCGCTCGTGAAAGCTTATTCCGGCGGGAAAAGCCCCCTGATCCACGTCTTCTTTTTCGTCATAGACCACGGCTACGTTCTCAACCCCCATCGCGCGCACTTCGCTGACGATTTTCTGGGGTGACAACCCGCCGTCGTTGGCCTGCCCACCGGTCATGGCGACGGCATCGTTGAACAGGATTTTATAGGTCATCGTAGTGCCCGCAGCCAAGGCCGCGCGGATCGCCTGAACACCGGAATGGTTATAGGTCCCGTCACCCAAATTCTGGAACACGTGGTCTGTGTTGGAAAACGGAGCTTCCCCGATCCAGTTCGCCCCTTCGCCGCCCATATGCGTGAACCCAAGCGTGTCCCGGTCCATCCATTGCACCATGTAATGGCATCCGATCCCGGCATAGGCCCGGCTGCCTTCAGGCACCTTGGTCGAACTGTTATGCGGGCAGCCCGAACAGAACCACGGTGTGCGCACGGCGATGTCTTCGGCGTTGTCTGCCCGCCTGGCCTCGGACAATGTCGACATACCGGCTTTGACCGCGTCTGTACCACGGCCCTCTTCGATCAGAATATCGCCCAGCTTCTCTGCGATCATGATCGGGTCCAGCGCGCCACGTGTCGGAAACAGTTCTTCCCCATGCATCGACCCGGCGCCGCCGCCCTTGTGCCAGCCATAAACCCGGCGACCACGTCGATCATCAAAGATGGCTTCCTTGACCTGAACCTCGATCAATTTGCGCTTTTCTTCAACGATAACAATCAGGTCCAGCCCTTCGGCCCATTCGTGAAAGCCCTTCATATCCAGCGGAAAAGTCTGCCCCACCTTATAGGTCGTGATGCCAAGCCGATCGGCTTCATCCGCGTCAATCCCCAGCAGGTCCAGCGCATGCACAAGATCAAGCCAGTTCTTGCCCGCCGCAACCAAACCTACCTTGGCCCCGGCCTGCCCCCACATGCGCTTGTCCATCTTATTGGCGCGCGAAAACGCCTCCGCGGCAAAGCGTTTGTGGTCAATCATGCGCGTCTCCTGCGCATGAGGCGTATCTATCAGGCGAATGTTCAATCCACCTTCGGGCATCTCAAACTCTGGCTCAACAAAGCTCAGCCGATGCGGATCACCATCCACCACTGCCGTGGCCTCTATTGTATCTTTCATCGTCTTCAGCCCGACCCAAAGCCCCGAAAACCGTGACAGCGCCAGGCCATAAAGGCCGTAATCCATGATCTCCTGAACACCGGCGGGCGATACGATGGGCATATAGGCATCCACCAACGCCCACTCCGACTGGTGCAGCACGGTCGAGCTTTCGCCGGTATGATCATCCCCCATCGCCATCAGCACGCCGCCATGACGCGCGGTTCCAGCCATATTGGCGTGGCGCATTACGTCGCCAGTGCGATCCACGCCCGGGCCTTTGCCGTACCAAAGCCCGTAAACACCGTCGAACTTACCTTCGCCGCGCAGTTCTGCCTGCTGACTGCCCCACAGCGCCGTCGCCGCAAGGTCTTCGTTCAGCCCGGACTGAAATAGAACGTCGTGTTCTTTCAGTGCCTTTTCCGCGCGCATCATCTGGCTGTCGACCGCGCCCAAAGGCGAGCCGCGATACCCCGTGACATACCCGGCCGTGTTCAACCCAGCCTTTGTGTCGCGCACTTTTTGCATCATCATCAGACGCACCAACGCCTGTGTACCATTCAGCAAAACGTTTTTCTTGCTCAGATCCAGTCTGTCATTCAATGACACTTTCTGAATACCCATCGTGCGCTCCCCTCGCCGGATCACCCCTCGTGACCAATATAGTAGCAATATTAGGTCATAATTTCTGACCTATGTAAACATTTTTTCGCCGCCTGATCACATTCTCGGGATAGCCCGGTTTCGTTTTGCACCTGTTTCGCATAAACAAATCAAAACGTCGCGAAAGTTACCCGTATGGATTGGGACAAACTCAGAATATTCCACGCAGTGGCAGACGCTGGCAGCCTTACGCATGCCGGTGACATCCTGCATTTGTCGCAATCTGCCGTATCCCGGCAAGTGCGCGCGCTGGAAGAGTCGCTCAGCACCACGCTTTTTCACCGCCACGCACGCGGCCTGATTCTCACCGAACAGGGTGAGTTGCTGTTTGATGCCACCAAGTCGATGACCAAGCGACTGGATGCTGCCTCGGCACGCATTCGTGACAGCGAAGAAGAAGTGTTTGGCGAATTGCGCGTCACCACAACCATCGGTTTTGGCACGCTGTGGCTGGCGCCGCGCCTGACCAAGCTCTACGAAAAATACCCGGACCTCAATATTGACCTAATGCTGGAAGAGCGCGTGCTTGACCTGCCCATGCGCGAAGCCGACGTGGCCATTCGTATGAAAGAGCCAAGTCAGGCCGACCTGATCCGCAAACGTCTGATGAGCGTGCGCATGCGCCTCTATGCGACGCAACAGTATCTCGAAGAGCATGGCGAAATCGACGAGCTCAAAGATTTGTCGAGTCACCGGTTGATCTGCCAGAACATCACATCCGAACAGGTTGGCGCAGGTGCCAGTTTTGTGCAAAGCCTGTTGGCCGATGACCTTCAGTCCATTCTTTACGTCAACAACTACTTCGGCGTACTTCAGGCTGTTATTCATGGTTTGGGCGTCGGTGTATTGCCGGACTACGTCATCCAGGATTTCCCGGACTTGGTACGCGTTCTGCCCGAAATCGAATCTGCCGAAGTGCCCGTATTCCTTGCCTACCCAGAGGAATTGCGCCAGTCCAAGCGCATTGGCGCGTTCCGGGACTTTGTTCAGGAAGAAATAATTTCACATCGCAAGCAGTTGGCACAAAAAGGAAATCCTTAAGCTATGCAAAAAACGCATAGCGGCCATGCTGCAATTGCAGCATAAAAAGCTTGATCGATTCAATACTGATCACTATTTCATCTCTTGAAGGCGATGTTTGCACATATGCGCATCATCTTCATACCTCCCTGTTGGACTTCGGCCGAGCTTATGCTCGGCCTTTTTTTTGCTTTGCGCAAAACGCGGCGCAACGTTCTGTGTTTCTTCTTCAAAAATCAAATGCAATTACCGTACAGGCTGTTAAACTTGCGCGTGAAGCAAAGAATTTAAAAGCAGGGATACTGCATGTTAAAAACCATTTGGATTGTGACGCTTGTTCTTCTCACGACATTTGCAAGCTCGTTTGAGGTACAGGCGCAGACAATGTTGCCAACCGGAACAACCAGTTCCGCCGAGGCTGAACTGACCCTAATACCAGAAGAGATGACGCCCGAAGCGATCAACTCAATGGTTGCGCGCATGTCTGATGACCAGGTACGCAACCTGTTATTGGACAGGCTTGATGCCATCGCCATGCAGGCAGATGCGGCCCCGGAGCCCGTGAATCTTGTTGATCGGCTGGCCAATCTCTGGACAGCCTTCATTACGCCAACGGTCACAGCGATCAAAGTACTTCCCAATCTGATCCCAACCCAAATCGAAGCCTTTAGCAATTTTGCTAACTTTTATGGCGGTGCTGGCGGGGTCATGACCCTCTTTGGGCTCCTTGCTCTGGTTCTGGTCATCGCTTTCGGGGCGGAATACGCAGCGAAGAACTGGATCGTAAAACCGCGTAACCCAGAGGCAAGCGAAGCCACGACCTCTCTGAAAGACGCAGTCAGGTTCCTTTCACGTCGGTTTTTCCGCGAAATATTCGGCCTGATAATCTTTTTTGTTGTTTTGCGAGTCGTTGGCCGGGCGATACTGTCTCCTGAACAGATCCTCTTCGCGGCTGCTTTTGTAAGTTATCTGATCTGGATGCCGCGTTTGGCCGGTGCCTTTTCCCGGTTCCTGATGGCTCCAAACCGGCCTGACCTGCGACTCGTCAATGTCGACGATCATTGGGCCAAATTCATCCACCGCAATATTGTGGGTATTGTGTTCCTTGGCGGTCTGACGATCTTTGTCATTCAGTTCAATGGCGCCAACGGTGTTCCCCCTGGAAAATCCCTGATTGGCTACTGGATCAACACGCTTGTCTACGTCAACGTCGCCTATCTGTGCTGGTATGCCCGCGAAGGCCTGTCAGAAATGATGCGTGGCACCGACCCTGACAATACCAAGTTCGATGAAATGGTCGCACGGGCCTATCCCTATTTCGGGATTGCCGTCGTTGTTTTCATATGGTGCGTGGTTGCGGTGCTTGCCGGTTTGGGGATCTTTAAACAGATCATTCAGGGCGCGCATTACACAACCATGTTCCTGCTGTTGTTCACACCTGTCATTGATACTGCCATTCGCGGATTGGTGCGCCACCTCGTTCCTCCGATGCAAGGCGTCGGTGCAATTGCGGAACAAGCCTATATCGCCACCAAGCGCAGCTATGTTCGCATCGGGCGCGTGATCGCACTTGGAATTGTCCTGTCGATGATTGCCAGCGCATGGGACTTTAGCCTGCTTAGCCTGATGCAGGACAGTGCCGGGATCGCCGACAATCTGTTCAGCTTCATGCTGACATTTATCTTCGGTTATGTCGCATACGAAGGTGTCTCGCTGTGGATCAACCGCCGCTTGGCGGCAGAGTTTACCGCTCTGGGCATGTCTCAGGAAGATGCCGATAACGAAATGGGCGGCGGCGGCGGCTCGCGACTGTCCACGGTTCTTCCGTTGGCGCTGATCTCAGCCCAGACCACGATAATCGTGATCTTCGGATTGCTGGCCATTGGCAATCTCGGGGTCGACATCACACCGCTTCTGGCCGGTGCTGGTGTTCTTGGTCTGGCGATTGGTTTTGGTGCTCAGAAACTGGTCACGGATGTGGTTTCCGGCGTTTTCTTCCTGATCGACGACGCCTTCCGCGTTGGTGAATATGTCGAGATCGAAGGCACCATGGGCGCGGTTGAAAAGATTTCAATTCGTTCCATGCAGCTGCGCCACCACCGCGGGGCTGTGCACACGATCCCTTATGGCGAAATCCCAAAGCTGACCAACTACTCACGCGACTGGGTGATCATGAAGCTCAAATTCACTGTGCCTTTTGATACCGACCCCAACAAGGTCAAGAAGATCTTCAAGAAGATCGGTCAGGAGATGCTGCAGGACGAGCTGTTCAAAGACGACTTCCTGCAACCTTTCAAGTCGCAGGGTGTTTTCGACATCGACGATGTTGGCATGGTGATCCGTGGGAAATTCATGGCCAAGCCGGGCAAACAATTCATGATCCGCAAAGAGATCTATAACAAGATCAAGGCCGCGTTTGCCGAAGCCGGTATCGACTTTGCCCGCCGCGAAGTGCGCGTTGCTATGCCGGACATGGAACACCATGAGGAACTGACAGAGGCGGAAAAAACGGCCATGGCCGCTGCGGCTGCAGCAACTGTTGCCCAACAGCAGGAAGACCAGGGCCCGGCCGCAGCACCCAAGGGTCCGGACTAAACGCTTCATACGCCGCTCGGGACATCGGCCCTTGCTTGACTCTAAGGACATGCCTGCGGGATACCGTGGGCATGTCTTTTTTTGTGCCGCATTGTTATCGCCTTTGTGACCGCCTCGACAAAAAGCCCTACACACAGGGTCTTGGCGTGGCTTTGTCCGCATGTTTAGCACTTTGTTCAACGGGTTCGCTAAAAGCAGAAAGCGCCCTTGTAAGCAGCACAGAAATGATTGCTGACGCCAGCGAACGCGAAGACGACTATGGCCTGCGGACCGGGTCTTTCATGGTTGCTCCGATCCCCTTCAAGAACCCCACGATTGGCGCAGGACTGGCGCTTGGCGGGGCCTATTTGTTCCAGTTTGACGCAGAAAGCGACACTTCGCATTTCGCCATCGGCGGATTGCGCAGCGACAATGGCACCAACGGATATGGCTTATCCGGATCCTTGTCTTGGGGTGCGAATACATGGAAACTCGACGCCACGCTTGCGCAGGCAGAGGCGTATTACGACCTGTATGTGGGTGGCGTACCCGTTGGCCTGAAACAAGACGGCTCACTTTTTACAGCTACGCTGTTGCGCGGCGTGAGCGAGAATGTTCTGGTGGGGGGCACGTTACGGTATCTTGAAACGACTGTTGGCCTCGAAAGCGGAGGCATTTTGCCGCCCGGCGTCGTTCAGGACGCAAACCTGACACTTGGCAACCTTGGATTTGTGGGACAGTACGATTCCCGCGACGATACGCTGTACCCCCGCAGCGGATATTTTGTAGATTTTGAACTTCTGGGCGGCACAACCCTGGAAGGCAGCGCACGCGACTACGCCCGCAGCTTTGCCAATATGGCTGGTTACTGGTCCCTGGGCGAAAAAACTGTAGTTGCCTCGCAGCTGTCAACATGTGCGGCAACGTCCGACACACCATTCTTTGATCAATGTGCTTTGGGCGGCATTGATGCCTTTCGCGGATTCTCGGCAACTCAGTATTACGACACAAGCAGCGTCTCACTTCAGGTCGAGCTCAGACAAAAATTCGGCAGCCGTTTTGGCGCTGTCGCCTTTGCCGGTGCCGGTATGACGGGTCCCGATTTCAGCTCTCTGGATGCAGGCGGCGTTCACACGGCGGCAGGGTTTGGCATGCGCTTTCAGCTGACCAAGAAATTCGAAACGGATTTCTCTGTGGATGTGTCCTTCAACGACGAAGACGAACAACTTGTGTATATCTACGTGGGTCAACGCTTCTGACATCGACGGGTTAGCCCTTTCCCTTATGGTGCGACTGACCTAAAAGCCCTGTGAAACGCCACTTACGGGGATTCTACCGACTATGCAGGAACCGGCCATCACTCCCGAACTGATCGACGCCCACGGTCTGAAACCGGATGAATATCAGTTGATCCTCGAAATCATCGGCCGCGCGCCCACATTCACCGAACTGGGTATCTTTTCGGCAATGTGGAACGAACACTGTTCCTATAAGTCTTCCAAGAAATGGTTGCGCACCCTGCCCACCGAAGGACCTCAGGTCATATGCGGCCCCGGTGAAAACGCAGGCATCGTAGATATTGGCGATGGCGATGCGGTGGTCTTCAAAATGGAAAGCCACAACCACCCGTCCTATATCGAACCCTATCAGGGCGCGGCTACCGGTGTTGGCGGCATTCTGCGCGATGTCTTTACCATGGGTGCCCGCCCGATTGCTGCGATGAACTCGCTCAGCTTTGGGGAACCGGATCACCACAAAACCCGTCAGCTTGTGAATGGCGTGGTCGAGGGCGTTGGCGGTTACGGCAACTGTTTTGGCGTGCCCACTGTCGGCGGCGAAGTCCGCTTTCATCCCGCCTATAACGGCAACTGCCTTGTGAACGCCTTTGCCGCTGGCATCGCCAAAGCTGACAGCATTTTCTATTCGGCGGCCTCCGGCATCGGCATGCCTGTGGTGTATCTGGGTGCGAAAACCGGACGCGACGGTGTCGGTGGTGCCACTATGGCCAGCGCCGAATTTGACGACACAATCGAAGAGAAACGCCCCACCGTTCAGGTTGGCGATCCCTTCACGGAAAAACGCCTGATGGAAGCCACGCTGGAGCTGATGCAAACCGGCGCGGTCGTGTCCATTCAGGACATGGGTGCCGCCGGTCTGACCTGCTCTGCCGTGGAAATGGGCGACAAAGGTCAACTGGGCGTCAAGCTCAACCTCGAAGACGTGCCCCAACGCGAAGACAACATGACCGCCTACGAGATGATGCTGTCGGAATCTCAGGAACGCATGTTGATGGTGCTCAAGCCCGAGCTTGAGGCCGAAGCCCGCGCCGTGTTCGAAAAATGGGATCTCGACTTTGCCATCGTCGGTGAAACTCTGGCCGAAGATCGCTTTCTGATCGTGCATCATGGCGAGGTCAAAGCCGACCTGCCCCTGTCGCCTCTTTCAGGACGCGCGCCGGAATATGACCGCCCCTGGGTGGAAACACCGGCCGCCGAAGAGCTGGCTGATGTACCCCAGATTGATGGCATAGATGGCCTGCGCGCGCTGCTCGCCTCGCCCAACTATGCAGGCAAACAATGGGTCTATGAGCAATATGACACCATGGTCATGGCCGACAGCGCCCGCCTGCCCGGCCTTGGCGCTGGCGTGATCCGGGTTCACGGCACCGACAAAAAGCTGGCCTTCACCAGCGACGTGACCCCGCGCTATGTCAAAGCGAACCCAACCGAGGGCGGCAAGCAAGCCGTCGCCGAAGCGTTCCGCAACTTGTGTGCAGTCGGCGCCAAACCCTTGGCTACGACCGACAACATGAACTTCGGCAATCCCGAAAAGCCCGAGATCATGGGCCAGTTCGTAGGCGCCATCAAAGGCATTGGTCAGGCCGTCATCGCGCTTGATATGCCCATCGTGTCTGGCAACGTATCGCTTTACAACGAAACCGATGGCACCGGCATTCTGCCAACGCCAACCATCGGCGCCGTTGGTCTGATCGCCGCCGGAGAAGAGCCAATCAACGGAATCGCCCGCGATGGTCACGTGGCCATGGTGATTGGCGACACCGCCGGACATCTGGGTCAGTCCGCCCTGCTGGCCGAAGTGTTCAACCGCGAAGACGGCGACGCGCCGCAGGTTGATCTGGACGCGGAACGCCGCAATGGCGATTTCATCCGCGCAAACCGCGATTTGATCAAGGCCTGCACCGATTTGTCTGATGGCGGTCTGGCGCTGGCCGCCTTTGAAATGGCCGAAGCCGCAGACGTGGGTGTTCAGCTGGACGCCGAGGACACTCCGACCCTGTTTGGCGAAGATCAGGCGCGCTATCTGGTGGCTTGCAATTTTGATCAGGCCGAAGCGCTGATGATCGAAGCAGGCAAAGCAGACGTTCCGCTGATCACTGTGGGCCGCTTCACCGGCGACACCGTACGCTTTGGCCAATCCGAAGCCCCGCTGGCCGAACTGACGGAAATCTTCCGCACCAGCTTTGCCGCTGCAGTTGCCTGACATACGGTACCTATCGGCTAGTCCAATGCACTATTAACAACTCTCGTCTGCAACGACGTGTTTCTTCCCAGAACAAGCTTCGGGGAGAACACGGGTGCAGACTTCGTACGTCCTGCATTATGGGTTGGCTCGATGCCCGGGTCGCGGAAAAGGGCGACCTTCGCTGCAAACTGGCCAACGGCAACTGCGCGCGCATTTTTGCAATTTTCTGACTCCAGGAAAACCTGAGCCCAACAAAAAGCGATCACCGCCACCCAATTTTGATTTCGTGGAACGTGTATTCCTAGCTAAACTGACTTCGATCGAGATTCTGAAAGAAGTGCAATTGCTGTGAACCTGACTGATCAAGAAACGGATCTGATCTTCTCAATCATGCGAGATCTAAGTGGTGAGTTTGACCACTCAGAGGTCCGAAGACGTGTCGGCCATAAGATGTTGGAATTGCTGAAGGCGGACTACTTTGCCTCATACGTCTGGGATGATGCCACAGAGAAGTTTGTGTCATGCGTCCAGATCAACATGAGTGATGACAACCTTCGCAGGTATGAAAGCCATTTTCAGTTTCACGACCCCATTACCCCAACACTTCAGAATCGCCGCCGCGCAACCCCTGTCAGTGAGGTGATGCGGCACGACCGGCTTGTTAAAACTGAATTCTTCAATGATTTCCTCAAACAAGACGGTCTATGCTACGGCATGAACTATTTTGCCTTTGACCGTGGCGACAACATTGGAGATCTGCGTATCTGGCGGGGTGCGAACAGAGAAGATTTTACATCCCGCGACGCCCAGATCGTGGATGCCGTTGGTCCAAGTCTTGTCAACGCTCTGATCCGTGCAAGAAGCGCGTCAGAACACCTTCCGTCGCTGCGCTTTGCCCAAATTGCTGATGGGTTGGGTTTTACGGCGCGAGAGGCTGAAGTCGCTGATCTTCTAACACTTGGACTGACTGATGATGAAATCTGCGCAAAGCTTGGGTTTTCCAAACCAACATTACGAAGCCATATTGCCGCGATTTTCCGAAAGTCGGGTCTAAACAGACGGACCCAGCTGGCCCAATACCTAACCGAAAAAAATCATCATTTGTGATGATAGGCCTCTAGTGCCGCTGCCTTCTATCGTTCTCTCCAATCATATGGGAGGCGAGGATGAAGCTGGACTTGGAACGGTTGGACGCGACAACTGCGGTCAAAGCATTCAAAGTTGGGTCAGTTGCACCCTCTGAATTTGCAGAAGCAGTGGCGGAGCGGGCAGCTGCCCATTCCAACCTGAATGCGCTGCAGAGTTTTGACCCCGAATATCTCGTTCGAACGGCAACCGAAACGTTTCAAGCAAATCCAAACGCCCCGCTGGCGGGCCTACCTCTCGTCGTGAAAGACAATATCAACACGACGAACTATCCAACGTCAGGCGGAACAAGGGCCCTGTTGGGTCATACCCCAACACGTGAAGCGGGTGTTATAGAGCAGATCCTGCGCGCCGGTGGCTTTGTCGGGGCCAAGGCCAACATGCACGAACTGGCCTTTGGGATTACTTCAAACAATGCGGTCACCGGTCCCGTTCGAAACCCGGTTGACCCAAACATGATCGCTGGCGGATCGTCTGGTGGAACTGCTGCTGCGGTTGCAGCGGGCATTTTTCCGGCTGGCCTGGGCACCGATACGGGTGGGTCTTGTCGTATTCCTGCCGCCCTGTGCGGTGTGATTGGCTTTCGCCCGACAACCGGGCGCTATGAAGGCGACGGTATCGTGCCGATTTCACATACCCGAGACACGGTCGGCCCAATGGCGAGAACTGTGCGTGACATTGCTCTTCTTGATGGTGTCCTTTCGGGTGACACATTGACCGTCGTGGATGCAGGTATATCTGACTTCACAATCGGCGTTCCCCGACAGATGTTTTTTGAAAACATTGACCCCATCGTTGCCGCGACCGTCGAGGCACAATTATCCGCAATGGCGATGCAGGGCGCAAAGTTCGTTGAGGTTGATCTCGAACGGATCTGGTCCCACAACGAGGCCTTTAGCTTTCCGGTGGTCTTTTATGAGGTCATGCGTGATTTACCTGCATATTTAGCTGAACACGCGTCTGATGTGACGTTTGATGCGCTAATTGCAAGTATCGGGTCACCCGATGTCGCCGGCGCCATCAGCAGCCAATTGGGCGATGATGCGATGCCCGAAGCGGTCTATCGCGCAGCTATCGACAGACACCGCCCCGAAATGCGCAAAATCTACGGACGAGTGTTCGAAGATCAAGGTCTTGATGCGATTGTGTTTCCAACCACCCCTCTGCCCGCGCGCCCTATCGGCGGGGACGAAACAGTCGAACTGAAAAGTGAACAAGTCCCGACTTTCCCGACTTATATCCGCAACACAGATCTCGGCTCGAATATCGGCGCGCCGGGCATTTCGCTGCCTTGCCCCATCACGTCCGGTCTGCCTGTGGGCATCGAATTCGATGCGTTGCCAGGAAGGGACCGATCACTGCTCTCTCTCGCAAGGGCAGCAGAAAAAGCAATGGCGCATTAAACGCCGAAACCGACAAAGGGGAACTAACTATGCTAAAGAAAAATGCAATTCTGCTTTCCAGTGCGGCCTTGAGTTTGACGCTTGGGTCGGTGACAGCCTTTGCCGACATCAAAGTTGGCGTGCTTGTGCCGGATTCCGGTCCTGCAGGCCTGTTCGGACCCTCAACGCGTAACTCTGCGACGCTGGCTGCTGAAAAGATCAATGCAAACGGCGGGATTAACGGTGAACAAATCGAACTGGTGTTTGCCGACGTTGGCGTGCCACCGGCAGAAGCCGCACAATCTGCACTCCGCCTGTGGAAAGGTGAAGGGGCGCAGGCCTTTGTTGGCATGCACGATTCCGCCGTCCGCGAGGCCCTGATTGGCCGTTTTGGTGGTCAGGTGCCTTATGTTTACACGCCTGTCTACGAGGGAAACTCTTGTGCAGATGGGCTTTATGTCACTGGGGAAACGCCCAGCCAACAGCTTGAACCTGTCATTCCATTCCTTGCCGAAAAAGAAGGCGTATCCAAATGGTATTTGATTGGCCATGACTACAATTGGCCGCGCGACACGAACGCTTTGGCCAAGGGCTATATCGCCGATGCGGGTGGTGAAGTCGTGGGCGAAGAATATGTCCCTTTCACTGTGAGCGAATTCGACTCATCCCTGCAACGCATCAAAGAAAGCGGCGCCGACGCGGTGTTAGTAACACTTGTTGGGGGCGGCTCCGTTGGTTTCAATGTTGGCTTTGCAGGCTTTGGTCTGGACGACCAGGCAATCCGCTTGGGCACCTTGATCGAAGAGAACACCCTTGCCGGAATCGGCGCGGGCAATGCCAATCGGTTGTATTCATCCTCAGGCTATTTTGCGTCGATCCAAACCGAGGCGGCCGCGTCATTTGCGGCTGATTATTCGGCGGCTTTTGGCGCGGATGCACCTGCGCTGAACGGCCTGGGGCAGTCTGCATATGAAGGTCTGATGCTATTGGCCGCCTTGGCGAACAAAGCGGGTAGCGTGGACGTTGCGGCCATGGACGCCGCGGCCGAGGGCACAACCTGGAGCACGCCACGCGGCAACAACACGATGGTTGGGCGGCATATGGCGCAGACGATTTACCTTGCGGATGGCAGCAGTGGCGCGTTCAGCGTTGTCACGTCGTTTGACAACGTTGCGTCCTCTGAAAACTGCGCAAACTGATCGTTCGCCCGTGTCGTCTGTTCTGTTCCTAAACCTTGCTTGGCAAATCAGCACACTGGCGTTGGTGGCCTTGGGGCTTGCCATTGTGTTCGGCAAGCTGCGGATCATGAACATGGCGCATGGTGAATTTGTGATGATCGGGGCCTATGCGCCGGTCATCACATCAACGCTTGGTTTGCCCGGCTGGCTACAAGTCCCTATCTGTTTGGTGACAGTGGGCCTGATTGCATTTGCTTTGGAACGTTCCATTATCCGTCACCTCTATGGGCGGATGTTTGACAGTCTGCTCGCCACTTGGGGCATCGCCATCCTGCTGCGCGAAGTCGTCGAATTGGTCTTTGGCCGTGGATATCAATCTGTCACCCCGCCAATTCCCGGAACCATCAATCTATTCGGTGCCGACTATCCCGCATACCGCATTGCGGTGATCGCCGGTATTATTCTGGGGTTTGGCTGCCTTTACTGGTGGAACACCAGATCAAAGGTCGCCACTCAGATCAAGGCGATGGTCGGCAACCCCGAACTTGCCCAAGCCGTCGGCATCAATACAGCCCGCCTGTCAGCAGGGGCTTTTGTCTTTGGGTGCTGCACCGCTGGGCTTGCCGGTCTGGTGCTGGCCCCGACAATTCGGATCGAACCGATGATGGGGCTCGACTATCTGATCCGGTCTTTCTTTGCCCTTGTCGTTGGCGGATTGGGCAGTCTTGAAGGCTTGGGCATCGGCGCGGGTATCATTGCGGGAACGCAGACTTTCATTGGGTCTGTCGCAAGCCAGACCTACGGGTATCTGGCGGTTCTCATCCTTTCAATTTTATTTCTGTGGCTGAAACCAAATGGTATCCGTTCTTCTTCCCGCTAGCGCGCTTTTGGCAGCGCTGCTTTTGGTCCCGGAACTGTTCGGAGATTTCGTCGCCTACCAGATCGGGCTGTACTTGATCTATGGTATCGCCGCGCAAGGTATCGGGTTTCTTTGGGGCAAAACCGGGGTGCTGCCGCTTGGCCAATCCTTGTTCTTTGGCATTGCCGCATATTTCACCGCGATCACGCTGCGCGCCGAAGGGCATCTGATCGTGAACCTTGGCCTTGCCGCCATCGCTTTGGCCGCGATAACAGGGTTTGCTTATGTGCTGGCGATGCTCGTTTTTCGGGGGCGCAATGAAAGCGGCCCTTATTTTTCACTGATCACGCTGGCGCTTGTCATGATCGCGGAACAGGTGGCTGGCACCGCGACGTCACTGACCGGCGGGTTCAACGGCATGAGCGGGTTTAGCAGTCTGGCCAACCTCGACCCGTTTGGTGGGTTTTACTATGTGATCGTTGCGGCGACCGTCTCGGTGAGTTTGGTTTTACTCCTCTTGAACAAGATGCCGGTAAACCTGATTGCCCGAGCGGTCTTGGACAACGAACCCCGCATGCAATTGCTGGGGTTCCCGACCCACGTCATCAAGGGTGCCGCCTTTGCTTTTTCCGCCATGATCGCAGCACTTGCCGGTGGCTTGTTCGCCTCGCATCAAGGGATTGTCACACCAACCTCAACCGGTTTTGCCCTGTCTGCGGAGCTGGTCATTTTGACGGCCGTTGGCGGTCGCTTTCATGTGCTTGGCCCATTGATCGGCGCTGTGGTCGTTGGCTGGGCATCTGCTGAGTTGCGCGACAGCTTTCCTTATTGGGAACTGCTGATGGCCGTGCTGTTCATTCTGGTCGTTTTGAAAGCACCAGGTGGCATTGCCGAACTGATAGAGGCTGCGTTCCGACGGATATGGCCAAAACCCGCAAATGAAACCCTGCCAGCCCACGCGGCCCCATCCGTCCGTTTCGACAAAAGCCCCGTGCCGTTACGCTTTGAAGATGTGCATCTGCAAATCGGGGTCGTCCAGATTCTGAATGGTGTTTCATTCGAAACGCCCTCCGTGGGTATCGTGAGTGTGATCGGACCAAATGGCGCGGGTAAGACAAGTGCTTTGAACACAATAACGGGCAATCTAGCCGTGACCGGTGGTCAGATCACACTGGGTGAGCATGCAATCCACTCGCAGCCACCCCACCAAGCCCTGAACAGCGGTATTGGTCGAAAACGGCAGGTGCCGTCCGTCTTCTTCTCGTTGAGCGTCGCAGAAAACCTCAGCATCGCCATGATGGCAAACCGCCTTCGATTGGCGGACTTGTTCAGATCTTCCACCTATCAATGGCAATCGGACGCGCTGAAGGGTGTGTTGGATCATCCAGAAGTTCCTTTGGCAAAAGGGCTGAACGAACCCGTTGAGTATTTGCCACAAGGGCACAGGCAGTTTCTGGAATACGCGATGACAGTCGCGGCAGAGCCTACGGTGTTATTGCTGGATGAACCATGTGCGGGTCTTTCACCGGATGAGACGGGTCTGATGACCACCCTTGTTCAGACCTATCAAGCAACAACCAAGGGTCTCGTCATCGTCATTGAACACGACATGAGCATTGTCGAAGCGATATCTGACAAGGTTCTGGTGCTGCATCTGGGGCAAGTTCTGACCTTTGATACCTACGACAATGTGCGCCAAAATCCAGAGGTAATGGCTGTTTACGCGGGAGGCACAAAATGACCGCGCTGTTAGACGTCAAAAGCCTGACCGGAGGATACCAAGACACCAACGTGGTGTTCGACATCTCGTTCAAAATCGAAGCTGGCAGCCTGCTTGGTGTGCTGGGGCGAAACGGCGTGGGAAAGACAACGCTTGCGCGCCTTGTTCAAGGCAGCATCCCATCAAGTGTGGGCGAGATAACTTTGGCTGGGCAACCCATCAGGGATTTGCCCGCGCATGCGCGCAGAAAACTCGGGCTGGGATACATGCCCCAAACAGCCATGGTATTTGACGATCTCACAGTTCACGAAAACCTTCATCTCGGCCACAATGCAACGCCGCCTGATCGCTATTTTGATCTGTTTCCCCGGCTAGCTGAGCGTCTAAAGCAGCCTGCAGGCACCATGTCAGGCGGCGAACGAAAAATCTTGGCGTTTGTTCGCGCGATGAGTGAAGACACGCAACTGATCATTCTGGATGAGCCATCCGAAGGCGTTCAGCCAGAGAACATTGACCGCATGGCCGAGTGTCTGAGGGAACGTGTGGCCAAAGGCGCGAGCGTTTTATTGTGTGAGCAAAACCTAAACATGCTGGCGAAAGTTTCCGATTGTTTTTTGGGTTTGGACTCGGGTCGCATCATGATGACTGGCACCAAACAGACCACAACCAGAGAAGACCTGAGTTCGGTTTTGTCTTTGTAGGTTTCCCGACTGATCACGGTCCGCATTTGGTACATTCTACCACCTTGATCAATGCCCAACATTTGTGAGTATGGGCTCATTACAAGACAGGCATTCAGCACAAAACATACAAATTCCAGCCATGGGTTTCGCGCTGGCTTCCGATCCATATTGTCAGACGACAACGCCACGAAAAACAGCGTTTGCGGCGCGTGATGTCGTTTAGGAACGACCCAAAAACCCAAACCAATCCCCAAAACCCAAACGATCAACACTTGCTTTTTTCTGTGTCCTGTCGTGAAACTAAGCCGTGCCATGCCCCGCGCTCTGGAAAAAGGACTGTGTCATGAACGCGCCCACTTACATTTTTGATGCCAGCGAAAAACCATCCCTGCCCCTGCACGAGGTGCCGTTGGTCATAGCCACCGACGAAACCATGCAAGGGTATGGCTGTCTCGTCGACGATCCCGACAATTTTGAGATTGAAATCACACGTTGGCCCGCTCAAGGCTGGCGCCCGGTTGATCCGGATTCCGGTGACGAAGGTGGCTGGGTCGAAGGCACGTTCTTTGGCGACTGGCAGGGCGATATTCTCTATGGGCGCAACGAGGCTGTGGGCGGGCATTACGTTCTGGGCTGGTCGACCGACCCGCAAAAAGCCGATGCAAAGGCGCAGTCCGAACCGCGCACCAAGGTGCTGCTCTGGCATATGAATTATCACCCCGATGGCGGTCAGTTGTTCTTTCCGCTGGACAAGAAACCGTTTGTGGTGCCGGTCGCACTGCCCGGCGACGATTTGAACCCGGACAAGGTCATCGCGTTCTGGTGTGACGGCACGCGCGGGCTCTATATTCACCCCGGCATCTGGCACGAGGGCATATTCCCGGTGCATGACTCGCAGCGCTTTTCAGACCGCCAAGGCCGCGTGCACGCCCGTGTCAGCGCCGATATCGGTCAGGAATTCGGTGTTTATCTTTCTGTTCCGCTGCCGGAAACCCCATGACACACCTGCGCCTGGCCACTCCGGCAGATTTTCCGTTTATCCACGCGGTTGCCGGTATCCCCGAATACCGGCTCTATATTGATGATGTGCCGGACGCTGACCTGCAAAGCTATCTTGATGCGCCCGACATGCAGGTCCTGATCTGGGAACAAGACAATCACCCTCTGGGTTTTGCGCTGTTTTGTGAGCTCGACAATCCGGCGGGGCGTTGCGAATTGCGCCGTCTGGCGCTTGCACAGACCGGCAAAGGCGCCGGACAGGCGTTTTTGCGTGATCTGGTTTCATATGCGTTCGACAATCTCAACAAATCCCGCATCTGGCTGGACGTTGTCCCGGATAACCCGCGCGCCATCCGCAGCTATGAGAAAACCGGCTTTGTGCGCGAAGGCCGGATGCGCCAACATTGGAAACGCCCCACGGGCGAAATCGTGGACCTGATCGTTCTGGGGCTGCTGCGCGACGAATGGCGCGCCAGATAGCATCGACATCGCCTTGCACCTCTGCGCGCGCGCCCCTAAATTCAGGTCAACAACCAACAAGGAAAACGTGCATGGCCATTCTCGCTTCTGATATTGAAACCCTGATCCGAACAGGATTTCCAGATGCCAAAATCACCGTCATGGGCGATGACGGCGCGCATTTCTCGGCCGAAGTTATCGACGAGAGCTTTCGCGGCAAATCGCGCGTGGCCCAGCAGCGCGCGGTGAATGCCACTGTGAAATCCGCCATCGACAGCGGCGATCTGCACGCGCTGGCCCTGACCACCAAAGCGCCTGACTGATGAACACCGCGCTTTTGATTGTAGGTGTATTAATCCTGTTGGTGGTTGCCGCCGCCATAGTGGAAGCCTATGTCAAAGGCCAGAACACACGCCCCCTTGCCCACAGCAAACCCAAAAGGGTCTCTAGCCGGGCACCGGGACAAGTAGCAACCGACACATCGCTCCTTCAGGACATACTGGAGGACGAAGAGCGCCAGAGAGGGCGCGTCCCTGAAAGGAACAGCTGACAATGAGCGACGCAAAAACCCGGATCGATGAGATCATCAAAGCCAACGATGTGGTGCTGTATATGAAAGGCACCAAGGACATGCCCCAGTGCGGCTTTTCCAGCCGTGTGGCCGGCGTCCTGAACTATATGGGCATCGATTTCTCGGACGTGAATGTGCTGGCCGACGATGAAATTCGTCAGGGCATCAAAGACTATTCCGACTGGCCCACTATTCCCCAGCTCTATGTCAAAGGCGAATTTGTCGGTGGCTGTGACATCATCACCGAAATGACGCTGTCAGGCGAACTTGATACGCTGCTCGAAGACAACGGCGTCGGTTTTGACAAAGAAGCCGCAGATCGCATTCGCGAATCCAACGCCTGATCCATCCCACCGGGATGTTAAATCTCAAAGCCCCGGATATCCTCCGGGGCTTTGCTGTTTAAACGATCACCCCCGTCCCGTCATGCGCGCCTTTGTGGCGTCCCGATCGATCAGCGCGTGTTTCAGCGCGCCCAACACATGCAACAGTATGGCCGCGATCATTATCATAGCAAACGCGCCATGCACGCCATGCGCCAGCGAGTCGATCCACCCGATCTTTGGCCCGGCCGGAATGGTAAACAGGCCGAAAAACCCGGTCGCCCGCCCGCCAAAATAACTGCCTGCCAGTCCAGACAACGGCATCACAACAATGCCCGCCAACAAAACCCAATGCACCAGGTTCGCCAGCTTTTCCTGCCAACCGCTGTGCAAAGCCGCCAGAAACCCCTGTTTCAACCGCCACGCCACGCGCCACGATCCCAGCACCAGAACCAGTAAGCCAATCGACTTGTGCAATCCAATCAGCGCACCTTTGTCGGGCCCGCGCGGCAATACCTTAAAGACATAGATCCCCAGGATCAGCATCCCGATCATCAATAATGCAACAACCCAATGATTGATCCGTGAAACACGGTCATACGCTGTACCCACTCCGGTCATGGTCAACTCCTTGATAAAACATCTCGCTTCAGGAATATAACGCAGGACGCCGCGACTTCCGTCGCACAACGCACAAAAAAACCGGGCCCACGGGGCCCGGTTTCACATCTTGACCCGGCATAGTTCACCCGGCGATTTTTTCCTCAACCTCAGCCGCCAATGCCTCGGCGCGCGCGGCCAGTTCGGCCAAAGTCTCGTGTACCTCGGTGGGAATGGTCGGCACTTCGATTTTCTGAGGCTCCGGGGCGGGCGCATTGCGCAGCGCCTCCAGCTCTCTTTCCTGCGCCACCAGCTTTGCTTCAACTTCGCGCAGCTTATCCTCGGCACCCGCAGTTTTGTCAGCCAGCATCAACCCGGCCATCAGCAACATACGTGCTTCGGGAATGCGCCCGGTCTGAGCGGCCAGCACTTTGGCCTCATCATCCAGCATCCGCGCCGCGGACTGAAGAAAATGCTGTTCGCCATCCTGACAAGCCACTTCAAACACGCGGCCACCGATTTCAATTTCGACTTCTGGCATTATGCATCTCCCATCGGATTGGCATCTTCGGATGTCGGCGCCGCCTGCCCGACCAGCATTGGGCGCAATCCTGAAAGAATGGCGTCCGTTTCCAATGCGTCGGTTTCACGCAAAGCATTCACGGTTTCCAGCTCACTGCGCAGCGACGCATTGATTAAGGCTGGGTCGGTCACGCCTTTTTCAGCGGCCTCGCGCAGCTTTTGATTGTTCTCACGAATGTTGCGGCTCAACCGGCGCATCCGGCGCAGTCGCTGCGTCAGCTCATCCATTGCAACTCGGCTGGCGGCAATATCGGCATCCGACGCTGCAGGCACCACTTCAGCCGCCGCACTCTGTGCCGCTGCCAATCCGCTTTCCGCGTCCGCTTTGGCGCTTTCAGCCGCATCACGCTGGGCTTCCGCCGCTTCGCGCTGGGTTTCGGCTGCGTCGCGCTGGGTTTCGGCTTCGGCCTGTGCACTCTGGGCTGCATCACGCGCGGCTTCGACCTCGGCCAGCGCACCTTGCGCCGCCTCAGTTGCGGCATTGGCGCTGCTTAATTCTGTTTCCAGCGTTTCAACACGCTCGGACAACGCGCGCACGCGCTCCTCTAGCTGGGCACCTGCCAGCTTTTCATCTTCCAGCGCCCGTTCCAGCCGTTCCGCGTCTTCACCAGCCTCGCCTCCGGAAACCGGGGCATTGGCAACTGTTTCCAGCCCGCGACCGATCCGGTCCATCGCAGCACTGATCCTGTTTTCAAGATCGCTGATTTCACTCATTTTGCCTCGTCCTTCATTCTTTTTGGTGCCGGATACGCACATTTTGCGTCCCATCGCAAATGCGCCGCGAATCGGCTCCTGTCAGGCTTTTCCCGATATTAGCCAATGGGCCGGGAAATTGCGCCCCCATATACACAGCCATATTGCCTCGTGGCTTGCACTTTAATCCATGGGTGTTATTGAGCATCCGACCCGTTTTTCCAAGTAAAGGAACGAACCCAGTGGACATCGCTGCGCTCCGTGAAAACAACCCCAATCATTGGATGAAGGCCACAGCCATCCGCGCCCTGACGCTGGACGCGGTTGCCGCTGCCAAATCCGGACACTCCGGCATGCCCATGGGCATGGCCGATGTGGCAACTGTGCTGTTTGGCAAGCACATGAAATTTGATGTGGCCAACCCAGGCTGGCCCGACCGCGACCGCTTTATTCTTTCAGCTGGTCACGGCTCCATGCTGATCTATTCGCTGCTCTATCTGATGGGCGACAAGCAGGTCACGCTGGATCAGGTTAAGAATTTCCGCCAGATGGGCGCGCTGACCGCGGGCCATCCCGAGAATTTTCTGATCGACGCCGTCGAAACCACCACCGGACCTCTGGGTCAGGGCATCGCCAACGCCGTTGGCTTCGCCATGGCAGAAGAGATGCAGCGCGCCCAGTATGGCCGCAAGATCGTGGATCACTACACCTATGCCATCGCAGGCGACGGCTGCCTGATGGAAGGCATCAGCCAGGAAGCCATCGGGCTTGCCGGGCGTCATGCCCTGGGCAATCTCATCGTGTTCTGGGACAACAACAACATCACCATCGATGGCACGGTCGAGCTGTCTGACCGCACCGATCAGGTCAAACGCTTCAAAGCGTCCGGCTGGCATGTTCAGGAAATCGATGGCCACGACCCCGAGGCCATCGACGCCGCGATTGAAGCTGCCAAGAAGACCAAAAAACCTTCGATGATCGCCTGCAAAACGCATATCGCCATCGGCCATGCGGCTCAGGACACCTCCAAGGGTCACGGCGCACTGACGGACGCCGATCAACTGGCCGCGGCCAAGGCGGCTTACGGCTGGCCCGGTGGTGCATTTGACGTTCCTGCCGATGTCAAAGCGCAATGGGAAGCCATCGGGGCACGCGGTGCCGCCGATCGCGAAGCATGGGAAGGTCGTTTTGCCGAGGCTTCCAAGCAAAAACAGGACCGGTTCAACCGCGCCTATGCGCTGGACGCTCCTAAAAAGCTTTCGGCGGTTGTCAAAGCTCTGAAAAAGCAGATTTCAGAAGACCAGCCCTCGATTGCCACACGCAAGTCGTCGGAAATGACACTGGCTGCGATCAACCCGGTTATGCCGGAAACCGTTGGTGGCTCTGCAGATCTCACCGGGTCGAACAATACCAAAACCAACGATATGGGCGTGTTTGATACCGATAACCGCAAGGGCCGATATATCTATTGGGGTATCCGCGAACACGGTATGGCATCTGCGATGAACGGCATGGCGCTGCATGGCGGCATACGTCCCTATGGCGGAACGTTCTTCTGCTTCACCGACTATGCCCGTCCGGCTATGCGTCTGGCGGCACTTTCTAAAATTCCAACTGTGTTTGTGATGACCCACGACTCGATTGGTGTTGGCGAAGACGGCCCGACGCACCAGCCTGTGGAACATCTGGCGATTTGCCGCGCGACCCCCAACACCTATGTGTTCCGTCCTGCGGACACCGTGGAAACGGCCGAGGCATGGGAAATCGCGCTAACGGCCAAGGAAACACCCTCTGTTCTGGCGCTGACCCGTCAGAACCTGCCAACTGTGCGCACCGACCACAAACTGGCCAACCTAACCACAAAAGGCGCCTATGTACTGGCCGAGGCAGACGCCAAACGTCAGGCCATCCTGATCGCCACCGGGTCCGAAGTGTCCCTCGCGATGGACGCCAAAGCCTTGCTTGAGGCCGAAGGCATCGGCACACGTGTGGTTTCTATGCCTTGCATGGAACTGTTTGCAGAACAGGACGAAACCTATCGCCGCAAGGTGTTGCCCGCAGGGTCCGCCGTGCGCGTCGGTATCGAAGCGGCAGTACGTCAGGGCTGGGATCAGTGGCTGTTGGGCGAACGCGCCAAGCCCGGAAAATCCGACTTTGTCGGCATGGACCGCTTTGGCGCTTCTGCCCCTGCTGGTGAATTGTTCGAAAAATTCGGCATCACCGCACAAAACGTGGCGGACAAGGTCAAGGCCCTGCTCTGAGCAAACCGAACCACTTAAAAATTCAAGGGGCGCCCAATCGGACGCCCCTTTTTCTTTGCCTGTTCATGCGGTCACACGATTACAGAGCAGGATTGAGGTAGTTCAGAATGGCCGACATGCGCATCATCACCTTGCGAATAATATGGGTCGCACCCGCGCTTTCGGTATAGATCGCAACCGTTCCCACAGCGCCGGGCCTTAGAAACGCGGTGTCCTCAGGATGCACTGGCGTTAGCCGAACCATAAACGGTTCCGCGCCATATTGTTGCGATCCCGCAATTGCGCCTGAGACTTGTGCCTGCCCACCTGAAACTGCCGGAACCAGCTGATCCACTGTCGCCATTATCAATTCACCAGGTCGTGTTTTCATTGCAATTTCAACTTGTTGACCTGGTTCAATATGGCGAAGGTAAATCTGGTGAATCTGTGCAACTGCGGTGGACTCTGACGTATCGACAAACGCCATGGATGGCGCCAATGGCAGGTTGACCACCCTTTGCCCCACAGCAAGCGCCATATTGGTCGCATACCCATCGCCCGGAGCACGCACGACAGTCTGCTCCAAGTCCCATTCCGCTTGTTCCAACCGAGATTCCGCTTCGGCAACCTTTGCAATCTTACCGTCAGGCATCACCGCACCCAATTCCGTTTCCGCCAACCGAACCGACGCCTCTGCCGATTCGACACCAGCCTGCGCCTGATCCAGATCGCTCTGACGCCGCTCCAGACGGTTTTCGGAATAGACGCCGCTATCCACCAGCTTTTGGTCGTCGTCAAACCGCGACTGCGCCAGCGTCACTTGTGCAACGGCCTGACGCAACCCGGCTTCGGCCGTCTTCAAAGAATCCTGATCCTGTTTCGCGCGCGCTTGTGTTTGCACCAGCGTAGCTTGCGCAATATCAACAGCCTGTTGAAACGGCACCGGGTCGATGCGAAACAATACATCGCCCTGTTGCATTGGCACATTCGGTTCCGCCGCGATCTCAATCACCTGCCCGGATACATTCGGCACCACTTGTACAACCCGTGTCAAAACCCGCGCCGGGCCCGACGGCGCCCCCCATTGCATTGGAATAAATAGGAAAATTAGCAACAACACGATCCAGACCCCAGTGCTGGCCCATGTTACTTTGCTATCGGGTAATATCTTTGCCCTGATCAATACATACAAAACTGCGACATAAATAAGCGCGAGAAAAATGATCATGCTGCATTCCCCTCTGGCTCAATCGCAAGCTTCTGCCCCGGGTACACATAGAAAGCCCACACCAACGCCAAAGGCCAAAAAACGCCTAACGCAAGCGCGCCAAGCCAGCCTGCGACGTTCACAGCTTCGGATTGAGGATGATTGCGGCCTTTTGCAATCCGCCCCGGCAACATCGCCAGAAACACAAAGATACCAATCACGGTAAAGATCAAAACGATCAGTACAACCCAGGCGAAAATATCCAACCCACTCATGTCACTCCCCTCTTCTTGCTAAAATACGCCGCGCACTCTGAAAATATACTTATTGTGCGTCATCCTTGCTAAACAAACCTAACAACGGGCCGATCACCCCGGTTGCCACCGGGATCAGACACAGCCCCAGAGCCACGCCAAACACTCCGTCCATAGCGGCTTTGGCGGTCCATTCCACAAACCCAACCCACGCTTCGGGCACCATATGGCCCGCAATCGCGGCCCAGTCGTGAATAAGATGGCCTAGCCAGCCAAAACCCAGCTCTTCCATACCGTGAATGACAATCGAACCACCGACCCACAGCATCGCAGCAGTTCCGACAATTGTCAGAAATTTCATAAAATATGGCATCCCGCGCACAAGACCGCGCCCGATGAAACGGGTTAGCGACAGATCACCATTGGCATACATCGCCAATCCGACATCATCCATCTTGACGATCAGCGCAACAGAGCCATAGACCGCAACCGTGATCCCTACACCAGCCACCGCCAATGTCGCCGCTTCCATCCAGAAATTGGTATCAGGAATACCCGACAGGATAATTGTCATAATCTCTGCTGACAGAATAAAATCGGTCTTGATCGCCCCCGCCGCCTTTTTCTCTTCCAGATGCGCAGGGTCGCCCTGTTCCTCGCTGTCGATCTCGTGCTGTGGGCCATGCGGGAACAGCACATGATAGATTTTCTCGGCACCCTCGAAACACAGATAAGCGCCACCCAACATCAATAAGGGCGAAATCAACCACGGTGCAAAGTTCGCAAGCAGCAACGCGGCTGGCAGCAGAATAATCAGTTTGTTCTTGATCGAGCCTTTGGCAATCTTCCAGATAATCGGCAGTTCACGTTTGGCCTCAAAACCATGCACGTATTTTGGCGTCACCGCCGCGTCATCGATCACCGCGCCGGCGGCCTTGGCGCTGGCCTTGGCCGCGCCGACCGCCACATCGTCAATCGACGCCGCCGCCACTTTGGCAATCCCTGCCACGTCATCCAGCAATGCCAGCAAACCGCTCATATTCTGCCCCTCTGTCCGCTCATTGACCACAAACTGACCCGCACTGCGCGACCTTGCAAGGCTCTTCCAGCCGTTGCCTGCCCGGCCGGGCGCGCGACGCCGTAATCCGACCAATCTGCCACACTTACACCGACGCGATACCGACGCATTGCAGATGTTATGCCGAAACCGCGTTTGTCATAAAATTCAGATGGTTAACTTTTGGGCAGCCAAGTCCATGCAAAAACGAAGCCGCGCCCGGAACATGACCAAAAGACAGACCCGGGCCGATCACTCACACCACAGAACAATCAGATATCTGCGCGATCACGAACCCGATGTGTCAGCCGACCGACAGGCGCTCCTTGAGCGCGTCATTGACCGGAGGGGTGACAAATTTGGACACGTCCCCCCCAAGTCGGGCTATCTCTTTGACCAGTTTCGATGCAATTGCCTGATGCTGAAGATCCGCCATCAGAAACACAGTTTCCACGCTCGCATCCAAGGCGCGGTTCATGCCAACCATCTGATACTCATACTCAAAATCAGTGACCGCGCGCAATCCACGCACAATAAGCTGTGCTCCGACATCATGCGCACAATCGATCAGCAGGTTCTCAAACGGGTGTGCCGTAATCTCTGTGTCGGTCTCTTCTGACAGCTTTGCGCATTCGGCCTCGATCATGGCCACCCGCTCCTCCAGTGAGAAAAGCGGGCCCTTGTCCCGGTTAATGGCCACACCGATCACCAACCGATCCACCAAAACAGTGGCTCGTCGGATAATATCAACATGCCCAAGAGTGATTGGGTCAAATGTGCCGGGATACAACGCTGTCCGCATTCCAAAGCTCCGAGATTGCTCGCCTGCACGCAACATTATTGCGCCGCTAATTGCAAGACGTCATCACGCCGCAAATGACCCAAAAGACAACAGGTCACACCTGCGTGTCAGTGCCCCATGATCATGCCCTGCAGGGCATCTTTCTCCATGGCCAGTTCACTCAGACGAGCCTTGACCGCATCCCCCAATGAAACAAGGCCAACCAGCTTGCCATCTTCCAGTACAGGCATGTGTCGGAACCGGCCCTGGGTCATCTTTTCCAGAACCTCAACAGCATCGTCGTTGCGCCCGCATGTCACCAGATTGGATGTCATGTAGGTTTCCACCGAATCTTTCAGGCATCCAGATCCTGACCGTGCCAGTTCCCGAACAATATCACGCTCCGAAAGAATACCAGCGGGCACTTCGCCATCAACGGACACCATCACGGTTCCTATGCCCTTTTCGGCCAGAATTTTCGCCGCCTCTGACACCAATGTTTCTGGTGTGACAGTCAAAACGCCCTCAGAACCTTTCGATTTGAGAATCTGGCTAACTAGCATTGGCGGACCTCCCGTAAATTAATTCCATAAAATCAAGCGTTGCTGTAAGAATCGGTCTTGTCAAGTTTGTGATTCCAGTCGAGCGACTTCCTGACGCAGGCCATCGCACAAAGCCTCGGCAAACTTGTTCATCCGCTCAAGGCGCCGATCATCTGAATGCCGGATCAAATAGAAGCTCCGCGTCAGCGAAATCTGCTCCGGTAAGACCTTCAGTATCGCCTTGCCTGACGGAATGGCAAAGTCATGCACAATCCCGACCCCGAACCCGCGCCGGATCCAGTTAAACTGAACCGAAGCTGAATTTGAGGCCAGCCGGACACGTTGTACCCCGGTTTCCTGTAAGTAGTCCAATTCCTTATCAAAAATCATGTCTGGAATGTATCCAACTACCATATGGTGTTTTAAATCGTCCAACGTTTCGATCGGCGGATTCTGCCTTAGATACCAGCGCGCAGCCGCGAGATGCAGTTTGTAGTCCGTGATTTTTTGAACTGTCAGACGCCCGGCAGTTGGCGGGCTGACTGCCACCACAAGATCTGCTTCTCGTTTGGACAAGTTTACCAGACGCGGCAAAGCCACAATCTGAATCTCCAAATCCGGGTTATCCTGCGCGATTTTCGCACACACCTGCGGCAAAAGGTAGTTGGCTGCACCATCAGGCGCCCCAATCCTGATCTGGCCCGACAATCCCGAAGATTGTCCAACCATATCTTCGGCGGCTTCCTCCAGCGATTGTTCGATACGCATCGCATGAGACATCAATCGTTGCCCAGCATCAGTCAACGCATATCCAGTTGGTGATTTAACAAACAAAGGCGTTTCATAGGATGTTTCCAACCGGGCCACGCGGCGACCCACTGTCGCCGGGTCCACATGTAATCGACGTCCTGCCGCCGAAAGACTTTCTTCGCGTGCCACTGCCAGAAATACCCGCAAGTCGTCCCATTGTGGATCCATGTCGCCCCCCTTTTGCAATAATGCAATGCCATTTTGAAAACATGGCTCTTTCCACCTGATTTTTGCAAGCCTATTCTGCACAAGATTTTGAATGGAGGACCTCATGCAGGAACTGACTCACTATATCGACGGCGCCCATGTCAAAGGCACATCAGGCCGTTTTTCCGACGTCTACAACCCCGCCACTGGCGAAGTTCAGGCCAAGTGCCCGCTTGCCAGCAAGGCAGAAATGGAACACGCCGTTTCCGTAGCCGCCGCTGCGCAACCAGCCTGGGCCGCCACAAACCCGCAACGTCGCGCACGCGTTCTGATGAAATTTGTCAGTTTGCTGAACCGCGACATGGACAAACTGGCCGAAGCGCTGAGCCGCGAGCACGGAAAAACTCTGCCTGATGCGGCTGGCGACGTGCAGCGTGGTCTGGAAGTTGTCGAATATTGCATTGGCGCGCCAGAGCTGCTGAAAGGTGAATACACCGACAGCGCCGGCCCCGGCATCGACATCTATTCGATGCGTCAGGCGCTGGGTGTGACCGCTGGTATTACGCCATTCAACTTTCCGGCCATGATCCCAATGTGGATGTTTGCCCCGGCCATTGCCTGTGGCAACGCCTTCATTCTGAAACCATCCGAACGCGATCCTTCTGTGCCTTTGATGCTCGCGGAATTGCTGGAAGAAGCCGGATTGCCCAAGGGTATTCTGCAAGTCGTAAACGGCGACAAAGAAGCCGTAGACGCAATCCTGTTTGATCCAATCATCCAATCGGTTGGTTTCGTCGGCTCGACCCCAATCGCTGAATATATCTACGGCACCGGCTGTGCCCAAGGTAAACGGGTTCAGTGCTTTGGCGGCGCGAAAAACCACATGATCATTATGCCCGATGCGGACATGGACAAAGCGGCTGATGCGCTTGTTGGTGCGGGATATGGCGCTGCTGGCGAACGTTGCATGGCGATCTCGGTCGCGGTCCCTGTTGGCGATGACACGGCTGACCGTCTGATCGAAAAGCTGGTGCCACGTGTCGAAAACCTGAAAGTTGGCCCTTACACTGCTGGCAACGACGTCGATTACGGCCCGGTTGTTACAGCCGCCGCCAAGGAAAACATCCTGCGTCTGGTCGAAACCGGTGTGGATCAGGGCGCCAAGCTGGTTGTGGATGGTCGTGACTTTAGCCTGCAGGGCTACGAGGACGGATATTTTGTTGGCCCACACCTGTTCGACAACGTGACCCCGGACATGGACATCTACAAGAAAGAGATCTTTGGTCCGGTTCTGGCAACCGTGCGTGCTCAAAGCTATGAAGAGGCTCTTGGTCTGGCGATGGACCACGAATATGGCAACGGCACAGCAATCTTCACCCGCGACGGCGACGCCGCACGTGACTTTGCAAACCGCATCAACATCGGCATGGTCGGCGTGAACGTACCCATCCCGGTTCCATTGGCCTATCACACCTTTGGCGGCTGGAAAAAATCTGCCTTTGGTGACCTGAACCAACACGGCCCGGACGCGTTCAAATTCTACACACGCACCAAAACCGTGACCGCACGCTGGCCCTCGGGCATCAAAGAAGGCGGCGAATTCAACTTCAAAGCAATGGACTAAGCCTTTAGTCATTTATTTACGGAAAAGCCCCGGCGCATGCGCCGGGGCTTTTTCATTTGAACCGCGCCTTCGTGTGAACGCTTGAAATCATGTCGCTTTCCTGCTGAACTTGGTCTTGTGTCAGTTGGGAGGCCGAGCCATGCAGAAAGAACCCGATTTCACCATCGGCGTCGAAGAAGAATATCTGCTGGTTGATCTCGACAGCTTCGACCTTGCGCCCGCGCCCGAAGCGTTGATGGAGGCCTGCTCCAGTCGGCTACAAGGTCAGTTTGCCCCGGAATACCTGAACTGTCAGATCGAGATTGGGTCGCAAGTCTGTAAGACTGTCGGCCAGGCCCGCGAAGATTTGCGCAAACTGCGCGCAACCGTCGCCGAAGAGGCCGCACGGTTCAACCTCGCGCCTATTGCGGCGTCCTGCCATCCGTTTTCGGACTGGCGCGATCAGCATCACACCAACAAAGCCCGCTACAACGCGCTGCGTGATGATCTGGGCGGGGTTGTGCGGCGCATGCTGATCTGTGGCCAGCACGTGCATGTCGGAATCGAAAACCCCGACCTGCGCATCGATCTGATGAACCAGCTGCGCTATTTCCTGCCCCATCTTCTGGCGCTCAGCTGCTCGTCCCCCTACTGGCAAGGCGAAGACACCGGTCTGGCTTGTTATCGACTGACCGTCTTTGACAACCTGCCCCGCACCGGCGTGCCCCCGCAGATGGACAGCTGGTCAACCTATGAACGTTCGGTTCAGGCCATGACCGATGTTGGCGTGATCGAAGACGCGTCGAAAATCTGGTGGGATTTGCGCCCTTCCTCCCGGTTTCCCACCATTGAATCGCGTATTTGCGATGTCTCACCCCGGCTGGAAACCACCCTGACCCTCGCTGCCCTGACCCAGGCGCTGTGCCGCATGCTCTGGCGTCTGGCCACACGCAACCAACGCTGGCGGATTTACGACCAGTTCCTGATCGAAGAAAACCGATGGCGCGCGCAAAGATACGGCACAAGCGAAGGCCTGATTGACTGGGGACAACGCGAAATTGTGCCTTTTGTCGACCTGATGACCGAGCTGATTGACCTGCTTCAGGAAGACGCAGCCGCATTAGACAGCCATGACGAAATCCAGAATGTTCTGGCGATTTTGCAAACCGGCACCAGCGCCGACAACCAGCGCGCCGTCTATGCTGATGCCATTCAGGCAGACTATAGCCATGATCAGGCATTGCGCGCCGTAGTGAAACATCTGACCGAAGAATTCCACAGGGACCTGTAATTTTGCAAAACGGCTTGCAAAATTGCGGCCTGACATATTCTTGCAAGAAATGTATAATTAAACAGACGTTCATTTAAGACGGCTGGAGGACACAGATGGACTTTTCACTGACCGAGGAACAAGCCCTGATCTTTGACATGGCGCATGGATTTGCCCAAGAGCACATCGCCCCGCATGCTCAGGACTGGGAAGCGGCTGGCACAATTCCCAAAGAGCTCTGGCCACAGGTTGCTGAATTGGGTCTGGGTGGTATCTATGTGTCCGAAGAATACGGTGGATCCGGCCTGTCGCGGCTGGATGCAACTTTGGTCTTTGAGGCACTGGCCATGGCCTGCCCCGCCGTTGGTTCATTCCTGTCGATCCACAATATGTGCGGCGGTATGATCGACAAATTCGGCAGCGAAGAGACCAAGCAAAAATGGCTGCCCGACCTTTGCACCATGTCCAAAGTGTTTTCCTATTGCCTGACCGAACCCGGCTCAGGGTCGGACGCGGCCGCCCTGAAAACCCGCGCCGCACGGTCCAATGACGGCTATGTCCTGAATGGCACCAAGGCGTTCATCTCGGGCGGGGGCTATTCGGATGCCTATGTCACCATGGTGCGCACCGGCGATGACGGGCCCAAAGGCATTTCCACCGTTGTCGTCGAAGACGGCGCCGACGGTCTCAGCTTTGGCGCGCTGGAAAAGAAAATGGGCTGGCTGGCACAACCCACGGCGCAGGTACAGTTCGATGATTGCAAAGTCCCTGCTGACAACCTGATCGGCGAAGAAGGCCGCGGGTTTACCTATGCCATGGCGGGCCTTGACGGCGGGCGGCTGAACATTGCGGCTTCTGCGCTTGGCGGTGCCCAGAATGCGCTGGACCTGACGATGCAATACATGTCCGAACGCAAGGCCTTTGGCAAAACCATTAACCAGTTTCAGGCCCTGCAATTCAAACTGGCCGAGTTTGAAACCAAGCTTCAGGCGTCGCGCATCTTTCTGCGCCAGGCCGCATGGAAACTGGATAACGGCACCCATGATGCCTCAAAATTTTGCGCCATGGCCAAACTGATGGTCACGGACGCATCCTTCGAGGTCGCCAATGGCTGCCTGCAATTGCACGGCGGCTATGGCTACCTTGCTGATTATGGCATCGAGAAAATCGTGCGCGATCTACGCGTGCATCAGATCCTCGAAGGCACCAATGAAATCATGCGCCTGATCATTTCACGCCAGATGATATCCGAGGCGGCATGAGCGACATCCACATCCGCAAATCCGGCCAAACCGGACGCATTACCTTTACCCGCCCCAGGGCGCTGAACGCGATGAGCTATCAGATGTGCCTCGCGATCGAGGACGCGCTGGACGCGTGGGCGCAGGATGATGACGTGAAGATGATCGTGATCGACGCACAGGGCGAAAAAGCTTTTTGCGCAGGTGGCGACATTGCCGAGCTGTATGAAACCGGCACCAAGGGCGACTTTGCCTATGGTCAGATATTCTGGGCCGACGAATACCGCATGAACGCCAAAATGTTCGAATTTCCCAAGCCGGTGGCCAGCTTTATGCAGGGGTTCACCATGGGTGGTGGTGTTGGCGTGGGCTGTCATGCCTCGCACCGTGTGGTCGGTGACACGAGCCAGATTGCCATGCCGGAATGTGGCATTGGGCTCGTCCCGGATGTGGGCGGTTCCCATATTCTGGCCCTCGCGCCCGGACGCATGGGCGAATATCTGGGTCTCACCGCAGCACGGCTGAATGCGGGCGACGCCATCCATACCGGCTTTGCAGATTACTATATCCCCGAGGCCAACTGGCCCGACCTCATAGCCCAACTGGAAGACACCGGCGACTGGTCGTTGATCGACGATGCCGGTGTCTGGGTCGCGCCCGGCCCCATCGCGCAACAGGCCAGCAATATCGACGCCAGCTTTGGCGGGGAAAGCCTGCGCGACATTGTGAATGCACTGCGCGTAGGCACATCTGACTTTGCCGCAGAGTCGTTGAAAAAACTGTCTCGCAATTCGCCGCTTGCGATGGGCTGCGCATTGGAAATCATTCACCGCGCGCGCGCAGCTGACAATTTCCGAACCGCGCTGGACCGCGAATACCGGTTCACTTATCGCGCTATGGAACACGGTGATTTCCTTGAAGGCATTCGCGCGCAAATCATCGACAAAGATCGCAATCCGCAATGGAAACACGCGATCGACGCCCTGCCCGATGTCGCGGTGAGCCAGATGCTCTTGCCGTTGGGATCTGCGGCGCTGACATTTGAAAAGGGAGAGACGGCATGAAAATCGGGTTCATCGGACTGGGAAATATGGGTGGCCCCATGGCGGCCAATCTGGCGGCAGCCGGTCACGACGTCACGGGCTTTGATATGGCGGATGTTGCGATTGAGGGCGTGCAGCTGGCCGATACAGGCGCAGAGGCCGCCAAAGACGCCGAAATTGTCATCACCATGTTGCCCAATGGCGCCATCCTGCGCGCCGTCGCCGCCGAGATTGTCCCCGTCATGTCCACAGGCACCGCATTTGTAGATTGCTCTACCGTTGACGTCGACAGCGCCCGCGCGGTTGCGGCTGACGCAACCAACGCCGGATTGTTACCCGTCGACGCGCCGGTCTCTGGCGGAGTTGGTGGTGCTTCTGCCGGGACGCTCACCTTTATGGCAGGCGGCAGCGCCGATGCCTTTGCTAAGGCCGATCCGCTGTTTGACATTATGGGTCAAAAGGCCGTGCATTGCGGCGCGTCCGGTGCCGGACAAGCCGCCAAGATCTGCAACAATATGATCCTGGGCGTGACCATGATCGCAACCTGCGAAGCCTTTGCGCTGGCAGACAAACTCGGGTTGGACCGTCAGAAAATGTTCGACGTCGTGTCCACGTCGTCTGGCTATAGCTGGACCATGAACGCTTATTGCCCCGCCCCCGGTGTCGGCCCACAATCGCCAGCAGATAACGGCTATCAACCCGGTTTTGCGTCGGAACTGATGCTCAAAGACCTGCGGCTCAGCCAACAAGCCGCGCAAAGCGCGGACGCCGATACGCCTTTGGGTCAACACGCTACAGCGCTTTACGAACAGTTTGTGGAAAACGAGACCGGGCTGGGTACGGATTTCTCGGCCATGTTGCCCCGATTTGAAAAACGCGGGCGTTCGTAACCGGATTGTGATCGGGTGACTTGAGCCAGATCATTTCACATTCCAAAATCATTATATAAAGTCCTCTGCATCACCTGAAGCAGAGGACAGGAATATGTTTGCAAAGAATGTTGGTCAAATCGACAAGATCGCACGCATCGTGATTGGCGCGTTGCTGATCATTGGCGCATTAATGGGTTATGGCGCGTGGATGTGGATTGGCGTCGTACCGCTTGTCACGGGCCTGCTGGGCACCTGCCCGCTCTATTCGATCTTTGGGTTCGCCACATGCCCGCTAAGCCAGAAATAACCAAAGCATTCACGACGCGGCGAACCCCTCTAACGCGTGCCGCGTCGCGTCATCGGCCGGAAACATCATCTCAATCTTCAATTCGCTCAGGGCTATGTCCTCGGCGGATCCAAACTGGCTGATCGTCGAAAACAGCGACAACCGAATGCCGCCAAACAGGTAAATGGCGGGGATCACGGCGGGCTTAATCCCGATCATTGCGTCCTCGGCCCCATCAAGCCGTGCAGACAACTTGACAATGCCCGCCTCCAGCACCGGGTCATGCCCGAAATGCGCGCTTTCCGTGCGCAACCGGGCAATTGTGTGCCGCACAACTTCCTCATAGTTTTCAAGGGATTGTAAAACTGCCGGATTATCGGCCAGCATGTCAATCAGGCTGTCTCCGACCTTGAGACCAAGCCCCCCCAAGAGACGCGCCGAGGCAGCATTCATGTCGACCAACAGCCAATGCCGGCCAAACGCCATCGCCGGATACGGATCGTGGCGCTGCAATGTCCATGATACCGCCGCGCGCACCGGCGCCATGTCTTCTTCCCGCATCTGTCGTTTGCCGTATGCCGGGCTTAGCCCCGCCGCCGTCAGCATGCGGTTGCGATCAGAGAACGGCACGGCCAGCTCGTCACACAAGCGCAACACCATCCCGCGGCTGGGGCGCGACCGCCCGGTCTCTAGAAATGAAATATGGCGAGACGACACCCCGGCAGAAAGACCAAGGTCAAGCTGGCTGATCCGCCGCGCTTGTCGCCAGTGTTTTAATGTATTGGCAAATTCCAGTCCCATGACACCTCCGATCCGTTGTCCCCACTTTAGCCCGGAAAACTGCAGATGCACTTACCTATGAGGTAATTGTTTTACTGCAGCGACTCGATGCAGACTGACCTCAGTTACACATTCGGAGACATCGAAATGACTCATCAACAATCCACACGCTGGCTCAGAATCGCCAGCCTGACCTGCGCGGCCGTCGGTCTTGCGATGGCCTTTGCTCTGCCCCTTGGCGCGCAATCGCTAATGGCGTGGTTTCTCGATCTGGCTTTTTTGCCGCTTGATCAGGCTCAGGCCTTTTCTGACCCAAGCGCCCACCTGCTTGGTGCCATCAGCGGCGGCTTGCTGTTTGGTTTTGGCGTCATGTCCTACCAGATCACAACACACGTCTATGCAAATGACCCGGCCATTGGTGGGCGCATTCTGCGATGGGGTATTATCAGCTGGTTTCTGGTCGATTGCACCGGATCGGTGCTGGCCGGTGCTTGGTTTAACGTGATCCTGAATTCCGGTTTTCTCGCGTTATTCCTGATCCCGATCGCGCGCGCCTCAAAGTCTCGATCTGCCCTCGCCTGACATCAAAAGACCTGCGCGCCCATCACAGGCGCGCAGGTCTGTTATTCCGCCGCAACCCGCTTGGTTTTCAGCATATCTTTGAGGTAATGCCCGGTATGGCTACGCGCCACCGAAGCAACTTTCTCAGGCGGCCCGGTTGCAACAATCTTTCCGCCGCCGTCACCACCTTCGGGGCCAATATCAATGATGTGATCTGCGGTTTTGATCACATCAAGATTGTGTTCGATCACCACAACTGTATTGCCCTGATCCACCAATTCATGCAGCACTTCCAACAACTTGCGCACATCTTCGAAATGCAGACCTGTCGTCGGTTCGTCCAGAATATAGAGCGTGCGTCCGGTCGAACGTTTGCTCAGCTCTTTGGACAGCTTCACACGCTGCGCCTCGCCACCTGACAAGGTCGTCGCCTGCTGGCCCACCTTGATATACCCAAGCCCTACACGCGCCAGCGCGTCCATCTTGTCGCGAATGCTGGGCACGGCTTTGAAAAAGCCCTGAGCCTCTTCAACATTCATATCAAGAACGTCGGCTATGCTCTTGCCTTTAAATTTAATTTCCAGCGTTTCACGGTTATAGCGCGCGCCCTTGCAGGTCTCGCATTCCACATAAACATCCGGCAGGAAATGCATTTCGATCTTAATGACACCATCGCCTTGGCAAGCCTCACAGCGCCCGCCTTTGACGTTGAAACTGAACCGGCCGGGCTTATAACCCCGCGCCTTGGATTCGGGCAGGCCCGCGAACCAGTCCCGGATCGGTGTAAACGCACCGGTATATGTGGCCGGGTTTGAACGCGGCGTACGTCCGATCGGGCGCTGGTCAATGTCGATCACCTTGTCCAGATGCTCCAACCCTTTGATCGTTTCGCACGGGGCTGGCGTCTGACGCGCGCCGTTCAACCGCATGCTGGCGGTTTTGAACAAGGTTTCGATGGTCAGGGTCGACTTGCCGCCCCCCGACACGCCGGTCACACATACAAACTGGCCCAGCGGGAATTCCGCCGTCACTTTCTTAAGGTTGTTGCCAGTGGCTTTAACCACGGTCACACTTTTTCCATTGCCGTCGCGCCGTTCTGTCGGCACAGCAATCTCACGCCCTCCCGCCAGATACTGACCAGTCAGCGACGCCGGATCTGCAGCGATCTCTTCGGGTCGTCCCTTGGACACAACCTGTCCACCATGCACCCCGGCGCCGGGGCCAATGTCGAACACGTAATCCGCCTCGCGAATGGCTTCTTCGTCATGTTCCACCACGATCACAGTATTCCCCTGATCGCGCAGGTTTTTCAGTGTGGTCAAAAGCCGGTCATTGTCACGCTGATGCAAACCAATGGATGGCTCATCCAAAACATATAGCACCCCGGTCAAACCGGACCCAATCTGGCTGGCCAGTCGAATGCGCTGGCTTTCACCGCCAGATAGCGTACCACTTGAACGGGACAGCGTAAGATACTCTAATCCCACATTATTCAGGAACCCCAATCGTTCACTGATCTCTTTCACAATGGCGCGCGCGATCTCTTGTCGTTGCGGTGACAGATGGTTTTGCACATCCTCAATCCAGGCCAACGCCTCGCGGATCGAAAACTGAACAATATGGCCAACATGTTTGCCCGCAATTTTGACCGCCAGCGCCTCTTCCCGCAGCCGATGCCCACGGCAGGCCCCACAAGGGCGATTGTTCTGATACCGCTCAAACTCTTCGCGAATCCAGTTGCTATCAGTTTCGCGATACCGCCGCTCCATATTCGGAATGACGCCTTCAAACACCCGCGTCACCTGATAGACCCGCCCGCCTTCATCATAGCGAAAATCAATCTCTTCCTCGCCCGACCCATACAAAAACACCTGCTGCACCTTTTTGGGCAGCTTTTTCCATGGCGTATTCTTGTCGAATTGGAAATGCTTGGCGATCGCCTCGATAGTCTGCAGAAAATATGGCGACTTGCCTTTGCGCCATGGTGCCAAAGCCCCGTCATAAACTTTCAGCGTCTGGTCAGGCACCACCAGCCGTTCGTCAAAAAACAGCTCTTTGCCCAGCCCGTCACATTCTGTGCATGCCCCAAACGGCGCGTTGAACGAGAACATGCGCGGTTCAATCTCGGGGATTGTAAACCCGCTGACCGGACAGGCAAATTTCTCGCTGAAAGTAATCCGCTCAGGCTCGCCATCGCTTGGCGCGGTTTCAAGAACCGCAATGCCATCTGCCAGGTCCAGCGCCGTGCGCAGGCTGTCCGCCAACCGCGTTTCCAGCCCCTCGCGCACGATCAGGCGATCAACGACAACGTCAATGTCGTGCCGGAATTTCTTGTCCAGCGTCGGCGGCTCATCCAGTTCGTAAAAGGCGCCGTCCACCTTAACCCGCTGAAAACCCTGCTTGCGTAACTCAAGGAATTCTTTGCGATATTCCCCTTTACGGTCCCGCACAATCGGGGCCAGCAGATAGCCGCGCGTGCCCTCTTCCAACGTCATGACCCGGTCGACCATGTCCTGAACCTGTTGTGCCTCAATGGGCAAACCGGTGGCCGGGCTATATGGCGTGCCAACCCGCGCAAACAACAGCCGCAGATAATCGTAAATCTCGGTCACAGTGCCCACAGTCGATCGTGGGTTTTTGCTGGTGGTCTTTTGTTCAATCGAAATCGCCGGGCTCAAACCGCTGATGTGATCCACATCCGGTTTTTCCATCATATCCAGAAACTGGCGCGCATAGGCCGACAGCGATTCCACATACCGGCGCTGGCCTTCGGCATAAATCGTATCAAAGGCCAGCGACGACTTGCCCGAACCCGAAAGACCGGTGATCACGACAAGCTGATCGCGCGGAATATCCACGTCAATGGACTTCAGATTATGCTCTCGTGCGCCGCGCACTTCGATGTTTTTCAGCTCAGCCATGTAAACCCCCACGGATACGGCCTTAGACATAGGTCAGACAACGCAGACTGCCAACCTGTTAATGCGAACATAGAGAGAACATTTAAAATTGCCAAGTCCGCGAATTTCGCCGCAACTTGCCTCAATTCAGAAATCCTTCATAGTCTCAGATACCTACGCATTTGAGGACCAGTTGGATGAAGTTTTTAAAAAGTTTCGCAGTTGTAACGACCCTGATACCCGGAGTGTTGTTCGCGCAGGATCGACCGGCGGCCATTGTTGTCATGGATGCCTCTGGGTCGATGTGGGGGCAAATTGACGGTGTCGCCAAAATAACCATCGCGCAAAAGGTCATGGGCGATTTGATGACGTCATTGCCAAACGATCTCGATCTGGGGCTGACCGTCTACGGGCATCGGCGCAAAGGGGATTGCAGCGACATCGAAACCCTTGTGATGCCCGGCCCTGACACACGTGGTGCGATTTCTGACGCGGTGAATGCGATCAAACCCAAAGGCAAAACCCCGATGGCTGACGCGGTGGTCGCCGCAGCGCAAGCACTGCGTCACACCGAAGCGGCCGCCACCGTGATCCTTGTGTCCGATGGTATCGAAACCTGCGTGCCTGATGTTTGCGCAGTGGCCCGATCGCTAGAAGAAACCGGCGTCGATTTTACCGCACATGTGGTTGGCTTTGATGTCACCGATCCCAAGGCCCGTGCTCAGTTTCAGTGCATGGCCGACGCCACCGGCGGCAAATACCTGTCCGCTGCAAACGCTGATGAGCTGGGCGAGGCCGTCGCGCAAGTTGCCGCCGCGCCCCAACCTGCACCGCCCGAGCCTGAATCAGCCCCCTCGGAAACCCGGTTTCTCGTGGTTGAAGGCCCAGACCAGAAAATTTCTTCCTACGACGTATCGGTGGCGATTTCAGGTGACAATGGCGTGGCGCACCCATCTACAGATGCAAGTGATTTCAAAATGTTACTTGATCCCGGCAGCTATACCGCGATCGCGAACCGCCCCAAAGACAACGTCTCTGTTCAGCAAGATTTCAAAGTTTCCTCGGGTGTTCAAACCGAAGTCAAATTGCATTTACCGGCCTATGCGCCCCTCGCCACATTGATTGCCCCGGATCAGGCCCCGGCCGGATCAACTATCGACGTAACGTGGACCGGCCCGAACGAAGAAAACGACTATGTCGACACCGCTCTTCCGGATGAAGGCCCCGCGGATTACCAGACATACGAATATGTGGCCAAGGGAAATCCAGTAAAACTGCGCATGCCAACCACGCCGGGCGATTATCAAATTCGCTATCTATTGTCCGTCGGCCCACAGGTTTTGGCCTCGCGCCCAATCACGGTGACGGAACGCAGCTTTGGTCTGACCGGACCTGCGACTGCACCGGTCGGCGCAACAATTAACGTTGAATGGGCGGGCAGCGGGTATTCAGAAGACTACATCACGCTTGCTCCGATTGGTGACAGCGCTTCTGATTATGTCACCTATGAATATGTCTCCAAGGGCAATCCGGTTCCGCTGCGCCTGACCATGTATCCCGGCGATTTCGAGCTGCGCTATATCAATGGTCAGGACAGCTCGATTGCTGCTTCGCAGACCATCACACTTACGGATATTGCTGTTACGCTGACCGCACCTGACACCGTTCCCGTCAAGGAAACTGTTTCCGTCGCCTTTGATGGTCCGGCATACAAAAGCGACTTTATTACCTTTGTGGAACCCGGGGCTGATCCAACGGCGTTTAAGGGATATGCCTACACACTGAAGGGAAATCCCGCGCAAATACCCGCACCTGACACACCCGGCACGTATGAGCTGCGCTTTGTGTCGACCTGGGGTGTTCCGCGGATCATGGCCACAAAAACGGTGGTCGTAGAATAACAAGCCTAACCAACGATATCGCAGGCGGCCCCTGACCCGGGGCCGCTTTTTTTTGCCCTTGCTCGGCATCATTCACCCAAATGGTTGACTGATCGTGACGCACACGTTATTCACCCACATGGTTGAACGACAAGACCCACACCAACTCAACGCCATTCTCAAGGCGGCATCGGACCCGACGCGCCGTGCAATCCTGACTCTTCTGGCCCAGTTCGGACCGATGAAAGTCACGGATATTGCGCGCAGGTTTGATCTCAGCCTGAATGCGGTCTCCAAGCACATCAAAGTGCTGGAAGCCGCAGGGCTGGCCAGCCGACGCACCGAATGGCGCGAACACCTGATCGAGGTGGAAATGGCACCCTTGTCTCAAATTGACCGCTGGTTTGCCGATCTACGCTCGATCTGGGCGTTGCGGCTGGATGCCCTCGAAGCTGCCCTAAAGGAGGAAGACACATGACTGCTGACCTTTCGCTCAAGGTTTCTCGCCACCTGCCCTTTGCCCCCGAACGCGTGTTCGACGCATGGCTTGACCCTGTGATGATGCAAAAATTTCTGGTGCCCGGCCCCGGAATGACAGTCCCAGAAGCCAGCAACGACCCCCGTGTCGGCGGGCGGTTTCGGGTGATCATGAAGGCCCCGGACGTCGATGAAGGCTGGCCGCACGAAGGCGAATACCTGGAAATCGATCGCGCGTCCCGTTTGCGGTTTACGTGGGTGTCGCCCTATAGTCAGGAAGACAGCGAGGTCACGCTTGACCTTGAACCCAATGAGGGCGGGACCGACCTGACCCTCACCCATGTCCGGTTTCCCAGTCAGGAAAGCCGGGACAATCACGAGGGCGGCTGGACCCTCATTCTTCAATCTTTGGAAGGTGCATTATGACCGACATGAACTGGATTGCTTTTGCTGCCGGATTTATTGCAGCGGCGGTGTTTGGATTTGTTGTTTACGGGCCGTTTCTTGGGCTTCAGAAACGCTGGGCAGAAGGGTCACATATCGATCCCGAACCGCCCGCGAAAATGCCCATGGGTCCGCTGGTCACGAACTGGGTCGCCATTGCGTTACTGGCGTTGATTATCGGGCTGACCGAAACGACCCAAAGCCTTGGTGTGGCCGTTTTGGGTATACTGGCATGCGCCGCTTACGTCGCCAACACCGGCGCGTGGGCGCAAAAATCCGGCTTTGCCATTGGGGTCGACGTCTTTTACGTGCTGGGATCCGGGGTTCTGATGATCCTTGCCCACGCTATTTTATAACACCCCTGCCCGCGTTCCTGCGCGGGCAGACCTCACTCGGCTCAGGATTTTCGGGCCAACGCCCATGAGCAGATTGGAAAGTCCGGGTCATTGGTCAGATCATCCGTTTCGGGTTGATATTCAGGTGGCCAGTCCGGCTCCATATTCCGGAGCGCCGCCGCCCGGTTGCCCCATTGATCCGCTTGTATTTCCGTTTCAGCGAACCCGCCTTCGATCAACAGGTTTTTCAGGCCGCGCGCCGACCAGCGCGAACAATCCACCGGTGCCCCATGCATTGGCACCACAAATGGCACCGCAATCCAGAAATACCCGCCATCACGCAACATATCATGCACGTTGCACAACGCCGTGTACGGTCGGTCCAGATGCTCCCACACCTGATTGGCAAGGATCAGGTCAAACTGACGCGGCTTGCCCCGCGCGTTCAGAAATGGGCCTTCACAGATATCGTGCTTGGGAAAACGGTACTGCTTGTAGCTTTTAACCTGCAGATTGGCGCCCCATTTGCCAGAAATTTCTGCCGCATCCATATTTTCCAGATCCAGCGCGCCCAACCATTGGCGGCTTGACTTGTTCATCGCAATTCGATTGAGGCTGGCCATACTGTGTCCGCCTACATGTGGATCACGCGGCCATACGCATCCAGCACACTTTCATGCATCATCTCGCTCAGCGTGGGGTGTGGGAAGACCGTGTTCATCAGATCTTCTTCAGTGGTTTCAAGCTGGCGACCAACGACATAACCCTGAATAAGCTCTGTAACCTCAGCGCCAACCATATGCGCGCCCAAAAGCTCTCCTGTTTTGGCATCAAACACGGTTTTGATCATGCCCTCTGGTTCGCCCAAAGCAATCGCCTTGCCATTGCCGATAAACGGAAAACGTCCAACTTTGACGTCAAAACCCAATTCCTTGGCCTTCGCTTCCGAATAACCAACCGATGCCACCTGTGGGTGGCAGTAGGTGCATCCGGCAATGCTTTCGGGTTTCACCGCATGTGGTTTGCCACCAGCGATCAGCTCGGCAACCATGACACCCTCATGCGACGCCTTATGCGCCAGCCACGGCGCGCCCGCGATGTCACCAATCGCAAAAAGGCCATCAACCCCGGTGCGACAGAACTCATCTGTCACAATATGGCTGCGATCCAGCTTAACACCGAGACCTTCAAGCCCCAGCCCTTCGACATTGCCAACAATGCCCACAGCCGAAATCACCGTGTCAAAATCGTGTTTCTCAACTTTCCCCTTTACCTCGATATGGGCGGTTACCTTGCCACCGGACTTAGCAGGCGCCCGATCCAGCTGCTTAACCATCGCCTTTTCCATGATAGCCATGCCCTGCTTAACAAATGCTTTCCTGGCAAAGGCGCTGATTTCGGCATCTTCAACCGGCAGCACCCGATCCATCACTTCGACAACTGTCGTATCGGCCCCCAACGTGTTGTAAAAGCTAGCAAATTCAATACCGATCGCGCCCGAGCCAATGACCAGTAGCTTTTTCGGCATACGCGGTGGTTGCAGCGCGTGCTTATAGGTCCAGACCAGATCACCGTCGGCTTCCAGCCCCGGCAATTCCCGTGCCCGCGCACCCGTGGCCACAACAATTGCCCTGGCCGTCAGCTCTTCGGTGCCTTTGGCGGTCTTAACACTGACTTTACCTTTGGCGGGCAAAGTGGCCTCGCCCATCACTACCGTGACCTTGTTCTTTTTCATCAGGTGGCCAATGCCGCCAGACAGCTGTTTTGCAACGCCGCGCGACCTTTTGACAACAGCCTCCAGGTCAAACCCGATCTTGTCAGCGGTCAGCCCAAATTCACCGGCCCGCTCCATCAGGTGAAACACTTCTGACGACCGCAACAACGCCTTGGTCGGGATGCAGCCCCAGTTAAGACAGATCCCGCCCAGATGCTCGCGCTCGACAATGGCAACCTTCAACCCCAGCTGCGCCCCGCGAATGGCGGCAACATATCCGCCCGGACCAGCACCTATTACAATCATGTCAAAGCTTTGCGTCGCCATTTGAGCCCTCCTCCTGCGCATTAGATCCGAGCCTAGTTCAACTCGCCACGCCCCGCAACGCAGCAAGCTGCTATCGCAAGATCAGTCCTTCTATATCTCTGTGATCTGGTGTTTCATCATCGCAAATTGAATTGCCAATCCTCGGAATCACCGTATTGGAGCATGCCTCGTGAAAACTCTCAAAGATCTGCTCATCGCCATGGTCAATGCAACACTGATCCTTGTTGCACTTTGTCTGTTTCTGCTCTGGCAGTTGGCTGGAAAAACCGAAAACATCGCCGCCAATTTTGCCAGCAATCTCAAGGTTGTACAGCCAGTCGGGGAAGAGGTGCGCGGATTGCGCGAAGATGTGGCAGGGCTACGCGCAGATATTTCCAAACTGGGCACAGGCACAGATCAAAGCCCGACATCCACGCGTCAGGCGCTCGACATTCGGCTGGCCGCGCTCAATGCAAAACTTGACCGCATTCAAACGACCATGACCAAACTGGCCGAAACGCCGGACCGGCTAATGACCCAAGCCATCGACAGATCAACAACCCAATTGGCGCAAACGGCCTATGCGCTTCGTGGATGTACGGCCCCGCCGACACCAGTTGGTGCAGCGACGCCGTCAAATTAAACGCAAAACACTCAGCTCGCGGCCTGAAGCTCTCGCACTGTGACGCCGTATCCACCATCTGCGACATAGGTCGCCTCGGGTGGCGTCGAGTTGCGGGACAAAGCCGCATTGCGATATGGGAACCGGCCAAACATGCGGATCACTTCGCGATGCGCACGGGCGTGCAAAAGATTGCTGGCCCCCTGATCCGGCATTCTGTCCAGGAACATACGAATACAGCGTTCCTGATCACACAGGTTTTCCGAATGCATCAACGGCATATAGAAAAACTGTCGCGCAGGTTCGTCGATCTTCAGGTCCCACTTCTTGTCGATGGCCGTTTTGGCCGCCGCAAGGGCTGGGCGATCTGACGAGAACGCTTTGCTCGATCCCCGGAACATATTGCGTGAAAACTGATCATTCAGGATGATATAGGCCAGCGTGCCGCTGGCATATGTCAGCCACTGGGCAAAATTGCCCTCCTGAGCTTTGTTCCATGTTTCCCCGAACCTGTCGCGGATCGTCTGATCCAGCTCATCGGACACATCATACCACCCGGATGGACCGACCTCGTCCAACCAGAACTCAAGAATTTCTTCGGGACCCACCATTGCCCCATCTCCTTTAATATGTACTCCCCCCCGAGGGGCGTTAATAAAATGTTACGCATAAATGAATTCATCCTTACAGTAACAAATTACGACAGAAGGTCACATAAGTTACTGTTGTGCTTCGTCTTCTTCCAATCGTGTGTCGATCGCGTATTCCTGTGCGACCTCAACTGCCACTGGCGAAGCTGACGGGCTCACAGGTGTATACGTTACGGTGTCTTCGACCGAAGCCGCTGCACGGCGCGTTGTACGATATGCTGCATAGCCCCCCATAAGCAGCAGCAAGACCGCCAGAAACATAAAGAAACCCGGCGGTCCGAACACTTCCATAATCCAACCGGTTGCAACCGGACCCGCAATGGCGCCAAGCCCATTTACAAACACCAGACCACCGGAAGCCGCCGCCATGTCTTCGGTCTCAAGAAAGTCGTTCGTGTGCGCAATCAGCAATGAATACAGCGGGTTAGATGTTCCCCCGACAATCAGCGCAGCCAGCAGTAACATTGGATAGCTGGCCGTGAACATCCAGCCGAACACCCCGGCGGCCCCTCCGACCAGCGCGACAATCATGATCAGAACACGTCGATCCATTCGGTCAGAAATCCAGCCCAGCGGATATTGGAACAGCGTCGCCCCCACATAAAACGTGGCCACAAAGATCGAAATATCCCGAACACTCAGCCCAAGTTTAGAGCCAAAAACCGCGGACATCCCGAACTGCGCCGAGAAAATTCCGCCCAGCAAAACCATGCCGGTCACGCCCAAAGGCGAATTATTGAATAGTTCACGCAGGCTCATCGGTTTGGTGGTTTCAAACGCCGGAGTGGGTGAAATTGACAACAGAATGGGCGCAAATGAAATCGAAACCAACACGGATGGGATTACGAACAATACGTACCCGGACGGATCGGCAACCATGATCAGCCCCTGCGCCGAGACAATCCCCAGCGTTTGCACAATCATGTAAACCGACAGCGCCTTGCCGCGGCTGTCATTGGTGGCCGCGTTGTTCAGCCAGCTTTCCGCCGTCACATAGACGCCCGAAAAGCAGAACCCGATCATGACACGGCCCAATATCCACGCCCAGGGTTCCGCCAACGTCGGATACAGAACCAAAACCGCCGAGATGAACGAGGCCAGCGCCGCAAACACCCGCACATGGCCCACGCGCCGGATCATATCCGGTGCCAGCCGCGATCCCCCAAGGAACCCGACAAAATAGGCGGACATTACCAACGACATCTCGAATGTCGAAAAGCCTTCGATCTCGCCACGAATACCCAACAACGTGCCCTGCATGCCGTTGCCAACCATAAGAAGCATCATCCCCAACAACAGGGGCCAGGCGCTTTTGAGAAACTGAAGCATGTCGCTACCTTTGCACGTTTTCTTGTACGTGCAAAAATCTCAGGTGACTCGCGATCCTATCTGCGACTCCGGCGTGTCGGTTTTGAATTCCATCTCAGTTCACGGCAACAAAAGCGACGCATCCCCATAGGAAAAGAACCTATACTCTTCGCGCAATGCATGATCATAGATGTCGCGGATACGATCCTGGCCCATCAATGCAGATACCAACATCATCAGCGTGGATTTCGGCAAATGAAAGTTCGTCATCAACGCGTCTGCCACCCGGAACTGAAAACCGGGATAGATGAAAATGTCCGTTGCGCCTTCCCACGCCGCGATCTCGCCCTGAGCGGCCGCGCTTTCGATCAGACGCAAGGCCGTCGTGCCAACTGGAATAACCCGCCCGCCTTCAGCCTTGGTCGCAGAAATATCCTGCGCGGCCTCAGTTGAGACACGTCCCCATTCGGCATGCATTTTGTGATCTTTGACGTTGTCGACCTTGACCGGCAAAAACGTGCCCGCCCCGACATGCAGCGTTACATGGGTGAACGTCACGCCCTTGTCGGACAAAGCTTGCAAAAGCGGGGCGTCAAAATGCAATGACGCGGTTGGCGCGGCCACTGCCCCGCTATGACGCGCCCAGACCGTTTGATAATCTGTTTTGTCGCGCTCGTCCGCCGCCCGCTTGGCCGCAATATATGGTGGCAAAGGCATCGAACCGGCTTGTTTCAGCGCCGCGTCAAAGTCTTCGCCCGCCAGATCGAAGTGTAAAATGCCCTGCCCGTCTTCTTTTTGCGTCAGTTCTGCCGTCAGACCTGCGGCAAAGATAATCTGCTCGCCTTCGCGTATCTTTTTCAACGGTTTGACTAGGGCCGCCCATGTCCCACCCGCGCGCGGCTCCAGCAATGTCACTTCAATCCGGGCCTGCGTTTCGCCTTCGGGCCCCTGTCGGACACGATACCCTGACAAGCGCGCGGGAATAACCTTGGTGTCATTCAGAACCAACCGGTCTCCCGGGCGCAGCCAATCGACAAGCTGTGTCACATGGGTGTCGGTGATTTTGTCACGCTCAGCCACCAGCAATCGGGCCGAGCTGCGCGGGTTGGCGGGCCGGGTCGCGATCAGCGTCTCGGGCAAATCAAAGTCGAAATCAGATAATTGCATGGTGCTCAATTGTTAAGCTTGGGGGCTGGGCGGCGGAAAATCTCCCGGAAAAAGCCCGGCGTCAAGACCGATAACGGATTGACTGAAATTTGCGGGTCACTCGATGGTCCGCGCATGGTATAATTGAATCCGATCAATCCTTCGCCGCGCTTTGAAATCGGGCGACCAATTACATTCACCGCGTAAATCGGGGAAACCACGCCCTGAATATCAAACTGGCTGGTCTCGTGCGTAAAGGTTCCGTCTGCAGACACGCCCATCGATGGCCCGGCGGCGCTGCCTTCGGCAATGATCAGCTGGTTTGGCGTTAATCTGAAACGGGAAAACACATCCGTGAACAAAATTCCCGGCCCGTCCAGCTGTTCAATCAATCCAATCACAGAAATTGCGTTCAGCAATTCGGCAATCAACGGTATCCGCTGCACTTTCAGGTTTCGCATGCTCAGGGTCCCGTCATAAACCCCGGACGACTGATGCGGGATCAAGGTCATGGTCAACGCCCCCCTTGTGGCAGAGGCCAAAACCCCCATGGCCGTCGCCATCTGCCCGCCATTGGGCGACGTTACCTTAAGTGCAGTCCCGTAAGTATGCGGCGACAATTCTCCAGACATCGGCGCTGATCCCAAAAAGGCGCCGGTGAATTGCCCGGACACACCATTATTCAGGTCCAACTCTGCCGACACATTGCTAAGATGAATGCTGTCCGTCACCTGCACCCGGTCCAATCTTGCCGTAATCGGCCCCGGCGCGGCCCCTCTTTGGCTGCCCCCGGATGAGCTTGGCATATAACGCATGTCAAAACTGCCGGACGTCATCGCAATTGCAGGCGCTAAATTTCCGCCCCGTCCCCGCAACTCCCCCGTTCCTTTTAGCCAGCGCCCGACTTCGAAACTGGTCAACCGCATCACATCAAGCCCGCCAGTGTCGCGCAGCGTGATGTCACCTGTGGCCTTCAGTCCATTTGTGTCCAATGAAAGGCTGTCTACTTTGATTGGGGTGTCCATTGTCACCGCCACTTCCAAAGTCCCGGTGCTGTCTTCCTTTTTACGCCAGCCTAATGGCTGTGCAGACAACCCCACGCCCTGTAAATCTGAGGTCAGCGACATGCTGGGAGTTTCCCCAGCCGCAAATATGATTTCAAAGTCGCCGCGCCCTTCCCCAAACACGGAGCCCTTTGGCAGGCCAATGTTGAATTCCTCAACCGCGCGCGCGCTCAGCTCAGCAGAGCCTTTCAGCCAGCTTGTTTTAGATTTTTCCGGCCCCATCATTATGTGCCAACGCCCGTCAACCGGCAACGAACCAACCGCACCCACACCGCTCAGCTCGACCATTTCGTTGTTGGCATGCACGTGTAAATCGGCTCGGATTTCCTTGTCTTTGATGAAATGAGATGTGCGCACGTCCCATAAAATGCCGCGCGCTTCATAGCTCACCTCTTCCACCGGCAATTTGTCTTTCATCACAAATTGCGCTTCGCCGTTCAGATCGGCACGCCCTGTGGCCATGTCCACCGGCAGTTTGGCTTTGGTAAACACTCGCAACGGATCCCGATCCAAAAGCGACATGACTGCCGTGACCGAACTTGTGGCTTTGACTTCGGCCCGCGCCGGGGATTGCTTGAGCCGGGTGTTTTCGACGATGAACCCGGTGCCGGTCACGTCAACATCGCCCCCCTGATCAGCGGTCACAATTCCGCTTTCCGCGCCGACCCGGAACTGATGCCGGATCAGGCTGGCATAACCGCTGGCCTGCCGCACCGGCGGCATGGTTTTCAAAAAACGCACTTCGGCGTCAGAAAACTGAAAATCCACATACACATCCGGCGGCTCTTCGGCCTGACTGCGGATCGCCAGATTGATGTCACTCAGCGTGACCTGATGAATATTCTCTGTAATCCAGGTGCGCAGTTTGGGTTTGATACGCACTGGCCAGACCGGCAAAAGCCGTTCGGTGTCCAACCCATCCGCCTGACCATCAACGGAGTATTTCCACCGCGACTCTGACGTGCTCAGAGCGCCGCTCAGCTGCAAACGATGTCCGCCATGGCGCAAAACCAACTGCCCAAGCGTCAGTTCAAAAGGGTCCAGCTTCAGCCGGAAATCCGCAAACGACCGGTCCAGCACCAGCGGAACATCGTCCAGCTCTTGAGGGTTGGCTTCAAATCGGCTCAGCTCAAGCTGAACAAGCAACTCTTTGGGCAGGCCCAATTCCATATCACGCAGCAACGCCTGACCAGAGGCCGTAGCTCTGATCCATTTGCTGTCCAGTGACAGCTCGCTAAATGTAATCGACTCTTTTGCGGGATCGTATGTCAGATAGGTGCCCAACCGTTCGAACGGTACGGGTTGCACGCTGTCGTCAGGCTGCAAAAATCCGTTTTCAATTCGCAACGACGCGTTAAGCGGCCCCAACCTGCCGTCCTCGTCGGTTTCCCCGCGCAAGGACCCCGAAAAAGGCGCTCTTAGAATCTCCAGCCAAGCGAGCGCAGCCGTCTGAGACGCGATCCCGTCCGACGGCATGTCTTCAAAGCTCACGCCGAACTGTGTTGCAGTCGACAGAAAGCTGGTGTTCAGGAAGCCTTCGATGCTGGTCACGTAATCGCGCCCGCCCAAGACCGAAAGCTGGGTCGAAATCGCAACATCATCGCCGGCCCGCACCAGTCGCAAAAGCCCGCTATCCACGGTCCACCCCTGCCCCGCGCGGACATCTTCGTACCGAAGCGTCATGTCCTCCAGAACAAAACTGTCCAGTTGCGCCAGAACCGGCAGGTCCAGATACCCTTCGATCTGATCCCCCAAAGTGGCCAGTTGCGTGGCCTCCCGGAATGCGCCTGTACCGCCGCCGCTTCCGACGGAAATGTTAAATGTTCCGTCGCCCTGACGGATTACAGTCAGAAAAACGCCGGACACCCGAACGTCGCGCGGAGCAATCTGTCCGTCGGTCAGGGCAGAGAAAGACAAACGGGATTCGACCTGTGCCAGTTCGACAGTGCCGGCATTGTCTGGAGCGCTGACTTCCAGATTACGCACCCGTATGAACGGGTCGAAATTGTCTTCAACGACAAGCGAAACTTCGCCTAATTCCACAGTAAAACCGGGCAGTTGCCGGGTCAGAACATTCTGAATATGTTGCCGCGCCCAGTTCGGTACGATGATGGGGCGATCGATTGCAATCAACGCCAGAACTGACAATGCCAGAACCGGCACTAGCAATCCAACCAGAGCAAACAACCCGATCCGCCTTGCCCGACGGGGCCGACGACGGGGCGGTGGTATGGTATCCGGTTGATCGGTCAGGGTTGATGCCTCAGTTTGTTCTGTTATCGATTGCCCAGCCGAAACAAGTATATACCTTATGCGCGCCCAGCCCAAGGAGTCTGACAATGCCTGATGCCCAAACCATGGCCCCCGATTTCACATTGCCGTCATCTGATGGGAGTGATGTGTCGCTGTCTTCATTGCGCCCGGCGCCGGTTGTGCTGTTTTTTTATCCTCGTGACAACACATCAGGATGCACCAAAGAGTCGATCCAGTTTTCTGAATTGCTTGCTGATTTTCAGTCTGCTGGCGCGCAGGTCTTTGGCATTTCCAAAGACAGCCTGACCAGCCATGACAAATTCATCACCAAACAAGGCTTAAGCGTGTCGTTGCTTTCGGATGAACACAGTGATGTCTGCGAGAAATTCGGCGTGTGGCAAGAAAAGAAGATGTACGGCAAAACCTTTATGGGCATTGTGCGGTCGACCTATCTGATCGACGGAAACGGGCAGATTGCGCGCGCATGGCCAAAAGTGCGGGTCGATGGCCATGCAGCAGAGGTTCTCGAGGCGGTGCGCGCGCTGTGACTAACAAAACCCTTTCTGAATTGGCCGTAGACGTTATGACAACCGCCGACGGTCGCGCAAAAACTGAGGTATCGCGCCGCAACGCTGCCATCTGGTTCACCGCCCGGGACAAGGGTCAACCTCTTGCGATCGGACATGCGACGCCACCGGAACGCCCCGCGCGCCCTGCGCAGCCGGAATTGCTTGATCCGCGGGACGTACCACGTCGCCGCCCCGGCAGCCCGCAAGGGCGCATCGCCTTGTTACACGCGGTGGCGCATATCGAATTGAACGCAGTGGACTTGCACTGGGACATTATCGCGCGGTTCACAGATACTGAAATGCCGCTGGGGTTTTATGACGACTGGGTCAAATCGGCAGACGAAGAATCGCGTCATTTCAACATGATGTGCGACTGCCTGGAGGCCCATGGCAGCCATTATGGCGCTTTGCCAGCACATGCGGGGATGTGGCGCGCGGCAGAAGACACGTCTGACGATCTGTTGGGACGGTTGGCCGTGGTGCCAATGGTACTTGAGGCGCGTGGTCTTGATGTGACGCCCGGCATGATCCGTGTTTTCGAAAATGCCAAGGACGCCCAGACAATAGAAGCGCTCAAGGTGATTTATGCCGAAGAAGTGGGCCATGTGGCCTATGGGTCAAAATGGTTTAACTTTCTGTGCGGACGCCATGCTTTGGACCCCAAGCAACAGTTTCACGATCTGGTCAAACGCTATTTTCACGGCCCTCTCAAACCACCCTTTAATGAAGAGAAACGTGCCGATGCCGGAATGCCACCGGACTTCTATTGGCCCCTGACGGATGAGACACCTCCCGCCTATGCGCGCTAGTATCGGCAATATGCTGCCCAAAACACACAGGCGCGACAAACCATCCCGTATGGTTGGGGTCAATTTCCTTGCCCGATCAGTAACCTGCCGTTAATACCTTGCTCCGAGGCGCCACCGCTCAAGAGCGTCAACCATGGGGATGGGACAAGGGACTTGGTATGGTGAGAACACGACTCGCAATAAAAATGCACGCGCTTCTGGAACGTTATTTTCCGGAAAGACGGCTGTTTCTCAGATCCGACAACGATACCCGTTTCATCCGCCTGAAGCCCAGCACGCAGCTTGTCGCATTCTTCGGCTCAACCGTAATTGTGGCCTGGACCATTATTGCGACTGCTATCTTGTTAATGGACAGCATTGGGTCCGGAAATTTTCGCGAACAGGCCCGACGTGATCAGCTGACTTATGAGCTGCGCCTGAACGAACTGTCTGATGAACGCGATGCCCGCACCGACGAGGCGCTTGCCGCCCAAAACAGGTTCAACACTGCCCTGCAACAGATTTCCGTAATGCAATCGCAATTGTTGTCCTCGGAAACCCGACGCCGCGAACTGGATACCGGTATCGAGGTCATTCAGGCCACGCTGCGCCGTACTATGAAAGAACGCGAAGCCGCGTTGGCCGACTTGCGCAAGCTCGACGAAGCTCAATCTGAATCTGCAACCGCCCTCGCCGGGGGCACACCGCTCAGCAATGACATGTTGAACCTCTTGTCCGATGCACTGGCCGAAACCGCTCAGGAACGGGACCAGGTTATTGCCGACGCTCAAGCCGCACTGCAAGCGGCCCATGAGATGAAGGTCGACCTCGCATTGTTGGAAGAGAAGAATGACCAGATTTTCCGCCAGCTAGAAGACGCCATGACGGTGTCGGTTGAACCTCTGACCAAGATGTTCCGCGCCGCCGGACTGAATACCGACTCGCTTATGGAAGAAGTTCGGCGTGGCTATGATGGACAAGGCGGACCGATGCTGCCGCTGTCTTTTTCGACCAAGGGCGGCGAGCTGACCAAGGAAGCCGTGCGTGCAAACCGGTTGCTGGACCAGATGGACCAGCTCAATATGTATCGCATCGCCGCTGAAACTGCGCCCTTCGCCAATCCGCTCAAGTCCGCATTTCGCTATACATCTGGCTTTGGTGTCCGGTGGGGGCGCATGCACAAAGGCACTGATTTTGCTGCCCGATATGGCACACCGATCCACGCAACCGCCGACGGTGTGGTCATTCACGCCGACTGGTTGTCGGGTTACGGACGCCTGATTAAGATCCAGCACGAGTTCGGGATTGAGACCCGCTACGCTCATCTGGCAAAAATCCGCGTAAAGAAAGGCCAAAGGGTCTCGCGTGGCGACCTTATTGGTGATATGGGCAACTCTGGACGTTCGACCGGCACGCATCTGCATTATGAAATACGCGTGAATGGGCGGGCCGTGAATCCGATGACATTTATCAAGGCTGGAAGAGATGTTTTCTAAAAGCAAAATCAACGAACCCGCACCAAAATCTGCCGATCCGGCCAAACCTGCCGCATCAGCCTCTGTCGGTATACCGACCGCACCCTCAAAGGGCAGCGAATTCAAGGCCTCTGCGCCCAAGGCAAAACCACCCGCATCGGTGTTGTCTGCTGATCTGCACGTCACTGGCAATATGAAGACAACCGGCGACATTCAGGTCGAAGGCACTGTCGAAGGCGATATCCGCGCACATCTGCTGACCATTGGCGAAAGCGCAACGATCAAAGGCGAAATCACGGCTGATGACGTGGTGATCAATGGCCGCATCGTGGGCCGCGTTCGCGGTTTGAAAGTGCGCCTCACCTCGACCGCACGCGTCGAAGGCGACATCATCCACAAGACGATCGCTATTGAAAGCGGCGCGCATTTCGAAGGCTCGGTTCAGCGTCAGGACGACCCACTGACCAAGACCCCGGGCACCCCCCCGGTGCCAAAGAAAAAGCCAGCGCCTCAGGCCTGAGCCTAAATCAAGATCAAACCGAAACGCCACCCATTGGGTGGCGTTTTTTGTTGGGCTCTGGTTATCCGGCGAACTTGTCCTACGCCGCCAGCAACTTCCGCAGTATTTCGGCTTCGTAAGGTTTCAGACACACCCGAGCAGCCTGTGCCAAGGCATTGTCAGCCTGATCAAGTTCCGGAAACAACTGAAGCACCTCGTCACGTGTTTCTGCTTCAAGCGCGTTCATCGCTTGCGGTCCGGGAAGAAAACTCTCGCTTGGGGCACCGTTGGCAAACACCAATTCGTGGCGATCAAACAATATATGCACATAAGTGACTTGTTCGACGTCCAATCGGGTCACGCCCTGCATCCCGATCAACCCTTTCGCCGTGACCAAAACTTCGGGTTCCTGAAAGAACATCTCAGAACTGGGCGGCCGTACCATCATGCGGTGATTTGGTGAAATGATCAGATCCGCGTGATTGCCAAGTGTCCCCCCCGCCAACAATATGGGCGCTGTCTTGGCATTGGGCTTCACGGTTCTGGTGCCGATCCAACGCAGCGGTTGAAATCCATTGTCACGGGTCAGAACAAAATCGCCCTCTCGTAATGTCTCAATCGGGAATTGCCCTTTGTCAGTAACGATCAGCGTACCGGCGGTAAAACACACAACCAGATCATCATAATCCACTGCGCCGTCAGTGTTAAATGTGCCGAACGTATACGTCACCGCTGGGTCAAGCGGGAAATCGGATACGATCAAAGGTCCGTAATTTGCCTGACCGTTCGAGGCCAGAAAATATACTGTACCGCTGGACCCATCTGACCCGGTAACGGTATATTTATACCGCAAATCCATCAGGTCGCCGTTGCTGATACCTGTCACTGTCGAACTGACAACATCCTGATCGGGCACGTCTGATCCGCCAGTATGCGTAAAGTCGCCGAATTCACCGTCACGAAATCCGTTGGAATCATCAATCGAAATCTGACCGGCGTCAGAAATTCCAAAATTTCCGAAATGCGGATACGTGCTGTCCCCGCTCGTTATTCGATAAACCTGTACTGTCTCGATTGCCATAATATGCCCTGAACACTCAAAAACTCAGGCCACTATTGCCCGACATGTTCAAACTGCCGCATAAATTGGGCCACACTAGGCAATGCCGTGGCCGATTTGGTGATAGTTGATGGCCACAAAATGTCATCACACACAGATTTCCCGCATCCCAAGCGGATCAGAACACAGTTGCGTCACTATTGTGAAAACAGAGTTAAGAAAACAGAGGTGGTGCCAGTTCTACATAGTGGCCCGAAAAACCGACCAAAACTGGATCCTTGTTAGCGAAGTCAGTCAGGTCAGTATTTTCAACTTAAAATGTTTATTTGCAATACCTTACCGATAACACCGAAACCAAATGCTCTACCTGTGAGCAGCCTACCGTCCCAGCATCCACTGCCCATCTGGCCAGAATGCATGATAGGCAAATGCAAACATGACATCATGTGGCACATCCTGCCCTTTTTTGTCGCGCACCCGGATTGTCCCAACGTCGCGCCCTCGCCCGATGGTTTCGTCATCCAATGCCGACGACTGGCCCGCCTGCCAGCTGATCGTCACACCCGCCTCTTCAACCACGCCCGCCTTGGCCAACCGTTCAAGCGGCCAGGCCCGGTCGCCCACTCGCACGACGCGCGCCAGCGCCGGGATACTATGTGGCGGAACTTCACCGCTATACAGGAAAGGGCGCGCTGAACTGTCGTATCGCACATAGGGATTGCTGCCATAGCGGCGCGCATGCGCAGGCTCTGCCATCACCAGCCCGTTCGGGTGGCGGGCCTTGAATTGTCCCCAACTTTCCATCCAGGTTGGCATGGCCGCTAGTTTGACCCCGGACATTTCACCCACGATGCCGGTACCAATGGCCTGCTGCCACCAGCTTTGGGTTTCCCGGTCATACATGACCATATCCGAATTGCGCAGCTTGCCCGACACGCCAAAGGTCAAAACTTTACCCTTCACCCGCCGGTCAAACGTAATTGCTGAATTGCACAAGGGGCAAAACGTGACTGCAATTGGAACGCCACCCACGCGGTCATTCACAATTTCATGCCATGTCAGATATCGGATCGGATAGGCGCGCGGCTCGGCGCCCTTGATCTCAACCGTCACCACGGGTTCGGTCACCATGATGTCTTTTTCGTTTGCCACCCGGATAAACTGAGGATCACTCAGCGCTGGGATGCCATCCTTAGGTGGCCCGCCTGACAGGATCTCAACCCAGTTATCAACCGTTGTCCTGCTGAAATCCGTATCAGGCCATTCATGTTTCCAGAAATCAGGATTTGCAGCAGCAGGTGCCGCAACAGCAATCAACAGCGCGCTGGCAATGGCTTTGAACATAGTGTGATCCTCCGGTTTCCACAGTGTGCGCCGGAACCGCACATTCCTGAAACCAATCCTGTTCACAACCCTGTCAGGTAATCCGTAACGCATAAAAAAACCGGGCCCAAATTACATTGGGCCCGGTTCGTGCAAAAGCACTCTATCTTATTGTTTAACAGTGACTTTCTTCATCACATCAGGCTGACCAACAACAGAACCATTCTGTCCTGTGCCCAGCTTGATCGCGTCCACAACATCCATACCGTCGGTCACTTTACCAACAACGGTGTATTGACCGTTCAGGAAATCACCGTCCTGGAACATGATGAAAAATTGCGAATTGGCCGAGTTTGGGTTCTGCGAGCGTGCCATGCCGACAACGCCGCGCTCAAACCGCAGTGAAGAAAACTCAGCAGGCAGATCCGGCAGGTCCGAACCACCGCGACCGGCGCCACTCAGGTTTGCGCCCAACTTGCCGTACTGAACATCACCCGTCTGCGCCATAAAGCCGTCAATCACCCGGTGAAAGACAACGTCGTTATAGGCGCCCTGCTCTGCCAGCGCTGCAATACGTTCGACGTGCAGCTCAGCCACATCTTCGTAAAGGTCAATGGTCACAACGCCATTGGCACCTTCACCCGCGATCTCGATCTGCAATTCCGTGGCCAGCGCGGGCGCGCCAGCCAGGGCAAATCCAAGCGCCAGCTTAAGCATCGACATCAAACGCCACCTTTACGCTGATCATCCGGTCCGGGTTCGCAGGCGGCTCGCCGCGAACAACCGCATCAACAAGATCCATGCCCTCAATCACACGGCCATAAACCGTGTACTGACCATTCAGGAAATGGTTGTCGCTGAAGTTGATGAAGAATTGCGAATTCGCGCTGTCGGGCATCTGGCTGCGCGCTGCGCCAATGGTGCCACGATCATGCGGGATACGGCTGAACTCGGCTTTCAGGTTTGGCAGATCGCTGCCCCCGGTTCCGGCCGACCGCAGATTAAAATCTTTTTCCATGTTGCCGTTGGCCACGTCACCGGTTTGCGCCATGAACCCGTCAATCACACGATGGAAACACACATTGTCATAATGCCCGGCACGTGCCAGCTCTTTCATCCGCTCGACGTGACCCGGCGCAATATCGGGCATCAGCTCGATTTTGACGGTGCCGTCTTTCAGTTCCATCAGAATGGTGTTTTCGGGGTCTTTGATCTCGGCCATGGGGCACTCCTGTTTTCTATCTTGCCGCGTAGTTAATCACCCACAGCCGGAATGCCAATAGAATGCAGCCCGATAAGCCGCAATCCACCGCTCATACAGGGGTTTTGAAGATTGACCCGACGGGACTTTTCGCTAGGTAAGGCGCAACTTTTGATTTTAGGAGACCGCCAATGGCCTGGAAAACGCTCGATCAAATGGACCTCGCTGGTCAAAACGTGCTCACACGTGTCGACATCAACGTGCCGGTTTCAGATGGGGTTGTCACCGACGCGACCCGTATTGATCGCATTGTTCCAACCGTGCGCGATATCCTTGACGGTGGCGGCAAGCCTATTCTGCTGGCCCATTTCGGCCGCCCGGGCGGAGAGCGCATCGATGCCTTGTCCCTGCAACAACTCGCGCCCGCGCTGGAAAACGCCTTTGGCGCACCTGTGGTTTTCGCCGCCGATTGCAAAGGCCCCGCAGCCAAAGCCGCCGTTGACGCGCTGCAACCCGGTCAGGTGCTGCTTTTGGAAAACACGCGTTTCCACAAGGGCGAAACCAAAAATGATCCAGACCTTGCCGCCGAAATGGCCGAACTTGGCGACATCTATTGTAACGACGCGTTTTCCGCAGCCCACCGCGCCCACAGCTCAACCGAAGGTCTGGCCCGCGCATTGCCATCCTGCGCCGGTCGACTGATGCAGGCCGAACTTTCCGCACTCGAAGGAGCGCTTGGCGAACCCAAGCGCCCGGTTGTTGCGGTTGTGGGCGGTGCCAAAGTGTCAACCAAACTCGAATTGCTGGGCAATCTCGTGGAAAAAGTCGACTATCTGGTGATCGGCGGCGGTATGGCCAATACCTTCCTCGCTGCCCAGGGCATCGACGTTGGCAAATCTCTGGCCGAACACGACATGACTGACACCGCTTCTGCGATCCTGACCAAGGCGGGTTCGGCTGGCTGCGAAATCGTCCTGCCCACTGACGTGGTTGTCGCGCGCGACTTCAAGGCGCATGCCGAAAACGAAACTGTTGCTGCCGACGCCTGCCCGGTTGACGCCATGATCCTGGATGCCGGCCCTGCCAGCGTCGCGACTGTTGCGAAAGTCTTTGAGACTTGCAAAACCCTGATCTGGAATGGCCCGCTGGGCGCGTTTGAACTGGAACCGTTTGATGCGGCCACCAATGCCGCCGCGCTCCAGGCGGCCGCGTTGACCAAAGCGGGCAACCTTGTCTCTGTCGCCGGGGGCGGTGATACCGTCGCCGCGCTGAACGCTTCAGGTGCTGGCAACGACTTCAGCTATATCTCAACAGCTGGTGGTGCCTTTCTGGAATGGATGGAAGGCAAAGAATTGCCCGGTGTCGCCGCATTGAACCAGCAATAACAGCTATCCAGCGCATGGTTAGCGCCATCACAATTGCATGCTCCGCTTGGCTGAACTAAAAGCGGAGCAACAGCCCTTTTCCGGGCTGAACCGATCAAAATTTTTTAGCGGGACCCAATATGTCAAAACAATCTCAAGCCGATAAGATTTCCTCCGGACAGGGCTTTGTTGCCGCGCTCGACCAAAGCGGTGGTTCCACGCCCAAAGCCCTGCGCCTCTATGGCATCGAAGAAGATGCATACAGCTCTGATGCAGAAATGTTTGACCTGATCCACGGCATGCGCGCCCGTATCGCACAGGCCCCGGCTTTTACCGGCGATAAGGTGGTTGGCGCCATTCTGTTCGAAATGACCATGGACCGCGACATCGACGGCATCCCGACCCCTACATTTATGTGGGAAAAGCGCGGCGTTGTACCTTTCCTTAAAGTCGACAAAGGTCTGGCAGACGAAGAGAACGGCGTTCAACTGATGAAGCCAATGCCCGAACTGGATGCCCTGCTCGAACGTGCTGTGTCCAAAGGTGTGTTTGGAACCAAAATGCGCTCGACAATCAACGCCGCCAACGCGGACGGCATCAAAGCCAACGTTGCGCAGCAATTCGAAATCGGCAAACAGATCCTTGGCCACGGCCTGATCCCGATCATCGAACCAGAGGTGAACATCACAATTGCTGACAAAGCCGCAGCCGAAGAATTGTTGCTGGACGCTTTGACCGCCGAGCTGGACGCCCTGCCCGAAGATCAGCAGGTCATGCTCAAGCTCACTCTGCCCGAAACCGCCAATCAATACCTGCCCGTTATTCAGCACCCACGTGTGATGAAAGTTGTGGCACTGTCGGGCGGCTACTCGCGGGATGAAGCCAACAACCGTCTGTCTCAGAACACAGGCATGATCGCCAGCTTCAGCCGCGCTCTGACCGAAGGTCTGAGCGCTCAGCAAAGCGAAGATGAATTCAACGCCGCCATCGGTGGTTCTATCGAAAGCATCTATCAGGCATCGATCGCCGGTTAACTCCGACGTTCCTCGTGATTTTGAGAAAGGGGCACCTAAACGGCGCCCCTTTTTTTGTGGATAATCTCTGAGGGTTGCATCCGATCCGTTAAGGCGACAAAGCGGGAAATGAAACCGTCCCAATACCGACGTAATACCGACGCATTGCCGATCCCCATTACTCAATGAAACCAGATCATTAACCTGCTTTCAGTAGAAACCGGCGATCAAAAGTATCACTCAATGCCTTTGGCCCCGGTCCTACGTACGCGCATTAAGTTGACCCTACCCGGGTTTAAGGGATTCACAGAGCAAACCGGTTGTGTCATACTGGCACAAATCGCCCCGCAAAGAGGGCGTATGAGGCCAGTATGACAACGCAGAAATCCAGACCCGCAATTGGAGCGCTCGTGTTTTTCGGGCTGGCGTTTTCATTGGCGTCCTACTTCACATTCGCTGCTGTGCAAGGCGATTTCGGGTTGTTCCGACGGGTAGAGATTAACTCTGAAAAGCAAAAGCTGGAAGCCGAGCTTGCCCTGATTCAAGACGAATTGGCACGCATGGAAAACCTCACCCATCGGTTATCTGATGAGTTTCTGGACCTTGATCTGGTCGACCAACAAGTGCGCGACTTGCTGGGTATGATCCGCGCTGATGAGATCGTAATCCGCTAATCTCTCCTATCCTTATGAAATGCTGTGCTTTTTTCTGCTCGCAACCTGAACCCGTCTGAGTTACGATTTCAGACGACATAGTTTAACGCTAAACTATCCAGCGTTCGGGAGAGTATAGAATGGCGGCCAAGCGCAGCACTAAAAAGACCAACGTCTCAGGGGATGAACTCAAACAGTACTATCGCGACATGCTGCTTATCCGACGATTTGAGGAGAAGGCCGGTCAGCTTTACGGCATGGGTCTTATCGGTGGTTTTTGCCATCTCTACATCGGTCAGGAAGCAGTTGTTGTCGGGCTTGAGGCGGCCGCCGAGGAGGGCGACAAGCGTGTCACGTCATACCGCGATCACGGTCACATGCTCGCCTGCGGCATGAACCCAGACGGCGTCATGGCCGAACTTACGGGTCGCGAGGGTGGCTATTCCAAGGGCAAAGGCGGCTCAATGCACATGTTCTCCAAGGAGAAACATTTTTACGGTGGGCACGGCATCGTCGGCGCCCAGGTGCCAATTGGCGCGGGCCTGGCATTCGCCGATAAGTATAAAGAAAACGGCCGGGTGACATTCACTTATTTCGGTGACGGCGCAGCCAACCAGGGTCAGGTTTACGAGACGTTCAACATGGCGGCCCTTTGGGACTTGCCTGTCGTTTTTGTCATTGAAAACAATCAGTACGCTATGGGTACGGCGCAGAAGCGCTCGACCTCAAGCCCTGATATTCACACTCGTGGCGAGGCGTTTGGCATTCCAGGCGAAGCTGTCGACGGTATGGATGTGCTGGCTGTAAAAGATGCTGGCGAGCGCGCAGTAGCGCATTGCCGCAAGGGCAAAGGTCCCTACATTCTCGAAGTCAAAACCTACCGGTATCGCGGACATTCCATGTCAGACCCGGCTAAATACCGAACACGTGAAGAGGTCCAGAAAATGCGCGAAGAACGCGATGCCATCGAGCATGTGCGCCATTTGCTGCTGGATGGAAAACACGTCAGCGAAGAAGACCTCAAGGTGATCGACAAAGAAATCAAAGCTGTGGTGAATGCCAGCGCCGATTTTGCTCGCGAGAGCCCCCTGCCCGACACGGCAGAACTCTGGACCGACATTTACGCTTGAAGCAGGCGACAGGAGACAAAAAAGATGGCAATTGAAATTCTCATGCCCGCCCTCTCGCCAACTATGGAAGAAGGCACGTTGGCCAAGTGGTTGGTCAAAGAAGGCGACACCGTCAGTTCTGGCGACATCCTCGCCGAAATTGAAACCGACAAGGCAACCATGGAGTTCGAGGCGGTCGATGACGGCGTGATCGGGCACATTTTGGTGGCCGAAGGCACGGAAAACGTACTGGTGAACACGGCGATAGCCACACTTTTGGAAGATGGCGAAGAAGCCGGAACCGCCCCTGCAGCAACGGCCACGCCACAGCCCGCCCAAGCGGCCGCGCCATCCGCGTCAGAGCCTTCAAATGCCCCTGCTGCGGCACCTGCGGATTTGACACCGGACTGGCCCGAGGGCACGCCCCTTAAACAACAAACAGTCCGTGAAGCGCTTCGGGATGCGATGGCCGAAGAGATGCGTTCGGATGAGCACGTCTATCTGATGGGCGAAGAAGTCGCCGAGTATCAGGGTGCTTACAAAATCAGCCAGGGGTTGTTGGATGAATTTGGATCAAAACGCGTAATCGATACGCCCATTACAGAACATGGGTTTACCGGCATCGCGGTTGGTGCTGCATTTGGTGGATTGAAGCCAATTGTTGAGTTCATGACATTTAACTTTGCCATGCAAGCTATTGATCAGATTATCAACTCTGCGGCCAAAACGCTGTATATGTCGGGCGGCCAAATGGGCGCTCCGATGGTGTTTCGTGGACCCAACGGTGCCGCTGCACGCGTTGGTGCGCAACACAGTCAGGACTATGCGGCCTGGTATTCTCAAATTCCGGGGCTGAAAGTGGTTATGCCCTATTCAGCCGCTGATGCAAAAGGCCTGCTGAAAACCGCAATCCGCGATCCAAACCCAGTCATATTTTTGGAAAACGAAATCCTTTATGGCCGGTCATTTGAGGTCCCTGCCGTGGACGACTTCACTATTCCATTTGGTAAGGCCAAGGTTTGGCGTGAAGGATCTGACGTGACGCTGGTCAGCTTTGGCATTGGCATGCAATATGCCCTCGAAGCGGCGGATAAACTGGCCGAGGAAGGCATTGGAGCCGAGGTGATTGATCTGCGGACGTTGCGCCCGATCGATTATGACACGGTGATAAATTCCGTCATGAAAACAAACCGTTGTGTCACTGTGGAAGAAGGCTGGCCAGTGGGATCAATCGGCAACCATCTGTCGGCCACGATCATGGAACGCGCCTTTGACTATCTTGACGCGCCGGTGATCAACTGTACAGGCAAGGACGTGCCAATGCCCTATGCCGCTAACCTTGAAAAATTGGCGCTTGTGACAACAAACGATGTCATCGCTGCTGTCAAACAAGTGACCTATCGCTGAGGAGCACCCGACTATGGCTATTGAAATCCTCATGCCCGCCCTTTCCCCAACTATGGAGGAAGGCACGCTGGCGAAATGGTTGGTAAAAGAAGGCGATGAAGTGCAATCCGGCGACATAATTGCCGAGATCGAAACCGACAAGGCGACCATGGAGTTTGAGGCCGTCGATGAAGGCGTCATGGGTCCATTGTTGGTTCCGGAAGGAAGCGAGGGTGTGAAAGTCAATACGGCCATCGCTGTTCTTCTGGAAGAAGGTGAAGACGTTGGTAGTTTCGCGGTTGCATCTCCGGCCCCTGCAGAGGCCACTCAGGCAGCCGCCCCTGCAGAAAGCAATCCTCCGGCAAACGTGCAAGCCCCTCAACAATCTGGTGGAGAACGGTTTTTTGCGTCCCCTCTGGCGCGCCGCATTGCTGCAGAGAAAGGCATCGACCTTTCTCAAATCAAGGGAAGCGGACCGCGCGGACGGATCATCAAGATCGACGTTGAAGACGCCAAACCAAGTGCCAAAACGGCTTCGGAACCTGCGGCCAAAGCGGCTCCGGCTGCGCCAGTTTCGATGCCGAAAAGCGCGGATGCGGCATCGGTTGCGCGTATGTATGAAGGACGCGAATACATCGAAGTCCCGTTGGATGGCATGCGCAAGATCATTGCGGCGCGTTTGACAGAAGCCAAACAGACCATCCCGCATTTCTATCTACGGCGCGACATCCGGCTTGATGCGTTGTTGAAATTTCGCTCCGATCTCAACGCACAGTTGGAAACCCGGGGCGTAAAGCTGTCGGTAAATGATTTCATTATCAAAGCGTGTGCGCTTGCACTGCAAGCTGTCCCAGATGCAAATGCAGTTTGGGCCGGAGATCGCGTTCTAAAGCTTAAACCGTCAGATGTCGCGGTTGCGGTCGCGATCGAGGGCGGATTGTTTACGCCGGTCATTCAGGATGCTGAGGCCAAGTCGCTTTCAGCACTTTCTGCCGAGATGAAGGATCTGGCGGCACGTGCACGCGATCGCAAGCTTGCACCGCATGAATATCAAGGCGGCAGTTTTGCGATTTCAAATCTGGGCATGTTCGGAATCGACAATTTTGATGCCGTGATCAATCCACCACATGGCGCAATTCTTGCAGTCGGAGCCGGGGTCAAAAAGCCTGTTGTCGACAAGGATGGAACGCTTGAAGTTGCGACCGTAATGTCTGTTACGTTGTCCGTCGATCATCGGGTGATTGATGGTGCTTTGGGTGCCGAGGTTCTCAAACACATTGTCAGCAATCTGGAAAATCCAATGGCGATGCTTGCGTAACTCGAAAGCAAACGCGCCGCAGGGTCTGCGGCGCGTTTAAAATTAAAACTCTCAGTGACCCAGCAGCTGATCCATACTGACTGAAGGCTGATCACACCCGGCCTCGCCAACGATCCGCGCGGGCACACCGGCAACCGTTTTACATGGTGGAATTTCCTCAAGCACGACAGAGCCAGCCGCAATACGTGAGCAATGACCAACTTTGATATTGCCCAGGATTTTTGCGCCTGCACCAATCAAAACACCGTCCCCGATTTTGGGATGGCGATCTTCCTCTTCTTTTCCAGTTCCGCCCAGCGTTACTGAATGCAGCATCGACACATTGTCGCCAACCCGTGCCGTTTCACCGATTACGATGGAATGGGCGTGGTCGATCATAATGCCTTTGCCAATTTCAGCACCCGGATGAATGTCGATTCCAAAAATCTCGGATGTGCGCATCTGGATGAAATAGGCAAGATCAAAGCGCCCCTGTTGCCACAACAAATGGCCAACACGATAGGCCTGAACTGCTTGATATCCTTTGAAATAGAGAATTGGCTGAAGCAGTCTGTGGCAGGCCGGGTCGCGTTCAAATATGGCCATCAAGTCAGCACGGGCAGCCGCAATAATTTCCGGGCACGAGGCGAATGCCTCATCCGCAATCTCTCGCAGAACAACCATCGACATCTCATTGGATGCCAGTTTCGCGGCAAAACGATAGCTCAAAGCTCGCTCAATGGACTTGTGATGCAACACACAAGCATGCACCAGACCGCCCATCAGCGGCTCTTCACGAACCGCCTCTTCAGCCTCCGCAGTAATACGCTGCCAAACCGGATCAAGCTCTGTCACTTTTATGCGCGTCTCAGCCATGGTCATCCTTCCTAACTCACCCCACAGTACTATAGATAGAACTCCGACGGCAAATTCAAACCTGTTATGGCAGTGATTTGCATTCAGAATGCCCAATTGGGAATCTGTCGCGCATTCTATGCGCACCGCTCAAAGTGCTCGTCTGTGTCGCCTTAGGTTCGCTCCAAATCCGTTCTGAATGTCGCCGGTGTGGCTTGTCGACGTCGCAGAAGAGTCGAGCGCCATAATCTCCACCAGCCTGCAAATTTCACTTGTACCTTAAGCGCTGCTTAGTGGTGCGTGTTTACATACCCGAGAGAGGTCGTACCGGTTGCGCGCGAAAGCAATGCCTCTGAGTCACTGTTTGTCAAATTCAGCCAGCTCGGCCACAGACAAATGTGAAGCGAGTGTATTCAGCCCGTCATACAGTTCGACACAAAAAAAGGGCGCCCGACAGGCGCCCTTTCAGAAATTGTAAGCATAGTCAGCTGATTAGCAGCTGTAGTACATGCCGAACTCAACTGGGTGGGGAGTGTGCTCATAGAGCTCAATCTCTTCCATCTTCAGTTCGATGTAACCGTCGATCTGATCTTTGGTGAACACGTCGCCAGCCAGCAGGAAGTCATGATCAGCTTCCAGAGCTTCCATGGCTTCGCGCAGCGAACCACAAACAGTCGGGATGTCAGCCAGTTCTTCGGCAGGCAGGTCATACAGGTTCTTATCCATGGCTTCGCCCGGATCAATCTTGTTGGTGATGCCGTCAAGGCCAGCCATCAACAAAGCTGCGAAACACAGGTAAGGGTTCGCGGCAGGATCGGGGAAACGTGCTTCGACGCGCTTAGCCTTAGGCGACTCAGTCCAGGGAATACGTACACAACCCGACCGGTTACGAGCCGAATAAGCGCGCAGAACGGGGGCTTCAAAGCCCGGGATCAAACGCTTGTAGCTGTTGGTCGATGGGTTGGTGAACGCGTTCAGGGTTTTCGCGTGCTTCAGGATACCGCCAATGAAGTACAGAGCTTCCTGAGAAAGATCGGCGTATTTGTCGCCAGCAAACAGAGGCTTGCCGTCTTTCCAGATCGACATGTTCACGTGCATGCCTGTGCCGTTGTCACCATAGATCGGCTTGGGCATGAATGTTGCCGACTTGCCGTAGGACTGTGCCACATTGTGGATCACGTACTTGTATTTCTGCAGCTCGTCCGCTTGTTTGGTCAGGCTGTCAAAAATCAGGCCCAGCTCGTGCTGACAAGACGCCACTTCGTGGTGGTGTTTGTCAGTTTTCATGCCCAGACGTTTCATGGTCGAAAGCATTTCAGAGCGCAGGTCCTGCGCATCGTCGGTTGGATTCACAGGGAAATAACCGCCCTTGACGCCCGGACGGTGGCCAGTGTTGCCCATTTCGTATTCGGTGTCAGTGTTCCAGGATGCGTCGATTGCGTCGACTTCGTAGGACACTTTGTTGATCGTGTTCGAAAAACGCACGTCGTCAAACAGGAAGAATTCTGCTTCCGGACCCATGTAAGCCACGTCACCGATACCCGAAGACTTCAGGTACGCTTCTGCTTTTTCAGCTGTCCCACGTGGGTCACGCTCATAGGATTCACCGGTGTCGGGTTCGACGATCGAGCAGTGAATGCAGATGGTCTTTTCGGCATAGAACGGATCCACATAAGCCGACGTTGTGTCGGGGATCAGTTTCATGTCGGAGTTTTCGATCGATTTCCAGCCAGCAATGGACGAACCGTCAAACATGAAGCCTTCTTCGAGGAAGTCTTCGTCAACAAGATCAACGTCTACTGTCACGTGCTGAAGCTTGCCGCGCGTGTCGGTAAAGCGGATGTCGACATATGCCGCATCTTCGTCTTTGATCAGCTGGAGAACTGCGTCTGCGCTCATTCTCATTTTCCTTCTGATTACTTTGGAAAGGTGTGGGTTTACAGCGCGTCCGGACCGGATTCACCGGTGCGAATGCGAATGGCTTGCTCGACGGGGCTTACAAAAATTTTGCCGTCGCCAATTTTGTCGGTTTTCGCGGCGTCCACGATGGCCTCAATGGCGCCGTCTACCTGATCGTCGTCCAGGACAACTTCAATTTTCACTTTTGGTAGGAAATCCACGACGTATTCCGCGCCGCGATAAAGTTCGGTATGGCCTTTTTGGCGTCCGAAACCCTTAACCTCAATCACGCTCAGACCCTGAATGCCAAAATCCTGAAGCGCTTCCTTGACCTCATCAAGTTTGAACGGCTTGATGATTGCCTCGATCTTTTTCATCTTGAGATTCCCCTCACCTGAATTCTGAAATGCTCAGATCACTTTCGCTTGCGGGGAACAATTGGCTATGGTGACGCGGGGCATACAGGGCGGCGTATTCCAAACTGATTGCTTAAAAATTAGGCGCTTTGCATGAAAATAGAGCCGAATTGAATCGCTTGAGGTGACAACATGACCGAACTCCTGACTGCTGCCCAAATGCGCGCCATAGAACTGGCCGCAATCAAGTCAGGTGACGTGACTGGTTTAGAGTTAATGGAGCGCGCCGGTCGCGGGGTCGTTGAAGCGGTCTTTGAAGAGTGGCCCGAGCTTGCCAAAAACATTCATCGAGCAGTCATCCTGTGTGGACCCGGCAACAATGGTGGCGACGGGTTTGTCGTAGCGCGGTTGTTGAAGGAATGGGATTGGGAGGTGCAGCTGTTTCTCTTTGGAGAGGCGGAACAACTACCGCCGGATGCAAAGGTGAATTACGATCGGTGGGAAAAGCTAGGACAGGTTACTACGCTAACGGAAAAGGCATTCCGAAAGCGACATCCTGAGCATGGGCATAAATATGCTGATCTGTATGTCGATGCATTGTTTGGCACAGGTTTGACGCGTCCAGTTGATGGAGAGGCATGGAATGTACTCACGCACATGTGCGGGCGAAATGGTGATAACTACGTCCCTTATACAGTCGCAATTGATGCACCATCAGGTTTGTGCTTGGACAGCGGCCGTGTCTTAGGAAGTGGCGCAACCGAGGCTGGATATAGCAACCGGGGTGCGTCTGCGGCGGCATCATTGACGGTGGCATTTGACAGCCCGAAAATTGGCCACTTTATCGGCGAGGGTCCGGCTGTTTGCAATAAATTGGTGGTTAAGGACATAGGCTTGAGAGATTGGCGCTGTACCTCCCATGAAAAAGGCCGTGACACCGCACCAATGCGTAGGGGCGGGATAGGTCGGAACATACGTGTGCCACGTGTCAATTTGATAACGAAAGAGCCGTTGGTCCCGGATACCAGGCAATTCATGAACATGTACCGCTGGGACATGCTGTCAAAATCACAGGGCGCTGCTCACAAATTTTCTCATGGTCATGCGTTGATCCTGACTGGTAGTACGGGCAAGACAGGTGCGGCGCGACTGGCCGCTCGGGGCGCTTTGCGCATTGGTGCTGGGCTGGTCACACTTGGATGTCCACCTAACGCGCAGATGGAAGTGGCCAATCAGATTACTGCACTGATGTTGGCTCGTATCGACGGTCAGCAAGCTCTGACCGGAGTGCTTGAAGACGATAGGTTGAATGCGTTATGTCTTGGGCCGGGAATGGAGCTAAAGCTGGCACAAGCTCTGGTGCCGATAGCTTTGGATTCCGGGCGGTCGACGATTTTGGATGCGGGTGCATTGTCGGCCTATCAGGACGACCCCAAAGCGCTATTCGATATGTTGCATGAGAAATGTGTTCTAACACCTCACATGGGCGAGTTCTCCAGATTGTTCCCCGACCTTGCCGACAAACTCAATTCGCCAAAGAAGCCTCCGGTACTGAATACGCTTCAATACGATCCAACAAATCTTCAACAGTACATGGCCGACATACAACAGTGGAAGGACGCGCTCGCGTCGCAATCCGGCCCAGCCTATTCAAAGGTTGACGCAGCACGTGATGCTGCCAAGCGAGCGGGTTGTGTTGTGCTGCTTAAGGGTGCCGACACGATCATTGCTGAGCCCTCGGGCCAATGCAGCATACATGCAGCGCATTACGAGCGGGCAGCTCCCTGGCTGGCGACTGCCGGGTCCGGTGACGTTTTGGCCGGGTTTATCACAGGCCTGTTGGCGCGCGGTTTTGCGCCGACGCAAGCCGCAGAAACAGCTGCATGGTTGCATGTGGAATGCGCGCTGGAATTTGGCCCCGGCCTGATCGCTGAAGACCTGCCCGATCAATTGCCCGCTGTTTTTCGAAGATTGAACCTGTAGGGGCAAATTTTCTCCTCGCATCCTGATTTTAGCTTTGCTAAGACGCGCAAACGAGTGCGGGTGTGGCGGAATTGGTAGACGCACCAGATTTAGGTTCTGGCGCCGCGAGGCGTGGGGGTTCGAGTCCCTTCACCCGCACCAAATTCTCATCAGAGCCTTTATTCGCCTTTTGGGTGAAAGGTCATAGAACCTGTGAAACACTTTTCTTTTTTCTGACATCAAAATGGTGACAGTCCGATGATGTGCACTTAATTGCACCGATACCGCACAAGATTTGAAATCAGTCGTTATGCACATTCGCACGCGTTTTCACATTTTCATAAGTAACCTTGCAGGCAACAGGCCTCGCGCGGCATTGCATTTTCGTTCGGACAAGCCCGGTGGACGTGCCTGAGAGCCTTTAAAAAGCATTTTCTAATCCTGATTGCTGGTCAGACATACAGCTTGGAATAATTCAACTGATCCCACGGCACGAAAGCATCATGTATCTTTTTCCAAAGTGTCCCGAACAGGAATTCATCCAAACCAGCCCTCTCCCTGATCACTTTTAACGGCGTGCGCCCATCTATCAGCGCTACCAAGGGTGCTGTTTCTCGCGCAATCGGGATCGTCACAGTCTCGGTTGGGAAATCGACAATGACCTTTCCCCGCTTGGCGACAAGCCCGGACAATCGCATCCCATCAAGACTGCGCAAGTGCGGAACCGACCAAAGGTCCGTGCCGTCAACGGGTTTCAGTGCCCGCTTCTCCGGGACGGCATAAACAACATGCGTTTTTATCGTACCGCGCAATTTTTCTGCGACATCAATCGCCTCAATGTCGGACAACCCTTCCGGGCGCGACACAGCCTCTGGCAAGACACGTTCCAGATCGTATTGAGCCTGAGGAAGGAAACCAGTCGATCTCAGCCCTGCCCGTTTGAGCGCGTCGGTCAATTCACCAACTGTGTATGGCTGGTCCTGTGAATGCAGTAACAGATCATAAAACTCTGCATCGCTGCTTTTGTGATCGACAACCGTCTTGTTACGTTTGAACGGATGGTTGTCAGGAAGTGCGCGCAGAGACGTCCGGCCAAGCTGTAGCCGATCCCTGGCCGTCATCCCTCGGGACAACGCGCCAAATGCGGATTGCAGCGGATAGACGCCCGAACGACCGTATGGCGCATACACCATCAATCCCATGCCTCCTTGGGGCGAAACGGCCTTTGACAACGCCGAAAACCCCGCGTCGGGATCTGGTAAGTGATGCAACACGCCACAGCAATCGATGTAGTCAAATTCACCATACTCAGGCGCATCCAATAGGCTACCTGTATGAAACGTAACGTTTTTCAGGTTACGCTCTGCAATACGTGCCTCCGCTATTTCGCGGGCTGCGGCGGACAAATCGACATACGTGATCTCGTAAGGGCGCTTGGCGGACGTCAGTATCTGAGCCATCTGCACAAGCGCGTCCCCCGTCCCGCCACCCGCGACAAGAATTCGGATGGGTTCACGCCAGTTTCGTTTTCCCCCAAAAACATAGTGATCAATCTCGATTGGCAACGAAGGCGAGCCCTGAACCAACCGTTTACGTTCGTCTTTTGGGTCCCGAGTCGGATAGGGATATGTGTCGTACTGTTCTGTAATGCTCATCTGGGCCCTCAAATGCGGAAACTAACGATGCAAAACATCGAACGTACCGCTTAGACTATTCAAATTAAAATCAACAATTTCTGCGCTTTATGCAATAGGTCCAAACGCCGCCTCTGCGTCTGCGCGTGCCAGAACAAATGTGTGAATGGAAAATACAACGGCGTCGGTTTGTGGCAGCCTTAAAATGCTCTGGCGCTCTGATCGCAAGTATGGCGCATCCCCGGAGCCTACGGGTTGCCGGCTTTCACTTTGAGACCGAGGTTGAAAAAGGGCTGGATCATCATACCACAGCACATTTTTGCGCCACAACGGGCACTCTGCACGGACACCATCGAACAGCCGTTGCACTCGACGCGCAACATTGGCGTCATAGCTGTCAACCGGTGCATGAATCCCGTCCAAGGGCCGGCCAATCTTTTCGCTGAGTTTCCAGCTGGCGGGAAAGCACAAAACGGCACCGGTCAAAACATGCTGATCTTCTTTGCGTTGCAGTAAACAAACATCTTCCTGGATGAGCTTGGCGATAGTGACCAAGGGGTCGCCTCGGTTCAACGCAACCACCCGCCTGTCCGGGCAGGTCACAACTCCACTTTTGACAACAAAGCCGTCCGAGGCACGTAAACTGGCCACGACCCTTTCAAGCAATTCTTCCGCTGCAGGACGCGCCTGGTCTGACAACGCGCAAACCAGATCGCGATTTTGGCGGAGCAACTGCTCACGCACGGCCATTTGACCGGCATATGCATCATCTACGATCAACCAATCATCCAAATCCATGGGCGTTATCCCGGGAAGAGTGACCTCGCGAAACGGATCGTACGGAATTGTTTTTTGCAGCACCAAATTCATAAAATGAAACTACCTCAACTGGTCCACCCGCACAGCCAAAAAGTACAAAACGGCGTCGTAAACAGACACGACCCGCGGGCTTTAGCCTCGCAAGCTGTCAATATCATCCAACGGGAGGCAGAGATGAGCGAAAATTACCGGGAAAGCCGCAAGATTGACCCATCACGAGGCGCAACACTCGGTGACAATACCCCAAATGACAGCGACCGCATTGAAATCGGACCGACCCATCTCGCCTTTCAGGAATGGCAAAAAGCTGGTCTTGTCCTGCCCGACTTACAAGCTATGCGCAAATTCCGATGGGAACGCTTGACAAAGCACATCGTTGACCGCGATTACGCCGGTCTATTGATGTTTGACCCGCTGAATATCCGCTATGCCACCGACAGTACAAACATGCAGCTGTGGAATACCCATAATCCATTTCGCGCAGTTCTTTTGTGTGCGGATGGATATATGGTTATCTGGGACTACAAGAACGCGCCTTTCTTAAGCAAATTCAACCCATTGGTGCGCGAATCTCGATCCGGCGCAGACCTGTTCTATTTTGACCGGGGTGACAAAGTAGACATCGCCGCCGACAGTTTTGCAAACGAAGTGCGAACGCTTTTGCAGGAGCATTCTCCCGGCAACTGCCGCCTCGCTGTCGACAAAATTATGGTGCATGGCCTGCGCGCATTGGAAGCGCAGGGATTTGAAATACTGGAGGGCGAAGAAGTCACCGAAAAGTCGCGGTCTGTCAAAGGCCCGGATGAAATTCTGGCAATGCGGTGCGCCAATCATGCTTGTCAAACGGCGGTGGGCGAAATGGAGCGATTCATGCGCGACAATGTACCTCTGGGCAAGACATCTGAAGATGACATCTGGGCAGTGCTGCACGCAGAAAATATCCGGCGAGGTGGAGAATGGATTGAAACCCGCTTGCTGACATCCGGTCAGCGCACGAACCCCTGGTTTCAGGAATGCGGCCCGCGCATAGTGCAAAACAATGAAATTGTCGGATTGGATACTGATCTGATTTCATCTTATGGAATTTGCATCGACATTTCCAGAACATGGTGGGTCGGAGATGCGAAACCAACCAATGCCATGGTCTATGCGATGCGACACGCCCACGAACACATCATGACAAATATGGAGATGCTGAAACCGGGCGTGACCATACCCGAACTCACGGCCAACGCGCATAAACTGGACGACAAGTTCTGGCAGCAAAAATATGGATGTCTGATGCATGGCGTCGGATTGTGTGATGAATGGCCGCTTGTGGCCTATTCCGACAAAGCAGTGCCCGGTGCCTTTGATTATGCGCTGGAACCCGGCATGGTGTTGTGTGTCGAGGCGCTGGTTGGCGAAGTTGGCGGAAGTTTTTCGATCAAACTTGAGGATCAGGTATTAATTACAGAAGATGGTTTCGAAAATCTCACCACATACCCGTTTGATCCGGCCCTGATGGGTGAAAACTGATGACGCGGAGGTCGCGTTAAGTCACCTTGGCGTGAGAAGCCTGACATGCCACTTGGCGGAATGCGTTTGAACGCGCAGGTTAGCGTTCAAATGAAACGAGGACTCCGCAATGCCTACAGAACGCCTGCAATTTCCGGGACATAATGGTGAAATGCTTTCCGGACGGCTGGATTTACCAGATGGCCCGCATCTTGCCACCGCTTTATTTGCGCATTGCTTTACCTGTTCCAAAGATATCCCGGCAGCACGTCGCATTTCCGCACGCCTCGCGGCAATGGGCATCGCAGTTCTGAGATTTGACTTTACAGGCCTTGGGCACAGTCAGGGCGAATTCGCGAACACGACGTTCACATCCAATGTGGATGACTTAATTGCTGCGGCCAAACATCTGTCCCAGGAGGGCAAAGCACCCAGCCTGTTGATTGGTCACAGCCTTGGCGGCGCGGCCGTTTTACGGGCCGCTGGCGAGATAGCTTCGGTTAAAGCGGTCGCCACCATCGGAGCGCCTTTTGATCCTGGCCATGTGACCCACAATTTTGGCGATGATCTTGCGACGATTGAAGCGCAGGGCGAGGCTAACGTTACACTGGGCGGGCGTCCGTTTACCATTCGAAAATCGTTTGTTGACGATGTGGCTTCTGCAAAATTAGGCACTGCCATCAAGGGTATGAAACGCGCGCTGTTGGTGATGCATGCACCAACTGACGATGTTGTTGGTATTGAAAACGCCGGTGAAATATTCGCCGCCGCAAAGCACCCAAAAAGCTTTGTAACGCTAGATCATGCCGACCATTTGGTCACCCGCGCCGAAGACGCGGAATATGCTGCCGGCGTGATTGCGACATGGGCTGGCAGCTACCTTGATCTTAAACTACCCGCGCCCCCACCCGGTGCACCAGAAGGTATTGTGCGCGTGTCTGAGGCTGATCCGGCCGGATTTCTGCAAGACGTAAACGCGGGCCCGATGCACCATGCCATTGCCGATGAACCACTTGCCTATGGTGGCACAAATCGGGGCATGTCGCCCTATGGATTTCTTGCGGCTGGTCTGGGTGCCTGCACTTCTATGACAGTGCGCATGTATGCACGACGCAAAGGATGGCCGCTGGAACATATCTGGGTTGATGTCAGCCACGACAAAGTACATGCCAGAGACGCGGAAACCGGAAGCCAGTCAAAGGTCGATACATTCAAACGTACGCTTTTCCTGTGTGGCCCGCTTTCCGAAGAACAACGGGCCAGACTTTTGGAAATTGCCGACAAATGCCCGGTTCATCAGACATTAGAGCGCGCCAGCACTGTTGTCACAGAGCTGGCGGCGGTCTGATCAGCGACGTGGTGATGGGCGTGACGGTCGTGAAGGACTGGGCGAAGGACGGTGCACTGGTGGTGCAGGCGCGATAGGGTGTACCGGACGGTTTGGAGGGCGCTCAATCGGGTGCTCGGGACGCCCCGGTCGATTGTGTGGCGGCCGATAGTAATCGTTCCACATCATAGAATCGTAATACACGCCGGTTTGGGTATATCCACCTGTTGATTCACACCCCGACAGAGCGACCCCTCCGGCTGTGACCAGGGCGACGATACGAAAAATATTCTTAGAAATAGGTGTCATTTCTGCCTCCCTCACTGTGACCGAATGGAATTGTAGATGGCATTGACGTCATCAAGGACGGTCGGTTCGTACCCCGGCTGCAGTGCGGTCATGCTGAAAATCACTCGCCCATTGGGAAGATCGATAAGCGACACAGTGAAATACACTGTGTTCCCGTCACGACGCCCATGCCCACGATAGACACGTGATGGATAGCCCGCGATGTTGCGATTTTCGAAATCGGTTATCTCGGTGTCCTTGGCAATCTGCGGTGCCAGCGACCGGGCATATTCTGCCGCTTCGTCCAGCGTACTCAGGCCATTGGGCGATACAAATCCAACCCAAACTCCGCTGTCGCGTTCGGGCTGCAATCCGATGACACGGTCCACAACACGGGATCCTTCATCACCCGGCGCTGTCAACTCACGATGCCCTCCGACACGCGCACTCCAAAAGTCCGGCACATTGATCCGGAACACGGAATTGGATCCATCATTGTAAGTTACAGGTGTATCTGCAAGCAAACTACTGGCAACCCCGCCACTTAATCCCAGCGCAGCCACACCGGCACATAAAAATTTGGTTAGCTTTTTCACATCAAACATCCTTTCTCGAATATTTTGATCCTATTAGCCTGTGTCGAACTGTCCAGCATTTCCTAAGGCGCCGGACGTCTCACGCCATCTGAATGCGACCCGTCCGTTCCCACAAAACGGATGTTATTTGGTGTCTTAAGCCAGACCTCATAACAATCCCATAGCCCGCTCGGCGGCCATCGACTGCAATATTGATCGTCTCGCAATAGCCAATTGCCCCAGCTGTCAGGCCCGGCATGATACAGTGTCCGCCCAGAGCTATAGAATTTTTGCCAAGCCGAAGCATATTCCACGACGCGACCCGTCAGAAAATCGGCAATCTCGGCTTCTGTTGCCTGTTTCCAGTCCTGTGCGTGCAAAGGAGCAGCCAAAATACCCAAAACAAGGGCAATCCGTCTCATTTGATCTCTCCAACCTTGCCGCGACGTTGCCTTCAGTCTAAACCGCGCGCGAAAGCTCTCTATACACAAGGCTGTGACATGATCCCCCGCTATGCTCGCCCCGAAATGGTTGCCATCTGGTCTCCCGAAACGAAATTCCGCATCTGGTACGAAATCGAGGCCCACGCCTGTGACGCCCAAGCCAATCTGGGCGTGATCCCTCAGGAAAACGCGGATGCCGTCTGGAAAGCCAAAGACGCGCAATTTGACGTGGCGCGCATTGACGAGATTGAAGCCGTCACCAAACACGACGTTATCGCGTTCCTGACGCATCTCGCGGAACATGTCGGTTCTGACGAAGCACGGTTTGTGCATCAGGGCATGACGTCGTCTGACGTGCTTGATACCTGTCTGAACGTCCAACTGGTACGCGCGGCAGACATCCTGCTGAGCGGATTGGACAGAGTATTGGCCGCTCTCAAAACTCGGGCTTTGGAACACAAAAATACCGTCCGCGTCGGCCGCAGTCACGGTATCCACGCGGAACCAACCACAATGGGTCTTACTTTTGCGCGGTTCTACGCAGAGATGGATCGCAACAAAACACGCCTGCAAGCCGCGCGCGACGAGGTTGCCACCGGTGCCATTTCCGGCGCTGTCGGCACATTCGCCAACATTGACCCCGCAGTTGAAGAGCATGTCTGCGAACAGCTGGGCCTGCGCCCGGAACCGATCTCGACCCAGGTCATTCCACGTGACCGCCACGCCATGTTCTTTGCCGTGCTGGGCGTGATCGCATCATCAATCGAAAACGTTGCAATCGAAATCCGCCACATGCAGCGCACCGAAGTGTTGGAAGGCGCAGAGTTTTTCTCGATGGGTCAAAAAGGTTCGTCCGCGATGCCTCACAAGAAAAACCCGGTTCTGACAGAAAACCTGACCGGGTTGGCCCGCCTTGTACGCATGACAGTGATCCCGGCAATGGAAAATGTCGCACTCTGGCATGAGCGCGATATTTCGCACTCTTCAGTCGAGCGTGCCATCGGTCCAGATGCGACAGTCACGCTAGATTTTGCGCTGAACCGTCTGGCGGGCGTGATTGAAAAAATGCTGATCTTCCCAGAAAACATGTTAGACAACATGAATAAGTTCCCAGGGTTGGTGATGTCACAACGCGTGCTTTTGGCGCTGACGCAAGCCGGGGTTTCCCGCGAAGACGCCTATTCCATGGTCCAGCGCAATGCGTTGAAGGTTTGGGAAGAACGCACTGATTTCCGTGAAGAATTACTGTCTGACAAAGACGTTGTTGCGGCGCTTGGCGAAGACGCCATCAACCAAAAATTCGACATGGACTATCACACGAAACACGTCGACACGATCTTCAAGCGCGTATTTGGCGCGTAAACTAAAAACACCATTTTCTGACGAGGCCGCTACAGCATATCTGTGGTGGCCTCGCGCGTTTTGATTAAATGTGATCAGATATTTCTTAAGAACGTCATTGGGAAAAGCATTCTCTTCAACTCGCGCCCATCGCTGCAATAATCCGCTCAAATCTCCCAAAACTGAGAGGACAGCCATCACATCGAAACAATTATTGCGAACTGAAACTCAGAAATGGTTGACGCGTGTGTGATTTCTGAAACTCTGTTTCCAGTGATATAAGATTATTAAACCGCACGCCCCACCAGAATGAAAAGAGACTGTAACAATACTTTTCCCGAAACAATATCCTCGTCTTGCTTGGGGCAGCCACCAGTATCAGGGAGTTTTATTATGAATATCAAAGTTGTTTTATCCTGCGTCGCATTGGCGTCCTTTGCCCCTGCCCCTCTTCTCGCCGCAGGCAGCGACAATAACGATCCACCTCAACCCACGCAAACCACTAAGGAATGCAAAAAGGGTAAGGTCTGGAGCGACAAGAAAAAACGCTGTGTAAATCCTGAAAACTCTGAACTGAACTCAGATACCTTGTACGACGCTGTGCGCGAACTGGCCTATGCCGGACGCTTGCAAGACGCGCAAAGAGTTTTGAAGGCAATGCCGGATCAAAATGAAGACCGGGTTTTAACCTACTGGGGCTTTACGCATCGCAACATGGGCGATCTCGCCAGCGGAATGTCCTTCTATGAAAAAGCGCTGAACGCCAACCCTGACAACCTTTTAGCCCGGTCTTACAAAGGTCAGGCCCACATTGAGGCTGGTGATTTGGTTCTGGCGAGGGCCGAGCTTCTTGAGATCCGCGAACGGGGCGGCGAAGGTACATGGCCGGAAGTCTCCCTGGCCACCGCGATCCGCACGGGTGTTACGTACAATTTCTAAAGGCAGTTCAGGGATTCTTTAGTGTTGGGTGCTTTCTTGGCCCCAACACTAGGAGCCTCTCATGAGCAGCCAGACGCAACTTGCGCGGATTACGCCGAAACATTCACAAATCGAAAAACAGCCAGAGCAGTCAGGCTCTCAATTGTCTAAAAAGCACAAGGCGGCAATCATTGTCCGTTTTCTGCTCAATGAAGGTGCCGAAGTATCGCTGAGCGACCTTCCTGACGCCCAGCAGGTTGAACTGACCTATCTGATGGGCAGAATGGCCTATATCGACCGAAACACGCTGGGCGACGTCCTTTTGGAATTCGCCCACGAGCTGGAATCGATTGGCCTGTCATTTCCTGGTGGTGTTTCAGGGGCCTTGTCAGCTTTGGAGGGGCGAATCAGCCCGATGACGTCGGCGCGACTCCGCAAAGAGGCAGGCGTGCGCCAGATTGGCGATCCGTGGGACAGATTGCGCGCGCTCAGCATCCCCGAACTTCAGGAGCTGGTAGAAGCCGAGAGCATCGAAGTTGCAGCCGTTACTGTATCCAAACTGGACGTGGGCAAAGCTGCCGAACTTCTCAGCTCGCTCCCGGGTGAAATGGCACGCCGGATTACTTATGCCGTGTCTTTGACAGGTGCCATTACACCCGAAGCGGTTGATCGTATTGGGCTGACCCTGGCAAGTCAGATGGATGATGTTCCCCCAAAAGCTTTTGTCGACGCACCGGTTGATCGGGTTGGGGCCATTCTGAACTCGTCCACAGCCGCCACACGGGACGATCTGTTGAGCGCGCTTGAAGAAACCGATGCCGATTTTGCCGAAAAAGTGCGCAAAACCATTTTCACATACGCTCATATCCCTGCACGCGTCGAAGCCCGCGATATTCCGCGCGTCGCGAAAGAAATTGACGACGCAACTCTGGTCACTGCTTTAGGATACGCGACGGAAGGGGAAGCGGGTGCCACAACAGAGTTTTTGTTGGACAGCATATCATCCCGGCTTGCTGATCAACTGCGCGAAAGCATCGAAGAGCGCGGCACCGTCCCTTCTCGCGAAGGAGAGGCCGCACTTTCCGTTGTGACCACGGTCATTCGGGAACTGGAAAGCGCGGGGGACCTGAAACTGATTGCTCAGGACGAAGGGGAAGAATGACCAGAAGACCACGTTGTTGTCAGTTTGAGAGAGAGAATCCTCAGTCGATCTTTGCAGCAGCAAGGATTGGTCCGCCATCCGCTCTTTGAATGAGAATTACCGCAGGAGCGTCTTCTTTGGCGCGTGCATCCATTTTCAGCGGCGAACGACCGTTCCAATTGCCGATGGTCTGCCAGTCGTCCACGATATTGGCGTAGGTCAGCACCTTACCAGCATTTTCACCACGTTTGATTGAAACGCTCTCTTGTGGCGTATACCGCACCAGATGAACAATCATTGGTGTGGTAACTGCTGATCTGGCAGAGATTGCGACCCGGTTCCCGCGACGTTCAATAGTTAGGTCAACGTCTCCGCTCTGCGCCTTGTGAGACCTAATCAGCTTTTCAAGTTTGTCGGGTTTCGTGCCAACAACATGATCCTGGCCATTCACAATCATTTGCGGGGTATAGACCGAACGGTGCCCTGCGGCGCGGGCATAGCTTTGTTGACGTGCCGTATAGGCCGGGTCAGCAAAATTGTCTTTCCAACCAATATAATCCCAATAATCAACATGCAGCGCCAAAGCTATGACATCATCCCGCTTGGAAAGCTTCTCAAGAAAATAAGCGTCTGCGGGCGGACATGATGAACACCCTTGTGATGTATAGAGTTCGACGACAACTGGGCGATCCTGCGCAACCGCAGCTCCGGTTAAGATGAGCCATAGTGTCGCGAGTGTTCCGAAGATGCGGATCATGTGTCTGCCCGTTTTAGTGAAGTGTTTCTCGAATCTTTTGTAGGGGTTCAAGGTATTAAAAGCCAATCAACGTTTTGAGAGACGCCAGTGATCGGCAATACAGTCGAAACTTTTTTGTGTGCAATGGTATACAATTTTGCGCTACCCCCTTGAACGCAAGCCCACTATGCGTCAAAAGCAGCGCCAGCGAGACCTTTATTTTTTGATCAGAGGGAGGCCAGTATGACCATCACAGTCGGACAGGACACCGCCAAAACCCGTAAAACGCTATCGGTAAACGGCAAATCTATTTCCTATTTTTCTATCCCCGCAGCCCAGGAAGCCGGACTGGGTGATTTCTCAAATCTGCCTGCTTCACTGAAAGTGGTGCTGGAAAACATGCTACGCTTTGAAGACGGCGGCTTTTCGGTTTCGACCGATGACATTCGCGCGTTCGCTGAATGGGGTGCCAAAGGTGGCAAAAACCCTCGCGAAATCGCGTACCGCCCTGCCCGCGTGCTGATGCAGGATTTCACCGGCGTTCCAGCTGTTGTTGACCTTGCTGCAATGCGCGACGGTATTGTCGGCCTCAAAGGCAGCGCGTCAAAGATTAACCCACTGGTGCCGGTAGATCTGGTTATTGACCACTCGGTCATGATCGACGAATTCGGCAACCCACGTGCGTTCCAGATGAACGTTGACCGCGAATATGAACGCAACATGGAACGGTACACCTTCCTGAAATGGGGCCAGACCGCGTTTAATAACTTCCGCGTTGTGCCTCCGGGAACGGGTATCTGCCACCAGGTCAACCTCGAGTATCTGGCCCAGACCGTCTGGACTGACACTGATCAGGACGGCAACGAAGTTGCTTACCCCGATACGCTTGTTGGCACCGACAGCCACACCACCATGGTCAACGGCGCCGCCGTTCTGGGCTGGGGCGTTGGCGGCATCGAGGCCGAGGCAGCAATGCTGGGTCAGCCAATTTCAATGCTGATTCCCGAAGTCATCGGATTTGAACTGACCGGCGCAATGATGGAAGGCACCACTGGTACCGACCTCGTGCTGAAAGTTGTGGAATTGCTGCGTGAAAAAGGCGTAGTTGGCAAATTCGTTGAGTTCTACGGCGACGGTCTGGACCGTCTGCCATTGGCCGATCGCGCAACCATCGCCAACATGGCGCCGGAATATGGCGCAACTTGTGGCTTCTTCCCAATTGATGCGGAAACCATCCGTTATCTGGACAACACCGGCCGTGACAAAGACCGCATCGCGCTGGTCGAAGCGTATGCCAAGGAAAACGGGTTCTGGCGGGATGCGGACTATGCGCCGATCTACACCGATACTCTGCACCTTGATATGGGCACAATCGTTCCGGCCATCTCTGGTCCGAAGCGCCCACAGGATTACGTTGCACTGACCGAGGGTCAGAATGCGTTCCGCAAGGAAATGGAAGACACCTTCAAACGTCCGATGGGCAAAGAAGTTGCTGTCGCGGGTGAAGATTACACCATGGAAAGCGGCAAGGTTGTGATTGCTTCGATCACATCCTGTACCAACACATCAAACCCATATGTGATGATCGGCGCGGGTCTTGTGGCACGCAAAGCGGCCGCGTTGGGCATGAACCGTAAGCCTTGGGTGAAAACATCGCTTGCACCGGGGTCTCAGGTTGTTTCTGCCTATCTGGAAGCTGCTGATCTGCAAAAAGACCTCGACGCGGTTGGCTTCAACCTTGTTGGTTATGGCTGCACAACCTGTATCGGTAACTCTGGCCCAATCCAGCAGGAAATCTCGGAAGCCATCGCCGAAGGCGATCTTGTGGCAACGTCTGTTCTGTCAGGCAACCGCAACTTTGAAGGCCGGATCAGCCCGGATGTACGCGCCAACTATCTGGCGTCACCTCCGTTGGTTGTGGCTTATGCGCTGGCAGGAACGTTGGATATTAACCTTGCAGCTGACGTGATTGGTCAGGACAAGGATGGCAACGACGTTTATCTGAAAGACATCTGGCCAACGACGCAGGAAGTTGCGGATCTGGTTCAGGAAACTGTCACACGCGAAGCGTTCCTGTCGAAATATGCCGACGTGTTCAAAGGCGACGAAAAATGGCAAGCCGTGGATGTTCCGCAGCAGGAAACCTATGACTGGCCCGCGACGTCGACTTACATTCAGAACCCACCTTATTTCCAGGGTATGAGCGACAAGCCCGGCACAATCTCAAACGTTGAGGGTGCCAAGGTTCTGCTGATTTTGGGTGACATGATCACAACCGACCACATCAGCCCGGCTGGTTCGTTTGCTCAGTCCACGCCTGCAGGTCAATATCTGACAGATCGTCAAGTCGCCCCACGCGAGTTCAACTCTTACGGATCGCGCCGCGGTAACCACGAAATCATGATGCGCGGCACATTTGCCAACATCCGCATCAAGAACGAAATGCTGGACGGCGTCGAAGGTGGATACACCAAGGGCCCAGACGGCGCACAGACATCCGTGTTTGACGCATCGATGGCATATCAGGAAGCCGGCACACCGCTGGTCGTCTTTGGCGGCGAACAGTATGGCGCGGGCTCTTCACGTGACTGGGCGGCCAAGGGTACAGCGCTTTTGGGTGTCAAAGCCGTGATCGCCGAGAGCTTTGAGCGTATTCACCGTTCAAATCTGGTAGGTATGGGTGTGATCCCGTTCGAGTTCACCGCTGGTGACACACGCAAATCGCTTGGTCTGACGGGCGAAGAAACCGTGTCAATCTCGGGTCTGGACAGCATTGAACCATTGCAGGAAGTTCCTTGCGACATCACTTTCGCTGATGGCACAACCAAAACCATCACGCTGAAGTGTCGTATCGATACGGCGCCAGAGATCGAATACATCGAACATGGCGGCGTTCTGCACTATGTGCTGCGCAACCTTGCCAAGTCATAAAAACCAATAAAATTGGTGAATTGTGAGGCCCCTTTTTGGGGCCTCATTTCGTTTAGGACTTTGAACCCCCGGTTGCCGTGAGTTGATGCAACTACTAGCGTGACCTGCAGATGCCGCTGTACAGCTACAACCAGACGCACTTTATAACGTTCAAATAGGACGATTAGCAGCTAGTTCAGATCAGCCATGACCGGACGCAGGCGTTCATCGAGCTGACGTTTCGTCAGAGGGCCAGCGATGCGAAGGATAATCTTACCCTCGCCGTCCACCAGATAAGTTTCCGGAACCCCGTAAACGCCCCAATTCAGGCCCATCCGGCCTTCGGGATCTGCACCAACGGCCTCGTAAGGATCTCCGAGTTCATCAAGAAAGTCCAACGCGTTGCCGGCTGCATCTTTGTAATTCACACCGTAGATTGGAATGCCTTCATTCTTCAAAAGCTCCAAGGTCGGATGCTCGACCCGACAGGGAGCACACCAACTGGCCCAAAAGTTGACCAGTTTGATTTTCCCGTCTTTCAGCGATTCTTGTGTCCACAAAGGTTTGTCGCCCAGCACTGACATCGCCACTTCAGGCGCCTGCTTCCCCGCAAGTGTGGATGGCAGCTCATTCGGATTGTCGCGGTTCATTCCAACCAGGAACAAAACAGCCAGTGCCGCAAAGGCAATTGGCGGCGCCAGCATCAAAGGTGAGACTTTAGCCATTCCTGCGTGCCTCTACTTTTTCGAGTTCAAGACGAGCCTTGCGCGACGCAGTCAGGCTCCACCAAACCAGGATGATCAGTAAAACAATCGAAATTCCATAAGCGCTCAGGACAGTTACGGCGTATTTTCCAAGCTCAGGCATCATCCCAACCTCTCTCGTGCAAGCAGCGCTTTGGTGCGGCGTTTCTGGATTTCCGTGCGTGTGCGCAGGAAAACAAGCGCGATGAACAACAATATAAACCCGGCAATGCAGATATAAAGCGGCGTCGAAAACACGTCGGCGACATGCTCTTCTTTGTCCAAACTCAACGACGCACCCTGGTGCAGCCCCTGATTCCAGAAATTCACGGCATAGCGGCTAAGAAGCGCAAATACTGAGCCCACGATGCACAGGACGGCCGTCAGATCAGCGGCGGTATCCGGGTTCTCGATGGCTTCCCAAAGCGCCATGTAACCCAGGTAAAACAAAAACAAAATCAGGAACGACGTCAGTCGCGGGTCCCACGCCCACCATGTGCCCCACATCGGTTGGCCCCAGATCGCACCGGTCATCAACGCGATGACCGTCATAACAATCCCAACAGGCGCCGCAGCCCGCGCGGCAAGCGCGCTGACGTGGTGGCGACGGATCAGCCAGACTAGCGACGTGATCAACATCATGAACCATACATTGATGGCCATCAGCGCCGCAGGGACGTGCAGGTATATGATCTTGACTGTCGATCCCTGTCGATAGTCATCCGGGGTAAAGAAGAATCCCCAGATCAGACCAACGACCAAAGCGATGGTCGCAAGAACAGACACCCAAGGCAAAACGATGCCCGCTGTGCGACTGAACTTGACCGGATTGGCATATTCCCAGAACGATCCCATGAACTCTTCCTAACTGCCTAGAGGCTATGAATGCACCTCACATCGCCGAGAGCGGCGCGCGCGTCTTTGATATCCGTCAACTCTGAGTTCCGCTAGCGAAGATTGACCCGTAAAACCAGAGCACTTGCAAAGGGCAACAAAGCGATCACACCAAAGCTGATCCCGGCCAGCATTAAAAGCGGCACCGTTGTTGCCAACCCTTCTGCACCACGCCGGGCCAGCTCTGCTCCGAAGATCAATGTTGGCACGTAAAGGGGTAGAACTAATAGAGAAAGCAACAGCCCGCCCCGCTTGATCCCGACCGTCAAAGCCGCCCCAAAAGTGCCTATTACGCTGAGCGCGGGCGTGCCCAGAAACAGCGAAACGACCAGCCACAAATAGCCTTGTTCCGGTAGGTTGAGCAGCAGACCCAAAAAAGGCGCAGCCAGCGCCAGTGGCAGGCCAGTGGTCAGCCAATGGGCCAATGCCTTGATCGACACCACACCTTCGAGCGGTAAAGGCGATGTGGCCAGCAGGTCGAGCGAGCCGTCTTCCCAGTCCAGCGCCAGAATTCGGTCCAGTGACAACAAGCAGGCCAACAGCGCGCCCAGCCACAAAACACCGGGTGCGATGCGGGCCAACAGGCCGCTTTCAGGCCCGACGCCAAATGGTATAAGTACCGTAACAATAAGGAAAAAAGCCAGTCCAAGGCCAAAGCCGCCACCTGCCCTGAAGGCAAGTTTCAGATCCCTGATCAGCAAGGAAATCATAAGAAACCCTCGTCAAATCCGCCTGAGACCTTGCTGCCCGGTTTGGCCCGGAACGGCCCAACGTCCAAAACATCGGCTTCTTCCAACCCCAGATCAATATGCGTCGCCATCAACGCGCTGCCGCCAGATTTGAGATGGGTGCGCACGGCTTCGGCGAACATCTGTACCGATGCGGTATCAAGCGACACGGTGGGTTCGTCCAGAACCCAGATGGGACGGCCCGTCACCAACAGGCGCGCCAGCCCAAGTCGGCGCTTTTGTCCGGCGGACAATGTGCCAGCCATACGTTCGGACAATCCCTCAAGATCAAAGGTTGTGATCGCGGCAGAAATGTCTTTGGTTCCAAAGACATCCGCCCAGAACATCAGATTTTCTGTGACGCTGAGCATGGCCTTGAGACCGTCGCTGTGGGCAGCATACGCGATGCTTTCGGGCGGGCATTCAACCCGTCCGTTCACAGGCGGTTGAAGTGCTGCAACGGTGCGCAACAAGGTGGTTTTGCCAACCCCGTTTGGACCACGCACAACAAGAGCGCGCCCGGGTTCGAGGGCGAAATTAAGCCCTTCCAGAACGGGGATGCCACCACGTGTGATCGTCAGGTCGTGAACGCTTAAAGTCATGCCATTCGATTACCCGAAAACCGGCGCGGACAAAAGCGAAATGGCATAGCCTGCGCCGATGTGGAGCATCACCGGGCGAATCAACAGTTAACTGTCTGAATTCAAACCAAAACCGCTTTCGGCAACACGTCGGTATTGCGTCGGTATTGCGGCGGTGACGTTTCGCCCTATGACCCGTGTTAAGGCTGCGAACGTTGTAGACGGCTTATTTCCTTCAGGTGGTTTCAATCGGCAATAACACGGCCGCCACACGGCGCCCTTCGGACACCAACACATTGTAGGTGCGACAAGCAGTTGCCGATGCCATCGGTTCAACACCGATACCCGCCTCTTCCATCACTTTGCGAAAGGCGGCCTGAACCGGCGCCATCTGCCTGCCGGTGCCCAACAGGACAAAATCGACCTGATCGCCAAGGTCCAGGATAGATTGCGTGTCGTCATAACCGCCCCAGCTGCGCGCGCCGGCGGCGTGGATCATCGCGCCGCCCATGATGACTTTGCCGTCGATGCGGAAAAATCCCGGGCCATAGCTTTCGATGGGCAAGGCTTCGGCATAGGTGATTTCGGTCAGTTGCATGCAAGTCTCCTCAGGACAGGAACGGGAGTCCGGAAATAGCTGATGCGGCTATAATCACATAAGCCACGGCGCGATAGGTTTTTTCATATTCGGGGCGAAAAATGATGCCGCCCAGCCAGTTTCCAATCAGGTTTGGTATGATCAGCGCAAGCCCAAGTGCCACGGGTACAGCGCTGATCAGGCCCTGAATCGAGAACATGACCAACACCAGCACATCATAGCTGAGAAGAAACAGCATTGTATTGGCGCGGATGATCGCAGGGCCATGTGGGCTGGCCATGTAAAACAGGATGACCGGTGGGCCGGGCATGCCAACCACCCCGCCCAGAAACCCGGAAACGCCGCCAATGCCAAAGATCATTGGCGCCCGCAGGGTGCCGCGATAGCGAAACCCCGATATCAACAAAGCCAACAAACCCAGCCCCAAAATGGACACGCCATAGCGAAACACGCCTGGGTCAGATACCAGAAGCACGGCAATGCCAACCGGCATCAAGACCAACATGCCCACGATCAGTCGCACCAGATCACGTCGGTGCGCGTCTTTCCAGACCTGGGGCAGGTTTGGCAAAGGACCAATCAGATCCATGACCGCCAGCGTCAAAATCGCCCAGATCGGTGGCAGGAATTGCCCTGCCACGGGCAGATAGATCATCGCCGTACCAAAGCCCGCAAATCCGCGCACCAGACCGGCGATAAAGGCAATGCCGATAATCCAGGGCAGGCCCTCAATGGACCAGACCCCGGACCAAATCTCAGGCATCGATATTGGCGAACTGATTGCCAGAGGTATTGGATGGCTTGGACCAGTCGCGTTTCACGCCCAGTTTCAGCAAAACCGCCGAGGCGATGAAGATCGAAGAATACGTACCGACAATCACACCCCAGATCATCGCAAACACAAAGCCGCGGATCACGTCGCCGCCCAGCACAAACAGCGAAATCAGCGCCAGAAGCGTGGTGACAGAGGTCATCACTGTCCGGCTGAGGGTTTCGTTGATCGACAGGTTCAGCACGTCTTTGAGGCTGAGTTTCTTGAATTTGCGCAGGTTCTCGCGGACCCGGTCAAACACAACAACCGTATCGTTCAGCGAATAGCCAACGATGGTGAGCAAAGCCGCGATAATCGCCAAATCAAACCGGATCTGCAGTTCGGAAAACACACCAATGGTCAGCACAACGTCATGCACCAGCGCCGCAACGGCCCCCAGTGCAAACTGCCATTCAAAGCGCAGCCAGATGTAAATCAGAACGGCGGTGATGGCGAGAAGCACGGCGATTACGGCGGTCTGGATCAATTCGCCGGACACTTTCGGACCAACGGATTCGACAGACACAAAGGTAATATCAGGGGCCACAACCTTGAGCGCCGCTTCGACATTGCGCACGATATCGGCCGAAACCGATTGCGCGCCTTCTTGCGCCTGAATGCGGATCATGGTGACGTTTTGATCTTCTTCAAACGTGGGATCAAACACTTCGGTAATGGTCACATCACCCAATTCAAGCGGCTGCATCGCGTCGCGGTAATCCGCCACAACCACAGTTTGCGCGCTTTCGGTACGGATGGTTGTTCCGCCGCGAAAGTCGATGCCATAGTTCAGCCCTTGCAGGAAGAAGCTGACCAAAGCCAGCACCATCAGGCCACCCGAAATCCCGAGCCAAAGCGCAGGGCGGGAAAAGAAATCCCATTTGGTGTCTTTGGGAACAAGTCTCAGACGCATGGCTTAAACCTCGATTGTCTTGGGACGGCGGCGTTCAAACCACATCACGATGATCAGACGCGTCACATAGATCGCGGTGAAAACCGATGTCAGGATACCTAGCCCCAGCGTGATGGCAAAGCCGCGCACAGGGCCGGAGCCCACGGCGAATAGGATCACAGCGGTGATGAAAGTGGTGATGTTGGCGTCCAGAATGGCGCTGAGCGCTTTTTCATAGCCAAGCTGAATGGCACGGGACGGACCCTTGGCCGATTTCAGTTCTTCGCGGATACGTTCAAACACCAGCACATTGGCATCAACCGCCATACCGATGGTCAACACGATACCGGCAATACCCGGCAGGGTCAGCGTGGCACCAATCATGCTGAGCAAGCCAAAGATCAGCCCGACATTCAGGATCAGGGCAATATTGGCGAAGATGCCAAAGGTGCCGTAGCTAAGGAACATGAACACCAGCACAGCCGCAAAGGCGACGACACAGGCGATGCGCCCGGCCTCGATGCTGTCCTGACCCAGTTCCGGGCCAATGGTGCGTTCTTCAAGGAACTCCAGACCCGCAGGCAAGGCCCCTGCCCGCAGCAATACGGCAAGGTTGGTGGATTCTTCGACGCTGAAACGACCGGTGATGATGCCCGACCCACCCGGGATATGGGATTGGATGACCGGGGCGCTGATCACTTCGCTATCCAGCACGATGGCAAAGGGAGACCCGATGTTTTCCGCTGTGTAATCGCCAAATTTCCGCGCGCCGGTTGGATTGAACCGGAACGACACCGCGGGGCCACCGTTTTGGTCAAAGCTGGGTTGTGCGTCGACCAGCTCTTCTCCGGTCACAACGGGCGCGGCTTCTAGGATGTAGAACACATCGTCATCCGTGCTGGTTGTGTCGGCGTTTTCAATGGCTGGCATCAAAAGATTGCCGACACCGGGATTCTGATTGGCGTTCGCACCACGCCCCACAACCGGGTGGAATGTAAGCTGTGCGGTGGTGCCAATAATGTCTTTCAGTTCAGCCGCCGAGCCAATGCCAGGCACCTGGATCAGGATACGGTCGGATCCCTGCCGCTGGATGGTTGGCTCGCGTGTCCCAACTTCGTCGATACGGCGGCGAATGATTTCCAGCGCCTGCTGAACAGTGCGTTCATCCGTTGCGAGCTTTTCTGCCTCCGACAACTGCACGATAATTGTGTCACCTTCACTGGACACAACAATGTCGTTCTGTCCCGCGCTGGTCAGCGATACAACAGGGCGCGCCAGTCCGCGCGCCAGCGATGCGGCGCGGTCAATCTGGTCTGCCTTGGAAATCTTAACCCGCAATTCGTCTTTTTCGGACGGCTGCAAACGGATGGTGCCAATGGTCGCGCGCTCTTCGCGCAGCATGTCACGAATTTCCGGCCACATAGAGGTGACCCGCGCTTCGTAGACATCCGCGACCTGCACTTCGGCCAGCAAATGCGCACCACCGCGCAGATCAAGGCCAAGGTTCACCAGCGACGAGGGCAGGAAAGACGGCCACATCGCCGCCTGTTCTTCCAACCCATTGCCGCTGTGGCCCAGCTCGATCGCAGCGACCGCGTCGTTTCGGGCCTCAACCCTCTGATAAAAAGCGTTGGGCGTTGCCAAAAGCAGCCCAAACGCACAGACGGCCCAGATAAGGACACGTTTCCAAAGGTCGATTTGCAGCATCGTTGCGGCCCTGTTCCTGGCTTAGCTGTTGGCAGCCGGTTCGGTTTTGCTCAGCACCTGCGCGATAGTGGACTGAACCACACGCACTTTGACGCCATCCGCAACTTCGACTTCGATTTCGTTTTCGTCTTTTACTTTGACGACTTTACCGATCAATCCGCCCTGGGTGACAACCTGATCGCCACGGCGCAACGCATCGACCATGGCCTGATGTTGTTTTGCTTTTTTCTGCTGGGGGCGGATAAGCAGAAAATACATGATCCCGAAGATCAGGATCAAAGGCATAAATTGGGCTAAGGCTTCCATGGTAGCTGTCCTCTTGTTGGCGGGAACATGCCCCGCGAAAGTCGCGTGGAACCTATGGGGCATTGCGCCCGGTTGCAAGACAGGAAAAGGCCTGCCTGTTGCTGCTTTTGTCACGATTAAGTTTTGGCCGCCTCAAATTCCTGCTTGTGTCGTCAAACGGGTTTTGTCACAGCTTTCGGGTGCATTACCTATTTCACATTCTGCTTGTTTTTACGCTTTGGGCGCCTGCCGTCCAAAGTGAGCCGCTTGCCCCCCTGCCCGTTGACGAACAATCGAAGTGGGACGCCATCGGGCGGGTCAATATCGCTGGCTTTAACCGGCGCGGCATGTGTTCGGGCACGTTAATCTCTGCGCGTGTGGTGCTGACAGCCGCCCATTGCGTTTTGCGTGCAAATCTTGATCCGGTCCGGATCAGCGATATCGTCTTTGTCGCCGGATGGACCCGGGGCACCTATATGGGCGTGGGCGACCGGAAAAGGTGACGTTACATCCCATGGCGACAAAAGATGATGCAATTGATGTCGCGCACGATTTGGCACTGTTGCATTTGACTGAGCCGATGGATATCACGCCGATCCCGTTGGATTTGGGCACGACGGCATCATCTTTCGCCATACTCGGCTATTTCGACAGACGCCCGCACATGCTGAGCGCCGGATTTGACTGTGAAGGTCGCACCTCGGATCAGGGTCTGGTCTTGGATTGTGGAACCCGTCCGGGCAATTCCGGCGGGCCCATTCTGTCGCTGATCAACGATGCCTGGCACGTCGTTTCTGTGGTTTCTGCGGGCAATGGAACCATCACAATCGGGGCTGTGTTGGACAATTTTGTTTCGCCCTAGTCTTCTGGCTGTATCACGGTGCGAATCTGGTGCATAAGGCGGCGCGTCACCTGAATGAGTCAACTGGAAGGACCGAAACGATGCACGATATTAAAGCGATCCGCGAAAACCCGGCCGCTTTCGACGCTGCGCTGACCCGCCGTGGGGATGAGCCTGTTTCGGCATCGGTTCTGAAACTGGATGAGGCCCGCCGCACCAGGATCGCAGCCAGCGAAACCGCACAGGCCGATCAGAAAAAAGCCGCCAAGGAAGTTGGCGCCGCAAAAGCGCGCGGCGATGAAGTGGAATTTGAACGGCTGCGCGCGCTTGTTGGCGAGAAAAAAGCTGAAGTGGCCGCGATGCAGGTCGAAGCCAAAGCGCTGGACGCAGAGCTGACCGACATGCTGGCGCGCATTGCCAACCTGCCAGCCAGCGATGTGCCTGATGGCGCGGATGAAGACGACAATGTCGAAGTCAGCCGTTGGGGCACGCCGCGTGAGCTGAACTTTGAAGCCCGCGAACACTTCGATCTCTCCGGGGTTTCTGCCGCGATGGATTTTGCGACCGCTGCCAAAATATCCGGCGCGCGGTTTGTCATGCTGAAAGGCGCCGTGGCACGCATTCATCGCGCATTGGCGCAGTTTATGGTCGACACGCATGTCGATGAAAATGGCCTGACCGAAGTGAACAGCCCGGTTCTGGTCAAAGACGAAGCCATGTATGGCACCGACAAGTTGCCCAAATTCGGCGAAGACAGCTATCAGACCACAAATGGCTGGTGGCTGGTGCCGACGTCCGAAGTGCCGTTGACCTTTTCCGTCTCCGGCGAAACGTTGAACGAAGATGCCCTGCCCATTCGCATGACATCGCACACGTTGTGTTTCCGCTCAGAAGCTGGCAGCGCAGGCAAAGATACATCGGGTATGTTGCGTCAGCATCAGTTTGAAAAGGTCGAGATGGTGTCTGTGACCCATCCTGACAAAAGCGATGATGAGCAAAAACGCATGCTGCGCTGCGCGGAAGGGTTGCTGGAAAAGCTAGGCATCCCCTATCGCACTGTCATCCTGTGCACAGGCGACATGGGCTTTGGCGCGCGGCGCACATTCGATATTGAAGCCTGGTTGCCAGGTCAGAACACATATCGCGAAATCAGCTCGGTTTCCACAACCGGTGCGTTTCAGGCGCGCCGGATGAATGCGCGGTTCAAGCCGTCCGAAGGCGGACGCCCTGAGTTTGTGCACACACTGAACGGATCAGGTCTGGCCGTTGGGCGCTGCCTGATTGCGGTTCTGGAGAATGGACAGCAGGCGGACGGGTCTGTCAGCTTACCGGATGTACTGGCGCCGTATTTGGGTGGCAAAACCACCCTGACTGCAGAAGGCTTGCTCACCTGAACAGGCCAATTCAATTTAGAAAACAGACCGTGTCGCAGGGTGCGGCCTGTTTTTGAGTATTTCTGGCAAAATGAAACCAAGCCCGCCCCTTCATTTTGCTAAAAATACTCGGGGGTGAGGCCGTCAGGCCGAGTGGGCAACGCCCCCTATTGCGCCGGGGTTGCCGGGATGCCTGCTATACGATCGCGCGGAAAAGGCACCAGCCGTTCCTGATCTTCGTCCCACAGTTTGAGACTGAACGACCGCAATGCCTCGGGCCATTTGATCACCGGCAGGTCATATTCCCTGCGGATCGCCTGATGACATTTGCGCAGCCTGTAATGTGGGATGCGCGCATTGAAATGATGAATGTCGTGATAGGCGATATTGGCTGAACCAAGATCCATCCACCACCCCAGATCAAGCGCCGAAGAGCCCTGAAGCGCTGCCAATCTGGGATCAAGGTCTGGTTTGCGATCCCAGTACGTGTCTTCGAAATTGTGCTGCAGATAGACCATGAACACGCCAACCATGCCGCCCATGAAGGAACTGACAAACCAAATCAGCAGCCCCGTGCCCCCAAACAACGCAAAAAGCGCGCCCATATAGAGCAGAATCATAAGGTTGTGGCGGATCACACTGCCCATCATCTCACCAGCGTGTTTGGGCCAGCGGTAGCGCAGGAAATAGGTAAACAGACTGCCTGCAGGGATCAGAATAAACGGATTGCGATACAGCCGGTATTGCAGGCGCTGCCAAAATCCGGCCTCGGCCCATTCCCGCACTGTCATGGTATGGATTTCGCCAGTTTCGCGATGCTCAAGATTGCCCAGATGCGAATGGTGCAGGTTGTGATTGTGGCGCATGGCGGCATATGGAGCGAATGTCACAACCGACAGCGCTTCGCCCGCCCAATCATTGTGTTTGCGCGATTTGAACAGGGATGCATGACCGGCGTCATGCTGGATCACGTAAAGTCGTACCGCCGAAAAGCCGTTCAGAACCATCATAGGGATCAGAATATACCACGTCGCCACATGCGTGATGGCCAGGTAAAGCGTCAGGAAATAGACTGCAAACGTGCCAAACAGGCTGAGCGCGCCCAGCCGGTCATCCTTTCCGGTATACATTTGTAAACGCTCGCGAATTTCCATCGCAGATCACCCTTTGCCATCCATAAATGCAGGCCGGGGCCGCAATAGCTCCGCCTGTACATTATATACGTAACACTCGTGCGACAGGATCACACGCGTTCAATTATAACGGCAAAATTGCAGGTGCCCAAGGGGACGTCAACGCCTCAGCTTGGCGCGCGCCCTTTGATATGCTTGCGCAACCGGCTTGGCGTCGACTTTTTGCGCCCTTTATAGGGGTTTTTGTCACCCTGCCCGCGCATCGTCAGACGAATGGGTGCCCCCGGCATATCAAAATCCTCGCGCAATCCATTCACCAGATACCGCGAATAGCTTTCGGGCATTTTATCAGGATGGCTGCACATCACAACAAACCCCGGCGGGCGGGTTTTGGCCTGAGTCATATAGCGCAGTTTGATGCGTTTGCCTTGCGGTGCGGGCGGTGGGTGCTGTTCCAGCATTCCGGTCAGCCAGCGGTTAAGTTGCGCCGTGGAAACGCGGCGGTTCCAGACGTCATAGGCGCGCATAATGGCACCGTGCAACCGATCGAGTCCACGTCCGGTTTTAGCCGAGACGGTGATCAGGGGCGCGCCGCGCAACTGTGGAAGCAATCGTTCAAATGACTCTTTCAAGTCTTTGAGTTTCTGTTGTTTTTCGTCTTCAATGTCCCATTTGTTCACAGCAACCACAACAGCGCGGCCTTCGCGTTCTGCCAGATCGGCAATGCGCAAGTCCTGTTGCTCAAACGGAATTGCGGCGTCCAGAAGGACCACAACAACTTCGGCAAACTTCACGGCGCGCAGCCCGTCGGACACGGACAGCTTTTCCAGCTTGTCCTGCACCTTGGCCTTTTTGCGCATGCCCGCAGTGTCAAAGATGCGCACCGGCGTTTCGCCCCAATTGGTGCGCAGAGAAATTGCGTCGCGGGTGATCCCGGCCTCGGGACCGGTCAACAGACGGTCTTCGCCGATAATGTTGTTGATCAGAGTCGATTTGCCTGCGTTGGGGCGGCCAACCACAGCGATTTGCATGGGTTTCTGTTCGGTGATCAGCTGAGACGGGCGCGTTTCGGACATCCCGTCATCGTCAAAATCATCCTCAAGATCGACGTCAACTTCGATCTCGGGCGCGTCTTCCTGAGACCGGTTGCTGAATTCATCCGCCAGCGGCATCAGATGCGTATATAGATCGTTCAGACCTTCGCCATGTTCGGCAGACAGGCGGATCGGCTCTCCGAGACCCAGCGAGTAGGCTTCCAGAACACCGGCATCTGCCGCCGAGCCTTCGCCCTTGTTGGCGGCCAGAATCACATGTGCAGAACGTTTGCGTAAAATCTCCGCAAAAATCATATCAGTAGGCGTGACCCCGGTGCGGGCGTCGATCATGAAAAGACAGATATCGGACATGTCGACCGCCCGTTCTGTCAATCGGCGCATACGACCCTGCAGGCTGTCGTCGGTGGCGTTTTCCAAACCCGCTGTGTCCACAACAGTGAACCGCAGATCCGCCAGACGCGCTTCGCCTTCACGCAAATCACGCGTGACACCGGGCTGGTTATCGACCAGCGCCAGTTTTTTGCCAACAAGGCGATTGAACAGAGTGGACTTGCCCACATTGGGGCGGCCCACGATGGCGAGCGTAAAACTCATGATTTAGACTCCGAAACGTCTGAAGGCGCTCCGATATACCATTTCGCACTCAACGGAAAGCGTGCAATTCACCTTTGCGGCTGACCACATAGAGAACGCCCCCGGCAACCACCGGATTAACAGCGGCGCCATCGGGCAATTCGGTGCTGTGTACCAGTGCGCCGGATTTGGGATCAAACATCCGCAACACGCCATCAGACGACGCCACGACCAAACGCCCACCGGCCATGATCGGGCCGTAATGCGCGTGCAGTTCTGTTTGGCGGCGTGGTTTGTCTTTGACGAAATATGGCAAATCCTGCGACCAGATGATTGTGCCATCACTGGCATTCATACGGATCAGCTTGTTGCGGTCGCTGATCAGAAACAGGGACCCGCCCGCAGGGAAAACAGGGCTCAGTGCGCCTTCTTCTGCGGTCCAAAGACGATTGCCTGTGTCCACGTCCAGCGCCACGATGCGGCCCGAATGATTGGCAACGTAAACTGTGTTACCGACAATGACCGGGTCGCCCGAAATGTCGCCAATCGTGTTTGTGGCGCGACCGGCCCGCTGGCCCGAGATGCTGGCGTTCCAACGTCCTACGCCACCTTTGCGGAAGGCAGCTTGGACCTCGCCCGATCCATAAGCGAAGACCGCAAGGCGATCATTTATGGCTGGGGCTGAGGGGCTTTGTACGTTTTGAACATCAGGCAGTGACAACAGTTGCCAGGCCACTTTGCCCGTGGCGGCGTTGATCGCCCATGCAGTAGCGTCACCGGACACGGCGTATACGAGATCACCATAAACGGTCGGCGTTCCGCTGCCGACAGCCTCAAACCGTTGTTCCCAAATATCGGCCCCGGTGGCGGCATCAAAGGCGCGCATGCTGCCGAATCCAGTGGTGACATACAGTCTGCCATTGTCAAAAGCGATGCCGCCGGTTGAGGCTTCGCCGGTTTTGTCACGCGGTGCCGTCAGTTCACGGGTCCAGATTGTTTGACCGTTCAGAGATGTGGCTGACAGCGTTGCTTCGGCATCAACCGTGTAAATCCGCCCTTGGGCAACCACGGGATCGGCAGTGATACGGGTTTTGCGCTTTTCACCTGCACCGATGGATGTCGACCATGCCAACACCGGATTAGGCGACAAGGCAGCGTTTGCCACACGGTATTTCGGCGTGCCGATCCGGTGCGTCCAGCTGTTGTTGCGTGTCACTGCCGGAATACTGATGGCGGGTGCTGAGTTTACAACCTGCTCTGCGACCGGGCGCAAGTCTTCGCGCGGACCGGGCAAAATCCGCTCTTTTTCGGCACAGGCGACCAAAACGGCCGCGCCCATAAACGCCACTATCCACGACTTTTTGTTCACTGCTCCGGCCCCCACCAGATAATTATTATTGGCCGGCCGCCGGGCTTGTCGCTCCGGCTGGGGTTCCGCCCAATGACACAATCAACTGAGTTGCTCTTTGACGCAAGCCCGGAGAAACATTTGCATCCTGCACAATTGCGTTCAGGCGAGTGATCGCCTCTTCGGTCTTGACCTCTTCGATGTCGGCCAGTGCCAATTGTTCCTGCGCCAGAAGGCTCAACGGCATGCCCGGGGACGCCATTGATTCAAGCGCGAGGCGACGTTCGTCCATCGGCATGTCCGAGCCGCGCGCCAGAATGGATTTGAACGCAGCAATTTGTCGATAAATTTCAGGAACTTCTGCGCCGGAGGTGGTGATTCCATCCAGCGTCTCGGCGGCGGCGGGTCCATCATCAGCAATGACCTGATGTGTCGCCAACAGGAAATCCGTCAAAATCTGCGCCTGTGGAGACTCGACCTGAACACCCTCAAGCGCCGTGATCCGGGCTGCGTCGTCATTGGCCTCAACCGCGGCTAACAGCGCATCACCGGTGGCTTCTGCAGCTGCCCGGGTCTGAGACTTGTTCCATTCATTCCATGCCGCAGCGCCAACTATCAGCACAATGACAGCAACGCCGATCCAGCCATAGCGGCGGATCATCGTAAAAAGCCGGTCACGGCGTACTTCTTCTGTGACCTCTTCGATGAAACTGTCGGTATCGCTCACGCCTGCTCTCCTATTGGTTTGCCCCCTCTTATCGCGTTGTTCAGGGGCTGCCAAGTACTGTGGCAAAGAGATGACAAGATGCCTTGCACACGTGAACAATTGTCAATAATCTGAACAGGTCGGTTCAGAATTTTGCAAATTACGCTTGTTTCGGCCGTCTGGCGACCCAATATGTCGCTGCAACATGTACGCACACTATTTGCAAGGACGTAAGTTATGCGTTTGATTCCGGTGTTGTCCGCGATCCTCGTGACCGCATTTTTGTTTATGATTGTCGTCGAACGCGATCGGCTGGTGGCGTTTGCCAGCTCGGGCGGAGCTCCGGAAACATCGAGTGAGGCGCCTGAAACGGTCGCCACACCAGTTGAAACAGTGGCGGTTGCGGAAAATGCTGTGCGTGTTGTTGCGGTTCATTCCAGTGCACGGATGGTTGATAGCGCGGTTGTTTTGCGGGGCCAAACCCAAGCACACCGGCAGGTTGAAGTGCGCGCGGAAACGATTGGTCGAATGATCTCGACCCCATTGCGTCGTGGTGCACATGTCAGCGAAGGTCAGGAATTGTGCCGACTTGAGCCGGGCACGCGCGAAGCGTTGCTAGCCGAGGCAAAGGCGCGGCTGGCCGAGGCCATGGCACAGGTTCCCTCGTCGCAAGCCTATGAAATAGAAGCAAATGCACGTCTTGAAGAGGCATTGATCAATGACAATGCCGCGCGCAAGCTGTCTGAGGGTGGATTTGCATCGACCACGCGTCTTGCCACGACTGCTGCCAATGTAAAGGCTGCCGAAGCGGCGGTTCAGTCGGCTAAGTCAGGTCTCGAGTCGACCCTGGCCGGGATTGAATCGGCTGAGGCCCTGGTGGCTGCAGCGGAGCGTGAAATCGAACGTTTGTCGATCAAAGCCCCGTTCAGCGGATTGTTGGAAAGCGACACAGCCGAACTGGGCAGCTTGTTACAGTCAGGAAACCTATGTGCCACGGTGATCCAGCTGGATCCGATCAAAGTCGTCGGTTATGTGCCCGAAACCGAAATCAACCGCGTCGACCTTGGCGCCATGGCAGGTGCACGGCTGACGACAGGTCAGGAACTGACCGGACAGGTTGCGTTCCTGTCACGTTCGGCAGATCCGCTGACCCGTACATTCCGCGTTGAAATCGACGTGCCCAACCCAAAACTGACCATTCGTGACGGACAGACGGCCGAGATTATTATCGCCTCGGACGGGGCCAGCGCGCATCTGATTCCACAATCGGCGCTGACGCTCAATGACGAGGGCACGCTTGGTGTGCGGCTGGTCGATCAGGACAATCTGGTCCGGTTTATGGCGATCGAGCTTTTACGGGATGCACCAGAAGGTATCTGGGTCGAGGGCCTTCCTGAAAATGCGGATATCATCATTATCGGTCAGGAATACGTCGAGGACGGCGTGCCCGTGTTGCCGGTATTCGAGGAGCCAGCCTGATGATTGGTGTCGTTGACTGGGCCGCTGGTCGTGCCCGCATGGTTATTGCGTTTATTATCCTCTCACTGACGGTGGGGGGATATGCCTATTGGGGGCTGCCCAAAGAGGGTGAGCCCGACATTCAGATCCCCGGATTGTTTGTATCGGTGCCCTTCCCCGGCATTTCTGCAAGCGACTCTGAATCTATGCTCGTTAAACCGATGGAAACCGAGCTTTCGGACATCGACGGGTTGAAAACCATGTCCTCAACCGCCGCCGAAGGTTATGCTGGCGTGTTTCTGGAATTCGAGTTTGGCTGGGACAAGTCGCGCGTCATGGCAGATGTGCGCGAGTCTATGAACACTGCCGAAGGGAAATTCCCGGACGGTTTTGAAAAATACTCGATCAACGAGATCAACTTTTCCGAGTTCCCGATTATCATTGTGAACCTGACGGGGCGTGTACCGGAACGCACGATGTTCCGTATCGCCAAAGACCTTCAGGACCGGCTTGAAACGCTGGACGCCGTGCTTGAGGCCGGGATTGCCGGACAGCGCGACGAAATGCTGGAGGTGGTGATCGATCCGCTGCGTCTGGAAAGCTATAACGTCACGGCAAACGAGCTGATCGAAGTTGTGGTCAACAATAACCAGCTGATCGCCGCCGGTGAGATTGAAAGCGCGCAAGGTACATTTGCGGTCAAAATCCCGTCTTCGTTCGATGAGCCTCGCGATATTTACGACCTGCCCGTCAAGACCAACGGCGACCGCGTTGTCACGCTAGGGGATCTGGCGCAGATTAATCTGACCTTTGAAGACCGCGCCGGAACCGCGCGGTTCAATGGCGAAACAACGGTTGCGTTGCAGGTTGTCAAACGCAAAGGCTTTAACCTGATCGACACTGCGCAGCTGGTCAAAGACGTGGTGGCAGAGGCCGAAACCGAATGGCCACCCGAATTGCAGACCGCCGTGGAAATGGGCACCTCAAACGACCAGAGCCGGGTTGTTGGCTCGATGGTCAGCCAGCTGGAAGGGTCGGTTCTGACCGCTATTGCGCTGGTGATGATTGTCGTTCTGGCGGCCCTTGGCACGCGCGCTGCGTTGTTGGTTGGGTTTGCCATTCCGACATCGTTCCTGCTGTGTTTTGTGCTTTTGGCGTTGATGGGTGTGACGATTTCAAACATCGTGATGTTTGGCCTTATCCTGTCGGTAGGGATGCTGGTGGATGGCGCGATTGTGGTGGTGGAATACGCCGACAAGCGTATCCGCGAGGGCATTGGTCCGATGCATGCCTATGTCGAGGCAGCCAAACGCATGTTCTGGCCCATTGTGTCGTCGACCGCGACGACATTGTGCGCCTTTCTGCCGATGTTGTTCTGGCCGGGTGTTCCGGGCGAATTCATGGGCATGCTGCCGGTCACGTTGATCTTTGTTTTGTCCGCCTCACTGGTCGTCGCGCTGATTTATCTGCCAGTTATGGGCGGTGTGTCGGGCCGTATCAGCCGGACTTTTCATCACGCGTCTGAATTCCTGCGCGCCCGCACACCCTGGTTTTTTCGCGCCATTTTGGTACCCCCTTCGATGTACCTGATTTTCCTTGGCGCGATGCAGACCCTGAACCCGGGATATCTGTTTGGCGGAACTCCGCCTGCCACTGGCGTCGTCAACGTGTTGCCCGGTGCGGTGCTGTTCCTGGCGGGGGCTTTTGCTGCGTCGATCACGCTGGACGCCGCGCGCATTCAACGCCGCCGCAAATCGGTCAAGGCAGGTTTCCGGTTGTCACCATTCGGGTGGTTTATCAAACTGATCGCCGGCAACCCGATCATGCCGCTGGTTTCTATCGCGGCTGTGATCTTTGTTGTGATTTCGGTGTTTGGCTATTTTGGAGAAAACAACAAGGGCGTTGAATTCTTTGTGGAATCCGAACCCGAACAGGCGATTGTTTACGTTAAGGCGCGGGGCAACTTGTCCCTAAACCAGAAAGACGCGTTGTTGCGACAGGCTGAAGACGTTGTTTTGGCCCATCCCGGCGTCAAAACCGCCTTTGCCTTTGCCGGAGAAGGCGGACTGGATCAGAACACCGGCGGTGCGGCGGCGCCAAAGGACATGATAGGACAAATTCAACTTGAAACGATCCCATGGGAAGACCGCCCCCTTTCCAACGAAGTTTGGTTCTCGGTGCCGCTGATCAACTATGACATCATGCGCACCACCAAAGATGCAAAATGGGATGGCGACCTTGTTCTGGAAGAATTGACAGTCGAGCTGAACAAGATTGCCGGGGTTCAGATCGAAATTCTGGGCGCAGCGCGCGGCCCTGCGTCGGCCAAGCCTGTGCACCTGCGGGTGAAGGGTGACAATTGGGAAACGCTGTTGGATGCGGCAACAATTGCGCGTCAACAAATGGATGGCACCGCAGGCTTAACGTTGATCGAGGACACCCGTCCCCTGCCCGGCATCGATTGGGAAATCGATGTCGATGTCGCCAAGGCGGGCCGTTATGGCGCCGACGTGCGCACGGTGGGTGGCATGGTGCAACTGGTGACACGGGGTATTCTGTTGGATACGATGCGCGTCGACAGCTCAGACGAAGAGATTGAGATCCGCGTGCGCCTGCCGGAAAAAGACCGGGTTCTGAGCACGCTGGACGCGCTGAAAGTACGCACCGCAGAAGGTCTGGTGCCGCTGTCGAATTTCATCAGCCGTAAGCCGGTTCAGAAGCTGGCCGAGATCAATCGCGTGGATCAAACCCGATACTTTGACGTAAAGGCTGGCGTCGAAAGCAATCAGATGATCCTGAAGAACGCTGAAACCGGCGAAGAGATGTTGATTGCGTCAAGCGATTGGAAAGACAGTCCTGACCTTCAGGCTGAATGGAAAGACAAAGGCTATACCGCCGAAGTTCTGAATGCGAATGAACGGATTGTGGCATTGACCAGTTGGCTTGAGACCAAACCATTTGGGCCGGGTATCGAATGGGAATGGACCGGAGATCAGGAAGATCAGGCAGAAAGTGGTGCCTTCCTGCAGTCGGCGTTCATGGGCGCGCTTGGGTTGATGTTCATTATCCTGCTGGCGCAGTTCAACAGTTTTTATAACTCAGTGCTCGTGCTGTTGGCGGTGATCCTGTCCACGACCGGGGTGCTGATTGGTATGCTTGTAATGGATCAGGCGTTCTCGATCATTATGACTGGGACCGGAATTGTCGCGCTGGCGGGGATCGTGGTGAACAACAACATTGTTCTGATCGACACCTATCAGGAATATTCGCAATATATGCCGCGTGTTGAGGCGATTGTGCGCACCACGCAAAGCCGTATTCGACCTGTGCTTTTGACCACGATCACCACAATGGCCGGTCTGGCGCCGATGATGTTCGGGCTGTCGCTCGACTTTATCAATGGCGGCTATTCCATCGACTCGCCCACCTCTCTTTGGTGGAAACAGTTGGCAACGGCGGTTGTGTTCGGACTGGGCATCGCCACGGTTCTGACGCTGGTCTTCACGCCGTCCATGTTGGCACTGCGGGTTTGGGCAAGCACCTATTTCAACTGGCTGATGCGGTTGCTGGCGCGATTGTCGCTGGGACGTACCAGCCGGGCCGGTCAGGATTGGGCGTTGCGTCGTGCGGCCCGCAAGGTCAAATCGCCCGTGATCCTTTGGGAAGACGATCCTTTGCCAGTGGAAGAAGAGGAAACCTCCGCAGAACCGGATGTTGCGCCTGAGACCGCCAAAACGCCCACGCCCGAGGACGACACACCCGTGCCACCCTCACCCACCGGAACACTGCGCGCGGCGGAATGATCCGACGACATGGTTAGTGAAAAGATTGAGGCCGCCATTGGACCCCCACTGGCGGCCTCGTCTGCATTGACCGAATTGCAGGTCATGCTCTAGCCTAGGTCGTATTCATAAATTCGGTCGACGATTTTTCAGACCGACAAAGCGAGGTGTTCCAAATGGTATTCAAAGATATTGCGTTTTCACTATGTGCCGCTTCGGGTGTATTGGCACTGTCACTGACCGCTGGCAGTGTTTTAACCCCGTTTTCGAGCCCTGATGCGCCCGATGTCGGTGTCGAAATGGCCCAGACAAACGGCATGAACCGGCGCGATGATCGCCGCGACGACCGTCAGGACCGCCGGGGTGGTCGACAGGATTGCCGCCAGGAAGAGGGCGCGGTCGGGGCGGACAAACGCGACTGCAAGCAGGACAACCGGCAAGGCGAAAGTGACGAGCCGGCAACCCAGACCAACGAAGGAAACTGATTGCGCCTTGAGGGTCGGAATACAGAGCTGACGCTATTGCGAATGTTGAAAAGCAGGCCTCTTGCCGCGAAACCGTTGCAGGAGACTTAACCGTGGCATGGCCGTCTAATTCTGGTCCCTCACAAGCCCAACGTGCGGCGTGGCGCAAGAAATACGCGCAAAGTGATGCGGATGCCGGGATCGAAACCACCGAGGCCTTTGAACCGTTTTCGCAACGAAACGACATCTTTACCCGCGCGTTTTGGGATGCATCCGTCAGGTCAAAACAGACGGATGCGTTTTTTGACAGCTACCGGATGAAGGCTTCTTATCGCAAAGGCGACGGGTTCCGGCAGAAAGATTTTGCCTTGCGCAATGCGAGCTGGCTGATCTCGGATATCATATCCGATCGCAGCGCAGCGCAAGGCAAACGCGAAGGGTTTCAGGCGCCGATAGCGTGCGACACCGATGTTGCCGAGACCCGGGAAGAGATTGACGATCCTGTTGCAATGGCGTCCGAGCTGAAACGGGTGGCGCGCTTTTTCGGGGCTGATCTGGCCGGGATCACAGATATGGACGACCGTTGGCTTTATAGCGCGCGGGTCGATGTGCGTGATTTTTCCGAAACCGACAACGACTTGCCCGAGGGGCTGACCAGCGTGATTGTGTTGGGGCATCAGATGGACAAGGATCTGGTAGCCACTTACCCGTCCGCCTTGGCCGGGGCGGCAACCGGGCGCGAATACAGCCACGAGGCGGCAATTGTCATTCAGCTGGCCGCCTATATCCGCAATCTGGGATACGAAGCGATCCCGTCCATGAACGACACCGGTCTGGTGATCCCCTATGCAGTCAAGGCCGGGTTGGGCGAATATGCCCGCAATCAACTGGTGATAACGCCAGAGTTTGGCCCGCGCCTGCGGTTCTCCAAGATCTTCACAAACCTGCCGCTGGCCCATGATATCCCCGAAAAGCCGGGCGTTGCCGCGTTCTGCGACATCTGCACCGAATGCGCAGATGCCTGCCCTGCCAAGGCGTTGCCATTTGGGCCGCCGGGCGAAAGCGCCCCGGATGACAGTTCGGCCATCACAGGCGTGCGCAAATGGACATCTGACGCCAAGGCATGCTTTGGCTATTGGGCCAAGCTGCAATCGGACTGCGCCATCTGTATGCGCGTGTGCCCGTTCAACCGCGACTTTGACTCATGGGCCGACCGGTTGTGGCTTAAGGTGGCGCTGTCACGGTGGCGCAAATGGGCGTTGTGGTGGGACAAGCGGTCAGACCGGGCGAAGCGCCTGAAGCCTAGGGATTGGTGGGCGGGTCCCTGACCATGTTCTGAAAATCGCCAGAGTGGTTTCATACATCCGCCGCGATTTCAGGAAATATTCGGGCACAGCAAGACGAAACTGTGCAAGGACACCCCGATGCAAGATCTGTTACCCCGCCTTTTGAATGACCATGGCACAGAGGTCGTGATCGTCGGCGCTTTGCTGGTGTATCTGTTGATGAATGCGGTGACCTATTCGCTGTTCGCATCCGACAAGCAATACGCGATCGACAAACGACGCCGGGTGTCGGAACGCGCGCTGTTGTGGTTTGCATTACTGGGGGGCAGTTTGGGGGCGAAGCTGGCTCAGAAACGATTGCGGCACAAAACACGCAAACAGCCATTTGCGGCGATCCTTAATCAGATCTGCGTTGTGCATATTATTGTTGCTGGCGTCTTGATCTCGCCCATCGGGCCGCAAGTCACGGGTTTTGCCGGAGAGATGGTTGCAAGTCTGAAACCCGCCGAGACAGAGCCCAAACCCAGTAAGCCCCGCCGGTTTGGCCCGGGAAGCTGATTGTTTTTGGCTTATGCGGCGACAGAGTCTTCATCCGAGGCCTGACGTTGCCAAAGCTGTGCATAACGCCCAGCCTTGTCTAACAGTTCGCCATGGGTGCCCTGTTCGACGATCACACCGTTTTCCAGAACAATGATCCGGTTTGCTTCGGCTATGGTCGACAAACGGTGCGCAATGGTGATCACGGTGCGCCCCTGCCCGGCCCGCGCCAACGCGCCCTTGATCTCTTGCTCGGTCTCAGTGTCCAGCGCCGAAGTCGCCTCGTCCAGCAACAAAAGCGGCGGGTTTTTCAACAAGGTGCGGGCAATGCCGACACGCTGTTTTTCGCCACCTGAAAGTTTCAGACCACGTTCGCCCACCATCGTATCATAGCCATCCGGCAACGACGTGATGAAGTCGTGGATTTGGGCCGCCTGTGCCGCCGCGACGATTTCGGAGTGGCTGGCGCCGTCTCGCCCATAGGCGATGTTGTAGCGGATCGTATCGTTGAACAGCACCGTGTCCTGCGGTACCACGCCAATGGCGTCATGCAGGCTTTCCTGGGTCACATCGCGCACGTCTTGCCCGTCGATCCGCAGCGCACCAGCATTGACGTCATAGAACCGGAACAAAAGCCGTCCGATGGTGGATTTACCCGAGCCTGACGCCCCTACGATGGCAACGGTCTGACCACCGGGCACTTCCAGGCTGACACCTTTCAGAATGGCGCGTTCCGCCTCGTATCCAAATTCGACTTCGCTCAGTTCAATCTTGCCGTCCGTCACGTTTAGCGCGGCAGCGTCAGGTTTGTCGGACACTTCCGCCGGCTGTTCTAGAAGATCAAACATTTCGCCCATATCCACAAGGCTTTGACGGATTTCGCGGTACACAGTTCCTAGGAAATTCAGCGGCATGGTGATCTGGATCATGTAAGCGTTAACCATAACAAAATCGCCCACAGTCAGGGTGCCGCTTTGAACTCCTAAGGCCGCCAGAACCATAACCCCGACAAGGCCAGAGGTGATCAGGAAAGACTGGCCGAAATTCAGGAACGCCAGCGAATAGGACGTCTTAAGCGCGGCGCGCTCGTAGCCTTTCATCGCGGAATCGTAGCGCGCCGCTTCGCGCTTTTCGGCCCCAAAATATTTAACCGTTTCAAAGTTCAGCATACTGTCGATGGCCTTTTGATTGGCATCGGTATCCTGATCATTCATTTCACGGCGCAGCTTGACCCGCCATTCGGTCACTTTGAAGGTAAACCAGATGTAGATGCCAATCGTGACCGCAACAACTGCAAGGTACCAGACGTCAAACAGCCAGAACAAAACCACCGCAATCAACAGCAGTTCCAACATCAGCGGTCCGATTGAAAACAACATGAACCGCAAAAGGAATTCGACACCTTTTACACCGCGTTCAATGATCCGGCTAAGCCCGCCGGTTTTGCGCGTAATGTGATAGCGCATCGACAGACGGTGAATGTGCTCAAAGGTCTCAAGCGCGAGCGTGCGCAGGGCGCGCTGTGCCACTTTGGCAAAAATCGCATCGCGCAATTGCTGAAACCCGTTGGTCATCAGCCGGGCCATGCCATAGGCCACTGTCAGGCCAACAGCCCCCAAAGCCAACGGTGGCACACCTTCGCCTGCCAACGCGTCAACCGCCGCCTTATAGAGCAGCGGCGTACCCACAGCGATCAATTTGGAGGCCAGCAACGCCAGCATCGCCAGCACTACACGGTATTTGACCCAGTTTTGCCCATCAGGCCACAGATACGGCGAAACCCGACGGATCGTGCGCCATCCTGAACGCTTTTCGTTGCGCTCAAGTTCCTCTGTCGAGGCTGTGTACCAATTCGCCATGCTGCCATTCCCGGTTGCTGGTCCGAGAGACCTAATCGTTGCAAGCGAAAACTACCACCCTTAGCAACGCAACTATTTACTCCGGGACAGTAAAGACCTGTCCGGGATAGATCAGATCCGGGTCGCGAATCTTGTCCTTGTTGGCCTCGTAAACGCGGACATACATCAACCCTTCGCCGTAGTTACGCCGGGCAATCGCCCAAAGCGTAAAGCCGGGCTGCACCGTCACAACGCGTACCGGCGCATCTCCGGTCCCTTCCTGAACCTGCTGTGCTTCGGCCACGCGTGCGGGCTCTTCTCTCTTGAAAGGCGTTTCAACACGGGATGTTACCTTGCCATCTTCATCCAGTTCATCAACCCGCAAAGTATATACGCCGGGGGCGACATCCGGCAGATCGGCCTGCCACTGACCAGAGTTGGAAATGCGCGAAGACGCATTCAGCGTGTTGTCGAGATAGACCCTCACGTGGCCATCCTTGCGCCCCCGCCCGGCGATCTGGACGCTTCCGGTTTCAGAATAGCTGATCGAGTCTATAACGACGCTGGACAACACCTCGGGTGTGCTGTCGGCGGGCGCAGGCGGCTGCACAACGCGTACCCCATCCGCATCAGAAACCAATACGGCTGGTGCTTTCTGCGCAGGCTCAACAGCGGGTTCTGGTGTTGCTGCAGCGGGTTCTGGTTCTGCAGCAACGGTTTCCAACTCTTGCGGTTTCTCCGTTTTGGGCGCCTCTGCTAGAGGGGTGGGCGCAGGCTCTGGCGTCTCGCTGGCTTCAGCGACTACAGCAGGCTCCTGTTGCTTCGCTTCGGGTTCAGGCTGAGGTTCCGAGGTCGATTCAGGCGTCGATTTCGGCGCTGGTTCAGCGTTTGGGGCAACCTCTGCAATAGCCGGCGTTTCCGGCTCTGCTACGGCAACCTCAACCGGCGCGGCCTCTGGCTCTGCAACCGGAGTTTCGATAACTTCCGCGACAATTTCAGGCACGGCTTCTGGCTGCGGTGCCGGGGCCGGTTCGGCTGGCGCAACTTCGGGCTCGACCTGAACCTCTGCAACTTCCGGTTCGGCATCTTCAATAGCCTCCGGCACAACCGTTTCAGCTATGGGGGGCTCTTCCACAGGTTCAGCTTCTGGCTCGGCTATTGTCGCTGGTACCGGCTCTCGCTCGGGTACTTCTTCTGGTTGAGGTTCCGAAGCGGCGGTTTCCGAAGCAGGGTCCGGCACCTGTTCTGGTTCCGGATCCGTTACCCTGGGGCTGACTTGCTCTTCCGGCTGGGTCTCCACCACAGGTTCAACCAACGCCACTGGCGGCTCCGCATCGGGGGACGTATCGGTTCCGGCAATGACGATTGGCTCTTCGGGCGGTGCAACCGAAACAGGCGCAATGATAAAGCTGGCGTCTGACAGCAAATCGCCCTCGTCGCGCCGGTGGACCAACGTCAGAACGCGTGGTTGTGGGCTGGGCGCGATGACCAACAGGCTGGCAAATTTGCCCGCACCGTCGGCCTGAGTTTCTGCAATCTGAGCATTGTCCAGAAGAATACCAATAACGGCGGCGGGCTCTGCCCGTCCAGCCACCACGGTATTGCCATCGGAATCGACACGTACCAGATCAAAGGACGGCAAAATCAAAACTGGCGCAGGCGGTTCCGTTTTGGCCTCTGGTTCCGGGTCGGGCTCGGCTGCCGGTGCGACAACCGGGTCCTCCGCTTTGGGAGCGGGCGCAGGAGCGGCCTTTTTCGGCGGTTCCGCGGCGGGCTCTGGCGGTGCTGGTGCTTGCACGGCGGGCTGAACCGGATCGGGTATGTCTGCGGGTTCCGGGCTGTTCAGCACACCGCTGGCAACAACGGCAACCACCGCCACGCCTCCGGCCACGGCTGCGCCGCCTGCAACGGCGACATTTCCCCCGAAAAGAGATGCTAGTTTGCTCATCGCCGATTATCCCCCGAAAACGGCTTTCCTTAGGTTGAGCGACCTTATCAACCCGGTTAACACTGGTCAAAAGGGCTTTGAACATATTGGGGAATTTCATGACAGAGCGGTCTATTTGTGTCTTTTGCGGCTCACGTGCGGGTCAGGACCCGGCTTATCAGGCAACAGCGCAAGGATTGGGCGAGCTTATTGCGGCGCGCGGATGGCGTTTGGTTTATGGCGCGGGCGATATCGGACTGATGGGCGCCGTGGCCAATGCCTGTCAAACGGCGGGTGGTGCAACCTTTGGCGTGATCCCGACGCATCTGCTTGAGATGGAAGTGGGGAAAACCGATCTCAGCCGGTTTGTCGTGACCGAAAACATGCATGAACGTAAAAAGGTTATGTTCATGAACTGCGATGCGATTGTCGTGCTGCCGGGTGGTGCCGGATCGCTGGACGAATTTTTCGAAGTTCTGACGTGGCGCCAGTTGGGCCTGCATGACAAACCAATCATTGTGATGAACACAAACGGGTTCTGGACGCCGCTGGTGGCCCTGCTGGACCATGTGATCGCACAAGGGTTTGCTGAACAGACATTGCGGGATTTTGTACATGTGGTTGATGATGTCCCGGACGCCGAAGCCGTTCTGGCGGCTGCTTTCGACTGAAGCAGTCTTAAGTCACACGAACTGTCCGGAACATTGGGATCGTGATCCCTTGCCAGAACAGGCTTAATCTTGAGCCCATTCTTTCTTTTCGCGTGCGACGCGCAACGGATCCAAAAAGTGGCCGAGCATTGTTTCCCCTGCCATGTCATAGGCCTGTGGCAGGGGCTGTTCGATTTGTGCGTAGAAGGTTTGTTTGCCCGCTGAGACAGCCGGACCATGCCGCGTGGCCAATTTCCTGGCGAAATCATAGACCGTATCGGGAAGTGCCTCGGACGTCACAACGCGGTTTAGCAACCCCGCGCTCAGCGCCCATTGGGCATCATATGTGTCACCGGACATGGCCATCTCTATGGCATGTTTGCGCGATACCGCCCGCCCGACCGCAACCAGCGGCGTCGAACAAAATCCGTCGTTTTTCACGCCCGGCAAGCAAAACGTCGCCCGCTCGGAGGCAAAAGCCAGATCGCAGGCCGCGACCATCTGAAGACCTGCCGCCGTCGCAATCCCGTCGACCATGGCAATGGTGGGCTTGGGCCCTTGGGTCAGCTTTTGCATAAGCTCGGCGCAATCCATGAACAGTTGCACCAGATAGGCTTGGCCATCGTCCGCGTCCTGTCGGCGACGCGCAATTTCCTTGAGGTCATGGCCCGCACAGAAAATATGCCCGGGGCCATGGATAACAATCACTTTGACCGTGTTATCGGCCTCGGCTCGCATCAGAGCGGCATTGAAAGCGGTAAGCATCGCACTGGAAAGCGCATGCGCCTTGCCTGCCCCAAGCGTCAGGGTCAGCACGCCAGTGCTCAGGGTCTCATCAACAAGCGGCTCTGTCATGGCGTCTCCTTGTGCCGGTCAAGAGTGGCGCGCATCCGCAACGCTTGCAAATTAAAACGATCAAAGGCGCGCCCCCCCCCCGATTGCCGGAGGACAGACGCATCGCCGCCTGCGATGTTATGCAGTGCAAACCGCCAACGCAGCGCAGCGCATATTCAAAAGGGCAAACCTACGAAAAAAGGCCTGCCAGGATCACCCCCGGCAGACCCTAAAAATCTACGTCTGGTCAAAGTTTATATGCGTGACGCGACATTTTCCCAGTTCACCAGATTGTCGAGGAAGTTCGACAGGTACACAGGGCGTTTGTTTCGGAAATCGATGTAGTAGGAGTGTTCCCAAACGTCACAACCCAGCAATGCGGTCTGGTTGAAGCACAGCGGGTTCACACCGTTTTCGGTTTTGGTCACAGCCAACGAACCGTCGGCGTTTTTGACCAACCAGCACCAGCCCGACCCGAATTGACCGGCACCGGCAGCGGCGAACTGCGATTTAAAATCGTCAATCGAACCAAAGTTCTCGATCAGCGCTTTTTCAAGCTCGCCCGGCATAGCCGACGTGCCCGGGCCCATCATCTCCCAAAACTGGTTGTGGTTCCAAAGCTGGCTGATGTTGTTGAAGATGCCGTTCTGGGCCACTGCGTTGGCGTCATAGGTGCCGGTGATGATGTCTTCCATCGACTTGCTTTCCCACTCAGTGCCCGCGATGGCAGCGTTGCCATTGGTCACATAAGCGTTGTGGTGCAGGTCATGGTGGAATTCCAGCGTCTCGGCGCTCATGCCTTTGGCGGCAAGGGCATCGTGGGCGTAAGGAAGATCGGGAAGTTCGAAAGCCATTTTCAAAGTCCTCTTATTTTGTTCGGGCGTTCATTCTGTGCCACAGATGTGGGAGTTTATGGTCCAAGGTCAAGCCAAAACCGGCAGAACGCACCTGTGGCGCGCATCTCGGCGCCCCTCAATCCTGTGAGCCGGACTTTTGTACCCCACACATCTGATGTGTGTTCGCCATTACCAGTGCAGGAAAGAGTTTTTTAGATTGGTTGCCGGAGCTTACGGCGAGGCGTAAATCATAAATGCCAAAAACATCAGTACCAACGAGACCCGAAACAGGTTTTTTGCCGTCATTGTGTCTGTCCCACGCAAAAAAATCACCAGTATTGTTCAGGAGCTGCCTAAGGTTTTGTATGCGCCGTAAAAGCAGACATACAGTTCCCGAAAGCCTTTGACGTAAAGACTTAATCAACTCACAAAGCGGTGGAGATACCCTAACCTGTCTCTAGTTAGCGTCAACTGAAAATGTGAGTACTGCACCAGAAAGGAGCAAAATCAAACGCAGTCGTTGATTAAAAATAGAATCCGAATATGTCGGGCTCTCCAATTATTTTCTGCTATTTGTCATTTTTGACAATGGTGCAGGTGCCGTTGCCTGCCTCAGTGTTGTTGTAGTTGAGGATCGGCAACAGCAAATGTGCCTGTGATCGCGGGTCACTATCTTTTGGATCAATGAAAATACTCCGGTATATGTATTTTTAGCAAGTATTACCCCCAATCACGTGTTCTAATATTCGATAATGTCGCAATCGTTCATTACTTTAGAGATATCCTACTTCTCCTCCTGATTGTGCGGAAACGGAAAGTACGTCAAAAACGTATTTGGCAACAGATGAGAAGCAGATCACCTCAATACTGTCATCCGTATTCACCCAAAACGCCGCCGCAACCTGAGCGAGGCGTGAGCGACGAAAATCACCCGGTCCAAAAACGTCGGTCGAAAAATCAACCGGCGCCAGTTTGGCCATAACTTCGCGGGAACCATCACCGGAAACCCGCACAACCGCGCGGGCATCAGACACATTGACGATCAGCGCGTGCTGGTCTTTCAGCCCGGCCTGTAAAGCAGACATTGTTTCGGCAACGCTGCTGTACTCTGTAATGACCAAAAGCTCGTCCGGCGACATCCAGGCAACGGCGCCCGACTTGCCAAATTCAATCTTGCGCTGGCCCGGTATGTCCGCGCCAATGGCCGCCTTGACGGCTTTGGCCATCGCCGCAGAGGGCAGATCACCGCGCAAGGTGATCATACCGCGCAATCCGGTGTCATCCACACGGGCAAACCCATCGAAACTGGCGCCATTCAAGGCGCTGACTGCCTCAGACATTCTGCTTCTCCCCGTCCTTGTCATAGAACACCGGATCAACGATCCGGGCCTGAACGCTGCTTCCATCCACCTTGTTGAATTCGATCACTTCGCCCATGCGTTCCGGGCCGCGGTGCACAAGACCCATGGCAATCCCTTTATCCAGCGTGGGTGAATAATAGGTCGAAGTCACGCGGCCTTGAGTATTGCGTTGCCCGTTGGCATTTTCGCCTGACGCGATTGCATAGGACCCATCCGGGATCACGGACCCGTCCAGCGTTTCCAGACCAACCAGTTTCCACCGGTTGGGGTCTGCCATATGCACGCGCAATTGAGCGCGTTTGCCCAAAAAGTCTTCTTTCTTTTTTGAGATCGCCCAGTTCAGCCCCAAATCCTGCGGGATCACAGTGCCGTCGGTTTCGTCCCCAATCATGATAAAGCCTTTTTCAGCCCGCATCACATGCAAGGCCTCGGTGCCATAAGGCATGATCTTAAACTCGGCCCCTGCGGACATCAACGCGTCCCAAAAGGCGCGCCCCTGAGCGGCAGGTACGGCGATTTCATAGGACAGTTCGCCCGAAAAAGAGATACGATAAGCACGGGCGTCAAACTTGCCAATGCGACCGTCTTTCCATTCCATAAAGGCCATATTTTCGGCGGACACGTCCAAATCGCCGCCTAATTTCTGAATAACTTTACGGGCATTCGGGCCCACGACGGCGATCTGGGCGTATTGCTCGGTCACATTGGCGACGTAGACATTCCAGTCCCACCATTCGCATTGCAGCCAGTCTTCCATCCAGCCGTGAATACGCTCGGCCCCACCGGTGGTGGTGTGGCACAGGAACGTGTCGTCATCGATGCGGGCAACAACGCCGTCATCGATCAGAAAGCCGTTCTCGCTGCACATCAACCCATAGCGGCATTTGCCCGGTTTCAGCGTGCTCATCATATTGGTGTAGAGCATATCAAGGAATTTGGCGGCATCCGGGCCTTTGACGATGATCTTGCCAAGGGTGGACGCATCCAACAGGCCCACGGAATTGCGGGTTTGCAGGATCTCACGTTTCACCGCATCGCCGTGGCTTTCGCCGGATTTGGGGAAGCAATACGGGCGGCGCCACTGACCTACAGGTTCAAAAAACGCGTTGTGATCTTCGTGATACTGATGAATTGGCGTGCGGCGCAGCGGCTGGAACACCGCGTCGCGCGCTTCGCCTGCAATCGCACCAAAGCTGATGGGCGTGTATGGCGGGCGGAAGGTTGTGGTTCCGGTTGCTGGAATAGGCTGATTAAGCGCCTCAGAAAGCGTCGCCAATCCGTTGATATTACTTAACTTACCTTGATCCGTCGCCATACCAAGTGTGGTGTAACGCTTGGTGTGTTCAACGGATTCATAGCCCTCTTGAGCTGCCAGCCGAACGTCGGAAACTTTCACATCATTTTGAAAGTCCAACCATGTTTTCATGCGCAATTCCGGTCCCGCGCCCTGTGGCATCGACCAGACGGGTTCCATAGCCATTTCAACCTGCGGCGCGGCCTTGGGGGCAGCGGTGCGTTTGGGCTTAAACCCTGCCGCTTTGGCCGCAGCTTTGCCTGCCGCGTCAGCGTCGGTTAGCACGTCGGCCAGCTCCAGCGGTCCGTTTGCCGCTCCGGCGGGGATCACAAAGCCAAGGCCATCATGGCTGGTGGGTGGACGGCTTGCATCGGGGCGGAAATGCGCCTGCGCTTCGTCCCAGATCAGCTTGCCACCGCAATGCGACCACAGGTGCACAACCGGCGACCAACCGCCAGACATGGCAACCGCGTCGCACGCGATCTCTTCCAGCGCGCCGCCTTCGCCCGATTGCAGGCAGATGGCCACGCCAGTCACACGTTTGCCGCCTTTGACTTTGGCGATGGCTTTGCCGTTTTCGACGCGAATGCCCAGATCGCGCGCCTCTTGCGCCAGATCACCGCCGCCCATGGCACGCGCATCCAGAATGACCGGAACGTCCAGCCCGGCCTTTTTCAGCACAATCGCCGTGCGATATGCGTCGTCGTTGTTTGTAACAACCACAGTGCGGTCGCCCTGAGACACGCCCCAGCCAATCGCGTAATCACGCACGGCGCCTGCCAGCATGACACCGGGAATATCATTACCAGCAAAGGACAACGGGCGTTCGATGGCACCGGTCGCCGTGACAATCTGCTTGGCGCGGATACGCCACAGACGGTGACGCGGACCATCCTGTGCGGGCGCATGATCGCGCACACGTTCGTAGCCCAGCACATAGCCGTGATCATAAACCCCAGCCCCCATCATCCGGGTGCGCAGAGTAACATTGTCCATCGCGTCAAGCTCGGCCTTGAGCGCCTCGATGCGTTCAAGCGCGGGCTTGCCGTTGATTTCTCCGCCATCAACCAGCGTGCGGCCACCCCAATGGGCGGTTTGCTCCATCAGCAGCACTTTGGCACCCGAGGCACCCGCCGCGCGAGCCGCTTCCAGCCCAGCAATACCGCCGCCAACAACAACCACGTCCACATAGGCATAGAAATGTTCGTAGGTGTCCGCGTCGCGGTCTTTGGGCACTTTGCCCAAACCGGCAGACTGACGCACGATGGGTTCGAACACATGTTTCCACGCGGCACGGGGTGCCATGAATGTCTTGTAATAAAACCCGGCAGGCAGAAAGCGCGCGACATAATTGTTGGCCACGCCTACGTCAAACTCCAGACTGGGCCAGTGGTTCTGGCTGGTGCAGGTCAGCCCGTCAAACAACTCGGTTGTGGTGGTGCGCTGGTTGGGTTCAAAGCTGCCGCCCTGCCCCATATTGACCAGCGCGTTCGGCTCTTCTGCGCCCGACGCAACAACGCCGCGCGGACGGTGGTATTTGAACGAACGCCCCATCAGCATCTGGTCATTGGCCAGCAAGGCCGAAGCGAGCGTGTCGCCTTCGAACCCGGTGAATTGCTTGCCGTTAAAGGTAAAGCGGATTTGTTTTTGGCGGTTCAGATAGGCTCCGCCGGACGCCAGACGTGTGCTCATGAAAAGTCCCTCCAGCTCCAGCCGGGAATTTTGGCCGAGATCTTGTCTTTGATCTCTTGCGGTGGCTCATAGGTTTGCGCGGAATATGTCCCGAAAACTTCAAGCGTGGTGGTTGAACGAGCGGCGTGGAAAAACTTGCCGCAGCCCGAGACATGCCGCCAGCGTTCAAAATGCACGCCTTTGGGATTTTCGCGCATGAACAGATAGGTTTCGAAATCGTCATCGGATGAGCCGGGACCAAAGCGTTTCAGATGTGCCTCGCCTTCGGCGTGCAGTTCTGTTTCTTCGGCATCTACGCCGCAATAGGGGCATTGAAGGGTTAGCATGTTGCCATCTCCTGCAAAGTAATGAGGGCAGCGCCCGATCCTGGGTGGGTGCAGAAAGCGCCCTCCCGTGGGGAGGGTCGGGCGCTGCCCGCCGTTGCCGCCGGGCGAAAGATTTCAGTCCAGTTCATTAGTGAGCCACCCCTGCAGCCACGCTTTCATCAATGAAGCGGCCTTCAACAAAGCGGTCCATGCCGAACTCGGCACACAAGGGGCCGGGTTCGCCCTTGGCGATCAGCTCGGCTGTGGCCCAGCCGCCGCCGGGGATGGCCTTGAAGCCGCCGGTGCCCCAGCCTGCGTTGATGAAACAATTGCCCAGTGGCGTTTTACCAATCACGGGTGATCGGTCACCGGTCACGTCCACGATACCGCCCCATTGGCGCAGCATTTTCAGGCGGGACACCATCGGAAAGGTTTCGACCAGCGCCCTTACCGTTTCCTCGACATGGTGGAACGATCCGCGCTGGGTGTAGTTATTGAACCCGTCCGTGCCGCCGCCAATCACCATTTCGCCCTTATCGGACTGAGACATATAGCCGTGCACGGTGTTGGCCATCACCACCACATCCATGCAGGGTTTGATCGGTTCCGACACCAGCGCTTGCAGGGCGACGCTCTCCATTGGCAGGCGGAAGCCCGCCATATTGGCCAGATCGCCCGAGTTGCCGGCCACAACCAGACCCAGCTTGTTACAATCAATCGGGCCTTTGGTGGTGTCGACGCCAGTGACTTGACCGCCGTCCTGCCGCACGCCGGTGACTTCGCATTTCTGGATGATGTCCATGCCCATGTCGGAACAGGCACGCGCATAGCCCCACGCCACCGCGTCATGGCGCCCGGTGCCGCCGCGTTCCTGCCAGAGACCGCCCAGAACCGGATAACGTGGTCCATCGATATTGATGATCGGCACCAGTTCTTTGACACGCTCCGGGCCGATGAATTCGGTTGGCACGCCCTGCAATGCGTTCGCATGCGCGGTGCGCTGATAGCCGCGCACCTCATGTTCGGTCTGGGCCAGCATGATCACACCACGCGGGCTAAACATGACGTTATAGTTCAGGTCCTGCGACATGGTTTCGTACAGCGAGCGCGCTTTTTCATAGATCGCCGCGGACGGGTCCTGAAGGTAGTTCGAGCGGATAATGGTGGTGTTGCGGCCTGTATTGCCGCCGCCCAGCCAGCCCTTTTCGATGATCGCGACATTGGTGATGCCGAAATTCTTGCCCAAATAGAACGCAGTGGCCAATCCGTGGCCCCCTGCACCAACGATGATCACATCGTATTTCTTTTTAGGCTCGGGCGAGCGCCACGCGCGTTCCCATCCTGTGTGAAACCGGAGTGCCTCGCGGGCGATGGCAAAAGCTGAATAACGTCTCATAGGCAGTGATTCCGATCGGGGATTCCTGATGTATTGTTAGTGGACCTTGCCCCGCCCTGCCACCCGGACCAAAACGCCGGTTTGCCGTTCGGTTGCGACATGAACGAAGGTATGCACGATTTGCCCTTTTTCCCGGGGCTGCGCCCCTATACATGAAGGGCAACCTCAGGAGGTACTATGGTATTCTGGATCTCTGCAGCCGCTCTTGCCCTTGCGGCAACTGGCTTTATCGCTTTGGCCGTCCTGCGTCGCCGGGACGATGCCGAGCATCCCGCCGCCTTTGATCTGCAGGTCTATCGCGACCAGCTGAAAGAAGTGGACAAGGATTTGGCACGTGGCGTGATCAACGCCACGGATGCTGACCGGGCCCGTACCGAGATTTCGCGCCGCATTCTGGCAGCGGATGCACAGTTGCAAGCCGCAAAAGGGCAAGGCACATCAAAGGCACGCGGTGGTGTTCCGCTGATCGCGGGGCTTTGTATTGTTTTGGTGGGGGCGAGCTTTTTTGCGTATTCCCAGTTGGGCGCACCGGGCTATGACGATCAGCCTTTGAATCTGCGTCTTGAAGCATCGCGCGAACGTTTGGACAACCGCAAGAGCCAGGCCGCCGCCGAAGCAGACGTACCGGCCGCACCAGGCCCGACACCGGGACCTGATTTCGTGGCCCTGATGGAAAAACTGCGCGCCAGCGTGGCAGAGCGGCCGGATGATTTACAGGGCTATGAACTGCTGGCCCGCAACGAAGCCTCGCTGGGCAATATGCAGGCCGCATATGAGGCGCAGGCCAATGTGATCCGCCTGAAAGGCGACAGCGTCACGGCCACGGATTACAGCATCCACGCGAACATGTTGATCGCAGCCGCAGACGGATATGTGTCGCCCAAGGCTCAGGAGTCTTTGCGCAGCGCGCTGGAAATTGATCCGATCAACAATCTGGCACGATATTACTGGGGCCTGATGCTTTTGCAAAATGACCGGCCCGACCTGACATTTCGCATTTGGGACCGGGTATTGACGCAAAGCCCTCCGGACGCGCCGTGGGTGCCGGCCATTCGTGCGCGGATCACCGATCTGGCGTGGTTTGCAGGAGTTGATTACCAATTGCCCGCGCCACCGCATTCTGACGGTCTGACCGGCCCGGACAGCGATGATGTCACGGCAGCTGACGAGATGTCCGAAGAGGACCGGCAGGACATGATCCGTGGCATGGTGTCCAATCTGGCCGAACGTCTGGCCACCGAAGGCGGCACGCCTCAGGAATGGGCGCGCCTGTTGGTGGCTTACGGTGTTCTGGGTGATACCGAACGCGCTGCTGTCATTTGGGAAGAGGCGCAACAGGTCTTTGCCGATGTGCCCGACGCGCTGGAGATTGTGCGCGACGGTGCGCGCAGTGCAGGCGTGGCAAACTGATGAACGCCAACATCTTTGAAACCATCGAGGAGATGGCCGAGGCCCTGCCACCGATGCAGGCGTTGATGGGATTGGATTTGGGAACGAAGACAATAGGCGTGGCTGTTTCAGACAGTTTTCAGTCGGTGGCCACACCGCTGGAAACCGTAAAGCGCAAGAAATTTGGCATCGATGCTGCGCGGTTGTTAGAGATTATTGATCAACGCTCGCTTGGTGCCATCATTCTGGGGTTGCCCCGGAATATGGACGGATCAGAAGGGCCGCGCTGTCAGTCAACGCGCGCATTTGCCCGAAATCTGGCGCCCTTGGTGGGTATTCCAATTGGGTTCTGGGACGAAAGATTGTCGACCGTTGCCGCTGAAAGGGCGCTGCTGGAGGCGGATACGACACGAAAACGTCGCGCAGAGGTTATCGATCACGTCGCCGCGTCCTATATTCTTCAGGGAGTTCTGGATCGGCTGGGACATCTGAGGAAAGAGCAGTGAGCCCAAAATCTGACAAAGACAGCGTTTGGAAACGCGACGAGATTGAAAGCCCCTGTATTCAGGTCTGCGTCGTGCATCCCCAAGAGCGCATCTGTACGGGATGCCTGCGCTCGATCGATGAAATCACCAACTGGTCCAGGATGGACACCGATGAGCGCGCTGCGATTATGCAGGAACTGCCATCGCGCGCGCCGCGTTTGCGCAAGCGACGTGGTGGCCGGGCCGCGCGTGTTCAGGGATAATTCAGGCTACAAACAAAAACCCCGCACATTAGCGCGGGGTTTTGGACTTTGGCTCGGAAAGGCCTAGTTAGTCGCGAAATTCTTGCGGCTGACCGACGTGGTTCTGTTGCTGCACCCGCTCAGACACCTGAGCCACCTGCTGCACCAGAGATATCGAACGCACCACCATCAGCGCCAACATTGCAGACGCAGCCGCAAACCCAGGCAAAGGCCCGGAAATAAGCGCGTGGGTTACAAATTCGATCATATCCCGATCACGCCACTGTTTCGACGACTTGAATGTCATCAGCGGTCAGAATGCTTTGCGCATTGTCGACCGAGGCGACGATCTCGCCATCATAAAACACCCAGGCTGTCGTAGTATCATCGGGGTTTGGCTGGATCTGAACTGTACCGGTATCGCCCGGTGGCACCATCACCACAATCTGATCTTCGTCTTCGTCATAATCCGTGATGCTGACAACATTTCCGAATTGTGTGCGTGGCCCTACTATAAACTGGTCAGAGCCGTCACCGCCCTCCCCGACATCGTTTTCCGTTAACCAGATCTCATCGTCGCCAGTGCCGCCGTTAAGCGTGTCATTGCCTTCGTCTTCGCCTCCGGCAACACCCTGGGCACCGCCATACAGAACGTCATCGCCATGACCGCCTTTAATCAGGTCGTCCCCATCGCCGCCGGTCAGCGTGTCGTCACCCTCTTGCCCAAGCAAAGTATCGTCGCCGTTGCCGCCCAGCATGCTGTCTTCATTGGCGCCGCCTTCGAGATCATCGTCGCCTGCTCCGCCATGCAGCTCGTCGGACCCGTCGCCGCCACGCAAATTATCGTCGCCCGCTTCGCCATTGACCAAATCATTGCCCGTGCCGGCGCGCACGGTGTCATTGCCTTCGCCGCCCGACACGTCATCATTACCGGTGCCACCTTCGATGCTGTCAGCGCCTTCTTCACCGTCCAGCACATCACTGCCCCCGGCCCCCAAAAGCGTGTCACCCCCTTCGCCGCCATCAATTGTGTCGGCCTGAGATCCACCTTCCAGAAGGTCATCACCGGTATCGCCGGTCAGTTCTTCGCCGGTGCTTTGCTCTGATGAACTGTCATCGTCGTCATCATCCAGAACATTAACCAAGACCCCAATCCAGAATGCTGCTCCGAGCAGCGCAAGCGCAGTAATCATTTGAATGTCCTTTAGAAAATGCAGCGCCCCAAAATTAACACATTTTCGCCAACTTGTGTCTAATTTGATGGAACTGTTTCGGAATTCGTAACGATCGTCACTTTTGCGAAAACTCGTTTCCCAATCGGCAACAAAAAACCGTTTTTCAGGGTAAATTCAGCCAGTTAGAAATAGGATCTCTCAACCTCGGGCGGAAGTATGCAATCATACGCTGTGGGTTTGGGGCTGCTGATTCTCTTGCCCACGGCGCCACACCATGCAGGCTGAGGCGGTGCAACACGAAGCCTTCTCCCGGGGCTGAAATGACTGGAATCCGGTCGCATGTCTCAAACACCTCGCGACGTGCGTTTTTATAACAGTCGGTGACGTCGACGTGCTCCCAATCGCTTTCGGGATAGGCCGCAAGAAACCGCATTAAGGCCCGCCGCATGATCTCGTGGCTGCCCTCCCACACAACCAGCGGCGCCTCATCCGGGCCGTTTTGTGTCAAGGGCAACCCAAGGATCCACGCGTGTCGCTCCTCTAAGTGCCGCTTGCGGTCAGGGCCAACCAGTTTAATCCCGTCTACATGCGCTGCGTCTCGTCTCAATCGGTAGCCGAACGCAGCCGCACTCTCGCCCGCTCGCGGTTTGGGATATCCGGGTCTGACCACCGAAAGCTGCGCTTTGTGTAGGCGCGGCCAAGCCCCGAACAGCGTCTCGATAGCGCTTTTCGGGGCTCCGCCGAGCGGTTTGCTGCCGCCGACAGCGCCCGTCTCGTCATTGGATAGCGCGTCCACTCCGATAAACCAGGTGTTTTCGCAAACCCACCAATCGGCAAAAGCAGGATCATTCATTGCCGCCTGCCCGGCCAGTTTCGCCCGAGCCGACCACTGCAGAACAGACGCATCAAATGGGGTTGTGGTCCAGCCGCGTTTAAAGAATTCCTCTACCATCCCAACGCTTTGCGCAACATGTTCAACGCCACCAGCGTCAGGAACACGGCAAACACGCGTTTGAGAGGTTTGGGATCCATCGCATGCGCGATCTTAACGCCCAATGGCGCCGTCAGCAGCGTCATGGCAATAACAATCAGAAACGCAACCAGATTAACCGCACCGATAGTCAACGGTGGGCGCGTGGCCGCATCTACCTCCAGAAACAAAAAACCAAGCACCGAAGGCACTGCGATCAGAACACCGAATCCTGCTGCCGTGGCCACAGCGCGGTGAATGGGCGTGTTATAAAGGCTCATCAACGGCACGCCGAAACTGCCCCCACCGATGCCCATCAACACGGACATAAACCCCATGATGGCGCTCATTGCCGCACGCACGGCGCCCTTAGGCATCGCCTGCCCCAAGCGCCATTCAGCGCGCCCCAACCCTAAATACGCGCCAATCACAATGCCCAGACATCCAAACACAAACTGCAACGTCACCGAGCGCAGATTGGCAGCCACCATCACTCCGATTATCGCCCCCACTGCGATGCCCGGTGCCCAGCTTCGCAGAATGTCCCAGTCCACAGCGCCCTTTTTGTTGTGGCTCAGCACCGACCTTACTGATGTGACAATGATGGTCGCCAGAGAAGTCGCCAGACACACCTGCATCAACTGAGGTCCATCATAGCCCAGCGCCTGAAACGCATAGAAAAACGCCGGAACCAGCACAATACCACCGCCAACCCCCAACAATCCGGCCAAAACACCCGCCAACCCGCCTATCGCGAGCAACAAAATCAACATTTGGATCAACAGGGCGGGATCGGCTGTCATGGTGGCTCCGGTACTGTGCGCGCCCGGATGTAAAGCGGATTTTACCCACACCCGCAAGCGTTTGGGTTCAGGCCGCCGCCTGCCGAGTGATCTGATCCAGCGCGTCTTGCACCAGCTCTGGCCCGGCACCGGCGCGGCTCGCGCCTTCTGACAGCATACGCCGCCACGCGCGCGCGCCCGGTCTTCCGGCAAACAGACCCAGCATATGGCGTGTGATCTGATTCAGCTTTCCACCCCCGCTCAGGTGCCGCTCAATATACGGTAACATCTCCTGAACGACATCAGCGGCGTCAACGGCGCGGTCCGCGCCAAATATGCGCCGGTCCGCATCCAGCAATATGTCCGCGGGTGCATGATAGGAAGCACGCCCGATCATCACCCCGTCCAGCCCTGCGTCCAGATGCGTGACCGCCTCATCCAGCGACGCGATACCGCCATTGATCGAAATATGCATATCCGCAAAGGCCACTTTCATCGCATAGACCAGCGGATAGTCGAGCGGAGGAATATCGCGGTTTTCCTTTGGGCTTAGCCCTTGCAACCACGCCTTGCGTGCATGGATCGTGACTCGACGTACACCCGCCGCACGGATTTTCTCCAGAAACTGCGGCAGAGTTTCATGGGCCTCTTGTTCATCCACCCCAATGCGGCACTTAACCGTGACCTCAACCGGGCTTACTGCGGCCATGGCAGACACACACTCAGCCACCAGGTCAGGTGATTTCATCAGAACCGCGCCAAACGTACCGGATTGCACCCGATCTGACGGGCATCCCACGTTCAGATTAATCTCGTCATATCCCGCCTCGGCCCCCAAGCGGGTTGCCTGTGCCAGCTCGGTGGGATCACTCCCCCCAAGTTGAAGGGCAACCGGGTGTTCCTCGGGATTGTAGGACAACAAATGCAAGGCCCCACCCCGCACCAAGGCCGGCGCCGTCACCATTTCCGTATAGAGCAGCGCATCCCGGCTCATCAGCCGATGAAAATACCGACAATGGCGATCCGTCCAGTCCATCATAGGTGCGACCGACAGACGGGCTGCGCGAGCCAGCGTCGCGTGTTCTGATGTGATCCGTTCAATATCTGTCGCCATGACGCGCCCTTTGCGTATTTTGAGAACCCGGTCATGTATTTGTCACGTGACGCGTACATGAGGCCAGCCCTCTACCACCAAACAGCCTCAGAAGGCCAGTTCAAGTGGCCATGCGCGAATTCTGCGCACGTGCGGTAGGTCGGTTCGGCAATGACACGTTCGCCAAAGGCTCAGATTACGACAGTAGGTTCGCCAACTGACGGCACGCCAATGTTGCCCGTTCTGTGTTGCCGTCTTGGATAAACCCTTCGATCTTACCCAAAGCTTCTCCGGTTCCGATAGAGTCAAACGCGAGGTGCGGGTTATAGGCCTGACGGCGGATCACGAAATAGAACACTTCCTGATCCTCTGCCCCAAAGGAATATTTGTAGTCTTCGTTCCCATGACAGAAATCATAGCAAGTGAATCCGTTCTCGATGGCCCATTGTATACTGTGGAAATGCAGGGCTGCGCCAATGAACGGATCTTTGGCATTCACGTCCCGGCCAGCCACAATGAAATGCACCCGCCCCTGATCACGGTCAAGCACATGGCCCAACGCGCCCAGAACGTTGCCTTCCCGGCGCAGCGATGGCAGGAAAAGGTCGCCTTGTTTGTGCGCCGACATCAGAACATCGCGATAGTTGGACGCCACGCTCTTGGCTGTACGTGTACCTTTGTCGTCTTCCCAACGTTCCATCCAGTTGGACAAAAGCTGATCAATGTTGGTTTCAGCGTCTTTATCAGACGCCAGATGAAACGCGACGCCCTCTTTCTCAATACGATGACGCAGAAACCGACGCCATTTCTGACGGCGATTGGCGCTAACCTGTTCATCCAGATAAGTTTCAAAATCGTCGGGCAATCCCACTTGTGGGCATAACAGATTGTTCGTCGTGCCCTTGTTGATCATGTAATCACGGAAAGCACCTTTTGCCCCGTTTTTCTCTAGCGCGTCGACAAATATCCGTGCGCGGCGTTCCTGAGCGACGTATCGCATCGAAAGACGCGTCCATGGCAGCTGGGCCAGCTTTGTGGCCGCCGCTTCAAGACCCTGCTGTTCAAAACTGGGGTGACACAGAAACCCAGTATATTCGCTCCACAACAAACGGCCACCGGCTTCGATCTCGGTGTGGAACTCGTTGCGGCTGCGGCTCCAGTGGACCCGGTATTTAAGCGGCAGAATGCACATCACCTGCTGCGCGCCCGCTTCGGCGCGAACCACCAGAACGCTCCAGCGAAATGTATTTCCGCTAAAGGCCTGTGCAATCCATTGCCAACTCAAAAACACGCTGGTTTCCGGGTCAGTGTCGTAAAGCTGTTCCCATGCCGGGCGCAGCGCGGCAAAATCTGCCCAAGTGTCGATCACTTCGACATGCAGGGCAGCGTCGCGCGTGGTTGTTGCGTCATATTTCATGCTCTCAACCCTTCTTTCAAATTCTCGGCCTGCAGATATCCTTCGCGCAGAATGCCGATAAACACCGCCTCCGCCTCTTCAAAGTCTCGCGCAATAGGCGCGGTCAGGCTGTTGCGGTCTCCAAAGAATGTTCCGACCCGACAAATCTGAGCGGCGAATTCCGGATGGACCCCGGCATCATCGTATTTGCGAACCTTGGCTTTGCTCAGCCAGCCACGCTTGCGGGCTTCTTTCACGATCAGGCCCAAACGCTGGGCACAGTGAAAAGTCACGTACAGGGCAAGATAATCGAGGTAGTCATCCAACGAGTGGCCACAATTCGGATCAAAACTCTCGGTCACAATCCGCTGCATGTCCTCTGGGGCGACTTGCCAGGCTTCGTCAGCAATCAACCAGGCCAGATCTTCGGCGCCGTGCCGTGCACCGCAATATTCAAAATCAAACCAGCGCAGCACTTCATCCTGACCAATCGCTGCGTTCCCGGATCGGCAATCCCATTTGACAAATTGTTGCCCCGGCCGGTCGATCGCACGGCACAGGTCATCCTGGCTCAGCCCCATGACGCGTCCGTTTGAATACTCGGCCAACATCGTGGGACCCTTAGCGAAATTCGCGACCCACAGATCGTTCTGACCAAGATGCGGTACGGCTTCGTTCAACCCGGCGGCCCGCGCGCCAGCCTGAATGCGCAAAATGGATGTCACCGATTCAGCCGCCAGATCCAGCTTCTTGCCTGGATCAACCGCGGCAATTTCCTGATTTAATCGGCGCCCACCAACATCCGACTGGAACATGATCTCGCCATCCACCCCAAGGCAACGGGGTTGAAGATCGCAATGACCTTCGAGTTCCTTGAGAACAAACGCCTCAAGGTGTGTTCGACGAAAATTGGGCCGCAACGTTGCGATCACCAGTTGATCAGGCAAATGCACACGAAAGCTCGCGCGCCCTTCTCCTCCGGGCGCTGTGACCTGCTCGACGCTTTGTCCAAAAACTTTTTCAGCGCTCGCCACGATGCGGTCGATCCGGGAACTTCGTTTGCGTTCTGCCATGTCACCAATACCTCTCTTGCCAAACATAAACTGGCCCCGAAAAACGGACCTCGGGCGTTAACATGACAAAGACAGCTATCTCACAATTCGGACAAGAATGAGGACAAGCTTGGGCAAACCCGCGCCAATGCGACGAATCGAGTTTGTAAAACGCGGCGGTATTTTTCGCATTGGTTCCGAAACGGCATCAATCACCGGAAACGGACCGCATACTGTTTCCTATTATTGGCCAAAACCCGGCGCAAGTGGCTAAATTTCAACGAAAATTTGTCAACAATGAGGCACCCACCTACGGTCCCAATCCTGTGTATTACGGATGTTGTTGTCGCTCCGAGACGACACGACATGAATCTTTGGGATGGGGGTCCCCTCGGGAGAGTGATTAAACGGAGGCACCTCTATGTCCAACGATTGGAATCTAGACGACATCGTCTATCAGTGGAATGGAACCGGCGGGTCCGGTACCAAGGGAAGCGGAACCAAAGGGTCTGGAACTGGCGGCTCAGGTACAAAGGGCTCCGGCACCAAAGGATCAGGCACCGGCGGCTCAGGTACGAAGGGCTCCGGAACCAAAGGATCCGGTACCGGCGGCTCAGGTACTAAGGGCTCAGGCACCAAAGGATCAGGAACCAAAGGGTCGGGCACTAAGGGATCGGGAACCAAGGGATCAGGAACTAAGGGTTCCGGCACCAAGGGAACGGGAACTAGCGGTTCAGGTACGGGCGGATCAGGCAATTGCGGGTCAGGTCATGACTCAGCCAGCTCAAGCAAGTCCTACCACAATGGTGGTGTCGAGGGTGACAGCTTCTCGGAATGGTATGACGCTAAGCTGGCAGGCGAATTTGACGAATCAAGTTCAGAGCCGCAGGAAATCACGGTACTGGACCTGTCTCAGGCGGGTTCGGCCTTTGCGATCAATATCGGTCAAAACGAAGAAACCGGTCTTTGGGGCGGGTCTGTCGAGTTCCGCGACGAAAACGGGGATCGCGTTGCGTGGGGACACTTTAGCAACGTAGACGAAATTCGTTTGCCAGAAGATCCCACCAGCCCGACATACACAATCAATGATCTCGACGTGATCGGCGAACATGGTCCCGGCCTCCCGCCCAAAGTTTCGCTGGATCAATACCTGAAAACTGAAACAGTTGGCGATGATCCCGATGAGGGTGACGACGATGACTGCCATGGTTCAGGCACAAATGGGTCTGGTACTAAGGGTTCAGGAACCAACGGGTCGGGCACGAAAGGCTCCGGTACCAAAGGGTCAGGAACCAGCGGGTCGGGCACGAAGGGTTCCGGCACCAAGGGTTCAGGAACCAGCGGGTCAGGCACGAAAGGCTCCGGCACCAAAGGATCAGGAACCAGCGGGTCAGGCACGAAAGGCTCAGGCACCAAAGGATCAGGAACCAGCGGGTCAGGCACGAAAGGCTCCGGCACCAAGGGTTCAGGAACCAGCGGGTCAGGTACCAAGGGCTCAGGGTCAAAAGGTTCAGGCTCAAAAGGGTCGGGCACCAAGGGCTCAGGCACTGCAGGAAGCGGCTCGATGGGTACGTCTTCGAAAGCCGCAGCAGCGGGCTTGCCTGAATTCGTTCTGCACCCTGACGACAATGGCGATGTGTCGCTGGACGATATCATGGCCTTGATGACCAACAATTTCGACGAAAATGCTTCCGGGGGCACGAATGCTCAGGTTGAAGATGACATCGAAGACGAAATCATCATGTTCTAAAAACACACCGGGCGCTTCAATGAAGCGCCCGGAATTCCGCCAGCAGTACTACAGCGTATCTACTGCCACTGAATAATGTCAGCCGTATCGCCCGTCGCCAAAGCACGTGCGCAATACAGGATACGGGCAACCACGTTCAGCTCTTCTACAATCAAAGCCCCGCGATGTGCGCGCGAGAAGCCGTCGGTATAAGCCGTCAGGACTTCTTCTATCCGATCCGGGAACCGTTCAATCAGGCCAATATGGCCCAATACGAAATCCCAACCCCGGGGCCGCATCTGGGCCAGATCAAAGTCGCAGCCCATCAACTGGCCTTCTGCGTTGGTGACAAAGTTCTGCAAGGCAGCATCATTGCGTGATAACGCACGTCCGCACAGGGGAATTTCCATTAAAACGTCACGCGCGACCTGAATGCGATCCATATCCAGCGAGGCGCCAAAGCTTTGCAAATATCCATACCAGTTACCGCACGCCGTTTCTCCGGGTACGGCGCTGTCCAGATCGGCAAGCCATTTGCCCAGATTTCGCGCGAATGCCGTCGGCCCCATTGGGATGTTTTGCTGCAATTCGCTGGCGCCGTCAGACCATGTGCACAGAATAAACCGTGGGCCATCGGAAAACGCAAGAATGCGTGGAACAAGCCCGCTGTCGCGCAGCGCGCAAAGCGAGGCCTTTTCACGCCGATAAGCTTTATCCGTGTGTGACGTATCAAATAGTTTGAGATAGGCGCGCCGCCCGCCTGACCTGACTTCCAGAGAAAGTGCACTGTGCCCGTGTTTGATCACGTCGAATTCCAGCGCCCCGCCCGATTTACGCCCGGAAACCAGACGTGCGATGGCATCGAATTTTCCAGCAAGACGAGCCCGGACCACCGGGTGCCATTGCCCCTGCTCTGGTCTTACTGTCAGTGCATTTGTCGTGCGCGTCATATTCATGGTCTGCCCTCCGGGACAGATGAAAGCAGGTGCCCGGCCTTCGTGATTCTAGTTTTCTGCCCGACATTTCGGGTTTGGTTCATCGACAATTTGCACATCAATTCAGGATATCGTTGGGAGGAATCGGGATAAAAATGAGGCAACTCTAAGTCGTCGCTTTCACATTCCGCAGCGACTCGTGGCAGGAAAACCCGGCGTATCCATCAAGGGTGAAGCGTTTTGTCACACCTCCGCAATACTGGGTATGGGCGCTAACAATATGGCGCTGTTCCTCCTGCTCCTTAGATCTTTGGAAACAGGGTGACGACCAACCCATTGCAAACTTTGAATATTTTCAAATAACTGGGATATTTTTTACAAATAATCGAATATATTGGAAAATTCTTTACAAAAACTTTGTTATCTTTCCGTGTCTTATTTCATTATTTTCTGTCCCGCATATGATCCTCCTTGACTGAAACATGTGTGTGCTTTCCCGCACGTCACCAGCGTTTGGGCACACATCAATGACCGAGGGAGGAGCCTCCATGTCTTCTGAATCCACCGAAAATCGCAGCTATCCCCCATCTTCTGAGTTATCGTCTGGAGCGCATGCAGATTTGGCGACGTATGATGCGATGTATGCGGCGTCGATTGCGGATCCTGATGCGTTCTGGGCCGAACATGGCAAACGGATTGACTGGATCAAGCCGTTCACCAAGGTCTCCAATGCCTCGTTTACGCCCGGCAATATTGACATCAAGTGGTTCGAAGACGGCACGATGAACGTCAGCGCCAACTGTATTGACCGCCATCTGGAAACCCGCGCCGATCAGACCGCGATCATTTTTGAACCCGATGACCCCGAAGAGCCGGCCCAGCACATCACCTATGCCCAGCTGCACAAGCGCGTTTGTCGCTTTGCCAATATCCTGGAAGAACTGGGCGTGCGCAAAGGCGACCGGGTGGTGATTTATCTGCCGATGATCCCCGAAGCGGCCTATGCCATGCTGGCCTGTGCGCGCATTGGTGCCATACACTCTATTGTTTTTGCTGGTTTTTCCTCAGACGCGCTGGCTGCGCGGGTGAATGGCTGTGACGCCAAGGTTGTGATCACCGCCGACACCGCGCCACGTGGCGGGCGCAAAACCGCGCTTAAATCCAATGTGGATGCGGCGCTGCTGCACTGTAAAGACACTGTTAAATGTCTGGTGGTAAAACGGACCGGCGATCAGACCACGTGGATTGCAGATCGCGATTTTGACTATAACGAAATGGCGCTGGAGGCGAACGACTATTGTAAACCTGCCGAGATGAACGCCGAAGATCCGCTGTTCATTCTCTATACATCCGGCTCAACCGGTCAGCCCAAAGGTGTGGTGCACTGCTCTGGGGGCTATCTGGTGTTTGCCTCGATGACGCATCAGTACACCTTTGACTATCACGATGGTGATGTCTTCTGGTGCACGGCCGATGTGGGCTGGGTCACCGGCCACAGCTATATCGTCTATGGCCCGCTGGCCAATGGCGCCACCACGCTGATGTTTGAAGGTGTGCCAACCTATCCGGATGCATCGCGGTTCTGGCAGGTCTGTGAAAAGCACAAGGTGAACCAGTTTTACACCGCCCCCACCGCGTTGCGTGCGCTGATGGGTCAGGGCAACAGCTTTGTCGAAAGCTGCGATCTGTCTTCCCTGCGTATTCTGGGCACGGTCGGGGAACCGATCAACCCCGAGGCCTGGAACTGGTATAACGAGGTTGTTGGCGGCGGGCGCTGCCCGATCGTGGACACCTGGTGGCAGACCGAAACCGGTGGTCACATGATGACCCCCCTGCCCGGCGCGCATGCGACCAAACCCGGCAGCGCGATGAAGCCGTTCTTTGGCGTGCATCCGGTGGTGCTGGACCCGCAATCGGGCGAAGAGATCAGCGGCGATGGCGTCGAAGGTGTGCTGGCGATCAAAAGCAGCTGGCCCAGCCAGATGCGCACCGTCTGGGGCGATCACGAGCGGTTCGAGAAGACCTATTTCTCGGATTACAAAGGCTATTACTTTGCCGGTGACGGCTGTCGGCGTGATGAAGATGGTGATTACTGGATCACCGGACGGGTCGATGATGTGATCAACGTCTCGGGCCACCGCATGGGCACGGCCGAGGTTGAAAGCGCGCTGGTGGCGCATGCCGCCGTGGCCGAGGCCGCCGTGGTGGGCTATCCGCATGACATCAAGGGTCAGGGCATTTATTGCTACGTCACTCTGATGAACGGCGTCGAACCCACGGATGAGCTCTACAAAGAGCTGCGCACATGGGTCCGCACCGAGATTGGCCCCATCGCTTCTCCCGACCTGATCCAATGGGCCCCCGGCCTGCCCAAAACACGCTCCGGCAAAATCATGCGCCGCATCCTGCGAAAAATCGCAGAAAACGACTTCGGAGCCCTCGGAGACACCTCAACTCTCGCCGAACCAGCCGTCGTCGATGACCTCATCAAAAACAGAATGAAC
>NZ_JBDVNC010000012.1:0-4207 GCF_039969785.1 Shimia sp. | reverse complement strand
TTTTTTGCAGGCGTCAGAGGCTGATCCCCGTTTCCACGGCACGGAAATTGATGGACATCACAACGTCATGGTACTTGATCCAACGCGAACGGCTGAAGCAATCTCGGCTGCTGTTTAACTTCGGATTTTAGACAGCTGGCGTGAATAATGTCGATTAGGGCAGAGAAGAGCCGTTCGCCGCAAAATGCATCAAGGTCGGCTTTGGGCCGTTTGCTACATTTTTCTTTGCAATTTGCGGTGTATCTCGTGATCTAAGCGCTGCATTGCAAAGTTGTTCGACAGCGGTGGTTGTGGGCTCCCGATTTGAACCTATCAGGCCACCGACATCCACCTGCGCAGTATTTTGGTCGGAGGCCACTCGCGCCTTCGCACCCCAACTGAGTGACCTTCCGCTCCTAACGCCGCTGCCTTAACCTACTCCGCTCGCGGCGCTGGACATTAATCGGGTGTTCCCGCCCAAGAGCACGATAAAACCCGTTTCCTTTCGACCAGTTCAGGAACTGGCTGAAGCTGTCCACCTGATCATCATTACGTCCGCGCGGAAATGACTGGAGTTCACGTTTAAAAGCAGTCAGCCATGGCGCATCGACCGGCAAGTGAATCTTGCCTTCTTCAACGGGCGCACAGGCCGACTGAAAGCGCGTTTCCTTATCCTTGTCAGGCCTGACGCGCTCATAACGGCGCCTGTCATCCCGGAATAATTCATCAAAAAGCGGCCTGCCTGTCGCCGCATCTTCAATCAAAACCCGGTCAGGATCCCACTTGCCCACCAACTGCAAAGTCTTAGCCTTGAGATCCGGGTAATCAAGCTGCCCACGCCAGACCTCAAGAAGGTTCCAGGCATTTTCCCGGAACCCCCAGGTGGTACAGGCCGAGAAGTCAGACCTCGGATCTGCCGACGTACCTGTGTCCCAGCTTTGGATGATCAACTGATACCAGTTACGATCTTCAACGTATTCATAAGTGTTGAACCACTCCCACCGGAGAGGCGAGCCATCGGGCGCAATTGGGTTCTGCTGATACTGACAGTTAAAGATTGCCGACCCCATCTCACGACGCATGCGACCAAGAGTGACTTGATCCAGGCGAGAGGCAAACAGAAGATCACCGGGCTTACGACGCAGCACTTTGTTGCCCCCTGTCGAGACAACTTCATGATCTTCAGCAATCGCCGGTAAGTTCAGATGGCGATAGGTGCCTTTGTCCAACAAGTACCCCGGTGGATCCATCTCATGCAGACGCTGAGCGACCATCACAACACGGCCCTCAGCAGGATTGTCAAAGCGTGACAGCAACGTGCCTTCGATAAACTCCTGAGCACGAACAAGCTCCGCCTCTGAGTTGGCATCGCCGGCCTTCAGAAGATCATCAATGATGATGTAGTCAGCACCGTGCCCGGTGACAGCGCTGCCAATGGAAACAGCCTTGCGGCTGCCCCCTTTGGTTGTCTTGATCTCTTCAGACGTGTTGCCTTTCTTTGCCAACCGGGTCTGCGGAAACATCTGCTGATACCAACGTGTCGCCATCACCCGACGGCAATCGTCGGAATGCTTGCGCGCCAAATCGAGGCCATAGCTCGCCACAATGATCTTGGCCGCCGGATCATGCCCCAACAAAAAGGCCACATAGGCCACCGCAACAGTTACCGACTTCAGACAACGGGGCGGGATGTTGATCACAAGACGCTTGTTGTCACCCTGGCGCACGGCGTCGAGTTCGTGACACATGGCCCGTATGTGCCAGGCTGGTTCAAACTTGTCATTAGCCCCATGATGCAGTGCATCAAAAACCCGCCAGACAAACGGAAAGAAATTGTCCCTGCAGACCTCGCGGGAGGCCTGCCGGATCATTTGAGGGTCAAGACTCGTCATCGGGCACCTCCCAATGCATGAGGTGCTCACCGTCATCTACACACGCTGGCTCTTCATTTTCCGAGGCTTCAGTAAAAAAATCCCGCAGAATGTCATAGTCGACATCTTCCGGGACTTCTTTCGTCGACAAGGGTTCGACACCGTCAGCCGCGGCACCAAAAAGTTCCGGGTCGAGCTTGAGAATGACCATCATTGCTTGCGGGTCACCCTTGAGTGCCTTAGCTATAATCTGCTTGGCCATCGCTTCCGCTTTGGACATGCAAACCTCGCGATTGCCTTCGCGCACGGCAATCTTGGTTTCCAACTCACGTTTCAGGCTGGCAAGAATGCCCTTTGCAGCTTTCGGGCGCCCTTTAGAGTTTCCCGATTGGCCCTTCTTGAACTGACCGCTCTTGGGGGGCTTGCCGTAACCCACCTCATAGTCCTGTTGTTGATCAGACATTGGTCAACTCCTTCTCAGTGAGTTCGATCTGAGCCGCAACACGCGCATCGAAGGTCTCACCTGTCTCGCCGTAACGGGCCTTCTGACCAGTCATCTCCTGCCAACGGCGGATGCTGACATCGACGTAGAGCGGATCCAGCTCAATCAGACAGGCTTTACGGCCGGTTTTCTCGGCGGCCAGCAGGGTCGCCCCGGAGCCACCAAAGGCATCCAGCACCACATCACCGCGATGGCTCACATCCATAATGGCGTCGGCCACCAAGGCGGTGGGCTTCACGGTGGGATGATCGGCGAGGTCAGCCTCACGTCGGTGGTGTCAGACAAATTCGAACCAGTCTCTACTAGGCCAGTGAAGCTGTCCTTTATGCCACGCAAAGCCCGCGCCACTCAGCGAGAGCAGCGGTGCGGTTAAGCTTGAAATGGCATCTTTTCGAAAGGCTACGATCCTGATTGAAGTGGTTGAAAACGGATGCATGGATAGAAACAAATTTCTGCAAACTTCGCATTCGGCGAAAGCGGTGCATGGCGCGCTCTTTTCGTCGAAAGGGTAGATGGGAATTCTCTGCGCGGTTGTTCTTCCAACGACCTGTTTCTTGCCGGTCAGCATTTCCGATAACCTTCATCGCAGCACCATACGACCGCAATTTGTCAGTAACGATGGCTTCGGGCGGCCCATACCTTCTCATCGCTTTCTTCAAGAATTAAAGGGCTGCAGTGCGACCTCGGCGCTTCGTAACATAGCTTTCCAGCACTTCGCCTTCGTGATCAACGGCCCGCCAGAGGTAGTGTTGCTCGCCGTTAATCTTCACGAAAACCTCATCAAGATGCCATCGCCAGTTCGAATAACACCGCATCTGATTTACGCGTTTTCGGCGAATTTCTGCAGCAAACATCGGGCCAAATCTGTTCCACCAGAAACGAATGGTTTCGTGGCTCACGTCGATGCCCCGTTCGTGCAGCAGGTCTTCCACATTGCGCAATGAAAGTGGAAATCGGACATAGAGCATCACCGCAAGGCGGATAATCTCAGGGCTGGTTTTAAAATAGCGAAAAGGCGAGCGTTTTGTCATGAGCAGAAGCTAGATCGCCGCCCTGCCCTTCACAACCGAGTTTCCTCTGACACCGCCTTACCAATCAGTGCTGAGTAACAATGATGACCTTGCGGTAGTTCTACCCCTAGCACCCCAGCAACCGCAGATTGAGATCGAATTCCTTTACTAAGCACACCGAATTCAAAATCCACAACTCAAGGACATTAGGAGCCTCAAGAATACATGAGAAACATCCTACGGATCGGCACCCTATCCCAACCTGAGATTCCAGAACAGCTTGAAGCTTTAATCGAAGCAATATTTCGGGAACAGTTCAAAAAGCTCAGCTTGATACTCGGACAGAAGAATATTTCTCTAGTTAGCGCCTATGAAGACAAGGCTAACGAATTTGCCTGTATTTCAGCCATTGAAGAGGGTCTGAATCTTGAAATTGGCCCACTTCAAATAGCCTCAAGTCTCGATGAGACCGACGCCAAAATAAGAAGCAAGATATATAGAGTGTTGGAAAATCAGCCGGCAACAACTGTTGTTGATCAACAACTTTCAAAATCAGATATAATCTCCCTATGCGATATACTTATTCTTGTGTTTGACAAGTCAGACCTAGATAAATTTTCAATGTTTGAGTTGATACGAGAAAGCTTCTTTGAGGGCCAGCAGGGTTATCCGGCGACAGAGAAATTATCAATTGAAATAAACATGCCTGTTGAATGTCATTGATAACTGACCCGGTATTGTCACCGAGATTTGACCCGCTTTATTTATGTATCGGCGGCTATGCTTTGGTCAATATGGTGGCCTCCTTTGTGGTTTTCTTTGCAGCTTCTGAACTGGCCTTGAAG
>NZ_JBDVNC010000011.1:0-11923 GCF_039969785.1 Shimia sp. | reverse complement strand
ACGAAAACCTCATCAAGATGCCATCGCCAGTTCGAATAACACCGCATCTGATTTACGCGTTTTCGGCGAATTTCTGCAGCAAACATCGGGCCAAATCTGTTCCACCAGAAACGAATGGTTTCGTGGCTCACGTCGATGCCGCGTTCATGCAGCAAGTCTTCGACATTCCGAAGCGAAAGCGGAAACCGGACATACATCATCACCGCAAGGCGGATAATCTCAGGGCTGGTTTTAAAATAGCGAAATGGGGAGCGTTTTGTCATGAGCAGAAGCTAGATCGCCGCCCTGCCCTTCACAACCGAGATTCCTCTGACACCGCCCGGCTGCGCAATCCATAGCCGACATTGGACATTGTGCGTCGAAAGCTCACTTTTGTCCGCATCTTACCAGTTCGTCGACCTAGAGATTTTGCTATCGCAGCGAATGACCGGAATGCGGGCTGCAACCGCAGAATGTTAGCGGGATGTCGAAGGTCTCTTATGGGCCGTCTGTGACCAACTGGACGGGGCCAATTTGAAAGGATGCTGCGCCGCATCCGAGGTCGGCGGAGAGCCCAAATCCACCAATGCTGCGGTGCGCATGAACGACTGCTTTAAGAAACCGATTGAGGCGCTTACCCTTTAAGCGGTAGCGCCACGCAATATCTAGTTAGGCTATACTTTTAGGAGAATTTTCCCTATGGGTTCGGCGCATCCTTGATAAATATTGTGAATGCCTTGTGACCTTTGAACAAATCCGAACATTTCTTTGGGTCGCTCGGCTCGGCGGCTTTAGGAAAGCGGCAGATCGTCTGCACCTATCGCAACCGGCGGTTTCCACAAGGATCTCGAATCTTGAGATAGAACTGCGTGTCTCTCTGTTTGAAAGGGGTAGCGGAGACCTTGTTCTGACAAAGCAAGGGATGTTGCTACTGTCCTACGCCGAACAGATGTTGTTCGTTGAAGAAGAGATCAAGCAGCGGGTTGCTAATCCGGCGGAGACTGAAGGGTTGTTTCGGGTTGGGGCGTCAGAGACAATTGCGCAGGCTTGGCTGCCCGAGTTTCTCAAAGCGTTCAGCAAGGAATACCCGCGTGTGAACGTCGATCTTACCGTCGATATTTCCTTGAATTTGCGCACAGCGCTTCTTGAACGCAGGCTTGATTTGGTGTTTCTGATGGGCCCCGTGTCCGAGTTCACTGTGGAAAATGTAACCCTCCCACCCTTCGAGTTGCATTGGTATCGCGCCTCTACAAATCCAATCACTGACTTGACAGAAATTCCGGTCATTTCTTACTCAAATAAGACGCGTCCTTATCGAGAACTAATCTCGGAGCTATCGCGCACTGTCGGGCCGAAAGCGCGGGTGTTTGCGTCTGCATCTTTATCAGCGAGTCTCAAGATGATCGCAGCAGGAATCGCGGTCGGTCCCTATCCTAGAGCGCTTGCGAATGATTTTCTGGCGTCGGGCCAGATCGTTGAGTTTGACCCCGGCTTTCGCCCGCAACCTTTGGAGTTTACAGCATCGTATCTGTCCGAACCTCGCAGCTTTCTTGTTGAAAACAGTGCGGAAATCGCGCGTTCCACCGCTTTAGAGTGGGAAGTTTCGCACCCCAAATAGTTTCAAATTATCTATCATCAGTGATCTAAAATGATAATTTGATTTGATGAACAATCCCATGTGATAGTTTTGTGACATCACAGGGGCGATCACTATGAATTCACAAACTGCATCTCATTCAGACCTAAAGACCTCTTCTGCTGACAAGGTTCGAAAGGCTATTCGGGGTGGGTTGTATGATGGTCACACTGCTGGTTTGGCCGCAGGCAAGCTTCAATGCAATCTCGCAATTCTCCCTAAAGAGTTTGCTCTGGACTTCCTGCGGTTTTGTCAAAGAAATCCAAAGCCATGCCCTGTCGTAGGTTTGGGCGACACGGGCAATCCAAATCTGCCAACACTTGGTCGCGATATTGATATTCGCACAGATGTCTCAAAGTACCGTGTCTTTCGCGATGGGGCTTTGAGTGATGAAGTCACGGATATCTCACACGTCTGGTCGGGTGATCTTGTGACGGTGGCCTTAGGGTGTTCCTTCACGTTCGAAAACGCGCTTCTTCGCAGCGACATTCCAGTGCGGCACATTGAGACGGGCCGCAACGTTCCGATGTACCGTACAAGCATTGAATTGACACCTGCCGGTCGGTTTGCAGGCAAGATGGTCGTGACAATGCGCCCGATCCCAGAAAATCAAGTTGCTCAAACGAAGGCGATCAGCAGCAAGTATCCTCAGGCGCATGGATCACCGATCGCTGTTGGGGACCCTTCGCAGATCGGTATCGCGGATCTTTTCAAGCCGGATTGGGGCGACGCTGTCGACGTGAAGGCCGGCGAGATCCCAGTGTACTGGGCCTGTGGTGTGACGCCCCAAAATGTCCTGCTCGATGCAAAACTACCAATCTGCATAACACATTCACCGGGTCACATGCTGATTTCTGACGTCGCGGAAGACGCTGAAACGACAATTCTACCAAGACACTAAATCAACAAGGAGAACTAAGAAAATGAAAAAGACAATCGCACTACTCATCACAACAACAGCACTGGCGTCACCTGCCATGGCCAAAGATCTTTCCGTTGTCGGTAGTTGGTCAAGCCTGCCATTGCACAACCAATATGAGGCCCCGTTCTGGAGCACGACATTGCCAGAAGCGTCCGGTGGCAACATCAATGTCGAACTAACAACACACAATGCCATGAGCCTCGGTCTTGGTGATATTTATCCATTGCTTGGCCAAGGCGTCTATGACGTCGCAATGACTGTTGCCGACTATGCCGTCGCCGATGCGCCTGAGTTGGAAGGCTTGGACGTACCTTTGCTCGCTCTAACTGCTGATGAAGCCCGCGCAATGGTCGATGCCGCACGCCCGATGGTCGCGGACATCTACCGAGTTCGCTTCAACTCTCATGTCCTCGCAATTGCGCCTTATCCACCGCAGGTCGTATTCTGCAATGCAGACGTATCCAGCCTTGCTGATCTTGAAGGCCTAAAAATCCGTGCCTCTGGCCGTATGACTGCGAAGCTCCTCGAAGCCCTTGGCGCGGAAAGCGTTAGCGTTTCCTTTGGTGAGGTTCCCGGTGCGATGCAAACGGGTACGGTTGACTGTGCTGTTACAGGCGCCGGTTCTGGCTACAGCGCTGGCTGGTGGGAAGTCTCAACTCACCTGATGCCAATTCCTCTGGGTGGCTGGGATTCAGTCGTGACAGCGATCAACTTGGACAAGTGGAACAGTTTGGACGCTGACACACAGGCGCTTATCTCAAGTGAAGTCGTAAGCGGATTTGAAGACCCTGCATGGTCCAGCGCACAAGACGCTTTGGTTAACGACATCGCTTGCCTGACAGGCAATGGCGAATGCCCATCCGGTGACGCGCGCTCCATGACCCTCGTTGACGTGAGCGAAGCGGACTTTGAACATGCGCGCAACATCTTGACCGGTGAAGTTCTGCCAGAATGGGCCGAACGTGCAGGGGGTGATTGGGCTGAGCGTTGGAACGCAAGCGTTGGTCAGGTCGTTGGCGTAACAATCAACTAATCGACAAGATCAAAGGACGTACCGAAAATGGAACTAAAAATGATACATAAACTGAGGGTTATCAACAAATGGGTCGCCCTTGTTGTTGGAGCCGGCCTACTGCTTTGTGCAGGATTTGTGCTCGCAGACATCATTATGCGCCAGATCGGTACGTCCTTTGGTGGCACCGAAGAGATCGCGGGTTATGCTATGGCACTTGCGACGTCCTGGGGCATGTCCTTTACTTTACTTGAGTTGGGGCATGTCCGGATTGATCTTCTCCGCAGTCGCGCGGACAGCTTTAAACGCGCGTTGTTCGATGTCTTTTCCATGATTGTCATGTCGGGCGTCATCGTCACGATCGCTATTAAGGCGTGGCCTGTGTTGGAACGGTCTATCATGAATGGATCGCGGGCAAACACGCCGTTGGAAACACCACTTGTTTGGGTGCAACTGCCATGGTTCGCAGGCTGGGTCTGGTTTGCAGTTATGACAACGTTAACGACGCTCGCCGCCCTCAGCCTTTTGATGAAACGCCGCCATTCTGAAACAGAAAATTTCGTCGGCGCGTTTGCCGAGCAGGAGACCTTGCAATGATCGGTTATGTCTCTGTTGGGCTACTGGGCCTGCTCTCACTCTCGATTCCGGTCGGTATTGTCTTGTTCCTTCTGGGTTTCGGAATTGATACGTTTTTCTCTAACTTTCCGCTCACACGCGGGCTAGGCAATATGGTCTGGTCGTCCTCCAATTCCGCCACTTTGATCGCCATTCCGTTTTTCGTGCTGTTGGGTGAAATCCTTGTACGCAGCGGTGTGGCAACCAAAACTTACGCTGCATTGGATCGTTGGGTATCTTGGCTGCCGGGCGGTTTGGTACATGCCAATATCGCTACGGCTACGATGTTTTCAGCCACGTCTGGTTCGTCTGTTGCGACCGCCGCGACAGTTGCCACAGTTGCAATGCCACAAGCGGAAAAGCTCGGCTATGATCCCAAACTATTCTCGGGTGCAATCGCAGCTGGCGGCACTTTGGGCATCATGATCCCGCCGTCGATCAATCTGATCGTCTATGGTTTTCTGACACAATCTTCCATTCCCCAGTTATTTCTGGCGGGCCTGATACCCGGACTTGCACTGGCGATCGGATTCATGGCGATCACTGTGATCATTTGTCTAATCCGACCTGATCTAGGCGGAACACGCCGAACGTTCCCATTTGCAAAGATGCTACGTGCTCTAATCGATTTGGTTCCCATCCTGATCTTGTTTGGTGCGATTGTTGGTTCGATTTACGGAGGCTGGGCAACTCCAACGGAGGCCGCCGCGGTAGGTGTCGCGGGTTCACTTGTCATTGCCTTGGTGTTTGGCGGCGTGTCGTTGTCGATGCTCACACAAAGCCTCACTGGTACGGTCAAGATCACATCCATGATCATGTTAATCGTGATCGGCGCGTCTTTCCTGAACTTCACACTGGCCTCTGCGGGTTTGGGCCGCGAGTTGACCGAATTCATGACGGGCCTTGGCCTCACACCACTGAAGACAATCCTTGTTGTTGTTGTGCTTTACATCGTTTTGGGATTCTTCATCGAAACGCTGTCTCTGATGGTTGTAACCATACCGATCATCGTCCCGTTGGTCGTGGCCCAAGGGTTTGATGTCGTCTGGTTTGGCATCTTGATGATTGTTCTCATCGAAATGGCTTTGATTACGCCACCCGTTGGTCTGAACCTCTACGTCGTGCAGGGTGCTCGCAAATCCGGCAGCCTGAATGAGGTTATGTTGGGCGCGCTACCATACTGTCTGACAATGCTGACCATGGCCTTTCTACTAATCGCTTTTCCAAGCATCGCTCTCTTCCTGCCAAACGCTTTGCAGTAGAAGAACTTCCCTTAAAAAATAGACGACTGCGGGTCGCATGACGCCCGCAAACAAAGGAGATATGTCTAATGTGGCAATTTTGGGTAGATCGTGGCGGCACATTTACAGACATCGTGGCCAAGACACCGGAGGGTGAATTGAAAACGCATAAACTGTTGTCTGAAAATCCAGAAGTGTACCCCGATGCGGCTGTTCATGGCATTCGCGAACTTTTGGGGCTTCGTCCTGATGACGCTATTCCAAATGGTCAAATCGGGGCAGTAAAAATGGGAACAACGGTTGCGACCAACGCTTTGTTGGAGCGCAAGGGTGAGCGGACATTGTTGCTGATCACCAAGGGCATGGGCGACCTGTTGCGCATCGGGTATCAAAACCGCCCACGGTTGTTTGACTTAGATATTGAGCTGCCCGAATTGCTCTATGAAGATGTGATCGAAATTGAGGAACGGATTGGGGCAAATGGTGAAACCATAACGGCCCTTGATACGACCTATGCCCGCGAGGCGTTATCGCGCGCATATGGCAAAGGATATCGTTCCGTCGCGATTGCGTTGCTGCATAGCTATCGATTTCCGGATCATGAGCAGAAACTGGGACTGATGGCCAAGCAATCTGGTTTTACCCAAGTATCCTTGAGCCATGAGGCCAGCCCTCTTATTAAGATCGTATCTCGTGGTGATACCGCTGTAGTGGATGCCTACCTGTCTCCGATCCTAGGGCGCTACGTTAAACAAGTGGCTGATGCATTGGGCACGTCAAAGGGTGGCTGTGAAAGCCTGATGTTCATGCGCTCAAACGGTGGGCTGACTGACGCGACACTTTTCGAAGGACGTGATGCCATCCTGTCTGGCCCCGCGGGAGGTGTCGTGGGCATGGTCCGTACGGCGGCAGAGTTTGGATATGACAAACTTATTGGTTTTGACATGGGCGGTACGTCAACTGATGTCTGCCACTATGCGGGGGAGTTTGAACGTAACTTTGAGACTGAAGTTGCAGGTGTGCGGATGCGTGCGCCGATGATGTCCATTCACACTGTCGCGGCGGGTGGGGGGTCAATTCTCTCTTACCGCGGCGGGCGTATGCAGGTTGGCCCCGAAAGCGCAGGGGCAAATCCTGGCCCCGCGGCTTACCGGCGCGGCGGCCCGCTTACAGTGACTGATTGCAACGTGTTGCTTGGTAAATTGCAGCCAGATCTGTTTCCGCCGGTCTTTGGGCCAAATGCCGATCAACCTTTGGACGTTGATGCTGTGCGCGCCAAGTTTGACGCCTTGGCAGCAGAGATTGGCAGCGACATGTCAATCGAGGAACTAGCAGAAGGTTTCCTGCGGATCGCAGTTGAAAACATGGCAAACGCCATCAAGAAAATCAGCGTGCAGCGCGGGTATGACGTTACCAAATACACCATGAATTGCTTTGGTGGCGCGGGTGGGCAACATGCGTGTCTGGTCGCCGATGCACTTGGCATGGAAAGTGTCTTTATCCATCCGTTCGCAGGTGTCTTGTCCGCCTTTGGGATGGGCTTGGCCGACGTGCGTGCCATGCGCGAACATCAGTTCGGCATGGGGTTTGATCAGATCAAAGAGGCCGAATTCGTTTTGGATGGTCTCGCAGCCGCCGCCGTGGCCGAAGTAACGGGCCAAGGCATCCCACATGCGCAGATAACAACAGTGACAATGGCACATGTCCGCCCTGATGGCGCGCAGCAAACATTAGAAGTGCCGTTTGGTACGATGAACGAGATGACAAAGGCGTTTGAGACGGCACATCAGCAAAGGTTCGGCTTCGTTCCGGAAAACGCGACCCTGCTGATTGACGTTTTGACCGCCGAAGCAATCGGTGCAACGGGCGAAACAGTGACCCTGCCAGATACGGGAGCGGTGTCTTCCGCTCCTAAGCACTCTCAAATGTGGTCAAACGGTAAAGTGCGTGAAGTCCCCGTGATCGACCGCACAACGATGTGTGTCGGCGAGGTGGTTCAGGGTCCGGCAATTGTCACAGAGCCGACTGGAACCAACATCCTTGAGCAAGGTTGGGAAGCAGAATGCATCAGTGGTGGAAACCTTGTGCTGCGTAGGACCTCCGCGGTTGCGCGCCAAGAGGCCATTGGCACAAAGGTCGACCCCGTCATGCTTGAGGTATTCAACAACCTCTTCATGTCGATCGCTGATCAAATGGGCGCGACGCTGGCGAACACGGCCTATTCAGTCAACATCAAGGAACGCTACGACTTCTCTTGCGCGATCTTTGATGAATTCGGTGATTTGGTCGCCAATGCACCGCACGTGCCTGTTCACCTTGGCTCAATGTCCGAAAGCGTAAGGGTTATCTTGCGCCAGAACGCAGGCAAGATCCGTCCTGGGGACGTGTTCATGATGAACAACCCCTTCAACGGCGGCACACATTTGCCTGACGTAACGGTCATCACCCCTGTGTTCGACAATGCTGGGACACGGATCATCTACACCGTCGCCAGCCGTGGGCACCATGCCGATATCGGTGGCAAGACCCCCGGATCAGCCCCACCAGATAGCCGCGTAATCGAAGAAGAAGGCGTTTTGATCGACAACTTCCTATTGGTACAGCAAGGCAACTTGCGTGATGCGCAAACGCGTGAATTACTTGCTTCGGGCAAATACCCTTGCCGCAATATCGATCAGAACATGGCTGACCTGTCTGCCCAGATTGCCGCTAACGCGACTGGTGCTGGCGAGTTGACCAAGATCACCCAGCAGTTCGGTCTAGATACTGTACACGCCTACATGAATCACGTGCAGGACAATGCGGAAGAAAGCGTGCGCCGCGTGCTTGATGTGCTGCGCGATTGCAGTTTCACCTATCCGCTCGACAGTGGTGATCAGATCAAAGTGGCGATCACTGTTGATAAGTCGGCACGGCAAGCGACCATCGACTTTGGCGGAACCTCTGAACAGAACGAGTTCAATTACAACGCGCCGATGGCGATCTGTAGCGCGGTCGTCTTGTATGTGTTCCGTACTTTGGTTGGCAGTGACATTCCGATGAACGAGGGATGTATGAAGCCTCTCAATCTGGTGGTCCCTGAAGGCAGTATGATCAACCCCAACGCACCTGCCGCTGTCATCTCAGGCAACACCGAGGTCAGTCAGGCCATTGCGGATACGCTTTATGGCGCGCTTGGCGTCATTGCTGGGAGCCAAGGCACGATGAACAACTTTGTTTATGGTAACGACGTGCATCAAAACTACGAAACGATCTGTGGAGGCACCGGGGCGGGCGACGGTTATCATGGCACCAGCGCGGTTCACAGCCACATGACCAACACCCGAATGACAGACCCTGAAGTCTTGGAAACACGGTTTCCTGTTCGGGTCGATGAGTTTTCGATCCGACAAGGCTCTGGTGGAGTAGGCGAATATTCTGGCGGGAACGGGATTGTCCGCCGGTTGCGCTTTCTTGAGCCAATGACGGTGACGGTCCTGTCATCACATCGCAAAGTGCCGCCCCATGGCGCTGCGGGTGGTGGGGAGGCCTCGGTCGGTGAAAACAGCGTTGTACGTGCCGATGGTCATATCAACGTACTAAAAGGCAACGATGAGGTGCAATTGGCTGCCGATGACGTGTTTGTGATGAAGACACCCGGCGGCGGTGGGTACGGAAAGGCCATGAAATGAGCGGCTCATTTTTGAAAAACGTCGATGACATGTTTATCGCCGCTACTGAAAATATCGACCTCCCCGAAGGCCTGGCTGATAAGATCAGGTTTTGTAATGCGACATACGTCACCCGCTTTGGTGTACGGTTGCGGGGCAAAATGTTCACGTTTCGGGGTTGGCGGGCCACACATTCGACCCATCATTCTCCTGCGAAAGGGGGCATTCGGTTTGCCCCAAATGTGAATCAGGATGAAGTCGAAGCGCTCGCCGCCTTGATGAGCTACAAATGTGCACTTGTTGGGTTGCCGTTTGGCGGATCAAAAGGTGCTTTGGAGATAAACCCTACAGAATGGGAACCACACGAGCTTGAGAAAATTACCAGACGCTTTGCCCAAGAACTGATACGTCATGGATTTCTATCACCTGCCAGCAACGTGCCCGCTCCAGATATGGGGACAGGCGAGCAGACAATGATGTGGATAGCTGACGAATATCGGCGGCACAAACACGAGGACATCAACGGGTCCGCCTGTGTGACTGGCAAGCCATTGGACGGGGGCGGCATTGAAGGCCGCACAGAAGCAACAGGACGCGGCGTTCAGTACGCGACACAAGCCCTGTTCGCTTCAGAAGTTGAGCTGAAAGGCACGGGGTTTGCTGTCAATTCACTAGCAAGAAAACGAGTGGTAGTTCAGGGGCTTGGCAACGTCGGTTATCACGCAGCTAAGTTCTTAAGCGAAGAAGATGGTTGTCTCATTTCCAGCGTCATTGAACGCGACGGGGTCATCCGAAACGAGGCAGGCCTCGACATCGAAAAATTGAAGGAACATTTTGCGGTCACTGGTAAACTTGAAGGGTTTGCAGGTGGTACATTCTCGGCTCAAAACGATGATGCGTTGCAAGATGACTGCGACGTTCTCATCCCAGCGGCCCTCGAAGGTGTTGTGCACGAACGAAACGCGGCAAAGATCAAAGCCAAGGTTGTTGTAGAAGCTGCCAACGGCCCGACAACGAGCGCTGCTGACGCAATTCTTAAGAGCAGGGGCGTGGTCGTGATCCCGGATATGTATGCAAATGCTGGTGGCGTGGTTGTCAGCTACTTTGAGTGGGTTAAAAACCTGACACACATCCCATTCGGCCTGATGGAACGCCGCTATGAGGCCACTGGCCACCGCAGATTGGCGCAATCGCTTGAAGCGATGACAGGCAAGGCGTTTCCATTGAGTGATGACAAAGCCTTCACGGACGGGCCGCAAGAAATTGATCTGGTCCGGTCTGGCCTCTCTGAAATGATGTCCACAGCGTTTCAGGCTATCTCGCAAACTAAAGCCGAAGGTCGTGGCGATCAGTCCTTGAGGGATGCGGCCTATCAGATCGCAATCAAGCGTATCGCAGCGTCTTACCAAGCGATCGGAATTTAAGTGAATGATATGGACCAAGTAACCGTCAAGTTTGTGAAAGAGACGCTGGAACAATCTCCAAAGAGGGGTAATTTATGAAATTCTCCAATGGCTTAACGCACTTTGAGACCACCATTGAACATCTTGTTGTCGCAGGCTGGACTGGGCGAGATCATGCATTGGTACAGCACCACATTGATGAATTAGGCAAAATTGGCGTCGCGCCGCCGACTACGACCCCTCTCTTTTATCGCGTGTCGAGTTCGCTATTAACACAGGTAAATTCTGTTCAAGTTCTCGGACCCGACACGTCTGGCGAAGCAGAGCCATTCTTGATAAATCACGACGGTAAGCTGTGGCTAGGTTTGGCATCTGATCATACTGATCGAGAGCTTGAGGCGATATCAGTCGCTGCGTCAAAACAAGCGTGCGCAAAAGTTTGTGCGGCTGCGTTGTGGGATTTCGAGGATGTGCGTGATCATACCGGCCAAATGCAACTGCGATCCTGGATAAAGGAACACGGGGAATGGGTGTTGTATCAGGATGGCAATCTGGAAAAAATTCTCCCACTCGCAACACTTGGTTCTCACATTGAAAACATCGATCACTCAGCCATGTTGTGCGGAACACTACCAGCTATTGGGGGTGTCCGCCCAGCGGTTGAGTTTCGTGCCGAGTTAGTTGATCCTGTTTTGGGCCATAGAATTGAGCTTCAATATAGGTCTGAGTGGCTCGAAAATATCCGGTGAAAACTGCGAAACGCCACGCGGATTGCATAAGTCAGTCACCATTCGTCAATAGGTCTGCTGCAGTCCCTTTCTCAGGCTTGATCTACAGTCAAGCCTGAGGCGCGCAACGCGTGACTGATTGCAAGAAGCGGACAGTTACGCAGCCGCAGCGAAGGTACAATTTGTCCGCGATGCAGTCACCCAGCAAGCCAAATTGCTGCGCTCTAAGGTCAATATCTGCTTCGGGGAAGCTGCACGGCGCGCGAATGGCAGGTCTGGTGAAGCTGCAGCGCGGCACCAGATCGGCTTGCCAGCGGCGGCAATGGGCCGTTTGCTACATTTTTCTTTGCAATTTGCGGTGTATCTCGTGATCTAAGCGCGGCATTGCAGAGTTGTTCGACAGCGGTGGTTGTGGGCTCCCGCAACCAACGATATTTGCGAAACCGCCTCGGCCACTCCGGCTACGGCGGTTTTTGCTTTTGTATCAGACGCTAAAGCCAGCATTCCAGCCAGATCTCCCCGTAAATCTATGCTGTATCCATCATCTGAGGGTGTCAAAACTACACCCTCGATAAGGCCACGCAGTGCCTCGTGAGCTGTTGAATGTCATTGAGAACTGACCCGGTAGCCCCCCAAATTGTCACTGAGAATTGACCCATGTGAACACATGGCCCTGACGTTTTTGTTCAGGGAGATTTGGAGTGATCGACATGGGATTTTTGAGTGTCATTCGACGC
>NZ_JBDVNC010000010.1:0-4773 GCF_039969785.1 Shimia sp. | reverse complement strand
TGGGCTCAGTGCCGTCGTTCCGGTCCATGCTGTCGTGCGGCCGCTTCCAACCGCCGAATGTCCGAGATTCTGGTCACGCCTTTGAAATGGGTGGAATATCTGCGTTTCCGGAATGGCAGCTTCCGGGGCACGATTCAAACTCAACCCGCTGCATCGCCGCAAGTCCGCTTCGAGCCCAAAGCGGCCGGATCGAAATCGCAGCCTTCGCTCATGCAGCACTCTGACCGTCTCGGCTATTTACCGCAATGCAGCAGAAAAAGCGGTCGTTCGTTCTGGATGCAGCAAAATCTGTAGGGTCTATGACCGACATGCGGACGAAGCTGACGTCCGACATGAGGCTTTTAGAGCTTACGCAGAAACCCGTTGCGCTTGCAGCGACGCATTTGCAGCGTTGCAGCTTATTTCAACTAACCAGCCGTTCGCCAATGCTGATCTTAGCAGATTTTACATCGACGTTTCTCTGAAACACATTTTGTTGGTGAAGGGATTCCAGCGGGCGTAAGGCCCGCTGGCTCAGTCTTTCCGATGCAGTGATCAGGCAACAAATACCCGACGTCCATCCATCCACGTCTCAAGGACCTTGATGTTCTTGATCTCGTCTTGCCGCACGTCACGTGGATCTTGCTCCAAGATCACCATGTCCGCCAGTTTGCCCGGCTCGAGGCTTCCGACTTCGTGGTCTGAGAAAAGCTGCCACGCGGCCTCAGAGGTCATTGCTTGGATCGCCGATTCCACCGAGATCGCTTCCTGCGGCGCCAACACATAGTCAGGTTCCTTCCAAGTGCGGCGCGTTACGGCCATCTCGATCATGTGGAGCGGGTCCGGGTCGGTCACCATGAAGTCCGAGTGCAATGTGAAACCCACACCAGCCTTTTCGACGCTTCTGCAACGGTCAAGAAGTTCCGCCTTGTCTTCCCCGAAAACCTCGTCGCGCATGGCAATGCCCCAATAGTGGACATGCCCGATCAAGAAGCTGGCAGAGACGCCTAGGTCCTTCATGCGTGCGATCTGTTCGTCGTGCAGGATGGAGCAATGTTCGATCCGAGGACGCACAAGCGACATGTCCACTCCAGCATCAACAAGCGCCTGGCATGTGTCCAGGATGTTGTCGATGGCCGCGTCGCCGTTGCCATGAATAGACAGGTGCCATCCTTTCTGGGCGCGTTCCAGAGCTACTGCGGTTAGCTCATCCGCCTCCATGTAGGCGAGCCCGCGGTCTTCCCTGTTCAGGTAAGGGTCGCGCTGCAAGCCGGTGAATCCCTGGTTGGAGCCATCGGCGACCAGTTTGTAACCCGCAATGCGCGCCAAAGCATTCCCGTCGCCTTGCATTACACCAGCTTCGTCCCATACCTCGGCCCCAAGTGTGTAAAAGGGATAGGCACGGATTCGCGCCTTCATCCGACCAGATTGCGCGGCCGCAGCCATAACCTGTGTGTCGGCGGGTGACTGCGCTAGGGCGCCAAGACTTAGTTCAGACACTGTGGTCAGGCCATATTCCGCCCATTTGTCGAGCAACCCGATCAGGCCTTCGACCGGGTTCGCTTCCATCATTGCCGGGTAGTTTTCGACAATTTTCAGGAAGGCCACGTTGTTCTTAATCGTTCCGGTCAGGTTGCCATTGGTGTCCCGCACGAATTCGCCACCGGGAGGGTCTTGAACGTCGTTGGTCACGCCTGAAACCTCGAATGCCTTTGAGTTCGCATATGCGAGGTGACCAGAGGCATTCAGAACAAAGATCGGATGCTCGGTTGAAATCGGATCGAGATCAGCAAATGTCAGTGCGTCGGCACCCTCCTGTACAGCAGGGTCGAAGTTGCGGAAAACCAGCCATTCGCCAGCAGACGTTTCTGCCACCCGCATTGCGATGTGCTGCAGCACTTCACCAACTGTCGTGTAGCGGGCCATGCCGACATATTCCATGATGGCATCGACGACCGATCCTGACACGACATGAGTGTGCGCGTCGATAAATCCTGGCAGAACCGTCTTGCCTTCAAGATCGATCACGGTGGCGTCCTCGCCAGCCACGGCGCGAACTTCCCCGTCGGTGCCTACGGCCAGAATACGGTTGCCACGCACGGCGATGGCTTGGGCTTCGGAGAAAACATCGTCAACCGTGAGCACGTTGGCATTGGTGAAAATGGTTGTTGTCTCGGTTGATGCAGTCTGCGCACGGCCCTGTTGCGGCATGAGGGCCGCGAGACTTGCGGCAACTGCGCCGGACTTCAGAAAGTCCCTCCGGCCAAGACTTGCCCAGTCGATACCCCAATTGCAGGACCACCCGTTCCCGCTCGCGGCCTGCTCTTTCAGGTCACGCACGGTGTCATTTACTGCAAACAAGCCGCCAAACGTGCCGCTGCAACATGGGCATCCATATAGTTCATGTTTCGTCATGGCTTTCCTCCTGATTAAACAAGTGGGCACCCTCAAGCGCCATTCTTTAGGTCTGATAGTGGCATTGATGGAATCCAATTTACAAAGTGTATTTTGAATTGCTGCCATGTGAGCGATGAAACCCTCTCTGCGATTTGCCTGAATGGCCGTTCTTTACGCCGCATCGCGACACCGACGGCTACGCTGATGCAGCGAAAATTGCGCTGTGAGCGCGCGCAACGCAAAACCATCACTTCCGGTATGGGCTCTTTTTCCTCTTTCGCCGCACTGTGCGCGAAGGTCGGTTCTCGGTTTTTTGCCCAATTTTCATGCAGGTTTTCCAGAATTAGGTATAGTGGAAGATCGACCTGTCGCGAATGGCCTAGATGCGGGGTGAATCGATCGTTCGGAAGAAATGCGGACTCATGGCATTCTGGCTTCAAGCTACTTTGGAGGGCCTATTATGAACAAACGACCAACCAGCATGTATCACGACGGGCACCGCGAATTACAAGACAGGTTTGACGGTCGCCGAATGGCAGACGCGTTGGAGAAGCATCGTCGATTTTCTGAGTTCCGAGCGCAAGATGTCAATTTCATCGAGTGCACCGAGTTCTTCTTCATAGCAACGGCACATGCGCAAAGTGTCGACTGTTCTTATCGGGGAGGCGCACCGGGGTTTTTGCGAGTGACCGGCCCGGCGACATTGGAGTGGTCAGATATTGACGGCAACTCCATGTATCGCAGTCTTGGCAACGCCCTGAAATCCCCTCGTATAGGGTTGTTGTTCATTGAATTTGGCGCGCAACCGAAACGCTTACGCGTCAACGGGGCATGCACTCTGGTGAATGGCCCGACCCCCGAAGGCCACAAGATGATCGTGCGGGTCGATGCTGACGAAATCTTCCCGAACTGTCCTCGTTATATCCCTGATCTTGCTAGAGCTGCTGCTTCCTCGTTTATTCCTGACGAGACTGGGACCAGCGCCAAACCGGATTGGAAAAACGCCGAGGATTTGTGCGAAGCGCTGCCTGAAAATGATCCGCACCGGGGATAATTGCAGCGCCAATCGGTTTTTGTGTGGACTGGACACTATGGCTCAATGCAGACTTTTCCACCTCGCAAGCTCTCGCGAAACGCTTGCTCTGCATGAGACTAACCAGGAAAAAATGCTCTACATGATATTCCGTTCTTGGACTTTTCACACAATCTCCGGACAAAGCCGAGACAATTTGGTATTGCTGGCCATAACGAAAAAAGGAGACGGACCTGTGGCAACTCAAATGAGTCCTCTTGTCGATACGAATTGGCTGGCAACACAACTGACAAACCCCAAAATACGTATCATCGATGTCCGATGGAAATTTCGAGAGGAAAACGGCAAGGGTGTAGCATTTGATGATAGGACGGAGTTCCTTGCAGAGCATATTCCCGGCGCTGTTTATATCGGCATGTCGACGGAATTGTCGGACACTGCGAATGGCATTCCCGACATGATGGTTGATGCAGAGGTATTTGCCCAAAAAATGCAGGACTTAGGCGTTTCGAATGACAGCCACGTCGTGGTGTATGATGACTCCGGATTGCCTTTGGCATCGGCCCGGCTTTGGTGGGCCCTTTCATATTACGGCCATAATAACGTGCAGGTTCTCGACGGCGGCATTCAGCAGTGGAAACTCGAAGGTCGACCGACTGAATCTGGGGAATCCACTATTGATACTGGAGAATTTGCTCCAACAATACGCGAGGAGTGGATTGCGCAGAAAATCGATGTTGTGAATGCAATCGACAATGCAAGTATCAAGATCGTCGATTTTCTGCCAAATGATCTTTTTCGTGGTCATGGAGTTCACGCTTGGGGCGGGCGATCGGGCCATATCCCGGGCGCTGTAAACATACCTGCGATTTCAAACATCGATCCCGACTTGGCACATACTTCTGTCGCTGAGCGGACCGCAAAACTACAAGAGCGAGGCTCGTTTAAGATAGCAGATCAAGACCTACTAGCTGAGCACTATCAAGACAAAGGGCTCAATTCAGACGCAGAGGTCATCGCATATTGCGGGCGCGGAATCGCCGCGTCGTGTGGTCTTCTTGCTCTGCGTTACCTGGGAATAGAAAAATCTCGTCTCTATGATGGTTCTTGGGCTGAGTGGAGTGCAGATGAAAGCCTTCCAATCGAAACGTCCTAAATGAAGCTCTTTGCTGGGGATCGTAAAGCAGCATTGAAATTCCTCAGAAAAACAATGAAGCGCTTTGGTCCACCACATGTCATCGTGACCGACTTACTGCGGTCTTACGGCGCCGCGATGAAGGTCATAGGCAACGCAGATCACCAGGAAACAGGGCGCTGGTTCAACAACCGGGCCGAGAATTCACACCTTCCGTTTCGACGACGAG
>NZ_JBDVNC010000009.1:0-52205 GCF_039969785.1 Shimia sp. | reverse complement strand
GGGTGGGTGGGAGACCGCCAAAAGGGCGCGTGCTCCGCTCAAAAGGCCGCCTCGACATCGCCCATACGCACATAAACCGATTTCACCTGACTGAAGTTCTTGATCGCTTCCTTAGAGTTTTCACGCCCGACGCCGCTGGCTTTGACGCCCCCAAATGGCGCCTCAACCGGCGCATCATTGTAGGAATTGATAAAGCAACTGCCCGCCTGCATCTGACCAATCACCCGATGCGCCCGACTCAGATCGCGCGTGAACACACCGGCTGACAATCCGAACTCGGTGTCATTGGCCCGCGCGATGACTTCGTCTTCGTCCTCAAACTCCAGCACCGACATCACCGGGCCAAAAATCTCTTCGCGCGCAATGCACATGTCATCTGTCACATTGGCAAACACTGTCGGTTCAACAAAGAACCCGTCCCGCGCCAATTGTTTGCCACCACTGACCAGTCGCGCACCTTCGGCAACGCCCTTGTCGACATAGCCCAGAACAATATCCAACTGCGCCTGACTGACCATCGGACCAAAGCTTGTCGCTTCGTCCAGCGGATCACCAATCACGGCATCCCCCAGACGTTCTTTCAAGCGTTTCAGAAACGCGTCCTTGATGCCCTTTTGCACAAACACACGCGTTCCATTGGAACACACCTGCCCCGAAGAATAGAAGTTACCGTTGATCGCGCCGCCTACGGCATTGTCCACATCCGCGTCATCAAAAATGATCAGGGGCGACTTGCCACCCAGCTCCATCGTGACGTGTTTCAGCTGACTGGCTGCGGCGGCATAGACTTTACGGCCTGTTGGCACAGATCCGGTCAGCGACACTTTATCAACCCGTGGATCCCCCACCAGCGCGGCACCAACTTCGCCCATGCCCTGCACAACATTGAAAAGCCCTTTGGGCAATCCAGCCTCGATCAGGATTTCCGCCACTTTCAGGGCGCAAATCGGGGTGGTTTCGGATGGTTTGAAAATCATCGCATTGCCACATGCCAGCGCAGGCGCGCCCTTCCAGCAGGAAATTTGCGTCGGATAATTCCATGCTCCGATACCGACACACACGCCCAGCGGTTCGCGCACTGTGTAAACCCAGTCTTCGCCCAGCGGTATATGCTCGCCTGTCAGGCTGCCCGCCAACCCGCCAAAATACTCCAGCGCATCAGCCGCGCTGGTGGCATCTGCCACCAATGTCTCCTGCAACGGCTTACCGGTGTCATAGGTCTCCAGCACCGAAAGCTCATGATTGCGCTCGCGCAGAATCGCCGCCGCCCGTGTCAGAATGCGCCCACGATCGCGCCCGGTCATCCTGGCCCAGCCCTTTTGCGCACGTTCCGCGCTGACCAGCGCCTGCTCAACAATGGCCGGTGTGGCCGCATAAACACGCCCGATCACTTCGCCAGTGGCCGGATAGACAATGTCGATCGGCGTACCGGCTGTGTCTTCAACATATTTTCCGTCCACAAAGTGGCTTGCTGTCGGTTGCACCTGCATGGTTGCGCTCCTGGAATAGATTCTCCGGCACCCCGGACCGTCCAAACCTAGCACCCGGCATTCAATTTTTAAATGATCATTTCATTTTTTTATTTGCTCAACAATATTGCACCCATCGGACAGACCGTCCAAGTATACCCGTATGGGCCGCACACGTATCCGAGACATTCGCCATCAGGAGTTGATTGAAGCCACAATTACCGCTGTTCATCAGCGCGGGTATGCCGTCGTGACGATGGCTGAAATCGCTGCCGAAGCCGGCGCAACCGCTGCTTCAATCAATTACTATTTCGGCTCCAAGGAAAAGCTGATGGAGGCAACGATGCGTCGCCTCATGACATTACTGAAAGACGCGATGCTGGAACGCTACGCCGTGGCCCGCACCCCGCACGATCGCCTGATTGCGGTGCTGGACGCCAACTTTTCCGACCGGCTTTATACAATCGAACAATGCTCTGTCTGGGTGCAGTTTTGGGGTAGCGCGCCGTATGTCCCGCCGCTCGCACGCCTGCATCGCATCAACCGCGCCCGTGTGACCGCACATGTACGCGCTGAGTTGCGCAGTCTGCTGCCTGAAAACCGGCGCGAAACCGTACGTGAAGCGTTGCAAAGCTATATGGATGGCGTCTGGCTGGAAGCCGCGCAATCCGCCGTCGCTCTCGATCCTTCGCGAGCCCGGACCGAGGCGCGCAAGGTCGCGAACCTCTTGCTACAACGGTACGAATGAACGGGTTTTAACGCCGATACACCAGCGGCGTCGGATCGCCCAAGTATAGCAATTCAAGACGATCATCTGATGCGTCTTCGATCACATAGCAGTAGCTTTCGCCGTTTTCCGGCTCGGTCTGGATCAACACCGGACCAATGTCGGGGCCATTGTCACACCGCTCTCTGATCTGCAGATACAACCAGCCCATACGTTCACCGCCGTAGATGTCCAATAATTCTGAACCTTCGATGTAAAGTTCGGAGTCCGGATCATCGACATTGCGCCACATGCCCTGCATCGCAATACGTTTTGCCTGATGCCTGTCATATCCCGGAAAATACGCAACTTCACGCAAGGTGACTTCGGCCGAGATATCACCATAGCTCATCATGTCCCCGGCAAAGCTGACCGGGGTACCCACTGGCAGAAATTCCAGCTTGTCCAACAGGCTGATCGGAGTCCCTGCCCCATAATAGGCATAGAACTTCCAACCCTCAGCATGAAACGCGCACCACGCACCGGAATCGCCGGACTTGCAGCCTTGAAAGATACCATTCTGCGAATAAGGCTCGCCATAATACCCTGGCTCGGCCGCAACGCGCAAAGGCAACATATCGCGCGCAATCGCGCCCATCTGTTCGTGCGCAGGCACCTGAGGCGCTGCTTTGGCTTGGAATTCTGAACCATTCAACATGACCGTAAATTCTTTGGCCGTCTTACCAGTATCCACACGGGCGAACCCCTTTCGGTCATACCCGCGCGCGTTGCAAGCATCATCCCCGACAATGGTGAACACTTCTGAAACTGTGCAGAATGTATACTTGTCCTTTGGCGAAAACTCACGACCTGATGCGCTGGCGTAGACGTAATAATACCGCCGCTTCAGGTCGCCCTTGACCGGTGTCTTGCACGCGCCCGGCCCAAGGGTCCACCAGCCCTCTGACGTGTATGTCTCTCCATCTTTATACGCGATCGCCACGCTTTGCTTAAAGTCGGTGCCATTGCACACTTCTAACCCGGCCCGGGCGCCGCCTGCCCCAAATGCCAGCACCAAACACAGTCCCAAGAATTGAATTAGCTTCACTGCCGAGTCCCCCTTGCCGTTCAGCAAGACTAGCCGCATCTGCGCGGTTCAGGCAATCACAGCTTGGTCTGTCCGACCAAAGGTGTGATCTGACGTCGTTTCAACACAGCCTCGCGCCACGTGATGAAGCTGATCGCAAACACGATCAACAACCCGCCGACGATCACCCAAATATCGGGTTGTTCTTCAAACATCAGCCACCCGATCAGAACGGACCAGATCAGCTGCAAAAAACTGACCGGCTGCGTCACTGTCACCGGGGCTGCCGCAAAGGCCAGCGTCATGGCGTAGTGACCTACAGTCGCGAAACACGCCACGGTGAAAAAGATCGCCAATTCTGTCACCGTTGGCGGCACCCAGACCAGCCACGCCGCCGGTGCCAACCCAATCGTCACCGAAATCGACAACATTCCCACAACAACCAGCGGGCTCACTTCGTCACTCAGAATTTTGGCCAGCAAATATCCTCCGGCGAAAAACACCGCTGTGAACAGCATGGCCAAATGACCCGGATTAAGTTCGCGAAACCCCGGGCGCAGAATAATCAGCGCACCGATCAATGCGGTCACAACCCCCAGAATGCGCCGCAGCGCCAATTTTTCACCCAGAAACAACGCCGCACCTATCGTGACATAGATCGGCGCCAGAAAGTTCATGGATGTCACTTCGGCCACTGGCAGACGCGCCATCGCAAAGAACCACAGGATAACGCCCGCAGTGTGCAAAACGCCGCGCAGGCTGAACAATCCCAATTGGCGGCGTGTCATGCCAGACCTGAATAAGGGGCGCAGCATCGGGATCAGAAACACCAACCCCAATACATACCGCAGGAACGCCGCCTCGGCGGCCGGCACACGCGTACCCACCAGCTTTACCAATGCCGTCACTGCCACAAAGCAAAGCCCCGTAACCAACATCCACAAGACACCGGCAACAGGGCGTGAATCTGTCTCTTCCACCATGGGTGCACCTGATCACGTTTGATCGGGACTGTCGATATGGCGAACAGGTTAAGTAACCCGACCGCGCATTTCGTCCGAGCGGCCGGATCAGACTCCCACAATCAGCGTTGCAGCGATCGCCCACATGGTCACGCCCACCAACACATCCAGCCATTGCCATGCCCGCGCGCTTGTAAACACCGGCCGCAACAAACGCGCACCAAACCCAAGTATGAAAAAGAACACAAAACTGCTGATCGCAGCACCAACCCCAAAGGCCCACGCCACCTGATATTGTGCCGAAATCCCACCCAGCAAAACAACTGTATCAAGATACACATGCGGATTGGCCCATGTCAGCAGCAAGCAAGTGCCCAGCGCCGCCCCCAAACTGCCCGCCGTACCGCCCGTGTCCTGAAGCGTGTCACCACCCTGCCAGGCCGCGCGAAAATTCATTGCCCCATAGACAATCAGAAATGCAGCCCCTGCCCATCGCACAAGATCAAGCGCCCAAGAGCTGCCTGCAATCAACGCGCCAAACCCAGCGACTCCCGCCGTTATCAACAAGGCATCCGAAATCGCACAGGTCAGCACAAGCGGAAGCACAAATTCCCCCCGCAATCCCTGACGCAAGACGAATGCATTCTGCGCACCAATTGCCATGATCAGCGAGAATCCCAATGCAAACCCCGCAACGCCAGCCTCAAACATACGCACATCTCCTTGTTGCGCCTTGCCTACGATGTGGGGTTCCATTATGCAAATTAAGTATCTTGACAATACATTAGGAAAACTAATGCAGGTCGACTACGCCCAACTCACCGCCCTTTCTGCGATATTGCGCACCGGCAGCTTTGACGCCGCCGCTGCCGCACTTGGGGTGACCCAATCGGCAATCTCGCAAAGGCTCAAATCGCTCGAGGAACGCATCGGCACGCCGCTCGTGCTGCGCGGGCAGCCCTGTACCGGCACAAAAACCGGTCGACGGCTGGCCGCGCATCTGGATCAGGTGGGCTTGCTGGAACAGGGGCTGGCGCGCGAGCTGACCGCGTTGACACCGCGCGCGGCCCGCCTGCGCGTTGCCGTGAACGCTGACAGTCTTGCCACCTGGTTCCTGCCTGCTGCCGCGCAGGTGCCCGATCTGTTGTTCGATCTCGTGGTTGATGATCAGGACTTTTCGGCAGACTGGCTGCGCCGTGGCGAAGTTTCTGCAGCCGTGACGGCCCATGAAACCCCTGTCGCGGGATGTGACAGCCATGCCTTGGGGGCTATACGATATCTGGCCACCGCCAGCCCGGCATTTATTGCACGCCACTTTGTCGACGGCGTGACTGCAGATACCATCGCGCGCGCGCCGATGTTGCGTTTTGATGCCAAAGACAATCTGCAACAAAACTGGATGATGGCGCATCTTGGGGCCGCCCCCGCGCCGCCCAGCCATCGCCTCCCGTCATCACAAGGGTTTATTGAGGCCAGCCTTCTTGGGATGGGCTGGGGTATGAACCCTGAAATTCTGGTAAAAGATCACATTGCAGCCGGACGTCTGGTGCCCTTGCTCGGAGATGCCTATCACGATGTCGCCCTATATTGGCAGGCCAGCCGGATTGTGTCGGGCGCACTCAAACCATTGACCCGCAGCGTGCGCGCGGCCACGAAATTGGCACTTATCAGCCCGTAATTCGCCGGTATGGCAGGATACAACCGCGACAAACCCACGTTAATGATGGAATTCTGATGACACTGACACCCGACAAAACCACCGCCGCCGCCATGCGTCTGGAAGTTGACACAGTGCGCGCCATCGTGTGTTTCATCCTTGTATTGCACCACGTCGTTGGCATCTCGCCCAATTATGGTCTCGAGCTGGCGCTGGATCATCCTGTCAGCATTATCAGCCACACGACCCAAGACATGCGCATGCCCATCTTCAGCTTTATCTCTGGCATGGTGTTTGCAGGTGCCACCGGTCAGTTTTCGACCGCTGGCACAGTGATCCGCAAGAAAGCCCGGCGTCTTTTGTTGCCAATGGCCGCCGTCGGTTCGCTGTTCTGGCTGGCACGCGCCGTGACCGGATCAGATCAGATGGCCTATCCGATGATCTTCATCAGCTCCTACGCGCATTTCTGGTTCCTTCAGGCCAGCTTCCTGATCATGACCTGCTTTGTGCTGGCGACCTGCCTGACCGGCGGCGCACGTCACAAGGCTGTTGCGTTTGGCCTCGGCGTGTTTGGCATTCTGTGGTGGGGCTTTGCCATGCTGCCCTTCCCCATGATCAACTGGTTCTCAATCGTGAATGCGGTGTTCCTTTTGCCGTTCTTCATGTCCGGCTACCTGCTGGCCCAAACCCCGGCGCTGCGCCAACGTCTGCGCACCCATCCCGCAGCCCGCCCGTTTGGCGCAATGCTGCTGATCGTTGGGTTGCTTATTGGCTGGAAAATCGCGGATGGCACGCTTGAGATCACCGGATTGTCCCGCCGCCTGATCGCGATCTATCTCGGGTTTTCCGCCTGTTTCGGCCTGATCATGCTGCGCCTGAATGTACGCCCTCTGGCCCGCATCGGCGCGTATTCCTATGCCATCTACCTGTTCCACGTGTTCTTTACCGCCTTCACCACCAAAGCCTGGCACGCCGCAGGTGAACCGATCCCGCTTGTTGGGATCGTGTTGGTCGGGCTGGTTCTGGGCACCGCTGGCCCGATGCTTGTACAACACCTGCTGCTGCGCTGGCCGCTGACCGGTTTCGTGTTCCTTGGCCTGCCACAGGACAAAATTCGCGCTCGCAAGCTGGCCGCCCAACCCAGCGGCGCATAAAAAAGGGGCGCTGCCAGACCGGCGCGCCCCTCTGTTCTCTCTGGAAACTGCCCTCAGAGCTGTTCCATAACCTCGTCGCTGGCTTCAAAGTTGGCCGTCACGCGTTGCACGTCATCGTCATCTTCCAGCGCATCAATCAGCTTCATCAGCTTCTGCATGCCCTCAAGATCCATCTCGGTCGAGGTTGTCGGCTTCCAGACCAGCTTGGTCGAGTCGCTTTCGCCTAACGCAGTTTCCAGCGCGCCGGACACGTCGTTCAGATCGGAATCTTCGCACCAGATAATGTGACCATCTTCGCTGCTTTCCACGTCTTCGGCGCCCGCTTCGATGGCGGCTTCAAAGATTGTGTCCGCATCCCCGGCACCCGCCGGATAAGTCACTTCGCCTTTGCGTTCAAACATAAAGCCAACCGATCCGGTTTCACCCAGATTGCCGCCATTCTTGGAAAAGGTTGAGCGCACAGTCGACGCGGTGCGGTTGCGGTTGTCGGTCATCGCCTCGACAATCACCGCCACGCCATTGGGGCCATAGCCCTCATAGCGGATCTCTTCATAATCGTCGCCGTCGCCCGCCACGGATTTCTTAATCGCGCGATCAATCACGTCCTTTGGCACAGATTGCGATTTGGCTTCTTTGACAGCCAGACGCAGACGCGGGTTCTTTTCGGGATCGGGGTCGCCCATCTTGGCGGCCACCGTGATCTCTTTTGACAATTTCGAAAACAGCTTGCTGCGCGCCGCATCCTGACGGCCTTTGCGGTGCTGAATATTTGCCCATTTACTATGGCCAGCCATGTTTCGCCTCCGGTAATCTCTTCGCTTGGTTGCGGTATCAGCGCTTCTATACGGCACACCGGCCAAGACCCGCAAGCGCTTGCTTTCCGCGCGCCGCTGCGGTTGGATCAGGAAAAACACCGGCAACGACACCGAGGCCCATATGACCATCGACCAGATCATCCTTTTCAGTCTGTTTGGCGGTGTCTTTGTCATGCTGCTCTGGGGGCGATTTCGCTATGACCTGATCGCATTCACCGCCCTGATGCTTGGGGTGGTTCTGGGGGTGGTGCCGGTCAAAAATGCGTTTGCCGGATTTGGCCACCCGGCCACGATCATTGTTGCGCTGGTGCTGGTGGTGTCTGCCGGATTGGTGCGCTCGGGCGCGGTGTTTCTGATCACCCGAACGCTGGTCGACAGCAGCCGCAGACTGGGCGCACATATCGCAATGATCGGCACAATCGGGGCCGTTCTTTCGGCCTTTATGAACAACGTTGCCGCGCTGGCGCTGTTGATGCCCGTCGACATCCAAACTGCGCGCAAGGCTGATCGAAGCCCAGCCAAGTCATTGATGCCACTGTCTTTTGCCACCATTCTGGGCGGCATGGCAACGCTGATCGGCACACCGCCCAACATCATTATTGCCTCAATCCGTGAAGAAGCGCTTGGCGAACCCTTCCGCATGTTTGACTTTGCCCCGGTGGGCGGCATCACCGCAATTGCCGGTCTGGCCTTTGTCGCGCTGATCGGCTGGCGCATGATCCCCGATCGCGAAGATGCAGGCAAACGGGTGTCTGATCTGGGCCAGTATATCGCCGAACTGACAGTCCCCGCCGAAAGCAAAATCATCGGCCAACGGCTGGCCGAACTGGACGCACAAGCCGAAGAAAGCGATGTCGCTTTGCTGGGTCTGATCCGCAATGGTCAAAGGCTTTATGGCGCGGCGCGTAACAACATTTTGCAGCAAGGCGACACGCTGGTGCTCGAGGCCACCCCGGACGCGCTGGATGAATTTCGCGCCGCCCTGTCACTCAGCTTTTCTGATGAAAAGCGCGAAGAACAACTGAACGCTGCGGGCGACGGGTTGGATATTATCGAGATAGTCGCCTCGGAAACCGCGCGCATCGCGGGCAAGACGGCGCAGAAACTGGGGCTGGCATGGCGTCAGGGTGCTTTGTTGATGGGCATCTCACGCCAGGGCAGACGCATTCGCAGCCAGATTCGCAAAACCGTTGTTCAACCCGGTGATATCCTTTTGGTGCTCGTGCAAAAGGATCGCGGCGCGGATGTCACCGACTGGCTGGGGTGCCTGCCGCTGGCTGATCGCGGTTTGGTGGTTACGGCCAACTCGAAAATCTGGTTGGCCATCGGTCTGTTTCTGGGCGCGGTTATCGCCGCGTCACTGGGCCTGATCTATCTGCCTATCGCGCTAGGCCTTGTGGTGGTGGCATATGTTCTGGCCAAGATTGTACCGATTTCGGAAATCTACAAGCATATCGAATGGCCGGTGGTTGTCCTGCTTGGCTCGATGATCCCGCTGGGCGCGGCGCTGGACAGTTCCGGCGGCACGGTCATGATCGCCAATGCGCTGGTCTCGCTGACCTCTGGCCTGCCTGCCTGGGCTGTGTTGACGGTGCTGATGCTGGTCACGATGACGCTGTCTGACGTGCTGAATAATACCGCCACCACCATTGTTGCAGCGCCGGTCGGCATTCAGATGGCGCAATCTCTGGGCGTGTCTGCTGATCCGTTCCTGATGGCCGTCGCCGTGGCCGCCAGCTCGGCATTTCTGACTCCCATTGGTCACAAGAATAACACGCTTATCCTTGGCCCCGGCGGCTATCAGTTTGGCGATTACTGGCGCATGGGCCTGCCTTTAGAGGTGCTGGTGGTCGCCGTGTCGATCCCATCTATTCTGGTATTCTGGCCTTTGTAACCCGGACTGGTCGAGAGGAACTCGCAGCACGGCACGGCAGACATCGGCAAGGCAAACATTCCTGATCCGCGTCAGATCCTAAAAATGTTCGCTTCGGCGAAGAGTATCTTCAAGTCGCTTTTGCGCGGGATCGCATTCACGACACCGACGCAATACCGACGTAATACCGACGGCGTACCGATCCGGGTTTTCAAGCTAAAATAGGCGCGCCGCGCGGACGGTCAAAACCTGTTTGCGCGGCGCGTATTTTCATCACCCGTAAGAAGATACATCCATCCCGGCCAAGGCTGCGGTGTTCAGCAAACCGCGCACGGTGGTTGACGGTGTCACAATATGCGCCCGGTTGCCCATGCCCATCAGGATCGGACCAACCTCAAGCCCATTTGCCACGGATTTCAGGATGTTACGGGTGGCCCCGGCTGCATCCGTGTTGGAATAAACCAGAACATTCGCTGCCCCATTAAGCCGTCCACCGGGGAACAAACGTTCCCGCAACTCAGGGTCTAGCGCCGCATCCGTGTGCATTTCGCCTTCGTATTCAAAGTCCTGCTCATCGCGATCCAGAACCTCCAATGCACCGCGCATCACCCGACCAGAGTGGCTGTCCAGATTACCAAACTGACTTCCCGAACACAGCGCAATTTTCGGATCAACCCCAAACCGCCGCACGTGCCGCGCCGCAGCAATTATTGTTTCCGCGACCTGCTCTGAATTCGGTTCGATATGAATATGCGTGTCGGCCAAGAACAATGCGCCCTTGTCCAACAGGATCAGAGACAACGATGCAATTGGGTGAAGCTGTTTGTTTCCAAGCATTTGCGTGACATAACGCAGATGCCAGCGATACTCACCAAAGGTGCCGCAAATCATGCTTTCGGCGTCTCCGCGATCCACCGCAATGGCCGCAATCGCGGTCGTATTGGTGCGCATAATCGCCTTGGCCGAATCCGGGCTCACCCCTTCGCGGCGCAGCTTGTTATGATAATGTGTCCAGTAATCGCGGAACCGGTCGTCCTGTTCCGGGTTGATCAGTTCAAAGTCCTTACCCGGTTTAATTTTCAACCCGGCACGTTCCAAACGCAGCTCAACAACCTCGGGCCGTCCAATCAGGATTGGCGTATCAACCGTGTCTTCCATCATCGCCTGAGCACAACGCAACACGCGTTCGTCTTCACCCTCTGCGAAAATGATCCGTCTCCGGGTGCGACTTGCCGCATCAAAGACCGGACGCATGATCATAGTGGATCGGAACACATAAGATTTCAGGCGTTCTTCGTACGCGACAAGATCCAGGTCTTTGCTGGCGACACCGCTGTCCATGGCCGCGCGCGCAACCGCAACCGCAATGGTTGGCATCAGGCGTGGGTCAAATGGCTTTGGAATCAGATAGTCAGGCCCAAATGACAACCGCTCACCACGATAGGCCACCCCGACCTCTGCACTTGTGGTTGCACGCGCCAAAGAGGCAATGGCTTCCACGCAGGCCAGTTTCATTTCATCGTTAATCTCAGTGGCACCGACATCCAGCGCGCCTCGGAAAATAAACGGGAAGCACAGAACATTGTTGACCTGATTGGGATAATCGGACCGCCCTGTCGCAATCAGCGCGCCGGGCGCGGCTTCGCGGGCCAATTCCGGCATAATCTCTGGCGTCGGGTTGGCCAAAGCAAAGATGATCGGATCCTCTGCCATCTGCTCGACCATCTCTTTGGTCAGCAATCCCGGACCAGACACGCCCAGGAACAAATCCGCTCCTTCCATCGCTTCCAAGGTTGTGCGTTTGTCTGTCGGTTGCGCGAACTCGGATTTCTCCGCTGTCAGGTCATTGCGCTGTGTGTGAACAACCCCTTTGCTGTCCAGCATCAGGATGTTTTCATGCTGCACACCCATGGTCATGAGCATTTTAAGACAGGCAATCCCGGCAGCCCCCGCGCCCAGTGCAACAACCTTGATGTCCTCGACGTTTTTCTTGGCCACGATCAACGCGTTATAGGCCGCCGCCGCCGCTACAATCGCGGTACCGTGCTGGTCATCGTGAAAGACCGGGATATTCATCCGTTCCTTACAAATACGTTCGACCAGAAAACAGTCGGGCGCCTTGATATCTTCAAGGTTAATCGCGCCAAAAGTAGGCTCCAGACGACAGACCAGATCGGCCAGTTTTTCAGGGTCGCTCTCGTTGACTTCGATATCAAAGCAGTCAATTCCCGCGAATTTCTTGAACAGAACCGCTTTGCCTTCCATCACCGGTTTGCTGGCCTGAGCACCAATATTCCCCAAGCCCAAAACAGCCGTTCCGTTGGACACCACGCCGACCAGGTTACCCTTGGCAGTGTAGCGCGACGCATCCGAAGGCGTCTTTTCGATCTCAAGACAGGCATCTGCCACACCGGGGCTGTAGGCCCGGCTCAGGTCACGCCCGGTGGTCATCGGCTTGGTCGCCCGGATTTCCAGCTTACCCGGCTTAGGGAATTCGTGATAGTTCAGCGCTGCTTCGCGCTCAGTTGCGCGAGCCTTATCATCATTGTCCATTCTATACTCCCGAAATCCCCTATGCCGGCACCCGGCGTCCCATTATTTTGGCCATGTCCAACATGCGGTTGGAAAAGCCCCATTCATTATCGTACCAACCAAAAACCCGCAACAGCCCGCCGACCGAAACAGAGGTCTCCACACCGCTGACAATCAGCGATTCAGGACGTGCACGCAGGTCTGTCGACACCAGAGGTTTGGTAGTCCAGCCAATCAGCCCGTCACGTTCAGATTCAGCCCTGAGAACGGCATTAACCTGATCCACCGTGACCGTACTAACTGTTTGTATTGTCAGGTCAATTGCAGAAACACTGGCGGTTGGAACGCGAATGGCTCTGGTTTCAACCCGGCCTTGCAGATGCGGCAAAACCAGATCAATCAAGCGTTGCGCGGATGTGGTTGTTGGCACCATAGACAAGGCCGCAGCTCTGCTGCGCGCCAAATCGCCGCGTGGCTTGTCCACGGTCGGTTGAGAGCCGGTGTAGCAATGCACCGTTGTCATTTGGCCGCTCACCAGTCCGAACTCTGAATCCAGTATGCGCAAAAGCGGCGCCAGCGCGTTTGTTGTGCAGGACGCATTCGAAATAATCCGATGATTACCTATCAGATGTTCATTGGCCCCCATGACCACGGTCTTGTCAGCGTCACCTGATGGCCCCGAGATCAATACCGATCCCGCACCCGCCGCCAGCCCGCGTTCTGCCACATAACGCACCCCGGCCATGCCGGTGCATTCCAGCACGACGTCAACCGCGCTCAGGTCCAGGGTGGAAATATCTGTCTGCGCGAAAAACGGGATGTGCATATCATCCACATGCAGAACCTGATCTTCTGTCGAAACCTGACCGGGATACGCGCCAAAAACGCTGTCGAACTCAAAGAGATATGCACAGGTATCAAGCGGCTCGATATCATTGATGCCAACGATATCGATATCCCCGTGCGCGCCTTTGGCCAGAATGCGCAAAAGCGTGCGCCCGATCCGGCCAAACCCGTTTACAAATACCCTTGTTTTGCGATCTGTCATCTTGCCTGCCCCGCACAACTGTCGCGGTCAATTGAACGGGTTTAAATGGGAAAGACCACCCCCAAAAGCCGCTCAGACGTCCACTTCGATCGCGACACCCTGCGCCTTGGCCAGATCGACCACGCGCGCCGCGACCGCCAGATCCTGAAGCCCGACGCCCGTGCCGTCAAACAGGGTGATCTGGTCCTGATCCGCGCGACCGGGATGTGTGCCATTGATCACGGCGCCAATCTCGGCAATGTCCGCCTCGGCCAGATCGCCAGACGCAATGGCGTGCTGTGCTTCGCCGATGCTAACAGATTGCGCGATCTCATCCGTAAAGACGCGGGAATGCGCGACCAATGCAGGGTCAACTTCCTGTTTGCCTTTTGTATCCGTGCCCATGCACGCCAGATGAGTGCCCGGCGCGACATGTTCCGCCATAAGAGACGGTGCAAAAGAGGACGTAATGGTGATGATCACATCCGCATCCCGAAGGCCGGGCAGATCAACCGCTTCAAACGGAACACCTGCTTCCTCGGCCACTTTGGCGATATTCGGCAACATTTCCGGATGGCGGTTCCAGCCGATCACCCTATCAAAATCCCGCTGTTCCAGGGCAGCGCGCAACTGGAATGTCGCCTGATGACCTGCACCGACCATGCCCAGAACTCTGGCATCTTTGCGCGCCAGATGATTGATCGAAACCGCCGACGCCGCCGCTGTACGCAGTGCGGTCAACAAGTTGCCCCCAACCATTGCCTCGGGTTTGCCGGTATCCGGATCAAACAGAAAAACCGTGGATTGATGGTTGATCAAGCCACGCTTTTCCAGATTGTGTGGCCAATATCCTCCGGCCTTTAGCCCCAGCGCGCTCCCGGGGCGATCAAATCCGCCCTTAAATCCATAAAGCGCGTCTTCATGGCCAATCGCCTCGCGCACCACCGGGAAGTTATACGCCTCCCCTGCGGCCATAGCTGCAAATACCTGCTCTACGGCATCAAACGCGTCCGCGCGCGACACCAGACCCGCAATCTCACGTTCAGGCACAATCCACATGACCCGCTCCTTTATTGTTCTTGAAATGCTTCAGGTGGGGGCTGTTCCCCCACCCGGTCAAACCGACAAAACCCGGTTCGAAATTAATACGCGCGACCACGCGCTGACACGGGCCAGACGGTTTCAACTTTGCCGTTTCGTACCCCAACATACCAATCATGTACGTTGCAGGTTGGGTCACAATGCCCGGGCACAAGATGCAGTTTGTCATTGATCTGCAAGACACCCTGAGGATCGCCCACAACCCCGTGTTCATCCGAACATTTCAGGTATTCGACATCGTCGCGCCCAAATACAGTGGGCAACCCACTGTCCACGGATTGTGCCTTTAACCCCGCATCCACGATGGCTTTGTCAGCCTTGGTGTGGCTCATCACACTTGTCAGAATGAACAGCGCATTTTCCCATTCGCCCTGATCAATCCGCTGACCATTCTCATCCAGAATGCGGCCATAATCCGCGTCCATAAAGGCGTATGACCCGCATTGCAGCTCGTTATAGACGCCGGAATTGCTCTCGAAATAATAGGAACCGGTTCCGCCACCAGATACCAGATCACAGGCAATTCCCACGTCCTTAAGCGCATCCACAACGTCCTGAACCATGCCAATCGCCACGTCCAGCTTGGCCTTGCGAGCCGCATAGGAGTCCAGATGCTGCATTGCGCCCTGATAAGCCTGAATACCGCTGAATTTCAGCCCGTCTGCAGCCTCGATTGCCTGCGCAATCTCTACAACCGCTTCTGACGAATTCACACCGCACCGCCCCGCGCCGCAGTCGATCTCGATAAAGCATTCCAACTGAGTTCCGTGCCGCGTGGCCGCAGCTGAAAGATCCGCCACATTGGCCAGATCATCTACACAGACAATTGTGCGCGCGCCGAACTTGGGCAGACGTGCCAGCCGGTCCAGCTTTTGTGCATCACGCACCTGATTGGATACCAGAACGTCCTTGATGCCACCGCGCGCAAATACTTCTGCTTCGCTCACCTTCTGGCAGCAAACGCCAACAGCGCCGCCTAGGCGTTCCTGCAACTTGGCCACATCCACGGATTTATGCATTTTGCCGTGCACTCGGTGGCGCATCCCATGCGCCTTGGCATAGTCACCCATCTTTTTGATGTTGCGCTCCAGCGCGTCCAGATCCAGCACCAAGGCTGGCGTCTGAATATCAGCCGCATCCATGCCCGGCTTGGCCGGAATGTCATACCCTACTTCGAATTGATCCAGATTGGTCATATCTTTCATCCCGCTCACCCGTTGTTCCAGGGCAGTTTGCCCAAATCCACATTACCACCCGTGACAATCACGCCCACACGTTGCCCGCGAAACACATCCGGGTTTTTGAGAATACAGGCCAAAGGCACTGCACTGCTTGGTTCCATCACGATCTTCATACGCGCCCAGATCAGGCGCATGGCATCGATAATCTCCTGTTCGTTGGCCGTGAACATATCGCTCACATGGCGTGACACGAAATGCCAGGTCAGCTCCTTCAGAGGCACTTTCAGACCATCCGCCACCGTATTGGGCGCGTCATCGGCAATGATATGCCCCGCTTTGAAACTGCGATAGGCATCGTCTGCCTGTTCCGGTTCCGCCGCATAAATTTTCACATCAGGCGCCAGGTTTGACAGCGTCAGGCACGTGCCCGACACCATCCCGCCACCGCCAATTGGCGCGATCACAGCGTCCAGTTTCTGAACCTGTTCAATCAGCTCAGCTGAGCACGTGCCCTGCCCCGCAATTACTCGTGGGTCATTATAGGGATGTACAAATTCAGCCCCGGTTTGTGCCTGAACTTTTGCAAACACCTCTTCGCGCGAACTTGTCGACGGTTCGCATTCTGTGATCACGCCGCCATATCCGCGAACCGCATCCTTCTTGGCCTCGGGCGCGGTGCGCGGCATCACGACATGGCACGGAATGCCCCGCCGACCCGCTGCATAGCTGAGCGACAAGGCGTGGTTGCCGCTTGAATGGGTCGCAACACCGCGCGCGGCCTGATCTTCGCTGAGCCCAAACACCGCGTTTGACGCGCCCCGCACCTTGAATGCGCCGGCTTTCTGAAAGTTTTCGCATTTAAAGAACAGCTCGGCCCCAGTGAGTTCATTTATGAACCGCGACGTCAGAACCGGAGTTCGGTGGACATAAGGCGCAATGCGGTCACGCGCGTTCAGCATGTCCTCTAGTCTTGGAATATCCATGACAATGTCCTTCATCACGCAGCTTCTTTTAAAGGGCTGGCGGCGCTGGTCCGATAGATTTCCTGCGCTGCCGCCACGCCTGAGCCCAGGCGGATATCCAACCCCAGATCAGCCATGCACATCTCTGCAGTGGCGATGCCTGACAACGCCAGAACGTCAGTCAGCATACCCAGATGGCCGATGCGGAAAACCTTGCCCGCCACGTCACCCAGCCCAACCCCAAAGGCAACGCCATAGGTGTCAGCAGCATGTGTCACGATGTTGGTCGCATTGAACCCTTCGGGCGTTCGAATGGCGCTGACAGTATCGGAATAAAGATCAGGCGACGCCGCGCACAGATCAAGTCCCCATGCGTCGACTGCCGCACGTATGCCCGCGGCAATCCGGTGATGGCGGGCAAAAACGTTTTCCAACCCTTCGCTCAGCAGCATATCACACGACCGGTTTAACCCGTTCAGCAACCCAACCGCTGGCGTATAGGGATACCCGTTGGCCTCGTAACTGCGGCCCATGTCGCGAATGTCGAAAAACGTACGTGGCAATGTCGCGGTTTCAACCGCCTGCATGGCCTTCGGCGAAAATCCGATAATCGCCAGTCCGGCAGGCAGCATAAAGCCTTTTTGCGATCCGGTGACGGCGATATCAACGCCCCATTCGTCCATCCGGAAATCCATTGAGGCAATCGAGCTTACACCATCGACAAACAACAGCGCAGGGTGGTTAGCCCCATTAAGCGCACCGCGCACACCGGCAATATCAGATTTCACACCGGTTGCGGTTTCGTTATGGGTCGCAAGCACAACCTTGATTTCATGGTTGGTATCTGCGGTCAGAATTTCTTCAAAGCGGGCAGTCGGAATGCCCTGCCCCCACTCAGTTTCGACAATCTTTACGTTCAGACCGTGGCGTTGGCACATGTCGATCCAACGATGGCTGAACATACCGTTGCGCGCCGCCAAAATTGTGTCGCCGGGGGAAAGCGTGTTGGTGATCGCGGTTTCCCATCCGCCGGTTCCGGTTGAGGGGAACAAGAAAATCTCGACCTGATCACTTTTCAGGATTTGACGCACACCTGCCCGTGCAGGATGCAACATATCTGCAAACATCGACGAGCGGTGATCAAGCGTCGGCATGTCCACCGCGCGGCGCAACTCTTCGGGCATATTGGTCGGACCGGGAATGAAAACCGGGTTCTGAAAACTCATTTTTGTGCCCTCCTTGGCTTGGTTGAGTGTCAAACTACGGGCGCGGATCATGGATGGCAATTTTTTTGAAAAACGATTTCGCACAGCAATAAATCAACTATTATTGTTACTTTTCAGAGTATTACATTTTTTCATTGTGAAAAATCATTTTTCAAAATAGATTTGAAAGTGATTTCTCCCAACCGGATCGACATGCGATATGCCTGATAATCCACGCCATCGGGGACGCCCTAAGGGCTTCAATGATTCCTCGGACAAGACCCGTATTCAGGCGCTGGACCGTGCCCTTGATGTGTTGGAGGTGCTGGCTGATCAGGGCGGCTTAACGCTGTCCGAAGTTGCTGCCTCTCTCAAACAAAGCCCGGCAACCATCTATCGGGTGCTGACCACGCTGCAGTTGCGCGGCATGGCGGACACCGATCCCGGCGATCAGACCTGGCACGTTGGCCCGGGCGCGTTTCGCATCGGGTCGGCTTTTCTCAGACGGTCAAGCGTCGTCGAACGCGCCCGTCCGGTAATGCGCATGCTGATGGAAGAAACCGGAGAGACCGCCAATCTGGGCATCGAAAAGAATGGGCAGGTCTTGTTTCTCAGTCAGGTTGAAACGCACGAAACCATCCGTGCATTTTTCCCGCCCGGTACGCTGTCGCCGATGCATGCCTCTGGTATCGGCAAGGCGCTTTTGGCCTCGATGGACGACACGCGGTTGTTTGGCGAAGACGATCTTGAAAGCTTCACCCCCAAAACTTTGACGTCACAGTCTCAGTTGCGCGCTGATCTCGCTCTTACCCGGGATCGCGGGTTTAGTTTTGATGACGAAGAGCGCGCCGAAGGCATGCGTTGTATCGCGGCGCCAATCTATAATCTGTTTGGAGAGGCTGTCGCCGGCATTTCCATCTCCGGCCCGACACATCGGCTGGACACAGCGCGTATCCAGACTATTGGCGCGCTGGTGCGCGACGCGGCGCATGACCTGAGCCGCGCCTTGGGTGCGTCATAACTGCGCCTTGGTTAGCCCAGCTTCATGTGCCGGTTGACGTCTTTGTAGAGCAAATAACGGAACCGTCCCGGCCCACCCGCGTAACAGGCTTGCGGGCAAAATGCGCGCAACCACATGTAATCCCCGGCCTCAACCTCAACCCAATCCTGATTGAGCCGATAGACCGCCTTGCCCTCCAGCACATAAAGCCCGTGTTCCATGACATGTGTTTCGGCAAACGGGATCACCGCGCCGGGTTCAAATGTCACGATATTAACGTGCATATCGTGCCGCATGTCGTCAGGTTCGACAAAGCGCGTGGTCGCCCATTTGCCGTCTGTGTCCGGCATCGCATTGGGCGAAACATCTTTCTCGTTGGTCACAAATGCCTCGGGCGCATCAATCCCCGGCACGGCGTCATAAGCCTTGCGGACCCAGTGAAAGCGCACCGGCGCGTCCGACAAATTGCGCAATTGCCAGTCACACCCCGCAGGCAAAAACGCATAGCCGCCTTCGTTTAGCGTATGAGTGGCGCCCTCAATTGTGATCTGGCATGTGCCCTCTACTACAAAAACAACGCCCTGCGCGCGCGGATCCAGCTCTGGTTTCTGGCTGCCTCCGCCCGGCGACACTTCGGTAATGTAGTGTGAAAATGATTCGGCAAACCCGCTCATCGGGCGTGCGATCACCCACGCGCGGGTGTTGTCCCACAAAGGCAGGTTGGACGTCACGATGTCCGTCATGGTGCCCCGCGGGATGACCGCATAGGCATCGGTGAACATCGCCCGGTCTGTCAAAAGTTGTGTTTGCGGCGGCAACCCGCCTTGAGGAGCATAATAAGGAGACTTCGACATACCGGCACCAATCTAATTGTGTTGCCCCTATCAAACCGTTTCCAGAAGCGCAGGCCAACAGCAAAGCGCGCCGTCAGACGTTGAAGCATTATCCTGAAAAAATTGAAAATACTTTGATATTGCTATTTGCCCGTCGCATTAGGGGCGGGTTCGATTAGTTGTGCACCATGTGCCCGGTTGGAATTGACGGCGCGGTCAACCGCATGAAACTGCAACAGGTTTTCGTCAGCGGACGTCATCAACGAGGCGGCGCCATGGCCGTTTTCGCCCAGCCACAGCCCCCAATCATCCTTGGAAACTACAACCGGCATCCGATGGTGAATGCGCGACATCGATGTATTTGCGCCGGTTGTGACAATGGCACATGTGACCAGCCGCGCGTCCTGTTGTTCCCAAACTTGCCAAACGCCCGCCAGCGCCAGCGTTTCAGGCCCCTGAATATACCATGGCCATCGCACCCCGTCGTCATCCTTGGTCCATTCGTAAAACCCACTGACAGGGATCAGACACCGACGCTCGCGACAGGCCGCACGAAATGCGGGCTTTTCCGCAAGAGTCTCGGCCCGGGCGTTAATCAGCAAAGGACCGTCATTGGGCTTTTTGTACCAGCGCGGAATAAACCCCCAGCGCATAGATGCCAAACGGCGCGCCTGCCGCGCATCAGCCCCCAGAACAACGTGAACATCATTTGTGGGGCACACATTGAAATTCGGGACGTCCGGCAAATTATTGGCCGGGGACGCCGCAAAAAGCTGAGCCATAGCATCTGTCGGCAAAGTGACAGCAAACCGGCCGCACATCAGCGATACCGCTTTCGGGCCAGATCAATCCTGGCCTCCATCATCGACATCTCTTTCAGAATATCACGCCGTCTGGTGCGGTCGTCAACGTCGCGCAGTTCCTGTCGCATCCGGGTCAGCTCGCGCGACAAAGACACAAATTCCGGCACCGCGCCGTTTTCCCGGATCAACCGATTGATCAGCGCGTTTTCGGGATCATTCACCCGGGGCAAAGGTTTGCCCGCTCCCGGCAGGTTGTCAAATTCGCCGGCTTCCTCAGCCTCGCGAATGCGTCTGGTGATCAGGTCGAACAACGGGTGATCCATGTGAACCCCAAGAAAAAGCCCCCACCAGTGTTCCGGTGGAGGCCTTAAAGGTCAAGTCAGACAATCACTTTGCCACGATACGTCCATCAAGATACGGCTTGAATGCGCCCTGCGCGGCCATGAATTCAGCCGTCACATCTGCAAGGTCCGGCCCAAAATCATAAGCGTTCATCGCGCTGCGGAACATTTTGTACCCGTCGCCGCCATTGCGCACATAATTGTTAGACACAACGCCATAGACTTTTTCCAGGTCAATCGCCGCACCGCCAACCATCACGTCACTGACACGGCTGCCAGCAGGTTGCGCCGCATCAAACGCATAGGTCAAACCCGCGACTTGTGGGAAGCGGCCCGCGCCTTCTTCGTGCTGGCTCACGCCATTTTCCAGGGCTTCGACAACAGTTGCGCCTTTGACTTCAAAGGTGGACAGCGTGTTCTGGAACGGCAGCACTGTCAGCACTTCGCCCATGGTCACTTCCCCCTGATCGATAGAGGCACGAATGCCGCCGCCGTTCTGGATGGCGATCTCGACGCCCTGATCCTTGACACGGTCCAGCATTGCATCCGCGATCAGGTTGCCCATTGCACATTCTTGCGCACGGCAAGAGCCGCGTTCGCCATCAATTGGTTCAGCGGTCTCGGCCACAACCCGGTTGCGGATTTCTTCGAGCGGTGCGGCAGCTTCTTTGATGCGCGCCTTGGTGTCCGCATGTTCTGAGATGGCCGCATCCATGATGATCGGCTCGCCCATAGCTTCGGTGATTTCACCGGCATCATTGAACGTGACGTTCAGCTCACCCAGAAATTTACCATAGGCATAGGCCTGCACGATGGCGGTTTCGCCCACCATGGTTGGATAGGGTCCCTGCGCCTTATCAGACGTATTGGACAGGTACGTGTTCGAATGCCCGCCCACAATTACGTCAACGCCTGTGGTCTCTGCGGCAACGCGCTGATCCACGCGGTAGCCAGAGTGGCTGAGCACGATAATCTTGTTCACGCCCATTTCGGTCAGCTTGTCCACTTCGCCTTGTACTGCGGCAACCGGATCAGAGAACGTAACATTTGGCCCGGGGCTGGCCAGCTCATCCGTGTCCTGAGGCGTCAGCCCGATCAGGCCCAGCTTTTCCCCGCCGCGTTCGATCACCGTCGATTTCATCAGCGAGTCGGCAAGCAATTCTTCCTTGCTGACATCCGCATTGGACATCAAAACAGGGAAATCCACAGAATCCATAAAGCCGCGCAGCACCTCGGGGCCATCGTCGAATTCGTGGTTGCCCACGGTCATCGCGTCATAGCCCATATTGTTCATCATTTCGGCGGCCAGCTTGCCCTTGTAATAGGTGTAAAACAGCGTGCCCTGAAACTGGTCCCCGCCATCCACAAGGATGGAATTGTTCGACCGCGCCCGCGCATCCGCCAGGGCCGTGACAAGCCGCGCCGACCCGCCAAAGCATTTGCCTTCGGCGTTGGATTCTTCTCCGCATCCGGAATCATATTTTGAAATCGGTTCAAACCGGGCGTGGAAATCATTGGTGTGCAGGATGGTCAGCGAATAGTCGGCCGCAGCCATTCCGGCCGTTACAGCCAGCGCCGCCGCCCCCGTCATAAAACGAGCAATCATGAGAATCCCCTCTCTGTTGGCATTTATATCGAAAGGTTGCCCTTCAAACGGGGCGGCTGTCAAAGGCTTAGACCGCTTGACCTTGCGGTCGCTGCGTTGCATGTCCAACATATGCTGATTTTTAAAATATTCCGGGCCAATGAATGGGCAGAATTGCGCAGCAACGGCCAGACAAATGGCGCCCCGGTCGACATTGCCGATGGGTTTGTTCATTTTTCCACCGCGGAGCAAGCTGCGGAAACCGCCGCGAAACACTTTGCCGGGGCAGATGATCTGTTCCTGCTGGGCGTCGAAACTGACACGCTGGGTGATGATCTCAAATGGGAAACATCACGAGGCGGCGCGCTTTTCCCGCATCTTTTCAGAGAATTGCGTATCTCTGATGTCAGTTGGGCTCAGCCATTGCCGCTTGTTGATGACACCCATCAGTTCCCGGCGGGACTCGGCATATGAAGGTGCTTGAATCCATAGGTATGAAGGCGTTGCACAGCATCGACCCCGAGGCGGCCCATGGCTGGGCCTTGCGCGCGCTGCAGTTGGGGTTGGCGCCTGCTCCGGGCAAATTAACGTCATCGCGGCTCAAGACAAATCTTGCTGGGATATCGCTGCCCAACCCAGTTGGTCTCGCAGCCGGGTTTGACAAAAATTCCACTGTTCTCAATGGCTTGTCGCGGGCTGGCTTTGGCTTTTACGAGGTGGGTGCCGCAACGCCGCACCCACAACCCGGCAATCCGAAACCACGCCTGTTCCGGCTGACCGAAGATCAGGCGGCAATCAATCGGTTTGGTTTCAACAATGACGGTATGGACGCCATTGCGGCGCGATTGTCTGACCGGCCAAAGCAGGCTGTCATCGGTCTGAACCTTGGCGCCAACAAAGACAGCGAAGATCGCGCGGCTGATTTTGCCAAAGTGCTGGCCTGTTGTGGCCAACATCTGGATTTTGCCACCGTCAATGTCAGCTCTCCCAACACCGAGAAGCTACGGGATTTGCAGGGAAAATCGGCGCTGACGGCGTTGCTGACCGGCGTGCTGGATGTGCGCAATGGGCTGGAGACCAGAATACCGGTGTTCCTCAAAATTGCACCGGACCTTTCACAGTCTGAGCTTGCTGAAATCGCAGAAGTGGCGTTTGACACCGGCATTGACGGGATTATCACAACCAACACCACTTTGTCGCGCGACGGGCTGGCCAGCGCGCATCGAGACGAGGCTGGCGGGCTTTCGGGCAAGCCGCTTTTTTCCAGTTCTACCAAGGTGTTGGCGCGCATGTCACAGTTGACCGATGGCAAAATACCGTTGATCGGCGTGGGCGGGATCAGCACCGCAGAAGACGCCTTTGCCAAGATTTGCGCGGGCGCCTCGGCGGTTCAGCTATATACGGCGCTTGTCTATGGTGGCTTGTCGATGGTTCAGGACATTGTCCAAGGGCTTGATGCTTTGTTAGAGCGAGATGGTTTTAAAAACGTTGCCGACGCGGTTGGCAGCAAACGGGAAGAGTGGCTATGACAATCATCTGGCACAATCCACGCTGTTCAAAATCACGCCAAACCCTTGCGTTGGTTGAAGAAAAGGGCGACGTCACAATTCGCCGCTATCTGGACGACGCGCCAGGCCTTGACGAAATCAAGCAAGTTCACGCGCTGTTGGGTGGCCCTGTGATCGGGATGATGCGCGCCAAGGATGCGCTGTTTCGCGAACTGGGACTGACCAAGGATGATGACGACGCACGCCTGTTTCAAGCGATGGCCGAACACCCGGCACTGATCGAACGCCCGATTGTTCTGGCCAAAGGCAAAGCGGCCATGGGACGCCCACCCGAAGCGGTTTTGGGCATCCTTTAAGGGTCCGGTTTCGGGGTATCGGTGGTGCGTCGGTATCACGTCGGTATTGCGTCGGTCTCGTTTTAGCGACCAAGCACGGCCGCGCCTGTGGCTATGATCCGGCGTATCGCGCTAAGACTATCGCGTTCCCCTCACTTTGCCGGGACCGGATCGGCCAGTTCTTCTAGCTTGGGATAGCGCCAGCCCAGTGTGACACCGCGCGCAACAAAGCTGATCAACAAAGCCGCCCACAAACCGTGATTGCCCCAGACCGGAACCAACGCGAACACCGCCGCGACATAGACCAGCAAGGACAGCAGCATCATATTTCGCATTTCGCGGCTTTGCGTGGCACCAATAAAGATCCCGTCCAGCATCCAGCTTGCGACGCCAATCAACGGTGCAGCCACCATCCAGGGCAAGTAGTCGCGCGCCGACAGACGCACATCGGGCGCTGTCGTCATAATGTCGATGATCATGCCTCCTGTCAGCGCAAAGACCAGCGACAGGACCACAACACAGCCCAGCCCCCAATAGCTCGACAACAGCGCGGCGCGGCGCAGGCCGTAACGATCACGCGCGCCCAGCGCCTGACCAACCAACGCCTCGACCGCAAAGGCAAACCCATCCAGCGCATAGGCGGTGATCTGAAGAAATTGCATCAGAACCTGATTGGCGGCCAGCGTGACGTCGCCGAAATCCGCGCCCAAAAACAGGAAGGAAATGAAAATGCCCTGGAGCATGAGCGAGCGCAGTAGGATGTCGCGGTTCACGGCGGCCATTTGTATCAGGCTGGCGCGGTCAAACACGCGCGACCAATCGCGCCATGCCGGTTGCTGAAACGCGTCGCGACACATCCAAAGCGCTAGCGCAAACCCGCTCCATTCCGCAAGGAACGTGGCAATGGCCACCCCCTGAACACCCCAGCCCAGACCAAGCACGAACCACAGGTCCAAAACAATATTCAGACCATTCATCCAGACCTGAATGACCAGCACCGCACGTGACCGCTCAAGGGCGATCAGCCACCCGGTTAAACCGTACAGCCCAATCGCGGCGGGTGCCGACCAGATGCGGATTGTCAGATATTCGCGTGCCAAGCCTTCGACCTCGGGGCTGGCGGGCGAGGCATAAAACGCGCCCTGAAACAAAAGGCTCTGACAGAGAATAATCAACGCGCCGCCTGCCAGCCCGATGATGAGGGCCCGCACCAGCAAGGCGGTCACTTCACCAGACTGTCCGGCACCATGGGCCTGACTGGTCAGCCCGGTTGTGCCCATGCGCAAAAAGCCAAACACCCAGTAAAGCCCTGAAAGGATGATCGCACCGATGCCCACTGCACCAATTGGTGCGGCCTCTCCTATTTGTCCGACGACGCCTGTATCAACAGCGCCCAAAATCGGAACGGTGGCATTGGCCAACACGATAGGCAACGCGTTGCGCAGGATTCGGCGGTGCGTGACCGGAGCGAATTCAGGCATCTTTGTCAGGGACACGCTGAGGCATCAGGAAATGGCCTGTGCCCTGCGCAAACAAAACTGCGCGTTGATCCTGCCATGCTTCGACATGCACCGAAGCATAGCGACGTCCCGACCGGTTGACCCGAGCGCGGGCATAAGAATCCCGTGGCAGGCCGGAGCGCAGATAGTCGACGGTAAAATCAATTGTCTTGGGCATGCGCGGCAAATGTCCCAACGTCAGAGCCTCGGCATCGATCCGACCGGATTCGATGTCGTCCCACAATACAGACCACGCCAGCCCGATCACAGCAGTGGTTTCCAGAAATCCAGCCGTGACCCCGCCATGGATCGCCCGCAATATCGGATTGCCAATCAGCTTTTCGTCAAATGGCAGGATTGCAGTCAGCTCATCTCCGCGGCGTTCAAACTCAATGCCAAGGAACTGGATATAAGGCACACCATGCACCAAAGCGTTCATCGCAGCGTCACGTCGTTGTTTGACAACCTGCACCGGTTCAGGGGGTTTGCGCGCCATTATTTAAGTTCCACGGTAAAGGCACCGGTTGCGGCTGCAACCGGGCTGGTGTCATCATCATCCATCGCCGTGGCCCGCACAAACGCCACGCTGCGGGTGATGCGATAACATTCGGCGCGGGTGCGAATAGTCTGTCCGGGCGTCGCGGGGCGCATATAATCAATACGCAGGTCAATCGTCGCCGTCGATGAAGGCGATTTGGGATGGCTCATTGCAGCGGCACCACAGCACGTGTCCATCAGCGCCGAAACCGCCCCGCCATGCACGACGCCGGTTTCCGGGTCGCCCACAATGCGCAGATCATACGGCAGGCTCATCTCGGCCACCCCATCGCCGATGTCGGTCAGCGTCATATTCAACGCCTTACAATGAGGAATGGCATTGATGAATTGCTCGGCAATTCTGGCCTTGTCAGGATTCATGGTCTGCTCCGGGTGTGCTCTGGCGTATTTATGGGCGTCAATGCCTGTCAGGGGCAAGGGGGCGGTTGCCCTTGTCGTGAATGCAACTTAAGTTTTCCCCTAAGGGAGAACTGCACGATGTCCGATACACGCCTGACCTTCAAGGAAATGTGCGCCCGCTTTGACGTCACACCACGGACATTGCGGTATTACGAGTATATCGAGCTGCTGCAGCCGGACCGTGAAGGCCGGTCGCGATTCTTTGGATCCCGCGAAGTAGCGCGTATGACGTTGATCATGCGGGGACGTAAATTCGGCATCAAGCTGGAAGACATCCGTCAGTGGTTGCTGATCTATGAACACGAAGGCACGCAGGCGCAGATGCAGGCCTTTATCGAGATGGCAGACCGCCAGTACGAAGAGCTGACAGAACAGCGCGCACAGCTGGATACGGCCATGCAAGAGTTGAAAGAACTGCGTGACGAAACGGTCGAGTTGCTGGAAAAATCCGCCTGAAGCCGCCTGTCTCGTTGCAACGTCACGTCACAAAAGGGCGCGGCTGCGTGATATCCGGCTGCGCATCGCAAACCACACCTCTCCCCTGATCAATATATTTTTAAGGCGAAACCGCCCAAAAGCACCCTGTTCCGGCTCATCATTCCTTCGTGAACCCGTTAATCACCAAGTGACGTGACGTCTTACTTACGTCAACGTCAAGCACTATTGTATCTTTGTAAGCACATTCCAATTTGTCCCCTGTCTGATGATGCCAAGGATGAAACGATGAGCGAAACTTTGATGACCATCCGCGAGATGTGCGACACGTATGACGTGACCCCGCGCACTTTGCGGTTTTACGAAGCCAAGGAACTGTTGTTCCCGGTGCGAGAAGGCCAGAAGCGCCTGTTCACCAAACGGGACCGGGCCCGCCTGAAGCTGATCCTGCGCGGCAAGCGATTTGGCTTCTCCCTCGAAGAAATCCGGCAGTTGCTGAATCTCTACGACATGGGCGACCAGCAAGCGACACAGCTGAAACGCACCTATGAGGTGGCCCAGTTGCGCCTGCAGGACATGGAAGAACAGCGCGACGAGCTGAACGAGGCCATCGATGACCTCAAGGAACAGCTCAAATGGGGCGAGCGCATTCTCGACTCTTTTGCCAACGACAAAAAAGCCGCCGAATAGTTTCAAGGGAGAAGAGACATGCCAACCTATACCGCCCCTGTGAAAGACATGCAGTTTGTACTGCACGACGTATTGAATGTGTCCGGTTCCGACATCCCCGGCTATGACGAGCTGGAAGCCGATTTTACCGGCGCCGTTTTGGAAGAGGCCGGAAAGCTGACCGGCGATGTGCTGGCTCCGCTGAACACCGTCGGCGATCAGGAAGGCTGCCGTCTGGAAAACGGCGTGGTCTACACGCCCACCGGCTTTAAGGCGGCATTTGAGCAGGTCAAAGAAGGTGGCTGGCCCGGGTTGGACATGCCAGAGGAATATGGCGGGCAAAACATGCCCTATGTGCTGGGCACCGCCGTGGGCGAGCTGTTTTCCGGCTCAAACCAGGCCTTTACCATGTATCAGGGCCTGACACACGGGGCCGCCTCGGCGATCCTTGTGCATGGAACGAACGCACAAAAAGACAAATGGCTGCCGAAAATGGTTTCCTGTGAATGGACCGGCACCATGAACCTGACCGAGCCGCATTGCGGCACCGATCTGGGCCTGATGCGGACCAAAGCTGAACCGCAGGACGACGGCACGTTCAAAATCACCGGACAAAAGATCTTTATCTCTGCCGGGGATCACGACATGGCCGACAATGTCATACATCTGGTGCTCGCTAAGATACCCGGCGGGCCGGAAGGCATCAAAGGCGTGTCGCTGTTCATCGTGCCCAAGTTCAAAGTTGACGACGCCGGGGCCATCGGCGCGCGAAATGGCGTGTCCGTGGGCAATATCGAAAAGAAAATGGGCATCCACGGCAATTCGACCTGTGTGATGAACTATGACGACGCCGAAGGCTACTTGCTGGGCGAAGAGCACAAAGGCATGCGTGCCATGTTCACTATGATGAACGAAGCGCGTCTGGGTGTGGGCATGCAAGGTCTGGCAGCGGCCGAAGCGGCGTATCAAAACGCCGTGATTTATGCCAAAGACCGCCTGCAGGGGCGCGATGTCACTGGTGCAAAAAACCCGGATGGCCCGGCTGATCCGCTGATTGTGCATCCCGACATTCGTCGTTCGCTGATGGACCAGAAATCCTTTATCGAAGGCGGGCGCGCATTCATTCTTTGGGGCGCAAATATGATCGATGCCGCCCACCGCGCCGATGACAAAGACGCCGACGGGCTGGTCAGCTTGCTGACACCCGTCATCAAAGGCTTTCTGACGGACGAAGGCTATGACATGACCGTTCTTGCCCAGCAGATATATGGCGGGCACGGATACATCGAAGAACACGGCATGAGCCAGTTCACCCGCGATGCCCGGATCGCCATGATCTATGAAGGTGCCAACGGTGTTCAGGCGCTTGACCTGGTTGGGCGCAAGCTTGGGCAGGATGGTGGCAAACACGTCATGGCGTTTTTTGATCTGGTCAAATCCTTCTGCAAGGAAAACGCCGATGACGACGGGTTGAAAGATTTCATCGACCCGCTCAAGGCCGCCTCCAAGGACCTTCAAGCCGCTGGCATGTACTTTATGCAAAACGGGATGAAGAACCCGAACAATGCGCTGTCTGGATCTTATGATTTCATGCACCTGTTCGGCCATGTCTGCCTTGGCCTGATGTGGGCGCGTATGGCCAAATCGGCCAACGCAGCGCTTGCCAGTGGCGCCAGCGACACGGCGTTTTATGAAACCAAGGTGGCCACGGGGCGCTATTATATGGCGCGTCGCCTGCCCGCCACGGGCATGCACCTGACGCGCATTCAATCTGGTGCGGACACAGTTATGGCGCTTGACGCCGAAGCCTTCTGAACCAGTCAGAAAAAGTAAGGGAGGACCTATGCCAAAACGATTTCGCCTGACCCGCCGCTTTCCGGTTGCCATGACCGAAGATGGCTATCGAAAACTGCGCAGCTTTGCGTCTGAAGCCGGGTTGGACGAAGGTGAGGCATTGTCTTTTCTGTTCGAAAACTTCGACGCGGTAACCGACGCCGAAGGGCTGGCGCACCGGCTGCGCCAATTCAATACCGAACTGGAAAGAAGAAAGAGGTAGGCGGGAATGATCGGGCCAACTTTTTATTCCGCGCTTGAGGCCGGGTCAGGACGCCTTCGGCGAGAGTATTTTTGGCAAAATGAAGACGCAAATTTCCCTGCCATCTTACCCGACCGCCAGGCGGAACGCAGGTCAGACAGCAGGGCTTCACCTTGCGCGGCCATCGGCTCTCCAGCCTGTTCCGCATCTCAGAGGAAACCGCATTAACCTTAACAACTTGTGAAACACTTTGACTTCATTTTGCCAGAAATACTCCACGGGGGTGCGGGGGTGTGAAACCCCCGCCGCGACATTTGCCACAGGGAGGCACCCATGACGATCAATCTCTATTGCTTTGGAGAAAGCGGCAATTCCTACAAAGCCGCGCTGGCGCTGGAGCTGTCAGGACTTGACTGGGCGCCAGTCAAAGTTGACTTTTTTGGCGGCGAAACCCGTACGCCTCAGTATCGCGGCGATGTCAACGAAATGGGCGAGGCACCGGTCTTGGTGGATGGCGATTTTCGCACCAGCCAGTCAGGCGCTATTCAGGCGTATATCACTGAAAAGTCAGGCAAATTCGGTGGTGCGGATCGTGACGAAAACTACGAGATTTTCCGGTGGGTACTATGGGACAACCACAAATTATCTTCCCAGGCTGGCATGACGCGTTTCCTGATGAATTTCCTGCCTGAACAACACCGCAACGCTGATGTCATCGCGTTCAATCAGGGACGCCTCAAGGCGGCTTATGACGTTCTGAACACCCATCTTGAGAGGCGCGACTGGATTGTCGCGGACCGGCTGACCAATGCGGACATCTCTTGCTGCGGGTATTTGTTCTATCCCGAACCCTTTGGGTTTTCGCGCGCTGACTGGCCTAATATCGATCGTTGGCTGAGCAATATTCAAGACACGCCGGGATGGAAACATCCCTACGACCTGATGCCCGGTTCCCCTGCGGACCGCGCCTGACAAGGAGAAGACCATGACCGAAGCCTATATCTATGACGCGGTACGCACGCCGCGCGGCAAAGGGCGCAAGGACGGCGCCCTGCATGAAGTCACATCGGTACGCTTGTCGGCCAATGTGCTGAACGCCCTGAAAGAGCGAAACGGTCTGGACGGGCACGCCGTCGAAGACGTGATTTGGGGCAATGTTACTCAAGTCAAGGAACAGGGCGGTTGTCTGGCGCGCACAGCTGTGATGGCGTCGGATCTGGATGAATCCATTCCCGGGCTGGCGATCAACCGGTTCTGTGCCTCGGGTATGGAAGCGGTCAATCTGGCCGCAAACCAGGTGCGTGGCGGTGCTGGTGACGCCTATATCGCAGGCGGCGTCGAGATGATGGGCCGTGTGCCGATGGGCTCAGACGGCGCCGCAGTTGCGGTTGATCCAACCGTCGCAATGGACCAGTATTTTGTGCCGCAAGGCATATCGGCAGACATCATTGCCACCGAATACGGGTTTTCTCGGGATCAGGCAGATGCGCTGGCCGTGGAATCTCAGCGCCGGGCTAAGGCTGCGTGGGATGACAACCGTTTTGACAAGTCGATCATCACAGTGCGTGACATGAACGGTCTGTCCATTCTGGACCATGATGAATACATGCGCCCGGGCACGGATATGCAATCCCTTGGCGCGCTGAAGGCGTCGTTTGAAGACATGGGCAAACACATGCCCGGCTTTGATAAAATTGCCCTGATGAAATATCCACATCTCGAAGAGGTGAACCATATTCACCATGCGGGCAATTCGTCGGGCATCGTTGACGGGTCTGCGGGCGTGTTGATTGGCAACGCAGAGTTCGGCAAAAAGTTCGGCATCAAGCCGCGTGCGCGCATTCGCCAGACCTGTAAAATCGGCACCGATCCCACCATCATGCTGACCGGCCCTGTGCCTGCCACCCGGAAAATTCTGGCCGACAGCGGCTTGGCGATTTCCGACATCGATCTGTTTGAGGTGAACGAAGCCTTTGCCAGCGTCGTTTTGCGGTTCCAGCAGGCGTTTGACGTTGATCCTGAGCTGGTCAACGTCAATGGCGGCTCGATCGCGATGGGGCACCCGTTGGGCGCCACAGGGGCCATCATCATCGGCACGCTTCTGGACGAGCTGGAACGCTCGGACAAAGAGGTGGGCTTGGCCACCTTGTGCATCGCGTCCGGTATGGGCGCCGCCACAATAATCGAGCGCGTCTGATGCCAAAACTGGATTTGTCACAGATCGCTTCCACATCTCGGTGCTCCTATCCGGGCAAGCTCGCGGATGGCTTTGAGGGCCGTTCCAGTCAAGCCGTCGGAGATGCAAGCGGGATCACCCAATTTGGGGTCAACCTCGTCCGGCTTGCGCCGGGCGCGCAATCCTCGCTACGCCATTATCACATGAAGCAGGATGAATTTTTGATCATGACCGAAGGCGAACTTGTTCTGGTGGATGACAACGGCGCGCACGTGAGGCACCCTGGTGATTGCGCATCTTTTCCGGCACGGGATGCAAATGGTCATCACCTGATCAACAAAACTGACGTGCCAGCGGCCTTTTTGGTGGTTGGCACGCGCACCCCGACAGAAACCGCTTTTTACAGCGATATCGACATGAAGGTGAACGTGGATACCGACGGCTATTCCTTCACGCGAAAAGATGGCAGCCCGCTGACGGCTGATCAGATCGGAGACAAAACATGACTGATTTCACAATGAACGTGGGCGACGACGGTGTTGCCATCATCACATGGGACGTGGCCGACAAAAGCATGAACGTGCTGAGCGTGGATGCGTTTGGGGTTCTGGAAGGCTTTATTGACGAAGTTCTTGCCGATGACGCCATCAAGGGCGCGGTGATCACGTCGGGCAAGGATACGTTTGCGGGCGGTATGGACCTGAACGTTTTGGGGTCGATCCGGGAAAATGCCGGGGACGCTCCGGCGCAGGCGCTGTTTGATTTCACCATGCGGGGCCACACGTTCCTGCGCAAAATTGAACGGGCCGGAATGGACCCCAAGACCGATAAGGGTGGCAAACCAATTGTCACCGCCCTGCCCGGCACCGCGCTTGGCATTGGGCTGGAGCTGCCGCTGGCAACGCATCGCATTTTCTGTGCCGACAATCCCAAGGCCAAGATCGGCCTGCCCGAGATCATGGTCGGTATATTTCCGGGCATGGGCGGCACCACGCGATTTGTGCGCAAGATGGGGGCAATGGCGGCGTCACCGTTCCTGTTACAGGGAAAAATGGTTGATCCCAAAAAAGCCAAAGCGGCAGGCATTATTGACGAGATAGTCGCTGATCCGGTTGCGGCCGCGCGCGACTGGGTGCTGAACGCCAAAGACGCCGATCTGGTGAAGCCATGGGATGCCAAGGGGTACAAAATGCCCGGCGGCGAGCCTTATCACCCGGCTGGCTTCATGACTTTTGTCGGGGCCAGCGCCATGGTCAATGGCAACACCTGGGGCGTGTACCCCGCCGCCAAGGCATTGCTGAGCGCGGTTTATGAAGGCGCGATGGTGCCGTTTGACACTGCGCTTAAGATCGAAGCGCGCTGGTTCGTGAACGTTCTGATGAACCCGTCATCGTCGGCCATGATCCAGTCGTTGTTCATCAACAAGGAAGCGTTGGAAAAAGGCGCCAACCGGCCTGATGTACCTGATCAACGCTGCAAGAAAGTTGGCGTTCTGGGCGCGGGCATGATGGGCGCGGGTATCGCGCTGGTGTCGGCCCGGGCAGGCATGGATGTGGTGCTGATCGATCAGTCGCAGGATGCGGCGGACCGCGGCAAAGCCTATTCCGAGACCTATATGGACAAGGGCATCAAACGCAAAAAGGCAACGCCCGAGCAGAAAGACGCATTGCTGGCCAAGATCAACGCCACAACCGATCTGACGGCTTTGGCCGATGTCGATTTGATCATCGAAGCGGTGTTCGAAGACCCGGGCGTCAAAGCCGAGATGACCAAAAAGGTCGAGGCGATCATCCCCGAGGATGCCATCTTTGCCTCCAACACCTCCACCTTGCCGATCAGCGAACTGGCCAAGGCGTCGGTGCGGCCGGATCAGTTCATCGGCATCCATTTCTTTTCGCCTGTCGAGAAAATGATGCTGGTCGAAATCATCAAGGGCAAGGAAACTGGACCACGCGCAGTGGCCAAGGCGCTGGACTATGTGCGTCAGATCAAAAAGACGCCAATTGTCGTCAACGATGAGCGGTTCTTTTATGCCAACCGCTGTATCATCCCCTATATCAACGAAGGTGTGATGATGGCGGGCGAAGGGGTTGGGCGCCCGTTGCTGGATCATGCCGCACAGCTGTTGGGCTTCCCGGTTGGACCCATTCAGCTGGTCGATGAAACCTCGCTGGATCTGGGAGCCAAGATTGCCAAGGCCACGATGGCAGCCATGGGCGATGCCTATCCTAGGTCGGTGGCCGATGACGTGACATTCTGGATGGTCGACGAAGGCCGCTTTGGCCGCAAAGCCAAGGCCGGGTTCTTTGACTATGACGAAAATGGCAAACGGTTGGGCTATTGGAAGGGTTTCGATGACAAGTTCCCACCGCTGGACGAACAGCCAGACTTGATCGAAGTGCAGCACCGTCTGATATTCGCGCAGGTTCTGGAGGCGGTGCGAGCGCTGGAGGCCGGCGTGCTGGAAGACATCCGCGAAGGGGATGTTGGCGCCATTCTGGGCTGGGGCTTTATGCCTTGGTCAGGTGGGCCGTTCAGCTGGCTCGACATTGTCGGCGCGCCATGGGCCGCCGCACGGTGCGACGCATTGGCGGACAAATTCGGAGATCGGTTTGCTTGTCCGCCATTGCTGCGCGAAATGGCGGACAAAGGTCAGACTTTCTATGGCCGTTTCGGACCCGAGGCAAAAGCTGCCTGATCGAGGCGCTAGCTAAAGCATAGAAAAGGCGTGCCATCATGGCGCGCCTTTTTGATTTGGGACTTCAGGTCTTTTCCGCCAGATCCTGTTCCAGACAGCTCAGAAAAACATCAGCCTGATCGCGGGTCAGTTTCGGATAACCCTTGTCTGTTTCTGTCACCCGCCGGCCCATATCCGGTTCCCCAAGCGCCAGAAACCCGTGTGCAGACGGGCATTCAACCAGCGCACCACCGGCCACCGAAATCACCTGTTCATGCGCGAATTTCAGCACAAAGAGCCGGGCCGGTGCGTCTGGTTGAAAGCGAGTTGCGCCGTTGAACCCATCCATATCGGCAACACGGATCAGCGCAATGGGCTGACCGGTTTTCTCGGCGTAAGACGGGCAAGACAGCGCCACCATGGTTTCATCCTGCAACACCAAAGGCACGCGGTTTCCGATGGCGCCCGGTGGAAAATACGAGGGTAGCACATTGTTGGGGCAGGTTCCGGGATGGCGCCAGATGTCGGTCGCCTGAATATCCTGCAAATGTTGCACCCCATGTTCAAGGGTCAGAACCTGGTCCCCGACCACAAGCGAGGCAACATCGCGGCTGCCTTGGGCCAACGCAACTTCGGTTCCGCCCAAAAGACCGTCTGCACCGCAATTGGCACAACCCAGACCTACAAATGCAAACTCACAATCAATACGTTTCGATGCCACAGGGTGTTCCCAGCGCTGTTCTCTCGGTTTCGCCAGAATTAATTTAGCGCGATATAGGACTAGGGTGACGTTGGGTCAGAAAATGTCAACCCATAGGTGCAAAACCTTGCTCACCCCAACCCTTGGTTTAGTAAGTCGGACGAATAATCTGCCGAAATATTGGAAACTGATCAGAAGTTAAGCGAATGCGTTCATTCGTTTGCGATCAGGACATCGTCCGACATGACGCCCATTTCAAGCAAAACTCTGGCTGTGGCAATAGGCAACATGTTGTAATTCGACGCCGTCGCATGTGTTGGCACTTTCCCGTCGCGCACGCCCCAGTGACTTTGACAGAACAGCAGCAATCCGTGATTGGCAAACACCACCTGATCTTCCTCAAAAACAGGCAAAAACACCTCGACTTCGCCGCACAGTTCCTGACGTTCCACCCCCGCCAGCACGTCCAGCGCGGCTCCGGGGACAATTGCGTAAGGGTCGCCCCAGGGATCGGAAACATCCTCGCATTCGATCAACACCCCCTGATGCGGCATCACCAACAGATCGTCGCGGTTTTCCAGAGTTCCGGCAGGCACATTGAGCGGCCAAAGTGTGCGGGGGCACAGTCTGTCTGCATCCCACGCCACATCGCGGATCAGCGACGTCATTGTCTGAAAACCCGCATCAAAAGTCAGCACTTCAGCACCCGGCACCAGCGTCTCAACCGGCACCCAGCCATCGCGCGTGCCGACTTGCGTGCCCTGAATCAGACCACATCCCGCCCCGGTCAACACAAGGTCATCGGGTGCTGGTTTGCGCCTTGTCACAATATCCCGGCGAAGGTCGCCAGGTTGCTTTCCAATCATGTCAGTCCTTTGGGCTGCGGGTGCCATTTATCCACTTCAACCAATAAGCGAGTAAAATTCGCAACAAATGAGCCTCAATTCAGGAGCTTTTGCGGCATTGTTGCCTGATGCGATGTGATCCGGGCGTCACGGGATAGTTGTTTCCGCTATCGTGACCGAACGGCAATAATCACGCCAGCAGATGCAATCATAGCGATCCCGGCAAGCTGCAAGACGCCAACACCCTGACCAAATAACACCCACGCAAAGACCGGGGCAAATATCATGATCGAATATTCAAACACTGCCACGTTGGATGGTTCATCAAGCTGATAGGCCCGAATGATAAAGAACACGCCCACCAACGACCCCACCGCCTGCAGCATCAATAATGGCAGCACGTCCCAAAACAGCCAGACCCAGCTGCGTGCCAGAAAGCTGCCATCCTCGATCCTCCACAGAGTCAGACCAACCTGCACCAGCGTCGCCATACCGCCCAGCAATACCATATTGGCCCCCAACAAAATGGTGGCACTTTCGCCAGCGCACCAGCTTCGGGTCGCGATCGAGGAAATTGCGTAAAAGAACCCGGCGGCTACCGGCATTATCATGACTGGACTAAACCCGCGCGCACCCGGTTGCAACACCATCAGGATGCCACAAAACCCGATCACAACCGCAAGAATACGCCACGGGCCAATACGTTTGCGTTGAATGATCGCATTGATCAGCAAAACAAAAATCGGCGAAGTGAACAATCCGGCCAGCGCTTCGGCAATGGGCATCAGGCCCAGCGCCCCGAAATACAAAAACATCGACGTCGACAACATGATCCCGCGTGCGATGACCGGTTTCCAGCGGATCGGGCGCAGACGCCCCAATCCAATCCGCGACATCAGGATCAACAGAGGCATCATCAACAAGGATCGCAGCATCACAAACTGCCAAAGCCCGATGCTCTCGGAAATACGCGCAATGAAATTGTCGATCAGGCCGATTAGGGCCATCGCCGACAGCATCGACAACGCGGCCGCGGTTGGACGGTTCTCTGGCGTACCGACACCCGGTTGTTGCGACGTGCTCATCGCTTCACTCCCTCACCTGTTTTGAGAGGAAACAGTATCGCAGCGCGATTGCAAGCATCAGATCAGTTGCATCATTTGCAAATGTCGCCTTTCATACCGCCAAACGGGGCGCGCGGACCGCTCCTGGAATCAACCGGATACGCAATGGAGGGGCGCGCATGGGCTGGATGAAGGATGAGGCAGGGCTTGAAAAATGCGCGGCGAATTATGTGCCTCTGACCCCTTTGTCGGGGCTGCAGAGGGCGTTGACGGTTTTTCCCGACCACATGGCGGTTGTCTATGGCACACATCGCAAGACCTACCGTGAATACCATGACCGCGTGACCAGATTGGCCGCAGCGCTGAGCACGCTTGGGGTTGAGCCCGGCGAAGTGGTGGCGACACTGTTGCCCAATATCCCGGCCGCCGCCGAAGCTCACTTTGGCGTGCCCGCCTGTGGCGCGGTTTTGAACTGTATCAATGTCCGTCTGGACGTTAGTACTGTGGCCTATATTTTCGACCATGGTGGCGCCAAAGCCGTGTTGGTCGATACCGAATTCCTGTCGCTTGCCGAAGCCGCATGTGAGGAAATGCAGGGCGATGCGCCCATTCTGATTGAGGTCGCAGACCCTAACAATGGCCACCCGGCCTCTGGGCGTTACCCCGAATATGAAACCCTGTTGGCGGATGCGCAGCCCGGGTTCAGCTGGGTTATGCCGCAGGACGAATGGGAAAGCATTTCGCTGAACTATACATCCGGCACCACCGGCGCGCCCAAAGGCGTGGTGTTTCACCATCGCGGCGCATACCTGAACGCCATGGGTCAGGTGATCAGCTGGCGCATCACGCTGCATCCGATCTATCTGACCATTGTTCCGCTGTTTCATTGCAACGGCTGGTGCCACACTTGGATGATGCCCATGGTGGGGGGCACGGTTGTGTGCTGTCGTGACATCACGGCCGCCAATATCTTTGATGCCATTGCAGACGAAGGTGTGACCCATTTTGGCGGTGCGCCCATAGTGTTGAACATGCTGGTCAACGCGCCAGAAGACACGCGCCGCCCGGTGGATCACATCGTCGAAGTGTTCACCGCAGGCGCGCCACCTGCCCCGGCCACGCTGGCGCGTATTGAACCGCTGGGCTTTAACATCACGCAGGTCTACGGGCTGACGGAAGTATACGGCCCGGCCACAGAATGCCTTTGGGATGCAGAACGTTGGGACGATCTGGAGAGCAATGATCGTGCTGGTATCAAGGCACGTCAGGGTGTTGCCATGCCGTTTATGGAACATGTGACGGTGCTGGATGAAACGATGGCGCAGATCCCGATGGACGGCGAAACGCAGGGGGAAATCATGATCCGGGGCAACGGTGTCATGAAAGGCTATCTGAAGAACCCTGACGCCACCAGAAAGGCGTTCTCCGGCGGGTATTTTCATTCCGGTGACATCGCCATTCAGCACCCCGACACCTATGTGCAGATCACCGATCGTGCCAAGGATATCATCATCTCGGGGGGCGAAAACATCAGCTCGGTCGAGGTCGAAGGCGTGTTGATGCACCACCCGGCGATCAATCTGGCGGCAGTTGTTGCCAAACCCGACGACAAATGGGGCGAAGTCCCGTGCGCCTTTGTCGAATTGCTGGAAGGCGCCGCAGCAGATGAGACCGAGATCATCGCCTTTGCCCGGCAAAGCCTTGCAGGTTTCAAGGCGCCGAAGAAAGTTGTGTTTCAGGAGTTGCCCAAAACTTCGACCGGGAAAATTCAGAAGTTTGAATTGCGAAAACAGGCCAGGTCGATTTGAACATTTCGCCATGCGCGCAGTTCCCCTTCAAATCCGGTTAAACGATAACGCGAGGGTGCGTTGCCCCGGCCCGTCCAACCATGCTAGGTGTCTGTCAAGAAGAGGCAGAGCAGGCCCTCCATGACCACCGCACTAGAGAAATATCAGAGGCTTGAGGCCACCGGCCTTTGGCGCGCCTCTGCCGAAGATCAACGCAAGGACGTTATTGTGTCCATCGGAGATGCCACATTGGTGATTTCCGATATGCAGGATCGTGCCCTGACACATTGGTCCATTCCGGCGGTGCGCCGCCAAAATCCCGGTGAACGCCCGGCAATTTTCTTCCCGGATGGCGACGCAGGCGAAACACTTGAAATCTCGGGTGATGAGGCCGAGATGATCGAGGCCATCGAAAAGTTGCGCTCTGCTGTGTCGCGGTCCGGACCCAAACGCGGGCGGTTACGGTGGGGCATTCTGTCTGCCTCCGTGGCGGGCATCGCGGCTTTGGCCATTTTCTGGCTGCCCGGTGCCTTGCTGAACCATGCGTTGTCAGTTGTTCCAGATGCCAAACGTCAGGACATTGGCAGCGCGTTGCGCGCCCATTCAGTGCGGCTGACCGGGCAATCCTGCCAGGGCCTTCTGGCGGTGCCGGCATTGGGAAAACTGGAAAAACGTCTGGGTTTGCGTCAGCTGGTGATTGTGCCCAGTGGCGTGAAACGCGCCGTGGCCCTGCCCGGCGGTGTGGTCTTGCTTAATCGCAGTGCTGTGGAAGACTTTGAAGAACCCGATGTCGCCGCCGGGTTTATTGTCGCTGAGATACTGCGGGCGGGTGATCCACTGCGCAGTGTCCTACAAGGCGCTGGCATTTCAGCCAGTTTCCGGCTTTTGACAACTGGTGAACTGACCGAAGACACGTTGCGGGCGCATGCCGAAAACATTGTGTTGCAGGATCAGGTGCGCCCCGACGACAGCGCGCTGATCGCAGCGTTTGAAAGCAATCGCCTCAGAATAAGCCCTTATGCCTATGCGCTTGATCCGTCCGGCGAAGAGACCCTGCCGCTGATTGAGGCTGATCCGTTTACGACCGCGCCGCAAGAGGTGTTGAGTGATGGGGATTGGGTGGCGCTTCAGGGTATCTGCGACGCCTGACCCTATATGACTGTTACTGGCGCAAAAACGCGTCGCTGAACCCGGCTCTCCGGGTTTTGCTCAATGCGCTTCCGGCTGCGTTTGAGCTGGCAAACGGACCGGCCAGAACCATGCGCTGGGTGGTTCCCTGACGGGTATATTTACCAATGCGCACCGGAAGACCAAGCTGCTGAACCTCTTTTGCAACCGCCTGTGCCTGTTGCGCAGACCCATAGGTGCCCACCTGAACATAAGGCGTTCCGGACAGGCGCAACGCTTTTTGGGTTGGTTCGGATTTTGTTGACACAACCGGGGCCGTCGCAGGGGAATAAGAGCTGCGCGCCACTTGCTGAGACCCGGACGTGGTTGACGTGCCATAGGTCGTTGTCGCAGGCATCACAATCTCTTCGCCAGTGCGCCGGTCAACCATCTTGCGCGGCACTTTCTGAGTCCAGATGCGATTTGATTGCGCCATCCCGGAAAAGGTCATCTCGGCCCGGCGTGGGTTCAGGCGGCCATCGTCAAACGCCAGACGGTACCCATCGGGGATGTCGGTCGCGACATTGGTATGCAGGTTCTTTTCATAAACATGCAGCGGTACAACTCGCGTGTCTGGATGCACCTCTCCGACGCGAACAATCTGCCCCGGCGAGCCACGGCCCAGTGAACTTTGCTGGTCGAACTGCATTTTGGGCGACGGAGCCGATGGGCTGCCAGAGCCATGCGTGACAGGGCTTTGGCTTTGTGGTCCACAGCGTACCGTGTGCCCCCTGTGGGTGGCGGTGCCATTGCGACAGGGCGACAATCCACCTGCAGCGCGCGGCGCCTGAGACGTTGTGCGGCGGGGCTGGGTTGTGGTCTGCGTCGTCGGTTGTGAGGTCGACGAGAAAGTCGTTGGAGCAGGCGCGCCAGACGGCGCCGTGGACGTGGTTCGGGTGGTCGACTTATAAGTTGGCCTTGCCGCCGTAGTAGAGGTGGTGGCGGTCGACGTTGTTGTCGGCTTTGACGACGAAAACGTTGTCGGCGCGGGTGCCCCCGAAGGCGCAGCGGTTTGCGTGCGCGTGGTCGACTTATACACTGGTTTTGCCGCAGTGGTCGCTGTTGTCGTCGTCGTTGCAGGTTTTGCCGAAGAATATGTTGTTGGCGCAGGTGCCGCAGAGGGCGCTTTGGCAGTCGATTTGGTCGTCGTTGTCTTGCGAGGCGCGGTCTGTGTTGTGGTCTGTGTCGTCGTCTTAGGTTGGCTTGTCGCACGTGGTGCAGCGGCCGCTGTCGACTTTGTCGTCGATGATTTGGCAGTTGTCGACGTCGCAGACGATGCCGTACCGGCCGTTGGCGCCGCTGCCGGTGCAATCTGCACAACGTTTTTGTCTAGTTTGGGCGGGGGTGCCGCGCGCGTTGCACCGGCGGTTGAGGTCGGTTTAAAGCCGCAGATTACCTTGCGATCCCGCGTCACACGCGGCACCCAAGTCACATTTCCGTCCACACCGGCACGGATATAGACACAGCCGCGGCTGTCTACATATTGCTTTCCCTTGTAGCTCGACGGCGGGAACTCTGCCGGTGCTTCCAAGGAGCTTAAGGATTGCGCATGAACCACGCTCAATCCCAAAGATGCCGCGATTATGCCAAACGCGAATACTCTGGTCAGTTTCATATTGCCCCCACAAGATGTAGGGGCAGTCTAGACGCATCTACCAATATGAGTAAACCGTTGAAGTCTGACAATTTTGTTTATTTCGTCCCGAACATACGGTCGCCCGCATCCCCAAGACCGGGCAGGATATAACCCTTTTCATTCAGACGCTCATCCAGCGACGCCGTGACGATGGGCACATCCGGGTGCGCCTCTTTCATGCGGGCCACGCCTTCGGGGGCGGCCAACAGGCACAAAAACCGAATATTCGTTGCGCCGGCTTGTTTCAAAAGGTCAATCGCGGCGGCCGAACTGTTGCCAGTGGCCAGCATTGGATCCACGGCAATCACAAGGCGTTCATCCAGCTCGGTAGGCACTTTGAAATAATACTGCACCGGTTTCAAAGTCTCTTCGTCACGGTAAAGGCCGACAAACCCGACACGCGCCGATGGGATCAGTTCCAGCATACCGTCCAGCAAGCCGTTGCCCGCCCGCAAAATCGACACAAGCGCCAGCTTGCGCCCGTCCAGCACCGGAGCATCCATGGTGACAAGCGGCGTTTCGATGCTTTTGGTTGTCATCGGCAGCTCACGCGTGACTTCATAGGCCAAAAGCTGGCTGATTTCGCGCAAAAGGCGGCGGAATTCGCTGGTCGATGTCTTGGTGCGGCGCATCAATGTCAGCTTGTGCTGCACAAGCGGGTGATCGACAATCGTCAGGTGGTCTTTCATGGGGTCTCCAGTGTCTTGCTGATGCGCGTTCGGGTGGCTTCGTCACAAAAGGCCGCCTTGAGCGCAGTTTGGTTCAGCGCGCGAAAATCATCGTCTTCCCAGCCATACGCCTGTGCGATCATGTCATATTCGCGCCGCATGGTGGTGTGAAAAAACGGCGGGTCATCTGTGGACACCGTCACCGGTACACCAGCATCGCGCAGCGCGCGCAACGGGTGTGCTTCAAAATCCGGGTACAGCCCCAGAACGACGTTGGACCCCGGGCAACATTCCAGCGTGATCTGACGCGCGGCCAGTTCCTGCACCAGCGCCGGGTCTTCGATGGCACGCACACCGTGGCCAATGCGTTCCACCTTCAGGTCGCGAATGGCCTCCCAGACGCTCTCGGGTCCGCCAAATTCACCTGCATGCGTGGTCAGGTGCAGCCCGGCCTCTCGCGCCATGTCAAACGCATAGGCAAAATCGCCCTGATGGCCCTGCCCTTCGTCACCGCCCATGCCCAGCCCGACGATCCAGTCGCCTGCGGTTTCCGCCGCACACAGCGCGGATCGTTTGGCTTTGTCCGGTCCAAAATGGCGCACCGGCGTCACAATCCCGCGCATCACAACGCCCAGATCGGTTTCGGCACGGGTCGCGGCCTCTTGTATAGCGTGCAAATATTCGCGCCACGCCGCCACATCGCCGCCACCGCAGAAATCCGGGCTGATAAACGCTTCGGTATAGATCACGCCGTTCGCCGCGCTTTGTTCCAGAATGGCGCGGGTCAGGCGGGCAAAATCCTCAGGCGTCTGCAACACGCTGGTCGCCGCTTCGTAGACTTGCAGGAAATGCACGAAATTGTCGAAAGCATAGCCGCCATCCGCGTCAAAAATACCGCTCAGATCGACCTTTTTCTCACCGGCAAGCTGGCGGATGAAATCCGGAGGGGCGGCGCCTTCGAGATGCAGGTGCAATTCGATTTTTGGCAGGTCAGTGACGCTCACAGAAAACTCCTTCCGCGCGGGGGGGTAATGCCCAGATGGGTTGCGATGGTGGCGGCGACATCGACGAAATCAACAAGTCCTGCCTGCCCCGCGCCCGCCCCGGCACACAGGACCGGGACCCGTTCGCGTGTATGATCGGTGCCGCTCCAGCTGGGGTCATTGCCATGGTCGGCGGTCAGGATTAACAGATCGCCGTAACGCAGTTGATCCATGAAAACTCCGATTTCGCGGTCAAACCATTCCAATGCGCGCGCATAACCGGAAATATCGCGGCGGTGGCCGTATAGGCTGTCGAACTCCACAAAATTTGCAAAGGTCAGACTACCTTCTTCGGCCACACTGGCCCATTTATGCAAATGCTGCATCAGATCCGCATCGCTGCCTTTGACGCAATCATCGATGCCGGTCATCGAAAAGATGTCACCAATTTTGCCGACCCCGTGCACTTTTCCACCCGCATTTTGCACCCAGTTGGTCAGGATCGGCTCCGGCGGCTCAATTGCAAAATCCTTGCGGTTGGTGGTGCGGGAAAACCCGGTGTCTGCGTCCCCGATAAACGGGCGCGCAATCACGCGTCCGACCTTCATCGCGTGAAGCATCGGGGCCAGATCGCGGCACAGCGCCAAAAGCCGGTCCAACCCAAAATGGTCTTCATGCGCCGCGATCTGAAACACACTGTCGGCTGATGTGTAACAGATCGGTTTGCCGGTTCTGACATGTTCAGCGCCCAGTTGGTCAATAATGACCGTGCCCGACGCATGGCAATTCCCCAAGATGCCGTCCACCCCGGACAATGCGCAAACACGGTTCGTCACTTTGGCGGGAAAGCTGGGGGTTGTGTTGGGAAAATAAGTCCAGTCCCACGGCACCGGCAGCCCGGACAGCTCCCAATGGCCCGAGGGCGTGTCTTTGCCCAATGAATGTTCCGTCGCCGCCCCCCAGAGCCCGGTTGGTTCGGCGTCAAGGCCGGGTGTTTCAGCACCAGAGGCAAGGCGTGTCGCGGCTCCCAGTCCGAGCGCATCAAGATGTGGCACATGCAGCGGCCCGCTGCGCCCGTCCTCAGCCTGACCCGCAGCACAGGCGCGCGCGATATGGGAAAGTGTATTGGCGCCGGTATCCGGCAGGGTGCCATTGAAAAAGCGGTCTGCATCCGGCGCACCGCCGCAGCCCACAGAATCCATCACCACCAGAAATGCGCGCGCCATCAGCGTATCCTTTCATGCACCAGCGGTGGTATGTCCGGCATCTGGTCGCCAATGACAATGGCCTGCGTTACGGCCTGCGCCGCTTTTTGCGCAAGGTCTTCGCGCGCTGCATGAAGTCGCAACAACGGCTGTCCCTTTTGAACCCGGTCTCCAAGCCGCACAATTTCGGACAAGCCGACCGATGGGTCCACGATATCGCTTTCGACCTGACGCCCGCCGCCCAGCGCGACCACTGCCAGCCCCAGCGCCTCGCCGTTGATGGCCGTCACGATGCCGTTTTGGGGTGCGGGCACTTCGCGAATAATGGTGGCTTCGGGCAGAAAGCGGCGCCAGTTGTCAGCGAACTGCACCGGGCCGCCCATTGCGGCCACCATGCGCCCGAACACCTCTGCCGCGCGCCCTTCGGACAGTGTCGCCACCATGCGCGCCACGCCGTCTTCCAGATCGCTGGCCAGCCCGGCATTTGCCAGCAAAACACCGCCCAGCGCAACGGACAGCTCGGCCAGCGGTCCGCCTTTGTTGTTACATAGGACATCCATGACGTCTGCCACTTCCAATGCGTTGCCCAATGACGGGGCCAGCGGCTGGTTCATATCTGAAATGATAGCGCTCGTGGGGCATCCGGCCATGTTGGCGGTTGTCACCAACGCCTCGGCCAGATCGCGTGCGTCGTCCGGCGTTTTCATAAACGCGCCCGAACCAACTTTGACATCCAACACCAGCCCCTGAAGCCCGGCGGCCAGTTTCTTGGACAGGATCGACGCCGTGATCAGATCAAGGCTTTCGACGGTCGCGGTTACGTCGCGTACGGCATACAGGCGTTTGTCGGCGGGCGCGATGTCGGCCGTGGCGCTGACAATGGCACATCCGGCCACATCGACCACCTGACGAAACCGCGCTTCGTCCAAGCCGGTGCGCAGGCCCGGGATCGCTTCCATCTTGTCCAGTGTCCCACCGGTGTGACCCAACCCACGCCCGGAAATCATCGGCACATAGGCGCCGCATGCGGCCAGCGCGGGCGCGAGCACCAGGGACACGCAATCACCTACCCCGCCGGTTGAATGTTTATCCAGAACCGGTCCGGGCAGGTCCCAGCGTAACGTATCGCCGCTGTTGCGCATCGCCAGTGTCAACGCCACACGCCCCTCTTCGCCCAAACCGCGCAGACAGACGCCCATTGCAAACGCCCCGGCCTGCGCATCGCTGACCGATCCATCTGCCAAACCTGCGGCAAACCATGTCAGCTCGTCCCGGTCAGGCTCTGTGCCTCGCCGCAGCTTGGCGATGATCGCGCGCGCATCCATGACCTAATCACGATCTCCGTGATCTTCGGCCATGTGGTCGCGCCCAAATGCGCCCGGCAAGAGCGCGGCCAGTGTTGTGGTTTCGCGCACCCCGTCCAGATTGGCCAGCGTCACCTTGGCATCCCCGGTTCCAAATTCAGCCAGCTTCTGACGGCACCCGCCACAGGGCGACACCGGCACCATACTGTCAGCAACGACAAACACTTCGGTCAGCCGCGTTTCACCGGCGGCTACCATGGCAGCAATCGCGCCAGCCTCGGCACAGGTGCCTTCGGGATAAGCGATGTTTTCCACGTTACAACCCGCATATATCGTCCCGTCCGCAGATCGAATCGCCGCACCGACTTTGAAACGTGAATACGGGGCATAGGCGTTTTCACGCACACCAAAAGCGGCTTTTTCCAGACTCATGATCCCTCCAAGGACGTCGTAAACACATAGGGCGAAGTCACTTCCGACCGGTCGATGCTTTCGACTGGGTCAGTGAATTGGCTGCTCTGGCATTGCGACCAGACCGCCGTTACCGGGCTATCGTCAGAACACGTTATAGTCATGCGCATTTTCAGCGTTTCCGTGTAAAAGGGGATATCCGCGCGCACTTTCTGCGTCGGCAGGCGTATCTCAGCCCTGACCTGTACGTCTGTCTCACCCTTGCTCATCCGGAAACATTGGAGTGGCGATGCAGAATTTGCAAGAGGATCACGTCGCGTCAACAAAGCCCATTTCCCCGGGGCGAAATTTAGTTTAACGCTAAACAAACTTTTCCATCGAGGTCCGACATGTCCGAAAACAGCAACCAAACACTGCGCCAGGCCGCTCTGTTTTACCACGCCAACCCGAAGCCGGGAAAGCTTGAGATCCGCGCAACCAAGCCTTTGGCCAACGGGCGCGACCTTAGCCTGGCCTACTCTCCCGGCGTGGCCGAAGCCTGTCTTGAGATCAAAGAAGACCCGGCCAATGCAGCGCAATATACATCGCGCGGCAATCTGGTGGCTGTGGTATCGAACGGAACCGCCGTGCTGGGTCTGGGCAATATCGGCGCGTTGGCCAGCAAACCCGTGATGGAAGGCAAGGCGGTTCTGTTCAAGAAATTCGCCAATATCGATTGCTTTGACATCGAAGTGGATGAAACTGACCCGGAAAAGCTGGCTGACATCGTCTGTGCGCTGGGTCCTACATTTGGCGCGATCAATCTGGAAGACATCAAGGCGCCGGATTGTTTTATTGTCGAAAAACTGTGTCGCGAACGCATGAACATTCCCGTGTTTCACGATGACCAGCACGGTACTGCAATTGTTGTGGGCGCCGCTGCGACCAATGCTCTGAAAGTTGCCGGGAAAAACTTTGCGAATATCAAGATCGTGTCCACTGGTGGCGGGGCGGCGGGGATTGCCTGCCTGAACATGCTGCTCAAACTGGGCGTGAAACGCGAAAACGTCTGGCTGTGCGATATTCATGGTCTGGTTTACAAAGGCCGCACCGAGGATATGACCCCACAGAAAGCCGAGTTTGCGCAAGACAGCGATCTGCGTACGCTTGATGATGTGGTTGATGGCGCTGACATGTTCCTTGGCCTGTCCGGTCCCGGTGTTTTGAAACCGGAAATGGTCGCCCGGATGACAAAACAGCCAATCCTGTTTGCGCTGGCCAATCCAACGCCGGAAATCATGCCCGAAGAAGCGCGCAAAGTTGCCCCTGACGCGATCATCGCAACCGGGCGCAGCGATTTCCCCAATCAGGTCAACAACGTGTTGTGCTTTCCGTTCATTTTCCGCGGCGCGCTGGATGTCGGGGCGACGGTCATCAACGACGAGATGGAGCTGGCATGTGTGGCCGGAATTGCCGAGATGGCCCGCGCAACCACCAGTGCCGAGGCTGCCGCCGCTTATAAAGGCGAACAGCTTACATTTGGCGCGGAATACCTGATCCCCAAACCGTTTGACCCCCGCCTTGTTGGCGTGGTGTCTGCCGCAGTGGCCAAGGCGGCCATGGAAACCGGCGTTGCCACCCGTCCGATCGATGATCTGGACGCCTATGTGCACAAGCTGAACCAGTCGGTGTTCAAATCCGCCCTGTTGATGCGCCCGGTCTTTCATGCCGCACGCAAGGCTTCGCGCCGGATTGTTTATGCCGAAGGCGAAGACGAACGCGTATTGCGCGCGGCTCAGGCCGTCCTGGAAGAAACCACAGAGACGCCGATCCTGATCGGCCGCCCCGAAGTGATCGAGGCGCGGTGTGAACGTATGGGGCTTTCAGTGCGCCCTGATCGCGACTTTGCCGTTGTGAACCCGGAGAATGATCCACGCTATTTTGACTATTGGAATTCGTATCATGAGCTGATGGAGCGTGAGGGAGTCACCCCCGATCTTGCCAAGGCCATCATGCGCACGAACACCACCGCCATTGGCGCAATCATGGTGCATCGCGAAGAAGCCGACAGCATGATCTGCGGCACATTCGGCGAATACCGCTGGCACCTGAATTACGTCAATCAGGTTCTGGGTGATGCGACGCACAGCCCACAAGGGGCGTTGTCGTTGATGATCCTCGAAGACGGGCCGCTGTTTATCGCCGACACCCAGGTTCTGGAACTGCCAAAGCCCGAAGATATTGCCCGCATCGCCGTCGGGGCAGCACGCCATGTGCGCCGTTTCGGGCTGGAACCTAATATCGCGCTGTGTTCGCAATCGCAATTCGGCAATCACAGCGAAGGGTCCGGCAAACGCCTGCGCGACGCCATCGAAATCCTGAACAGCAAGCCGCGCGATTTCATGTACGAAGGCGAAATGAACGTCGATACGGCGCTTGACCCTGAACTGCGGGCGCGAATTTTCCCCAGAAGCCGTCTGAAGGGCGAGGCAAATGTGCTGATCTTTGCCAATGCTGATGCGGCCTCTGGCGTGCGCAACATTCTCAAGATGCGCTCTGGTGGTCTTGAAGTTGGCCCCATCCTGATGGGAATGGGCAACCGCGCTCATATTGTCAGCCAGTCCATCACGGCACGTGGCCTTTTGAATATGGCGGCAATTGCCGGAACGCCGGTCACACATTACGGCTAAGGCCGCCAAACCGGCCCAGGACCGTCAGAAAACAAATACCGAATAGAGGGCGAATCTCGCCCTCTTTTTTTGATTGACCGGTTTGCACCTAAAATATTTGCAATATTGCAAAATGCACAAAATATCCGAGAAACTACGTGCAAAATATCGACTTTGCAAAAATTTGCAGGCGCTAACACAAAATTCTTGCAAATATTTTGCGATAATCTGCCGCGCTTAGCGCAATGTCACTTGCCGCATCAGGTCCTGCTTGCGTAACACATTCACAAGTATTTCGGAGGAGAATGCAATGTCATATAAAGCCGTCTACCAAAGCTGGAAAAACGATCCCGAGGCGTTCTGGATGCAGGCCGCTGAAGCGATAGATTGGGACGAAGCCCCAAGCAAGGCGCTTTTTGACAAAGGCAACAACCTTTACGAATGGTATGCGGATGCCAAGGTGAACACCTGCTGGAACGCCGTTGATCGCCATGTCGAGGCTGGACGGGGCGAACAGACTGCCATCATTTATGACAGCCCGATCACGCACACCAAGCGTGAAATCTCTTATGTAGAATTGCGCAACCGTGTGGCCACGCTGGCCGGGGCGCTGCGCAAAAAGGGTATCGAAAAAGGCGACCGGGTGATCATCTATATGCCGATGATCCCCGAGGCGCTTGAGGCCATGCTGGCCTGCGCGCGCATTGGCGCGGTGCATTCGGTTGTGTTTGGCGGATTTGCCGCCAACGAGCTGGCCGTGCGTATTGACGACGCCACCCCCAAGGCGATCATCGCCGCGTCCTGCGGTCTGGAGCCGGGTCGGGTTGTGCATTACAAACCCCTGCTGGACGGCGCGATTGATCTGGCAACGCACAAGCCAGATTTTTGCGTGGTCTATCAGCGCGAACAGGAAGTCGCTGACCTGATCGAGGGTCGAGATGTGAACTGGCACGGGTTCCAATACGGTGTTGAACCTGCCGACTGTTTGCCGGTCGAAGGCAACCATCCCGCCTATATCCTTTATACGTCAGGCACCACAGGGCAGCCCAAAGGCGTGATCCGCCATACCGCCGGTCAACTGGTTGCGCTGAACTGGACCATGAAGAACCTCTACAATGTCGATCCGGGCGATGTGTTCTGGGCGGCTTCGGATGTGGGCTGGGTCGTCGGGCATTCCTATATCTGCTATGCGCCACTGATCCACGGAAACACCACCATCGTGTTCGAAGGCAAGCCCATTGGCACCCCGGATGCAGGCACATTCTGGCGGGTGATTTCCGAACATAACGTCAAATCGTTCTTCACCGCCCCTACGGCCTTTCGCGCGGTCAAACGCGAAGACCCCAAAGGCGAATACGTCAAGAAATATGATCTGTCCTGCCTCAAGCAGGTGTATCTGGCGGGGGAACGGGCTGACCCGGACACCATTCTCTGGGCGCAGGATCAGCTTAAGACACCGGTCGTGGATCACTGGTGGCAGACCGAAACCGGCTGGGCCATCGCGGCCAATCCTCTGGGTATCGAAGAACTGCCAACCAAGCTGGGATCGCCGACAGTGCCAATGCCCGGCCACGAAGTGACCATTTTGGATGATGCTGGCCACCCGGTCGAAGCAGGCACACTGGGCGCCATCGCCATCAAGCTGCCCCTGCCCCCCGGCACATTGCCGACGCTTTGGAACGCCGAAGACCGGTTCCAGAAATCCTATCTGAACGCCTTCCCCGGTTACTACGAAACCGGCGATGCGGGCATGATGGACGATGATGGCTATCTTTACATCATGGCGCGCACCGATGACGTGATCAACGTCGCGGGCCACCGCCTGTCCACCGGCGGCATGGAAGAGGTGCTTGCGGGCCACCCCGACGTTGCGGAATGCGCGGTGATTGGCGTGACCGACCAGCTTAAAGGCCAGATGCCGGTTGGCTTTATGTGCCTGAATTCAGGCGCCAACCGCGATGACGCGGATGTGGTGAAAGAAGTGGTCAAGCTGGTGCGCGAAAAGATCGGCCCCGTGGCAGCCTTTAAGCTGGCCGTGGTGGTGGATCGCCTGCCCAAAACCCGCTCGGGCAAGATCCTGCGCGGCACCATGGTCAATATCGCAGATGGCACAGCCTACAAAATGCCCGCCACCATCGATGATCCCGCGATCCTTGATGAAATCAAAGTCGCCCTGCAAACCATCGGCTACGCCAAAGATTGATCTGGCGGATATGAAAAGGGGCCTCGCCACTGCGGCGGGGCCTTTGTTATGTGGTGGCAATGTCAGCTGAGAGTCCAACATTACCGATGCTGCACAATGCACGAACGGCAGCTCATTCGTAATTGATGCTTTTTGGTTTGATCTCTAGGGTTGAGAGATGTTTGACCCTATTTCATTTCTGCTTTTTACCTGTGCTAGCGCTATCGCTCTCGCAATTCCAGGCCCGACCATCGCGCTGGTAATCACCAGATCACTATCTGACGGGCGACATGTCTCAGTACCACTCGCTATGGGCATAGGGCTTGGCACACTCATAGGATCAACTGCCGCTCTTGCAGGGGCCGGAGCGATCCTCCTAGCCTCTGCTTCGGCTTTTACTGTCGCAAAAATAGTTGGCGCGGCATATCTCATTTATCTGGGGATCAAGCTCTTCATTGCTGAACCGACACCACCAAATATTACAGTTCAAAAGAAGCGCAGCTCAACTTTGCATGGTCTACGAGATGGTTTCTTCGTTACATTACTGAACCCAAAAAGCATTGCTTTCTCGGCAGCCTTTATTCCGCAGTTCATCGGACCCGACAGTAGCTATGTATGGCAGGCAACTATTTTGGTGATAACCTTTTCAGTTCTAGCAACGTTGAATGGGTTAGCGTTTGCATTTGGAACAAATGTCTTGCGCCGCTTTGTCGGGCAGTTATCAATGCTTCGCTGGATGAACCGGGTTGGTGGTAGTTTCTTAGCCTCCTCTGGAGTGGCTGGGCTGTTTCTCAAACGTCCCGCTGATTAAAAATTTGCAGCAGGGCTTACCTGTGCAAGGCAGTTCTCGAAACCTGGCATTCTGCTAAACAATTCCAAAGACCGTATTGTCCCTGTGGTTTCAATTGATCGCTGCAACACAAGCTTCAAATTTCTCCGCTGGCGTTTGGTAATGCAAGGTCTTTCGAGGTCGCTCGTTGAGCTGGCGAGCGACGGCGCTGAGTTTGGCTTGGCTAAAGCC
>NZ_JBDVNC010000008.1:0-63485 GCF_039969785.1 Shimia sp. | reverse complement strand
ACAGTTACAGCGCCGTTTTCGTCTTTGCGGAAGTTTTTGATGAATTTGATCATAGTGTGTCCCTCCAAAGGATCATTGATTAATGTGACCTTGTCGGGATGATCAGGCGTCTCTCTCAAATGCCTGTCCGACTTGGTATGATTGATTTATCGCTAAGGATTGGGGCGGGATTTGGGCACAAGTGGCACCATTTTCGCACAACGCGGGATTGTTAACGGTTTCTTAGTAACACTCTGTTTTTGTGTAATAAAAAATTGAAAATTCACCTAAATCATCTGAAATGCGGCAACAAAGGGTGACATTTGGCCGACAGCTGTGCTCAAAAACACGGCTGAAACGGCCCCAAGGCTGGCCTGAGGGCGCGTAATCTGCAAAATGAAAGATGAGCAGAAACAAACAGGCGCATGATCAATGAATTGGCGCAATACCTTATTGGTTGCATTATTGGCGGCCGGGCTGGTGAGTCCAGGTCAGGCTGAGTCTCCACCCGCGTTTCCCGATTTTAAGGCGAAACGGGTCAAACCGCCCAAACCCGGTCAACGTAAACGTATTAATATACAGATTGAGCCACAGGTGGCTGCTGTGGCAGTGCCGACCACACAAGTTGCTGCGGCTGCTCCCGGAACGGTTGCGCAGAATTATGGGTGGTTTTGGGAAACGATTTCGCCATCCTTTAGTGAAACGGGCCCCGGACGGTTGGAACCCGCGCTTGTGCGATTGGGAAATCCTCCGGCGGGTGCCGGGGTGCGCACGCCAAGATTGTCGGAATTGCGTGCGATTGTAGAGGAGCACGGCCTGGAGATTTTGAAGGCGACAATTGACACACAGGTGTCGCCGGCGCTGGTGGTTGCCGTTATCGCAGTGGAATCTGGTGGGCGCAGCGACGCGGAAAGCGGCGCGGGCGCGCAAGGGTTGATGCAACTCATGCCTGCAACGGCGGAACGTTTCGGTGTGACAGAGTCGCTTGATGCAACACAGAACATTCAGGGGGGCGTGCGGTTTCTGGATTTCCTGATGGCGAAATTTAAAACAGACCCGATTTTGGTTTTGGCCGGATATAATGCGGGTGAGAATTCAATTCAGTCGCATGATGGTGTACCGCCATATTCGGAGACACGTGATTACGTGCCTAAGGTTCTGGCCGCATTTGGCGTCGCGCGGGCAATGTGCATGACGCCACCGCAATTGGTTACCGACGGGTGCGTCTTTTCACTGCGTTAGCAATTGGGGATGTTCACAGCGAGACCGCCGAGCGATGTTTCCTTGTATTTCTCATGCATGTCGGCACCGGTCTGGCGCATGGTTTCGATCACTGAATCCAACGGGACCAAATGATGCCCGTCACCGCGCAGAGCAAGCGACGCGGCTGAAACGGCTTTGATTGCGCCCAGCCCGTTGCGCTCGATGCATGGGACCTGCACCAGCCCCTTGACCGGATCGCAGGTCATTCCAAGATGGTGTTCAAGAGCGATCTCGGCGGCGTTCTCTATTTGCTCCGGGGTGCCCCTCATAACGGCACACAGGCCTGCGGCGGCCATGGCGGCGGCAGACCCGACTTCGGCCTGACACCCGGCTTCGGCACCCGAAATTGACGCGTTGAATTTCACCAGCCCACCAATCGCAGCCGCAGTCAGCAGGAAATCCTCAATGCGGGACGGCGCGGCGCCGGGTACATGATCCAGCCAATAGCGAATCACCGCAGGCAAAACCCCTGCCGCGCCGTTTGTGGGCGCGGTGACGACCTGACCTCCAGCGGCGTTTTCTTCGTTGACCGCCATGGCATAGGCGCTCATCCAGTCGTTGATCGTGTGGGGCGCGCTGAGGTTCATGCCACGTTCCGCCAGCAGCGCGTCGTGGATCGTTTTGGCGCGACGTCGCACAGCGAGGCCGCCGGGCAGGGTGCCGTCAGTTGTCAGTCCGCGATCAATACAGTCATTCATAACCTGCCAGATGCGCGTGCACCCTTTGGCGAGATTGTCAGAGCCGCCGCGTTCAATTTCATTGGCCTTTTTCATCGCAGCGATGGACTTTCCCGAGGTTTTCGCCATCTGCAGCATTTCAGCGGCAGATTTGAATGGATAGGGAACCGGTGCGCCTTCGTCTGTGTCCATGCCAGCGGCAAGTTCGTCGGCCGTCATCACAAAGCCGCCACCGATGGAATAATAGGTTTCCTGAAGCGTGACGTCGCCCTGCGCGTCTGTGGCCATCAGAACCATCCCGTTGGCATGGCCGGGCAGATTGGGGCCAAAGTCGAACTTCATGTCTTGTTTCGGGTTAAATCTGAGTTCCGGTAAGTTCTCGGGGCGTAATGTGTGGGTGTCGCGGATCTGTTCCAGCGCGGCATCTGCTTTTTGATGGTCATATGTGTCTGGCAGAAAACCCGCGAGACCCAGAATAGTGGCACGGTCCGTGGCGTGACCTACGCCGGTAAATGCCAGCGAGCCATGCAGTGACGCACGCACTCCGTGAAATTCAAACGGTGACGCGCGCATGGCGTCCAGAAAGCGCGCGGCGGCGATCATCGGGCCCATGGTGTGCGAAGATGACGGCCCGACGCCGACCTTGAACATGTCGAATACGGAAAGGAACATGTGCGAGACTCAGTTCTTAATATTGGGTTGCTGGTTACTTCGTGGTGATACCGCAGGCCAGTTTCCCAAACTAGCTCAAAGCGACGTTTCCTATCGGAAACACGCTCTGAGAGGCAGTGATGTTTGTCTCAATTGCCTTTTACGCTTCTGCGCGCTTTTTGCGGCGGGTGCGCAAGGCCATGCCGTCTTTCATATTTAGCGATAGCAGCGTGATGTTTGTAGCACCGGCAATCAGTTCGGCGGCCTGAACCATATAAAACAAATTGTCGAACTGTTCGTATTGGGCGCGCGTGGCGAGGAAAATCGCGCAGGGAAGAAGGATGATAATACCATTGGCGGCAATGATTTTCATGCGACCCTGTTTTCTTTTGACTTGAGGCAGGCGCCAGCCTTTTCCCAGCATTGCGCCGGTGGCACCAGCGGTGGCCATGGCCGGGATCAGCAAGAACATTCCATACAGCACACCGGTTTTGACCTGCGTGATAAGCGCATGGTCCCCGATAACTTCAGAGATAATCGTGGTGGTCCAAAAGGTGCAGATGGTCAGTAGTGCGACGGTTCCGGCAATGGCGTGTAATTTCAGTTTCATTGCGACGCTCCTAGGTTAATAGCATGCTATGTTATTTAGTATTGCATAGTTTGCTATGCAAGTGTTTTTTTGACGTCATGACTTTTGATAGAAACGACTCGCCGGGATATCTGGCCAATCATATGGCGCGGCTTTTTGCGAACGGGCTGGCGCAGCGCATTCAGGATTTGGGTCTGGCCCCGGCGCAATTCATGGTTTTGTTGTCGCTTTGGGAGCAGGATGGTGTGACCCAGAAGGATCTGGTGGCGGATCTGGAAGTGGAGCAGGCGACCATGGCCAACACGCTTGGGCGGATGGAGCGGGATGGTTTGATTGAGCGACGTCCCAGCGCAACGGATAAACGGGCGCGTATTGTTAGCCTTACGTCGCGTGCCCGGGCGCTGGAGCCTGAGGCCAAGGCAGCGGCGATGGCACAAAATGCTCTGGCCATGAGTGGTCTGGACGCGGAAGAATCTGCTCAATTCGTAGAGCTGATGCGACGTGTGGTGGCCACGATGCAGCGGGCAGGATAGGCGGCTAAGATGCAAAACTGGCCGTCTGGCGATATGGATCGGCTAAATGTCGTTGAATTGGCTCTCGCCCCCGCCGCGCTTCTTTTCTATAACCTTTGCAAAGCAAAGCAGGGAGTCGCGCCATGACCGGAGAACTGTCGCCGATCGACAAGGCAAAATTCGTCGCCGCAAAGCGGGCCACGGATTATGTTGAGGATGGGATGCGCGTGGGGCTGGGCACAGGATCAACCGCCGCATGGCTGGTGCGATGCCTGGGTGAAATGGTGCGTGATCAGGGGTTGCGGATCAAAGGTGTGCCGACGTCGACACGGACGGCGCAGCTGGCCCGCGAAGTCGGGATTGAGGTTGTCAGCCTGGACGCGGCCAAGTGGCTGGACGTCACGATTGACGGTGCTGACGAGTTCGATGCGAATCTGAATCTGATCAAAGGCGGCGGCGGTGCGTTGCTGCAAGAGAAGATTGTTGCCACGGCGAGTGATCAAATGGTTGTGATTGCGGATGTCGGCAAAGAGGTCGAAACGCTGGGTGCGTTTCCGCTGCCTGTTGAGGTGGTGCCTTATGGGTGGCAGACGACACAGGCGTTGATTGAAGAAACCCTTGTCAGTATGGATGTTTTGGGTCGTTCGACCACCATGCGCATGAATGGTGATGCGCCGTTTGTCACCGACGAAGGCAACCACATTCTGGACCTGCATCTGAACCGGATCGGGGATGCGCGTCAGCTGGCGATGGTGATGAACCAGATGCCGGGTGTGGTTGAAAACGGTTTGTTTATCGATATCTGTGACGCGGTTGTCGTTGGGTATGGCGACGGGCGCGTGGAAGTGCGTGACATCAACGCCGGTACAATTGAAGAGGCGATGTTGGATTTCGCCGAAACCGACAATCTTTTTACAGACCTCGTGGACTAAGGAAATACTAAGGCATGTCTTTTGATTATGATCTGTTTGTCATCGGTGGTGGATCCGGTGGCGTAAGGGCTGCGCGCGTCGCGGCTGCGGATGGCGTTAAAGTCGCGTTGGCCGAAGAAGACCGCTATGGCGGAACCTGCGTAATCCGGGGGTGCGTGCCCAAAAAGCTGATGGTGTTTGCCAGCGAATATTCAGGCATGGTCGATGATGCGCGTGCCTATGGCTGGGATTTTCAGGCCGGTGACTTTGACTGGAGTTCGTTCAAAACCAAATTGCACGCAGAGCTGGACCGGTTGGAAGGTGTGTATCGGAATATTCTGGCATCCAATGGTGTTGAGACTTTCGATCAGCGCGCCCGCATGGTCGATGCCCACACGGTTGAGCTGGCTGACGGTTCAAAGAAGACAGCCAAACATATCCTGTTGGCGATGGGTGGACGCCCTGTGATGCCAGACCTGCCGGGCGCAGAACTGGGGATCACGTCAAACGAGATTTTCCATCTGGACAAGTTGCCCGAAGATATTCTGATTATCGGTGGCGGCTATATTGCCTGCGAATTTGCCGGGATCATGCATGGGCTGGGCGTAAAAACAACTCAGTATTATCGCGGCGCGCAAATCCTGCGCGGATTTGATGATGAAACTCGCGGGTTGGTGTGCGAGGAAATGTGCCAGCGTGGGATCGACGTGCATCTGGGCACCAATATTCTTGAGATGTGCAAAGAAGGCGACAAGATCTGGGTCAAGGCCACCAACGGCGACGAGCGGCTGTTTGATCAGGTGATGTTTGCCACCGGACGTCGCCCCAACACTGATAACATGGGTCTGGAAGATGTCGGCGTTGCGATGGGTCGCAAAGGCGAAGTTACCGTTGACGATTACAGCCAGACCGGTGTGCCGTCGATTTTCGCCGTTGGTGATGTGACGGATCGGGTCAATCTGACGCCTGTGGCGATCCGCGAAGGCATGGCCTTTGTGGAAACGGTGTTCCGGGGCAACCCAACGAAAGTGGATCACGAATTGATCCCGACGGCCATTTTCACGCAGCCAGAGATTGGCACTGTGGGCCTGGGCGAAGAAGAAGCGGCGGAACAGGAGCCAATCGAAGTCTACGCGACGAGCTTTAAGCCCATGCAACAAAGCTTTGCCGGGCGCGCCGAGCGTGTTCTGATGAAGCTGGTGGTCAGCAAAGCGACGCGCAAAGTGCTGGGCTGTCATATTGTGGCGCCGGGTGCCGGTGAAATGATCCAGTTGGCAGGCGTGGCCGTCAAAATGGGTGCAACCAAAGAAGATTTCGACCGCACGGTCGCGGTGCACCCCACTATGTCGGAAGAGATTGTAACAATGAAGGCCCCGGTGCGGTCCACGTAAAACCGGGTTGAAAATTCCGGCGCCGACCACACGTTAAGGTCAGCGCCGAAGACGTATTAGGAAAGGGATGAACCTTTATGGCAGGCAATACTGGCGGCCCCTGGGGAGGGGGCGGCGATCAGGGCGGCGGAAACCGCGGGAATAATGGTGACGGACGTCGCCCTCCCGAAGGCGGTGACGGCCCCCAAATACCCGACATCGATGATCTGATGAAAAAGGGTCAGGACCAGTTAAAGGTTTTGATGGGTGGTCGCGGTGGCGGCGGTGGACGGCCAAATGGTGGCGGTTCGCGCGGCGGCGGTGGTCCCGGTCTGACTCGCGGCACAGTTGGTATTGGCCTCTTAGTCGCTGTCGGTCTTTGGGGTATGGCAAGTTTTTATACAGTCAAGCCCGAAGAAAAGTCAGTTGAGCTGTTCTTAGGCAAATACACAGCAACCGGCGAGCCGGGCCTGAACTTTGCGCCCTGGCCTGTTGTGTCAGCCGAGGTCGTTGTGGTGTCTCGTGAACAAACCGAAGACATTCCGGCAAGTTCGCGGTCAACCGACGGCCTGATGCTGACGGGTGATGAAAACATCGTTGATATCGATTTCCAGGTTGTCTGGAACATTTCTGATCCCGCGCAGTATCTTTTCAACCTGCGCGACCCGGAAACGACCATTCGTGCGGTCGCGGAAGCTGCGATGCGCGAAATTATTGCGCAGTCGGAACTGGCACCTGTTTTGAACAGGGACCGGGGAATCATTGCCGACAGGCTGCAAGAACTGATTCAAGAAACTCTGGACAGCTACAATTCTGGTGTGAACGTCGTTCGGATCAACTTTGACGGTGCCGATCCGCCAGAACCTGTAAAAGACGCCTTCCGTGAGGTGCAATCGGCATCTCAGGAGCGTGACAGGCTGCAAAAGCAGGCAGATGCATATGCAAACCGCGTGCTGGCCGGTGCACGTGGTGAAGCGGCGCAGATTCTGGAAGAAGCCGAAGGGTATCGGGCGCGTGTTGTGAACGAAGCCGAAGGTGAAGCAAGCCGGTTCTCTGCCGTGTTGGAAGAGTATCGCAAGGCGCCGGATGTCACACGTAAGCGTTTGTATCTGGAAACAATGGAAGAAGTGCTGGGTGGCATCGACAAGGTGATCATCGACGAACAGTCCTCGGGTCAGGGCGTGGTGCCTTATCTGCCGCTGAACGAACTTCGCAAAGGGGAGAAATGATATGCGGAAAGCTACGTATCTTTTGCCCATTGCGGTGATCATTGTCGCGGCGGCACTGTCGTCTTTGTTCATCGTGGATGAACGCGAGAAGGCGTTGGTGCTGCAGTTTGGCCGGGTCGTTACGGTCAAGGAAGAGCCGGGACTGGCCTTTAAAATTCCGGTCATACAGGAAGTCGTCACGTATGATGACCGTATTCTGAGCCGCGAAGTAGGACCATTGGAGGTGACGCCTCTGGATGACCGCCGTTTGGTTGTTGATGCTTTTGCACGTTATCGCATTGCTGACGTGCAACAGTTCCGGCAAGCTGTTGGTTCCGGTGGGATCGAGGCGGCTGAACAACGTCTGGATAACATCCTGAGGTCGCAAACCCGCGAAGTTCTGGGTTCGGTGCGGTCGGATTCGGTTTTGTCGTCGGATCGTGTGTCGCTGATGAACCGGATTCGTGACGCTGCAATATTCGAGGCGCGTGGCCTTGGGCTTGAAGTGATCGACGTTCGCCTGAAACGGACTGACTTGCCACAAGCCAACCTGGAAGCGACCTTTGCCCGGATGCGGGCAGAACGCGAACGGGAAGCTGCGGACGAAATCGCGCGTGGTGAAGAAGCCGCGCAGCGCGTGCGGGCGCAAGCGGATCGGACTGTGGTTGAGCTTGTTTCGGATGCCAATCGTCAGAGCGAGATCACACGCGGTGAGGCGGATGCCAAACGCAACGGCATTTTTGCCTCGGCTTACGGTGCGGATCCCGAGTTCTTTGATTTCTATCGGTCGTTAGAAGCTTATCGCGCGGCGCTGGGGGCGGGAAATTCGTCAATGGTCATGTCGCCCGACAGCGAGTTCTTTAACTATCTGAAGAGCGATCAGGGACGTCCATGATTGGAACAGCGCTATTGGCCTTTGGGCTGGTGTTGATTGTAGAGGGGCTGGTGTATGCACTGGCCCCTTCGCTTGTGGAAGACCTGCTGGAGGCGTTGCGTAGCCTGCCAGAGGGCCAGCGACGGACCCTGGGGCTGGTGGCGCTGGGCGTTGGTGTTGTGTTCGTCTGGGTGGCAAAATCGCTGGGTGCCTGACGCGGGGTTTGTGGTTTTACGACAAATGAAACACGCGAAAATTAAACGCGCGCACCGAACTGTCACTATGTTGTGAAGCATCGGTGGAATTCCGCCATTGCCAGGATCATTGCGGTTTTTGTTGCTGATGCCATAACGCGTTTATTAATCCACAACAGACTGATGTGCTGTGTCCGTCGGGCTGCGAGTGAGATTATTTGCAACAGTATTTCTGTCACATATCATCGTACCCTTATGTTTTTGTTGAATTATATTATCAGGAAGTCGAGTTTCATGATCGTATTTTGAGTCCGAAAAACGCCAAGTCTAATCGCTCGGGATTTCCAGGTTTGTGCAAATGCGTCGTTCAGATTTTGACAGAACGCGCAGTTTTCGACTTGTTAATCATCTCACGATTTCATCACATCAAATTGCAGACTTGCGAAGGGCGTTGAGTTGCACAAGATGGTGCCTACATCCATGTTGTCGTCAACGGTTTGCTTTTTGAAACGGCGGCCGACCCGAACAGAGTTATACAGGAGATACCAAGTGACCATTCAAGCAATGGCTGTCCCACGTCAGAACCTGGCGCAATTCAGAGTAATCTGGCTGTCTGCGTTGGCCATGATGTTATTGCTTGCGCAATCCATCGCAGCACAGGCCCGTCCCGAAAGTTTTGCTGATCTGGCTGAGAAAATCAGCCCGTCAGTGGTGAATATAACGACGTCGACCGTGGTCGCCGGACGCACCGGCCCGCAAGGTGTTGTGCCCGAAGGGTCTCCGTTTGAGGATTTTTTTCGTGAGTTTCAGGACCGTGACGGGGATGGCGACCGGCCGCGCCGGACGTCGGCGCTTGGGTCTGGTTTTGTGATTTCCGAAGACGGCTATGTGGTGACAAATAACCACGTGATTGAAGGTGCGGATGAAATTCTGATCGAATTTTATTCTGGCAGAGAATTGCCAGCCAAGGTGATTGGTACCGACAAGAACACTGATATCGCGCTGTTGAAGGTGGAATCGGACGAACCTCTGGCGTTTGTGAACTTTGGCGACAGCGATACATCGCGCGTTGGCGATTGGGTTATTGCAATGGGCAACCCGCTTGGGCAGGGCTTCTCGGTATCCGCTGGCATCGTTTCTGCGCGCAACCGGGCATTGTCGGGCAGCTATGACGACTACATTCAAACGGATGCGGCGATTAACCGGGGTAACTCGGGTGGTCCGTTGTTCAACATGAATGGCGAAGTTGTTGGTGTGAATACGGCGATTCTGTCGCCCAACGGCGGATCAATCGGGATTGGCTTTTCGATGGCGTCTAACGTTGTAAAAAAGGTTGTCACACAGCTTCAGGAATTTGGTGAAACTCGCCGCGGGTGGCTGGGTGTGCGTATTCAGAACGTGTCGGAGGACATGATTGATGCCATTGATGGCCTGGAAACGGCATCTGGCGCCATGATCACGGATGTGCCCGAAGGACCTGCGATGGAAGCCGGTATGCAGTCCGGTGACATCATCATGAGCTTTGACGGCAAAGAGGTCGCGGATGTGCGTGGTCTGGTGAAACAGGTCGGTAACACCGAAGTTGGCAAGGCCGTACGGGTTGTTGTGTTGCGGGACGGCAAGACGCAGACGTTGAAAGTGACATTGGGTCGGCGCGAAGAGGCCGAAGCAGTGCCCGCCAGCCAGCCAGTACCGCAAGACGAACCGCAGGAAAAAGAAATCCTTGGCCTGACGGTGATTCCGTTGACCGAAGAGCTGCGCGAAGAGTTGGGTGTGGATAGCGGCACAACCGGGCTTGTGGTTACAAACGTGGATGAAGCCTCCAAAGCGTTTGAAAAGGGGCTGCGCGCAGGTGATGTCCTGACCGAAGCAAGCCAGCAGAAGCTGCTGAGCGTGACCGATCTTGAAGACCGCATTTCCGAAGCGGTGGAGGCCGGGCGCAAATCCTTGTTGCTGCTGGTGCGTCGTGCAGGCGAGCCGCGGTTTGTGGCGCTGAGCCTGGAAGACTGACCTAAGCACGTTGCATGAAGGCATTCAGGGGCGCTTTTGGCGCCCCTTTTTATTCCCTCTGGACAGCGATTAGTCCAAGGCGCCGTGCGCTTTCCAGTGACAGGATCGCGCTGTTGAGATCACCTGCTTTTTGGTAGCGGCGGATCGCAGCGCGGGTTCGCGAGTCTTGTTCGCCCGAGATCGAACCGTAAAACAATCCGCGCGCCTTGAGGGCGCGTTGTAGCGAGGCGGTGAATTCCGGGGTCCAGACCTCGGGGCAGGGTGTTTCGAACCATGTTTCGCGCCGTTCGCGGACAATGCGTTGTTGGGTTTCGGTGCGATATATCGCCGGGTTCAGCACGGTGCCGTCATCCAGCACCTCGGCCGGTTGTACGACAACCTGTTCGGTCACGGTTTCTACAACAGCCGGAATAATGTCACGTCCCCAACAGCTGCCCGGACGTGCGCCTGGGGGAACGCCAGCGTCTTCGGCCCGCAGGATTTCGGGTTCCGCCAGAGCGGCGATATAGGGCACATCCGCGATCTTTTCTTCGCAAGCCGAAAGGACCAGCAGGGCCAGGGCCGGGAAAAGGACGGGTCGGGTGGGCATGCTCGGGCCTCGTGTTCTGTTTGCCCTGTTCTACCCTGTTTTGTCCGTCGCCAAAAGCCTTAGGCCGTCGATGGGGACAGAAGTGTGTCCAGCATTGGCGAAATATCCTCAACCCGTTCGGCGATGACATGGGTGACATTGTTTTCGCGCTGAATACGCCCCGTAACCCGCAACATACGCCCGGCGATAACCGCGCGGCGAAAGCGTTCATACAGGCTGCGCCAGACGATGACATTTACCACGCCGGTTTCGTCTTCGAGAGTGACAAAGATGACACCATTGGCGGTGCCGGGGCGTTGGCGCAGGATCACCAAACCGGCCACGCTGATGCGTGCGCCATTTGGCGGTTCGATCAGGCGGACGGCAGGCAGCGCAGACGGTGGGCGTGGCCATGTGGGGCGAGGTGCAATTTGCATAGAACAAATATAGAACAAATTGATTTTTTCGCAAGCGAGCAAGGCCTGCATCGCAAAAGGGGCTGGAAGGCGGGGCATAGCTTGACTAGGTAAGAGCGGACTGATTTTTTCGAAGGGAGCCGCAGGCATGGCTAAAATCACCTATGTCGAGCACAACGGAACCGAACATGTGGTCAACGTCGCCAATGGCCTGACCGTGATGGAAGGCGCGCGCGACAACAACATTCCGGGCATTGAAGCAGATTGCGGCGGCGCGTGCGCCTGTTCGACTTGCCACGTCTATGTGCATCCTGATTGGGTAGAAAAGCTGCCTGCTAAGGATGACATGGAAGAGGACATGCTGGATTTCGCCTATGAGCCCGATCCCGCCCGATCACGTTTGACTTGTCAGGTCAAAGTTACCGATGCGCTGGAAGGTCTGATCGTTCAGATGCCCGAAAAGCAGATCTGATGCTGCGCGCGGTCATTATTGCCGCCGCATTGCTGGCAGGACCGGTTTGGGCCGGTCCCCAAAATGACCGTGAGATACTTTCAGCGACCTACGCGGATCCAACCGGGCGCTATGCGCATGGCGTTCTTGGGGATGCCGTTGAATGGGGCACCTTGACCCTGTACGTTGACACGTGCCCGGCCTGTGCGCGGATCAAGACCGCCAATATCACCATCACCTTGCCAGACACCCACGTTTTCGAAGACATCGCGCCACGGCTTGCAGACGTCGACAATGACGGTGCACCAGAGGTCATCGTTGTCGAGACAAATATGTCCAAGGGCGCCGCGCTGGCCATTTATGACGAAACCGGAAAGGTCGCCCAGACGCCATATATCGGACGTTCGAACCGGTGGCTGGCGCCGCTGGGTGCGGCTGATCTGGATGGGGATGGCAAGGTTGAGCTGGCCTATATCGATCGCCCACATCTGGCAAGAACGCTGCGTGTCTGGCGGTTTGACAATGGACGTCTTGTTCATGTGGCCGACAAAAAGGGTTTGACCAATCATCGCATTGGTGAGGATTTCATTTCCGGCGGCATTCGGGACTGCAACGGGAAACCTGAAATGGTGACGGTCAATAGCGACTGGAGCCGGATCATGGTGACAGAATTGTCTGGCAAGACGCTGACGACACGCGATGCGGGACCATTCAAAAGCAAGCGAAACCTTGAAAACGCAATGAAGTGCCGTAACTAACGCGCCGAGAACTGATGCCCCGCATTGATCACGTGATCACCGCCAATCGTTCCCAGCGACTGGAACAGGGCGGCCGTATTACTGGCGCCAAATTTCTTCAAAAGCTTAGCGCGATGCACTTCGACCGTGCGATTGGACATTTTCAGGATCCGCGCAATTTCCTTGGAAGTCATTCCTTCGCTCATCAGCGAAAACACTTCGCGTTCGCGGCGGGTCAGTTGCTGATAGGGGCGGGTGTCAGAAAGATCGGCAAAGCTCCAGACTGCGCGCATCAGCGGGTCTTGGGGAGTAAATGAATGGCCACGCACACGGCACCAGAACATATCGCCGTCCTTGCGCATCATCACCCGTTCATCCCAGTAAATCCCGCCCTCGCGCAGGCATTGGATACCGCGATTTCGGATATTGGCGAATTCTTCCTGTGTGGGATAGAGGATGGCAAAAGTCTGGTTGCGCAGGTCGTCCCGGTCATAGTCGAACATATGGGCAAATGTTTCGTTGCAGTCCCGGATGACGCGGTTTTCGGTCACAACGATCCCAACCGGCACAAATTGAAAGGCCAGCTCCGTGAAATCGCTTGATTGATAGGCGTCTTCGACTGTCGGCAAATCGGTCATGTGCCCTGTCCCTGCTAGCCCTTGTGAGGGCAGAGTAGTGCGCGGTGCACTGACAGGCAAACGCTTTGCTCAGCCATGTTCTGATGGTGTGCTGCCGGCGAGATAGGTCAAAACCTGAGGCAAAAGTGTTAGCGCAACGGTTGTTGGTGCCTTCCATGGGTGGTTGGAGCGGATCAACATACCGCCCAGAACCGTCAGGCCCAAAAGTGGGACAGCCGCCCCGGCCATTTTGGTGGAAGAGACGCCAGTGAAAAGGGCCGCAACAAAAAGCCCAGCCCCACCCAGAGCCGAGACAATACCGATACCGAACATGGCCTTGCGCGCCGCACCATGTTCGCCAACGCCAACTTGCATGTTGGGATTCAGGGCGTCGAGCACGGTTGCAAGTGCCGTGGCCAAGCCATGAAAAGCCGTAAAATTATCGTCAAGATATGCGTCTTTTGTAGGCAGATTGGTGCTGATGTGTAAGGTTTGATCCGCCGTGATCAGATCCAGTCTCCACAACATACGTCCGCGCGATTTGTACGACACAAAGGCGGTGCGTTTGATGTCACTTAGCCGGACCGACCACTGCCGGGCGTCGCCCTTGTGGCATGTCAGCTGAGCCGCTTCCAACCGGAACGCCCATTCAGAACTGAAAGGCGTCGGTTGAAAGCGAAAGTCAGACATAGATTCAGAGTGCCCGCCAGCCAATATCGCTCCGGTAAAAGCCCTCAGGCCAGTCAATCTGATCGATCATGCCATAGGCGTTGTCGCGCGCTTCCTGAAGCGTTGCGCCGCGCGCTGTGACGTTCAGAACCCGCCCGCCGGTTGCGGTGATCATGCCGTTTTGCGCGGTTGTGCCTGCGTGAAACACCATGTTTTTGCTGTCTTCGGGCAGGCCATCCAGCCCCTTAATCACGCTGCCTTTTTCATAGCTGCCGGGATAGCCATTGGCGGCCATGACAACCGTGACAGCGTGGTCGTCGGCCCAGTTGACCTGTGCATCATCCAAACGTTGTTCTGCTGCGGCATGCATCAGGTCCATGGCCTGTGCCCCCAAACGCAACATCAGCACCTGACATTCCGGGTCGCCATAGCGCACGTTGTATTCCACCAACCGTGGCTGGCCATCTTTGATCATCAGACCCACATAGAGCACACCTTGATACGGCATGCCGCGTTTGGCCATTTCATCCATGGTTGGCTGGACAATTTCGTCCAATGCTTTTTGCGCGATCTCGTCTGTCAGAACTGGAGCGGGGGAATACGCGCCCATGCCGCCGGTGTTGGGGCCGGTGTCGCCTTCACCCACACGTTTATGGTCTTGTGCGGTGCCAAATGGCAGGGCAGTATTGCCATCGCAAAGGATAAAGAAGGACGCTTCTTCGCCATCCATGAACTCTTCAACCACGACCTCTGCACCCGCACCGCCAAAAGCGCCGCTGAACATGTCGTCAATGGCGTCCAGCGCGGTCTGTTCGTCCATCGCTACAATCACGCCTTTGCCAGCCGCCAACCCGTCGGCCTTGACCACGATGGGCGCGCCCTGTTCGCGGATATAGGCCTTGGCAGCATCGGCGTCTCTAAAATGTCCATAGGCAGCCGTTGGCGCATTGGCAGCGTCACAGATTTCTTTGGTAAAGCTTTTTGAGGCTTCGAGTCTGGCAGCACCGGACGAGGGGCCAAAGACCAGAATGCCAGCTTCGCGCAGGCGATCAGCCACCCCGACGGCAAGTGGCGCTTCGGGGCCGACAATCACAAAATCGATGGCGTTTTCTTCGGCAAAGCTGACCACGGCGCCGCCCTGCATAATGTCGATATCGGCACAATCCGCAATTTTGGCGATCCCGGCATTTCCCGGTGCAACAATCAGCTTGTCACATTTTGGATTTTGCAGCACAGCCCATGCCAGCGCATGTTCGCGTCCGCCGCTGCCGAGAATGAGAATGTTCATGGGGGTCGCCCTTCTGCTTGGCCTTCGGTTGCGGGCGTTCTAAGCTCTGGCGCGACGTCTTACAAGCGAGGCCAAATGTCCGACCTCATCGATTCCCCTTCTGAGGGTGAAAATGCACCGGAATTCAGTGTTTCTGAAATCTCGGGCGCTCTGAAACGCACCATTGAGGGTGCATTTGGCCGTGTGCGGGTGCGCGGCGAGGTGGGCCGGGTGATGCTGGCGCGCTCGGGGCATCTGTATTTTGACGTCAAAGACGACCGGTCCGTGATTGCGGCGGTCAGTTGGAAGGGGCAGGTGAGCCGTCTTTCGATGATGCCCGAAGAGGGTATGGAAGTGGTTGTCACGGGCAAGCTGACGACTTTTGGCAGCCAGTCGAAATATCAGATCAACGTGGATGATGTGACCGTCGCGGGCGAAGGCGCGCTGATGGCGATGTTGGAGAAGCGCAAGAAACAACTGGCTGGCGAGGGGTTGTTTGCCGAAGATCGAAAAGCGGCATTGCCATATCTGCCGGAGGTTATTGGCGTTGTGACATCGCCTTCGGGGGCAGTGATCCGGGACATCCTGCATCGGCTGCGGGATCGGTTTCCGCGCAAGGTGCTGATTTGGCCGGTTGCGGTGCAAGGAGAGCAATGCGCGCCGCAGGTTGCGCGCGCCATCGAAGGTTTCAACCGCCTGACCCCGGGCGGGGCGATCCCGCGTCCTGATTTGCTGATTGTGGCGCGCGGTGGCGGCAGTATCGAAGACTTGTGGGGGTTTAACGAAGAGGTTGTTGCGCGGGCGGCGGCGGCATCAGAGATCCCTTTGATTTCTGCGGTTGGACACGAGACCGATACAACGCTGATTGACTTTGTCTCAGATAAACGCGCCCCGACACCCACGGCAGCGGCGGAGCTGGCGGTGCCGGTGCGGTTGGAGCTGTTGGCATGGGTGGAAGAACAGGGCGCGCGGTTGACGCGGGCCATGGGCAACACAGTGAGCCTGCGCGGTCAGAGATTGCGTGATCTGTCGCGCGCCTTGCCGCGCTCTGATGCGTTGTTGCAGACGCCGCGTCAGCGGCTGGATGAGGCCTCAGACCGGCTGCCGCGTGCTTTGGTTGCCGGTGTGCAAAACCGTAAAGTGAAGCTGTCAGAAGTTAGTGGAACGCTGCGCGCCAGCACATTGCGGCGTATTATCGAAGCCAAGCGCGAAGGATTGGGGCGTCGTTCCGACCGGCTGCGGCCCGAGGCGTTGTTGCGCGAAAACGGCCGTCGCCAGGAGAAGCTTGCGGATTTGTCCCGCCGTCTGTTTGAGGCGGGCACCCGGCGGATCGAAGTACAGAAAGAGCGGTTAGATGCGCTGGAGCGTATGCGTCAGACGTTGGGGTATGAGGCGACGTTGCAGCGCGGCTATGCCGTGGTGCGCGGCGATGGAGCGTTGGTTAAATCGGTTGCCGCAGCTAAAAAAGCGGCGACAATTGAGATCGAATTTGCCGATGGCCGATTTGAGCCGGGTGGCGCGCCTGCGCCAAAACCAAAGCCCAAAAAGAAGTCTGACCCAGAAGATATGCCGGATCAGGGCAATCTGTTCTGAACTCTCAGACGCCGACCTCCGGGCCAAGACAGATCATTTCCTCGGAACTGGCTTGTACCTCGTACAGCACACGCCCATCGGAATTGTCTTCGAAAACAGCTGATATGCCCCCTGGGCTGAGATAAAAGCTCCAGCACTGCGGGCGGACGCTGTCTTCGTAAACAAAGCAGATTTGGTTTGCTTGCTCATACCAAAGACCTTCTTTGCATTGCCCATCCATAAAGGACCAGCGCACCCGATTGTCCGGCAAGTATTCTTCGACACCATATTGTTGGCCATCTGCCGCAAAGAACAGCGTTTTGCCTTGAGTGTAGGCATCAAATTCCGGTCCGGTCATAGCGGATTGGGCAGATACATTTGTGCCAAGCAGGCAGGCGGTCAGGAGAAGATGTTTCATAAATCTATGCTGCCAAAGACGGTTGGCAAGTTCCAGTCTCATTCGCGTGAACGACGAAAGGCTGCCGCGCGGGGATCCATGATACGGCGCCAGAGTGGCGGGATCAGCGCAATTGCCCCCATTGTGGGCAGCGACCGGGGCAGTATGGGCATTGTCGCAGCATCCAGCTGAAGCGCGGGATATGTGCGCAGCGGGTGCATGTGATGGTCTGAGTGGCGCGGTGCGTTCAGCATCAGCGCAGACGAATAGAAATGCGGCGCATTCCAACTGTGCGCGGGGGACACCGGCTCTGGCTTGCCGTCAACGTCATAAGCGCGTTTCAGGCCATAATGCTGCACATAGTCTGACATCAACAGCTGCATCTGGGCGTAGCTTGTTAATGCGATCAGGGCGACTAGCCCCGCCATTCCGAAAGATGCCATCGCCAACAGCATAACTCCCCCGGCGCCACCGACGTAGAGCGCATAGGGATGCGTCCACATTGGCTTTGGCGTGGTGGTACGTGCGCGCAAAGCGTTTTCGGCCTTGAGGCCCTGAACAAACGACCCAACCCACGCGCGAGGCCAAAACCGATAGAATCCTTCGCCGGGCAGGGGGGAATTGGGGTCTTTGGGTGTGGCAACCCAGACATGGTGCACCCGGGGATGAGCGGAGGTGTGGTGGCCGAACAACAAAGATACATAGACCAGTGTCCCAAGCCAGCGCGGCCAGCGGTTTTGTTTGTGGATCAGCTCGTGCGCGTTGGCATTGCTGATCTGACCAAAGAAGATGCCAAATGCGAAGAAGCAGAGCACCCGTTCGGGCAAATCGTGCGAGCCAGCCCCGGAGACAGCAAACACGGCTACGCCCAATAGGGCAAAATGCGACAGCCCAAGTGTGATGGCGAGACCTTCCCCAACAGGAAATTCGCCATTGGACTGTTTGCGGGCGACTGCGCCGTGAATCAGTGCGTCCATTGCGAATGTAAAAATGGTCAAATAGCAAAAAGCAGCCAGAGGCCAGATGCCACCGACAAAACCGGCCGTAGCCAGCAGGGCAACTGAGATGGCAGTGGCGAAGGTGAACCAAAGCATGCTTGATTCTCTGCGGCTGGAAAGGGTTGATGCCATTAGGTCACATGGCCGATGGTGAGACAATAGGAGCAAAGAGTTTCCACCGGATGAAGGCGGCAAAAACATGCGAAGACCGGCGCAGGTGGTACAATTGTGAAGAAATGCGTGATGCGGTCAAGTTTATTGGGATACCCCCATTGACTCGGACCCATGCATCATTAAAAGGCAGGCTTCATGAGATTTTCACGAGGCTGTTGTGACAGCTTCGGCGCAGGAGAAGACAAATGGCGAAGCCGACGACCATCAAGATCCGTCTGAACTCGACCGCGGGCACGGGCCATTTCTACGTGACCAAGAAAAACGCACGCACAATGACCGAAAAGATGGTCGTACGAAAGTATGATCCGGTGTTGCGTAAGCATGTCGAGTACAAGGAAGGCAAGATCAAGTAAGATCACCCTTTCAGACACATGCAAAAGCCGCGCCAAACCAGGACGCGGCTTTTTGTTTTTAAGACCAGACACCGCGCCCTGAATTTTCTTCAAGAAGGTTTCAGGATGTCACGATGTCACAGAATTTCTTTATCCGCCCCGCCGCAATCGAGGACAGATCGCAGGTCACTCAGCTGTTCCGGCGTTCATATCCCGAACTTCTTTCTGAAAACTATGATGCGCGACTGCTGCGCGACGTGTTGCCGGTGATTACGACCGCACAACCGTCTTTATTGGCATGTGGCACCTATTTTGTGGCGCAGTCTGAAAACAGCACAGAGATTGTTGGCGCTGGCGGCTGGACCGACCTTAGCCCGACACGTGGGGTCAATGGTGCCGGAGAAGGCCATGTGCGCCACGTGGCCACCCATCCAGGTTGGTTGAGGCGAGGGGTGGCGCGCGCCTTGATAGAGCACACCGTCGCGTCAGCGCGGGCGCATGGCATCCTGAAAATGCACTGTATGAGCACGCTGACGGCGCGCGCCTTTTACAAGGCGATGGGATTTGATGAACTGGGCGAAATAGAGCTGACGCTGGCACCGGGTGTGTTTTTCCCGGCGATCCAGATGGTGCGGTCCGACGTATGACCAGGGATTGATTTCCCCATGCGCTTTGTGCCCATGCAGATCAAACAGCCGCACACCGCCAGAGCGGGTGTCACACGCCGGTTCGGCGGTGCCTGACCTGAACCGTCTCAGCGCGCCAGACCAGTTGACCCACGGCGAGACCTACGCGTCTGCGGCCTCAATGTTCCATTCCGGCACGGTGTGAGCCAGAAACCGTGGCTATTGCGAGGCTTCTTGCGGTGGCCTGATCCGGTTTGGCATGAAAAAGGGCCGGTCCAACGGACCGGCCCTTGTGGGACATCGAAATGTCTAACGTCTTATTCGCGGTTACCAAACAGCGACAACAGGAACATGAACATGTTGATGAAGTCGAGGTAGAGGTTAAGCGCACCCATGATCGCCGCTTTGCCCAGCCATTCCTGATCGCCGGAATGTGCCATCTGCAGGTAGGTCGCTTTGATTTTTTGCGTGTCATAGGCGGTGAGGCCGGCAAAAATCAGAACACCCAGGATCGAGATCGCAAACTGAATCGCTGGTGAACCGAGGAAGATATTGACGATTGAAGCGACCAGGATACCGATCACACCCATGATCAGGAACGAACCCCAACCCGAAATATCTTTCTTAGTGGTATAGCCCCAAAGCGACAGGCCCGCGAAAGCGATAGATGTCACAAGGAAGACCTGAGCGATTGAGTACCCTGTAAAGGCAACGAAAATCCACGACAATGACAGGCCCATGACAGCCGCAAAGGCGTAAAAGAACAACTGTGCAGCCGCAGCCGACAGACGGTTAATCGCGGCACCAAAGGCAAATACCATGCCCAGAGGCGCGAACATCACGATCCACCCCAGAATGTTTGGTTGCAAAGTGGCCGGATCGCGGAACAGGCCCAGCAATGCAGGGGTACTGCCAACTGCCCATGCCACGGCAAAGGTGATCAGCATACCTACGGACATTGTGCCGTAGACTTTGTTCATGTGGGCGCGTAGCCCTTCGTCAATCTGGGCCGTGCGTGTGCCGGCACCGCTCCGGATTGTGTCAAATTCAGCCATTCAAGCCTCCGATATTAAACCAAGTGGCCGCCAGATCGCTCTGGCAGCCGTTAGTATGAATATCGGTGAGATTGGTGCCGTTTTCAAGGATTTCGCGACATGTTGATGCGATTTTCCCTAAACGAGCTCCGTTATGTCCGATCAGCCGCGCCAGTTTGAGGGCACATCCCAGATTGGGCGTTTGAGTTCGCGGCTTACATCAGCGCGTGTCAGGCCCAAATCTGCCAATGCAGCATTGTCCAGCCTGGCCAGCGCACGGCGTTGCCGCAGGACGGCCAGTGCTTTGAAGAGCGAGGGCATCCGGTTTGTTGAAAAGCCGGAGCGACGATTGAGTGTGCTGTAAAGATTCATGGTCATGTCCTTTCGTTGTTTGCGATGAGTTTTTCGTGGTTCATCAAATTACTTGATATATATGCAGTGCTGTGATCTATTTTGAAAACGAATAGTTGTGACGTTATACATCAAGGATGCTGATGATATGAGAAATCTCGATGTAACGACCCTGCGCAGTTTTGTGGCTGTGGCGGATTTAGGTGGTGTAACAAAAGCGGCCGGATTTCTGCATCTGACCCAATCGGCGGTGTCGATGCAGTTGAAAAGACTGGAAGAGTTAATCGGTGTTCAGCTGTTGGATCGCAGCGGACGTGGCATTGCGCTTACGCCTGCCGGCGAGCAGATGCTGGGCTATGCGCGTCGTATGGTGACGCTGAATGACGAGATCATGCGCCGCCTGACGGATGATGAATTTGAGGGGGAAGTTTCGCTCGGAGTTCCCCATGACATCGTTTATCCGGCGATTCCCCGTGTCTTGCAGCAATTCAACGCCGCGTTCCCGCGGGTCAAAGTGCATTTGTACTCGTCTTTTACGCTGGGACTGAAGCAGCAGTTTCAAAAGGGCGAGATGGATCTGATCCTGACAACAGAAGGTGAAAAGCCTGAGGATGCAGAGGGTTTGGTTAAGCTGCCCCTGTCGTGGATCGGGGCACCGGGTGGTGCGAGCTGGCGCCGAAGACCGCTGCAATTTGCCTCCGGGCGCCATTGTCTGTTCCGCCCCCGCGCGCTGGCGGCATTGGATAAGGCCGGAATCGAATGGGAATCTGCCTTGGAGACAGAATCAGATCGCACGGTTGAGGCGACAATCGCGGCTGATCTGGGCGTTGGTGCAATGATTGAAGGCACCGAGCCCATGCAAATGGAAGTCATTGATCACGGCGGGGCATTGCCGGATTTGGGAGAGCAGTACATCAATATGTATGGGGCTGATGAATCCAAGGGCGATGTGATTGCCCATCTGGCCACGCTGATCAGAAACGGGTTCCACCCAATGCGCGTCCGCAAAGAGCATTCAGTTCGGCTGGATATGGTGGGCTGAAACGTGCCCGGGTGGTCCCGCATTGACTATCGGTCGGGCCGTACCACCACTTTGCCCGTCGATTGACGGCTGCGCAGCAGTTCACAGGCTGCTGCGCTTTCTTCCAGCGGCAGAACATGGCTGACATGTGGGCGGATCTTACCCGCGCGATACCAATCAAAAAGTGTTTCCATGCTTTTGGTGACAATTGACGGTTTGAAAGCCATGTAGCCGCCCCAGTAGAGGCCCATAACGGTCAGGTTTTTCACCAGCAGATGGTTGGCCGGAATCGAGGGTACGTCACCGGATGCAAAACCGATGGGCAGCAATCGCGCCTCTGGGCGACAGGCCCGAAAGGCTGCTTTGAACTGATCGCCGCCTACGGGGTCATAAACCACATCAGCGCCACCCAGAGATTTGACCGCCTCGCGGATATCGTCTGTCCGGGCATCTACAAGGTGATCGGCACCTGCTTGTTTCGCGACATCCAGTTTGGCCTGGCCACGGGCACAGGCAATGACATTGGCGCCCATCAGTTTGCCGATTTCGACCGCCGTTAACCCGACCCCACCTGCAGCCCCCAGAACCAACAGGTTTTCCCCGGGTTGCAGCCTGGCGCGATGGTCCAGCGCGACGTGGCTGGTGCCATAGGCAACTGGGAATGCAGCGGCGTGTTCGAAACTCATCTCTGACGGGAGTGGTACGGCGCGATCAGCGGGGTAACACCCAAACTCGGCCAACCCGCCCTTGCCACCGAAAACAACTATACGCGTGCCGATGGGCGGCGCTGTTGTGTCAGGCCCAATCGCGTCAATCTCGCCTGCAACTTCCATACCCAGCGCAAACGGGAGTGGAGGCGTATCCTGATAGGTGCCTTTGATCATCAACAGGTCCGCGAAGTTGAGTGCACAGGCCCGGATTCTAATACGAATCTCTCCCTTTTCCGGAGCCGGGCGCGGGATATCTGCGATCGAAGGGGGCGAATCGTGCGAGGTGACCTGATAGGCGCGCATGCCGTGATTTCTCCTATGTGATGTCAGTTGACTACACGTGAGTGCCAGACTGTGTCAAAAGCAGATGTCGTTTAGTGCCAGTTAGCGACTCATGGTCCCGAATCAGAAACAAGTAATGATTGAAACGGTAGGCAATTCGTTAACCGTTGGCTTGTATCAAAATTCTTGATTGCAAGGTCAAAGCTGTTAGAGTGGGGCATCGCTGTCGGGATGCGCAGCGACATTACAAGAGTGTCGCGCGCCGGGCTTTGAATTTGGCGCGCGTGTCGGTCAAGGCCGAGTACAGGTAACAGAGGAGTCGTGTAATGACGCACCCGGTAGATGTGCATGTTGGGAAACGAATTCGTCAGCGTCGGTGGCTGACGGGGATGACCCAACAACAGCTGGCAGAACAAGTTGGCATTAAATTCCAGCAAATCCAGAAATATGAGACCGGTGCAAACCGGGTAAGCGCTTCGCGGCTTTGGGACATAGCGGATGCGCTGGATGTTCCGGTCAGCTTTTTCTTTGAAGGTCTGGACGCTCAGGAAGGTGAACTGTCTAAGAAAGTGCCTGCTGATCTGATGGGCGACAAAGAGGCTCTTGATCTGATCAGGTCCTATTACGCAATTCCGGAAAACCAACGCCGCAGGTTGTTTGAACTTGCGCGGGTTTTAAGCGACGTAGCTTGAGTTTTCTTCCCCCTTGGGCTAGCGCTGACTGTGCGGCCAAGGGCGAGGGCAATTCAAGTGAGACGTTCCGACACTAAGGATATTGTTCGAGTAGCGCATGCGATGGCAGACGCTGCTCGAATTGCGATTCTACCCCATTTTCGACAAGCCGGGCTGGCGGCCGAAAACAAACTCGAAGACGGGTTTGATCCGGTCACAGTGGCAGACCGGGCTGCTGAGCAAGCGATGCGCGGAATTTTGTCTGATGAGCGCCCTGATGACGGCATTCTGGGCGAGGAATTTGGCGTAACCGAAGGCACCAGTGGCCTGACCTGGGTGCTTGATCCGATTGATGGCACCCGAGGGTTTATCAGCGGCACTCCTACGTGGGGCGTGTTGATCGCGGCGTCAGACGAGACAGGTCCGATATTTGGTATCGTTGACCAACCATATATCCAGGAACGGTTTGTTGGTGGATTTGGCATCGCGCAGGTTTCCGGCCCTCAGGGTGACATGGCGCTGAAGACCCGTGGGACGACGGACCTGTCTGAGGCAATATTGTTTACCACGTTCCCGGAAGTCGGCTCGCCAGAGGATCGCAAAGGATTTGAGGCCGTTTCAAAGACAGTGCAGCTGACACGCTATGGCATGGATTGTTATGCATATGCGTTGATTGCAGCCGGGCAGGTGGATCTGGTGATTGAGTCGCAATTGAATGCGTATGACATTCAGGCCCCCATCGCCGTGATCGAAGCGGCAGGCGGTGTCGTGACGGATTGGAGCGGCGATCCGGCGCATGACGGCGGGCGTGTGCTTGCTGCAGCGAATGCTGAATTACATGCCAAAGCGCTGGCCATTTTGCAACAGACTTGAATTGGGACGGCAAGCGCGGTTAAACTATCGCCGCGCCGAGTCCTTTGCCCGCATTCTGTCGGCGCGCTTTTCACACTTCATACCGAAGCGGGTCAAATGGAGTGTGAAGGGGCTGATATGTCTGAAATCCTGTTGAAATCCTGCGGAACCGTTCTGACAATGGACGATTCTCGTCGCGAACTTGTCGATTGCGATGTGCGTCTGCGCGATGGTGTGATTGTCGAAATCGGAGAGGGTCTGGCAACAACCGGGGAAGCGATTCTTGCCAGTGGTTGTGTGGTGACGCCCGGGTTGGTGAATACGCATCATCATCTGTACCAGACACTGACCCGCGCAGTTCCCGGGGGGCAGGATGCGCTGTTGTTTGGCTGGCTTCAGACGCTTTACCCGATCTGGTCCCGGTTTGGGCCAGAGGAAATGTTTGTCTCAGCGCAGATCGGGTTGGCCGAGTTGGCGTTGTCCGGATGTAGCCTGACTTCAGATCATTTGTACCTTTACCCAAACGGATCGCGATTGGACGATACAATCGACGCGGCCCGCGACGTTGGTTTGCGCTTTCATCCGACAAGGGGGGCGATGAGCATTGGCGAGAGTGACGGGGGATTGCCGCCCGATGCTTTGGTCGAGGAAGAATCCGACATCCTGAACGATGCGATCCGGGTGATCGATGCCCATCACGATGGGTCTGAGGGAGCCATGGTGCGCGTGGGTGTTGCGCCATGTTCGCCGTTTTCGGTCAGCCGCGAACTGATGCGGGACGCGGCCGTTCTGGCGCGGGACAAAGGTGTGATGATGCACACCCATCTGGCTGAAAACGAAGAAGATATAGCCTATTCTCTTGAGAAATTTGGCTGTCGCCCCGGCCAGTATGCCGAGGATTTGGGATGGACCGGCGCGGATGTCTGGCATGCACATTGTGTTAAGCTGGATGGTCAGGAGATTGACCTGTTCGCCCGTTCGCGCACCGGTGTTGCGCATTGCCCTTGTTCGAATTGTCGGTTGGGCAGCGGTATCGCACCGGTGCGGGCCATGCGCGATGCAGGCGTGCCGGTTGGGTTGGGGGTCGATGGCTCTGCCAGCAACGATGCGGGTAATCTGGTGGCCGAAGCGCGTCAGGTCTTGTTGTTGCAACGTGTTGCAAGTGGCGCGGATGCGATGAGCGCCCGCGAAGCTTTGGAAATTGCCACACGCGGCGGAGCCGAGGTTTTGGGGCGGTCCGATTGCGGTCAGATCGCTGTGGGCAAGCGTGCTGACGTTGCGATTTGGGACGTCAGCGGCATTGAAAGTGCCGGGAGTTGGGACCCTGCTGCACTGTTGCTGGCAGGACCAACGCGGGTGCGCGATTTGTTTGTAGAAGGGCGTCAGGTGGTGCGGGACGGGCAGGTTTCAACTTTTGATTTGCCGCGCGCGATTGAACGTCAAAACACATTGGCCCGCGCGTTGGCTGGCTAAATCATGTCTGATGCAGCGCGTCCGCCTGCCTTTCAGTGAAAACGGGTGGACAGGATAAACGCGCTGCATTCCTCGGCAGCTTGTTTGAAACGCGCCTTTTCCCTGACATACAGGTAGACTTGTCGCTTATCCGGCAAATCCACAATGGGTCGGAACGAAACGTCGGCGGGCAAAAAACGGGTCACCGTTTGCGGCAGGACTGTTACCCAGTCTTTTGTGCCCACCATCGTTATCAGCGAATGGGTGTTGTGGATGGTGATGTCGGCCTGCTTAAGCGCGTCCACAAATTTTGGCGTTTCAATCAGGTCACACAGGGCATTTCGAACAAACGGAGCTGCAAAGACATCTGCGATGTCGGGATCCTTGGCCTGTTGATTCAGTGGATGATCCGACGCGCACACCAGACCAAAATGGTCTTCGAGCAATGGCACGGCGCGGACCCCGTTCAACGGATGAAACCCTGACGCAATTCCGACTTCGGCCTTACCTTCGGCAAGCGCGTCCAAAACCTGTTGAGTGTCAGTGTCGCGCAGCTCGACCTTGATGCCGGGAAATGATGTGGTCATATGCGCCAGAGTTTGCGGAAAAACCAAAGCCGCCACAGAGGGCACCGACGCAATGCGGATATGCCCATGCGACGCGTCTGCGGCGGTTTCGATGCTTTGAACTGTCTCGTCAAAACGTCTGACTTGTTTCACAGCCAATTCAAACACTTGCTCGCCCAGAGGAGAGAGTTTGTTCTTGCGTTCGCCTTCAAACAATTTCTTGCCGAGATGATCTTCAAGCTGTTTCAAGGTCATAGAAACGGCAGATTGCGTGCGACCCAAACGATTTGCAGCGTCGGTCAGATTGCCGGTGTGCACGACTGTGCAAAAGCATCTCAGCATTTCGATTTTGATGCTCACGCTTCAAAATACCTGAAGTTAAGTTAAGTTAATTGAGTTTGACTGATGTCATGCAAGAAGTCCATCCTGTTGGAAACAACTTTTCTGGAAATGGGGCGGACCTTGACCAAACTGAATCTCATTGCTGGCGACTGGCAAGCTGGTGAAAGCGAAATTGAAAACCGTAATCCGTCGGACTTGACCGATCTGGTGGGGATGTTTGCGCAAGCCAGCGCTGATCAGCTGGACGCCACGCTGGAGCAGGCCGAAATCGCACAGGTGGCGTGGGCCGGTTACGGGCTGGAGCGCAAGCAAGCGGTGTTGATGAACATTGGCAATGAACTGATGGCGCGCGCCGAAGAGCTGGGCACCTTGTTGTCACGCGAAGAAGGCAAGCCGGTTGCAGAAGGCAAGGGAGAGGTGTTTCGCGCAGGTCAGTTCTTTACTTATTATGCCGCGGAGTGTCTGCGCCAGATTGGCGAAAATGCCGATAGCGTGCGGGACGGGATCGAAGTTGACGTGCGCCGCGAGCCGGTTGGCGTTGTCGCAATCATCAGCCCTTGGAATTTCCCAACGGCCACCGCGTCCTGGAAAATTGCGCCTGCGCTTTGTTATGGCAATGCGGTTGTCTGGAAGCCGGCCAATGCAACACCTGCCTCCGCCGTCGCCCTGGCGGAAATCATCGAACGGCAGGATATACCCAAAGGGTTGTTCAGTCTGGTGATGGGGTCGGGGCGCTCTATCGGGCAGCGCCTGGTCGAAAGCCCAAAGGTGAATGCGATTTCGTTCACTGGGTCGGTGCCGGTTGGCAAGGGGATTGCGTCGGCCGCCATTCAGAACCTGACCAAGGTGCAGATGGAGATGGGATCCAAAAACGCGCTGGCCGTGATGGACGATGCCGATCTGGAACTGGCTGTGACGCTGGCCTTGGGTGGGGCGTTTGGCAGTACCGGACAGAAATGCACGGCGTCGTCGCGTTTGGTGGTGCACGAGGGTGTGCATGATGCATTTGTCGACAAACTGGTGGCCGGTGCGCAGGCCATGAAGGTGGGGCACGCGTTGGAAGCCGGAACTCAGATTGGTCCGGTCATCAGTGCTCAGCAATTGAGCGAAAACCTAGCTTATGTCGATGTCGGGCAGGCCGAAGGCGCGGAACTGGTCTGTGGTGGTCAGCGGCTTGAGATGCCGCATGACGGGTTTTACATGTCACCCGGCGTGTTTCTGAACACGACAAACAGTATGCGTATCAACCGCGAAGAAATGTTCGCGCCGCTGACAAGCGTGATCAAAGTTGGCAGCTATAACGAGGCGCTGGCGGTGGTCAACGACACGAACTTTGGCCTGACATCCGGCATCGTGACAACCAGCCTTGCCCGGGCAACGCATTTCCGCCGCAACGCACGTACCGGAGTTGTGACCATCAACCTGCCCACCGCAGGTACGGATTACCACGTGCCGTTCGGCGGGCGCGGCGACAGTTCTTATGGGCCACGCGAACAGGGCAAGGCAGCAGCGGAATTTTATACCACTGTCAAAACCGCTTATATCAGCGCGGGTCCGGTGTAATGCTGATTGATGGGCTCCAATATGCCAACTGGTCGGAAAAGATTTTCCGGCAGCTGCGGCAGGGGGGGGTGGACGCAATCCATGCCACAATCGCCTATCATGAGACATTCCGCGAAACGGTTCTGAATTTTGAAAAGTGGAACCGATGGTTTGAAGACTACCCTGATTTGATCATGAAAGGTCAGTGGGCCAGCGACATTGACAAAGCCCGGGCAAGCGGGCGGACGGCTGTGTTCTTTGGCTTTCAGAACCCCAGCCCGATTGAAGACGATATTGGGCTGGTTGAGATACTGCATACGCTTGGCGCGCGGTTCATGCAGCTGACCTATAATAATCAGTCATTGCTTGCGACGGGCTGTTACGAAGCGCATGACACCGGTATCACGCGGATGGGCAAGCAGGTCATCAAAGAGATGAACCGCGTCGGTCTGGTCGTGGATATGAGCCATTCTGCGGATCGTTCAACCGTCGAAGCAGCGGACATGTCCGAGCGCCCGATTGCCATCACACATGCCAATCCGCATGAATGGTCGCCTGCGTTGCGGAACAAGCGTGAAGACGTGATCCGCGCCGTGACCGAAAATGGCGGCATGATGGGTTTTTCGGTGTATCCGCATCATCTGAGGGATAAATCGGAGTGCACGCTGGACAGCTTTTGCGAGATGATTGCCCGCACTGCCGAAGTTTTTGGGCCCGAGCATTTTGGCATTGGCACCGACCTTTGCCAGGATCAACCCGACAGCATTGTTGAATGGATGCGGGTCGGTCGCTGGACCAAACAGATCGATTATGGCGAAGGGTCTGCCGGCAATCCCGGTTTTCCGGCCATGCCAGACTGGTTTCAAGACAACCGGAGCTTTGGCAATATCCGCGATGGATTGCGCCGGGTCGGCATGTCTGACGAAGAGGTGGCTGGGATTATGGGCGGCAACTGGTACAGATTTTTCGCAGACAATTTTGGACCTCAAAGCGCATGAACATGGCCGTGTCTGATATCCCGCGCAGAGACCCTGCCAAAGTGATGACGCTTAAACGGCTGGGGTCGCTGCATCAGAGTCGTCTAAGCTTTATGCGCATCCTGACCCGCCGGATGGCCGCAGAGTCATGGCAGTTTACGCGCCCGGTGTTCGATATTGACGACGCGGGAGTTGGGCGGGCCGTTTATACGGCACAGGGGCCAGACCGAGCCTATTCGCTGGTGGCATTTGCGCATGATCTGCCTGCCGACATGAGATCCGACCGGGTCATTGCCGAAGCCTGGGATGCAACATTTGCATTGTATGATGGTATCCCCAGCACCGCAGATATAGACCGTTTGTCCCAAAATGTTCCGCTGCAAGAGGCGGGCCGTGTCAGTGAAAGTGAGTTGTCGTTGTCGCGTGCCAACCGTTCCGTGCGATTGTGGGCGCATGTGGTCGGCAGCCTAGCCGCCGGGCGGCAGCCTGATCCGACGCAAATTGACGATGTCGGGTATCTGATGCGCACAACGGCTGTTTATGGCTCGGGTAAATTTGGCGCCGCAGATCGCGAGGTCATCGCGGATCGCCCGGAATTGCAGGTGCCGTTTCAGGCTGAAATGTTGTCGGTCTATCTGACGCGTACATTTGTGCGCGATCTGGTGCAGCACATGGCCAATGCCAAGGGCGGTGCCCAAACGGTTCAGCTTGACCCTCAGATCTCCCGCAAGCTGGGCATTGGAAATTCCACCGGATTGGGTATGGCACCGTTTATCATCAACCACCCGGTTCTGTTCAACAACTGGATCATGGCCCGGGAAGAGGCGATTGCCCGGGTGCGCAATGTTGAACGCGCATCTGACGATGAAATAAAGGTGTTTCTTCATGTGTTGAAGCGGAGCAAACTGTCTATCGCGCAATGGAAATCCGGTCATCCCAAGCAGGTTAAAAAGCTGAAAATGCTGGCGGCTGATATCGCTGCCATTAACGATTTCCTGTCCGGAGATGTGCTGCGCGGGAAACACCCCTGGGATCAGCTTGTGACGTGGGCGCAATCCAGTCTAAGCGAAGAAGGGCAGGAGTTTATCGCGTCTCTTGTGCTTGAACCTTACCCTGATCTTGTGGATGGGCTGGCCACTTGCATGGCGGACAGCAATTCAATGGCATTCCTGATCGATGGCGCTATGCCTGTCAGCGAAGTGCGTAGTCTGATGCGCGCCAGCTTTGGCTGGGCACTTGAGGTGGACTGGGACGTGCCGGAAAACTGTGCGCGTGCATGGTACGTATCCGAAGAAAAGCTGGAACCCCGGATGGGGGAACGCTTTGAGGAACCCATCGAGGCGTATGAACAGCCGCTGGCGCCGGCAAGGGATGCTGCGCGTGCGTATCATGCGCTTTCAGGGTTTCGCGACAATCAACCCATATCAGATTTCTTGCGAACGCTTCCCGAGCATCGCCACACCATCCGGCGGGCGCAGTTGGGGGGCGTGGCCCCTTACGGCGAAATTCACGACAATACGATCAGCGATACGGTTCTTCCGATCGATATGCTGCGGGCGAAATTATCTTTCTTTGGCGCTACACATTTTGACCCGCGATCAGATCGCTGGGTACGTATTTGCATGTATGCGGGCGCGCCCTATCCGGACGAGCTGACGACACAGAACGCGGATATGTGGGTGTATCCCGAGGTGGCGCAATGACCTATTCATTGAACGAGGTTGAAGCCACGGCCAAGCGCGCAACGCGCGGTGCCGGATATGCGTGGGGGCTGAGCGAAGACGCCGCCAAGGCAACACGGTGGGTGTGTCAGCAAGGGCTGGATGGCGTTGGTGAACTTGCCCGCCTGCTGGAGCGTGGTTTTGGGATGGCGGCAAAGGATCACACGCCGACTTCTTTAGGCGGCGAATGGCGCGCGGACGATGCTCTTTGTCCGGTCATGGCCGGGGCTTTGCTTTCTGACAGTGCAGCAGTGCTCGAAAGTGGGCCCATTGTCTTACACCGCCTTGTGCATCCTGTTGTGCTGTTGGCGTTTGTTGGGAATGCCGCCAGGCGGGTTCACTGCACAATAGAGCTTGAGTGCGACGGTGTGAAAGCAATGACAGACGGTACACAGGTGTTTTTGACCGACCGTTTGCCCGATGAAGCGCAGCATATCACCGTCAGGTTTAGCAACGATGCAGTCCGGGCGCGCACCCTTGCAACCCGCGCCGACCCTGATCCGGACGCCTGGGCCATTTTGAACCGATTTGCACATAGAACCTATGCGCCTGCGACTGAAGAATCCCGAATTCTGGGGGCCGGTGCAGGGCTTTCTGACAATGACTGAAGAGGCGATGATATGAACGAGACCCGAACACTCTCTCTTTCCGAAATTGAGGATTTGTCGTTCCGGGCGCTTGTCGCCGCTGGAACAACTGAAGCAAACGCCCGCCCGCTGGCTGTTGCAACCGCTGCAACCGAGGCGGATGGGGTCGCCAGTCACGGATTGGCGTATATTCCAATTTATTGCGAGCACGTGCAGTGCGGCAAGGTGGATGGCGGTGCAGCCCCGGTGCTGACCCGCCCGCGACCCGGTGTTGTTGCGGTTGATGCTGCGACCGGATTTGCGCATGCCGCGATTGATCTGGGCTTTGAAGCGCTGGTGTCCGCTGCGCGCGAACAGGGTGTGGCCGTTCTCGCCATCAGAAACAGCTACAATTGTGGTGTTCTGGGATATCACACCTATCGTCTGGCGCAGGCCGGTCTGGTTGGCTTGGGCTTTACCAATGCACCGGCGTCAATTGCGCCGTCAGGTGGCGCCAAGCCTGTTGTCGGGACCAATCCGTTTTCGGTGGCTGTGCCGGGCACGGATGGGCAGCCGGCGCTGTTGATCGACCAAAGCGCCAGCACAATTGCCAAAAGCGAGGTCATGAAACATGCCCGCGAAGGCAAAGCCATCCCGGTTGGTTGGGCGCTGGATTCCGAAGGCAATCCGACCACGGACCCGAATATAGGCCTTAAGGGATCGATGGCCCCGTCGGGTGGATACAAAGGTGTCGGCGTTGCGTTGCTGACCGAAGTTTTGGCCGCCGCGCTCACCGGGGCAACGCTTGGTATTCATGCCTCGCCATTCTCCGGGACCGTGGGTGGACCGCCAAAAACGGGCCAGTTTTTCATCGCAATTGACCCTTTGGCCGCCTCAGGCGGCGCATTTAACCAGGGAATCGCCGGTATTGTAGAAGCGATCCGGTTTCAGGACGGCGCACACTTACCTGGGGATGGGAGAAGATCCAAACGGCTTTCGGCGCGCAAAGATGGGGTTGCGGTGAATGCAGCAACCCTTGCGAAAATCGAAGCCATCCTGACCTGAGACCAGGTGGCAGCACATCCGGACCGCTGCCGCGAAACTAAAAATATATCCGGAAAACAGGGACGCGTGCGAACAGGGAGGAAACACATGTCTATTAAACCACCATTCACGGACTTGCAGATACGCAAAGCCGGAGGCGGCTTTTACGAGGGTCATAGCGTAGAGATTGCCTTGCTCAGTAAGGGGATCATGATTGCATTGGTTCTGTGGGCATTGATCTGGCCTGCAAATGCCAACGGCACTCTGGGCAGTCTGAACAGTCAGTTGCTGAATGTTTTTAACCAGTTTTACATATACATCGTCGGTTTCTTCGCGTTCTTCCTCTTGGTTGTCGCGGTTTTGCCGAAAACGGGGTCTCAGCTGATGGGGAAACAGGGTGAGAAACCCGAGTTTTCCAACTTTTCGTGGTTCTCAATGATGTTCGGTGCCGGTCTTGGCGTTGGACTGATGGTGTTTGCAACAGCAGAACCGCTGAGCCTTTGGGGGTCAAATCCTGTGGTGGTTGCGGGCGAAGCTGCTGGCAACACCGAAGAAGCAGTGCAATCGGCCTATCGCTATACCTTTGCTCATTACGGTTTCCATGCATGGTCGATCTATGTCGTAACCGGTCTGAGTCTCGCCTATTACGCCTATACACGTGATATGCCGTTGACTATCCGTTCCGCTCTGACGCCGCTGTTTGGCGGTATGATGAATGGCGTTCTGGGCCATATCGTCGACGTTCTGGGTGTCGTTGCCACGATCCTGGGTGTTTCGGTAACCATTGGGTTCGGTGTCAGCCAGTTTATTGACGGTGTCTATGCGATCACCGGTGTTGAGTGGATCATGAACTCGGCAGGTGATGTTCCCGTTCCAAGTAAGGTTGGTCTGGTGGCTGGTCTGGTTGTGATCATGGGGCTGTCGATCATTTCGGCTGTGTCGGGTGTTGGGCGCGGGGTGAAATACCTGTCGAACCTGAACCTGGTTCTGTCGCTGATCCTGTTGATGACATTTGTGATCTTTGGGTCATTTGCCTTTGCTGTAAGCACGTATGGATCCGCTTTCATCGACTACATCATTCATTTTGTATCCATTAGCTTTGGTGCATACGGTCCTCAGGATCCGGCATCTTTCGCCGCAGCGTTGCCTGAGGCTGCAAAACCGCTGGCTGACGATCTGATAGGTGGTGCCACCAACGCCTGGGGCGCCTGGGGTGGGTCTGACGGGTTTGAAACTTTCAAATCCGGTCTTGAAGGCGCTGCCGCAGAGCTGGACGAAGCAACACTGGCTGCCGTTTATGACGCAGGCAATGCGCAGCGTCAGTTTGGCTGGCAGGCGGGCTGGACCACGTTCTACTGGGCCTGGTGGATTGCGTTCTCGCCATTTGTTGGACTGTTCCTTGCGCGCATCTCCAAAGGGCGGACGGTGCGTGAATTCATCGTAGGATGCGTCTTTGCGCCAGCTTTGGTATGTTTCGCATGGATGGCCATTCTGGGTGGTACGGCGATTGATCTGGAACTGACTGGCGGGGCCGCAGGGGCCATCACCGGTGCATCACAGACCAACCAGCTGTTTGCTACACTTGGTCAGATGATCGATGGCGGGTTGCTGTCAGGTCTGACGGTGATGTGTGTGGTGTTGATCATGACCTTCCTGGTCACGTCTGCAGATTCGGGCATCCTGGTGATGAATACGATCATGTCAGGTGGGGCGCAGGAAACCGGTATCAAACATCGCATTGTCTGGGGTCTGATCCTGACGGCGGTCATCGGTACGCTGATCCTTGCCGCTGGCGAGAACAATCCGATGGATGCGCTTAAAAACGCGATGATTATCGGGGCGTTGCCATTCACCATGGTGATGGGGCTGATGTGTGTGGCGCTTGCCAAAGCGCTGTACCGGGACGCACAGCGCAACAAAGTGTGAGTTGCCGCTGAATAAAAAATCTGACGGCGTGTTGTGCGCCGTCAATCTGGTGAGGGTGAAACCTTTGCCTGAAACGACGCAGGGCTGCGCAATGCGCAGCCCTGTAGCGGTTTCCCTATTGGAGCGGGCGATGAGATTCGAACTCACGACCCTAACCTTGGCAAGGTTATGCTCTACCCCTGAGCTACGCCCGCATCCGATGGGTGAGGCGTGAGATAGCTCTGGTTGCACCGGGTTGCAAGCCCGAAAATCACCTGGCAAAATATGGCTGGAAAATGCGAAAAGGCGCAAGGAAAACCCTGCGCCTTTTTCACCGTGCCTCCGTCTGGAGGTTGTTTGGAGCGGGCGATGAGATTCGAACTCACGACCCTAACCTTGGCAAGGTTATGCTCTACCCCTGAGCTACGCCCGCATCCATTGGGTGAGGCGTGAGATATAAAGAGTCGCGACTTGCCGCAAGAGGTAAAACGTATAGAGGAAGAAAAAAGTTGAAAACTTTGCGACGGAAACAGCAACCGGGAGCGTTTCAATTCACATGAAAGACCAAACACATACCTTATGCCGCCGCGGACTGATTCTGGGTTTGCTGGCATTGCCGGTGACTGTACAGGCCCATGCCGGGCATGGCGTGGCGCATGTTGTGTCCCATGCCGAAGCCGTCAGGGTGCGCGACAATACCGTTGCGATCCTTTTGACCGTGTTCAATGCGGGAACCGAACCGGTCACGCTTGAGCAGGTTGCGGCCGATGAGGCCAGCGATGTTCTTGTCCCGGGTGGGAAAATTGCCTCCGGTGCGCTGGTGGAGTTTCGGGTTCAGCTGAGTTTTGAACATAATGTGCCAAACATTTTCACGGTCATGCTGGATTTTGGACAGGACGGCCAAGGTCCGGTTGTTGTGATGGTCTGAGGTGAGAAACGTCGAGGAGCGTTCAGATGACCACAGGGCAAAATATTAGGCTTTTCGTTTTGACAGCACTGATTTCGATCGGGTTTGTCGCCAGCAGTGATGCACAGGGACGTCCCCCGATGCGCCAACACACCGCCACGCAATCCAGTGCGCTGGCGCTGGTGAAAGCCAACAGATCAATTCAGGCAAGTCAGGCGCAGATATCCGTTCAGGGCAGTAAACGGGTTGTTCAGTCAAATGGCATGCCCGGGCATGCGGTTGGTGAGTTTCCCAACCGGGGAAACCCGAACCGGATCAGGCTGCAGCGGTACCGTTTTTCCATGGCCGCAAACCCAAAGGTACGCCAGGTCAGAAACCTGAGATTGGGTCAGTTGTTTGGAATTGCGGTCAACGGTGTGCCATTTGATCCCGGAGCCGCCGAATTCTGGCAGGGAAAGCCTGGATCCGGCTGGCAATACGAAGCCTTGGGCGGTGCTGTACCCCTGGGTCTGGACAGCAACTATGCCCATGTGCAGCCAACCGGCGCCTATCATTACCACGGGTTGCCCATCGGCTTGATGCAAAACCTCGGATGGTCCAAATCGGCAGCATCTCCTTTGATTGGGTATGCGGCAGACGGGTTCCCCATTTATGCGGTGACCATACGCCAGAACGGGCACGTGACAGAGATGACCAGCTCTTATCGTCTGAAATCGGGCACACGGCCGGGCGGAAACCAACCAACGGGGCGCCATGACGGGACATTTGTTCAGGATTATCAATATGTCAAAGGGGCTGGAACGCTGGATGAATGCAACGGCGCATATGTGAAAACGGCTGATTATCCAAATGGCACCTATGCCTATTTCCTGACGAGTTCCTTTCCGGTCATTCCGCGATGCCTAAAGGGGCAAGCCGATCAAAGCTTCTCACACCGACGCTAAAACCCGGGATGGTGCTGTCTGCGCTTGACCGCCCTTGTCGGCATGGTAGGGAATGACCCCTAAAGGCAAGGATCATTGGTCGGGCAAGGCGTGGCACAACACTATATCATATCGCTCTCGTCCATTCCTCCGCGGTTTCACCAGCTTGAGTCGACGTTGCAAAGCCTTTTGGCGCAGACTGTCCCGGCCCGGAACATCATCCTGTATCTGAATCGGTCTTATCGTCGGTTTCCTGATTGGGATGGGCAGCCGCCCAATGTGCCTGATGGCGTCGAAATTCGTTGGGTCGAAGAAGACTATGGACCAGCGACCAAGGTTTTGCCGGCAGTCAAAGAATTTAGCGGACAGGACATCGATATTCTGTTTTGCGATGATGATCAGGAGTATCGCCCGAACCTTGCGGAACGATTGCTGGCGGCGCGGCTGCGACGCCCCAATGACGCGCTGGCGGTCAGCGGGATGCAGGATTACGACGCCTTGCCCGGGACAAAACGGCAGTTCGACCGAAATCCGAGGCGTTTGTATCTCTGGAAGGCTACCAATGTGGCGTACCGGATTGGGACTGTCTGGAATGATCTGGCAAGCAAGATGTTTGGACGGCCCCGCAAAGAATTGGCGCGCCGTCTGATCCTGCGCCCGGGCTATGCGGACGGGTTTGAAGGGTGGATGGGCGTGATGGTGCGCCCGGAATTTTTCCCGCCGGAAGTGTTCGATATTCCCGAATTTGCCTGGCCCGTGGATGATGTGTGGTTGTCTGGCCATTTGATGCGACAGGGGCACGGGGCGTGGATTGTTGGCGGCTTTTTCGAACCGATTTTGCAACCGATCATGAAAGCGGCACATGGCGACAATCAGGCGCTGTTCAAATCTGAGTTCGACGGCAAGGACCGGCATGTTCTGAACGCCGAAGCAGCGCGCTATTTTCAGGACACATACGGGATCTGGTTGTGAGGCACGTGCCATGTATGTGATTTCGCTCTCGACCATTCCGCCCCGGTTTTCGACAATGGGCCCAACGTTGGAACTGTTGGTTCAGCAGGATCCAAAACCAGACGCCGTCATCCTGTATCTGCCCAAACGCTATCGGCGCTTTCCGGATTGGGACGGGACATTGCCGGATGTGCCAAAAGGCGTGGAAATCCGGCAAGTCGACGAAGATTTTGGTCCAGCCAGCAAACTGTTGCATGCATTGCGAGAGTTTGAGGACGAGGCGGTGGATATTCTGTTTTGCGACGACGATATGAATTACCGGCAGGGATGGGCGCGCGCGTTTCTGAACGAAAGGCAGCGACATCCAAACGCTTGTATCGCGCTGTCCGGTATTCAGATCAGCGCGTTTCATGACGCAGCCGCGTCAAACGAGTTTATACCCAAGGCGGGACGGCACTGGCGTGCAACTGATCCGGAATTTGCATTGCGCAAATGGTGGACCGAGCGGCAGGCGGACAATCCGGCCTATCCGGTGATTTCCCCCGGGCGACGCCCGTATTGGCGGGCTGGGCATGCGGATGTTTTTGAAGGGTACGCCGGGGTGATGGTGCGCCCTGAGTTTTTCCCGGAGCAGGTTTTTGACATCCCCGAAGTGGCACGTCAGGTCGATGACATTTGGTTGTCAGGCATGGCAACGGCGCATGGCACCCCGATCAGAGTGCCCGCATGGGTGCGCGAGCCGGATGTCCTGAAAGTGGCGCATCAAAATGCGTTGCATCTGACGATCATCGAAGGTCGCGATCAGGATGACCACAATCGCCGCGCCATCGAATACATGCAGGAAAATTACGGGCTTTGGCAGTAGCCGTTAGCCGGTAGCAAGGGCCCCGCATTGCAGGGCCCTTAGATATTATTCCAGTTCAACCAACAGGTCTTTGGCGTCGATTTGTCCACCGGTCTGAACGTGTACCGCTTTGACTTTGGCGTCGCGTTCGGCGTGAATGCCGGTTTCCATCTTCATTGCTTCGATGGTGAGCAGAAGATCGCCTTCTTTGATGTCTTGTCCTGCACTGACGACAACGCTGGCCACAACACCGGGCATCGGCGCGCCGATGTGATTGGCATTGTCGATTTCGGCCTTTGGACGCACAGTTGTGGTCGATTTTACCAGACGGTTGGGTACGCGGATGGTGCGAGGCTGACCGTTCAGTTCAAAGAACACTTTTACTTCGCCGTTTTCATCGGTTTCACCCAATGCCTGCAGGCGAATTTCCAGTGTTTTACCCGGATCGATTTCAGCAACGATCTCTTCTCCCGGTTCCATGCCGTAAAAGAACGTACGCGTCGGAAGGGTCCGCACCGGGCCATAAGTGCGGTGACGCCCCATATAATCAAGGAAGACTTTGGGGTACATCAGATAGCCGTTCAGGTCTTCATTATCGACGGCATATCCTGACAATTCGGCTGCAACTTCTTCACGCATGGCCTCAAGGTCGACAGGTTCCAGATGTTTGCCCGGACGTTCTGTGTTGGGCTTTTCACCTTTGAGCGCCTTTTTGACGATGGCCGCAGGGAAACCGCCGGGAGGTTGACCCAGATTGCCGCGCATCATATCGATCACGCTGTCAGGAAACGCCACGTCGGTGTTGGGGTTCTCTACGTCTGCACGCGTCAGGTTCTGAGACACCATCATCAGCGCCATGTCGCCCACAACTTTTGAGGATGGCGTGACTTTGACAATGTCACCGAACATCATGTTCACATCCGCATAGGATTGAGCCACTTCATGCCAGCGCTCTTCCAGACCAAGCGACCGGGCCTGCGCCTTGAGGTTGGTGAACTGCCCACCGGGCATTTCGTGCAGATAGACTTCGGATGCAGGCGCCTGAAGGCCGCTTTCAAAGGCGGCGTATTGGCCACGCACGGCTTCCCAATAATTGGACATTTCGCGCACGGCTTCGATGTCCAGATCGCTTTCACGGTCAGTAAAGCGCAGTGCTTCCAACACGGAACCCATTGTTGGCTGGGACGTGTTGCCCGAGAACGCGTCCATTGCGGCATCCACACAATCCACCCCGGCGCGCGACGCGGCCAGAACGGTCGCAATTGCGGCGCCTGACGTGTCGTGGGTGTGGAAGTGAATTGGCAGATCAACAGCGTCTTTCAGAGCCGGGAACAGAACCTCGGCAGTCGGCACTTTCATCAGGCCGGACATGTCTTTGATGCCCAGCACATGGGCGCCTGCGGCCTCCATCTGTTTGGCCATGTCGACATAATAGGCGATGTCGTATTTTGAACGGGCCGGATCCAGCGCGTCACCTGTGTAACAGATGGTGCCTTCGCAGATTTTGCCGTTTTCCTGCACCGCATCCATCGCCACGCGCATGTTTTCGACCCAGTTGAGCGAGTCAAACACGCGGAACACATCCACACCGGTTTCGGCAGCCTGACGTACGAACTCCTGCACAACATTGTCGGGATAGTTGGTATATCCAACACCGTTTGAGGCACGCAACAACATTTGGGTCAGGATGTTAGGCATGCGTGCACGGATGTCGCGCAACCGCTGCCATGGGCATTCCTGAAGGAAGCGGTAAGCTACGTCAAACGTCGCCCCCCCCCAGCATTCGACCGAGAAAAGCGGCGACAGGTTTGTGGCATAAGCCGGAGCCGCCTTGATCATGTCGATTGACCGCATCCGCGTCGCCAGGAGCGACTGGTGACCGTCACGCATTGTGGTGTCGGTAAACAGCAGCTGGTCCTGGGCTTTCATCCAGTCTGCAACGGCTTTTGGCCCTTTTTCATCCAAAAGCGTGCGCGTGCCCGCAGGGGCCTTGTCAAGACGAAGCTCAGGACACCGCGCAGGCCGCAGGTCTTCGGCAGGCATCGGGCGACCCTGAACCTCGGGGTGGCCGTTTACAGTGATGTCCGCGATGTAGGTCAGCACTTTGGTCCCGCGATCACGCCGTTTTTTGAACGAGAACAGGTCCGGCGTTTCGTCGATGAACTTGGTGGTGTATTGATTATTCAGGAACGTCGGATGCTTGAGCAGGTTTTCGACAAAAGCGATATTGGTACTGACACCGCGCACACGGAATTCGCGCAAAGCGCGGTCCATGCGGGCAATCGCTTTTTCCGGGGTTTGCGCCCAGGCTGTGACTTTGGTCAGCAACGAGTCATAATAGCGGGTGATCACACCACCGGCATAGGCGGTGCCGCCGTCCAGTCGAATGCCCATACCCGTGGCCGAACGATAGGCCGTGATGCGGCCATAATCCGGGATAAAGTTGTTTTGTGGGTCTTCAGTTGTGACGCGGGTCTGCAGGGCGTGGCCGTTCAGACGAATGTCATACTGGCTGGCCTTGCCTGTGGCTTCCGAAAGAGATTTCCCTTCGGCAATCAGGATCTGGGCCTGAACAATGTCGATGCCCGTCACTTCTTCGGTGACGGTGTGTTCCACCTGAACCCGTGGATTGACCTCGATGAAATAAAATTTACCGGTCTCCATATCCATCAGGAATTCGACCGTACCGGCGCATTCATAATTCACATGCGAGCAGATCTTGCGACCCAGTTCGCAAATTTCTTCGCGTTGTGCCTCGGACAGGTATGGCGCGGGCGCGCGTTCCACGACCTTTTGGTTACGGCGCTGCACCGAACAGTCGCGCTCGTAAAGGTGATAGATATTGCCCTGCTTGTCGCCAAGAATTTGCACCTCGACGTGGCGGGCACGGATGATCATCTTTTCCAGATAACCCTCGCCATTGCCAAATGCGGCTTCGGCTTCGCGTCGCCCTTCGAGAACTTTTTCTTCGACTTCATCTTCAGAGAGAATTGGACGCATACCGCGCCCGCCGCCGCCCCAAGATGCTTTTAGCATCAACGGGTAGCCGACTTCTGCAGCTTCCGCCCGGATGGCATCCATATCGTCGCCAAGAACTTCGGTCGCCGGAATGACGGGAACACCCGCCTCAACCGCTACTTTCCGGGCCGAGGCTTTATCGCCCAGCGCGCGCATTGTCGCGGCTTTGGGCCCGATAAAGGCGATGCCGTTGGCTTCGCAGGCATCCACAAAGTCGGGGTTCTCAGAGAGCAGGCCATAGCCGGGGTGGATCGCATCCGCACCGCATTCCTTGGCCACGCGAATGATCTCGTCGATGGAGAGATAGGCGGCGACAGGCCCCATACCTTCGCCAATCCGATACGCTTCATCTGCTTTGAAGCGATGAAGCCCAAGCTTGTCCTCTTCGGCATAGACGGCAACTGTGCGTTTGCCCATTTCGTTGGCAGCGCGCATAACGCGGATGGCAATTTCACCGCGGTTGGCAATCAGAATTTTATTGAAATCGGGCATGGGCAGGCTCCTCACTGGTCTGGTGTCTGTCCTGGTTTCGTGGTGCGCGAACCTAAGGCCATGCCGCAGTGCAGAGCAATACCTACCTTTACTGAGATTGTTACATTTCTGTAAGAATTTGGGTGTGCATGTGCCAGCATCACGGAAAATGCTCCGTTATTTGTGATATTTGGTGCGTTGAAGATATTTGAGCCTTGTGGCAGTAGTAATACATAGACTCTTTGGAATGTGATAGGTCATGAACCGGCGAATGATTCTTGGGGCGATTGCAGCCTTTTCAATGTCCTCTGGCATCGTGTTAGCAGGCGACGGATTGATGTCTGCCCCCGAGGCAAAGCAGAACATGGATGCGGGCCGGTTGATCCTGATCGATATTCGCACACCTCAGGAATGGGCGGACACAGGCGTCGCAGAAGGTGCCTGGCCGATGGACATGCGACACCGTCAGTTCGGGGCAAAACTTATGTCTGTTCTGGAACGGTATCCGGATCGCGATATTGCAGTGATCTGTCGATCTGGGAACCGGTCTGGCTATATTGTGGACGTCCTGGCCAGCAATAATATTCAGCGTGTATTGGATGTGACCGAAGGCATGGCGGGCGGGCGCAATGGCAAAGGCTGGATCCCGACAGGTTTGCCGGTTGTGTCTGCACATGAGGCGCTTGCGGCGATGCCGTCCGAATTTCGGACGGATTAAGCAATCAACCGGTCGGCAAGGTCTGACAAATCGCGGGCGCCGATTTGGCCCATATTGGCGGCCAGATCTTTGCTCAGGATATCGACAAGATGGTCAGGACCCGCCGCCCCGATAGCAGCCAGCGCGCAATGAAAGCCGCGCCCTAACATGACAAAATCCGCGCCCAGCGCTAAGGCGCGCAGGATATCCAGCCCGGTCTCAAACCCGCTATCGATGACGATTGGCAATTTGGTTTCAGCGCGGATCGCGGGAAGCGCGTCAATCGTGGCAGGGGCCCCGTCAAACTGGCGTCCGGCGTGATTGGAAATCCAGATTGCGTCAACACCGGCCTGTTCCAGCGGAGCAACGTCAGATGCACGCATGACGCCCTTGACCAGCAGCGGCCCTTGCCAGTGATCACGCAACCAGCGCAAATAGTCCCAGTCCGGCGACGTGCGCAGCAGATACCCGGCATGGGCGGTCGAACTGAGGCCCGTCAGGTTTTCGGCATATTCATCAATCAACCGCATCCGTGGCAAGCCATGTTTCAGGGTTCCCATAGCCCAGGTCGGACAAGTTGCGATCTGGGCCAAAAGGCGCGGCGACAGGCGGGGCGGCGTTGTGAGGCCGGACCGCACCTGACGCTCTCGGCGGCTGGCCACGGGCACATCCACCGTCAGAACCAGGCTGGTAAAACCGGCCTTGCGGGCGCGGTCCAACATGTCCTTGCGAATATCGGGGTCGCGGGGCGGGTACATTTGAAACCAGGCGTGTTCGCCCAGATGCGGCGCGAGCGTTTCCGGCGTCTGGCTTGCCACGGTCGACAATGAATATGGAATGCCCAGGCGCGCTCCGGCCTGGGCCAGCAGCACTTCGGCATTGGGCCAGATCAGGCCGGACATTCCCATTGGGGCGATGCCAACCGGCAAAGGAAAACGTTGCCCCAAAAACGACCGTGAGGTGTCGGCATCAAATTCGCCATGCAAAATTGACGGTTCAAAGAGAATCTCATCCAACGCGGCGCGATTGCGGTTTTTGGTGCGCTCCTGGCCTGTTCCGCTGTCCAGATACTCCCACACAAATTTCGGAATACGGTTGTTTGCCCGCTTGCGCAGGTCTGATAAGGCGGGATATCGCGCGTGCAAGTCCATGACCCCATTTGCAAAAATTACCAAGGGAAAGTCCAGCACTTGAACGCAGTCAGGCAGGTCGGTGGTCATAAATATGAATGCAGAAGAACAGAATAAGAACGTGTCTTTTCCTTGCGGACCGAAAAGAGTAATCTGGCGCCATGAGCAGTTTTGACGAATTCGATGCCTTTGAAGGGGCTTCTTTATCGGCGCGGGCCATGGCAGCGCGTCCGACGCCATATCTTGACGACCTGAACCCGGCCCAACGCGAGGCGGTGGAAAAGCTGGACGGCCCGGTTTTGATGCTTGCAGGTGCGGGCACCGGCAAAACCAAGGCGCTGACGTCGCGGATTGTGCATTTGCTGAACACTGGTCGGGCGCAACCCAACGAGATTCTGGCGGTGACCTTTACTAACAAAGCGGCCCGCGAAATGAAGAATCGCGTTGGCCGTATGTTGGGGCATTCCATAGAAGGCATGCCGTGGCTGGGGACATTTCACGCGATTTGCGTAAAGCTGTTGCGCCGCCATGCCGAACTTGTCGGGCTAAAGTCAAACTTCACCATTCTGGACACAGATGACCAGTTGCGATTGCTCAAACAACTGGTGAAGGCGGCGAATATTGACGACAAACGCTGGCCGGCCCGTCAGTTGGCGCATTTGATTGATGGCTGGAAGAACCGGGCTCTGACCCCTGAAAACCTGCCTTCTGCGGATCATGGTGCCTATAACCACCAAGGCGGCGAGCTTTATGCGCAGTATCAGACACGTCTGAAAGAATTGAACGCCGTGGATTTTGGCGACCTGCTGCTGCATGTCGTTACGATTTTTCAGAAACACGCGGATGTTCTGGAACGCTATCAGCGTTGGTTCCGCTATGTGCTGGTGGACGAATATCAGGATACCAACGTTGCCCAGTATCTGTGGCTGCGCTTGCTGGCGGGTGGGCACAAAAACATCTGTTGCGTGGGCGATGACGACCAGTCGATCTATGGTTGGCGCGGGGCCGAAGTGGGCAATATCCTGAGGTTCGAAAAGGACTTTCCGGGCGCCTATGTGGTGCGACTAGAGCAGAACTATCGCTCGACCCCGCATATTCTGGCGGCGGCTTCAAACGTGATCAAAGGCAACGAAGGGCGGCTCGGCAAAACGCTGTGGACGCAAGCCGAAGACGGAGAAAAGGTGCGTCTGATCGGTCACTGGGACGGCGAAGAAGAAGCGCGCTGGATCGGTGAAGAGATTGAAGCGCTGCAAAAGGGCACGCGCGGCTTGCGGGACTTCGGGCTGGATCAAATGGCCATTCTTGTCCGGGCCAGCCACCAGATGCGTGCCTTTGAGGACCGTTTCCTAACGATTGGAATGCCTTACCGGGTAATCGGCGGGCCGCGATTCTATGAACGGATGGAGATTCGCGATGCCATGGCGTATTTCCGGCTGGTGGTCAGCCCGGATGACGATCTGGCCTTTGAGCGCATCGTCAATACGCCCAAACGTGGTCTGGGCAATGTGGCCCAGCAGAAAATCCAGACCTGTGCGCGCGAAAATGGGGTGAGCCTTGTTGAAGGCGCGCATATCCTGATTGAAGAAAAAGGCATCGGCGGCAAGGGTGCCAAAGAACTGGCCATCTTGCTTGACGGTCTGGCGCGATGGCGGCGTCAGGGCGCCGTTCCCCAGATTGAGGTGCCTTTGGATGGGGATGCTGTTCTTGATGATGAAAACTCGGTTCAGGCAACCCGGTTTCAGGACGGTCAGCCCGAGCTGTCGCATGTGGAGCTGGCGCAGGTCGTTCTGGACGAAAGCGGCTATACCGCCATGTGGCAGAACGACAAAACGCCCGAGGCGCCGGGGCGGCTGGAGAACCTCAAGGAATTGGTCAAGGCATTGGAACAGTTTGAAAATCTGCAAGGGTTTTTGGAACATGTCAGCCTGATCATGGACAATGAAAGCGACGATTCAGAGCAAAAAGTCAGCATCATGACCCTGCACGCGGCCAAAGGGCTGGAGTTCCCGTCGGTGTTTTTGCCCGGCTGGGAAGACGGGTTGTTCCCGTCTCAAAGATCGATGGATGAAAGTGGCCTTAAGGGGCTCGAAGAAGAGCGGCGTCTGGCCTATGTCGGTATCACGCGCGCCGAAGAATTATGCACCATTTCGTTTGCTGGCAACCGGCGGGTTTTCGGACAATGGCAATCTCAGATGCCATCCCGGTTTATTGACGAATTGCCGGATGAACACGTCGAGGTGCTGACGCCGCCGGGGCTTTATGGTGGTGGATACGGAGCCGCCAGCGCCGCAAAACCGGTTGCCTCATCGATCGAGGAAAGGGCAGCGCGGGCAGATGGGTATAATTCACCCGGCTGGAAGCGGATGCAGTCGCGGGCGGGGCAATACGGCACCAGCCAACCGCGCGAAAACCGGAATACTGTGATCGACCTGCAAGCCGTGTCGAGTTTTTCAGTGGGAGACCGTGTGTTCCATCAGAAATTTGGATACGGGGTCATTTCGAATATCGAAGGTGACAAGCTGAACGTGAATTTCGAAAAAGCAGGTGAAAAGAAGGTGGTTGCCCAATTCGTGACCGCTTCGGATGACATTCCATTTTGACCTTCGGTTCAGATTGACAAGACCTTTCTTCCCGTTCTGAGTGCTTCAGGACAGGAGGATACCATGATTTTTTACGATTGCAGCACTGCGCCAAGTCCGCGCCGGGCCCGGATGTTTATCGCCGAGAAAGGCATCGAAATTGAGACCCGCAATATCGATCTGAGCAAAGCAGAACAGCTTTCGCCCGCGTTTCTGGCGATCAACCCGCGCGCCACTGTGCCAACATTTATCACCAAAGGTGGGCAGGTCCTGGGCGAAAACATCGCCATCGCAACCTATCTGGAGGAGGTGTTTCCAGATCCTCCACTGATGGGGGAAGGCGCCGAAGAAAAAGCGTCGGTGCAGATGTGGAATGCCATTGGCGAAACGCAGGGCGGCGCGGCAATTGCCGAAGCTCTGAGAAATACTCATCCGGCGATGAAGGGCCGGGCGATTCCCGGGCCGGACAACTATGAACAAATTCCCGAACTCGGCGTACGTGGGCTTGCCAGAGTGGCCGTGTTTTTTGCGTTGCTGGAGAAACGTTTGCAGGAAAGTCCATATCTGGCGTCTGGCCGCATGACCTTTGCCGATATCACTGCGTTTGTGTTTTGTGATTTCGCGCGCGTCGTTCGCAAAAAACTTCCTGAAGACCATCCAGCTGCACGGGATTGGTTTGCTCGAATGCAGGAACGTCCCAGCGCCAAACTCTGAAAAAAGAAACGGCGGCGCAAGGGAGGAGGCGCGCCGCCGTTCTTTGTCACAAGACGCCCAGGGAGGAGGAGAACGCCTTGATTCCGATAATTTGGTGCGGCAGCACCAGGGAGGAGGAGAGGTGCCGCCGCTCTTTTCTCAAGACGTCCCAGGGAGGAGCGGAACATCTTGATTTCGTTGGACGTTTCGTCCGAATTCTGGTGCGACGACACCAGGGAGGAGGAGAGGTGCCGTCGCTCTAGTCTCAAGATGACCCAGGGAGGAGGAGAGGGGCACCTTGATTCCGTTGGACCTTGAGGCCCGAATTTCTGGTGCGACGACACCAGGGAGGAGGAGAGGTGTCGCCGCTCTAGTCTCAAGACGCCCCAGGGAGGAGGAGAGGGCCGCCTTGATTTCGTTGGGCCTTAGGGCCCGTGTTCCGCTACGACGACATCAGGGAGGAGGTAGATATCGTCGCAGGTTTGAAAAGCCAGAGGGAGGAAAGGCTTTTCGAATTCTTTCTTAGTGTTCGCTGGTTGCCTCAAGAGCAACACGGCGGATCATCGAACGGTTCAGGCCCAGGTCAGCCAGCTCGGCATCAGACAGAGTGTTGAGCTCGTTAAAGGTCTGACGGAACTTGCGGTTGCGCTGAAAGCGTGCGACCAGTTCGTTGTAAATTGTCGAAAGGCTGCGGCCGATTGCCGGTGCAACTGCGTTTTGATTTGCTGCGTATGCCATTTCGTTTCCTTTTGTAGTGCGTTTCTGTTCGTCGTTGATACAAACCATATAGGCCAATGCTGCAGGTGCACAATGGAAGGCTTTGCAAAGCCGCTATGCGCTGCGCGAATAGGGACGTAGGGTCAAGCTGAGTTGCCTATTTTGTTGGCGACATTGAGTAAAATACGGTAAGAAGTGAAAAATCATCCAAGTTATCAATGCGCGAGTTATTTTGCAGTCGCAGAAAGTGGAGAGCTAAATGAGTGTCCAACAATCGGTGATTCTGGAAAACCTGCGCCGTCTTGAGCTTCCTGACGGGGGCGATCTGGTCTCTCGTGACATGGTGCGTGCGCTGACCATAGAAGACGGGCGCGTGCGTTTTGTGATTGAAGCCCCTTCGGCGGCGATTGCGCGTCACATGGAACCTTTGCGCAAGGCTGCCGAATCTTTGGTTGCGAAGATGGACGGCGTGTCCTCAGTCAGTGTTGTTCTGACGGCGCATGATACAGCAGCGGCGCCAAAACCTGCGCCCAATCTGAAAATTGGCGGCCACCCGAAACCACAGCAAGGCCCAATGAAGGTTGCAGGTGTGGATCGCATTCTTGCGATTGGGTCCGGCAAGGGTGGTGTTGGCAAATCAACAGTGTCGTCAAACCTCGCGGTGGCTTTGGCGCGGCAGGGGCGCAAAGTCGGGCTGCTGGACGCTGACATCTACGGACCTTCGCAACCCCGTATGATGGGCGTGAACAAACGGCCCGCGTCCCCGGACGGAAAAACCATCCTGCCGCTGCATGCGCATGGGGTGACGATCATGTCGCTGGGCTTTATGTTGGAAGAGGACAAACCGGTTGTCTGGCGCGGACCAATGCTTATGGGCGCGCTGCAGCAAATGTTGACACAGGTGCAGTGGGGCAATTTGGACGTTCTGATTGTTGACCTGCCACCGGGCACAGGAGATGTGCAGTTAACCTTGTGCCAAAAGACGGAATTGACCGGCGCGATTGTTGTTTCCACCCCGCAAGACGTTGCTTTGCTGGATGCACGCAAGGCGCTGGGCATGTTTGATCAGCTCAAGACACCCGTGCTGGGGCTCATTGAAAACATGAGCGTTTTCCACTGTCCGAACTGCGGCCATGAAAGCCAAATCTTTGGCCAGGGTGGTGTTGCCGCCGAAGCCAAAAAGATGGGCGTTCCGTTATTGGGCAACTTGCCAATTGATCTTGATACCCGGTTGGCTGGCGATGGAGGCACCCCCATCGCCGCCGGGGATAGTGAGATGGCCAAAGCCTATGCGCGTATGGCCGAGGGGCTTGTGCGCGGCGGTATGGCCTGATCAGCCTACGACTTCGCCAATAAGGACGTCGGGTTGCGCATTGGTGAAATTCGGCACGTCTGCCATGACCGGACCTGATGCCGCCATGGCCGCATTAAAGGCGTCCTGATCGGCAAAGGTGATGGTGGCGATGGCGTGATATCCGGCGGCTACATCGGGGCCGCCGGCGACACCTTTGGTCACGACGGTGCCTGCAATATGCGGGCCCATATGTTCCCCGACCAAATCGAAATGGGTGCCGAGGTAATAGTCAAAATCAAAGGTAGTATCGGCGCCAACGGGATAGATAACTTGTAGTGAAACGGCCATGTTCGCGTGTCCTTTTGTTAATAGTCCTGAGGTGAGTGTAGAGTTTTTGAGCCTTAACGGGCATTTATTTTTCCCTTTAAATTTTTGTACACTGGTCGAGACGTGGCCCAAAAAACGGTTCGGCATTGCGTCGGTATCACGTCGGCATTGCGTCAGTCTGATCGGCGGACCTGAAGCTGATTATTAGTCTTGCGGGTTTCGAATTGTTTTAGCCCCTTGACCAGTTCGCTGAGCTTTTGTTTTCCGTAAGTGCGGGTGTCAAAATCGGAGTGCGTTGCCATTATCTTGGAGCCGATTTGCGAAAGGGGATACCAGTCGTCATCTTGCTCTATCTGTTCCATGGCTGAGATGATCAAAGGAATAGCATCAGATGGAGGTCTCTTGCTGCTTTTGGTTTCCGATTTCTTGTTTTCCGGTGCGAGTTCTTCGACCAGATTTTCAGCAATAATAAATCGATTACAGACACTTCGAAGGGCCGCATTTGTTTTGGCTTCTCCGATACCAATGACCTCTAGCCCTTGTTCGCGAATGCGGTTCGCCAATGCCGTAAAATCACTGTCCGAACTGATCAATACAAACCCATCAAACCGACCCGTATGCAAAATATCCATAGCATCTATGACCATGCCAATATCTGTCGCGTTTTTCCGACTTGTGTTGGCGGTTTCCTGATGGGTCACCAGCCCAAAAGTGCGCGCGGCCTCTGCCCAACCCTTAAGCTGATTGGCTGACCAGTCTCCATAAACCCGGCGCAAGGCGGGTTCCCCAAACGAGGCAATTTCTTTGAGCATTGGCCCCGCATATCTGGCGGGGATATTATCGGCGTCGATCAGGACGGCATAAAGCGGGCGGTCTCGTTTAGGCATAAGGGTTTTTCGTCTTGGAAGGCGCGCTAAAATGAGCGCGCCTTGATGTCTGAGCAAAAAATCAGAGCGGGATCAGAATTCCACCACAGCGCGGATTGATTTACCCGCGTGCATCAGGTCGAAACCTTCGTTGATGTCATCCAAAGAGAGTTTGTGCGTGATCATCGGATCGATCTCGATTTTGCCGTCCATATACCAGTCGACGATTTTGGGAACATCCGTGCGTCCCTTTGCGCCGCCAAAAGCTGTGCCTTTCCAGACGCGGCCTGTGACCAGCTGGAAAGGGCGGGTGCTGATTTCGGCACCGGCGGGTGCGACCCCGATGATGACAGAGACGCCCCAACCCCGGTGCGAACATTCCAGCGCATCACGCATGACCTGAACGTTGCCCGTTGCGTCAAACGAATAGTCGACGCCGCCAAACTGGTCCTTTTCGGTTTTGGACATTTCAACGATTGCCTCGGTCACAGACTGGCCTTCGGGCAGATTGGACGGGTTCACAAAGTGGGTCATGCCGAATTTGCGGGCCATGTCGGCTTTGCCGTCGTTCAGATCGACCCCGATGATCATATCCGCACCGGCCATGCGCAGGCCCTGGATCACGTTGAGACCGATGCCACCCAGACCAAACACCGCCGCTGACGATCCGATTTCGACCCCGGCCGTATTGATCACCGCACCAATACCTGTGGTCACGCCGCAGCCGATGTAACAGATCTTGTCGAATGGTGCGTCATCGCGCACTTTGGCCAGCGCGATTTCGGGCAGAACGGTGTGATTGGCGAAGGTCGAGCAGCCCATGTAGTGAAAGATCGGGGTGCCATCGAGCATCGAGAACCGGGTTGTGCCGTCGGGCATCAGGCCCTGGCCCTGGGTTCCGCGGATTGCGGTGCAGAGATTGGTTTTGCCTGACAGGCAGGAATGACATTCGCGGCATTCCGGCGTGTAAAGCGGAATCACGTGGTCGCCGGGTTTCAACGTGGTCACGCCTTCGCCGACTTCCATTACTACCCCGGCGCCTTCATGGCCGAGGATCGACGGGAACAATCCTTCTGGGTCTGCACCGGACAGAGTGAATTCGTCAGTATGGCAAATCCCGGTGGCCTTAACCTCGATCAGAACTTCGCCGGCCTTGGGACCTTCGAGGTTCACTTCCATGACTTTGAGTGGTTTGCCAGCTTCCATGGCAACGGCGGCACGTGTGCGCATCATTATGCGATCCTCCTTGAACTGTTTTGCCGGAACCGTGGTGGAAAGCCACGGTCATTGCAACCTTGTTGGCAGGCTTAAGTGCTGACGATTTCGACCTGATCCCGCCTCAGTTTCAAGAATTATTTTCCGGGAAGCGTGACATGAGGTTGCGCGCAGTTGGCAGCACGGTCAAACTGGCGCGGATTATTTGATTTTTGCATTCGCTTTAAGGAGCCGCCATGCGCCCGATTCTCTTTGCTGTAATTTCCCTGGTGCTGCTGGCCGGATGTTCCGAACCTGACGCTGTTGAAAACACGGCGGTGATTGATCCGGATCTGCCGCTGGTGGGCGCGTCCAGTTGTAAGGAAGACGTTTTCGCAGGGCTGGTTGGGCGACCGTTGAGCGTGCTGGACACAATCGAGATTCCTGAAAAGACACGTGTGATAGCACCCGGTGCCATTGTGACAACTGAATATCTGCCTGCGCGCCTGAATGTGGAACACAGCGAGCGGGACGTGATTACCCGTGCCTGGTGCGGCTGATTACTTTTCGACCCGGTAGCGTTTGTGGCATCCGCCACAGGTGGCACCCAAATCCCGGATCGTGGTTGCAAGGGCGGCCTTGTCGGTGAAATCCAGTGACAAGGCGGCGTCTTTCATCGTGTCGGCGCGTCCGGTGAAATCACCCCAGTTGTCCCATATTGCGGGCAGGGCTTCGGATTTTGGGTCGGTGGCCTGAGATTCAAACAGGTCGGGGATTTTGGCCGCGTTCAGGCTGATTGTATCGCGCGCCATTCGGGCCTTGGCCTGATGCAATGGTGTTTTGCCGCGCGCCATGTCGCCAAGGGTCTTTGTGGCCTTGCCGATGGCGCTCATTGCGTTCATGCGGGCCATGACATCGGCGTCTTTCACGCCATTATGCGCAACGGCCGCTGTGGCCGCCAGGGTCGCAATGATCACACAGGTTTTTGTTCGCCAGGTCACGCCATTCTCCGATTTTTCTGCATCTTAGCTTTAGAAACACGTGATCTCAAAGATCGAAGTTTGACGATAAGCGAACCGTCGCTGTTTGAGCGGATGGGCGGCATTCCGGAGGTGGTTGAGGTGTCTCGACAGGGGGGGGGAATCAGGCTAATTTGAATGAGAACAATTCATGAACATATGGATTTTTCAAGCGCCTGCCTCTGTCTGCTGCCCGATGTGAGTGATCATGCCAAACCGCCGTATTCTGTCTTTGTGGTTCCCGCGTCTGGGGGCCGAACGTCTGATCCGTATGGAACGGGGCACATTTGACGCGCCTTTGGCGGTGCTGCGCGATACGGGTCAGATGCAGGTGATTTCCTCGCTGAATGTGCAGGCAGAAGACGCGGGGTTGGAGCTGGGCCAGCCGTTGCGCGATGCACAGGCGGTGTGTCCGGGGCTGATTACACGGTTGCAGAATATACAGGGCGAGGCGGCGTTTCTGACCGCAATCCGGCGCTGGGCGGGTAAGTTTTCGCCATGGGTGGCGCAAGAGGCGCCCAATGCGCTGATGCTTGATCTGACAGGATGCGCACATCTGTTTGGTGGAGAAGAGGGGGTGCTGGATGCGGTGGCACAGGATTGCACCGATCTGGGGCTGACGGTGCGGGGGGGCATTGCTGATACGTTGGGTGCGGCTTGGGCGCTGGCGCGGTTTGCGGCCCAGCCGGGGGCGGCGCATCGCAGCGGTGATGACATTGACCAGGAGGCGCCGGCGACCCGGACGCGTGCGGTTAAACGGCGGCATTGGACCCGCGGCGGGACCCCACCACAGAAACAGGCCGGGCCAGCGCGGGTGGGGCGGATTGCGCCGCCGGGGCAGACCCATGGCGCGTTGGCGGATTTGCCGGTGGCCGGGTTACGGCTGGAACGCGACACGCAGGCGGAGCTGGCCCGGCTGGGCTTGCGACGGATCGGGGATCTGTCCGGGCAGCCGCGCGCCGGGTTGGCGCGCCGTTTTGGCAAAGGACTGGTTTTGCGGCTGGATCAGGCGTTGGGCAGCGTGCCCGAACCGGTTAGTCCGGCCACGCCAAGGCCGCTTTTTGCTGTGCGCATGACCTTGCCTGAACCGATTGGGCTTCAGTCGGATCTGTTGGCGGCAATCGAGCGGTTGTTGCCGCCCTTGTGTGACCGGTTGAAGGAGCGGGGGCAGGGCGCGCGGGTGGTGCGGTTACAGGTGTTTCGGGCTGACCAGACCATGCAATGGGTGGATGTCGGGCTGGCGCGGGCGTCGGATGATCCGGAACGTATCCGGCCTTTGTTGCGGATGAAACTGGACGAGATCGATGCCGGATTTGGCATTGATATGTTGCGGATTGAGGCGATTCGCGCCGAGACATTGCACAACCGTCGCGCCGCGGGACATCTGGAAGCGGGGCGCGCGGTGGCAGACCGGCTGGCAGCGGGCCATGTGCTGGATGACCTGATCGGGCGGATCGGGGCGCGGATCGGGCTGGAGCAGATCACACGGCGCCATCCGGCTTCAAGCCATATCCCGGAAAAAGGGGCACAGTCATTATATGCGGCCTGGTCCGAGCCGTGGCAGGCCGCGTGGCCGGATGTGTCGGTGGCGCGTCCGGTGCTTTTATGGCGCCCGGAACCGGTTCAGGCGCCCGATACGCCGCGTCTGACAACGCCTTTCCGCTGGCGTGGGCGCGATATGGAGTGGGTCACGGCCCGGGGGCCAGAGCGAATCGCGCCGGAATGGTGGTTGGAGGAGGCTGACTGGCGTAGCGGGGTGCGTGATTACTGGCGTGTCACCTGTGCAACCGGCGAGCGGCTGTGGCTTTATTATGCACATGGCAGCACGATGTCCGCAGGCTGGTTTTGCCACGGAGCGTTTGACTGAACAGGATGTCTGAAAAAATGGGCCCCCGGCGGCGCGGACTGGGTGGGGGCAATAACGCCGCGCCGCCGAAGGTAGCGTTTAAGTTTCGCTATGAGACTAAGATGCCCCTTAGCTGCGGCAGAAAAAGGATCGCTCGGAGGCCATTTGCAGATTAAACTGAGGCAAAACAGAGGCAGGCTTGATTTATCTAAAAAACACGGCAACTCTGGGGGTATGAATGCCCAACCGCCTATTCCGCTGAACACTGGCCCGCAGACGCCACAGCAAGTGGCTTTTCACCGTACCGAGCTGAATGTGATCCTGTCATTATACGGGCGTATGGTGGCGGCGGGTGAATGGCGCGACTATGGTATTTCGCTGCTCAAAGAGGTGGCGGTGTTTTCGGTATTTCGACGCACGGCAGAGCATCCGTTGTACCGGATCGAGAAGCGACCAAAATTGCGTAATCGGCAAGGTATGTATGCGGTGATTGGTCTTGATGGGCAGGTTCTGAAACGCGGGCATGATCTGAGAACGGTTTTGCGCGTCTTAGAACGCAAACTGATCCGAAGCGTAGACTGATCCAGCGGCGCGCCCTGTCGGGCGCACAGGTTTCGCACATGCGTGCTGTTAAGGGGGCAAAGCCCCCTCTTGGCCTTTCGGCCAATTCTCCCACGCATAATCAGGTCAAATGACGACCTTTCACACATTGCAAAGCGCAGAAATCTGGCGCGGTGTTATCTCTGGGCGCCAAATCGCACGTCAGTGCTCATCCTGTGCGCCCGACAGGGCGCGCCGCTGGATTACGATCCGAGACGATTGGCCATGACGCAGAGAATTTCAAACATCACAGATGCCCCGAGGAAAGCTGTGCCGCCGGATTGGTCGAATGGCGGTGAGACTTCGACCAGATCTGCGCCAACGATGTTCACCCCATCCAGTTCCCGCACGACCTGAAGCGCCTGAAATGAGGTCGGACCGCCCACTTCCGGAGTGCCGGTGCCCGGGGCGAAAGTCGGGTCGACAAAATCGATGTCATAGGACAGATAAGTCGCCCCGGCGCCGACAATCTCGCGCGCTTCGGCCATCACATCCGAAACGCCACGTTCAAAGAACTCTTCGATCCGAATGATGCGAATACCAACGCTGCTGGCAAAGTCCGTGTCTTCTCTGTCATACGTCGTGCCGCGGATACCAATCTGTACCACGCGTTTTGGATCAAGCAGCCCTTCTTCGATGGCGCGGCGAAATGGGGTGCCGTGGGTGTACATCGTGCCATCAAAGTAGCTGTGATACAGGTCCGTGTGGCTGTCAAAATGCACCATGCCCAGAGGTGTTTCTGCCGCCAGAGAGCGCAGGATCGGCAATGAAGACAAATGATCGCCCCCGGCCGTGAGGGGCAGGATATTCTCGGCTTTTACGTCGTTATAGAAGGCCGTGATACGGGCCATGCTGTCTGGAATGTCTGCCGGATTGGGGCCGACATCACCAAGATCGGCACAATTAACCAGCTCAAACGGGCGCACGCCGGTTGCGCCATTTTCCGCGCGAATCATAGTCGAGCTGTCGCGCAACTGCCGTGGTCCGTGGCGTGGGCCCGGTCGGTTGGTGGTGCCGCTGTCCCAGGGAACACCAATCAGGCCAATCTGCACTTCGGCGCGGCGGGGATTGTCCGGCAAGAGCACCGGCAGGCGCATGAAACTGGGCACCCCGGCAAAACGGGGCAGATCCATTCCCGACACCGGATGAAAAAACGGGTCAGTCATTTTGGGCTCTCCTGTTGAGGGTGGGTGTGCGCCGTTACCGGACCGTCGCCTTGTTGGGCGATGCGCGCGATGGCGTCCGGGATCGCCTCATAAGCGACCGCCATGTGATGGGCGTTGGCGTGGATCAGCATGTCGGGCGTGCAAACCATCGCGACGTGGCCTTTCCAAAACAACAGGTCGCCCCTTTGATAAGGCAGTTTTGCCGTCGGAAAGGCTGATTCCTGCATGTCGCTGTCGCCGGGGCAAGAAATGCCACAGGCCAACAACGCCGCCTGAACGAGGCCGGAACAGTCGATGCCAAATGAGGAATTTCCGCCCCACAAGTAAGGGGTTCCAAGAAAACGCTCAGCAACCGTGATGGGGTCGGTTTCCAAGCTGTCTATGGGACGAATGTGATTGCTTGGCACAAACAAATTCCTTGGGATGGTGCCGCGCGACCAGGCCAGTTTTGTCCAGCCGTCTTTTGACTCCAAGGACGCAAGTTGAGCGCCATGGGGCAGAGGCGTGACATGCCCCATCGTCTTTAGCCCGGATGAGGTTTTTGCATAGCTTCGCGGCGCGGAGACAACATGGGTTATTTCATCGTCCGGATGACCGACCAGTGCCGCGCTGTCGACCCAGCCGACATACCCGTCCTTTTCGGCAAAGCCGAAGGCCATTCCGTTTTCGACAGTGAGCGCGCGAAACTGTTCTCCGCGCAAAAGTTGCCGGTCACGACCGCCATCCGGGGTGCTGCGCAAATCCGCAACAACTGCTTCGACCCGATAAAGCTCACCTTCTACGAAAGTGTCCGCGCTAATTTTGCCGCGCAGCGAGACATGGGCCACGCGTCCGTTGCTGCGAAACAGGCGACGGTCGGTCAAAGGTTCAACGCCCGGGGCAGGGCTGCGAGAATGGCACGCGCACCCATGCCGACACCGCCCTTGGGACGTGCCGGGGCGGGGGCGGGGTTCCAGCCGTAAATGTCAAAATGGGCATAGCGCTGACCGGCCGCAAATCGGCGCAGGAACAGGGCGGCGGTGATTGCGCCGCCAAATCCGCCGGCGGGTGCGTTGTCGAGATCGGCAATGCCGGGTTCGATCATCTTGTCATACGGCGTCCAGAATGGCAGCCGCCAGACCGGGTCAGAAACGTCAGTTGCGGCTTGTTCCAGCGCCCCGGAAAACGCGGGATCGTCTGTGAAAAATGGCGCGAGGTCCGGGCCAACCGCGACGCGGGCTGCGCCGGTCAGTGTTGCCATGGATATCAGCAGGTCAGGGTTTTCCTCAGAGGCCAGCGCCAATGCGTCGGCCAAAACCAGACGGCCTTCGGCGTCGGTATTGTTGATCTCAACAGTCATACCCTGACGTGATGTCAGGATGTCGCCGGGTCGAAAGCTGTCGCCCGAGACGGCGTTTTCGACTGCCGGGATAAGTACGCGTAACTTAAGCGGCAGGTTCAGCGACATGATCATTTGCGCCAGACCCAGAACCGTGGCGGCGCCTCCCATGTCTTTTTTCATAAGCCCCATGGATGCGCCGGGTTTGAGATTTAGCCCGCCAGTATCAAAGCAAACACCCTTGCCGACTAATGTCAGGCTGGGGCCGGATTGCCCCCAGCGCATGTCAATCAGGCGGGGGGCACGCGATGCGGGGGCGGCGCGGCCTACGGCGTGAATCATCGGGAAGTTTTCAGCGAGCAAATCCGCGCCGGTGGTGACTGTGACCCTGCAATTATGTGCCTGCGCAAGCTCGCGGGCAGCCGTTTCCAGATCAGCAGGGCCCATGTCTGAGGCGGGTGTGTTGATCAGATCGCGGGTCAGCGCCTCGGCGGCGGCAATGGCTTCGACCTGTTGCGCGTTAACGCTTGCAGGACAGACCAATCTGGCAGTCGCGCCGGATTTTTTAGTATACCGGTCAAAGGCATAACAGGCGAGTAACCAGCCAAGGCATTCGGTTTCGAGGTCTCCATCAGGCAGATCATTGGCCAGTGCATAGGTGCCAGCAGGCAGTGACGCGGCAATGGCGGCCAGCGGAAACCGGGTGCGGGCTCGCGCGGTTTCGTCGCCGTACCCTGCCAGCGCCATGACGGGTGTTCCGGTCTCGTCCGGGATCAGGACAGATTTCCCAAATGCAGGTGTGAACCCACAGGCGGACACCCAATTCCTGAGCGTTTGAGATTGCGCGTTCAACCAGACGTCAAAATCACCCTTGTCAAATACATGGAGGGGGATTGCGTTGGCGTCTGTCGGGGCGAAGGTCAGGGACATGCGGGCCTCTTGGATGGGTTTTGTACCACAACACAGGTTAGCCGGTGTGCCGCTGCCTGCAAGCCCGTTCAGATTGGCAGCTCCTGAAGTTCCCAGATTTCGTGCAGCGCGCCTTCTCCGACACGGATCATGCGCGACAGGGTTGCGGGAAGTGCAGCCGGATCGCCCGTGTCGCAACACTGCGCCACATCTGTGCCAACGCGCGCCAGCACCGACATGCCGATTCGCGCCGCGATGGTCGCAATGCCGGTCACGCATTTCTTTAGCTCGTCATGCTGTTGTCGTTGATACAGAAGCTCTGCATGCGGCAGGCGCAGAGCCAGTTCTTCGATGGATTGCGCCACCATTTCATCTGCTGCGCCGTCCATCTGTATGTAAATGCGCGCAAGTTCGTCCTGATCGACCGAGACATCCTCGGTCGGTTGCAGGATTGCAACAAGTGTCAATGTCTCACCCCTAGTTCTCAGTTCTACCCACACCACTTGCGAGATTGCGGGCAAATACTTCTCAAAAAGTTGATACGCGACCTCCATTCCTCTCGAAATTGGTTTAAAACAGACCTATCTCCACGGAGATTTCAGAAAGGGAGAAGACATGGATAAGGTAAAGCCGCTGCCATCTTACCTGGTTCAAAGGTACAAGGGATGGAAGGCGACCTCGTATGCTGAGAATGTAAGCTGGTACCGTCATCTGGGCGCGCAGGGGCAACATCCCCGAGCCATGATTATCTCTTGCTGCGACAGCCGTGTGCATGTCACGTCCATATTTGGAGCGGATCAGGGTGAGTTTTTCATTCACCGGAATATTGCGAATCTGGTGCCGCCGTACAAACCGGATGGGGCACAGCACGGCACGTCAGCGGCTGTGGAATACGCGGTGACGGCATTGAAAGTGGCGCATCTGGTGGTTTTGGGACATTCGCAATGTGGCGGCGTTCAGGGATGTCTGGACATGTGTAAAGGAAATGCACCGCATCTGGAGAGCAAAGACAGCTTTGTCGGACGCTGGATGGATGTGTTGCGCCCGGGTTATGACGATGTGGCGCATATCGATGACAGCTTGGAACAGGCGCAGGCCTTTGAAAAACGGGCAGTGCTTGTATCGCTGGAAAATCTGATGACATTTCCGTTTGTCAAAGAGCGTGTCGCCAATGGTGATCTGAGCATGCACGGCTTGTGGCACAACATCGCTGAAGGTGGGCTGGAGGCCTATGACAGTAAGATCGGCACGTTTGCCGGGGTCTGATTTTGGAATTTAAGCCTTGAAAATGAGGCAGCCCGCCATGGGGCGGGCTGTATCCTGAAATGGTTGTCTGATGTGGATCAGACGAAGATATTGGACAGTTCCCGGTTGCTGGCCATAAGAGCGCGCAGACGGCGTTCGCGGGCTTTTTCAGCAAGCGATTTGAACTCGATGTTGGCATTTTCCATGGTGTTGTCCTTGTAGATCCGCTTTGGCATGTTAGCCTCCAGTTTATCGTTATTGCCCTGGTCTTTATGACTGATACCACTGTGCCCCCGGAATGCGGCGGAAGTGGCGCGAATTGTGGCGGAAAGGCGGAATTGAGGCGGGATTTAGGAAACACAGCGTTTCGAACCTCGCAACCGATGGTTGGAGAGCCCCCTTGCATATTCTATTGTCGCAGGATCACCCATTCGCCGCGACGCATGTCAGCGGACCCTGAGCAAATTCTGCCCCTCTGCCCGACACTGTGCACGGGCTTGCCGACCGACCCCAAATTGAGGGGAATACTGGTCGGCGTGCCAAGTGTGATACGGGCGCTTCGTGTTCCGATTATGGCAGCGTTCCGGCAATTCGTGGGTGTAAAATGGTGAAAATATGGTTGTTTGGTTAATGAAACTCAGCGCAGAACCATGTCTTTTGGCCATTTCAGGTGGTGTGACAGGGTGATGTCCAACGTTTCGTCAGCGCCCAATGTATGGTGCCACGCGAGAATGCCACGCCTGTCTTTGTAGTTGGTGACATCCGGGTGCGGGTTGGATTGCCACGTCACCTCAAGGTCTTCCTGTTCTGAATAAGGAACATGCCCCAAAATGCGCATATCCCAAGACCGGTCGGTCAGGTTCCGGATGCTGAACTCATGAGTTTCGCGTTGTTCGTTGCGCGATGTCAGAACGCCGGTATCGCCGGATTCGCGATCTCTTAGTGTATGAGACAGGCGCAGACCGTTTATGGGCCCAAAGGACAGGTCAATTTCGTCCCCGGCAGCAATCAATGGCAGCGCGCCCCGGCTGATAAACTGGCCGTTCAGGTAAAAGCTGGCCTCATGTGAGGGCAGCAGCAATTCGCCAGTGTCGTTGATGATCGAGGCCATGAGATACGCGGTCTCGTCGCGCAAGGGGTTGGCGAGTGCAAATACCTGAGGTGGGGTTGAAAGCGTGTCCAGTGACAGGCGTAGGAAATCAGCCTGTGACGTGATCGAAACGTCGGTTGGATAGGCATAGGTTGCCGTGATGCCGTCCGCGAACCCAAGCGAAGCAATCTCTTCGATTATGGGGGCCGGTGCGGGCTCGGCCATGACATAGTCGGCGCCGGCCTTTTCGCTGCGCCGTCCGTGATCGTTGCGGTCTGTGATCCAGCGCAGGTCCGGGTTCAGGTTGCTGGGGCGGGTTTGGTCGTTGGGGCGGCTTGTGGACAGAGTCAGTGCAACATCGCTCCAGTCTTCGCCGGTGTTTTGTCCAACCAGCGCGCCGCGTCTGACCGTAAGTTCGCTGGAGTCGCCATGGGTGAGGTGCAGATCATACACCGGTTGCCAGCCTGCCTGATGCACCAGATGGGTCAGGGTCAGCGTGCCGCTGGTGGGGTGTTCTGTGGAAACGGCCACTGACAACATGGCGCCGTTGCCATGGGACGGAGTGAGCGCGATCACGGTCTGGTGTGCCTTTTCCAGGGCCTCCTTGAGCTTTTCGAGCGCCTTGGCAAACATGCGTGCTTCGCGCTGCGCGGCGGCGGCTTCCTGATGTGCGGCGAGGGTCTGGGCGCTGATCAGGTCAAGCGTGGCCTGAAGCGTTTCGGGAGACGGCGCAATGTCAGACCCGGCACTAAGCGTTGCCAGATAGGTCAGGCGGGCATTGGCGGCCTGCGCGCGCATGAGAATGTCATTGCGCGAGTCCTGAATGCGCAGAACCTCAGCTTCGAGCCGGTCTACTTCGTTCTTGGCAGTTATCAGCTCGGAGCTATCGGTCAGGTCAGATGGCAAAACCCGGTTCTGGCGCACGATGACGCTGCCCAGACTGGCGCCATCAATGGCTACGCGCACCGACGCCGGATCAAGCGAGGCGGGCAGGCCGGTAATGAGCAGGTCATGATGACCAGCAGGTGCGGTGAAGGATACGGCGCGGGTTAGCGTGGCACCATTGGCATAAAGCACGGCCGATGTGACCGGGGCGTCGATGGGAATAGTTTCACCAATCAGGGCTGTGGGCAGCAGGGCAAGGGCGGTCAGAGCTTTGAGCATTGGTCACCTTTCGGGTCGGACCCGGTCAGGATGGTCGCACAGGTCTGGCAAAACAAGGTTGGGAATTTTGGGCGGCGGGAAATGGCCCGTGGGCGTCGGATGTGTTTGGAACGTCACGAGCCGTTGACCCGATGCACGACGATTTCCTAAATCCACGCCGTCATTGCGTCACGCAATACTGATCCAAACGTCAAGCATTTTTGACCAGGACCGTACCTTCAAGGTCTTGCCTTCGATCTACACAGCGCGGACTTCGCCGACATTGGGTTTTCGTACCTCGCTGATGCAGCATCGCTCTGTATGGCGGCGAATTTCTTTCTGCATCGCAGCTCAAGTCGCGGAAGGGGTCATTGAATGTCGGTTTCCAATATTTGATTTAGACGATCTGACTGGTCCAACCTGGATGCACATATATTCAGGCGGGCGCATTTAATGATCCTGCACCGAGGAAATCACGGACTTTCTCAGCAAGCGCTTGTCCAAGTTCAGAATTGTTCTTCTCAGTGAAGTGAATACCGTCTACTCCATCTGTTGAAATCACGCTTCCCGCATCGAAGAATTCGACCTTCATGAAGTCCGCCAAGTCAGCATAGTGCTTGCTGAACGTGTTTGATTTTTCGTGTGCGCCTCCAAAGAGCGACTGGAAATAGGCGTGTGGCATTGGCGTGAGTGGCGGTGGCGCAAGAATCAGGACTTGGGGAGCCGGGTATATCGTTCCAACGCCACCGGCCGAAGTCAGCACCTGCCCAACCAGTTTCGACATACCCGCAGCTACCTCAAAGGGCGTGCGGTGGAAGTAGGCTTTGGTATCGTTTGTGCCCAACATGATGATGACAAGATCAAGCGGGAAGTGGCTCGCAAGTGCAGAAGGAAGGTATGCGCTTCCATCAAGACGCGGGTCTGTTGGATCAGTTAGCGAAGTGGTGCGTGCGCTGAGACCTTCTTCGATCACAACGTAGCTTTCACCCAATTCCCTTTGCATCACGCCTGTCCAACGCACGTCTGCTGGATAGCGTGTTGTCGGGACGCCTTCGATAACTGGCACCCATCCCCAAGTCAGGGAGTCGCCAAAGCACATAATGCGTTTCTCGGTCATGGGTGGGTCCTTTCAATCGTTCGTTAAGTGTTCTTGGCGTGCAGACCGTAGAAAATCGCAGCCAAGAGAATGATTAAGCCGCGTGCGATCTGTTTGCCGGGTTCCGGCACGCCAAAGCTGGTCATGACGACGAACAGCAATGCGAAGCACAAAACCCCAAAGAATGGTCCCCAGACGCCACCATCGCCGCGCCCGAATATGACGCCGCCAAGAATGGTTGCGGCGACAGCGTCAATTGGCATTTCCAGCCCTAACCGTAAGCTGCCAACAGCTACGGAAGCGGACTGCACCAGCGCTGCCATGCCTGCGAAGAGCCCGGCAATCACGTGTGCAATGAGAACAGTGCGCTCGACAGGGACGCCCGCAAAATGGGAGGCCGTTGGATTCTCACCGACGGCCATGATGAAACGCCCAAAGACGAAGCGTGACAAAAACACCGCCATCAACCCAGTCAGGGCGATCCACAACAAAACCGGCAGCGGCAGCGGCCCCCACTTCAGTTTGTAGGTACTGTTCATCAGCTCGGGCATGTTTCCCGGCGGCTTGCCGCTGGCAAGAAACTGCACAAAACCCGCGATGATCACGGTGACCGCAAGGGTCGCGATCACCGCTGATACCTTGCGTTTGGCCACGAGATAACCGTTGAACAGGCCAATCAAACTGCCAATGCCAAGCGACAGGAGAAGAACCAGCGACAGCGGAACACCGTTCAACAGCCCGGACGCAATCATATAGTTGATCAGCAGCAGCACGCCGGCACCGGAAAGGTCAATCGACCGTACGCGCATCACCAGCAGTTGACCCAACACAAGTATCCCAAGTGGGGCGACCTGGCGCACAAAGATGCCAAGCACATTAAGGTTCATCAATTGCGGTTTGGTGATCCACAGCGTCACAAGAAGTGCGGTAAAAACAAAATATGCCGGTGGAAGGCTGAGTGTACGTTTCAGGGCGGTCATCGGCTACAGCCCCATCTTTTTACGTGATTGCAACGCGACGACCGTCAGCAAAATCGCGCCTTTGATCGCACCTTGCAAAAAGGCCGATAGGTTAGCGAGATTCATACCGTTGGCGAGCAACGCCATCAAAACTGCACCAAGGATGGTGCCGTGCAGACCACCCACACCGCCGGATAAGTGCGTGCCACCGATGGCGACAGCGGTGATGGAGTCCAGCGCAAACTGTGTGCCAACGTTCGGATCGCCAGAGCCAATACGCCCGGCCACAAAGATACCGGCGAACGCCGCGAATACCGCACTTAAGACATAGGCCAATGTGATATTGCGCTGATCAGGCAACCCATAGTTATGTGCCGTATCCGTT
>NZ_JBDVNC010000007.1:0-79029 GCF_039969785.1 Shimia sp. | reverse complement strand
GTGGCTTTCTTCGTTTTGGGACATACCCAACACCAACAAACCTGCCAATTCCCCAACCAATTCAACGGCTAACGCGCCGTCCTCTGGGATCAACCTGATCTCGGTCAACAGACCGCGAATGATAGAGGTCGCTTCCGCTTTGGCGGACGGCTCATTCAGAGCGGCTCTCAAGGTGGCGACTTTCCCTTTGTAAAGGTCTGCGAGCCCCGGATGAAGCAAGACCGGCGGCTCTGACGCCGCATTGGTCAATTCGGCCTCCAGCTTCGCCTTGCCCGCCTCCAGCGCGTCCATTTTGGCCTTCATGCTCGGGTGGAACATGCCTTCGGTGATAGCTTCGACGATCTTGTCGATCTGTCCGGTGATTCTGATTAGTTCTCGCTCAGATTTGGCTTTACCCTTGGTGGCCTCCGCTGTCAGGCGGTTGTGCTCGGCCTGATAGGCGCTGACAAACTCCGCGATGAGGTCTGGATGCAGGAGTTGGTCTTTGAGGCCGGACAAGACGCGTGTTTCCAGCTCTTCCCGTTTGATGGTCAGCCGGTTATCGCATGTGCCTTTGTTCCGCGTTGCTGAGCAGCCGTAATAGTGTTTGCCCACCTGAATGAACCCGCCACCACATGCCCCACACGTCAACATCCCGGAAAACAGGTGCTTGGCGCGATGGGCGCGCTCCGGACGGTTGAGACCATCACTGATGACTGTGCTGCGTGTGGCCTCCTGGCGGGCTTTTACACGCCCCCAAAGGTCTGCAGAAATGATCCGTAGATCAGGCACATCTTCGATGATCCACTCTTCCGGTGGATTGAGACGGGCCTGCCTTTTGCCTGTCGTCGGGTCCTTGATGAACCGTTGACGGTTCCAGACAAGGCGACCTTGATAGAGATCGTTGTTCAGGATGCCTGTGCCACGCCGCCAGTTGCCATAGATGGTCGAGGCCCCCCAACCGGCGCCTCGCGGTCCCTCGATACCTTTTTGGTTTAACGCACCTGCTATTGCACGAGGACTGAGGCCATTGGCGTAATCCACAAAGATACGGCGCACCACGGCGGCTTGATCTTCATTGATGCCACGTTCGCCGGTTGCGACTTCGCCGTCTGATTGGAAGTTGCCCACGACGTCGTAGCCATAGGTCACCCCGCCTGCGGATTTGCCTTTGCGCACACGGCCTTCAAGGCCGCGATGGGTCTTTTGAGCCAGGTCTTTGAGGAAGAGGCTACTCATTGTGCCCTTAAGCCCGATGTGCAGTTCAGAAATCTCGCCCTCAGCCACAGTGACAATCGGGATCCCCTGAAACCGCATTTGTTTGAAGAAGGCAGCGATATGTTCCTGGTCGCGGCTGATCCGGTCGAGGCCTTCGGAAACGACCACATCAAACGCATTATGGCGGGCGTCTTCCAGCAGGCGTTGATAGGCAGGGCGCAGGTGCGACGCACCGCTCAGGCCCCGATCGGAATAGGTCTCGGCCTCCTGCCAGCCTTTGCCCTCAATCAGGCGAACACACAGGCGGTGTTGATCCTCGATCGAGGCGTCACTTTGCATATCGGTTGAATAACGGGCGTAGATCGCAGCACGCATGAGCAGGGCCTTTCCATCAGGATAGCATTGGCCCTACCCATTATAGGCACGAAAACACCCCCGTCATCCACTTTCGATTGCAACCCAGTTGCAATTTTTTAAGACGTGAAAACAGATGTTTACGTTAGCGTGGGATGACCCACCCAAGATAAGACGAACCAAATCAGCCGGAATCACAGAAAGCTCAAATGCGCACATTCAATTCTGAACACCGTAAAGGTAGCTATGCGGACAAAGCGCTATTTCGCCGCGCCTGCGCCAATGGCCGCTCCGCTATCTCATTGCTCTGAGCGGCTCCCCAGTTCTCGCACTCTCGGCCAATGCGGATGATAGTCATCGATGACAATCGGATGACTGTGGGTTCGACCATCGTGCACATGTGGATGATCTTTTGGCAGATCGTCATGCGAATGAGTTACCGGTTCGCCGCTTTCCTGCGGCCAGAGGACCATCCCGCAAACCACACCGAAGCCCGCGAGCACGGCCAAGACTGCAAACGCCACCATTGGTCCGGAAACGGTGATCAGCCAACCCGCGAGCGGATAGGTCACCAGCCAGCAGGCGTGGGACAGTGCAAATTGGGCGGCATAAACGGCAGGTCGGTCTTCGGCGTGGGCGGAGCGTTTAAGCAAACGTCCTGAAGGGGTCAGCACGGCGGAATAACCAATCCCAATGATGAACCAGCCGACCAACAGCGGTATCCATTGCATCTCATAAACCAGTGTCATCAGAGAGAGTGCCAACAGTGCAGCCACCAAGACCATTGCGCCGCCGATCATCACCGGGCGATCAGGCCGGTTGTCCAACAGCTTGGGCAGAACCAGAGCGGCCAGCATCGACCCACCGCCGAAGGCTCCAAGGGTGATTGCAACTTGGGAGTCGCCCAGGCCAAGATCGAATCGCACCAGAACCACCGTATTCACCAGCACCATGGCCCCCGCTGCTGCGGCGGCGGAATTTAGTGACAGCAACCCACGAAGACGTGGCGTGGCGAGGTAGATGCGCATCCCCCGTGTGGTGCGGTCGTAGATGCCCCTTGGCTCTGTTGGCTTCGGGCTTGGCAACAGGACTGAGACGACCAACAGAGCAGAACCAGCGAAGCCGATGACCGTGCCAAAGAACAAGACGTTAAAGCTGACGAAGGTCAGCAGGATCGCGGCCAACATCGGGCTGATGATGTTTTCCAGATCATAGGCAAGACGCGACAGCGACAGGGCGCGGGTGTAACGCTCTTCCTCTGGGAGGATGTCTGGGATCGTGGCCTGGAACGTCGGCGTGAACGCGGCGGAAGCGGATTGCAGCGCAAAGATCAGGACGTAGACCTGCCAAACCTCGGTCACAAAAGGCAGGCAGAGGGCCACCACGGCACGGACAAGATCAAGGCTGACCAGCATCGTGCGGCGCGGCCAGCGGTTGGCGAAGGCCCCTGCAATCGGGGCGACGCCCACATAGGCCACCATCTTGATCGTGAAGATCGTGCCCAACACGAGGCCAGCCCGTTCCCCTGACAGATCATAGGCTAGCAGCCCAAGGGCAATGGTTGCCAGTCCCGTCCCCAGCAGTGCCACAACCTGTGCCAGGAACAGATGGCGGTAGGTGCGGTCAGCGAGGACAGAGAGCATGGGTGGTCCTTACAGATACTTGGTGATTGCCTTGAACTCAGCAGTGATCGGGGTCCCGTCAGCACCCACCAGTGCATCGTCGAGGCAATGGTCGATGTGATCCTGGATCAACGTGCGTTTGGCCTGCTGCACGGCCTTCTCCACGGCATGAAGCTGCTGTGCGATGTCCACGCAGGGCTGTTCGTCCTCAATCATCTTGATGACGCTGTTGAGATGCCCGTTGGCACGTTTCAGCCGTTTGACGATGGCAGGGTGACTTGCATGGGTCGTGTGTTTTGTCATATGGGTTACGTAACCCCCTAGGGGGGATCAGGCAAGTGGGCCAAGACTCACGAGAGCAGGCGGAATGACACGGGCAATCACGAGATATATGAGAGGACTACTGACCATCGCCTTGGCGGTTGGTATGCTGCTGTCTGCGAACTCCCGCTCGGTCACCCATGACTTCACCGAACTGGCGAAGATTGTCGCGGAACATCACGCCGAGATCGAGGAGCATGTCCACGCCCATGAAGACATCGTTGATCTGATGCATACCTACCATGGCCACAGCCATGAGATCGCGGACCATGACCACAACATCGCGTTTCTTCCGCCACGTGAACCTGCGGGTTCTATCATGCCAACCAGCACGAGTTGGGCTATGGCAAACAGTGCTATGCCTGACCGCAGAGACTACGGATTAGATCGACCGCCACGTGTGTGATGCTGCGCCCAACTGGGCGTTCCAAACCATCACATTCAACAAACGGAAAATCCAATGTTACCAAACCGATCTTATCGGTCGGGGCAGCAGTCGCATCCAATGCGTCAGCCTCTGACCCTCTTCACCGCCATTGTTCTAATGCTCATGGCATTCGCGACCTCGGCCTATGCCCATGACGTGACGCCTGGAGATGCAGGCTACATCCAGGAGATATTCGGGGGGCATATCATCTCGTTCATCTATCTGGGCGCAAAACACATGATGACAGGCTACGACCACATCCTGTTCCTGCTTGGCGTCGTTTTCTTCCTTTACCACATGAAAGACGTGGCGATTTACGTCAGCCTGTTTGCCATCGGCCATTCGGTCACCATGCTGTTGGGCGTGTGGTTCGGCTGGGGCATCAACGCCTATATCATCGACGCCATCATCGGCCTGTCGGTAGTCTATAAGGCACTCGACAACCTTGGGGCCTTCCAGAAGTGGTTAGGGTTCCAGCCCAATACCAAGGCGGCGACACTGATCTTTGGACTGTTCCACGGCACGGGTCTGGCGTCGAAAATCCTCGAATATCAGATCGCCGAAGACGGGCTTCTGGCCAACCTTCTGGCGTTCAACGTGGGCGTTGAGGTCGGACAACTCTTGGCCCTGTTCGTCATCCTGATCGTTATGGGATACTGGCGACGCAGCCCAAACTTCATGCGTCAGGCGACTGTCGCGAACATCATCATGGTCGGCCTCGGCGTTTTGCTCACATACCAGCAAATCGCAGGCTACATCGCCAGCACATAAAGATTGGAGAGAACTATGCATAACGCACCAAGACCGAAACTCGAAGACCTGCCAACAAAGGCACAACTGCGCCGTTCCACGATCATCGCTGGTATCGGGGCTGTGTTCATCGGGGTCTGCGTCTACCTCCCCGCCGAATACGGCACAGACCCGACAGGCGTGGGCAGCATCCTCGGCCTGACTGAGATGGGTGAGATCAAGCAGCAGCTTGCCGCAGAAGCCGCCGCTGATGAACTGCTGCATGGTGGTGACGAGTCCTCATCGCTGATGAATGACATCTTCGGTTTGTTCGTCTCCACCGCCCACGCACAAGAAGCTTGGACCGACGAGATCACCTTCACCTTGGCCCCCGGTGAGTTCACCGAAATCAAGGCCACCATGGAAGAAGGGGCCACCATGACCTACGCATGGTCCGCAACGGGTGGACGGATCAATTTCGACCTTCACGCCCATGCCGGTGGTGAAGATGTGACTTATGAGCGGGGCCGTGGTCAGACATCTGGAGAAGGCAGCTTCGAGACCCCCTTTGCAGGCGACCACGGTTGGTTCTGGCGTAACCGCGACGACGCCGACATCACCGTAGTCCTGCAACTGCGTGGTGATTACAGCGAGATCGTCCGCAGCGAGTGATGCTTTGATTTGGCCACCTAGCGAAGGCGTATGGGTGGCCAAATCACCTCCAAGCGAAACGCACACCCGACATTCGTTCGGTGCGCAGCATTCGGCAAAATGGGCTCACACCCGCCATTCGCTGCAAGTGTTTCGAACGGCGGGTTTTGATTAACCCTTCTTTCATACCACTTACGTGCGACCCTGCTTCACCGCCTTCTTCTGCAGCGCCCCAATCAGATCCTGATAGTCATTGCAGGCACTGATGCCCTTTGCACGGTTGTAGTGTTTGTTGGCCATGTTGAGTGTTGCGTGCCCGAGAACGTCGCGAATGATGTTTGCGTGTTCCGGATCCACTTCGGCGATAGTGGTGGCTGCAATGTGGCGGAAGGCGTGGGGGCGCAGTTCCAGCCCCAGCACGCGTTTTGTCACCTTGGGCAGTTCACGGGAGAAGCCGTCTGGTGTGATCGGGTCACCATATTGGTTGATCCAGAGCGCGTTGTTGGATTTGCCTTGCAGAAGGAGTGGGCGGTGCACATCAAGATAGCGCTGCATGTAAAGGATCAGGACTTCAGGCAAGGGGAAGTCAAAGGGCTTCCGGGTTTTGATATCTTTGGCCTCATAGTAGAGGTGGAAGCCGTCTGTCTGCACCTTGAGATGGTCTTCGAGTGAGGTCGCCAACAGAGTGCGGCGGCGCACTGGGCGGCTGACAAGAAAGGCAATCATCAGGCCCTGACGGAAGCGGATCGCCTGTGTCTTGGAGGCGTAGCGAGCATTGCCGTCGTGACGCTCAATCCAGTCTATTGCGAGACGCAGAACCTCACCTGCAGCAATATCATGCGGTGGCGGCAGGCTGTGGCGCTTTGCCTTCTTCAGTAACTTCTTGGAAACCGAGTTGAGCCAGCTCCAATCCGTCTCAGGGGCCATGGCACAGATCACGACATAAATATCCGAGACAAGATTGTGCACGGACATTGGCGCCAGACGTTCCTCTCCTTCTTCGACAAAGGCCCTCACCCCTTCCTTGGTCACGCGGGCTGCGGGCGGGGCGGACAGACATTCCGGCATGGTACGCAGCAGGAACGACAACCACTGGCCATAGCCTTGGCGGCGTTTGGCGTGACTGCCCGCGGACCAATGCGTAAGGGGTCCGCTGTCACCAAAGAACACCTCTTTTGTAAAAAGCGCGTCCCAGGCAGAGCGATCTGCCTGGGGCCAGTCTTTGATCTTCAAAACGATGGTGATCGCCTTAGTCATGATCATTTCCCCATTTCTTGAGCACAACATCGTCATAATGCTCATGTGCCCACTGATTGGAGAGGTCGGCGTAGAAGGTCATGGTTGTCTGCTGGGTCTTATGCTTCAACAAACGGCGAACAGTCTCAAAAGCGCCGGGACGTTCGCGCAGATAGAGAAACGCGGCGAGATGACGGAACAAGTGGGTATGTACCGTCAAGCCGGTCTCGCGATCGATCAGGGCTTTAATATCTTTGCTCAGGTTAGAAGGGTCACGAGGGGCACCATTGCCCTTCATGGGAAACAGGGCAGGTCCGTTGGCACGCGTCAGCAGATGGCGGAACTTGTCGTTGTAGATACGAAGCAACCTCGAACAACTGGCATTAAGCGACACTTCGATGTGCTCGTTGTTCTTCACGTCCTCAGCATCCACACGGATGGTGTAGAACGTGTGCGTACCCTTGCGGTGACTGGTGACATTCGTGTCCAGTTCGAGTTGGGCAAGGTTCTTGGCGCGCATGGGGCAAGACAAAAGAATGCTGATGGCAACCGCATGCATTGCAAGAAGCGCAGATGTGCGCGAGGTGGGGTCAACCAAGGCACGGGTCATCAATACTTCCGGCAAGCCAAGCAGACGCGCGACGTTCTTCCAGTCATTGAACTGACCAAGACGGTCACGGTTCTTGCTGCTCATCCCTTTGACATGGGGAGAAACCCTTTTCTTGATCGTCTTGATTGCGTCCAATACCTGTTCCGGAAGTTTGAGGTGATGGTGGGCAATTGCCTTCAAAGTGGCCGCGATATTGTGAAGCCCGCTATCCTTAGGGTTATCGAGACCACGGCGCTTCATGGTTGCGGTGAAAGCCTGCTTCATGTTCTCAGCTGTGATCACATCGGCCAGAGACAAGAAGGTATCGGGGTCATTCCCGGCCAGAACAAGTGCGTCAAGGAACTGACGCAGGTGGGCTTCCGTATTGCGCAACGACGTCGGGCGCAACGCTTTGTCCGGTCCATCTTCGTCAAACGGGTCCGCGTGGCGCATGCGGCCGAGATAGCTGGCAATGTCATCCTGCATGGATTGCGGATACGAGGTGAGGGGGCGAGAGCGATATTGGTCGCTTTTCTTGTAGCTAAGCAGGGTCAGGTCCAAGCCCTGACGAGTGACAATGCCGTTCCAAGTTTGAGCCATCTCTTTGCAGAGCTTGGTCGGGTCCTTACCCAAGAGGCGCTCATCAAGGTGTTGTTGGAAGTCAGCCATCACCTTGTCATCCACAGCCTCGGGCTCGATGGCTTGCGCTGCACAGTAGTTCACAAGGCGCGACAGAGCGAGACGCTGGTGCTTGGTTTCGCAAGCCGCCAGAAAGGCCTTCCATGCGCTGTTGGGCTCAGCCTTGGGTATAGCAGGCGGCAAGTATCCGGACATCTTCAAAGCCCTGGTCAGCTCCGTTTTGACATTGCTGAGGGATTTGGCAGAGATACCTGCCTGAACCGGATGAATGCCTGCCAGCAGATTGCGCAGGGCAGGAACGTCCGTTGGCAGGTCTTCCGGTACGCGGTTCAGGTATTTGGCAATACGATTGATCGAGGAGATCATATCGCGACGACGCGTGTCTTTAAGATCGGGAGCCGCCATCAGAGCGACGATGGCGTCGGCCAGAGTTGCGGGGGTAGTGTTGTCATAAGGCATGTGATTTCCTTTCTGCCTTGAAGTGAAAATTAGAGGGGATTGGGACGATTGCGCCCATCTTGACCCTCGGTGGGCCACGTGCGGACATTCGGGAAAACCAAGCGACGAATTTGTAGCCAAAGTTCGTAGGGGGGCTTTCCCGAAGTCTAAAATTATGCGGTCAAATGAGGACATTAGAGGACATGCCCTTGAACATGATTGCCGCGACGCGCCGCGAGGGCTTTGAGGTCCGTGCGGGCGATACGCCAGTCACGGCCAAGGCGCGTTGCAGGCAAGTCGCCAGAGGCTATCCAACGGCGTACTGTCTTGGGACAAACATCGAAGGTCTCGGCAACTTGACGGACGCTCAGGTAGACAGCGTTCGAGGGGAATGGGAGGTTAGACATTGTCCGCCTCCCCATTGTTGATGGTGCAGCGGGCTGCAAAATCCAGACGAGCTGCCTCGCGTGCCAAAAGGTGCACGAGGGCGAACAATGCGTCCGGGATGTCGAGTTTGGAGGGGGTGCCTAAGGGGGCAAGAGGTACGTTCGTCATAGCTTAGTTCCTTTGACGGAACCGCACGCGACAATGATCACAGTGGTCTGAATTAGGAGCGCACTCCAGATAGCAGACGACCGACCTCAAAAAGAGATCAGGATCATCACCATCGAGTGCTCCAAGGACACGAACTGCCCTAAATGCTCCCTGCGGCCAACCATTACGGTTGGAGGGTTGGTAATGCTCCAACTCTACACTCATGTAACACATTGATCAAGAAGGAAAAAAGAAGAGTATAAAGGTAACCAAAAGGTAACTTTTCTCTGAACTTCTGGCGCCCGCCGCCGTGGTAGAGGCGAAGGTGTATCAGGCTACGTTATGCGGCGTATTTGATGGGTGTGCTATCAGCAGGAAAACGCAGGCTACACGTGTAGCTAATTGATAGTAAACATTAAAATACTAATTTGCCTTGACGAACCTGGAGTGTTTATGGGAGGGTTGGTGTACGGGCACTGGATGAGTGCTGGCCTCTTTCTCTCTGACAAGCGACGTGGCCACTCCTGCTGGCAAAACATCAGTAGTGTCTATCCAGTGCCCGTACTTTTGCGTTCAATCCCATCCCGGTTTTACTGCCCCTTCCAAATTGATCGTGATCTTATCAATGACCATTTGGTCTGTGTGCCGTCTGAACATGAAAATCTTGCTGTAGCCACGGCGGGTGTCAGGGCCACGATCAGTCTGGATGTAAAACCGTTGGCTTACTCTCTCCTGAACAGCGTTGACCATCTCATGGCTCCTGAGCCTCAAATCGCGGATGGCGTCATCGTGCAGAAGGCGATCCCCATTGCGCCCGTCGAGGCTACTCGGACGCCGAAAGTGCCGTGTGATCTGTTTGAGGATCGCAGCGCTTCTGGGGCGCAGGTGTGAAGGGTAGCAGCCCGTTATGAAAACATAAGCCGCACGATTGATCATATCGTCGTGCAGCTTAGTGCGCGGGATCATCACGGAGGCAAACTCGCCATAGAGCGCGACGCGATCAATCAGCGGGGCCCGGCGGCGAACGGTGAAGTTGGGGATAGGATTTGGTGGCATGATGTTATCCTTAGATGGCGCTGAAACAGCTGGTTAAAACAAGTGATGTCGCACCATAACACCCCTGTTTTGGGGGTAAACCCATAACAGGGGTAACTGCTCATATCTTTCTACTTGGAGTTATGAGTCATGGCAGGGGCCGTCAGAACAAGAGCATATCAAGACCTGTTGAAGGCATTGGTGCTGGCGAGGCAAGACGCTGGGCTATCGCAGGCGCAACTGGCGGAGCGGTTGGGCAAACCAGCTTCATTTGTAGGTAAGTATGAGCTTGGGGAGCGCAGGTTGGATGTTGTGGAGCTGGTCGTCGTGCTGAAGGTGATTGGGGTATCTGTAAAGGATGTTCTGGGGGCTGTTGAAGGCGCTGCGCCGGAGAAGCTTTAGAAAGATATCGATTGCAGCGCGGCATTCGGATCTTTTGGCGTATTCTGTTGAAAAACTCTATTTTTGCCGAAAACCAGTGAACAAATTTCCCGTTGAGAGGCCTTCGAAATTTTAGGTTGGGTGTCGGCCAAAATACCGGATCAGCGATATGAGAGGCTGTCATGGCCCGCTCTGGGCAAGTGGTGTCGACTTTGAAAAGGTAATGGAAATTGGCAGAAAAACGGGCGCGCATAATACTCGAGTTTTTCAACACAATGGGCGGGAACCGGTCATTCTCTGCGGTGTGAATCAAGGTCTGCAGTGATCCAGAGCCAGACACCCCTTTGGATTTGAATCCTGTCAGCAATTCTTGGCCATTTGTCCCAAAACCAAATCTGTGGGTAAGAGAATTGCCGCGCTTAGGAGCTTGTTCGACGGATAAGAATATTCAAGATTTCATCTAATGGCTCACCCTCCAGCCCAGCAGGTTTTTCCCGGTACATAACTTCAGACCATGAAAAATAGACCACGAAAAGCCTCGCGCGGGCTTCAAGGTCAGCTCCGGTGTAGCCGGTACTTGCCAATAGATTTCTTACAAAGGAAATGCGCATATCCCTGACTTTATCTACGAGTTCACGAACCAAAGGATCGCTCTGCGCCCAAGCCGTGAAAGCCAGATCGAATTTACTGCCCTGCTGGTTCCGGACTAATTCGACTGTGCTCAGCAAATTCTCCTCAGGTGATCTTTTCTGCTTCAAAATTTCCGAAATAATTTTCTTGCTGAATTCATCCGCCCAGTAGGCCTTCATCTCCTCTAGCAAATCCTCTCGGTCCTTAAAGTGCCAGTAGAAACCGCTCTTGGAAATGTTCAGTGCTTTGGCCAGAGCGGTAATTTTCACGCTCCCAACACCGTCTGCGGCCAACATTGCAAGAGCCGCCTCAAGCCATTGACGCTTTGAAACACGCCCTGTTGCGCGCCTGCCAAGGCTGCCTTTTTGAACTGGACTCCTGTGTCTTGTTGAGGATATGCTTTTGTTCATGATGCCACAGTTTAAGGAGAGTAATGTGATCTTAGTTTCGCACACGAAATCAGAATCCCGCAAGCGATCCATTCTTTCAAGCTTCATGGGTGCCATCGCCTTGAGTATCTTTGCCGCAGGCGCACCGGTGCAACTAGTGGCGCAGGAACAATTGATATCCCCAACAAAAGCGCGCGCTGATCGCGATACTTATTACCCGAACACCGAGGACCTAGCCGCAGATGAAATGCGGGTGATCGCCTGCGGTACGGGGATGCCCACCACGCGGGCCGCACAGGCGGCAGCTTGTTTTCTTGTAGAACTTGGCAATGGTGACAAGTTCCTCTTCGATATCGGAACAGGTTCGGCGGAACGGATATCCTCCCTGCAAATCCCCTACGATTACCTGGACAAGGTATTCATTGGACACTTGCACGCAGATCATTTTGGCTCGTTGGCAGAGCTGTTCATTGGTGGCGCACTTATGGGGCGCCAGAAGCCACTTCGTATCTGGGGACCAAGTGGACGTGTTCCTGAACTGGGAACTGCCTATGCGATCAAGAAGATGGAAGAAATGTACACTTGGGATCTGGCCGGCCGTGTGGGTCTGGTGGATTTTCGTGGATATGAACTTGAGGTCTCCGAGTTCGATTACGCGGCGGAAAACGCTGTGGTCTACCAAGACAACGGCGTAACAGTCAGATCGTTTCCGGCAGTCCATTCGCTTGATGGGCCAGTGAGCTTCAGTTTGGAATGGAATGATCTGAAGTTTGTGTTTGGTTCTGACACTTATCCCAATAAGTGGTTTGTCGAGTATTCAAAGGATGCCGATATTGCTATCCACGAATGTTTCGTGGCCGTACCGGACCTTATTAGCAAGATGGGGTTCACGCCAGAACAGGCACTCGTGGTCGGAACTCAGATTCACACTTCTCCGGAGGCGTTTGGAAAAGTAATGCAAGAGATCAAGCCGCGCATTGCAGTGGCGTATCACTTCTTCAAGGATTTTGACACGACTGCGGCAATCAACGACCGGGTCAGAACAACCTATGACGGGCCGCTCAGCCTGGCCGAAGATTTTATGGTTTGGAACATCACCAAGGACGAGATTCGCGTAAGGATGGCCGTTGTTGAGGAGGCCACGTGGGCCCCCCCGCTCGCAGGGAAACCCGAGCTTCCGCGCGACGAAGACATCCCAAACTATAGCGAAAGAATGAATGTTTCGGTTGATTCAATGGGATATTCCGACTTCATTATCGGCGGCCGCTGGGGCGAGGTCGATGATGCGTTGCGTGGCGTTTACAATGAGGCCAGCGAGGCGCTGGGACGGGAATTTGTGTATCCAGGGGACTAACTCCAGAACGGTGTGGTCCTCGTGGCTGGTCAGCCTATAGATACAAGCGGGAAAATACCGGAAGTGCCGAGGACGCCCCTGGGCGCGAAGTTGCAGCAGAGTCAAATTTACTAAATGAATTGTGACGATTTTGTCGACATATGGTTGCGGGGTTTGACGTATCGGTCCAACGGACTGCTAACGACCGGGTGGGGCGTGCTGTGGTACCTTGCTTTGGGTATTATTGCAATTCTCACCCCGTCGCCCGCACAGGCAGACCTGATGCCATTGAATGGAGCAGCTGTTGCCCCAAATATCGCGGAGATCACCGTTCAGGACGACGGAGTCGTCGTCAAGCTGGAAGTATATGTTGGCGATCTGGGTGTATTTCGTGACTTGCTCCCAAACGAGTTTCTGAGTTCCGATACCTCCGAACGAGCATCGCTGGATGAGAGGCTTGACAAGTTTTCCCGCGAAGGACTGCAAATCATCGCGGACGGAACAAGGCTAGTGCCTCAATTGCTGGTTGCCGAACCGCGAACGCGGGTCGACCGATCGGCGGCGCTTGCCTCTTCACAAAACGCTTTGTCGCAACTGCCCACCCCAAAATCACCCGACGACAAAAGGGTTTATTTTGCCGAACTGAAATACTCGTTCGAAACACGCCCGGACAGTCTGGTATTTGTTCCGCCGACCAAGTCGAACGGGGCTGTCAAAGCCAGCATTGGCTTTATCGCATTTCACAAAACCGTCCCGGTGATTGATTTCCGCTATCTCAGCGGCCCCGAACCCCTTCGCCTTGACTGGCAAGACCCCTGGTACACGCGCTTTGACAACAAGAACCTCAAGCGGCACCATACATCCGCCCTTATGACATTTCTCTATGTCGAGCCAAGAGAGGTACGCCATGAAACCCTGATCCGGGTTCGCGACCTTGGGGCCTGGACCGATCTGAACCTGGCGGAAACCGGCATTCTGGAAGCCGAGGCGCAGAATGCGATCAAGGAGGCCGCCCGCACCTTTTTCATGGCGAAGAACCCTGTCGTGATAGACGGTGAACCAGTCAAAGCCGTTTCCAGTCGCGTCGAATTCCTAGCCGTATCATCGTCCGGCCTTCAGATTGTCGAGGGTGGAGATAGCCTTGATTTGCCCAATGCCATTTTGGGAGTAATTCTGACGTTCCCGGTTCCTGCTCTTCCCCAGAACGTGACCGTTGACTGGGAATTATTCAATGAACGTCACACCAGCATTCGGGCAACGGCCACCGATCCGGCTGGTCCGTTTCTAAACCTGATTTCCACTGATTCCCCCACGATTGTCTGGAAAAACTACCTGCGCACTTATGAAGAACCCAAGGTCACGGAAGTTGTCATACCCGTACAAAACATCTTTCAGGTGCCACTTCTGTCAGCCATGCTTGTGATTGCTTCGGTGATCGCGGCTGTATTTGCAATTGGGCGACGTGGAGCGTTGCGGGTTGTTCTTCTGGGCGTATCCGGGGTCGGGTTGGTTGTTGGTGCCTTGAGTACGTCATTCATGCTCACCAACATCGTCAATCCCCTTGATCGCTTGCCTGATGAGGAAACTTCTTCCAGGATTTTTAAAGCGGTCATCGAAAACGTGAATATCGCCAATCTGGAATCCACTGCTCAGCGTCGAAACCAGGAACTGGAGACAGTTGTGGCGGGAAACGCGATGCGTGAGGTGACAGAGGAACTCGATAGGGCTTTGGTGATCCGGGTGGCGGGTGGCGGGTTTGCCCGGGTGGATTCGGTGCAAGACGTAGAGCTGAAAGATACTCGTTCGCTGGCAAGCGGTACCGGCTTTCAGGCCGTGGTTTCTTGGAGCGTAAAAGCCAGCGCCGGGCATTGGGGGCACAATCACAAACGAGGTGTTTCCTACCGGGCAGTGGTTGAGTTGATCGAAGATGCAAACGTCTGGAAACTGGCCGGAATAACGGTCATAGACGCCAGGCAGTCAAACTGACATGCGAGCGACCAGCGAAAAGCAGGCCTTCAGTCGAGTATTCGGGCGCAGAGCCTTTGGCATCATTCTTGCGTTTTGTCTCGCATCCGTCGCCGTTTCAACAAGCGCCCACTTTCTGCTTAACCTAAATGTTCGGATACTACATGTCGATCACCTCGCCGATGGGTTGCGTGTGCACCTACGCACTCCGATGCCCTATCTGGTGGCAGGCAAAATTGGACCTGTCCGAGCAGATGGCTTACCCGAACCCGCCCCCTTTACATCAAACGCGCTTGAGGACGGTGTAGTTGCGCATTTCGTCAATTTCGACCAGCTCAGGCCCAACGCCACTAACCTTGGAGAACTGGCCCAAGCTGGTTTTGAGTTTGAGTTAAACGGCAAGCGGATGCCGGGAACAGTTGAAAAGGTTCATCTCTACCGTGTGGGTTCACAGCCGGAATTCGCCACCCTTGATGAGGCGCATGCTTCATTTAACACCATAGCGAATATTCCAGAGAACCCACCGAAGCTTTATGTGGGTGACGCGGTCGTGGATGTGGTCCTGCGCTACGACACAGGGACACCTGTGCGGTCATATACGGTCTCGAGCAACTTGAACCCGGGACTGCCTGATCAGGAGTTTACGGCCAATCTAATTCTTGATTACGGCCCCGGCGGCGCGAAAGTTTTTCGCTCACGCGGCCTGATGCTGGAGCCTGTTGAAATATCGCGATCCTCGCTTTCTGCTGTCGGCACATTCATCCTTGAGGGTGTCCGACATATCCTGGAAGGCCTTGATCATGTTCTGTTTATTGTTTGCCTTGTTGTCGGTGCTGCACGTCTGAGGAGCCTTTTGTGGCGCGTAACGGGCTTTACGCTGGGGCATAGTGTGACGCTTGCAGTTGGGTTTTTCGGCTTTGTCCCATCCGGTGCGTGGTTTGTGCCCGCAATAGAGGCCGGAATCGCGCTTTCCATCATCTATGCGGGCGCGATTGCCATCCGGCCATCGCGCGTGCGCGGCGAAAACGAGAGGTCCACTTTTGTTGTCACCTGCGCTATCGGACTCCTGCATGGCTTGGGATTTTCCTTTGTTCTACAGAACATACTGCAAGTCACCTCGCCCAATATCTGGCAAAGCCTTCTGGCCTTCAATATTGGTGTCGAGCTCGGTCAGCTTGCGATCGTTTTAGCCGTCTGGCCATTTTTCCGGCTCCTACGTCACACAAACTTCACGATCTGGCGTGTGGCTCAGAGCGGAACGGCGGCAGGCTGCATTGTAGTCGCGACCATATGGACAGTTGAGCGCATTGGATTGATTGTTGAAAACGTGGGATGAACTTAATTTTAGGGGGCCTTCAATTTGCTCACAAAGCTGCCGTTGGATTGGAAGGTTATGAAGGTCGGGTCAGGGCCGTCCTTGAACTAGCTGGGCGACATAGAAAATAAACATGCTGCACGCGATCTAACGACCGCGAAGAGCCCAAAGCGAGCCCTAATTTGAACCCGAGGCGCCGCGTGGCAGTTAATAGCCACCCTGAGCTCCGCCCGCGCTTGCATAATGAATGTTGTCGTGATCGCGAGACACGATCACTTCTGAGGCATCCCGGCCCTTTCCATAGCGACCACCCAACGATCCAGAGCGCCAGGGGCGGTCCACATTTTGGCTTCCATTTCCCTCACCCTCGAAACGGACCAGTCAGGGTTCTCTGAGAGATAGTCGGCCATGGCCTTGGCCGCATCGTCCTCGTCGCCAATGCAGTAGTGGATGGCCGCAAGTAGTTTGTTGGCTGCGGTCGGCATTGAGGGTGCTGACTTGAAAGCGTCTAGAGCAGCGTCGCATTCTCCATTCTGCCACAACGCCCATGCCTTGTTCCATTGCAGGTCAAAGTGTTTGAGAGGATCAATGCGCTCCAGCTTGTCAATTATCTCCAAGGCTTCATCCGTTTTTCCCAAGTATATCAGCGACACCGCAAGCCCGTTTCCAACGATGGTGGACGAAGGGTTCAATTCGATGCCGCGCTGAAAGGCGTGTGTTGCGTCTTTCACTTTGCCATTGAACATCAGAGCTCGCCCGAGCGCATGGTAGGCCATGAAATTATTAGGATCGAGTTCGACGCCTCGGCGAGCAAGACTGATCATTCGGTCACGGAGTGCGGCTTCATCGCCGTCGATCCAGCCGTAGTGGAGCCCGATACGTAACGACAAAGCCTGTCCCAGAAATCCCCACGCGGAATTCGGATATTCCATCATGGACTGTTCCTGTTCTTCAATATTCTTTAACAGGTTTTCGCGGGTGAAATTTCGCATAATCCTGCTTTGCGCTGCATTTGAGATCATTAGCGCACTGACATCGCCAGCAGTCATACTCGCTTCAGCTGTATCGATCACACTGGTTCCAACTGCTGCTGCAATTTTTCTGCTGATCTCGCTGTTTGATTCAAGCATAGCACCCAGTGGAGCGTCGATCTCGCCTGCCCAGATATGCGCCTCCGTGACTCCATCGATCAACTGGGCCGTGATTCTAATGCGCGAACCGTCGTATTGTTGGCTGCCCTCAAGAACAAAGTCTGCCCCAAGTGCCTTGGATATCTCGGCGATGCCTTCTGGAGAATTGCGGAACTGAAAACTTGAACGACGCGAAACTACATCCATCTGCGGATACAGAGCTAGTGCAGTTGTAATGCCTTCGCTTATCGCGTCGCTCAGGAAACCTTGGTGAGGCGGGTTGCTGAAATCTTCGAACGGCAAGACCGCGACTACCGGCGCGTCGTTCAATGTGCCGGGGCGGGTCAGGGCAAATGCAACGACAAGAGCGGCGAGCAACAGGGAGGCTAGAACCAGTGCAGGACCGAGCTTATTCCACCAATGCCGAGGCTCGCTAATTGGATGGGGCAGAACCAGTCGGTAGCCCTCACGCGGCACAGTCTCGACGATGGTTTTCTCCACATCACCTAGCACCCGCCGAATCTCAGCGATGCACTGCGCCACGCTGTCCGGCGAGACTTCCCTGCCAGACCAGATACGGTCAATCAAAACCTCTCGGGTGATTGTGCGACCAGGTGCCCCGGCAAGAACCGATAAGACTTCACGCGATTGATGGCGCAGATCGAGCTCGCCTCCCGCGCCGTCGAAGACTCGTCCTGACGCGCTATCCAGGGTAACGGTTCCGAGACGGATTTCAAAAGATTTCAAGTTATTTCGTTTGCCAAAAGGCATCCTCTGGCTCTCCCATTCGACCATCACCAAGGGCCGCTAAACCGACTTCTCCGACAGTAGCTCTTCGGCAACCGGAGGAACCGTCCGCTCCCAATATGGAGGATACTTGATGAAACGCTTAAAGAGAATTGCGAGCATTCTACTGATCGGAACTGCGAAAGGAGCCATGCCGTCACGTACTCTCGCTATTTCAGTTGCATTGCTTTTGGCCAACCCGGCTTTTGCCACGAGTTTTGACCTTACCGCTCCGCGTAAGGATGCACCCGTTCGCCATGCCGACGGAAGTGAGACGTTCCAGCTTCTTCCCGGCGAGTGCAGCGACCATGAATACTTTTCTGCCGAATTGCAGAAAAAAACCTCCGATTGCGGACGCTCCCGAAACAGGATCGAGTATTACGAAACATCGACGTCAGGCGCCGGAGATCGGCGCTTATACGAGTGGGAGATCTACATCCCGGAGGACTTCAGCTACAATGCAAACAACGCACGATTAACCGTAGGCCAATTCGAAACTGGCGCCGATATGCTGTATGGTTTCGAGCTGAACAATGATGGCTACACCTTCCGAGCGAAAGAATGCATCTCTGCTGGAGATTTTGGCGACTGGCATAGTGTTTCCGTGCGGATCCTGTACGATTCGACGCCGCGCAAATCCCTCAAAGATAAAACGCCCGGCGTGTTCGTGGTTGAGTGCGATGGTGAGGTGATCATCAATACAACTGGCCGACCCAATTTGGCCGAAGGTGGTGAGATTCAGTTCAGATACGGTCTGTTTGGTGGCATGGATATACTGGATACAGACAACGTCTCTGTATCATTTCGGAACGTCCGAATCTCGGAGTGGTAAGAGCTGCCGATGGGCGAAGCCCAAAGCAGCTGGTCCATTCCTCTCAGCCTGTTGGTTCTGGTTGCGGAGCCAGTTTTGCGAGTTTGCGAAGGTTTTGAGCTGTGGCTGCGAGCTGGAACTGTTCGTATGCGCCTTTGGGTCCTCGAAGTCGCATCATCGGCACGCCAATATATCGCTTCAGATGAGCGAAGAGCATTTCGACTTTCCGCCTTTGGATGAACGATGTCATGTAGGCGTCTTTTTGCGGATAACAGGATTGCGTCGACCCGTTGAAACCGCCGCCTGAAGCGGACTTTGATTGGATGCAGTCTTGGATATATGCTCCCGGACTAGAACAAGGAGTATGACGATGCCTGCTATGACTTCATTTCGTTCTGTGGTCGATCCATCCGATTGCGATTTTCTTGGCCACATGAACGTCTCCCGGTATTTCGCCGCCTGTTCAGATGGGGTTTTCGCGATCCAGTCAGAGATGGGGCTGACAGCAAATGATATGCGCAATGGCCGACGGCTCTCATTCGCAGTGGTCAATGCCCAAAGCGACTTCCGCGCTGAAATGTCGGCAGGTGATGCGATAAGGTTGGAGACCTCAATCATTGAAATTGGTTCTAAATCGATGACTTTCAGACATCGCCTGATACGGGCTGAGGGTGACGCGGTTGCATTCGAGACAGTATTCAAATGTGTGATGTTGAGCCTCGAGACGCGTAGAGCGGCAGAAATTCCCCAAGATGTTCGTGAAAAAGCAGTTCAGTGGCTGGAGCAAGCAACCTAGACTTCTGCTTTGTCGCGCAGACCACCAGTTCGCGAACCACCGTATTTTGCGTCCGCGGCGAAAGTCCGGTTCAGTGAAGCTGCATCGCGGCGCGGACTGACGCGGGGAATGTCTTCTGTGGGCCGTCTTCGCGAACAGCCCTTTGGTCTATATTTCAATAGCTTCAGCAATAGCCAATGCATCCTCAAGTTCTACACCAAGGTATCGAACCGTGCTGTCCATCTTCGTGTGACCGAGGAGAAGCTGAACAGCCCGGAGGTTGCCTGTCTTCTTGTAGATCTGCGTGACCTTGGTTCTCCTCATCGAATGAGTACCATAAGCGGTTGCTTCTAGCCCGATCGAGGTCACCCAGTCCCGGAAGATCCGCGCATACTGGCGGGTCGAGATGTGCAGGCGCTCATGGAAGCGGCCGGGCCAAAGGTATTCGGATCCGACCATGAGTTCGTCTTCCATCCATTTCTCGACCGAGGCCCGGGTACCTTCCGAGATTTCAAAGCGGACAGGTTTTTGGGTTTTGCTTTGAAGAACCGAAGCTCGTTCCTTCATCTGGCCGGACGCCATGACGTCGACGACCTTCATTTTGACTAGATCGCAGCCGCGCAGTTTACTGTCGATTGCCATATTGAATAGGGCGAGGTCGCGATGGTTCTCAGCCAGCTCGAGCCGAACGCGTATTGCCCAAACATGCTTTGGCTTCAGCGGTCGCTTCTGACCCACGATACGTCCTTTGTTCCATGCAGGGCGAAGCGCGCGAATGGCAGGTAGGTTTGGTGTTTCCATGACTGTTCCTCCGATCCGCCATTCCCTCCCTAAACGACAACCCAACGTTGACCGAGGTTACATATCACAGGATGCTGCGCCGCCTTAGATGTCAGTAGTGACGGTGAAACGACGACGGATTGACCGTACTAGGACTGGTGCACTACGCGATAAGCAGAATAACCTGCGCAGATCATCATCAGCTCAGTTTCTTTCTTACCAATGACGCGCCCCATTCAATTGCATCCACAAGTGCTGCCTTGGCGGCATCCTGATCTCTGGCGCGACTGCTTTTCAAAATGGCGAGCTTTAGTCGATAATCCGTTTCGCGTACTTCCTCGGACGTGGTCCAGGCGAACTTGTGATATCTTTCGATCAACCGCCAATTGGCATCGATAACCTCCAAAGTGCGTACCAGGCCAGACGGCTCATACATCGATTTGAAGAACGCCCATTGCTGGGCCAGCATTTCCTGAGAACCTACGCCTTTTTGCCATTCCTGAAACTCAAAATCCGCCGACATAAAGTCGCCCGGTACAGCGTTCTTGATCGCCCTCCCAAGGGCCAAGGGTTCAGTCGCGACCCGCAGTTCCACCAGTTCTTCGAACTCCGGACGGCTCAATCCCCGTACGCGTGCACCCCGGTTCGGCACATATTTGACAAGGCCTTCAGCCTCCAGCCGTCGGATGGCTTCACGCACAGGAGTGTGGGAGGCACCAAGGGAATCGGCGACCCGATCAATCACGATTGGGGCACCATCTTCGATCTCACCCGAGACGATTTGTGACCGTAAATAGTCAGCGCACGCATCTGATGCAGACCTCGTGCGGGATCTGTAAACGTCTTTGGCCGAGGCATCGGAAACACCGACAGGTCTTTGAATCTGTGTCATTTGCTGCGCTTCCCTACTTGGCCGAACCATGGCTCACCGACCTTACGTATATTGTGGATTTTCACACGTCCGTTGACAATTAGTATAATCCTATAGGATATAGGATCAAGATTTTTGGCAGGAGGATGCCGGATTGTGAGGGACAGAGGGGAACTGGTGGACGTCGCGATGGGGCGGCAGGAACCGGACGTTGTGATCAAGGACGTGAACCTCGTAAACGTCTTGAGCAGAGAGATTCACCCGGCGGATATCTTGATTGCAGGTGACCGGATTGCTGCTGTGTTGCCCGCAGGCGAGGGTGGAGAAGGTCGCGAGTCAACAATTGACGGACGCGAGAAATTCGCCGCACCAGGCTTCATCGATCCCCACGTCCATATCGAAAGCTCAATGCTGACAGTGCGCGAATACTCACGCATGGTCATACCGCGCGGAACGACAATGATCGCCGCCGATCCCCATGAAATGGGCAACGTTCTTGGCATTCCCGGAATGCGCGCGCTCTTTGACGAAGCGGCGAGTTCGCCGCTACGCACCCACTTTCGCGTCCCGGGGCGGATTCCGGCAATGCCCGAATGGATCGAAACTTCCAACGGATCGGTCAGCGTTGATGAGACGGGTGAGCTTTTCAATTGGCCGGAAGCGGTTTGCCTTGCAGGAGACATCAATCCCCGACTGATCCTAGAGAAGGACGACGAGCAATTTCAGAAATTCGACTTGGCCGAAAGGCTGGGACGTATGATTTCCGGCCAGTCACCGGGGCTGCGAGGACGCGAGCTTGCGGCGTTTCTGGCCGCCGGGCCCGAGGATTCGCACGTTGCGCGAACTGTCGAAGAGATTATCGAAAATACCCGGCTGGGAATGGCCTCCGTCTTGGCACTTCGCCCCGGTCGCGTTTTGGATTCCTCACATTTGGCGGAGCTTGCGAGAATCGTTAAGGAACAAGGTCTGGATACGCGGCAGTTTCAGCTCTGCACAGACGACATTCACGCGCACGATCTGCTGCACGAAGGGCATATCGACCATAGGCTACGCACTGCCATAGAAGCCGGTTTTGGCGTGGTCGAAGCCTATCAGTTCGCCACCATCAATGTGGCGCAAGGGCTTCGGATCGCACATGACTACGGCAGTATTTCGCCCGGTCGCGTAGCGGACATTCTGTTGCTTTCCGATCTTGAAAGCGTCTCGGTGGAAACAACGATCATTGGGGGTAAGGTTATTTATGCGGATAGCCAATATGAAGGCCCAACCGAACAGGCTGTTTATCCCGATTGGACGAAATCAACGATCAAATACCAAAAGCCTCTAAAGGCAGAGGATTTTCACAGTCATCCGATCAACAACACCGATATGGCAAAAGTTCTTGTTGTCGGGCATGCCAAAGGCAAAGGCAAAGTGGCGCGCGAGGAGGAACTGTCCGTTCAAGATGGGGTGGTGCAGCCGGATGGCGACCGCCGCATCAACGCATTGGCGATGGTCGAACGGCACGGAAAAAATGGTGGTATTGGTGTCGGATTTTCTGACACCGCCGGGTTGACGCATGGTGCGCTGGCATGCTCGGTCAATCACGACGCCCACAATATCGCAATCTTTGGTGCCAATCACGAAGACATGGCCATTGCCGCCAACCGGATGCAGGAAATTGGTGGCGGATATGTCCTTGTGCGCGACGGTAAAGTTGCCGCTGAGCTTGCGCTGCCGGTGGCGGGTTTGATGTCAGAGAACAAGGCGGAAGATGTGGCGCAGGCAATGCAGTCTATCAGGGAAGTTTACCGCGCCGAGCTAGGCGGCCATGCGGATGATATGGCGCTGATATATATGAATTTTCTTGCACTTCCAAACATCCCCGCATTCGGCTTCACCGATAAGGGACTAATTGCGAGTGACAAAATGCAGCCGGTGGATTCTGTCATCGGCTAAACACAAACATCAAAGGGAGGACATCATGTTCAGATCACATTTCTTTGCGGCCACAACCGCAGTTTCAATCGCTCTTTTGCCTCAGGCCAGTGCTGCAGCCGATCAGGTGAAAATGCTGTTTGATTGGATTCCTGGCGGAATTCACAGCGCCTGGTACGCGGGCGCCAAAAACGGCTGCTTTGCCGATCTCGACCTCGAATTCTCTTTTGACAGAGGCTCAGGAAGTGTCGACACCGTGGCCAAAGTCGCCGCTGGCTTGGGCGACATTGGCATGGCCGACTTTGGGACAATGATGCTGGGTGTTTCGAACAACGGGGCCAAGGTAAAGGCCCTGACGCCGATCTACAGTGATGCCCCATTCGGGATCATGACTGTTGCATCGACCGGGATTGGGTCTGTGTCCGATCTGGAGGGAAAAAAGCTGGCGTCCGGCCCGGGCGATGCTGGAATACTGATGTTACCATTGGCAATGGACCTTGCCGGAAGCGATTTTTCGAAAGTTGAATCCGAGAAGGCAGATTTTTCGGCTCTCCTCGGGCTTCTTCTTCAAGGAAAAATCGACGGGCACACCACGTTTCTTACGACGTCGAAAATTCTTTCGGCTGTCGTCAGCAATGCGGGCAAGACACCCCAGTTCGTGCATTTTGGTGAGAGCCTAGATATGTACGGAAGTGTGTTGATCGCCAACGAACAATTCCTGGCCGAGCGTCCCGATGTCGCGCGGCGCGCAATGGAGGCAACCCAATGTGCCCTTAAGGCTGCGCCAACCGATCCCGAGGCAGCCGTTGATGCCTTGCTCGAACTGTTCCCCGAGAAAAAGCGCGAGTCCGAGCTGGCCGCGATTGGTGGTGGGATCGAGTTGATCTTTGACTCGTCTGCACATGCTGAGAACGGGTTCAATTGGGATGAAACACGGGTGCGCACAACCCACTCGAATACGATGAAGGCGCAGGGACAGGCCGCTGAGTTCGGCAGCATGTCGGATTACATCCACAATTTCTGAGCCAGGTTGGCACAGGCGGTCTTCTGAATTGCCTGTGCTCACCAACCGCTTCTGGCTCAGGTACAATCCCAAAGGTTTCTCGGCAGGTTCTCTGTGAAAGACGTTCAGATCGAAAATGTCTCTAAGGTTTTTGGAGCGGGCGGGGCAAATCCGTTCACTGCACTGAAGGACGTCGATCTTGCAATCGACGGCGGCGCGTTTTTGTCATTGCTAGGTCCGTCGGGTTGCGGGAAATCTACGTTGCTGCGTTGCATCGCCGGATTAGAACAACCGACGCACGGAAACATCAAAGTCGGCGGCGGCCCAGCCAAACCCGGTTTTGACAACATTGGTCTTGTGTTCCAAAGCCCGAACCTTCTTCCTTGGTTAAGTGTTCTTGATAACGTTCTCTACCCGGTGCGCGTAAAATCCAGATCGCTCGTCAAGCAATATCGCGTTCAAGCAATGGAATTGCTTGAAAAAGTCGGGCTGTCCCATGTGGCCAACCAATTACCGGACAGCTTGTCTGGCGGAATGCAGCAACGGGCGGGGATTGCACGGGGGCTGGTCATGGACCCGGATATCCTGTTGATGGATGAGCCATTCAGCGCGCTTGACGCAATGACGCGCGAGGACCTTCAATTTGAGCTCATTCGTCTTCACCAGGAAACCGGAAAGACCTTTGTGTTCGTGACGCACTCGATCCCCGAAGCCGTATTCCTGTCAACGAAGATCGCCGTGATGGAGTCCTTTCCCGGCAGAATTTCCCAGCTGCTGAATGTCGATTTCACCTATCCACGTGCACTGGATATATTGAATTCAGAGCAGGCAATTGAAATCGAACACACCATCAGGGCTTCGATTTACGGAAAGACCCCAGTCGAGGTTACCACCGGAGAGGGCCACTAATCATGCGTCCCATCATCTTGCCGATTATCAGCCTCGCCGCACTTCTTCTGCTTTGGGAGGTCTATGTCTGGGCGTTCGAAGTTCCCGCATATCTCTTGCCAGCGCCAAGCTCGATCTGGGCGTCCGGAAGCCAGATACTGGGCGCGATGCCGGTTCACATCTGGGCGACGCTTTTCACTGTGCTCGCAGGTTTCGTCGTCTCCGTCCTTATCGCTATTCCGCTTGGCGTCCTGATCTCATTGAACCGGATCGCATCAGAGGCGATCTACCCGCTTTTGGTGTTTGCCAATGCAATTCCTGTGATCGCAGTCGCTCCCATTATCGTTGTTATGTTGGGGACCGGAATTGAATCGCGTCTGGTTATAAATTTCCTTGTGTGTTTTTTCCCAATCATGGTGGCAACGGCGACCGGCATATTGGACACGCCAAAGGCCTATCTCGACCTCAGCAGATCAACAGGTGCCGGTTTTCTGACGGGCCTTTTGACAATCAGGATGCCACACGCCGTCCCATTCATTTTTAGCGGCCTCAAGATCGGAATAACCCTATCGGTCATCGGCGCCGTTGTCGGCGAATTCATCACGTCAAACAGGGGGCTTGGTTACCTGATCGTATCTGCGACGACCAACTTTGACCTCGCACAAGCGATGTTTGCTGTCATCGTTCTTGCGATTATGAGCGTGATCTTGTTTCAGGGCGTCCAATACATGCAGAAATATTTCTTTCCATGGTCGATCAAGGCTCAGACATTGAACTAACGGGCGATCGGTCCGATTCCGAACCAGAGGCAGCACACTTGAGAAAAGCTTCACGTATTTTTCTGACTGTTGAGTTCCCAGCTTCGGGTGAAAATCTTCTGCGGAGCGATGAACTGACGGTCCTTCCCAATGTGGTTATCTGAAGAAACAAGCCATTCAGAAATGGAAGTCGAACAGTCGCAAAATCTGCTACCTGTAAGCTCGGGCTACGCCCGATCTTGCGCTCGCAGCGAAAGTCCGGTCTGACGGGCCGCACCGCGGCGAGGAAGGGAGGTGACCAATGTCCGGAATGGGCCGTTCATGTTGGGGGCGTGCGGCCCCTCAGGCGAACATGCTGCAACCGATCTAATGGCCGCGAATAGCCCTTATTGACCAATGCCGCAGTCTGCTTGAATGGCCGCTTCGCTTGGTGATGACGATAATTTCGATATCGCTGAAGTTTGAAAAATCGGCAGTACCAAAATTGATCCCGCCGTTACTCGCTTCATTTGCCACTACTATTTCGTGATAATCTCGGGGCCCATAAATGTGTTGGGCAAGACCGTTGAAATCCATGGCACATAAGTCACAAGGATCAGGAACACAAAGAGCACCGCGAGAAATGGCAATGCGGCACGCACCACGCTCATCATAGGCATACCAGCAACCCCTGAAGTCACGAAAAGGTTCAATCCGACAGGTGGCGTAATCATACCGATCTCCATGTTTACGACCATAATGATGCCAAGATGGATTGGATCAATGCCCAGCTCGATCGCAATTGGGAACACCAAAGGTGCGACGATGACTAATAGACCCGACGGCTCCATGAACTGGCCGCCGATCAACAGGATGATGTTGACGACGATCAAGAACATGACCGGCCCGAAACCGGCTGAAAGCATCGCATTGGCGATATGCTGTGGGATTTGTTCGTCCGTTAGAACATGCTTCAAGATAAGCGCATTCGCGATCACGAACAGCAGCGTAACTGTCAGCTTACCGGCATCGAACAATGTACGTTGCGTGTCTGGATGGAAAAACGCCGTTACAATGGCCCAAGGACGGCGGCGTAATGGAATGCTGCCGGGGGTTTCATTCACCGCCGCTGCGGACAGGCTGCGCGCCTGTCTATCAGCGAGTGGTCCCATATCCTTGTAGACGAAAGTCGCGATGAAGAACGCGTAGACTGCGGCGACCGCTGCCGCTTCGGTTGGCGTAAAGATGCCGCCGTAGATGCCACCAAGGATGATGACGATCAAGAAAAGTCCCCAGCCTGCATCGCGGCCAGAGGCGAGGATTTCGCCCCAACCCTGCCACTCACCCTTGGGCAATTTTTTAATTCTGGCGATGACATAGATGGTCGTCATCAGCATGAAACCGGCGAGCAATCCAGGGATGACCCCAGCCAGAAACATCCGACCGACCGAAACCTCAACCGACGCGGCATAGACCACCATTACGATCGACGGTGGGATCAAGATACCCAATGTCCCAGCAGTACAGATGACGCCTGCGGCAAAATCCTTGGAATAGCCCACCTGACGCATACCGCCGATGACGATCGTTCCGATTGCCACAACTGTTGCAGGGGAAGACCCTGACAAAGCAGCGAACAACATGCACGCGAAAACCCCAGCAATCGCCAAGCCGCCCGGCAAATGTCCGACGCAGGCGATTGAGAACCGAATGATGCGTTGCGCAACGCCGCCCGTCGTCATGAAGGAGGATGCCAGAATAAAGAACGGGATGGCGAGAAGCGTATAGTGGCCTTCAAACGCACTGAAGAGGGTTTGGGCAACTGACGCCAGAGAACTGTCCGAAAAGACCAATAGGAACAGGACTGACGACATGCCGAGCGAGATCGCGATTGGCACGCCGATGAGCATGAGACCGATGACCAATGTGAAAAGGATGACAACTTCCATTAGTTTTGTCCCCGCATCTGTTCACGAATTTCTTCCAATTCGTCTTCAACCTCATGGCTCGCAACGACACGGTCAGTCTTACCAATCCAGAGCGCCCATCCCGCTTGCACAAAGCGCAACAGCAAGAGCGCCATCGACAAAGGAAGAACAACGTAAGGTATCATGCGTGGAATTTTTTCGTATTCTTCGCCCTCGTTGAACACACTCTCCATCCATCCCAAAATGGCGGGATGCGGGATATCGTTGACCTCGTACCATCCCTTGCCGCGGTAGGTTTCTTCAAAGCCAAGTGGAAACCAGCGCCCTTCAGTTCCCGGAAGATTGGCGAAGTTGGCCCAGTAATCCCAAGCGCCTTTTAGCATCAACAAGCTGAATGAGATGCACACAGCCACGGCTGCCAACCCCATGATGCGGCGCGGTTGCGAGGGTAGTGCATTGACCACAATATCGACGCCGAGGTGAGCGCCTTTCTTGACCGCGTAGGACGCCCCAAGAAGCACAAGCCATCCGAACAGAAAGACGGTTAGTTCTAACGCCCAAAGAATGTTCTGATTGAAGCCGTGGCGCGTCACCACATTTGCGAATGTGATCAACGTCATAGCACCTAGGATGCCTGCAATCAGCGTTTCCTCAATGCGGTCCGTGAACGCTTTTGAATGATCCATCCTGAACCCTCCCTTTGAGCATCGAGGGCGGATTGCCCGCCCTCGATTGAATTAAGTTCAGCTTCCAGTGTTGAAGGACTGTGCGGCATCGATCATGTCCTGACCGACGTCACCAGAGAACTGTTCCCAGACAGGCTTCATCGCGTCGACCCATGCCTGACGCTCTGCAGCTGTCAGTGTGCGAACCTCTGCACCTGTATCAATGATGGCCTGACGGTTTGCTTGGTTGACCGCGTAGGACTCAGCATTGCGAAGCTCGGTAACCTCTTTCAAGATTGTAAGGAATTGCTCGCGCACATCCGCGTCTAGGCTGTCCAACCAATCAACACTAGTCACGACCAGATAGTCGATAACACCGTGATTGGTTTCAGTGATGCCGTCCTGCACCTCGAAAAACTTCTTGCCGTAGATGTTCGACCAAACGTTCTCCTGTCCATCAACAACACCCTGCTGCAACGCTCCATAAACCTCGGAGAAGGCCATCTTTTGTGGGGCACCCCCGATCGCTTCCATCTGCGCCACGAGAACGTCAGATGACATCACGCGGAACTTCAGCCCGTTAGCGTCGGTTGGTGTCATCAATGGCACGTTGGCGGACATTTGCTTCATGCCGTTGTGCCAGAAGGTCAAACCCTGAAGGCCGCGACGCTGCATGCTATCGAGCAAAGCTTGACCCGCTTCGGACGCTTGGAACGCATCAACCGCTTCGATGTCTTCAAACATGAAAGGCAAGTCGAAGATGCGGAATTGTTTGGTGAACTTTTCAAATTTTGACAGCGATGGGGCCGCCAATTGAACGTCACCCTGAAGCAGTGCTTCGAGCACTTTATTATCATCATAAAGGGTAGAGTTCGGGAAGACTTCAAGGCAGGCTTTACCGTTCATCTCTTCGTTGACGCGTTGCTCAAGAAGCGTCGCGGCGATGCCCTTGGGATGCTTGTCAGTGTTTGTGACATGGCTAAATTTGATGACCATTTCGCCCTCATCGCAAGCCGCCATTGCGGATGTCGCGCCAAGTGCCAATGTCATGGATAGTGCTGTGCTAAGCAGAAACTTCATTTTTTCCTCCGTTGAACCGTTGTTGCCGCGCCTCTTGTTTTCTTGGGCACGGCCTATGTCGTGAGAGATTACTGGGGTTTTGTTCGAAGATTAGTCGGCATAACTGATCAGTTTTCCCGATTAAACTTTCCGGTTTAATCTGAGATAGTGGATAAAATTCATGTCCTCAGGGAGTTCAAAATGTTCGAGGAATTCGTAGAGGAGCGTATTGATGGCGATGGTGCGACTTTGTTCGTCCGCCGCGCTGGACCCGTCGGTGCGCCGCCGCTCGTCTTGTTACATGGCTACCCGCAAACATCTGCCATGTGGCACGGGGTTGCACCGATTCTGGCACGTTCCTTTCAGGTCGTTTGCCCAGATTTGCGTGGATATGGTCGATCAGACAAACCAGCGTCCAACGCATTGCATGCGCCCTATTCAAAGCGCGCAATGGGCAACGACATCGTTGCGGTCATGCGGCGTTTGGGGCATGAGCGTTTTCTGGTGGGAGCTCATGATCGGGGTGCGCGCGTGGCACATCGGATGGGATTGGACCATCCTGATCACGTCGCGGCTATGACATTGCTCGACATCGCACCAACGCGAGAGATGTATGCCGATACCAGCGCTGCATTCGCGCGTGCTTATTGGCATTGGTTCTTTTTGATCCAACCACACCCTTTGCCTGAACAAATAATAGGTGCAGACCCGCAAGGGTTCTGGAAGCTTAAATGTTTTAATCAAGCAGGCGGCGAAAACCCTTTTGCTCCTGATGCTCTAGCCGAGTATTTGACTGCCTTCGAAGACCCCGCTGCCATTCACGCAAGCTGCGAAGACTACCGTGCCGCCGCGTCGATCGACATTGAACACGACGATGCCGACAAAGGGCGAAAGCTCGACATACCGATCCAGACGCTTTGGGCAAAACGCGGCGTGATTGAGACCTGCTATGATGCGCTTGGTCTTTGGCGGCAGCGAGCTTCGCACGTGAGCGGCGAAGCGCTCGACACGACACACTACATGGCCGAAGAAATCCCCGAAGGTATCGCAGCGCGCATGTCTGATTTCTTTGCCCGCAACCCTATCCACGCGGAGGTCATGAGATGAACCGTACCCTTTATGACAAACTGGTCGACACCCACAAAGTGTGTGATCTGCCCGATGGCGACATGCTGATCTATGTCGATTTCCACATCATGAACGAATACACCAGCCCGCAGGCTTTTTCTGGGCTCGATTCAAAGGGTTTGAACGTTTGGCGACCAGAGGCGCATCTGGCCGTGGTCGATCATGTGAATGCGACCCGCAGCAGTGAGCCCCATGATGCCGCCTCAAAATTGCTAATCGACAATTTAGGGGCCAATTGCACCAAACATGGCATCGCCTTTTACGGACTTGGTGATCCGCGACAAGGTATTGAGCATATTGTCGTGCCAGAACAGGGTCTGGTTGTACCGGGCATGCTGATTGCGTGCGGGGACAGCCATACGACCACTTATGGAGCCTACGGCGCGTTGGGCTTTGGCATTGGAACTTCCGAGGTTGAGCATGTGCTTGCCACCCAAACGCTACGCTACAAACGCATGAAAACAATGCGCGTCACTGTTGACGGTGAGACTGCGCCAGGCGTGACGGCGAAGGACATCATCATGAAAGTCGTGCAAGTCGTCGGCGCAGGTGGCGCAAATGGTTTCGCGGTGGAGTTTGCGGGCTCCGCTATTCGCGGTCTCGATGTGGCTGGACGAATGACCGTTTGTAATATGGCCGTTGAGTTGGGCGCGCGGGCGGCCTTGATTGCCGCCGATGACATCACGAAAGCAGCGTTGAAAGGCCACGCCCATAGCGGTCAGTTCGCATTCAAAGGTGAAAACTGGATGAGCGACCCCGAGGCAGTCTTTCATAAAGAGGTCACGATTGCAGGCACCGATATCGAACCGTTGATTACGTGGGGCACCAGCCCTGATCAATCGGTGCCGATCACTGCAAACGTGCCGGTCGCGTCAGACTATGTCTCTCCGAAAGTCAAAGCCGCTTTGGAACGCTCCCTGAAGTACATGGGGCTAACCGAGGGGCAATCCGCCAAGTCGATTGAGATCGACACGGCCTTCATCGGGTCTTGCACGAACAGCCGGATCGAAGATTTACGAGAGGCGGCCAAAATACTGGAAGGCCGGAAAGTGGCGACGGGCGTCGAAGCCATCGTTGTACCGGGGTCCGCAATGACACGTATCAAGGCCGAAGCCGAAGGCCTGCGCGACATTTTTGAGGCCGCAGGCTTTGAGTGGAGACCTGAAGCGGGCTGTTCGATGTGTCTGGCGATGAATGACGATATTGCCATGGACGGCGAGAGGGTCGCCTCATCAACCAACCGTAACTTTGAGGGACGTCAGGGCCGCGGCGCACGCACGCATCTTATGTCGCCTGCAATGGTTGCGGCGGCGGCGGTGACTGGGCATCTGGCTGACGTGCGAGACTTCAAACAAGAGACAAGCACATGAATAAAACCATCAAAGGGATTGCCGCCCCATTACCGCTGACCAATGTCGATACTGATGTGATTATGCCTAAAAGGTTTTTAATCACGATAACGCGTGAAGGATTGGCGGATGGTACTTTTGCCGACTTACGCTTTGAGAGTTCGGGTCAAATACAGCCTGATTTCGTCTTGAACAAGGCGCCTTGGACGCAGGCCAACATTCTGATTGTAGGTGACAATTTCGGCTGTGGTTCGAGCCGCGAACATGCCGTTTGGGGCATGCGCCAACTTGGAATTGATGCCTGCATCGGGACTGGATTTGCAGGGATATTCTACGACAACGCGCGCAAAAACGGCCTCGCACTGCCTATCGTCTCCACCGACACGCGCGACAGGCTTTTGCAATTCGCCAACAATTCCAACGGGGCTGAAGTGACAATTGATCTTGCAGCTCGAAAGATAACTACGGGTGAAATTTCAGCATCTTTTGAGATGGATGACGCAACGCAAACAGCGCTGATCCGAGGGCGCGACGACACCCTCGACTCGCTGGAATATGCGGACGCAATCCACGCATTCGAAGCCAACCTGGATGACAAAATGCGGGTAAGCGTCAGAAAATAGACGAACGAAGGGGCGCAAATTGGACATCAGACAGTTAGAATGCTTCGTTGCGGTCGCAGAAGAACTGCACTTCCGAAGGGCTGGTGAACGGTTGGGATTAAGCCAATCTGCGCTATCTGAACGAGTCTCGGCTTTGGAACACGAACTAGGTGCGCGTTTGTTTTTCAGAACGACCCGGCAAGTCAGCCTGACACAAGCGGGTTCGGAGTTCGTTCAAGACGCCAAAAGAATTCTCGCCGATATTGAAAAATCGGTTTCCAATGTGCGCCACACCGCCGAGTCTGATCTCCGCCACATCCGTGTGAGCGGTGTCGACGAAGCAATTTCGATGTTGTTACCCAAAGCTCTTATTGCGTTTCGCCGGATCGATCCAAAGGTCCACGTACAAGTATTGGAAATCTCGTCCTCTGAGCAACATTCACAAGAGCTGATTTCCCATCGTACAGATGTGGCTTTTGTGCGAACGCCGCAGGAAGACGAATTTATCTCCAGTGAACTAATTCATCGCCAGGCGATCGTTGTGGCCCTCGCCGACACCAACCCGCTTGCAGGCTCAGCTTCCCTTTCCGCATCTGATATCGCCGACCAACCGATAGTTGGGTATCCCAAACACGCACGCCCGATTTTGCACGAGGCTTTGTGGAGCGGTTTCCGCCAAATTGGCGCACAGCCAAACGTAGTTTGCGAGATCATCGACAAATCCACTTTGCTGCAATTCGTGGCTCAAGGCCTTGGAATTTCGTTAGTGCCAGCTTGGGTCATGAATATCGCCCCGCCAGGTGTTTCCTTCGTTCCGTATGCACCATGCGAAAACCTAATTGACCTTTATGTTGCGTTTCGAAAGTCGGGAAACTCAGACACGGTCAAAAGGTTTGTAGACACAGTCAGAACAGTCCCCAAATAGAGCTTTAAAATTGCGATTATCTTTTATGGCATCGCGCTTGGACCCATTGCTGTGTTTTACGAACGCTTTAGTTGCTTAGCTCTGGAAGCAGCCGTTTCTTAAGAAGCCGTCACAGTCCGGTTTGTCCGCACATTTCCCGTTCGTCGACCTAGAGATTTTGCTATCGCAGCGAATGACCGGAATGCGGGCTGCAACCGCAGAATGTTAGCGGGATGTCGAAGGTCTCTTATGGGCCGTTTACTACAATTTTCTTTGAAAATTGCGGTGTATCTCGTGATCTAAACGCGGCATTGCAAAGTTGTTCGACAACGCTGGTTGCGCCCCCCCGCAACCATCGTTCTCAAACAAGCCGCCGCAAGGTGGCTTTCTTCGTTTTGGGACATGCCCAACACCAACAACCCCGCTAATTCCCCAACCAATTCAATGGCTAACGCGCCGTCCTCTGGGATCAACCTGATCTCGGTCAACAGACCGCGAATGATAGAGGTCGCTTCCGCTTTGGCGGATGGCTCATTCAGAGCGGCACTCACTCGGACCGCGGGTCGCAATATCTATCGATCAAGTATACCGAACGGCTGGCGAGGCGAAAATCGCCCCGTCTGTCGGCAGCGTGGGGGCTTCCTATGACAAAGCATGGCCGAAACGATCAACGGCCTGTTCAAAGCGGAGGTCATTCACCGGCGTGGGCCGTGGCGCAGCTTCGATGCTGTGCAATACGCCACTCTCGAGTGGGTCGACCGGTTCAACAACCGGCGCCTGCTGGAGCCTATCGGGAATATCCCGCCAGCAGAGGCCGAAGCAAACGTCTACGCCGCTCTGGAAAGATCAGACATGGCCGGGCAACTAAGGCAAGTCAGCATCTGGTAAACCCGGCGCGGTTCATTTGTGATTTTGTTTCTACTTTTTCGCTATTAATCTTCGACTGGTGCAACCTTCACGGCACACCCTTTTTCCAGGGACACATAGGCAGCTTCCGCCAGTAAAAGCGCGCGCATGCCATCGTCAAACCCCACTTCGGGTTGTGTTTTGTTCAGCACGGCGCTGACGAACGAATCCAACTGGTGCTTGAACGCGTGGGTGTAGCGTTCGATGAAGAACGGTTCTAACGGGGCCGCTGTTCCAGTGCCCGCAGCGGTAAAAGTCTGCATTCCATGCGGTGTTCGGTTTGTGCTTTGGACCATACCCCCGTCACCATGTGCCTCCAGACGCTGATCATACCCATAAGGCGCTTGCCGCGCATTGTTGATAAACACCTGCCGTCCATTGGAAGATTTCATCACGATCATTGCGCAATCCACCTCGTTCAGGCGCGCCCCGCGTGCGGGATCAATCAACGGCGCCGCATAGGCGAAAACTTCAACCGGTTCATCATCGTCCAGCAAAAAACGGGCAAGATCAAAGTCATGGATCGTCATGTCCCGCAACATACCGCCAGCGCCGGTCAGATATTCATCGCTGGGCGGTTCAGGGTCACGCGACGTGATCAAAACTTGCACCAGATTACCAATGTCTCCGGCGCTGATGGCGGACTTCATCTGTGCGTGGCCGGGATCAAACCGCCGGTTAAATCCGATCTGAACCGGAACGTTGCTCCCCGCGATCTTGTTGCGACACGCCCGCACTCGATCAATATCCAGATCAATTGGTTTTTCACACAATACCGGTTTGCCAGCCTCCACAGCCTGCTCGATAAAATCGGCATGGGTGCTGGTGACTGAGGCGACGACAATCGCATCGACGTTGTCGTTGTTGAAAATAACCTCGGGTGTCGCGGCCACTTGGGTTTGAATGCTTTCAGCGATGGCCTTGGCTGCGGCGGGCACCGGGTCATACACGGCGGTCAACCGGCTTTGTGGGTGACGATCGATCAGGTCGGCGTGCATACGGCCAATACGGCCACAGCCAATAAGGGCGATATTCAGCATGGTTTGTACTCCCGGCTGGCTTCTGGATTGTCCGAGCTAAAGGGCAGCGCCATCAATTCTGCCCAAGCTTCGTCTGAAATAGGGAAGTTCGCCCAATCTACAGTTTGCTGGACACGTTCGGGTTTAGAAACCCCGCAAATGGTCGAGGTGACACGCGGGTCGCGTACCGAAAACTGCAACGCAGCGGCGCCCAGTAGAATACCGTGGCGCGAGCATATATCCTCGATTGCGCGGACAGGGGCCATCGCGGCATCATCAGCCTCTTGATAGGTGATCATCGAACTGCTGGCGGAACCTCGGGCCAAGACGCCACCGCAATAGGGGGCTGCATTGAAAATGGCGATGCCGCGAGCATGGGCCTGTGTAAACATTTCATCAGCTTCGCGATTGAGCAGAGTGAAACGGTTGTGGTTGACCAGCGCGTCGAACTCCCAGTTGGGCAGGATTTGAGTCATGATGCCCAAATCCCCCATGGCCAGCCCGACCGCGTCGACCAATCCCTCTTCTTTCAATTTGAACAGCTCATCCAGCGCGCCGCCCTTATCGGTAATCTCTTCGACGGACCGGCAGTATTCCGGGTCGTGCAGGTGCAGAATGTGCAACCGATCAAGGCTGAGTGCCTCGAGGCTTTCTTCGACCGAGCGACGGACCCGGTCTGCATCCAGACGGTTGTCGGAAAACCCGCGATCCAGCTTGGTGGCAAGGATCGTGTTTTTGGGCAGACCGCCGCGTTCCCGGATCACTGCGCCCAAACGTTCCTCGCTGCGGCCCATGCCATAGTTGCGGGACGTGTCGACAAAGCCTGGGGATAGGTCAAACATTGCGTGGATTGTCGCCCGTGCCTGTTCTTCGCTGACTTCATACCCATAGGTATCGGGCATGCTGCCCAACGGTGAGGTTCCAAAGCAGATCGAAGCAACGTCGAAGGGAAGTCTGGGGGCGGAATTGCTGGAATAGCTCATTGGATGATCCCGGTTTAAGTTGATGTATGAATGCAGGCGCAAGGATGGCTGTCCCGCCGAATGATAAGCTCGGGTTTTTGATTTGCGCAATCGGTTTGTGCCCTGTTGCAACGAGTGCGAAACCGACAACCAGATGGCGGATCAATCGGGCTGGGTACTTCGCCCTCAAGAATGATCCGTTGCTTGCGTTCGTCTGGTCTGATTTCGGGCATCGCAGACAGTAATGCCTGCGTGTACGGATGCAGAGGGTTTTGGTAAATCTGGTCCCAGGTGCCGATCTCAACGATATTGCCCAGATACATCACCGCCACCCGATCCGAGCAATGGCGGATCACCGACAGATCATGCGCGATGATGATATAGGACAGGCCGTATTGGTCCTGAATATCCTCTAGCAGGTTGATGACCTGCGCCTGAATTGACACGTCCAGCGCCGAAAACGGCTCGTCACATACGATGACTTCGGGGTTGACCGACAAAGCGCGTGCAATGCCGATCCGCTGCCGTTGTCCACCGGAAAACTGGTGCGGATAACGGCTGGCATCTTCGGCCCGCAGGCCCACCCGGGTCAAAAGCTCTTCGATCCGGGGTTTCCACTGCGCGCGGGGCAGGATGTCTGGAAAAATGACCCATGGTTCGCTGACGATTTGTCCAACGGTCATACGTGGATTAAGCGAGGCAAAAGGATCCTGAAAGATCATTTGCAATTCGCACCGCCGCTTGCGCATGTCTTTAGCCGACAGGGCGAACAAGTCCTCGCCCTTGTACATCGCCTGACCGCTCGTGGGTTCCACAAGTCGCAGCAATGCGCGGGCCAGCGTAGATTTCCCACAGCCAGATTCCCCCACAACTCCAAGGGTTTCCCCTTTGCGCAGGGTAAAGCTGACATTGTCCACGGCTTGTACAACCCGCTTACCGTCACGCCCGCCACCCGGAGCCGGGTAGTGTTTGATCAGATTTGAAACTTGCAAAAGTGGTGCAGCGTCGGAGCTCGAAGGTGTCGTTGCCGGATGCTGTAAAACGTCAGTCATTTGCGACCTCTTCTGCGAAATGGCAGGCGCTGAAATGGTCCTGTCCGATGTCGGTAATCTCGGGCACAGAAGAACGGCATACATCACGCGCCAGCGGGCAACGCGGCGCAAATACACAGCCTTGTGGCAACTGGCTCAACTTGGGCGGAGAACCACTGATCGCAACCAGTTTCTGCCCCTTCATTTCCACCTGTGGGATCGAGTTCATAAGTCCGATCGTATAGGGGTGTGACGGGCGATCTATGACCTTGGCTGTTGGACCAGTCTCCACTGGGCGACCGCCATACATCACCATCAACCGGTCGGTATTTTCAGCCACAAGCCCGATGTCATGCGTGATCAGGATCAGAGCCATCCCACTTTGTCGTCGCAAATCGCCCAGTAGTTTCATGATCTGCGCCTGCACAGTCACATCAAGCGCCGTCGTCGGCTCATCAGCGATCAGGATGTCCGGGCCCAGGGCAATTCCCAAAGCGATCATAATACGCTGGTTCATGCCACCGGAAAACTCATGCGGATAGCTGTCTACCCGCTCGCTGGCCGAATGGATGCCGACCGCCTCCATCAATTCGACGGCCTTGGCGCGCCGTTCACCGCGCGACATTTGGGGCCGATGAACCTTGAACAATTCTCCGATCTGCGTCCCGATTTTCAACCCCGGATTAAGTGAGGTGATTGCGTCTTGATAGACCATAGAAATGCGGTCGCCGTGGATTTTCCGGGTGACGGAAGCCGGCGCATTCAGCAGCTCTGTTCCGCGATAATCGGCTGAGCCCGTTATCATCGCGGGCGGGCTCTCCAGCAATCCCATCATTGCACCGACGCTCACGCTTTTGCCGGATCCGGATTCCCCTAGTATTCCAAGGGCCTCGCCAGCGGTCACCTGAAAGTCTATGCCGTTCACTGCATACACATGGCCGCGCGGTGTCTTGAACGACACTTTCAGATCGCGCACATCCAGAATGGTTTGTTGTTCCTGCATATCTCTCATCACATCAACCAACGCCATCTTTGAACCGGATCCATAACCGCGCGGAACCAATTCGCGACGAGGTTAAGGCTTAGTGTGGTCAGAAATATTGCCAGACCGGGCAGGGTGATCATCCACCACGCCTCGCGCATGTATTCGCGCCCACGCGAGATCATCAGCCCCCAGGACGGTTCGGGCGGCAAAAGACCAAACCCCAAAAAGCTCAGACCAGCTTCGGCCAACACCAAAAGGGCAACTTCGAGCGTGGCCAGAACCAACAAAGGCGAAATCATATTAGGCAGGATATGCCGCAGCATAATACGTGTATCGCTTGCGCCAATGGCGCGCGCTGCCTCGACAAATGAGGACTCTTTAAGCGACAACGTAATGCCGCGCGCCAGACGGGCATAAACCACCCAGCGAACCAAGGCAAAGATCAGCACCATATTTACCAGCCCGCCGCCGATGATGAACAACACAAATAGCGCGATCAGCAATGACGGCACTGCCATAAAGGCATCCACGGCACGCATGATGATCGCTTCAACGGCGCCACCATAATACCCGGCCAGAACACCCATAATTGTGCCCAGAACACCGGACACAAAAACCGACACCAAAGCGACAAAGATCGATGCACGGGCACCAAATATCAGGCGAGACAACATATCACGCCCCAATGCGTCAGTGCCCAACAGGTGAAACTGTTCGCTGCCATCCATACCGGTTGCGGTGGAAAGGGGCGGTAATCTGTTGGCAAAAATATTGGGCAACAACGGATCATAGGGCGCGACGAAATCGGCGAACACCGCGCTGAATATCAACGCCACCAAAAAGATCACAGACGCCAGCACCAGCAAATCTTTGAACAACGCGCGGACGATATCACGTGTGCCGATACCTTCGTCGCGTTCGGTGTCATCTGCGGGGGGCGGGGCGGTTTGTGAAAGGGATTCTTCGGTCATCGTTTCATCCAATCCGCAAACGCGGGTTCAAAAAGGCATACGCCAAATCGACCAACAGGTTAATTGTCAGAACCATGAGAACCAGCAGGAACACTGTTGCCTCGACCAACGGAACATCCCGTATCGATAGGGCATCTACGGTCAGGGCGCCGATGCCGGGCCAGCCAAAGATGGTCTCAATAATGATCACGCCTGTGACCACATTGATGGTTTCATCGCCAATGGTTGTCACAATTGGAATGGCCGCGTTTTTCAGAGCATGAAACGACGCCACGCGCCGCATGGGAATACCGCGCCCACGGGCTGCGGTCACATATGGCTTGGCCAGTTCATCCAGCAACGAACTGCGCGCGATCTGCGTGATCCGCCCAATGGGGCGCAAAGACAGCGCCAAGGCAGGGAGGATGACATGCGCAAAGCTGCCGTAGCCAGAAGTCGGCAACCAGGCAAACTGGACTGCGAAAACCAATACCAGAATCAAAGCGAACCAGTATTCGACAATTGATACCCCGGCCAACGACAGAACCCCGATTGCGCGATCTGGCGATGATCGCGGATGGACCGCCGCATAGAGGCCCATAGGTAAAGCCACCAGCACAGCGAAAAGAATAGTCGCGCCCGCCAGAAACAGGGTCGCAGGCAATCGTTCCATCGCGATGGGCAGCGTGTCCATAGAACTCGCGTCGCCGCCCTGAAACATCGAGTTGCTCATGCCAAAGCGATAGGTTTGCCCCAGATCGCCGGTTGCCAGCCCGAAAAGGAACCGACCATATTGTTCGGCCATGGGATCTTCCAATCCCATTTGTTGGCGCAACGCCAGGACGGCCTCTTCGCTGGCACCATTACCCAGCACCATACGGGCAGGATCACCGATTTGCCGGTTGGCAAAAAACACCATCGACATCACGACCACGAGAAGGATTAGCGAATTGACGACTCTTTTAAAAATATAGGTATTAAACGCGCTGTTGAGTTTCATGATGACCCGAGCATGACTGAGGTAAAGGAGGGGGCCGTAGACTTGATGCCCCCTCCCAGAAGAGCGGGTGCGCAAGGGAGGAGGCGCAACCCGCTTAGGTGGCGAGTTACTTTGTTTCTCGCATGTTCACCGCGATCATGCGGTGATCGACACCAAAGTCCCACTCAAAGCCCTCAGGCACACCGTAGGCCCGCTGTAACAGGCCAACGGGGGCCAGAATGTAGCGGTTGTGACCTTCGACTACCAAAGCTTCTAGAGCCTCATGACGTGCGTCGCCGACAAGCTGAGCCGCTGCATTGGCCCGCTCTTCGAAATCGGGATCACAGAACACCGACACCAGACCACCGCAGGAATAATGCGCGCCAAAAGTCAGCGCGTAATCCATCAAGGGATTGGCTTGGACGTGCAACCAAGCGTAGGAACGATCTTCGGTTGGTTTTGACACTGCGCGCGGATTGAAAATACCCGGCTCTTCGACGGCAATCCGGGTCGGAATGCCGACTGATCCCAGCATGGCACCGATGGCTTCGACCATTTCACCGTTGCGTGGGGTAGACCCCAAACGCGTGGTGACTTCAATCGTTGGGATTTCATTGCCGTCCGCCTTTAACTTTTCGACAATGGCGCGTGCACCCTCTGGGTCATAAGGGTATTGGCCGATTTCATCTGCGAAACCGGTTGCAACAGACGGCAACATTTGCCCGGCCAGCGGTTCGCTCAGTGCCATCAGATTTTGGCGAATGCCTTCCCACTGGATGCCAGTGAAAATGGCTTTGCGGAATTCTTCATTCTGCAACAGAGGATGTGCACCCTGATAGTCCAGACGGAACTGCAGAAATGTGTCGGATCCCTTGAGCATACAGTCGATACCGGATGCTTCGTTGAACCGGTCACATTCTTCGCGGGTCATAAACATGGCCACCTGGGCCTCGCCACTTTCAACCATCGCAGAACGGACAAGTGCTTCGGGGCGCCAGACAACTTTCAGGCTGTCATAATAAATCTCGCCATAAGTATCATCGGCTGTCGCGCCCCACCAATCGTCATTGGCCGTCGCGGACCAGTATTGCCCCTGCTTCCACTCATCAAAAACATAAGGGCCGGTGCCAATCGGGTGTACATTGTGCCCGTCCGGGTTCTCTAGAATTTGCTTTGCAGAGGTGACGCCGCCCAAATACATCCGACGCGGCAGCAAAGGATCAACCCCGTCGGTGATCACGGCAACCGTGTCTTCATCAACAACTTCTGCTGAGATTTGGGGGCCCATCATGTCCCGAATGACATAGCTGTTTTCCGCGCTCCACAGCCAGTTGATACTAACGGCCGCGGCCTCTGCATCCAAAACAGAACCATCGTGGAATTTCACCCCTGGGCGTAGATCAAAATGCCAGACCGTTGGTTCGATTTGCTCCCAGCTGACGGCCAACATTGGCAGAACTTCGTTGGTTGCGGGGTCTAGCCGAGTGAGCTGTTCGATGACATTCCGTAGACCGATTCCGTTGACTTCCTTGTGGGCAACCTGAGCCTGCATGGATTGCGGTTCCTGATTGCCAACAATGACAAGCTCGCCTCCTTCAGCGGCGTAAATCGATGAAAATGAAAGCGCTACCATTGTCGCAGATAGGCTGGCTATCCTCATAGTTTTTTGCATCCGTGTCTCCTCCCGGGCAAATTTTGCTGATAACTCCAAACGATGACGAAACACGCCATTTGGTTGCCGAAATCAGCAGTTTTCAGGTAGATAACCTGAATGTTCCTCCAGTAGACGTAGCGTAAAGCTGCATCTCGAACACGACGATACGGAAGTCGTGTTCAAAATGCAAGCGGTTGCAAAAAATTTGCATTTGTGCCTTGCTTTGCAGTAATAATGACAAGGCTGTGCAGAGCGTTGCGTAACGTAGTCTGGATATGGTCAAATACACTGGGAGCGATCCCAGAGACCGTAAGGCGACCGAATCGCAGATGCGCCGCAAAGAAATCAAATAGGCCGGTATTCCCTCTGGGGGCCTACGGTCGAAAAGGACAAGAATGACGCAGGGGCGTAAAGTTAGGAAAACCCACGGGATGGTAACGGCCCGGGATGTCGCCAGCGAAGCTGGGGTCTCTTTGACCACTGTTTCGCGCTGTTTTGGGGGCGGCGACCTTGTTACGAAAAAGACCCGGGAACGGGTGCTGCTTGTGGCGGATCGGCTTGGGTACAGCCCAAATATTGCGGGGCGCGTCCTGGCGAGCCGAAGGTCACGCCTGATTGGCCTGATGGTGGATGACTTCAACGATCCGGAAAATCTGGACCTGTTTCGATTCGTTTCCGCAGAAGCGCAAAAACGCAATTTCCACGCAATTCTGTTGAATACTTACCGCGAACGCGCCGAAGTCGGCTCGGATTCAATTGAGGCCGCGCTCTTGCAACAGGTGGACGGGTTGTTGGTAACTGCGAGCCATCTCAGTCAGGAAATGATCGCCCGCTGTGCCGCTCAGGACAAACGAGTGGTCATTGTTGGGCGTAAGTCGGGGCATCCTGATTTTAGTTCAGTGTATTGCGATAACGAAGATGGTGCTGCTCAAGTGGCGGATTACCTGTTCGCTCAAGGCGTTCAACGACCCGCATTTGTCGGCGCTAACCCGGAGGCAACAGTGACGCTTGAACGTCGCTCTGGCTTTGTTCAGAGAATAGAACAGCTCTACGGTATGCAGCCGATTGTCCGAGAGGCCGGCATTAATGACTATTCCAAGGGTTACGCCATCGGACAAGAGATGCTGACCCTGCCCAGACCTCCGGATGGTTATTTCTGTGCGACTGATCTTTTGGGTATTGGTCTTTTGGATGCGATGCAAACCGAGTCAGGGGCAAATGTGGACAAGCCCCCTTGCGTCGTAGGCTTTGGGTACTCGATGCTGTCACGTCTGACACGGTACAAACTGGCGTCGGTCGCCCTGCCCATGGAAGACATGGTGCGTACCGCAACGTCCCATCTGATCGACACGCTTGGAGATGCCATGACCGGACCAGAACGCATTGTATTTCCGTGTGAATTGACGATTCCCGCAGAGGATACGACGCCCGTTTCCGTAAGCCGTCCGTGAGCACATGTTTTGTCGTTTTTGGAATGGATGACTTGCAAAACGGCGCCCGACATCGTTCTGATGATTTGAGCAATTAATCGGGCGATCCGATAAAAAAGTCATACGCTATTAGCGCTCATTCATCGGACTCCAGCCTGCCGCGCGCATTGGCGTCAAAACGTCTTGGGCATGGCGCGGATCGACAAAAACGGAAGGCAGAATTTTGTCGATTGGAGCCTCCGGCCAGGCCTGGACAAGCAGATCTACCGCACCGCGTGCATCCTTGGTCTGACCTAATTCATGATAGGCCGCTGCCAAATAGCTGAGCGTGAGCGCGCCAACGGGCGCTCCTGATTGAACTGCTGCGCTATATCTGTCGGCGCTTTCCTGAAAGTAGCCAAGGTGAAACTCGGCAGACGCCGCAACATTGCGAAAAACAAGCTGCTCCGACACCGCACCGTTCCCCACATTTGCGTCGGCCACTTCTAACGCGCGCTCAAAATCCCCGCAGAACAGCGATATGATGGCATCAAAATTGAGCGTAAAGAGATCGTCTGGATCCAGACTTAATGCGCGCTTGGAATGCGCTGCGGCATCGCGACATTCGGCGTCAGAATATGCCGCCATCGCGGCGGCCGAATGCGACCATGCTGCATCCGGTGCTAGTTCGACGGCCCGCTGCGCAAGGTCCGTTGACGACAACACATGCTGTTCACGGGCGGGGCCTGCTGGCATTTGAACAGCCAGCAGTGCCTTTACCTGTGCAGAACCTGCGAACCCGGCATAATAAGCAGAGTCCAAATCGATAACCCGTTCAAAAAGCGTCAAAGCGGCCATCAACCGTTGCCGATCCAAAGCTGGAAACATCAAACGTCGTGCATCATCAGCCAGGTTTCTGGCTTGTAACTTCGCTGGAGACGCAGAAAACAGCGCTTCACGAACGGCCGTTTCTGACGCTGCTGATTGCGAAGGCTGTGATTTCTGTGGAAGAAACACATCAAACTTTGCGACGGCAAACGAGATGACTACAGCAGCAGCGACACCCAAAACCCCCACCCAAAGGAACGTTCGCGACGATAACACATTTCCTTTGGATTGTTCTGTAGTCTCTACGCTGCCTTCTGCGGGAACGAGTTCGTAGCGGGGTATGTACCCACCGGAATCAATGTAAATGCGGAGCGGATCAGAAAGCCCGGACCCTCGATAAAACGCGTCCAACCGTCTTCTCAGGCGCAATGCATCAACCCTGACCACGGCCAATGGATCAGACCCCTGATGAGAAAGAATTCCATAAATGTCTTCTGCTATTGTTTTGGCGCGGATGGCCGACCCACGACCTGCCAGTTCCTCCTCGACCACATAACTGAGAAACGATTTCAGTCGCGTTGCGCCGTCAAACTCAGTGCTTTTCTGAATGCGTTCAACGCCATCTCTTACGGCCTTGGAACTCGGGTCTTTGGTGTCCGAAATTCCGGGTTTTTGCGTGGATTTAGAGCCATTGGACATTGCATTTCCCAGCAATACGAGGCTGTTAACCTTCTGAAATTAAACATGTTACCCCGTAACGTACCCCAAGAAACCTATCAAGGCCACAAGAGTCTGAATTAACCTTAGTGACACCAAATCAAGGCGGCCAGAGATTGGTCCAACTCATGTTTCGGGAAAGGTCAAATAAGGTGGGGGCGTTGGAAGCGAACTTTTCTGCTCATCTTACCAAAATCAAGCTGCTCAGGCAGATGGATCAGGATTTCGACCAGATTTGTCGCGATTACGAACACCTCACCGCGTTGCTCAACGACCAGGAAAACCGGCACGTCGCGGCGGCACTTCAAGAAAGCCTCTCCGGACTGGGCGCGGAGATCAGGCAATACCTGAGACCCGAAATTGGGAACAACGCTTTGAAGGATTGAAGCAGCGTTTTGTCGCCACCGGAGTCCTTACCTGATGGCACGGATCACCGGCACCAACATCAATTTGCAAAGAAAGGCCAACACAATGAAACGATTACTTATATCAACGGTCGCGACTCTGGTCGCTCTGTCTGGGCAGGCCAACGCTCAGGATGGCGCCATTATACACGACGCGGAGTACTATATTCTCGAAGCTCAGAATGGCGAACGGTGGGCCGAAGATGACACCCGGATTGATGCAAAACTCGCCGCACTTCGAGGGGCCAACGCCGGCAAGCCACCCAACATTGTTTACATTCTTCTGGATGATCTCGGGTTCGGTGAAATCGGGAGCAAAGAGCTGAGCGTTGTTCGCGGATACGATACCCCCGCAATTGCGAAACTTGCGCAAGAAGGCCTGAGCCTTCAGCGTATGTACACCGAACCGTCATGCACTCCCACCCGCGTCGCGATGATGACAGGGCGGCATCCTGTCCGAACTGGCACAATGGAGGCAAAGGCGACAATCTCGGGCGAAGGGCTGCATGGTGACGAGGTGACGCTGGCCGAAGTCCTAAAGGGCGCGGGCTATTACACGTCGCACGTGGGCAAGTGGCACTTGGGGGACATTCAGCAAGCTTTTCCAAATGAACAAGGTTTTATGCATGCCGAATTTCCTGTTCATCAGCAGGGTCAGCTGGCGATCATGCATGCCGATGCCGAAGTGGCGGATGTCATACGTGGCGTAGATCCATCCAGCGCCGCCCAAACTTTTACGCTTGATACGACATTCGTTCCCAACCCGGCCCATATGGTAACAGGCGTCGAGATTAGGGACGGCCAGATGTATGAAATTGGCCTAGAGCCCGGCGAAACCTGGACGCAAGACAAATACGTTGAGATGAATGAGCGTTATCAAGATAACGCATTGGCGCAGCTGCGGAAACTGGCGGCGCAGGACAAGCCATTTTTCCTGAACTATTGGCCACTTTTGCCCAGCACGTTCACCCGGTCCGACATTTCCGAGTTCAAGACCCTGAATGGCGGTGTCTGGGCCGAGTCCATTGTGCAGGTCGACGAATGGGTCGGCGAAATTCTTGACGAGATTGACGCGCTGGGCCTCGCGGAAAATACGATCGTCGTGGTGATGGGGGATAACGGACCCTTCATGGAGTACCGCGGTCTGTCGGGTGGTGATGATCGCGTATACCGGGGTGGCAAGGCGCAACATCTGGAAGGTGGCGTTCGTGTGAATGCATATATGAGATGGAAAGGCGTTACCGAGCCGGGAAGCTACGCAGAGGATATGCTGCATGTCACCGATTTGTTCACAACTTTCGCACGCATTGCCGGTGCCAAAGACCAGATTCCACAGGACCGGATCATCGACGGGCTGGACCAATCTGGTGTTGTGCTGCTTGGCGAAACACATGGTCGGCGAGACTACGTTTTCGTTTATGAGGCCGCCGTTCTGAAGTCCGTTGTTAAGAACAAATACAAGATGCACTTGCCCGCGCCCGGAACCAATCCGATCATCGCGCCGATCTTTGATCTCTACAGAGATTCTCGCGAAATGCGTGCGATAGATTCGATTAAGTATGGCCCATGGGCGGGTGGGCAGTTCGTCGCGATGGTTAAGCGCCATATGGCAAACCGAAAAACGTACCCGGACCGCGAAGCTATTGTTAAAGTCCCCTATGAGGGCATCGTCAATCTGCGCCCGGAAACCCAAGAGATGGTTGAGCATTTTCTGAAAACACCAATGAAATAAGGGATTTATAACGCTTGGGGCGGCATCTCACACAGAGACTGCCGCCCCCACTTCCATCGATTAATGCCACAAATATTTGACGGTATTTGAGCCGCCCAACGACAGCCTGATTTCCCCGTCAATTGAAACGTCTAAAGATCAGCAAGAGAGCGCTTGAAACTCGATTATGTTGCTGCCGGGCTTGTCGCGTTCATGGGGCGGACACGTCAAAAAGTGACGCTCCCTCGCGGCTGGCCTTGTTTTTGATCTGCCAATTGACTACCCATAAGCCACGCGGGGGAGTCTCAACTGAGAGACTGAGAGGCGAATAGCAGCATAGCTGCAGTGTCGCGACCCTTTGAACCTGACCCAGTTGATACTGGCGTAGGAAGCATAGGGTGCACATCGCTCTTTATCCTGATGTGCGATCTGAAGTGGCGGTCCATATGGCCCGCTGGTTTCCCAAGCCGAAGCTCATCTGGTGTCTTTTTGAGTTACTGCTTGAGGAGCACCAAAAATGAATATCCCCAATCCCAAAATCACTTCGGGCGCATTGCCCGCGTCACGTAAGATATATGTTACGGGCAATCTGTACCCAGACGTTCAGGTCCCAATGCGCGAAATTGCTGTGCATCCAACCGCTGGCGAACCGCCTTTGCCGGTCTATGACAGCTCCGGACCTTACACTGATCCTGATATTGCGACCGATATCCGCGAGGGGCTCGCGTCATTGCGCAAGCCATGGATCATGGCGCGCGGTGATGTTGAAACGTATCAAGGCCGTGACGTCAGACCCGAAGACAACGGGTTTGTTGAGGGTGACAGGCTGACACCAGAGTTCCCGGTACGCCCGCGCCCTTTTAGGGCAAAAGATGGCAAGGCCGTCACGCAGCTGGCCTATGCGCGCGCGGGTGTGATCACCCCCGAGATGGAGTTCATCGCCATTCGCGAAAACCAATTGCGCGAGCCGGCCCCGTGTCATCGTGACGGCAATGATTGGGGCGCAAATATCCCTGACTATGTCACCCCGGATTTTGTACGCGACGAAGTGGCGGCGGGACGCGCGATTATCCCTTCCAATATCAACCACCCCGAATCCGAGCCAATGATCATTGGTCGCAATTTTCTGGTGAAGATAAACGCCAATATGGGAACCTCGGCCGTGACGTCGTCAATGGAGGAGGAAGTCGACAAATTGGTGTGGTCCATTCGCTGGGGGGCTGACACGGTGATGGACTTGTCGACCGGGCGTAACATTCACAACACCCGCGAATGGATCATCCGCAACAGCCCGGTTCCGATTGGGACCGTGCCAATGTATCAGGCCTTGGAAAAGGTAAACGGCATTGCCGAAGACCTGACTTGGGACGTCTTTCGCGATACGTTGATTGAGCAGGCTGAACAGGGCGTCGATTACTTTACCATTCATGCCGGTGTGCGTTTGCATATGGTGCCTATGACCGTGAACCGCGTGACCGGAATTGTCAGCCGGGGTGGCTCGATCATGGCCAAGTGGTGCCTGCATCACCACAAGGAAAGCTTTCTTTACGAGCACTTCGAGGAAATCTGCGATATCTGTCGTGCCTATGACGTGGCCTTTTCGTTGGGCGACGGCCTGCGTCCTGGATCAATTGCCGATGCCAATGACGAAGCCCAGTTCGCCGAGTTGGAAACCCTTGGGGAACTGACCAAGATCGCGTGGGCTAAGGATTGTCAGGTGATGATCGAAGGCCCGGGCCACGTCGCCATGCACAAGATCAAAGAGAACATGGACAAGCAGTTAGCGTGCTGTGATGAGGCACCGTTTTATACACTTGGGCCACTCACAACGGATATTGCGCCGGGATATGACCACATCACCAGCGGCATCGGGGCTGCGATGATTGGTTGGTTCGGGTGCGCGATGCTGTGCTATGTGACGCCCAAGGAACATCTGGGATTGCCTGATCGGGACGACGTCAAAACCGGGGTTATCACATACAAAATTGCCGCCCATGCCGCCGATCTGGCCAAAGGCCTGCCCGGAGCGCAACGGCGCGACGATGCGTTGTCGCGAGCCCGTTTCGAGTTCCGCTGGGAGGATCAGTTCAACTTGTCGCTGGACCCGGACACGGCGCGGGAGTTTCACGATCAGACCTTGCCAAAACAGGCTCATAAGGTGGCGCATTTCTGTTCCATGTGCGGGCCCAAGTTCTGTTCGATGCGGATCAGTCACGATATCCGCGCGGAAGCTCAGAAAGAGGGTATGGAGGCAATGGCGGAGAAGTTTCGTTCGGCTGGCGATCTTTATGTGCCTGTTGAGCAGAGCGCGTTGGAGCCGGGCGAGTGATCACCATTGCCGGGGCAGGCGTGGCAGGTCTGGCCTGTGCATGGGAGCTGGCGTCTCGCGGTGCGCAAGTGACTGTGTTCGAGGCGATGGAATCGCCCACTGAAAATCCATGTTCCTGGTTTGCCGGAGGTATGCTGGCACCGTGGTGTGAAGGTGAAACCGCCGACGCCGAAGTGGTCAGGCTGGGTGCCGGTGCGATTGGCTGGTGGGAGCAGATCACACCAGTGGAAAGACGTGGAACGCTGGTTGTGACACCGCCCAGAGATCACACCGAGCTGGCCCGGTTCGCGCGCCGGACCCAAGGGCACAAGTTGATTGACGCAGCCGGGGTGGCACGGTTGGAACCCGAAATGGAGGGGCGCTTTAATCAAGCGCTTTTCTTTGAGGACGAGGCGCATCTGGACCCACGTCGCGCCTTATTGGATCTGACGGCAGCAGTTCAGGCGCTGGGCGTTGAAATCCGCTATGAAACGCCCGCACCGGAACAAGTTGATGTCGATTGCCGAGGGGCGGCCTCAAACCTACCTGATTTGCGGTTTGTGCGCGGTGAAATGGCGATCATCGAGGCGAAGGACGTGATTTTGACTCGAACCATAAGGCTGTTGCATCCGCGTATCCCGCTATATCTCGTGCCGCGCGGTCAGGGGGGTTATATGATTGGCGCGACGATGATCGAAAGCAATTCGACACGGCCGATCACAGTGCGTTCGATGCTCGAAATTCTGGGTGCGGCCTTCGCCCTGCATCCGGGCTTGGGCGAAGCCAGTCTGGTTGAAACCGGAGTCGGGTTGCGCCCTGCCTTTGCGGATAACATCCCTCGCCTGCGCCAACAGGGCGCCACCACCCACATCAATGGGCTCTACCGCCACGGATTCCTGTTGGCCCCCGCGTTGGCGGGCCAATTGGCACAACAGTTTTTTCAGGAACATACACATGAAGATTATCGTGAACGCCGTCCCGCATGAAGTGACCAGCAGGATTATGTCAGTAGCATTAAGCGAACTGGGTTTCACTTCGAACGCCATGGCAACCGCGTTGAACGGGCGTTTCATTCCCAATATGGCGCGCGAAACGACAGCCCTGACCGAAGGCGACAAGTTGGAAATCTTGGCCCCGATGCAAGGGGGATGAATAATGCAGCTTTATGATACGGAAATTTCGTCGCGCTTGATGTTGGGTACGGCGCAGTATCCATCACCTGCAGTGTTGCTTGACGCGATCAGAGAAAGTGGTGCGGAGATCATAACCGTCTCGTTGCGCCGCGAAACGGCAGATGGATCGGGGGCAGGATTTTTTGATCTGCTCCGGCAATCCAATTGCCGCATCCTGCCCAATACAGCGGGATGTCATTCAGTCCAAGAGGCCGTGACAACGGCGCATATGGCGCGCGAGGTTTTCAACACCGACTGGATCAAGCTTGAGGTGATCGGACATTCCGACACCTTGCAACCTGACGTCTTCGCCTTGGTCGAAGCGGCGCGCATTCTGTCTGATGATGGCTTCAAGGTGTTCCCGTATACCACCGATGATCTGGTGGTTGGCGAAAGGCTGATAGAGGCAGGCTGTCAGGTTTTGATGCCATGGGGTGCGCCGATTGGGTCAGGTCAGGGATTGCGAAATCCCGGCGCCTTGCGGGCAATGCGGGCGCATTTTTCAGATGTTCCACTGATCGTGGATGCCGGGATCGGACGACCTTCGGATGCTACGCTGGCGATGGAGTTGGGCATGGATGCGGTCTTGTTGAACACGGCGGTCGCCAAAGCAGGTAACCCGAAAGAAATGGCACGGGCCATGGCGCGGGCGATTGAGGCCGGGCGCGCCGGATACAACGCCGACCCAATGGACCGGCGCGATATGGCCGTTCCATCGACACCAATCCTTGGCTTGGCGGAGCTGGCATGATGGAGCGATTTTATCTGATTGTCGGTCATGTTGGACGGCTCGAACTGCTTGTTCCGCATGGTGTTCGGCTCGTCCAGTTGCGGATCAAAGATCAGCCTATGACCGAGGTGCGCCGCCAGATTGCGCGGGCCCGCGATTTCTGTGCTGTGCATCGGGCCCAACTTGTCGTCAACGACTACTGGCAGGCCGCGATTGAGCTGGGCTGTGGGTTTGTCCATCTTGGGCAAGAGGATATGGCGCAGGCGGACTTTGCGGCACTCAGACGGGCGGGCATCCGGTTTGGTCTGTCTACCCATGACGAAGCCGAGCTTGACCGCGCGCTGTCGCATGACCCTGCTTATGTCGCCCTTGGGCCGGTCTATCCGACGCTTCTGAAAAAGATGAGTTGGGCGCCTCAGGGGCTGGACCGGGTGAGCCGATGGAAGAAAATGGCGGGTCAAACGCCACTTGTGGCCATTGGTGGCCTCACGCCTGATCGTTTGCCCGGTGTCTTTGCCGCCGGAGCTGACAGCGCTGCAGTTGTCACGGACATTCAGCAAGCCGACGACCCCGAAGCGCAAACCCGCATGTGGATCCGGGCGTGTGCGACATGAACCGATATGCACGCCAGATGATCCTGCCCGAAGTGGGCACCGAGGGCCAAGCGCGTTTGGCGCGCGCGCATGTTCTGGTCGTCGGGGCGGGCGGGTTGGGAAGCCCTGTTCTGCAATATCTGGCGGGGGCCGGCGTTGGGGTTGTGACCCTCATCGACCCTGATCATGTTGAAGAAAGCAACCTGCACCGTCAGCCTCTGTATCGCATGTCCGATTTGGGACAGGCCAAGGTTCATGCTGCGCGTGCGCATCTGCTGGCCTCCAACCCGGAGGTTAGAATTGAGGCCCATCATCTGTCTTTGCATCCCGGAAATGCGTCAACATTCGTGGCGCAGGCAGATGTTGTCATTGACGCTGCAGACAGTTTTGCCGTGTCCTACATTCTGTCCGACACGTGTCAGGCGCACCGGAAACCATTGATCGCAGCCAGCGCTCTGGGTCAGACAGGATATGCAGGCGGATTTTGTGGCCCGGTTGGCGCGCCATCGCTGCGCGCGGTGTTCCCTGACTTGCCAGACAGGGGCGAAACATGTGCCAGCGCGGGTGTTCTGGGGCCGGTCGTCGGCATGATCGGGGCGCTGCAGGCGCAGATGGCGTTGCAGGTTGTGTTACAGCATGACCCGTCGCCACTGGGTCAGATGATAACACTGGATTTGCAACATCTTCGGTTTGGCGGATTTGCCTTTCTTGGGGCACCGGAACCACCAAATGCAATCTCCTTTCTGGAAAAAGCGGACCTGTCGACAGAGGATCACGTGATAGAATTGCGCGATACCAGCGAAGCACCGAACCCTGTTGTCCCGTATGCCAAACGGCTGACAAGGCGAGAGGCACGTGACGTGACGATTGAGTCTGACAAACGTGTCGTTTTGTGTTGCTCAACCGGATTGCGTGCATGGCGGGCCGCAACGGAATTGCGGTCAAAAGGGCACGAAACCCTTGCCATTCTCGCCGCGAGCGCCTGCGCATGAAGCGTGTATTGCTGATCGGTGGCACAGACAGCAGCGGCGGTGCCGGGCTGACCCGTGATTGCGCTGTTGCGCATGATCTGGCGTGTTTTGCCAAACCAGTCGTGACCTGTGTCACTGCCCAGACGAACTCGGCCGTGTCTGCCATCCATGAAATGCCCGCGTCCGTGATTGGCTCGCAGATTATGGCAGCTTTTGAAGATACCCCACCGGATGCCGTCAAAATTGGAATGACCGGTAGCCAATCTGCCACAAATGCCATCGCCGATGCGCTGACCAACAGGCGTGTTCCGGTCGTTTTGGATCCGGTTTTGCGTGCCTCCTCGGGAGGTACTCTGGGCGACAGCGCAGCATTAAAATGCCTGTTTACCATCGCAGATATTGTAACGCCCAACCTCGACGAAGCGGCCATATTGAGCAACCGTCCCATTGCCGATTGCGAGCATGACCTGGCACTTCAGGCACAAGAACTGTGTGCCCAAGGCGCGCGCGTCGTTTTGATAAAGGGTGGGCACGGCCAGGGGGATATGTGTTGCGATCATCTTTTCGACACTGTGGGCGCGTGCAGGTTTTGCCTGCCCCGGCTCAGGCAAAACAAGCGCGGAACCGGGTGTTCGCTGGCAACAGCCGTGGCGTGTCATATGGCCAATGGCCAGGACACGCGCGAGGCATGTCGCAATGCCAAAGACTATCTCCACCGCTGGATCGCAGAATAAAGCTTTACCCAGCGCAAAAGAAAAAGTCTGACGCGATCAGGGAGCGCGTCAGACCAGTGGTTAAGACCCAATTGCGGTCCGTCGTGCCTTACAAATCGAACCGATCCGCGTTCATGACTTTGTTCCAGGCCGCAACAAAATCAGAAACCAGCCTGGCTTCGCCGTCAGAAGCCCCATAAACTTCGGCCAGGGCACGCAGTTGCGAATTTGAACCGATGGCAAGGTCTACGCGAGTTGCTGTCCAACGCTGTGCGCCGGATTGGCGATCCTGGCCATTATAGACGCCCGGAGTATCCGCCGCAGGTGCCCATTTGGTGCCCATGTCGAGCAAGTTGACAAAGAAGTCATTGCTCAGCGCACCGGGGCGATTTGTCAGTACACCATGCGAGGTTTGCCCATGATTGGCACCTATTGTCCGCATGCCGCCGATCAGCGCGGTCATTTCCGGCGCGGTCAATGTCAGCAACTGTGCACGATCCAACAGCAGTTCTTCCGGCGAAACAGCATACTCTGCCTTCTGAAAATTGCGGAAACCATCGGCAGGTGGCTCCAGAACATCAAACGAGTCAGCGTCAGTCTGTTCCTCTGAGGCATCGGTGCGCCCCGGTGCAAACGGAACCGAGACATCATGACCACCGGCTTTGGCCGCCTGTTCCACACCAGAGTTCCCGGCCAGAACAATCAGGTCTGCCAGTGACACCCGCTTGTTGCCCGATTGCGCGGCATTAAAGGTCTCTTGGATGTCCGTTAAGACGCCCAGCACGCGCGCCAGCTGAGTCGGTTCGTTGGCTTGCCAGTCCTTTTGTGGTGTCAGCCGGATACGCGCGCCATTCGCGCCACCGCGTTTGTCTGATCCACGGAATGTTGATGCAGAGCACCAGGCCGTGGACACCAATTCGCCGACAGACAAGTCAGATGCCGCAATCTGAGCCTTTAGGGCTGTTTGATCCGCAGCGTCGATCAGATCGTGATCTACAGCCGGTACATTGTCCTGCCAAATCAGTTCTTCGGCTGGAACTTCTGGCCCAATATACAAAGAGCGCGGGCCCATATCGCGATGGGTCAGTTTGAACCATGCTCGTGCAAACGCGTCGGCAAATGCGTCGGGGTTATCGTGGAAATTGCGCGAAAATGGCTCCAGTTCCGGATGCATGCGTAGTGACATGTCCGCCGTGGTCATCATAGGCGCGTGCATTTTGTCCGGATCATGTGCGTCGACAACCATGTGTTCGGGGGCGACGTCTTTGGCAACCCATTGTTGTGCGCCTGCCGGGCTTTTGGTCAGTTCCCATTCATAGCCAAACAGAACGTCAAAATAGCCGTTGTCCCACTGGGTCGGGTTGGGTTTCCAGGCGCCTTCGATACCGGATGTAGTTGTGTCACCTGCCTTGCCGCTACCATGTGCGTTGATCCAGCCAAGCCCCATATGTTCGATCGCGGCGGCTTCGGGTTCTGCGCCTACAAGATCGGGATTCCCTGCGCCGTGCGCCTTGCCAAATGTGTGCCCGCCAGCGACCAGGGCGACGGTTTCTTCGGGGGTCATTGCCATGCGCCCAAACGTGTCGATCACATCATTGCCAGACAGAACCGGGTCTGGATTTGCATCTGGGCCTTCGGGGTTCACATAGATCAGACCCATCTGAACAGCTGCCAGCGGGTTGTCCAGATCGCGGTCACCGGAATAGCGGCTGTTGGCCTGATCACTTGTGGCCAGCCATTCGGTTTCCGCACCCCAATAGATATCTTCTTCTGGCTCCCAAATATCGGCGCGTCCGCCTGCAAATCCAAACGTTTTTCCGCCCATCGATTCGATGGCGCAATTGCCTGCCAAAATCATCAGGTCAGCCCAGGAAATCTGATTTCCGTATTTCTGTTTGATGGGCCACAGCAGGCGGCGGGCTTTGTCCAGATTGCCGTTATCGGGCCAGCTGTTGAGCGGTGCAAACCGCTGATTGCCTGTTGAGCCTCCACCCCGGCCATCGCTGCTGCGATAGGTGCCGGCCGAATGCCACGCCATACGAATAAACAAGCCGCCGTAATGGCCATAGTCGGCGGGCCACCAGTCCTGCGAGTCTGTCATCAAAGCATAGAGGTCTTGTTTCAGCGCATCGTAATCCAACGATTTGAACGCCTCGGCATAATCAAACCCACCGTTCATGGGATCAGACAGGTTTGAGTGTTGGTGCAGTATCTTCAAGTTCAGCTGATTGGGCCACCAGTCGCTGTTTGAATTGACCCCAAGCGTCGCCTGACCGTGCATGACAGGGCACTTGCCCGATTGTCCGACATCATTTCCGTCCATGAAAACCTCCAGTTGTTCTGTTTGCACATCGTGGCGTTCTTGCGTTTCAAGTCCGGCGCGATGCGTGCCTTTTATTGCGTTGAGTCGGATGCGCGAGCATCCGTCCAATTGAGCCTAACAAGAGATTGGAATTATTCTAAGTTGCATTTTTTGATGAGATCGATAGTTTTTTCTTATGATAAATATTACCCTTCGTCAGCTCAGGTATTTCAAGGCGCTTGCCCAGCATGGCCATTTTGGCCGCGCCGCAGATGCGTGTTCGATTTCGCAACCTGCATTGTCAGTTCAGATCAAAGAGTTGGAAGATACGCTTGGCGTAAAGCTGTTTGAGAGAGCCGCAAGAAAAGTGCGCTTAACCGATTTCGGAGAACAGGTATTGGGCCGCGCTCAGGACATATTGCGGTCGGTAGAAGACCTGGGCGATATGGCGCGCGCGTCGGGAGACAGCTTCGCTGGCCGGTTGCGGCTGGGGGTGATACCCACGATTGCGCCGTATTTGCTACCCGCTATCGTCGGAAACCTGACCCGACAGTTTCCCGATCTGGATGTGCATGTGCGCGAGACGCTGACATCTAACTTGCTGCGCGAAATGAACGAAGGCCGACTGGACGCGGCGATACTCGCGTTGCCAATCACAGATCCGAACCTCAGCGAGGTTGAGCTGTTTAAGGAGGATTTTGTGCTTATCCGACCCGGGACCGATGCCGGTTCCCCGGTGCCGACAGGCGAAGCGTTGCGGAAAATGCGGCTGTTATTGCTGGAGGAAGGGCATTGTTTTCGCGATCAGGCGCTGTCGTTTTGCAATGCGGGGTCGTCCGTTCCTGCCGACGGTTTGGATGGCAGCAGCCTGTCGACGCTTGTTCAGATGGTTGGCGCAGGCATTGGGGTCACGTTGATTCCGGAAATGGCGGTGCCCATCGAAACCCGGTCCGCGCCGGTTTCTGTGGCGCGCTTTCAGTCGGCCGGGCCGGGGCGCTCGATCGGTATGATCTGGCGCAAAACGAACCCTTTGGTAGATCAATTAGAGCGGATTGCCGAAGTGGTCCGGCAATCCGCGAAACCATCAGCGACCTAGCTGGGCCGCGTCGCGTGCAAGGGCTTCGATCTCATCCCATGCGCCTTTGTTCACCAAGTCCTTGGGCGCAACCCAGCTGCCACCAGCACAAATCACGTTGGCAAGGCTCAGATAATCGTTGGCGTTTTTCGGGCTGACGCCTCCGGTGGGGCAAAACGAAATCTGGGGCAGGGGGCTGGCCAGTGATCCGATGAATTTTGCGCCGCCTGCCGCTTCGGCAGGGAAGAACTTCAGCATTTCGTAGCCACGTTCCAGCAAGCGCATGGCTTCGCTAGCCGAGGCCGCGCCGGGTAGCAATGGCAGGCCTTCGGCTTCGCAGGCGTCCAGCAAAACGTCGGTTGCGCCGGGGGAAACCCCAAATGTAGCACCGGCTGCTTTGGCCGCTTTGACGTCATCAGGTGTCAGCAGCGTACCGGCGCCAACCATGCCGCCTTTGACTTTGGCCATTTCAGCGATCACGTCCAACGCAGCAGGGGTGCGCAACGTGACTTCCAACGCAGGCAGGCCACCCGCAACCAGAGCTTCGGCCAAAGGGCGGGCATGTTCCACGGATTCAACAACCAAGACCGGTACGATTGGCGCGGCAAGGCAAATTTCGCGGGCGCTTCGGCTCGCTTCTGCAGGTGTAATTGGCATGTGTTCAGGTCCCAAATATTGATGCGCCATGTGTGGCAGAACCTACCGCGTTGCGGAAGGCAGAAAACAGTTCGCGACCGGTTCCGGCCTGATAGTCGGTCAGATCGGCCGTGGTGACGGCTCGTTTATCCAGATCTTCGACAAGAATTTCCAGTACCCCGGCTTCGGCATCAACACGCACAAGGTCGCCGTCCTTGATTTTTGCGATGTTGCCGCCGTCAAGCGCTTCGGGGCTGACATGGATGGCTGCCGGAATTTTACCGGATGCGCCTGACATGCGCCCGTCTGTCACCAGAGCAACCTTTTGGCCGCGTCCTTGCAGAATGGCCAGCATTGGCGTCAGGCTGTGCAGTTCGGGCATGCCGTTGGCACGTGGCCCCTGAAAACGAACGACCACGATCACGTCATCGGTCAGTTCGCCAGCCTTAAAGGCGGCTTTGACTTCTTCCTGATCGTGAAACACCCGTGCAGGCGCTGTGACCATGCGATGTTCCGGTGCGACTGCCGATACTTTCATAACGGCGGTCCCCATGTTGCCCGCCATGCGTTTCAAACCACCTGTGGGTTGGAACGCGTCTTTGGCAGGGCGCAGGATTTTGTCATTCAGGCTGACTTCGGTTCCCGGCACCCATGTTAGTTCGTCGTCGATCAGTTTAGGTTCCTGAGTATAGTTGCCCAACCCGTCGCCACCGACAGTTTTTGTGTCTGGATGCAGCAGGCCCGCCGACAACAATTCACCAATCATATACCCCAGACCACCGGCCGCGTGGAAATGGTTCACATCCGCCAATCCGTTTGGATAGACCCGCGCCAACAGAGGGGTCACGTCGGAAAGCTCTGAAAAGTCTTCCCAATCCAGAATGATCCCGCCCGCACGTGCCATAGCCAGCAGGTGAATCAACAGGTTTGTCGACCCGCCCGTCGCGTTCAGCCCGACGATTCCATTCACAAAGGCCTTTTCGTCCAGGATGTCACAGACAGGCGTATAGTTGTTGCCCAACGCGCTGAGCGACATTGCCCGCTTGGCGCCTTCTTTGGTCAACGCCTCGCGAAGTCCGGTATTGGGCGTCACAAAGCTGGCACCGGGTAGATGCAGGCCCATGAATTCCATCAACATCTGGTTGGTGTTGGCGGTGCCGTAAAACGTACATGTGCCCGGGCCGTGATAGGCGGCCATTTCGGCAGCCATCAAAGCGTCGCGTCCAACTTCGCCAGCAGCAAATTTCTGACGCACCTTGGCTTTTTCGTCATTGGCCAGACCGCTGGTCATAGGTCCGGCAGGAAGGAAGACTGCAGGCAAATGCCCAAACGCCTGCGCACCGATGACAAGGCCCGGAACGATCTTGTCGCACACCCCTAGGAACACAGCCGCATCAAATGTGTTGTGGCTCAGGGAAACGCTGGTCGCCAACGCGATAACGTCGCGCGAAAACAGGCTCAGCTCCATACCGGCTTCGCCCTGAGTCACACCATCACACATAGCCGGAACACCCCCGGCAACCTGAGCGGTGCCGCCCATCTGGCGGGCCGCATCCCGGATCAGGGTCGGGTAAGTCTCAAATGGCTGATGCGCAGACAGCATGTCGTTATAGGCTGTGATAATCCCAAGATTACCTGCACTTCCGGTTGCCAGCGCGTCCTGATCTGTCCCGGCTCCTGCAAAGGCATGTGCCTGATTGGAGCAGCTCAGATGGCCACGCGCCGGGCCTTTGCTCTTGGCGACACCCATGCGCGCCATATAGGCGCCGCGCGTGTCTGCGCTACGCTCGACGATGCGGTCAGTGACCCGTAGAATTGTGTCGTGCAGTGCCATTTCCGGCCCCTCATTATAAATTCGATTTCACACCCGGGCCCTCAGGACCCGATTGCGCGCCAACGTCTGCCATCCTTGTGGATAAGCATGAGCGATTCTTCTGGTCCTGACCCACCCGAATCATAGCTCGCTGGTTTTTGGGATGATTCCTGCCAGGCGCCGATAATTGGGTCTGCCCAGGCCCACGCGGCTTCGACTTCGTCTCCGCGCATAAACAAGGTCTGGTTGCCGCGAATGACATCCATAATCAAACGCTCATAGGCGTCTTCGGTATGCATGTCCTCGCCAAGCGCGTTGTCAAATGTCATGTCCATCGACACTTCGGTCAATCGCATGCCGCCGGGGCCGGGTTCTTTGATGGTTGTGCGCAGCTTGATGCCTTCATCAGGCTGCAACCGAATGATCAACGCATTCCCACGCCGTCCTTCCATCTTTGGAAAGATCATGTGCGGCGGGTCACGGAAAACAACCGCGATTTCGGACAAGCGCGCGCGCAGCTTTTTGCCAGTGCGCAGGTAAAACGGCGTTCCGGCCCAACGCCAGTTCGCCACTGCGACCTTCATCGCAAGATAGCTTTCCGTCCGGCTTTCCGGATTGTTGGCGTCTTCCTTGTATCCCTTGGATTCGTTCCAGTCATAATATTGACCGCGAACAATTTCGCTGGGATCGACCGGCTCCAGAGCCTCGATAACCTTAACCTTTTCGTCGCGCACCGCATTGGGTTCGAACCGCGAGGGCGGTTCCATCGCGATCAGGCACAACAGCTGCATCAGGTGGTTTTGCACCATGTCGCGCATCGCGCCGGACTGGTCATAATACTCACCGCGTCCCTCAACCCCAAGGCTTTCGGCCACGGTGATCTGGACGTGATCAATATGGGTCGAATTCCAAAGTGGCTCGAACAGAGAATTGGCAAAGCGCAACGCCATAAGGTTCTGCACAGTCTCTTTGCCAAGGTAGTGATCGATGCGATAAATCTGTTTCTCGTCGAAACACCGCAGCAAATCGGCGTTCAACGCCTGAGCCGAAGCAAGATCATGGCCAAAGGGTTTTTCGACAACAATGCGGCTGTCACTGGTCGCTATACCAGTGTCGCTTAATCGTTGTGCGATAGACCCAAACAGGCTGGGCGAAACAGAAAGGTAAAACGCGCGGATTTTGTTTTCGCGCAGCAAACCTGCCAATTTTTTCCATCCGGTGTCACCGGTTGCATCGACATGCACGTAATCCAGACATTCCAGAAAGGCTTCTACCTGGTCATCGCTGCGATCTTTTTCAGCAATGAATTCCTGTATAGCCTCCCGGATAAGGTCACGAAATTCGTTCGTATCAAATTTCGAGCGGGCGGCGCCGATGATTTTAGAATCGTCAGGCATCTGCCCGACACGAAACCGGTGGAACAGACCCGGCAGAATTTTCCGCCGGGCAAGGTCGCCCGTGGCTCCAAAGATGACCAAATCAAATGGATCGACTGGAATGACACGCGCGACCATGGCTATATCCTTTTAGCTAGTCAGAAGAGGATTTATGCCTGACGCAGCAGCTCACCCATACGGCGGCCGTTGTCCAGCATCCGGTTAGAGAAGCCCCACTCATTGTCATACCAGCTGACAACACGGATCAGACCACCACCGGTCACAGATGTTTGCGCAGAGGCAAAAACTGACGAATGCGGATCGTGGTTGAAATCAACCGAAACCAACGGGCCTTCTTCATATCCAAGAACACCGGCCAGACGACCTTCTGCGGCAGCTTTGATTGCGGCGTTGACGCCGTCTTTGGTTGCTGGCTTGTCAGAGACAAACGTCAGATCAACCATCGACACGTTAGGTGTTGGAACCCGTACGGCAGAACCTTCCAGTTTGCCTTCCAGCTGTGGCAGCACCAACGAAATAGCGCGTGCAGCACCGGTGGACGTCGGGATCATCGACAGCGCAGCGGCGCGGGCGCGATACAGGTCCTTGTGGTTGGTGTCATGGCTGGGCTGATCGCCGGTATAGGCGTGGATTGTGGTCATGTATCCGGTTTTGATACCGAACTCATTGTCCAGAACCTGTGCAACAGGCGCAAGGCAGTTGGTGGTGCAGGACGCATTTGAGACAATAACGTCGTCTGCTGTCAGGTCCTGGTCGTTGACGCCAAACACAACTGTGCGGTCAACATCTGACCCTGGCGCTGATATCAATACGCGGCGCGATCCGTTCTTAAGGTGACGACCGGCAGTTTCACGGCTGGTGAACAAACCTGTGCATTCATACGCAATGTCGACATCCGACCAGGGCAGTTCTTCGGGGTTGCGAATGGCTGTCAGGCGGATCGTCTGACCATTGACGCTCATGGTGTCGCCGTCCAGATCAACCTTGGCATTCAGGCGACCATGTACGCTGTCATACTTCAAAAGGTGTGCGAGGTTTTCGGGCGGGGCAAGGTCATTGATTGCTACGACTTCGATGTCTGTGGCGCCGCTTTCGATCAATGCGCGCAATACACCGCGTCCGATACGTCCAAATCCGTTGATAGCGATTTTAGTGGTCATCTTTGAAACTCCTTGATATTAGTCGCACCGGGGTCAGTGATGGCGCTACCGTTAGCGCTATCGGTAGTCGCTTTTTGCGCAGAAATCAACCCAAAATAACACCAACATGATACACGCTTTACAGCTTGCGGTTCCTTAAAATGTATCAGACGATCCGGGCATGGGAAAAAAGCTACTTCTGAAAGACATCGCGCAACTGGCTGGGGTCAGCGAAATGACCGCATCGCGCGCTATTCGAGGCGCGCCGGATGTGTCCGTTGCCACAAAGCGCAAGGTCGAAGAGATTGCCCGTCAGGTTGGATATGTCCCAAATCGCATTGCAGGCGCGCTTGCGTCGAAAAAAGTAAATCTGGTCGGCGTTGTTGTCCCAAGCCTGAGCAGTTCTGTTTTCCCTGAGGTTTTGTCTGGTATCTCGGCTGCCTTGGCCCCGTCACCGTTGAAACCTGTGATCGGGGTCACGGGTTATGACCTGCACGAAGAAGAAGAAGTCATTCGCGAAATGCTCAGCTGGCGACCGTCCGGCTTGGTTGTTGCCGGGTTGGAACATACGGATTCCGCCCTTCGCATGCTTGCGAATTCTGATTGTCCTGTTGTCGAGATCATGGACACAGACGGAGATCCCGTCGCGCATTGCGTCGGCATTTCTCATCTGCAAGCCGGGCGAGAAATGGCGTTACTGTTGTTGGAACGGGGATATCGCAGGATTGGATTTGTTGGCACAAAAATGCCGCAGGATTTTCGAGCCGAAAAGCGGCGGCGCGGGTTCATCGACGCGTTGACTGAACAAGGCATAACCCTGCACGATCAGGAACTTTATGCGGGTGCTTCGTCGATTGAAAATGGGCGGTTTCTGACCGACCAGATGTTGGCGCGCTCGCCCGATCTTGAATGCATCTATTATTCCAGTGACGTGATGTCGGTTGGCGCATATATGCATTGTCTGGCAACCGGATTGCGCATCCCGCAGGACCTTGCGATTGCTGGTTTCAACAACCTTGATCTGCTTCAGGGATTGCCGATGAAACTGGCGACAACAGACGCGCATCGATTTGAAATCGGACAGCGTGCCGCCGGAATTATCCTTTCAGGTGAAACCGGTGAAATTGCAGCGCGGCAAATGATCAAGTTGGATTCCGCTCTTTCGGCTGGTCAGTCTCTCTAAGCAATGTTAGCCCTACCACAGGCGCGGCTTAGTGCGTTTGCAATAAGGTTCGGGATCTCATCGGTTTCGCCCAGTGGCTGCAAAAGCTCACCGGAAAAGTTTGCCTTTTCAAGCGCCTGTGGAATGTCTTCACGACAATGATCGCCTTCAAGAGCAAAAAACGGCAAGCATAAAGTTTGTGATCCAAGCCCGGTTGCGGCGTCATTTACAAATGGTGGTTCCTCGATAAAACCCAATGTAATCGACATGCCCGAAAGCAGCGGGGACAGGCGATCTGCAAAGGATCGGGCAGCCTTTGCGGCGCGGGTGCCACGACCAGAGCCATGCGCGGCGAGCAACAGGTTGGACTGGGCTGCACGCCAGCCAAGCGCGACGAGTTTCTCTTTGATCAGGCGCGCCGCCAGTTCGGGAAGAGCATCATCAAACCCCAGAGGGGGCAGGGTGGTCAGCGGCGTTTCTCCCAACCTGTCCGGCAGTACCCGCGACACAAACCACCCGTCCGACATGAACATCGGATAGATCAGCCCGTTGTCGGGCATTTCAGCCACTTCAGCTTCCAGACGTCCTGCAGCTGCGATGGTGGCAGAGCGGATGCGCCACCCAGGCAAAGCCGCTGCGACACGTTCAGCCAGGGCGGCCAGATGCCGCTCTGGCGGTTCGGGGTCTGAGGGTTGCCCGTGCGCAACGATCAGAGCTTGCCGTAGCGGCGTTTGGGTCACGCCACAGACTCGACAGCCGCGCGTAAATCGTCGGGCAGGTCAAATTCACTTAATGCCCGTTGGCGTGCGTCTGCAGACATTTTTCTGGCAGTTTTGTGAACAATATCAACAACTTTTTCGGGTGTGTGTTTCGCTGCAAACGGGGCGAAATACCATTTCAGAAACACAAAACAGATAACATCTTCCAATGCCTGAACCAAATCATTGCGCTTGATACCTTCTTTGCGCAGCATCTGCCCGACCTGTGCGATGTCGTCAGAGCCATAGCCGTTCCGCGCCATGATCTCACCCACACGGGTTGCGTGATGGCCTGCCAGATCGCGCCGCCATTTCAGATAACCAGCGCGCCCTTCGGGGTAATCTGCGCGTTTGAGTGTCCAGCGTTCAATGTGCTGGCCTCGGGCCGCAATCTGTAATGCGTCCTCAGCATCCGGAAACAGGCGGGCGACTTCTTCGCTCATGCGTGACCCATAAAGTAAGGCTTCCGGCTGTCCTTCGTCCTGTCTGGGGTCCAGCGCATTGGCGGCGTCGATGGCGGTCAGGACGGCAGTGATGTTGGACATGAAATCTGGCTCCGATGGCTATTTTTCCGTGGAGCAACCTATGCGCGCCATGGACGGGGGGCAACCCGGTTGCCGGTGTCATGATCCGGTTTTGCGGCGTCGGTATTGCGTCGGTATTACGTCGGCAGCGCGTCGGCGTCATTTTTTCAGCATATGACGTTCAATTGGGCGCGGCGGTTTCCACAAATCCGCGCAACGCGTCAGGGTCGATCGGTTTGTAAAGCAACGCCGCCCCCAAACGCGTGCATTCCAGGGACAGTGGAACGGCGCGGTTAGCTGAAATCACACAGGCTGGAATGTCACCAAATCGGGCTCGCAAATCGGCAATCGCGTCGGTGCCAAACTGGCCATTATCAAGCTGGTAATCGGCCAATACCACATCCGGAGCGATATCGATTTCTTCCAGCAACGCCAGAGCTTCGGCGCCACCTTTGCAAGGCAAAACATCCGCGCCCCAGCTTTCCAGCGTCAGCGACAAAGCGTTTCGCAGGTCCGCATCGTTTTCGATCAGCAACACGATGCGTTTGGAAAGGCATGCAGTTTGTCGGGCGACCGGCCTGCCAAGGTCAAGCTCTTCCTGCACAGATTCCGGGAGTTCCAGCATAAATGTTGTACCTTGTCCCGGCACCGACTCCATTTCCAGCGGATGTTTGAGCAATCGACACGCCCGTTCAACAATGGCCAGCCCAAGCCCAAGCCCCTCAGAAGGGCTGGCCTGAGCGTTGACCCGGTGAAATTCGTCAAAGATTTTTTCGTGTTGCTCTTTGGGAATGCCCGGTCCGGTATCGTGTACGATAACACCAATCCGGCCCGGCTTGCGGGTAAGCGTCACGCTCACTGCGCCGACTTCGGTATAACGCAGCGCGTTGGAGATCAGATTTTGCAGGATGCGGCGCAAATAGGTGGCGTCACTGGTGACCATTGCCGGGTCTGCGTCGACGGTAAATTCTAACCCCTTTTCCTGTGCAAGTGGCTGCATTTCATCGCGTAATTGTGCCAACATCGCTTGTAGCGACAGATCGGTGATATCCACTGCAGCTGCACCTGAATCCAGACGCGAAATATCCAGCAATGCCCCCAGAATGTTCTCTACGCTTTGTAGGGCACCGCTGGTTTTGGTCATCCGTTCGCGCAGCTTGGCATCCTCCAGATCGCTTTCCAGAGAGGCAACAAACAGCTTGGCCGCCGACAAAGGCTGCAACAGATCATGGCTGGCCGCCGCGACAAACCGGGATTTGGAAGCATTGGCACGTTCGGCTTCTGACAGCGCGTCTTCCAGCTCCAACGTGCGCTCCATGACGCGACGTTCCAGCGTTTCGTTGACCTCGGAAATGGCCCGCACCGCACTGCGTTCGGCGGTGACGTCGGTAAAGCTGATCACAAAGCCGCCGTCCGGCATTTGTTGGGCAAACACCGCCAGCGTCCTGTCGCCCGATATGGTCAGTTCCAGCGACAAAGGCGCACGGCGCGCATTATGCGCGGCCCAGTTTGTCAGGATTTCCGCGTCCCCATTGGGTTGGGGTGGCATGTCCTGCAGCAGCAATCCATAGACTGTCTGAAACCGCGACCCAAGACGAAAGCGACCTGCCGGAATGGACAGCAACTCGCCAACCCGGCGATTCCACCCAACCAGCCTTGTTTGGTTGTCAAATATGCAAATTCCCTGATTGAGATGTTCAAGCGTGGCTTTGATCAGCTGTGCCTGATCGTCCAGCAGGCGTTCGCGTTCCTGACGTTCAATCAACACCATGTCAGTCACATCTGTCTGCAACACGACGGTGCCGCCATCACCGGTGCGGTGCTCGCTAACCTGCAACCAGCGGCTTCCGGTCATGCGGGCGTTGAACACCACATGATTGTCTTTGTGACGCAACATGCGCCGCGCTGCCCAATCCTGAGAGGTCACGCCGTCGGGCAGTTCCAAAAACGGGCTGCACGACACCAGCCGCACATATTCCTGGAACGGCAAACCGGGTTTGAAATGGTGGTGAATGTCCTGCATATGCTTGCCGAAACGGCTGTTGCACATGACCAGAGTTTCGTCCGCATCAAACAACGCAAAACCTTCTTGTACGGTTTCGATCGCATTGGCGAGGTTGGCGCGGGCTTCTTCAGCTGCAGCATTGGCCTGGCCTAATTGCGCGTTGGATTCATTGAGCAAATCCAATGCATGTTCCAGTTCGCGAGTACGTACACGCACCTCTTCCTCAAGCATCGCGGCGCGCTCGAACTGAGCATAAGCCATACCGGCCGGGTCGCTGCCCTGTTCTGTGCGGCGCATGAGCGTTTCGACAATTTTGAGCAGCTTTTCGTTTTGCCGTTCAAGGCTGTCAGTCGGGTCGATCAAATGGTGCGGCATGGGCTAGTGTTTGTCCGGCGGATAGATGGCCACCCCGGTCAGGGTCTGGTTCACATGCATTGAATTGACCTGTTCGCCATAGGTGGAAAAGCCAACAACCCGGTGTTTGGCCAATAGTTTTGACAGGCCATGCACAACCTGTTTCTGTTCAGCTTCGACGCGTCGCAACAGGCAGTCACAACCAAGGATCATGTCCGGTGCGCCGTTTTCAGACAACGCCTCCAGTTCGCGGTCCAGATGCACAACCATGTCTTCCGGTTCGGCCAATGTCAGAACAACGCCTTCGTCGATGGCGGAAAAGAATATCAGGTCGCCATTGTCTGCGACGCGCTGAATGGCACGCACGTGGGTTTTGTCGCCGATGCGCACCACGACAGGATGGGCCGCAAAGGTAAATGTCGACAATTGTTCGGGGTCTTTGCCCAACACGCGCGCATATTCGCGCGCGGCGGGTTCGGCGTTTATCTCGCGTACAAGGCGGCTGTTGGGATCGGCGCAGGTGACCACCATGCGTCGGTCGGTGGGTTGCAGATGGTCGGCCTTGAAAACGCGGATAGGGCAGTCTGACCTGACCTGCACCAGAACGGCTGCGTTTGCGTGGATCTGACCGTCGTGCAAAATCCAGGTTTCGCCAAAGTCTTCACCGTCGCCCGCAGAGCCGCCGAACAATGGCACTGGCCCAAGCCCGACCGCAAGCTCGGACGCCAGCGCGTCTTCGCGCATAGACATGCCGTCCACCAGCAGCAGGGCAAATTCGTAGTCCCAGTCCGGCGCCTGTTTGGCAAGCGCGTTCCGGTTGCGGATCATGTCGCCGATCAGGTCCTGTGTTTGGATGTCATTGAGATCATCGATCAACATTGTGCTGACAGTAAAATGCGAGCAGGGCAGGCCGACAGCAACGATCTGGTCCGAGGTGTAGCCCTGATGGCCAATTTCGCCAGCCGTTGTGCAGCCGACAACCTGCGCTTGGCCAAAGCGGCCATTTGCCTTGGCCAAAAAGTCGTTCAGATCGGTGTTGGGGGATAAAAACACAACCACAAGGCACAGGTCCTGAGGCGTTAGGGCTGCAACCAGCTGGTCCACAGCGTCGGGCGCCCGACAATCTGCAATTGCCGTGCGTACGATGTTTTGCGATTGGACATGATCCTGCATGGCCAGGTCTTTGACCTGATCCATATGATCTCCTCCCTTACTCCTTTGGTCCTCACTCCGATTTCAGAATAGGCGGGCTAGGCGTCATTGTGCAAGACCCTGTCAAAACTGGTTTCCTGTGCAATCAGGACCGCCTGGGTCCGGCTGTGAACGCCCAGTTTGCGCATGATCGCTGTGACATGCGCCTTAACGGTGGTTTCAGCAATCGACAGATCAAAGGCGATTTGTTTGTTCAGCTTGCCTTCGCAGATCAGCTTGAGGATACGCGCCTGTTGCGCTGTCAGTGACGCCAGACGGCTGACCGCATCGTCGCGTTCAACGTCGTCGTCCTCCTTCAGCAAAACGCACCCTTCGGGCAAGAACGTCTCGCCCTGCGCCAGGGTTTCAAGGGCGCGTCGGAATACTTCGCGCTGGCTGTGTTTCGGGATAAAACCCGATGCGCCTGCGTGGATGGCCGAGCTGACAACGCGATTATCGGTCATGGAGGAGACAACCACAATTGCGCCGCGGGTGGCCTTGCGCAAACGCAACAAGCCATCCAGACCTTTGACATCCGGCAAATTCAGATCGAGCACGATGATATCCGGGCTGGTTCCGTTTTCCAGAATGGACAAAGCGTCGCCAAGGCAGGGGGCGGTTGTGATGGTGCGGACAGTGGACACCGCCTGAAGGGTCATGGACAGCGCGTCACAAAACAGGGGGTGATCATCCACGACAAGGGCAGAATGAAAGGGAGGTTTTGACAGGTCTGGTTTGGCGTTGTTCATCGGCTCTTGCTGCTGTTGGGTCATACAAGCCTAGCAAAACCCGGACAAAAGGCCAAATGCGCCATTGGTCGTAGTATCAGACACATGGGCAAAGAATTGCCGGGGTGAACTGGCGATGCTTGAAGCACGCTTATGTCACCCTAAATTGGCTCGGTAGAGTTCAAAGGAAACCCCAAAATGTCTCACACATTGTCTCGCGCTGGTCTTGCCGCCACGCTTTGTCTTGCCGCGCTGCCGGCTTTGGCCGAATTTCGCACATTAGAGGGCACGGTTGCCTATCGTGCGCGGATTGCCATGCCACCCGAGGCGGTTGTGAACGTGCAATTGGTGGATATTTCGCTGGCCGATGCCCCATCGGTCATGTTGGGTGCGGTTGCGGTGCGTCCCGGGGGGCAGGTGCCAGTGGGCTGGCAGTTGACCTATGACGACGCCATGGTGTCCGACACGGGCCGTTATGCAGTACAGGCGGAAATCACATCCGGTGAAAAAACGTTGTTTCGTACTACACAGGTTTTTCCCGCCCTGACATCGGACGCGCCAGAGAAGGTAGACGTGATGGTTGAAATGTCACCCAAGCCTCAAATGCCCTCGTTGGCAGGTACAGCCTGGATTGGAGCGGAGCTTCCGGGTGTTGAGCTGGACCCAAAGAGAGTGCCTGAGCTGACATTTGGTCCGGAGGGTCGGGTCAGCGGTACATCCGGATGTAACCGGTTGAACGGAACCTATGAGAGCCAAGGTCAAAACGTGACATTCGGGCAGTTTGCTGTAACGCAAATGGCATGCCCGGGGCCATTGAATGACCAGGAGCGCGCGTTTTTCAAAATGCTCGATCAGGTGCGCAGTTATGCCATCGAAGATCGGGAGATGGTTTTGATGAATCACACCGGAGATGTTTTGATGCGATTTAACATCATGATTTAATCGGCATCTGACACAGATCAAAGATACATACCGATTAATGAATATATCTGACGGTAATCGTAAAATCTTGTCAGGAGTCGGCTATGTTGCGCCTTGCCTTTGTATTGCATCTGTTCATTGGAACCACGTTGGCCGGGATCGGCGTTGTCGCCGCGCTGGCCAGCGGAATGGACACGTTGACGCCCATTCTGGTGGGAGGTGGCCTTGGCTATCTGCTGTCATTTCCCGCCACCTGGGGCGTGGCAAAAATGATTTACGCAGCCGGGGCCTGACCCAGCCAAGCCTGAACTGATGCGATGAATTCGTGCGGTTTTTCCGCGTGCAGCCAGTGGCCTGCACCTGTGATCTTGGCGAACCGTGCCTTGGGGAACAAGGCGCGGATTGTCGGGCGGTGCTCTGGCAAAACGTAATCGGAATTCGCCCCCGACAGAAACAGCGTCGGTCTGCCGTATTCGCCAGTAACCTGTGGATAGGCAAGAATTTTCGGCATCTCGGCCTCAAGCGTGTCCAGATTCAGCAGCCAGCGCTTTTCGCGCACATCCAGCGACTGGGTGAAAAAGCTGCGCAGCGCAGCGTCGTCGATGGTTTGGCTCAGCTGATCCATCGCGTCCGAGCGTTTTTCGACCTGGCTCAGGTCAACGGCTCGCATGGACTGGATATGTTGGTTCTGATCATGGCTGTAGGCAACCGGGGCAATATCGGCCACGATCAGCCGGTTCACCAGTTCGGGTCTGGTTTGCGCCAGAACCATTGCCGCTTTGCCGCCCATTGAATGGCCCAGAACATCCATCGTCACGCCCTGCGCCGTGATCACTTCGGCCAGATCGCGCGCCATGTCTTCATAGGAATGCGTGTCGAACCACGGGCTGTGACCATGATTGCGCTGATCAACAGACAGAACGCGGCGCGTCAAGGCCAAGCGCTTGCCAATCGCGCTCCAGTTTCGCCCCGACCCATAGAGCCCATGTACGATTAATAAATCAGGTGCGTCGGTGCGGGTGCCATATTCGATCACGTTCAACATGGCCCTGTGATAGCGCGGGAAACCCGCTTGTTCCAGAGTGGTTGAGCCGCCGCGCGCGCATCGTTAGGATGCGGCCATGATTGATCCCGCCGATATTGACCGCAAAAGCCAGCGACTTTTGAAACTTGCGCGTGAAAAGTTCGGCGTGAAGGCCGAGACGCTTGAGGTGGCCATGCGCAAGATCGGGCGACGTGTGCCCAAACAGGTGCAGGCGCAGGCGCGGGTGATCGTTTTGGCGCAACAACAGGCCGGGCATCCCAAACTGATGCTTCAGACCGATGCACAAAGCATCGAGGCCGCTTATGAAGCCGTGCACAAACGATTGAAGGAAGAAGACACTGCAGATCGTCGTAAGGGCGCTATTCTGGGCACGTTAGGGGCGCTGAGTTTCAACCTGATCGCGCTTTGTGCGTTGCTTTTGGGCGTTCTGGTCTGGCGTGGGTTTCTTTGACCTAAGCCCGCCCAAGCCCGGCGCCCTGATCCGGTTGGGCACCTTCTAGGATTCGGGATGCGGCGCACAGTCCCACGCAATATTTGGCGTCCCGACAAAGCGCGCCATGCGGATCAGTTCAGCGTCCAGTTTGGTGGCGCGGGCCGGGGTCCATCTGACCCCTTGTTCGGCCCACAGTTTGTACACCGTTAAAACGCCCGCCTTACGGTCCGCCTTGGCTTCAATCCGCCCGACAAACCGGTCACCTTCCAGAAGGGGATAGACATAATACCCCCATTTACGTTTGGCGGCGGGCACAAAAATCTCGATCCGATAGTCGAACCCAAACAACCGCTTCATTCGGTCGCGGTCGCGCACCACCGGGTCAAACGGGCTGAGAATGCGCAGCCGGGATGTGGCGGCGGACGCATTTTCCAACCGGTCCGAAATATCAGGCGGTGCCAGCATAGTGATCCATTCGCGGGCCGCCGTTTCCACCTGTACCGGGCGCAGATCAGCGCCGTCTACCCAGGCGCGTATTTCGACCGCGCTGGCCGTGTCCCAAAATCGCTGAATTTCTCCGGGGCTGGCAAATCCCAGACGGTCGACCGCCTGACGGCATAACCAATCCAGCGCCACACCCTCATCGATGTCCGTATCCCGCATTGCGTCCGGGATCACGCGTTCGCTCAAGTTATAGAACTTGCGAAAATTCTCGCGGTAACAGGTCGAAAGCTCGCCCGTATACCACATGAAATCCAACGCCAGCTTGTGCGGAGGGCGCTTCCACATTTCCTTGGCGCCCTGAATTTTCGTGTCAAACGCCATCGTCGACAACGCGCCCTCATTGGCAATGCGCGCCTTGATGGCCTGACGATCCTGCGGCCCCGGCAACCCCTTGAACCACCCGGCCTGTGACATGATCTCGGCCTTGCGACGGAACTGGCGCCGCCAGTAGGGATAGGTTTCTATGGGCAGGACCGAGGCATCATGCGTGAAATGCTCAAACACGCTGCGGTCTTTGGCGAGCAACTTATCCAGCATCGGTTCGCGGTAATTCTGGTTGCGCGACCACAAGATATGATGATGCGCACGGGCAAGAACCTGTATCGAATCCAGCTGAACAAACCCAAGCTGACGGATTGTGGTCAACGGATCGGCCGGGCCCGTTGGGGTGGCCGCCAGCGCCTGATTGCTCAGCCACAGGCGGCGGGCATCGCGATTGGAAATTCTGAATGTCATTGGGGCACGCTAACGGGTGCTTGCGAACAAATAAAGAACAAACAGGCAAGGGCACACCATGTTTGCGCGGCAGCACAAGCTCGCCAAAGGCGAGCCATGCCCAACGCTTTGTGACGCGGCTTGCCGCGGGTCAAAGGGGCGGGAGCGCTGGCGGGCCTGAGTGTGACCGACCTTGTTTGTCTGTCGGTGTGCCTGTATCCTGAACGTGGTTCAAAAAAGGGAAACCAACGTGGCAGGAAAAGTAGCGGCGCGCAGGGCAGACCTCAGGCAAAAGCTGGTCAGCGTGGCGCAGGCACAGATCGAACAAAACGGGTTGGCCGCCGTCAAGGCGCGGGATCTGGCCAAAGAGGCGGGCTGCTCGCTGGGGGCGATCTATAACGTGTTTGACGACCTCAACGACCTTGTCCTTGAGGTGAACGGCATCACGTTTCGCAAACTTGGTCAGGCCGTCATCGCGTCAGTGGCCGGGTCCGGGGCAGGGCCCAGACAGCGGCTTGTCCTGATGTCACATGCCTATCTGGACTTTGCATCCGGGAACGCAAATCTGTGGCGCGCGCTGTTTGATCTGCGTATGACCGCAAATGGCCCGGTGCCCGATTGGTACTTGCAAGCCCTTGATCAGCTGTTCGGAAATATCCGCGATCCTCTTTGCGAGCTGTTTCCCGACATGTCGTCTGAGGACCTTGAGATGATGACGCGAACGTTGTTCTCATCAGTTCATGGTATTGTGCTGTTGGGTTTGGAAAACCGGATCTCTGGTGTGCCCACTGAAAACATCCGCAAAATGATTGCTCAGTTGCTCTTGAGAATTGGCGCCGAAGAAAAAAATTGAACATTGTTCAAAAACCTCTTGAACAATGTTCACGATGCGCTATGTTCAATTTGTGAACGACGTTCATAAATGGAGAGTGACATGTTGGGTACTTTAAAAACTTTGATGATCGGCGCTTCTGCGCGCAGCGAAGAAAAGGTCAGAGACCAGTTTGCAATCGAGTTGATCGACCAGAAAATCCGGGAAGCGACAGATAACCTCAAAGCCGCCAAAGTGGCATTGGCAAGCCTGATACAGCGCGAACGGGCCGAGACGCGCCAGATGGAAGCGCTTGACGGCCGTATCAGCGATCTGATGGCCCGGGCAGGCGAGGCCCTGCAAGGCGGGCGCGAGGATCTGGCCACCCAAGCGGCGCAGGCTGTGGCAGATCTGGAAAACGAACGCAGCGTGCGGGAAAACACGGTGCATCGTCTGCAAAACCGCATCCTGCAACTGCGCCAGTCCGTGGCAACAGCCCATCGTCGTATCATCGATCTGAAACAGGGCGCGGTTGCTGCGCGCGCTGCCCGCAAAGAGCAGGGCATTCAGCGCCGGGTGAACCCGAACCTGAGCAAAACCAGCCCGTTTGAAGAAGCAGAAGAGCTGATCTCAAAAGTTCTGGGTCAGGACGATCCGTTTGAGCAGGGCGAAATCCTGCGAGAGATCGAGACCGGGCTGGATCACAGCGATCTTGCCGGGCGCATGGCAGATGCCGGATTTGGACATCAGGACAAATCCACCGCAACAGATGTCTTGAACCGTATCAAAGACCAGAAAACTCAATAATTTCGGCCCGACGCAGGGCCAACCTTCACTCCAAATTCAATAATTTATCAGGAGATTTTAAATGCATAATGACCGTACAGACAGTGGACTGATCATGTTAATCAATGGCGCAGGCGTTGCGTTGGCCTATGGGCTGCTGGCCATTTCGCTGTGGCTTTCGACCGATGTGCCGCTGTCTACCAAGGGATATTGGGGCATGGGGATCGTGCTTTTGACGATCAGCCTGATCAATGTTGTCAAATACCGCTTTGACGCGCGCTCCAGCGAAGACCGCATCCGCCGGATCGAAGATGCGCGCGACGAAAAGCTTCTGGAAGAAGCGTTGATGGACCCCGCATCCAAGGTCTGACGCTACAAAATACGCGCTGATGCACCCGGGGTCTGCCCCGGGTGTTTTGCGTTTCACGATCGGGCAGCAGACAGCACCCATTTCATAAACGCCTTTTGCCGGGAGCTTTTGGGCCCGGGTAACGTTATCAGATAGTACCCAAGGTCTTTAACCGGCAGGCGACATATCCGGATTAACGTGCCGTTTCCAACGTCTCGTTCCACTAGCGATTTGGGATGCACGGACACCCCCAGCCCTGCCAGAGTAGCCGACAATACAAGTTCGTTGGTTTCCAGAACGGTCACGTCGACACGGTCAAGTTCCAGACCGGCATCTTCCACGACCGGTCGCCATTCCAGCATGTGCGTCTCCATGATCCACGGCAGCATGGCGACGTCCAGAAGGCCCGAGACGGCGCGATCCTGAAGCAGCCCGGGGGCAGCCACGACCCAGAATTCGCCATGCGTCAGCAACTGGCAGTCCAGCCCTTTCCAGTCCCCGTCTCCAAATCGGATCGACATGTCAAAATTGTCACGCTGCAGATCGACCAAAGCGATGCTTGGGTTGATGTTTAGTTTGACGTCCGGGTGGGTTTGCCAAAAGCTGCCGATCCGGGGCATCAGCCAATTGGCCGCGAAGGACGGCGTGACGCTGACATTCAGCGGTTGGGTTTCCTTGCGTCTCTGTAATGTGGCGACACCTTTGGCAATTATGGCGAAGCCTTGGCTCAGGTCTTGGGCGAGCCCACGTCCGGCTTCGGTTGTGGCGACACCTCGCCCTGACCGGTGCAACAGTGGTTCGACCAACACCTTTTCGAGCTGTCGAACATGCTGCGCAATGGCAGCGTGGGAGACGTTCAGTTCCCGTGCCGCGGCGCTGAGGCTGCCGTGCCGAGCGGCAGCTTCAAAGGCACGTAGTGCCGAAAGTGATGGCAGTGCGGACCAATCCATAATGTAACTCCAGCTTACAGTTCAAAAACCATATTGAATGGAAAATATCGAAAAAGTCCATAAATTACCGACATAGAACAGAACTGGAGTATGAAAATGTTTGGAATACTTTCAAATGCATTCCGTGTTGCAACGCGCGAAGGTCGTTGGGGATCCGGTGATTTTCCCCGCAGCCCGAAAGAGCTTCTCCCGTCTCATCAGGGGCTGCGTTCGCGAGGCAAGGGAACGCGCGTGTCGCCCAAGAACCGGCGAAGCGATTCTACGGCCGCCACGTCGGAACGTCGATAGGCTGAAGCGAAAACGCCCGGCCGTTGGGCCGGGCGTTCGTGCATTCAATCCGGTTGGCAATCCGGTTGGATTACAGGTTGGGATACATCGGGAAGCGGGCGCAAAGCTCGGCCACTTCGGCTTTGACCTTGGCTTCCACGTCGGCATTGCCGTCTTCGCCATTGGCAGCCAAACCTTCGACAACTTCGATGATCCAGTCTGCGATCTGGCGGAATTCAGCCTCGCCAAACCCGCGCGTCGTGCCCGCCGGGGTGCCCAGACGAATACCGGATGTTACCATCGGTTTTTCAGGGTCAAACGGAATGCCGTTTTTGTTGGTGGTGATATGCGCACGCCCCAGCGCTTTTTCGGTGGCGTTGCCTTTGACACCCTTGGGGCGCAAGTCGACCAGCATCACATGCGTATCGGTGCCGCCGGTGACGATATCCAGCCCGCCTTTCATCAACTGATCCGACAGGGCGACGGCGTTGGCGCGCACCTGCTTGATGTAGTCTTTGAATTCGGGACGCAGAGCTTCGCCAAAGGCCACGGCCTTGGCTGCAATCACATGCATCAACGGGCCGCCCTGAATGCCGGGGAAGATCGCTGAGTTGACCTTTTTGGCGATGGCTTCGTCATTGGTCAGAATCATGCCGCCGCGTGGGCCGCGCAGGGTTTTGTGCGTGGTTGTGGTGGCAATGTCCGCATGCGGAAACGGCGAGGGGTGTTCGCCTGCGGCCACCAGACCGGCAAAATGCGCCATGTCGACCATCAGAAGCGCGCCAACCGAATCTGCGATCTCGCGGAATTTGGCAAAGTCGATCTGGCGCGGGATGGCGGATCCACCGGCGATGATCAGCTTGGGCTGATGTTCGGTCGCCAGCGCCTGAATTTCATCATAGTCGATCAGGTTGTCTTGTTTGCGCACACCGTATTGCACAGCGTTGAACCATTTGCCCGACTGGTTGGGCGCTGCGCCGTGGGTCAGGTGCCCGCCTGACGCAAGGTTCATCCCCAGAATGGTGTCACCGGGTTTGATCAGCGCCTGAAACGCGCCCTGGTTGGCTTGTGAGCCCGAATTTGGCTGAACATTCACAAAGTCACAGCCAAACAACTGTTTGGCGCGGTCAATTGCCAGATTTTCGGCCACGTCCACATATTGGCACCCGCCATAGTAGCGGCGTCCGGGATAACCTTCGGCATATTTGTTGGTCATGACCGACCCTTGCGCTTCCATTACGGCGGCAGAGACGATGTTTTCCGAGGCGATCAGCTCGATCTCGTCGCGCTGACGGCCCAGTTCGTCGGTGATCGACGCAAAAAGCTCGGGGTCGCGGCTCGACAGAGCCTCGGTAAAGAAACCGGTGTCGCGGTGTGCGGTCATGGATATTGCTCCAGGTCAAGTGGTCAGGTGGCTGCGTTGGCGGTGTACCTAAAGGAAAGGGCATAGGGTTAAAAGGTCCCAAAGCGACACAAATCCTTGCCCCAACGCCTTCTATGGTGCAGTGGATAAACATATGTCCCGATCGGAAACATGCGTGCGGGGCAGGGAAACATTTGTCCGAGGCTGTCATGTCCCAGAGAATCGCTTTTCTAGCCAGCGAGGCCCCCGTGGCCCAAACCGCACGCGCGGCCCTGATTGGGCGTCATGGCAATTGTGCGCCCGAGGCAGCGGATGTGATTGTCGCGCTGGGCGGGGACGGGTTTATGCTGCAGACCCTGCACACCACACAATCGCTGAACATCCCGGTTTATGGGATGAACCGGGGCACGGTTGGCTTTCTGATGAACGCTTATTCCGAGTCTAACCTGCCAGAGCGGCTTGCCGCAGCGCAGGAAGAGGTGCTGAACCCGCTGACCATGCACGCCACATGCGTCGATGGCAGCCACCACGAAGCGCTGGCCATCAACGAAGTATCCCTGCTACGTGCCGGACCTCAGGCGGCCAAGCTGCGCATCACCATCGATGAGCGCTTGCGCATGGAGGAACTGGTCTGTGACGGCGCGCTGGTCAGCACTCCGGCCGGATCCACCGCCTATAACTATTCCGCCCACGGTCCGATCCTGCCGATTGGGTCAGACGTGCTGGCCCTGACCGCAATCGCCCCGTTCCGCCCACGCCGCTGGCGCGGCGCTTTGGTGCCAAAATCGGCTGTCGTCCGGTTCGAAATCCTGAACCCGGAAAAACGCCCAGTCATGGCCGAAGCCGATAGCCGCGCCGTACGGGATGTGGTTTCGGTGAGTATTCAGTCCGAGATGCGTGTCCAGCACCATATTCTTTTTGATCCCGGGCATGGGCTGGAAGAACGGCTGATCCGCGAACAGTTTGTGTGACGGCGGCAGGCCCGGCTTACGCACAAAACGGTCGTAAGTTCGCCCAAGCTTAATGATCCTTTTCAGTTTTCCATCAACATCTGCTTCCTAACCTGGCGGTTAGGCGCCTGCATGCCTTGCCAATCACAATCGGAAAAAATAGAAAGTCAAAATGTTATGATATAACATACCGAATCGACAAAAACAGGAACCTTCCCATGCAACGGACAATCCTCAAACAAGCAGGCGTTATCGCATTTGGTGCGCTGATCGTATTTTCGACTCAGGCACTGGCCCAGACAACGACAAATTCCGACAAAGCAGCGGAACATAAACACGCGCATCAGGCTAAGGAACCATCTTTGATCAACGAGGCCGAGATACAGCCCCGCAGCTTGTCTGACTGGGCCGGTGACTGGCAATCTCTCTACCCCCACTTACAGGACGGCACTTTGGACGTTGTGATGGAGCACAAAGCTGAAAGCGGGAAAAAGACAGCAGAGGAGTACCGCGCGTATTACGAGGTTGGCTACAAGACGGATGTGGAGCGTATTCTGATCGATGGCACGAGCGTGACGTTCTTTCGGGAAGGGCAGCCGGTGCGGGGACAATATGCGGACGATGGATACGAAATTCTGACCTACAAATCGGGCAACCAGGGGGTGCGGTTCCTTTTTGAAAAGTCTGGCGGCGACGAAGCCGCGCCTCAGTCTATCCAATTCAGCGACCACAAAATCGTGCCGACCAAAGCCGATCACTATCACCTTTATTGGGGGGACGACCGGGCTGAGTTGCAAAGCGAAGTTACCAATTGGCCAACATATTTTCCGTCTGATCTGAGCGGTTCAGAGATCGCATCCGAAATGATGGCTCACTAAAAATTATGGCGCAGGCGGATATTCTGTCGCGCCAGAAAGCGGGGCACAGGCCACTTGGGCAAGTGTCCCGCCTCGTTTTCTAAAAAAGGCCTATCGTCTCAAGGACCCGGCCAAATGACATTCAAATTGATGATCCTTTTTCGAAATGGTTCCGTGCGCCGGTGGTCGGGTGTTGGGCATGGCTGAAAAGAAAGATGCCCTTGCGCGGCGCGGCAGCAATGCCCGCACGAGTTTACGCCGAAAAAAACGGACAGGAGACCCGATGGCCGCCTATAATCGGTTGCCAGCAGACCTGCGGGCATGGCTTGCATACGCCGCGCTGCCCTGGTCGCTTCGGTCTGCTTTGCGGGTTTGGCGGTCTGCGATAAAAGCCAACGGTGATGACACGACTGCAGCGCGATTGTACCTAAGCCAGCTAGAGCAAAAAAGGCTCGATCAGGAAGCTGGTAAAATCTGGGGTGCCGACTAAGCGAAGGCGGTCAGGCGGGCACTTGACCCCACCAAATGGCCCCGTGATGGCCGAAGCTGACAGCCGGTGTTTGCGTGATGTGAATTCGGTCAGTATCCAGTCCGAAATGCGTGTGCAGCACCTTATCTTCTTTGTTCCGGGGCAGGGGGTGCTGGAACGGCTGAACCGAGAACAGTTAGTGCGATGGTCCAAAGTCCGCCCCGTGGGGCGGTTTCAACGGGTGAGTGCAACACTTTAGTCTCTTTTGAAAGATGGAGTGTTGGAGATGAAGTATCGCACAAGGACGTTTTACACTGACGAACAGAAGTCCGAGATGTGGGATCGGTGGCAACGCGGAGAGTCGAT
>NZ_JBDVNC010000006.1:0-8038 GCF_039969785.1 Shimia sp. | reverse complement strand
ATCGACTCTCCGCGTTGCCACCGATCCCACATCTCGGACTTCTGTTCGTCAGTGTAAAACGTCCTTGTGCGATACTTCATCTCCAACACTCCATCTTTCAAAAGAGACTAAAGTGTTGCACTCACCCGTTGAAACCGCCCCCACACACCCGGCCTTCGCTGTCCCAATTGAGCTACTGTCTGCGGTGATCAAAATCGCTCTCAAGCAGAGCAAATGTTTACAGTACAGATTTCGTGCAAGTTCAAATGGTACAGATACCCCAAGATTCCTTAGCACAGGACTCCGCCCCTATACGCAACTGATCTCACTATCGACGATATGCCGCCGCAAGGCGTTCCGGAGACACGCCAGCAAGATAGCGCAGCAATGTCCAGATATTGCGCGCGCCACGGCGTAGCCATCCGGCTTTGCGATATTTGTCGGCACTGGTTTGTGCAACGCCGTCCAAACGCGACAGCTGACCCGACAACGACCGCGCCAGCGCGACATCTTCCATCAACGGGACGTCCGGATATCCGCCCGCGTGATCATACATGTCCTTGCTGATCAGCAATCCCTGATCGCCATAAGGCAAGCCGAATACCCGGGACCGCAAATTCGCCCAGCCAGCGACCACGCGCGGCGCAAACCCGGTCGCATCAAACTTTAACTGGAAATACCCGGCCTTTTCAGGCCCGCTCAGATGGGCCGTTACAGCTTCGGTCCACCCCGGCGCCAAACATGTATCGGCGTGCACAAACAGCATCCAGTCGCCACGTGCAGCCGCCGCGCCTGTTCGCAATTGCCCCCCGCGCGATGCATTGGTCTTTAGAATTGTCGCCCCGGCATCGTCGGCCAATTTGCACGTAGCATCCTGAGATCCGCCATCCGCGACAATCAATTCCCGGATAATCCCCGCCTGCACCCCTTCAAAAAGCGCAGCCAGACAGCCCGGAAACGCCTGTTCAGCGTTCAATGTCGGAATTATCACCGAAATCGGTGCGCGCATTTCTCTCTCCTACCCTGTTGTGCGGCTGCAAAGCTTCTATATGAACAAGACGTGCAAGAACAGGAACCGCGATGACACGCTCCAGAACACTCTTTCGCCTCTCCGGCGCGGATACAGACCGCTTTCTTCAGGGCCTGATCACCAATGACATGGACCATCTGACAGATGGTCTTTTGTATGCGGCCTTGTTGACACCTCAGGGCAAATATATCGCGGACTTCTTTCTGACGCGCGACGGGTCTGATGTGTTGCTGGACGCGGATACCGAACAGGCGCCGGCGTTGGTGGCGCGCCTGAGTATGTTTAAGCTGCGCGCAGATGTCACGATCACGCCAACCGACCTGCATATGCATCGCGGCACCGGACCAAGCCCGGCTGACGGGTTCAGCGACCCCCGCTGTGCAGCTTTGGGTTGGCGCGCCTATCGCGACAGCCCGCAAACAGATGATACCACCGACTGGGATGCACTGCGTGTCGCGCATGCGATACCAGAAGCAGGCGTGGAACTCGCACAGGACAGTTATATCCTCGAACAGGATTTCGAACGTCTGAACGGCGTGGATTTCCGCAAGGGATGCTATGTCGGACAAGAAGTCACCGCGCGCATGAAACACAAGACAGAGCTTCGTAAGGGGCTCGCTTTGGTTGAAGTCACTGGCCGCGCGCCGTCCGGCACCCCAATTATGCGCGCCGCAAAAGAAGTCGGTACGCTTTTCACGCAGTCAAATGGCAAAGCGCTCGCGTATCTCAGGTTTGACCGCGCTGGCGAAGGAATGAAAGCGGCAGATGCCGAGGTTTCTTTTTCCCGCTGACAACCCGCAAAAGCAAAAGGCCCGCACATTGGCGGGCCCTTTCAAAAATTTCAGCCCGCATCAGGCGCGTTCTGAATATTCCATCGATTCTGTGTTTACGACGATGTCTTCATCCTGCCCGACAAACGGCGGCACCATTACACGCACGCCATTGTCCAACAAAGCGGGTTTGAACGAATTGGCCGCTGTCTGACCTTTGACCACTGGTTCGGTTTCCACGATCTTGCAAACAACCTTTTGCGGCAACGACGCGTTCAGGGCTTCGCTGTCATAGAACTCGACCTTGATCGTCATCCCGTCCTGCAGGAAAGGGCGTCGATCGCCCAAAAGTTCTGCAGGCAACTGAATTTGCTCGTAGGTTTCCGTGTCCATGAAAACCAACATTCCGTCATCTTCATACAGGAACTGCTGGTCTTTCTGATCCAAACGCACGCGCTCAACCTTGTCGGCACTGCGGAAACGCTCGTTCAGCTTTGAGCCGTTGCGCAGATTGCGCATTTCGACCTGTGCGAACGCGCCACCCTTACCGGGTTTGACGTGGTCCACTTTGACGGCGGCCCAAAGACCTCCGTTATGCTCCAGAACATTTCCGGGGCGAATTTCGTTTCCGTTGATCTTGGGCATGTCATAAAACCATGGCAGAAAGGTTGATCCAATTTCCTCCGATCCTATATCTTGCAGGCTGAGGTCTGGCAAGATGCTGTATTTCGTGCTGCACCTGCAGAATGCCATGCAAATTTTGCATATTAGCTATGCAAAAACAGCCTATTCGAATCAGCGTAAGTACGCCATAAGGAGCGGCACGCCGAAAACACAAGAGCAATAATACAAGGACGACGAGATGACCGATTTCGTTGATGGAGCGGCTTTTAATAACGAACAGGGCAACCGCGCTCGCAAACTATTTGCAGCCGTTGTTCTGGCCGCGTTGGATGACGCCATTGCTGACGACAAGAAATATGGCAATGGCCCCGAACAGATCGCCCGCTGGGCGCGCTCGCGCGATGGTCGCGAAGTGCTTTCCTGCGCCGGTATTGACCCGAACGAACGTGTCGTTTCGGGACTGATGGAATTTGTCGACAAAGGTGTTCGTACATCTGTCGCGCTGTCTCGCGAAGAAAGCGAACGTCGCAATGCGGCTGCTCAGGCCGAAGCCGCCTGATCAAACAGACGCATTCCAAACAAAAAGCGGCGCGCCTAAAATGGGCGCGCTGCTTTTTCTTTGCGTGTTGGTCAAGGGTTTTTAGTCCAGATCGTGCGCAGCCAAAGCTCTGTGGATTTCGCGGCGAACCAACTTGCGGACATTGCGGGTAATGCGTTCACCCAGCGCGCCTTGCAATTCCTGACGCACAATATCTGCTACCATCTCGCGCAGAATTTCCTCGTCGATGACGGCAGGCTCATCCACGACCTCGCCCAGATCTGGCAAAAGCGTCGCCTCAACCTCATCAATTATTTCGGCGTGCAGCGACTGTTCAAACGAATGCAACCTATGGTCATCCGTTTCTTGCAGATCGCTTTCTTTCCAAGCTTCTGCCTGCGTATTCGTGCCAGCATAATCGCTATCGCCCGGCGCATCAGGTTCTTCAACCCCTTCGTCACTGCCAGAATCACGCCATTGTACGATTCTGGAGTTCAGAACCTGCTGGAAATCAAACGGAGCCTCGCCGTCTTCACCAACCGTCTCTAGGTCGCCAATGTCCTCAACGGCATCTTGGTCATCAGCGGCTTCAAACGAGTCACCTACAGCGCCCGTCGACGTTTCATCTTGCTCTTCTTCGAAATCATGTTCTTCGGGAACCTCCAAATCTGCGCGCATGTCGTCCTGCGAATCATCGTCATCTGCACTGTTTTGGAAACTCTCTTGCGCAAAGATGTCCTCGGATGCGAATACGTCCTCGTCCTCTACGTCAGCATCAGCGTTCTCAATCGGTTCATCGTCTTCTACAGGCTCATCGTTCCAATCAGGAGAGGCGTCTAAGGCGTCTTCAAATGCGCTGGCATTATCGTCTTCTTCATTTTCACCATGAGTGTCCGACGCCGTATCGTCTTCAAAAACGTCCTCCGGTTCCGTCACCCGCAATGCAGGTGTCAGAACCAGCGCCGATGGCAACGTGTCCTCGGGCTGTTCAAAACGGTCTTGCGTCTCGTTAGACACCTCAACAACCGACGGTGCGGCGGCAGGAGCAACACTGCGATTCTCCGAAACAAGGCGGCGAATTGACGTCAAAACGTCTTCAATCTCTGGATTGGTTACCGGGTCAGGCATTTGGATGTACCACTCTTTCCTCGATGTGAGTGTAGCGGTTGCCCGCTCACCACACAACCGATAGGAAAAAGTTGTTACTCTTTCCCCAACGCTTTCAGCACTTTGTCCAGTTGCTTTCCACGTTTGGTCAGTTCCGCCGGTGCGTCTTTGACCAGATTGTAATAGGCCTCAGGATCGTATTGCTCGACGCGCAGGTTCAGATGATCCACCGTCAAAAGCCCCATCGATGACAGAACACTGTATGCTGCGATGTATTGCGCAGCCTGCGCTGCAATCAGGTTTGACTCTGCATCCAGCAAATCTTGTTCAGCTGTCAAAACATCCAGCGTGGTCCGAGCACCCAGCTTTGCTTCTTCACGCACACCTTCGAAAGCAATCCTTGACGCTTCGACCTGACGTTCGCTCGACACGATGGCCGCGCCTGCAGCAGTTAAAACGGCCCAAGAGCTGCCTGCCTGCTGGCGGATGCTATGGCGTGCCACATGTAGCGATGCACGGGCGGCGTCACGTTGCGCCATTGATCGCCGTACAAGCGACGACAACCGACCACCCTGATAAATCGGGCCAGACAGGCTAAACCCAATAGAAGACCCATTCGAAAAATTGTCATTTCCGAGATCCTGAGAAGTCGACAAGCGCGCCGTCAGGCTGATTTCCGGTGCCATGTCTGATTTGGCACGCAACACATTCAGCTCTGCCGCTGAAATCTCGTGTTGAACGCGGATCATTTCGGGATGGGACCGGATCGCCACAGCTTTGGCGTCATCCATCGATTTGGCGGTATAGGGCAGCCTTGTCGGCGTCACCAGATTGCCGGGTCGATGGCCAACAGCCGCCGCATAAAACTCTTGGCTTTGCATCAGGTCGCCTTGCGCCGCTGACAATGCCGCCCGCGCGCCTTCAAGGCTGGCCTCGGACAACGCAACGTCAGTGCGCGTGACTTCACCAACTTCAAACCGATCCTTGGCAGCCTGCAGTTCCCGCTCCAGCAGGCGCAGGTTGTTTTGTCTCAGCAACACAATTTCCGTGTCGCGTATCACGAACATGAACGATTGCATCGCGTCAAACAGCACAGATTGCTCTGTCGAGATCAGCGCCTGACGTGTCGCAAGAACGGTTTCCTTCGCCGAATCAACAGCCAGTCGCGTTCCACCGCCGTCAAACACCAAAAGATCGAAGGACAGTCCAATGGCCGCATCGGTCGAATTAGAGTGGAAACTGGATGGTGACGAACTGGAAGTCCGGCTACTACTGTAGGAACTGCCAACTTCTCCGAACCAGCTGATCAACGGGCGCAACAAGGCCAGAGTAGAAGCAACGTCTTCGTCTGCTGCCCGCAACAAGGCCCTGTTCTGATCAAGCAGACCACTATGTTGATACGCCGCCGCCATTGCATCGGAAAGCGTCTCGGAAGAAGCGGATGCAACTGAAATGACTGACACGCTCAGCGCCAAGGCGCCTGTGCGAACCGCTCTATGCACGCGATGGAACATATAACCCTCTACCTTTTGCAGTCCGGTTTTTTCAGACCTTATAATTCGAACGCGTGGTGCTTTTCAAAGCCCGGCAAGACCGGAGCCCCCGCATTAAATGCATAGCGCCAGTTGATTTCGCCGTCGATCTTGTAACCGATACGAACAACCCCAAGCGCCCCCTCAATGAACAACGTGACGATACGGCCGCCTTCTTTCAACTGCGAAGTCAGCGATTCGGGTAAAAATTCCACGCCGCCCTGAACAACTATGGCGTCATAAGGCCCGTGCTCAGCAGCCCCTTCGGTCAGTGGCGCTGTGTGGACAACGGCATTATCCACGCCATTCTCTGCCAAAGTGCTCTGCGCTTCGCTCGCGCGGCCTTCTTCATCCTCAACCGCGATCACGGCTTCGGCCATACGTGCAATAACGGCGGCCGAGTAGCCCAGACCAGAGCCGATGTCCAAAACCAGATCGTCTTTTTGCAGGTCCAGCGCATCCAGCATTTTGGCCAATGTGCGTGCATCCAGAATGACCCGCCCCTGATCCAGCGCAATGTGATCGCCTGCATAAGCGGCATCTCGATGATCGCGCGGCACAAAAGCTTCGCGCGGCACATTCAACAACGCTTCGATAACTGTGTACTTTGTGACATCAGACGGGCGCACCTGGGTGTCTACCATGGTGGTACGGAGGGCAGTGTAATCGGTCATACCAAACTCGTTTGCTTTGACTGGAGTTGCACTCTCTTGCCACAACTGCCCCCGCTCGGCAACGTCCGACCCTCGGTTTTCCGCGATTAGGCCCGCGTCATATGGCCTGTCACCATGTATTTTGGCTTCGGACATGGCCAAAAGGGGCTCCGTATTGCAAAAAAAGGCCTTGCACCGCATTGTAAATCGGATCATTTAGACGCCACTCTCAGGCATGCTCTGAGACACCACGGATGGCGAGTTGGCGGAGTGGTGACGCAGCGGATTGCAAATCCGTGTACACCGGTTCGATTCCGGTACTCGCCTCCAATAAAATCAATGGCTTGCGTCATCCTTCCTCTCCTTCACTGCCATTTTTGAAACAACCGTTGAAACTTTCACGTTTCGCTCTTGCTTCGTTCCATTTGATTTCTTGCCTCTTGAGCGCGCTTCGCGAGCTCTCTTTGCCGGATCGGCCCACCGTACTTTTTCAGCATCTCGACGCCTGAATGGCCGGTGACGGCCTTGACCATCTCGTCATCACATCCAGCCAGATAAAGCTCGATCGTCGCGTTTTTCCTGAGCCCGTGTGTTTTGTAGTAGCTCGCCTTCTCGTGCTTCATCTTCTTTTTGATGGCACGCACTTCCTCGGCGACTATACGGTAGCTCACTGATCGACCCTTCGCGTCGGTCACAACAGTGCCGTCTGTTCGCACAATTCCGTCTAGATGGGCCTTCAGCCGGTCGGTAAGCGGGATCCACAGCGGCTTGTCGGTTTTGCCCTGAGTGAAATCGAACCCTTCGTCGGAAAAGTGTGCCCACTTCATCTTCACGACATCGCCGATACGCTGGCCTGTGCCAACGCAAAGCTCGTAGACCAACCGTGCCCGCTTTGAAGCCAGCGCTTCAAACTCTTCCCGAACATCATCTGGCCACGGCTCCCAGCCGTCGCTCTGCTGCTTGAAAAGCGGAATACCCTTCGTCGGATTGCCGTGCTCTTTCTTGATGAAGCCGATCAACCGGGCGTGATTCATCAAGACGACCATAACCTGAACGAGATAGTTGGCTTGCCGCCAATGATCCGCATTTGCCCGATGCAGTTCATAAATGTGGTGGGTTTCGATCCTAGCCGGGTCTTTGTCGGCCCAGATCTCACGAATGTGACTGATGTACCGCCGATAATCGGATCTCGTCCGAGGCTTCAGCTTCTTGTAGGCGTCACTCTCGTAGTAGCTAAGAATCAACGCCTCAAAATTGCGTTTCACCGGCGCTGGCGTTGGTTTTCCCTTCAGCAGGCGATTGTAATGATCCCAAAATTCCGGCGTGCCCGCTTCCTCGTGCATCATGACCGAGATACCGCGTGAACGCCGGATGAACCGGAGATACCCCCTGTCACGATAGACGTATTTTGGCAGGCTCTTGCGGGTCATTCGCCCATTCTCAAGTCACTGTTGAGAAAGTCGTCTGCGGCCTCTGGAGCTATCATGTTGGCATCGACGATGACGCTGCCATCAGGCTTGATCTCGAATTTCGCGCGCTGCCAACCTGCCTCCCGCGCCTCGCGGATAAAGGCCGAGGCTGCCTGTTTCGCCATTGTCTGCACACTAGCTTTGGTCATCTTATCGACACCTCTCTCACCTCGTTAACAACGCGCATTATCACCTTGATGTTGAATGTCATTGAGAACTGACCCGGTAGCCCCCCAAATTGTCACTGAGAATTGACCCATGTGAACACATGGCCCTGACGTTTTTGTTCAGGGAGATTTGGAGTGATCGACATGGGATTTTTGAGTGTCATTCGAC
>NZ_JBDVNC010000005.1:0-363718 GCF_039969785.1 Shimia sp. | reverse complement strand
GGGGCGGTTTCAACGGGTGAGTGCAACACTTTAGTCTCTTTTGAAAGATGGAGTGTTGGAGATGAAGTATCGCACAAGGACGTTTTACACTGACGAACAGAAGTCCGAGATGTGGGATCGGTGGCAACGCGGAGAGTCGATGAGTTCGATTGGTCGGCACTTCAATCGTGCGTCGTCTTCGATCATTCCGCATTTGGCGCAGTTTGGCGGGATCCGGCCACCTGCCGTAAGAGGTCGCGATTTGCTTTGAGCCTATCGGAGCGAGAGGAGATATCTCGCGGGTTGGTCGCCCAGCAATCCTTCCGCTCTATTGCGCGAAACTTGAAGCGGTCGCATCAACAATCAGCCGAGAGGTTCATAGAAACGGCGGGCGTCAGGCCTATCGCGCGGCGCGCTCGGATCAGCGGGCCTGGGACTGCGCAACGCGGCCCAAATCATGTAAGCTCTCGTTCAACGACCCATTGTGCCAACTGATCGCACGCAAGTTGCGTCGGAAATGGTCACCGCAGCAGATCGCTGGTTGGCTCAAACGCAAGCACCCCGACGAGGAACAGCATCGCGTGAGCCACGAAACGATCTATCGCAGCCTTTATGTACAGACCCGTGGGGTATTGAAAAAGGAATTGCAGGAATGTTTGCGCAGTCCGCGTGCCATTAGACGGTCACGGCACGCGACCCAGAAAGGGTTGAAGCTGCGCAAGATCAAGAATGCGATCCCGATCAGTGAACGCCCTCCTGAGGTCGAGGATCGCGCTGTCCCAAGACACTGGGAAGGTGATTTGATCGTTGGCTCGAACAACAGCTATATTGCCACACTGGTGGAGCGCCATTCCCGGTTTGTGATGCTGGCCAAAGTCGAGACCAAGGACACCCAAAGTGTTATCACGGCCCTGATCAAGCCGGCACGCAAGCTGCCCAAAGAGCTGTATCGGTCACTGACCTGGGACCGAGGATCTGAGATGTCCGGTCATGCGAAGTTCACCATGGCCACAAAGATCGACGTCTTCTGCTGTGATCCGCAGCCACCTTGGCAACGCGGTAGCAACGAAAATACTAACCGACTTCTCAGACAGTACTTCCCGAAAGGCATTGATATATCGGGCTTTAGCCAAGCCAAACTCAGCGCCGTCGCTCGCCAGCTCAACGAGCGACCTCGAAAGACCTTGCATTACCAAACGCCAGCGGAGAAATTTGAAGCTTGTGTTGCAGCGATCAATTGAAACCACAGGACTAATGCGGTCGTTATTGTATAACACCGCGAAATTCTGCATTCTGTCCTCCCTTCTGTTTTCGTTTTCACTGCCGTTGACAGTTCCTCAGCTTTTTCCTGTCCAGAAACTAGGAAACGTCCACCCCAATGCACAAACGTTCAACGTCCGCTTTGGAGAAGTCACGGCGCAGCGTGGCGAAACGCGACCAAGGTCGGACCTAGGATAAGAACGACGTTTTAGCCTTTGAGTTCCGTAACAAAACCCAACTAAACAAACCCAACTTCGGTGGCGCTAAACAAAGGGGCTAGACCGATTTGGTTTGCTCAGAGGTTTTTTCGAAAGCCCACTGAAAGCGGCAAAGGTGGGCGCCGGCATCTGTTCTGTGACGCTGCCTTTCGAACTTGGCTGACGCTCAAGGTCTTGTTTGGCAAACTCCGTCGATAAAGCTGTATTTGTTCAAAGTCGGTTGCGGTTGGTCAGATTGAGTTGGACTTGGCCGGACTTCGGCACCCTATGTGGCACATAGCACGGCAGGCGCATCTGAAAGATGCTGTCGGGAGGGCAACGTGACTACAATTTTATTGGCATTACCATATTCCAATTCATCAGGCGCCGTCGCCCGATTCCGAATGTCTAATAACCCGCTGTTATGCGGGCCAATCAGAAGGATCTCGCACTTTGAATGCCTAGGTTTCAAAATGGCACCGAAACGATGTGGCTAGGCATTGATCTTCCATCAGTGTAGTAGGCACGAAACAAATCTTTAGAGGGTCTATCGTTGCTCGATCTTATGGATATTCGCACCGTTCTTTCAAACAACTACGATCTTGCGCCATCGCCTGAGAGCGTCGAGTCAATGCAGGATATCTTTGCGCGTATGAACCGCGTTGTGACGCCCGCTGATTTCGCAATTTATGTGCCCTATATCAAAGCAATCAATGCGCTCAAAAAAGAGCGCAACGCCGTCATTTTGGGTCATAATTACATGACTCCCGAAATCTATCACGGTGTGTCTGATTTTGTCGGCGACAGCCTGCAATTGGCGATGAAAGCGAGCGACGTTGAAGCGGATGTCATTGTGCAGGCTGGCGTGCATTTCATGGCAGAGACGTCAAAAATCCTTAGCCCCGAGAAAACCGTGTTGATGCCTGACATGGAGGCAGGTTGTTCGTTGGCCGAAAGTATCACCGCTGAAGGCATCGAAGAGATGCGTGCAAAATACCCCGGCGCGCCGGTGGTGTCGTATGTGAACACAACCGCTGAGGTGAAAGCCGCATCGGATATCTGTTGCACCTCGTCCAATGCGCTTGAGATCGTAAACGCGATGGACAGCGAAACAGTGATCATGACCCCCGACCAGTATCTGGCGCAAAATGTCGCCAATGAGTCCGACAAGACCGTGGTTTATTGGCCGGGCTCCTGTATCGTTCACGAACAATACACCGCGCAGGATTTGCGCGATTTCCGCGAATGGAACCCGGGCACGCGGCTGATTGCCCACCCCGAATGCACGCCCGAGGTTGTGTCCGAGGCGGATTATTCTGGCTCTACCAGCGGCATCATAAAATACGTGACAGATGAAAAACCTGAAAAGGCGATGCTGATTACAGAATGTTCTATGGCGTCGAACATTGCTGACGAGCTGCCCGAAGTGGATTTCGTCGGGCCCTGCAATATGTGCCCCTATATGAAGAAAATAACGCTCGAAAAAATCCTTTATGTGTTGCACACGATGGATGGTCAGGTTGAAGTCGACCCACAGATCGCCGTGAAAGCACGTCGTTCTGTGCAGGCGATGATCGATTTGTCCAAAAAACTGGACCTCTGATCTGACATGAAGGACGTCTCCACCGATCGCATTATCATTGTGGGTGCGGGTCTTGGCGCGCTTTACGCGGCGCTAAAACTGGCGCCGCACCCGGTGGTTATGATCTCGCCGGAAAAACTGGGCGAAGGCGCAAGCTCTGCCTGGGCACAAGGTGGCGTGGCCGCTGCGATGGACGCGAATGACAGCCCGGAAAATCACGCAACCGACACAGTCAACGCGGGTGCAGGAACGGTGAACGCCGATGTAGCCGACCTCGTGACGCGCGAAGCGCGCGACTACATTCTTGACCTCACAACGATGGGAACGCCCTTTGATCGCACCAAAGGTGGGGAATATGTGCTGTCGCGCGAAGCGGCCCACAGTTTTGCACGCGTTGTACGGGTAAAAGGCGATCAGGCTGGCGCGCAAATCATGGCGGCGTTGATTGCCCAGGTGCGCGCAACGCCTTCGATTCAGGTGCTTGAGGGCACAATGGCGCTTGATCTGGAGGTCAAAGCGGATCGCGTGACCGGCGTCGCTGTTCAGTCTGCGGGCAAAGGCCGGTCGGGCCCGGTCATGTTACGCGGTGCCGCTGTGTTATTGGCCGGGGGCGGGTCCGGCGGGCTTTATGCGCTGACAACCAATCCGCCGCGCATTCGGGGACAGGTCATCGGTATGGCATCGCGCGCTGGCGCTTTGATTGCAGATGCTGAATTTGTACAGTTTCACCCCACAGCAATGGATGTCGGAGAGGACCCTGCCCCGCTGGCCACCGAAGCATTGCGGGGGGAAGGTGCAATTCTGGTCAACAACCACGGCGCACGTTTCATGCAAGCCGTTCATCCAGACGGCGAACTTGCGCCGCGCGATGTTGTGGCCCGTGCGATTTTTGCCGAGGTCAAGGCGGACAATCGCCCGATGCTGGACACGCGCGCGGTTTTAGGAGAGCGAATAAAAACGCTGTTTCCATCGGTTGCCGGATACTGCGCCCGCAATGGCATTGACCCGGCCAAAGAGCCTATTCCTGTTGCGCCCGCCGCCCATTACCACATGGGGGGTATCGCCACCGACATCGCCGGACGCGCCAGCCTTGATGGGTTGTGGGTTTGCGGAGAGGCTTCTTCGACGGGTTTGCACGGGGCAAACCGGCTCGCGTCGAACGGTTTGTTGGAGGCGCTGGTTTATGCGCGCATTTGCGCAGAGGGCATGGCTGCAAAAGTTGCCTTGTCACAAGATGCGCCTGAATTGGATATCCAGTTTCCCGAGGGCGGAAACCCGCCTGATGCGATCGCTGTTCAGGAGTTGCGTCAAACGATGACGCAGTTTGTCGGGGTTGTCCGAGACCGCGCCGGGTTGACGAAAGCCCTGCAGAACATTGCAACACTTGAGGCCGCCAATGCGCGCAGCCCATCTTTTCTGAATATGTGTGCCACCGCGACCTTGATTTCAGCGGGCGCACTGATCCGGGAAGAAAGTCGCGGCGCGCATGAACGGTCTGATTTTCCCGAACCGTCAGACGGGCCGGGCCAACGATCCAAAATGTATCTTTCAGACGCGCTTAATATTCGGGCGCAGGCTTGTAAGGAGCTGACATGAGTTTTGCCACCGTACCCGATCTGGTTCTGGAACCTGTGATCCGCAATGCGCTGATAGAGGATCTGGGCAGCTATGGTGACGTAACCACCCGCGCGGTGATCCCGGCGGGTACAAAATATGAAGCGTGCCTGAATGCCCGCGAAGATGCGGTTGTGTCCGGTATGCAGGTCGCAGCAATTGCCTTTCGGCTGGTTGATCCGTCGCTTGAGATCACGTCCCATTTTTCCGATGGTCAAACTTGCCAGAACGGTGACACGCTGATGACCATCAAAGGGGATGCGGGCGCAATCCTTTCAGGAGAACGTGTGGCTCTGAACTTTGCCGGACGTCTGACCGGCATTGCCACCAAGACCGCCAGTTTTGTGGAGCAAACCATAGGCACCGACGCCCGGGTGACGTGCACGCGTAAAACCACGCCTGGACTGCGCCTTGTTGAAAAACTTGCCGTGCTTCATGGCGGCGGGTTCAACCATCGCTATTCGCTGTCTGATGCGATCCTGATCAAGGACAACCACATCGCGGCAGCAGGCGGTGTGCGTGAGGTTCTTGAGGCAACTCAATCCAGTGCGAGCCACATGATGGCCGTTGAAATCGAAGTTGATCGTCTGGATCAACTGGCTGAGGTTCTGGACGTGGGTGGGGCCTCGGCTGTGCTGTTGGACAACATGGACAATGACATGCTGCGCGAAGCTGTCGCGATGGTCGACGGCCGTTTGAAGACCGAGGCCAGCGGAAACGTTAATCTGGAGCGTGTTGCGTCTATTGCAGCGACAGGTGTTGACTATATTTCATCTGGTGCTTTGACGCATTCGGCGCGCACGATAGATCTTGGGTTAGACTTCTGACCCAGTTTTAGGCGCTGATCACACAGCCCAATTTGATTATTTACCATTATTTTCTTGGATCTTGGGCACGGGTTGCGCGTCTGTTGGTTGTCGTCATGTGAATTATTGCAAGGGCTTGCAATCGTTGGGGTGACGTTTCATATTGGGGTCGCCTTGTCTGCGTTTGGTGAACTGTTGCTAGCAAAACAGCACCGGTTTGCAAAAGGGCTCAGCTAAGGCGCGAATGCGTGTGCCACTCTGGCGGGCGCAATTAGAAGTTCAAAGAACTTCGTGGATCCTGCTATTCTGGAAAGGTAGAGACCAAAAATGCAATCATTTCAGCCTGTCTGGTTTGGCGAACAAGACTTTGATCTGGACGCTTTTGAGCGTGAGTGTCGGCGTGTTACAGCGGTGCAAGACTGTCCGTTCGCAGAAGGAATCGTCGAAGATATCCCGATTTATTCCGGAGATGCGCTGCGAAATGAATTTCAGTCTGAGGCCCGTTCCTTTGAAGTAATGCAAGAGTTTAATCGCGTTTTTACGACAGGCGCAGGCATTTTCGCAGTCCGAGGTGGCTATGATGACATCCCGCTGATTGACGACGTTACCTCGGTTCTTTTCTCGATCATTGATGAGGAGGAGGCTGGCGACAACACGTCCGGTGATCACTTTGCTGAAGCCGGAACAAATTCCCGCCTTTGGAATTCCCACCAGAAACTTGCGGATCGGAATCCGGATTTATTCATTCGCTATAACGCAAATGAAATCGTGCACCGGGCGTGCCAGGCATGGTTGGGAACGGGGTATCAGATCACAACTCAGGTGAATGTCGTGCGCCCTGGCGGAAGGGCGCAAATGGTTCACCGGGATTACCATATGGGAATCCAGACTGAGGCAGCGTTGAAATGTTCGCCGGCGGGGCAACATGCTACGGTGCCCTTATTGACACTTCAGGGGGCGGTGGCTCACACCGAAACGCCAATTGCCTCTGGGCCGACCAAGTTATTGCCTTTCTCACAGCATTTTCAACCGGGGTATCTTGCAGTACGTCGCCCGGAATTTCAGGCGTTTTTCCAGGAGAATTGCGTGCAATTGGCGCTGAATAAGGGGGACTTGTTGTTCTTTAATCCCGCGATATTCCATGCAGCAGGCGACAATACCACGAAAGACATTCAGCGGTTTGTGAATCTGATGCAGGTCGGCTCTATTTATGGGCGCACCATGGAACATGTGGATCGCAGCGCGATGGTCAAGAAAGTCTATCCGCAACTTCTTGAGTACGTGACGCGTGAGACCATGCCTAAGCGCGAGATTGAGAATGTTATTGCTGCTACTGCAGAAGCTTACCCGTTTCCGGCCAACCTTGATAATGATGCGCCACTTGGGCCAAGCGGCATGACACCGGCGAGCCAGCAAGAGTTGCTGCGAGAAGCGCTGGCGGGCGGATGGTTGGACAGCAAGCTGAATGCCGCAATTGATGCGCAAGACAGGCTTAGGTTTGGCGGCTGAAAAATTGTCGATTCCCAGCCAATCAATCTCCTGTTTTCGGTGGTTAGCGGAGGCTGAATTGCAAGCGCTTTCAGTTCGGCGCCACAAGATGACATTGGAAGCCATGTTTTAGGAAAGTTCGTATGAAGCTATCATTGGTATCTGACAGTCTTGCCAATTTGCCGTTCGAGAAGATGCTCGACGCGGCTCAGGCGCATGGTATTTCAGGTGTTGAGGTCAATACTGGCAATTGGTCGTCAGCGCCGCATGTTGATCTGACTGGGCTGCTTGCCTCGAAAAAGGCGCGCAAAGCGTTTTTGGATCACTTCGACCGGCGTGACCTTTCCGTGGTTGCTTTGAACTGCAACGGGAACCAATTACATCCGGTTACAGGCGCAAATCAGGACCGCGTGGTGCGCGATACAATCCGATTGTCAGGTATTCTTGGGTTGAAAATGGTGGTGCTGATGTCTGGCCTTCCGGCAGCCAATGAAACCGACTGGCACCCAATTGGATTACTTCTTCCTGGCCAGAGGAAAACCAGGAACAACTAAAATGGCAATGGACCGAACGGTTGTTGCCGTACTGGCATGACCTGTCGCGTTTTGCGCATGAAAACGGGGTAGAACAGCTTGCCATAGAAATGCATGGGTCACAGCTTGTTTATTCCCCGGCCACGCTGATGCAGTTGCGAGGGGAGATAGGGGAGCTGATCTGTGCAAACCTCGACCCCAGTCACCTCATGTGGATGGGTGCCGATGCTATTCAATCGGTCGACTATCTGGGCGACAGTATTGCGCATGTGCATGGAAAAGACACGTTCATCAACACAAGCGTTGCAGCAACGCACAGCCTGATGGAAAACGGGTCGCTTGCAACGGCCAAACCAAGGGCCTGGACGCACTGTGCGATTGGGGTCGGGCATGGCGCAAAGTGGTGGAGTGACTTTTTCTATCAACTTGCATTGAACAACTATAATGGTTGGGTCAGCATCGAGCACGAAGATGCGGCAATGTCACGAAATGAGGGAATTGAGCGCGCGGATGAAATGCTCAAAGCTACGATGGTATTTGACGAACCTGACTATGTGGTCCAACAAGTGACCTGACTGATGAATGATATGCTCAGAGGCGGCTGGCGCAGTGAGCGAATGAGGATGCAATTTGCCCGATTTTGATGATAGCCCTACGGCAAAACGTGCAACTCTTATGGATGTTGCACGATTGGCCGATGTGTCGATGTCGGCCGTTTCAAGATCGTTTACACCGGGTGCGTCTGTCTCACCATCGACCCGGCAGCGCGTTATGAAGGCCGCAAAGGAAATCGGGTTCCAGCCAAATGTATTGGCCCGAAGTCTGGCGACCGGGCGTTCTGATATGATTGCTTTGGTCACCAATGCGTTTGCCAATCCATTTATCAACTCGGTTGTCGATGCCTTTACGTCGGAGCTTCAGGAACGCAAACTCTTGCCGGTGGCATTCAATCTCAAAGGAAATTTCGATTGGGATCAGGCCGTTGATCTTATTCTGCAGTATCAGGTGGATGGCGTAATCGTTGCTTCCTCGACCGTGGACGAGCGGTTTTTGGAGCGAATTTGTGACGCAAAAATTCCGTTGATCCAAGCCTTTGGGCGATTTCACGGCGTCGGAGACGTGGATTCTGTATTTGTCGACAACACGCATGGTGGCCGGCATGCCGCGCGCGAATTTATTGCGCGGGGTTATGAGAAACCGGGCTTTATCGGCGTCAGTTCCAGCGTCTCGACAACGCAAGACAGGTTGGCGGGTTTCGCCGAAGTTTGGGCGGAAAAAGGGATTGAGCCGGTGGTTAAGCGCGCGGAGAATTACGCGTATGCGGATGGGTATGCTGGCGCTTCAGAGCTGTTTCGCGACAATCCTCAACTGGACTGTGTTTTCTGTGCGGACGATCTGTTGGGGATTGGCGCAATCGATGCGCTGCGTTTTGAATGCCACCGGAGAATCCCCGATGTTGGCGTCATCGGTTTCAATGATATTCAGGCCACAGGATGGGCCAGTCATCCGCTGTCGACGTTTCGCGCGGACACGACGCAAGTTGTCGCCAGCGGCATAGAAATGCTGAAGGACAGAATAAAGTCGGCCGGGAAGGCGCGCGAACAACGCGTCGTCAATTGCCAGTTTGTTGAGCGTGGGTCGCTGAGACCGCACGTGATCTAACTCGCTCAGCTTGAGCAAGTTTTTATATGGCGTTTTAACGCCCTTAAGTGTCCAGCAACCACACGTGTTCGGCGGCGGTCGTTGTGTGCCATGCCCGCTTGGGGCCAGCCATCACGTTCAGGTAGAAAAGCTCATACCCGTGGGGTGCGGAAACCGGATGGTATCCTTTTGGCACCAGCATGACATCGCCGTTTTCAGGTGACGCAGTAACATCTAGGGAACGGTCGTCAGTATAAACCCTTTGAAACGCAAATCCCTGTTCTGGTCTGATGTGGTAATAATAGACTTCTTCCAGTTGAGATTCATGGGGGATGTTGTCCTGGTCGTGTTTGTGGGGCGGATAGCTGGAAGAGCACCCTGGAGGCGTAATTGCCTCGACCACCAAAAGACGATCTGCCAGATCCCGGTCAGCTGGAAGAAGGTCAATCACATGACGGATGTTGTTGCCTTTGCCGCGTGTTTCGACGGACCGATCACCCGGAGCAATTACAAAGGGTGTTTTTTTGTTTTCTGCCACTGATCCGCAAATTGCGATTTCCAGATCGGTTACGGCAGTCACGTCCCATGATTGATCGAGTGGGACATACATGGCCCATGGTTTGCGATCAAACGGGCCATGGCGGTGGTCTGTTTCCTGCGTTGCCAACCCGTCGGTTGTAAAGCGCGCAGCGCCGCTGATAACTACAGCACATATTTCTAAACCGTCGTTTGTCCGGGATATGGCTTGCCCAGGTTTCAGTTTGTAGACGTCAAAGAACGTGTAATCCCATTTCGCGGTTTCGGGCGTAACGTGATGCACCAAACCATCGGAGTTGGGGGGACGAGATTTGTGGTGAAGGTCGTTCAGTGTCCACATCAACTTAGCTCCCTACGGTTTGTTGCGCCGTATCGGGTCGGCTCTCGTTCCATACTTCGATGAAATTCCGGAATTTTTTCGACATCTGGGCCACGGCGGAGTCATCGTCGATTTTACCTTCGATCCAGGCTTGGAAGGGCTCTGCGACAATCGCTCTGCCAATGGCAAACCCGATCACTAACGGGGCCTCTGCCGTGGCGCGCAAGGCATCGGCAAGTTGCTCGGTTGTGTTGGCTTGTCCAAGCATGACAATCCCGCGACAGTCTGGATCTTCTTGTTCTACGATTTCATTGATCCGGTTCCAATTATGTGTATCCACAAACGGCTCCAGCTTCCAATAGGTGGGTTTGACGCCAAGCGCGTAGATCTGCGCGAGCGCCCTGGTCACTGCTTCAATGCGATTACCCGCCTTGGCGGGGGGGATTATCTCAAGAAGAAACGCGTGGCCGGTGCGTTGGCAGGCTTCGAAAACTTGTAAAATTCTGTCTTGTTGTGTCCGTAACAAGGCCGGTTCATCAGATGGATCGTAGTGGCAAAGACATTTGACAATTTGATCGCGTGGCCATTCGATTAGGGCTGAGCCGACGTCTTTTCCTGTTACAAATTCAAGAGGGCGCGAACCGGGAACTTCGACAGGGCGGGCGGCGGTAACGCCATTACGGCCGGCATCAAACAGGGCATCTGTTCCATATTCATCGTCGATGATGACGCCTGTGTTCGGGATGTGCTGACCAACGTCTTGCGCCGCTTTTACGGCCAGTTGCTTAAAAGCGCCAAACCGGCTGTGGTCGGTGCCGAGGTCGTCAGTAATGTCCCGAAATTGGCTGCGATGGTCGCACGCCAGTAAAAAGAAGTTCTTCATGGGGGTTTTGCTGCGCTCTGGGTCTGAGGTTTCGTCAGGTGCGATGAATTTTTTAAGTTCAGGCCAATGTGCGTAATCCTGTGAACACAGCAGACGGGTGACGGCAATTGCACCATTGGCGTTTGCGTAGGTTGCGCATGTCTGCAGGGGTTCGTCATTCAGGTAGCCACGCAAAAAGCCTGCCATAAAGGCGTCGCCGGCGCCGATTGTATTGACGACATCGACGCTGAATTGCTGGCCTTGAACGGGCCTTGCACCAACGTTGTCTGTTCCGGCTAGATAAACGTCACACCCGTACGCGCCGCGTTTGCAGACCACAATTGCGTCAGACTGGCTGCGAATTTGAGACAATGCTTCAGCGACTTCTTCCCGTCCGGTGGCTGCGCAAATCTCTTCTTCTGTGCCAACAACCAGATCGGATGCGGTGATGACTTTGGAAAATGCCTTGGTAACCGCTGAGGACAAACCCGTTCTTTGAGCGCCTTCTGAATGACTGGTCAGCCCCCACAGAGACGGGCGAAAGTCGATATCAAAAATTACGCGCGCGCCATGTTTTTTTGCCAGCTTAATAGCGCGCCAACTGGCCGCCGAAACGGTTGCGGTGGAAAAATGGGTTCCGGTCAAGACTATCGATCTTGTGCGGGCAATCAGACATTGTGTGACGTCAGATTCGCACAGGGACATGTCGGCACAATCGCTCCGATAAAAAAGGTGCGGCGCGTGTTTGTGATCCTGTACGGCAAGCAATACCAGCGCGGTCAGGCGTTGAGGATCAGCTTTAATTGCAGAACAGTCCACGCCTTCGTTCTTCAGGCATTGTAAAATCGCCAATCCCATCTGATCGTCACCGACACGCGTCAACAGGCTTGCGCGCAGGCCAAGTCGTGAAGCGCCAATTGCAATGTTTGTCGGGCTGCCACCGACGGAGCGTCTGAACAAAGTGGCTTCTGGTAGATCAACCCCGATTTCGGCTCCGTAAAGGTCGATGGAGGCCCGACCAATTGTGACGACGTCGAGATTTTTCGGCGAGCTACTCACGAAATTTTCCCTTCATGTTGCAAGCCCTTGCTAAGTTTTCATTCGTGTTTTTTGCATAAAAACAGTAAAAAATAGGTTCTGTTGCTTCTATATGGTATCAATAATCAGAATTTGTGCAAGCCCTTGCAAGGGTTGCTATTAGAGGCTACTCCTTTGAGACTACCGCAATGACATGTTGAAAAATTGGAGAGGGGTGTCACGTGACAGGTGAAACAATCCGACTGACTTTGGGTCAGGCCATCGTCAAATTCATGATTAACCAATATGTTGAAGTGGATGGGATCGAAACCCGCTTTTTTGCTGGTCTTTGGGGTATTTTTGGTCACGGGAATATTGGCGGTGTGGCGCAAGCCAGTCAGCAGTATGCCGATGACATGCCGTATTACCTTGGCCGTAATGAACAAAGCATGGTTCACACTGCCGTCGGATTTTCCAAAATGAAGAACCGCACACAGTGTATGGCGGTTCTGTCTTCGATCGGGCCGGGTGCGACCAATATGGTGACGGCGGCGGCGACGGCGACAATCAATCGCGTGCCTGTTTTGATTATGGCGGGCGATACTTTTTCAGAGCGGGTGCAAGCGCCGGTGTTGCAACAGCTTGAGTCAGAGTATTCCCAAGAAGCATCTGTCAACGATGCGTTTCGGCCTGTGGTTCGGTATTTTGACCGTTTGACCCGCCCGGAACAGGCGATCACAGCTTTGCCAGAAGCCATGCGAGTTCTCACGTCGCCAGCAGATACCGGGGCGGTTTTCCTTGGCATCCCGCAGGATGTCGGGACCTTCGCCCACGATTTTCCCGTAGAGTTATTTCATAAGCGTGTTTGGACCATTCCGCGCAATCGTGCCGACAAGGCGCTGATTGAGCGTGCGGCGGAATGGCTGAAGCAGGCAAAGCGCCCGCTAATCCTGGCCGGGGGCGGCGTGCGGTATTCGCAGGCCGAAGGTGTGTTGCGTGACTTTGCGGCCAAAACGGGCGTGCCTGTTGCCGAGACGCACGCTGGTAAAGGGTCTTTGTTGTATGATGATCCGCTGAGTTTGGGTGCGGCGGGTGTCGCGGGTACAAAAGGCGCAAATGAAGTCGCTTCTGAAGCGGATCTTGTGGTGAGCATCGGCACGCGTTTGACGGATTTTTCGACGGGGTCAAAGTCGATATTTGCCAATCCGAATGTGCGATTTATCAACATCAACACGTTTGAGCTGGACTCCTATAAGCATGCCGCCATTCCTTTGACCGGTGACGCTAAGGCCACGTTGGAAGATCTGCTTTCGCTGTTGGCAGACTTTGATACAGGTGACGCGTATCGCAAGGAAATGGCGGACCATAATGCGTGGTGGGATGCAGAGGTTCAGAGACTCTATCAGATGGATCTTGAACCCATTGCCCAATCAGCGGTCATCGGAACCGTTGAAGCATCAACTGATCCACAAGATGTGATCGTGACATCTGCAGGATCGTTACCGGGAGACCTGCAAAAAGTCTGGCGTTGCCGTGAAACGCTGTCTTATCAGGTTGAATACGGAAATTCGGTCATGGGGTATGAAATCCCCGGCGCTATTGGCGCAAAAATGGCTGCGCCGGATCGCGAAGTCTACTGTATGGTTGGCGACGGAACTTTTATGATGAACCCTGCTGACCTTGCGCTTGTCACTCAAGAGCGCATGAAGGTGATCTTTGTCCTTGTCGACAATCAGGGTTTCTCGTCTGTTGGGCGGGTGTCTGAACAGGTCGGATCAGAGGGTTATGGTTGCCACTATCGTTATCGGACACAATCGGGTCGTTATGACGGCGAACCCATTGTGCTGGACTTGCCGAAGGTGGCGCAGGGGCTCGGGCTGGATACTATTGAGGTTGAAAGCCGCGAAGAGCTTGCGGCAGCGCTGGACAAAGCCCGCGCGAGTTCTGCGTCGAGCCTGATCTATGTGCGCACGGACTGGCATGAGCGCATTCCGGGGTACTCCAGTTCCTGGTGGGACATGGCGACCGCGCAGATTGCTGAGACGCCGGGCACGCAGGAGGCGCGTGAGGACTATCTTAAGAACAAGCCGCGGCAGCGTTACTTGATGTTGCGATCAGAACCCGACGCTTAAGCGCACGGGCTGGGGGATTTGGTGTTTAATCGCGCCAAAATCACCCTTGGCCCACAAGTTGACTATTCAGGGCCGATCATTTGGTCGCGCCTGTGTGTGGCATACCGAAGGAGACATCATGAAGCTTGGGATTATTGGTACGGGTCGCGTTGCGCAGGTACATGCCGAGGCGTTCAGGCAGATTGAACCGGACCTGATTGGTGGCGCGTGGAATAGAACGTATTCGAAAGCGCAGGAATTTTGCGGTGTAAATGGCGGGCAGGCCTATGAGTCGCTTGATGATTTGTTGGGTGCCAGCGACATCGACGCGGTTGTGATCACGTCAAGTACGCCGACGCATTTTGACATCGCCAAAAGCGCGCTACAGGCAGGAAAACATGTTCTGTTGGAAAAGCCTGTTTGCGAAACGCCCGAGCAAATTGCAACACTTGCCAAAATTGCCGAAGAGGCAGGCCGGATCTGCATGCCGTCACATAACTATCTGTATTCAGAAGATGTCAGGCGTCTGAGATACCATGCTCATTCCGGAAACCTTGGTCACATTCTGAACTTTTGGGTGATGTTTAACAACGCTCATCCGCCACATTACGGCATGACGGACACGTATATGATGCGCGAGCTGTTCGTGCACCATATCTATGTTCTGCTATCTGTGATGGGCCGCCCGAAATCTGTTTCGGTGACCGGCAGTAATACCCATTTTGAAGACCCTTCTGCCATTGATCAGATGGGCATTGCCGCAATGTATGAAGGCGGGCAGATTGCCAATCTGTGGGGCAGTTTTGCCACCGACGACCATTCTCGCGAGTCATGGTCTTACCTTGTGAAAGTCATGGGCACTGAAGGCACCGGCGTCGCCACTTGGGACAAAATCAAGTATGGCGTACCAACTGAGCCGCTTTGGGATGATGGCGGCTATTGGGATAGTTTCCTGCACGTGGATAAGTATTTTGTTGACGAGTGTCTCGCGCGTGGGAAAGCACCGCTTTCGACGCTGGCGGATGCCCGGGATGCCGCGTTGATATTTGATGCGGCGGTCCTGTCTTTAAACGAGCGACGCCATGTTGACGTTAAGTATCCCGATTAGTTTCTGGTGATCGTCGTATTTGGGAGCAATGGAAAATCCGTGCTAGCGGATTGAAACATCGCTCGGTCTTTAAAACGCGCGAATTTGGACCAGATGGTTATCAAATTGAAGGTCGGAGCGCGTATGCACTGACCCGGAAAGCGTGGTAATCAAGCCCTGTCCGGATGTCGCTATGATTTGGCCATTTTGCACGGCGACGCCGCAAACGTCCTCCATGGAAACCGTATCGGTGACGTTGTTGCGTGTTGTATCAAAGACCACCGCGATATTTCCGCGGGGCGAGGTTGTGGCCACATGGTTGCCTGTGCCTGATATGGCGATGCTGCCGACATAGCCTTGCATTTCACGCCACAGCGCCTTGGGGGCGTCAAACATATTCAGGGTGTCCCCGGAAGTGTGCGTACCCACAAGCGGCACAATCTGTTGCTTGTCGCCTTGCCATTGCATTGCAATGGCCACAGTCCCATCCGTGCTGACTGCGAGGTGTCGGATAGAGTTGCGATGCAATTCGGAGGGTGGGGCGATTTGATCTGTGATCGTGCCGTCAAAGGTGGCGTAGGTCAGGTTCGGTCGCATAGTCGGGATATTCAGCTTGGTGCGTCCACTGTCAGGGTGCGTTTCGATGCCACCATTGGCAATCACCAATGCGTCGCCGGAGGGCATCTGGGCAATCTCGTGCGGTCCAATGCCACCCGAGGCAAATTCGCCGATGCGTTTGTAGCCGCTGCTGACATCCCAGACGCCAATCATACCTTGCGCGTTTTCATAGTCCTTTTCGGTTGTGAACATGACATCGCCCTGCGCAGAGAAAGCGCCATGGCCAAAGAAATGACGGCCTTGCGGGGCATCAAGCCGGGCACGTATCTCGCCATTGAGGCAATCGATGACCAGCGCATAATTGCCCGGGCGACGGGCGAATGCGACGGCTTCGGGACGGATGGGATGGGCCGCCGCAGCGTGACCGCGCGCCGGGAGCGGCAGGCGAAAGGCTTCGGAGAAATCCAAGTTTATGCCGACCAGAACAAATGCGCCTGACGGGGTTTTGGCGGCGCTAAGGAATGCAGGGGCCCCGACATCTGCCCATGTAGGGGAGGGCAGTAAACCGGTGGCCAGCAAGCCTGTCAAAAAGCTGCGTCGGGTCTTCATTTTTAGTTTCCGTCAAGGGCATTAAAGCCCGCGCTGACGCCCAGAGCCGGACCAAGTTCCAGCGTCATAAGTTCGCGGATTTCGTCGATAGAGATCTGCAATATTTCCACGCGAAGCCGCCCCTGGATATCCGCGACCCCGGCAAATGTCGGATCGTCCAGTTGTTCGATCACTTCAAACGCGGCGCCATAAAGTGCGGTGAAATGGTCGCTCAGACCGGGGTTTTCTGAGGCCAATGCCAGAGCCAGACCACGTGTGCCTTCGAGGGACATTTGGATTTGTCTCAGAGAACGCTCTGAGCGGCGCAGCTCGGCGCGCTTGGGGCGAGGGCGGTCAAAAGTGCCCAGAGGGCGGCCAAGTCGTGTATCGGACGTGAATTGCAGACCCGTACCAAGCGCCTTGAACAATTCCTGAGTGGCCTCTTCGGTGCTGCGATATAGACCATCGGGCGTCGGGGTCAGAAGTTTTTCAGCGTAATTGTCAAGCCAGTCATTGGATATGCCAGTGGCATTTTCGGCCAGATCAGTGGTGATGGCGCGGATCAGGGCGCAACGGGCAGGTGCCGCGCCGGTGTTCATGGTTGGTGCATCAAACAGCATGAACTCCAGGGCATATAGTCCGCGGGCTGCAATCGAGGCATTCTGAAACTGATCGCTTTCCAGACGGTCCGGATTGTCAGAGGTGATCAAGGCGGCCAGCGATTTGGGCGTTTTGCCGCGCCCGTCTGGCCAGAATGCGATGGCAAAAGCGCGGTCGTTGGTTTCGGTGGGGCCGAAGCGCAGGTGGCTCATCCGGGTCCATGCATCAAACGTGTCATGAAAGGCCGCGATCAGAGGGGGGGATGTTGGTGCGCAGTCCTGTGTTGCGGCATCAGACATTGCCATGGCGGAGGCCTGAAATGCGTCGACCGCTGGCAGGATATGGGTGTGAACGGTCGCACGGTTCAGCGCATCCAGATCAGGGGCAGCAGGCGCGACACAAGGCAGGGCCAGAAACAACAGGGCGGCGGTCACTAGTCGAACCATCAGAGACTCTCCAGAAACGCAATCAGGGCGGCGCGATCAGCGGCAGGCATTTTGATCACGGCGTCGCGTTGTGGTTCTGCCTCGCCACCGTGCCAAAGCACCGCTTCGAGGAGGTTACGCGCGCGGCCGTCATGCAGGAAATACGTATGTCCGCTGACTTGTTTTGTCAGCCCAATTCCCCAAAGCGGTGCGGTGCGCCATTCCTGTCCGTCGGCGACGGCTTCGGGGCGATTGTCGGCAAGCCCCGCGCCCATATCATGCAGCAGCAGGTCGGTGTAGGGCCAGATCAGCTGAAAGCTTTGTTCTGGTTGCTCAGGAAGTCTGTGGGTGACGAATTTAGGCGTGTGACAGGCGATACAACCAGTTTCGTAGAACACTCGTTTCCCGTCCAATACCAATGGGTTGCCTGTATCTCGGCGTGCGGGAACCGCAAGGTTTCGGGTGTAAAGTGTAAGCAGGTCCATTGCGATTTGATCGATTTCGTTGCCACGCACGTCGTTGTCTCCGTGAGGGGCGTTGATGCAATCGGATTGCGACGCTGTGCAATCGCCAGAGGCCTTTGGAAACAGCGGTGAGGAAATTCCTATATCACCGGAAAACGCGGCTGCGGATTGTTCATGTAACGTGGGCATTCCGGCCTTGTGACCAAAACGGCCAAGCATTGGGCGATCAAACTCTGACGACCAAACGATATTGGCCCGTCCCAAGACGCCGTCTCCATCGGCGTCGTCGGGATCAGCACCGGCCAGAATATCGGTCGTTGGAATGGCTTCCAGGAGACCGAGGCCGATCATCTGGGGGGCAATGCGCGGGCTGAACATGGCCTGCGCACCAAAATCGCCATAGCCTGGATCGGACATATCATAAGCCGGCTGGCGCAATTTGGCGGTTTCACCTTCGGACAAGTGAACGGTGATCTCCTCGTAAGTGATGCCAAGCTGGAACTCGGGCGCCATTCCAGCCAGCGCAAAATCCTGAAGTTGACCGCCATATTCGGGATGAGGTTGGGTTGGATGGTAGCCGGGAATGCCAAACGTTTCGCCGCCGGGGACGGAGATGCGTGCGAGCATCGAGATCGCAGTGTCGACGGCGTTTTCCGGGGGATGACCGCGCCCGTCATTGATGTGGCAGCGCAGACAGGAGCGGGCATTGTAAAGCGGGCCAAGCCCGTCTGACGCCTTGGTGGAGGAGGGAGAGGTCACCCAAACTTTATTAAACAAACCCTGTCCGACCAGAAAATCAAGCTCGCGGTCCAGTGTCAGGTTGGCAGAGGGTTGCGAAAACGCTTCATGATCTTTGCGTGAAGGCACCGTTGTGGCTCCGCCACTTTTGCTTTCGAAGGTCTCGGGTTGGGAAAAGTCTGTGGTGGGTTGCGTGGCCTCAAGGATACGAGCAATTTCGGCTTCGGTGCGTGGGTTCGCTTTGGGTGACGTGTTGTTCAGAGAATTTGCGCTGGCCACGGAGGCCGCCAGCGCAAGAACTGAGACAATGCTAGTCGGCTTCGTCCATTTTGGCAGAATTCCCGCGTTTCCATGTAAAGAGACGCCCAGGAAAACGATCTGTTTGATTAGCTTTTCCGCTTGTTCCATATCCTCAACAGAACCTTACCGGCTTTTTGGGGTCAAATGGGCAGGGCGTAACTTTTCTTGCAGCGTTGAACGTTCGGTCATGAATGCCCACATGTTGACAAACGATCATTCGGTGTCTCCTCAGATAATTGCCGGGTATGCTGATGTTGTCCTGCGCGCCCGGCTGTCGTGTTTATTGGAACACGGCGTTTGGATCGTCGAGGCTGTCGGAGCCTTCGATGGAGACGTTACCAAGGTCGAGAGCCTTGACAACGCGTTCGATTGATTTGGTTTGATCTACAAGACCGTTAACGCCGCCCATGATCAGGGCTTCACCTTCTGTATTGCCAGCTTCGAGCATCGTGTCATACGCCATACCGCCGTCTGCAGCAGATTTCATCGCGCTCAGTGCGGACATTGTTGTGTCCAGCCTGGCGGTCAGTTCGGCGTCAAGCGCCGGGTCAGCGGCGGCCACAAGCGCGGAAAGGGAAGCACCTTCCACAACTGAACCATCTACGCGGGTATATTTGCCCAGATAGACGTTCTGGATGCCCAGACCATCATAAAAGTGCGAGTTGTGCGTGTTGTCCGAGAAGCAATCATGTTCTTCTTCGGGGTCATTCAGCATCAGCCCCAGACGCATGCGCTCTCCGGCCTGTTCACCGTAGGACAGAGATCCCATGCCTGTCAGGATGGTCACAATGCCAGCGTCTTCGTTCGCTGTCACGGCTGCGCGACCAGCACCACCCGCGGCCCATTGTGCCGCCATGAATTCCAGATCAGACACCAGCAAGTTTGTTGCTACCACAAGGTACTGTGCACGACGGTCACAATTGCCACCGGTACAGTCATCGCCGCTGGCGTAATCAGACGCCGGGCGCATACCGGCGCCTGCGCCGTGGCCGTTCAGATCCTGGCCCCAGAGCAGAAATTCGATGGCATGGTAGCCAGTGGCAACGTTCGCTTCGATCCCGTCTGCTTCGTGCAGGGTGCTTTCCAGCAGTTCAGGAGTGATTTCAGACGCGTCGATGTCTGTACCGCCCAGCGAGAAAGTCGGGTTCGCGATTACGTTCAGAACCGCGAATTCGTTTTCATCCGAAGGTCCACCATAGCTGTTGTCGACATAGTCGATCAAACCTTCGTCCAGCGGCCATGCATTTACTTTGCCTTCCCAGTCGTCAACGATTGCGTTGCCGAAACGATATACCTCTGTTTGCTGATAGGGCACACGAGAGGCGATCCATGCTTCTTTGGCGGCCTCCAGGTTTGCCCCTGTTGGCGCTTTGATCAACGTATTCACCGCGGCCTGAAGCGCTTTGGCCGTGATCAGGCTGTCTTCAAATTTTGCTTCAGCGATGTCTGCATAGTTGGTCAGCACATCCGCCTTGGTTGCGGCCATGGCAGAAGCGCCAAGGCAAATGAAGGTAGATGCAAGAAGTATGCGTTTCATTGTTGGTTTGTCCCTTTAGTGGAATTGGATAACGTTTTTAGTTTTGTGAGGTGGTCGTTTGAGCAAAGCCGTCCGCGCCAGGGCGACGCCGAATTTTTCAGCCAGGCCAATCAGGCTGGGGGCAAAGTCGGGTCGTACAATCAGGCAGGCCATTAGCATTGCGTCTTCACGTTGCCCTGCGGTGGCTGCGGCCACAAAATTGGCAAAACAGCTTTCGTCGGCACCCAGACACTTGCAATCAGTGTGATGACGCATCAAAGGGCGTCGGCCATGGCGATAGCAGAGGTCGCATAAGCTTGTTAACGACTGGCAAAGGACATGTGTCGTTTTCCGGTCAACTCTGTCGCCAAAGCTTTGTTCGTATTGACGAATTCCGTCAGGACCATTGCTCCAGGCGCGCAACCCGCGCACTGCGCCAACTTCGATTGGATCAAGATCACCCAGATAGCCGACTGGTGCCGCGCCACGTTTTTGAGCAGCTAACGTCATTTTGTCAAAATCAGCTTTCCGGCACGCGTAATGCGCAGCACATATTCCTGCTCGCCCAACCGAATTTGTGCAAGCTGACCGCCATGGGTCAACTCGGTCGCCGCCCATGTGGGCGTGGTGGCGGGCGTTTGTGCGGGTGACGTGTTCATCTGTTTGCCTCCTCTTGCCGGTCGGAAATGCGTATTAGAATTGTTTCCAGGCACAGGTTGTTGGGCCGCGGAAAGTCGAGCAGCTTGTTGGGCAGTCGCACCCGGTCGTTGCCTTTCGACAGGTGCATTTCTGGTTTCTTTCCAGTCATGGTCGCGTTTCCCGATTCCAGACGCCACTGCAAATCATTCTCGTCCTGGGTATTCCTAGTAAAACAATCAGGTATGTAAACCCGATAAATTTAGTCAGGTAATATCGGATTAGTGTGGCAAGTGAATTATTGCCAGAGCAGAGGATGCTCCTATACGTCTAAACGTTTTCAATTATTTGATTGAGGGCAGGGCGCGCGGACGTCTTTTGACAGAAAAGCCCATTTTCAACCCGAATTGTGTGTCGTCAGTCTGCTGTTTGCCAGGTTAACCCTGCCTGAGAAACCAGCGAAACCGCGTGAGCAAGGTCAACTTTAGGGTGATAAACATGAGCAAGAAATTGTTCAGCGGGTTGGTTTGGCCAAGCCTGTTTATAATACCGCGCCATGTCCTGAGCTTTTTCTTCCTGACCCAATGATTGATAAGCTGCAACCAGATAAAAAACTGAAACCTGGCTGACCGGATCGCCCATTGCGATGGCGTCTTCAAATTGGTTGACGGTACCCTTGTAATTACTCAAGTGAAAATACGCGGCCCCCAGAATGCTGCGATTGGGGGAGCGGGCGTCTGAGCGATTGAGAAGTTGCTTTGGGTCCGCGCTGGAAAGTGCGCGTTCGAATTCACCTGAAAAAAGCGCAATTACCGCATCGACCTCCCAAACATAGCTGTCCTGAGGGGAAAGTGACGTGGCCGCAATTGAGCGCCGGTTGGCCCGGACAAAGTCCTTTTGGCATAATGCGACCAGTGCGGCAGCGGATTGTGCCCACCCGGATGTCGGGCTGAGCGAGATGGCACGTTCCGCAAAATCGACAGCCCGTTCGGACAAAGCGATTTGTTTTTCTTTTGAAGGCGAAAGAACACTGAGGATGGCATAAACCTGAGCGGCGCCAGCGTAGCCGCCGTAATACTGATCATCCAATTCCACAGCATGTTCGAACAATCGGGCCACAATCAAAAGCCGTTTTGGATCAAGTGCAGGGAACAACAATGCGCGGGCTTGCTCGGCTTGATTGACCGCTTGAAGCGAGGCGGGGGACTTACCCAGAAGAGCCATGCGCGCGGCGGATTGGTCTTCACCAGACGGTGTTGCTGTGACGCTGTTTTGTTGGTCGTGACGATCCGCCAGAAAATAGACGCCGAACGTAACTGCCCCACCTAAAATCAAGAACAGTAAAGAAAGTGTCCATTTGTTCGATATTGGTGTGACGGTTGGTTTCTGATCAGAGATTTGAGTAGAGGGCATTTTCGAAATAAGCGGTGCGTATGACCCTGTGGGGATCGAAATCTGGAAAGGTTCAAATTGTCCGGTCACTGAGTAGTATTCGACCAGACGGCGCCGCAGGCGACCTGCATCCACTCGCACGACACTTAGGTCACTGTCGCTTCCGGTGTGTCCGCGATGATACACGTCCTGAGCGATGGTGCGCCCTGAAATTTCGGCGCCGCGGCCATCGACGGTTTCAGTCACAACATACGACAAGAACTCCTTAAGGCGATTTGCCTGACGGAATTCCGGAGACGTCAATATCCGGGAAACAGCGTCTTCTGCTTCAGTCTTTGAGCAGACAAGTGGTGATTTGCGTTCTGCTTTCTGACCCTGCGCCTTCACCATGATTTTATTGCCTTTTATCCATTCGTGCGCGCTGCCGGATCGCTGTTTGTTACGGTAACATACATGCACGTACCTATCCAGAGGCCTGCGCAATCTCTTAGGCTGGAACCAGAGCGAAATCACAACTAGAGGTTTTCCCGGATATACAAGTCATGACAGAGTCGGTTCAGATAAAAAGTCGGTTTCCTGCGCTTTATGCGCAGATAGCTGATCAACGTCTGCAAGATCCATTTTTGGACGAGATTTGTTGTGACCTGGAAGCGTTGGCGGCCATTCTTGAAAAAGAGGAAGCAACGCTTGAGCCGCAATCCTTACAAAATCTGAGGGATTCAATCCGTGGGCTTGAAACGGAAATTTTGGCAACTGCTAAAAAACCAAAAACGGTCGAAGGGGGCTGACGGTTATGAGAAGAGAAATTATTCTAAGTTTGGCTATTTCAGCGGCGGCGCTAGGCGCTGCGGCTGAAGATGCGCCAATCATTCAGGACGCGGAGTTTTATATACTTCAGGCGCAACATGCTGAGCAATGGGCGGAAGATGACGCGGCCGTCGACCAAATGCTTGCAGATTTTCGAGAACAAAACGACGGAAAGCCGCCAAATATTCTGAACATTCTGATTGATGATGTCGGGTTTGGCGATCTGGGTATTCCGGAACTGAATGCTATTCGCGGGTATGAAACCCCTAATATCAATCAGTTCTCTGACGAAGGCATGCGGATGTCGCGGTTTTACACTGAGCCATCCTGTACACCGACCCGCGTTGCGCAAATGACGGGGCGTTTTCCGGCGCGTCAGGGCATGGGGGACACGGCCGTTGATATCGCTGGATTTGGATTGCGGGGTGATGAAGTCATTTTGCCCGAAGTTCTGTCTGAGGCGGGATATGCCACGCGACATGTTGGCAAATGGCATATGGGTGACATCGAACAATCATGGCCGCAGAATAACGGGTTTGATTGGGCAGCCTTTCCAATTCATCAGCAAGGTCAGTTGTCGATATTTAACGATGACGGCATCAAGGAAGGTGTTGTGGTTGGCAATCGGGATCATGATGCAAAATACATGTTGGATGCGTTTTTCCGACCCGACTCCTCCACTATGGTCACAGGGGTTGAAGCCGCCAAAGGCGAAAAAGCCCGCGAAGTACATATGGAGGCAGGCGAACGTTGGACCGCCAAAAAATATGATGAAATGAACCAGCGATATCAGGATCAAACCATTGAATCGCTGAATGTTCTGGCCAAAGGCGATAAACCGTTTTTTCTGCAATACTGGCCACTTCTACCGCTGCACAATACGCGCAGCACACGCGATGGGTATGATTCTGCCAATGGCGGGTTGTACGTGGAGAAAATGCAGCAGCTGGATGCATGGATGGGCGAGATTTTTGCCGAACTTGATAAGCTGGGGCTGGCTGAAAACACCATCGTTCTGTTCTCGGGCGATAATGGACACTTTACCAAGTATTCACCGCAATCCGGGTTTTCGGCGATGATATTCCGGGGCGGAAAGGCGGACACGACTGAAGGTGGTATTCGGGTTGATGCCTTTATCCGGTGGCCGGGCATGATCAAAGCAGATGGTATCGTGAACAATATGTTCCATGTGTCTGACATGTACCAGACGCTGATCCGGTTTGCCGGGGCCACGCACTTGATCCCGAGAGATCGGATTATTGACAGCATCGATCAGTCGGCGTCGCTTTTGTTCGCTGATGCCGGAAAAGGTCGCCGTGACAGTTTGATTGTGTATTCTGACGTGGTGCCGGAAGCGATCATCAAAGACCAGCTGAAGCTGAAAGTACCGCCAAAGGGTGAGAACCCAATCGGTGCCAAATTCTATAACTTGTATTGGGACACCAGAGAGGAATATCCGATTTCGACCGAAGTTGGTGCATGGGGTGGTCAGGAGATGGTACGGGTTTTGGGGCGTCATCTGGCCCGCAAGCAACTGTATCCCGATGTCGAACACGCCACCGGGATCCCCTATGAGGGCATTGAAAATCTGCGACCTGAAACAATCAAGGCTGTTGACGCCTGGAAAATCAAACGGGCCGCTGTACAAAAATAGAAAGCATGGCCGGGCAGCGCAATTTCGTGCCCGGCCACTACACTCAACCCATTCAAGCGGAATTTGAATCCGCGAAAGTGAGAGAGCCATGAAATCGAATTTACTGACAGCCCTGTTTTTATCGACCGCCGGAATTGTTTCGGCCACCGGCGGAGCAAATGCGCAGTCTCTGCCAGCGCCCGGGCAATCCGAAGACAATGGATGGCGCCATGCGCTGGCAGTCTACATGTTCGCGCCATTGCGCACTTGGGGGGATTCAACAGTTGGCGGCACCACAGCGAGCATTGATCTAAGTCTGGGTGATCTGCTGGATGTCCTGGATTTTGCGCTGGCGGGGCGCTACGAAGGCTGGAACGGAGATTTTGGGATCATTCTGGATGCCAATTACGCGGGTATTGAACAGAGCGGTAATCTTCCTGGACCTGGCGGGGCGGCTTTTAATGTCAACGTGCGGCAAAAGTGGTTTGGCGTTTTGGGCGCCTACCGAGTCAACTCGGGAACAACCAAAAGCGGTCAGCCGTTTGCAATTGATGTTCAAGGTGGACTTCGCTGGAATTCGATCAAGCAGACCCTCACTGTTGGACCGGCAACAGCTGGAGGTGACGAAAGCTGGATTGAGCCTGTGGTCGGGCTCAGAGGCATGTGGCGTCTGAATGAGAAGTGGACCACGGTCGCATCCGCAGATTTGGGCGGTTTCGGGGCCGGTGGCAACGATCTGCAGGCGGCTGTGAATGCGGGATTTGATTACCAGCCATGGGAGAATGTCGCGCTGACCTTTGGGTATCGTTACCTGAGCGTTGATTACAGCAGCAATCTGGGCGGCGGGTTTGCATATGATGTTGATCAGCACGGGCCCTATGTCGGTGTAAAGTTCTTTTTCTAGGAAGACTTTACGCACTGGCTTTGGCGACCTGACACACGCTAAATATCTGATTTAAGGCTGAAATGATGGCACATCTACTGTTCTTCGCTGGGATGATCACGTCGTTTGTGATTGGGTTTTGGTACTTCCGCGATCTTGGTGACGTGTCGCAAATGCTCTTGAAGGTGAAACGCGAAAATACCGTGCGGTTTATCCGCCATGAGTATAAATTCATTGCGGTTGGGGCGTTGTCCGTGCTGGTGATGATCGTGGCGTATGCGTTTGGCGGCGGTTTCGGTTGGGTGTTTTGGATCGCATTGCCTGTTGTCGCGTTTTTGTACGTTTTCCCATGGGTTTGGGTGCATGTCGGGCTGCGCAATCAAAGCACCAAGGCCGAGTATTATCCGATTAAAGAGGCACGGGATTTTATCAACCCATCGGCCAGCGTGATGGTGTTTGAGAATAATGGACATGCGCGTGCCCACTCGGACGCTCAGATGATGCGGCCGCATTTGGCAGGCGATCAGCGAGGGTTGGACGGCGCAGATGTCGTGATGACCTATTGCGCCATGGCCAATCTGGGGATCGGATTTACACCGACGATCGAAGGGCAAAACCTTAAGTTGGAAGTGTTGGCGCAGCACGGCAATAACCTGATCCTGCGCGACAATGTTTCCGGCGAGCCAATTCAGCATATCTATGGCTTCAAAGACGCAGATGCGCAAACCGAAGATAACGGAGCGGTGTGCGCGATGAAGCCATCGATGGCGATGAAACCCTGGCCCACGTTCAGAATGTCGTTCCGTGCCTTTCAAAAAGCCTATCCCGAAGGCGAAGTGTTTCTGAACAAACCGTCAGCCAATCCGCTGCTGCGTTTGTTCGATATGGTGATGGGGATCGTATTTGGCTGGGGCATTGAGCGCCAGCATCAGGAAGCAGCGCCCGTGATGGATAACATGACCCATTTTGACGCGCGCCTGCCTAACAAAACATATGTCTGGGGGATCACTTTGGGAACCGATGCCGTGTGCTGGACAGATGATTTTGTGATGGATCACGACAATCTGGTGAATGCTCAGGTTGGTGGGCGCGACGTTGTGCTAAGCTATGACCCCAAATTTGAAAGTCTGGGGGCGTGGTATAATGACAGCGGACAGCCGGTGACACGATGCGATTTTTGGGGTGACAGCGATCAAGGTAAGCTTGAGCGGGTTGAAACACTGCGGTCCGGGCTTTTCTGGCATGTCTGGGTCGAGTTCTTTCCGCACACGGATGTTAACCGGCTTGCCGACACACATATGCCTCAGGATACCGCTGCCCAGGTTGCGCAACAGACGAGCTGAATGGACGGCTCTTGGGTTTATTGGCTTAACCGATACACAAAGCAGTGCCCGTGGGCGCTGCTTTTTGCGTCGAGCGCCCGGAAATTACCCTATTGTTGGTCGTGTTATTGAATGGTCTTTTCATTAGTCAAAAGCCGATCAGAAAACACTAAAGTGAGATCACACAACAAAAAAATTCCCGCATTGATTGTTTCGTTGACCTTTCTGCGCCATACTGAGGACATAGGGTGGTGCAATGATACGCTTCAGATTCTTTTATGAAGTGTATGGTTTGGAGACCAATCGATGATTTTGAAGCGATTTATTGAGCATACTACGTTTGGTGCGACAAGTGCCGTTCTTGCTATGGCGCCCGCATTCATGGCTTCCGCACAAGAGACGGTTCCGGTCGATTTCTATGGACATATTAACCCGACCTTTTTGTCGTTTGATGACGGCGTAAGCTCGAATGATTATTTGACGGACAATGACCATTCAAACACGCGCGTCGGATTTTGGGTGCGCGATATGTTCAACACAGAGGGTTTGAGTTTCAATTTCGAAACGGCATTGGGTTTGCCTTCGTCCAGCGCGACATCGCAGATATCGACACCTGATTGGGAATGGGACGCTACCAAACTGCGTAAAGTCGATATTTCGTATGCTGGAGATTGGGGTAAAATTTATGTTGGCCAGGGCAGCATGTCGACGGACGGCATAGGTCAGAAGGATTTCTCGGGCACGGATCTTGTCGCCTATGCGGGCATAGCTGACTCTGCCGGATCTTTTCTGTTTCGAAATGCGGCTGGCGCCTTGACCACCCGGGAAGTTGGCGACGTCTTTACGGATCTGGATGGAGGGCGGCGTGGACGATTGCGGTATGACACACCAAGCTTTTCCGGGTTCACCTTGTCCGCGTCTGTTGGTGAAGAGATTTTGAAATCCGGTGATGACAATACGTATTACGATCTTTCCGCATCTTATAAAGGTGGAAATGACGACGTGGCGTTTGAAGCTGGGCTGGGGTCAGCTTGGGCGGATACGAGCACAGGGACACGACAGCAAACGGTTGGCTCTGTGGCTGTGTTGCACAAACCCAGTGGCGTGAATGGAACGTTGGCCGGCGGAAGCGTTGATGGCGGCGGCGACTATTTCTATGCCAAGGCGGGCATCATTCGAAAATGGTTCGGCGTTGGCACGACGGCGGTTGCGGTTGATTATTTCCAAAGCAATGGGTTTATCGCTGGCGAAGAAGGCGATGCTGTTGGTTTTGGTGTGGTTCAAAAGTTTGATGACCAGAATATTGAGGCCTATTTCGGATACCGGGACTATGATTTGACTGACACGACCGGTGCTGTGTCTTATCGGGGCGCAAACCACTATATGCTCGGTGCGCGCTTTAAGTTCTGAATGTTTGGCTGGACCGCGTCTGAGGCGTCAGAAACCGACCGAATGCCCCTTGCGCAAGCGCACGTTGGACTCTAGAAGAACTCAGATTTTATTGCGCGTGGGCGGGGCCCGCGCGCCGCTACTTATGGGGAATCCCGATGCAGGTTACCGAAACGCTGAACGAAGGCCTGAAGCGCGGCTACAATATCGTTGTTACCGCTTCCGAGCTGGAAGACAAAGTGAACGAAAAGCTGTCCGAAGCGCAGCCTGAAATCGAGATGAAAGGGTTCCGCAAAGGCAAAGTTCCTATGCCACTGCTGAAAAAGCAGTATGGCGAGCGCCTGATGGGCGAAGCGATGCAGGAAACCATCGATGGCGCCATGAGCAAGCATTTCGAGGAGTCTGGCGACAGACCTGCTATGCAGCCTAAGGTCGAGATGAAGAACGGCGAAGAATGGAAAGCCGGAGACGATGTTGAAGTTGATATGTCGTACGAAGCGCTGCCAGAAATTCCCGAAGTTGAGCTGAAAGGCATCACTCTGGAGAAAATGGTGGTCAAGGCTGACGACGCTGGCATTGAAGAGGCGCTCGGCAATCTGGCCGAAACCGCGCAAGATTTCAAAGGACGCCGTAAAGGATCGAAAGCCAAGGACGGCGATCAGGTCGTTATGGATTTTGTCGGCAGAGTTGACGGTGAAGAGTTCGAAGGCGGCGCGGCCGAAGATTTTCCGCTGGTGTTGGGATCAAACCAGTTCATCCCCGGCTTTGAAGAGCAGCTGGTTGGCGTGAAAGCCGAAGAAGAGAAAGAAGTTACTGTTTCTTTCCCAGACGATTATCAGGCCGAGCATCTGGCAGGCAAAGAGGCCGTGTTCTCTTGCACTGTAAAAGAGGTGAAAGAGCCGGTTGCAGCTGAGATCAACGATGATCTGGCACAAAAGTTCGGAGCAGAAGACCTGGAAGGTCTGAAAGGTCAGATCGGCGAGCGTCTGGAAGCTGAATATTCGGGTGCGGCACGTGCGATTATGAAACGCGCATTGCTGGATCAGCTGGACGGCCTGGTTTCGTTTGAGCTGCCACCTTCTTTGGTTGAAGCCGAAGCCGGTCAGATTGCGCACCAGCTGTGGCACGAAGAAAACCCGGACGTGGAAGGCCACGATCACCCGGAAATCGAAACAACTGACGAACATACGACACTGGCCGAACGCCGCGTGCGTTTGGGCCTGCTTTTGGCTGAGCTGGGCCAGAAGGCCGAGGTTGAAGTGTCCGACGCAGAGATGACGCAGGCGATCATGAATCAGGCGCGCCAGTATCCGGGTCAGGAACGTCAGTTCTTTGAATTCGTTCAGCAGAACGCCCAGATGCAGCAGCAGCTTCGTGCGCCGTTGTTCGAAGACAAAGTTGTAGACTATGTTTTCGAACTGGCTGAAGTTTCTGACAAAGAAGTTTCTAAAGACGATCTTCAAAAAGCAGTTGAAGCGCTCGACGAAGAATAATCACTGAGTTTGATGCGAAATTTTGGGTCCGGGGCTGAAAAGGCCTCGGGCCTTTTTCATTTGTACGTGATCGAACAGTGACAGATGAGCATGACAGACCGTACGAGTGATGGTCTGTATCTATCTGATATTTAAATCTATTTCACGGAATGACCCACGCATTATTCGCTAATTAACATCGCGTGACTTGGCAATTGGTATTTTCCCCTCGCTTGAGCGATCACGCTTTGGTTACTGTGTTGGTATTCAGGAGCAGAGGAAGTGCACATGAGTAAGAAATTGATGGCCGAGTTTTTTGGAACATTTTGGCTGGTATTTGGAGGCTGCGGCAGCGCGATTTTCGCGGCAGGTGTTGCAGATGTTGGCATCGGATGGCTGGGTGTCAGTCTGGCATTTGGCCTGACTGTTATGACAATGGCTTTTACAGTTGGCCACATTTCAGGCGGGCATTTTAATCCCGCGGTTTCGCTGGGATTGATGATTGCGGGACGCTTTGAAAGCAAAGATTTGATCCCGTATTGGGTCGCTCAGGTTGTTGGCGCCATTGTTGCGGCGGTGGTTTTGTATGTGATCGCGTCAAACGCGGCAGGTTTCACGGGGCCGGGCGGATTTGCGTCCAACGGGTATGGTGATGCGTCTCCGCAAGGCTATTCCATGGTGGCCGCGCTGGTTGCTGAAATTGTGCTTACAGCGTTTTTTCTGATCATCATTCTGGGCTCTACGTCCAGCGGCGCACCTGCGGGGTTTGCGCCAATCGCGATTGGTTTGGGACTGACGCTGATTCATCTGGTTTCCATTCCGATCAGCAACACGTCGGTAAACCCGGCGAGATCGACAGGTGTGGCGTTGTTTGCTGATGGTCCGGCGCTTGGGCAGCTGTGGTTGTTCTGGGTGGCACCGCTGATCGGCGCGGCGATTGGTGCCGCGATCTGGAAAATGATGTCGGACGAATAGACAGGGCTAACATGATTAACGACGGGCCGTTCGCAGGGACGGCCCGTTTTTTGTGAGGATGGTCGGCAGTTGACTTGCTTGGTCGACCGATTGTTACGGGCGTAGTCCGGTTTCTTTCAGCAGACCCAGACGTTTGGCCTCGTAATAATACCCGCGTGCATACCATTGTACGGATTTATCATAGTTGCCGTCTGCCACCAGATAGGCACCGCGCAGATACTTTACGGCGTATTTCAAGTTGGTTTCCGCGTCCAGAAGCCCGGCTGCGTTGCCGTTGTAGCCCATGCCGCGTGCTGTCGGCAGTTGGATCTGCATCAGGCCAAGGTTGGGGCCGTTGCGAGCGCTGGGGCGGTGGGTGCTTTCACGGATGATCACCCGCTGCACGAGATCGCGGGGGACGTCGTAATGATCTGCGTATTTATTAATCAGGCGGCGCAATTCCGGCGTCTCATTTGGGTAAAGCGGTGGTTCGCTGCCCTTGGTGGCTTTGCGGGCCTGGCGGCGGTCGCGTCGTTTGCCGCCACAGGCGGCCAGTAAAGGGGCCGCAGCCATCAGGCACAAGGCACTGCGTCGGGACAGGGGATCAGTCATTATATTGAGCCTTTGAGTTTGGCCAGGGAGTTATGCAGGGTAGGGGCGGGGAGCGAGAATATTTCAGCAATCTGAGCCAATCTGTGACGCCAGTCGAGGCGCGCCAGCGCCATTTCATAGTTATGGCGGGACAAATCGGGCGTCCAGTTGTGCAGGGCGTCAGTCAGAACCTTCAATCCGTCTGCGCGGCTGCTCAATGGAATTTCCAAAGTGGCTTCGGGCCAGAGCAGATCAGAATAGGTCTGATCAGTTTTGGGCGGGACGCCAGCGACAATCGCGCCATTGGCCAGCGCGTCAGTCCATCGGGCGGTGACGTATTCTTGGGTCTTGTGCACATAGGCCGCCGGAGAAACGAGGTTGGATGAGGCCAGCACAAACTTTGCACGTCGATACCAGGAGAATAGATGCGCCATTTCGTCGTCGCTGGTCCCCATTGGGGGGCGACCGTGAAACTGAATGTTCTGGCAGGCGCAATCTGTGGTCGCAGCGTCATCATCCTCCCAGACAGGCGGTTGGCGACCCACGCGCAGTAGATCGAGGTCGCGTGGTTCCTGATACCCGCCCATCCCAAGCACGTCGCTGCCCCAGGGCAAACAGGTCGTCGGCAGGCCAGACGTGGTTGCAAAGGCGCTGACATCGTTGGGGCGGGTGACGAACACCTGGTCGAATTGACCTTTGAGATCACGTGCGTTTACGAGGTCTGTATGAAAGCTGTCGATGACCCAAACGGCAGCCTTGTCATGCGCATCGCGCCACCCGGGCGACGTGACTGCGTGACGCAGATCAGCGGCGGTCATGGCGATATAGAGCACATGAGGTTTGCCGGAATTGCACGGTCGTGACCGAAGTCTGGCCATTTGGCGGGACAATCGGGACGTATTTTCGGGTGCTCGAACCGCGGTTGCGCCCAATTCGTGGCAAGCAAGTGAAATCAGATGGTTGATCGGCGCCCAGCCAATATGTGGGCTAACATTGTGCAGGATCGTCAGCTCAGTCATGAGACGCCCCGGAAATATTGTTTGGGTTCAGCTGCAATTGGCACGCCTGTGACTCCGCCTGATGAACTGCGTGTTATTATTGATGTGAGTATGACGGAGCTTCGTGCAATAAAAAAGGCCATGCCCGGGCATTCCGGGCATGGCCTGCGATTTTCAGCCGGTGGAGACTTAGGTCTCTTCGGTTGTTTCTTCTTCGGCAGTCGCTTCTGCGGGAGCATCGCCAAGATCGTCATCATCAGATGCGGCAGCGCCGATATCGTCAAACAGTTCAGCAATCTCGAATTCTGCTTCGGCTTCTGCTTCGGCAGCCAGTTCCTGGATCGATTTACCAGAAGCCTGCAGCTCTGCTTCTTCCTGCGAGCGGGCGACGTTCATTTCAATGTCGACCTGAACTTCGGGGTGCAGGATGACATGCACAACGTGCAGACCCAGATCTTTGATCGGCTTGGACAGAGCAACTTGCTTTTTGTCCAGCGAGAAGCCAGCTTCGGTAGCTGCGTCTGCGGCGTCACGTGGTGTGACAGAACCGTAGAGAGCGCCAGCGTCCGATGCCGAGCGAATCACGATGAACTGCTGTCCGTCGAGTTTTTCGGCCAAAGATTCCGCTTCGGATTTGGTTTCGAGATTGCGGGCTTCCAGCTGGGCTTTCTGGTCTTCGAAACGTGCAACATTGACGTCCGAAGCGGTCAGAGCTTTGCCCTGTGGCAGAAGGAAGTTGCGGGCATAGCCCGACTTGACGTCGACGACGTCGCCCATCTGACCCAGTTTTGCTACACGTTCAAGAAGGATAACTTGCATCAGTTTTCTCCTTATTTCACAGCGTAAGGCAGAAGGGCGAGGAAACGGGCGCGTTTGATAGCACGGGCCAGTTCACGCTGCTTCTTGGCCGATACGGCGGTGATGCGTGACGGTACAATTTTGCCACGCTCAGAGATGTAGCGTTGCAGCAGACGTGTGTCTTTGTAGTCGATTTTTGGTGCATTGTCGCCCGAGAAGGGGCAGACCTTGCGGCGACGGAAAAACGGTTTTGCAGCCATAACTTAGTGTCCTTTCTTCAAGCGAGAGATCAGCGGCGCTCGCGACGGTTGTCGCGTTCGTCACGTTTCTGCATCTGGACCGAAGGGCCTTCGGCGTGATCGTCGACCTTGATGGTCAAAACGCGCATCACGTCATCATGCAGGCGCATCAGGCGTTCCATTTCCTGAACCGCGCCGGCAGGGGCGTTGGTTCTCAGGAAGGCGTAGTGGCCTTTGCGGTTTTTGTTGATCTTGTAGGCCATCGTTTTGACGCCCCAGTACTCGCTTTCAACGACGTTTCCGCCATTGTCCGCCAGGACGGTACCAAAATGTTCGACGAGGCTTTCGGCTTGCGCGTTGGACAGATCCTGGCGCGAGATGAAAACATGCTCATATAGCGGCATGTGCACTCCATTCAATTATAGGCGCATTTCAAAGTGTGAGGCATCAGACCTTTCGCGCCCCACCCACGAGAGACTGCGCAGTTCAAGTGATTACGAAAGGATGGCGCTGTATAGCGGAATACGGCCGTGGCGCAACCCCGGAAGGCATTGCGATGACGGATATCGAAATGGGGCACAGCCAGACGGTAATTCCCAAGTGATGCCCCATTCTCGCCGGATTCTGGCGCAAGGATAAACCCAACGCAGAAGTGTCCAGCCAGCAAGGAGATCATCACCATGGTCGCGCTGACGAATTTCATAGAAGAAACCAGCTCTCGGGTGGCAACAGTCGAGGGTAAAGGGCATTCGCCCGCTGTCCGCGTAGCATCGGTCATTTTTGGATTTGGGTTTATCTGGGCTGGTACAGGGCTTTGGCTGGTGCCGGGGCTGGACATGACTCCCAGCATCCTGCTTGCGAAGATGGGTGTGTCGATCCTGATGGTGACAGCGGGTGTGGGGATGACCCAGATTGCAACCGCAAAACCGCATATGGAATTGCACTTTGATGCGCGTAATCGACAGTTGTTGGTATATGAGTCGCTTCCCCGGGGGCGCAAACACGTGACGCAAGCGATCAACTACGAAGATATTGCGCGGGTAAATGTGACCGACACATTATTGGAAGTCGACGGCGACAATGGTGTTTCGCTCGTAAAACTGCCGCTGGATGGGGCGCATGCCCGTCTGGACGCAATTGCTCAGCTGCGCAGCCAGGCCATTTTCCCGGGCTGATCCGGTCAGAGGCTGAAGCTTCCGGACGATTCAAACACATCAATCAATCGAACCGCTGGTATTTCCGGCGGTTCTTTGTATTCGCGACGTCAAGCAATACGTTGCGCCTCGAGTCCGGGCACGGTATTCCCAACAAAACAGTTTCGAGGAGAACCGTCCATGAGCCGTGCATTTGTATTTCCCGGTCAGGGAGCCCAGACCAAAGGAATGGGCAAGTCATTGGCTGAAGCCTATCCGGCTGCCAAGGCGGTGTTTGACGAAGTTGATGACGCACTGGGCGAGAAACTGAGTGCTTTGATCTGGGAGGGCGCTCAGGACGAATTGACGCTGACCCAAAATGCGCAGCCCGCATTGATGGCGACGTCCTTGGCGGCGATGAAGGCGCTTGAGGCGGAAAGTGTGACCATTGAAAATACGTCTTTCGTCGCCGGACATTCATTGGGCGAATATTCGGCGCTGGCGGCAGCGGGTGCATTGAGTATTTCCGATGCAGCGCGCCTGTTACGAAAACGTGGTGAGGCGATGCAAGACGCCGTGCCCGTCGGGCAAGGAGCGATGGCGGCGTTGTTGGGGCTGAATTTCGAAACAGCGCGCGGCGTGGCAAATGAAGCTGCTCAAGGCGAAATTTGTCAGGCAGCAAACGACAATGACCCGGGACAGGTTGTGGTTTCCGGCCACAAAGGGGCGGTTGAGCGAGCTGTTGAACTGGCCAAAGAAAAAGGTGCCAAGCGCGCCATTCTGCTGCCCGTAAGCGCACCGTTCCATTGCGCATTGATGAAACCGGCCGCAGAGGAAATGGCCGTTGCGCTTAACCATGTGGATATCAACCGACCCGCCGTTCCGGTTATCGCAAACGTGGTGGCCGAGGCGATTTCTGATCCGGCCACGCTTCGATCGCTTCTGGTCGATCAGGTGACTGGTTCCGTGCGCTGGCGCGAATCGGTTTTGTGGATGGCTTCCAATGGCGTCACTGAGGTCTGGGAAATCGGAGCCGGTAAGGCATTGTCTGGCATGATACGTCGGATCGATCGTTCGATTGCATGCAAGGCCGTAGGGACAGCTGATGATGTGAAGGCCGCGGCGGAAAGCCTGAGCTGACTTCGAATTTGAATTTTAGAGGACAACTAAATGTTTGATCTGACAGGAAAATGCGCACTGGTCACTGGTGCGTCTGGCGGTATCGGCGGCGAGATCGCCAAATCTTTGCATGCAGCTGGTGCAACCGTGGGACTTTCGGGCACCCGAGTGGAGCCGTTGCAGGCCCTGGCGGCTGAACTGGGAGAGCGGGCACATGTCTTGCCTTGTAACCTGAGTGACGCCGACGCAGTGAATGCCTTGCCCAAGCAAGCGATTGAAGCGATGGGTGCGGTCGACATTCTTGTGAACAACGCGGGTATCACACGAGACCAGATATTTATGCGCATGTCTGACGATGAGTGGCAGACAGTTCTGGATGTGAACCTGACATCAACAATGCGTCTGTGTCGCGGCGTGATGCGCCCGATGATGAAATCGCGGTGGGGACGGATCATCAATGTCAGTTCCATTGTTGGCGCAACGGGCAATCCGGGGCAGGCCAATTATGCTGCATCCAAGGCCGGTATGGTTGGCATGACCAAGTCGATTGCGTATGAAACCGCAAGTCGCGGGATTACGGTTAATGCAGTGGCGCCTGGCTTTATTGCGACTCCGATGACTGACAAGCTGACAGACGATCAGAAATCCAAAATTAACACGCAAATTCCTGCAAATCGGATGGGCGCACCGGAAGAGATTGCTGCGGCAGTCTTGTATCTGGCCAGCCCGGAGGCGGGCTATGTTACAGGAACAACCTTGCATGTGAATGGTGGCATGGCCATGTTGTAGCAACATTGCCCAGTATGGGCAGATGGTAGCGGCAACAGATCACATGCCGAAACCGTTTGCCTTGTTGGGCGGATGTGCTATAGGCGGCAAAGATTTTCCTCGGGGGGGCTTTCAAAGCAAACTTGGGGCAGACCGGGCAGCCGGAAAAAGAACCGCCCATACGGGCAAAATCAGAGCCTGCCGGAAGGGTAGGACTTCAACGGGTCAAATCGACCATGAAGAATGAGGAATTGATATGAGCGACGTCGCAGACCGCGTGAAAAAGATCGTTGTAGAGCACCTGGGTGTTGAAGAAGATAAAGTTGTTGAGAATGCATCCTTTATCGACGATCTGGGCGCAGACAGCCTGGACACCGTGGAACTGGTGATGGCTTTTGAAGAGGAATTCGGGATCGAAATTCCTGATGATGCGGCCGAAACTATCCAGACTTTTGGCGACGCGGTCAAATTCATCTCGGAAGCTGTCTGAAGCAGCGCTGATTCTCCCGCTTGAGGGAGATTTGAGATTTTTGACGCCTGCCCGGTGATCCGCGGCGGGCGTTTTCTATTTGAATGGCAACTTTGTCCTGAACGGATGGGCAGTGCGTCGGCGAATTTGCCGGAAAACGCACCAAGTTTGCCGATTTGAGGATATCCTTGTTTCCACATTGCCCGCAGGATTGCGGTGTTAGGCTGTGTTGCGCAGCTGGTTGGAGGAAACGCTATGATCATCTATCCCACAATTGAGCTCATGGGCGGAAAATGTGTTTCGTTGACGCGCGGTCGGTTGAGCGAAGCTTCTATTTGGCATGTGGATCCAGTAGAGACCGCGCGAGGGTTCGCTCAGGCTGGTGCCAGCTGGATGCATGTGACTGATTTGGATCGGGTGGCTGGTGCGGATCACGATAACGGTGCTTTAATCGAAGAGATCATTCGCGCTGCCGGTATTCCGGTTCAATTGGGCGGTGGTATCCGATCCCGTGATCATGTTCAGGATTGGCTTGATAAGGGTGTCGGTCGCGTTGTGATCGGAACGGCTGCGATTCAGGACCCATCTTTGGTTCGAGACATGGCCAAGTTTCATCCTGACCAGATTGTTCTGGCAATAGATGTTTTTCAAGGTCAGTTGATGAGTCATGGCTGGCAGGAAACCAGTGCAATACAGCCGGCTGATGTCATCAATGCTTTTGAGGATAGTCCTTTGGCCGGGGTCATTGTGACAGATATCGATAGCGATATTGAAGACAATGATGGGCAACTGGGCGTCATCTCTGGGTTGGCCGCCCAAACGCGGCACCCTGTGATCGCACGCGGCACGGTGCGCAGTGCGGATGACGTTTCCCGACTAAAATTTGTACCAAATATTTCAGGAACTCTGATTGGTCGTGCCTTGTTTTCCCGCGAAATCGACCTGGGGGATGCGCTGGCATTGGTGCAATCAGAAACATCAACAACTGCCGCATTTATCTAGGGGGATAAGAGCAACTTGCGTGGCGTTTACGCAGAAGAACTCTAAAACGTTCCACAAAGTTGCGTGTGCGTCGTTGTGAGCGCTCGAACGTCACAGAAGTATGCGCGGTTTCCTGCACCACACTCTTGCCCAGAGGGGGTGATGCAGGGTAAGAGCGGGAAAAGACTTCTGAGGAAGGGCACATCATAATGCGTCGTGTTGTTATTACTGGGCTTGGGCTCGTTACTCCGCTTGCCTGCGGTGTTGAAGAAAGCTGGTCGCGAATTCTGGACGGGCAATCGGGCGCAGGGCCGATCACCCGGTTTGATCCGGAACGCGTCACAACCAAATATGCCTGTGAAGTTCCGTATGGTGATGGCACCAATGGTACGTTCAATCCGGATGACTGGATGGAGCCCAAGGAACGCCGTAAAGTGGATGATTTTATCCTGTACGGTATTGCTGCTTCTATGCAGGCCGTGGAAGATTCGGGCTGGAAACCGGAAGACAGAGAAGGGCGCGAGCGCACGGGCGTCATGATTGGATCCGGAATTGGCGGATTGCAATCGATCGAGAAGACAACGCTTATTCTGGCTGAAAAAGGGCCACGGCGTGTGTCGCCGTTCTTTATTCCCGGTGCTCTGATCAACTTAATCTCGGGCCAGGTTGGAATCAAATACGGCTTTAAGGGTCCCAATCATGCTGTTGTGACGGCTTGTTCGACCGGTGCGCATGCTATCGGAGATGCGGCGCGTCTGATCATGACCGATGATGCGGATGTCATGGTTGCAGGTGGTGGTGAAGCGGCGATCTGTGAAATCGGGATCGCGGGTTTCAACGCCTGTAAAGCCCTGAGCACCAAGTATGGCGACAACCCCGAGGCCGCCAGCCGACCCTATGATGCAGACCGTGACGGGTTTGTGATGGGCGAAGGCGCCGGGATTGTTGTTCTGGAAGAATACGAGCACGCCAAGGCGCGCGGCGCGAAAATATACGCCGAAGTACTGGGCTATGGCCTGTCTGGCGACGCCTACCATATCACCGCGCCATCCGAAGACGGTGAAGGCGGAGAACGCTCGATGCGCGCTGCGCTGAAGAAGGCCGGGCTGGAGCCGAAAGATATCGATTACATCAACGCGCATGGCACCTCGACCATGGCGGATGTGATCGAACTTGGCGCTGTGGAACGGCTGATGGGGGATGCGGCAGACCAAGTGACGATGTCATCCACAAAGTCTATGACTGGCCATCTGTTGGGTGCTGCGGGTGCAATTGAGGCGATTTTCTCAATTCTGGCAATCCGGGATCAAGTGGCTCCGCCGACCATCAATCTGGACACGCAAGCTGTTGAAACACCAGTTGATCTGGCGCCAAATGGCAAACGCGAACGTGAGATCAAAGTCGCCTTGTCGAATTCATTTGGCTTTGGCGGCACCAACGCTTCGGTGATCTTCGGAAAGGTCGACTAATGTGGCGCAACATCGCCTCGAACGCGATCACAATGTTGATCGTGGTGATGTTTCTTTTGGGCGGCGTCATTCTGTTTGGTCAATCGCAGTACACAGCTGAAGGACCGCTGGAAGAAGCGATCTGTTTGCGTGTAGAGCGCGGATCAAACATGAGCCGGGTATCAAAAGAACTGGAAACCAAGGGCGCAATATCAAACGGCACTTTGTTTCGTTTGGGCGCAGAGTATTCTGACAAGTCCGGTGCGCTGAAAGCAGGGAGCTTTTTGATTCCGGCCAGCGCCACAATGGAAGAGATTACCGAAATTGTAACTGTGGGTGGTGCCAGCACATGCGGGACCGAGATCGTTTACCGCGTAGGTGTGACCCGGCAGTCCGTTTTGGTGCGAGAGTTAGATCCCGCGACCGCGAAATTTATCGAAGTGGTTTCGTTCAATCCCAAGGGCGACGAAATTCCTGCAAGCTATTCTGAGACTCGCGACCGTCCCGATACACGGTACCGGATTTCGGTGGCCGAAGGTGTGACCAGTTGGCAGGTGATGGACGCGCTCAATGGGATGGACCTGTTGAAGGGCGAAATTGAACGTCCGGAAGAAGGCTCGCTGGCACCTGACAGTTATGAAGTGCGTGCCGGTGACACGCGTCAAAGTGTGATCGAGAGTATGCAGGAGGCACAGGACGTGTTGCTTGCGGCCGCTTGGGAAGGGCGGGCGGATGATGTTCCTCTTCTTGCGCCACGTGACATGCTGATACTTGCCTCTATCATTGAAAAAGAAACCGGTGTTCCCGAAGAGCGAAGACAGGTGGCCAGCGTGTTTGAGAACCGTCTTAAGCGCGGTATGCGCTTGCAAACCGACCCGACCGTTATTTATGGCATTACTAAGGGCGAGGGCGTGCTGGGACGTGGGTTGCGTCAAAGTGAACTCCGTCGGGAAACGCCTTGGAATACTTATGTAATTACGGGGTTGCCACCAACGCCAATTGCCAATCCTGGCCGGGCTAGTCTTGAGGCAGCAGCAAATCCGGACAGCACCGAATACGTGTTTTTTGTCGCGGATGGCACAGGGGGGCATGCATTTGCCGCTACCCTGGCAGAACACAATCAGAACGTTGTTAAGTGGCGCCAGATCGAAGCTGAGCGGGCCAATCAATAACACGTGCCGTTGCGACATGACTTTCAGTTCTGTCATTCGCCTGACTTAACGAACGGTCAGTTAACGTGTTGAAAAAGAACATTAACTTGACTTTTGGGGCGTTGCTAGCTACAAGTTAATACAGGCTGGAAGACATGCGAAACGGTCCCGGGGTTTCCCGAGGGCCGTTTTTTATGTTGCTTGTGCGGAGGGGTGGACTGCGCATGAGAGGCAATGAGCACATATGACCTTAAAATCCCCGCCCGATGGCGTAACGGATCTGGATCGGCATATCGGTGAACTTCGCAAATCGCTGGATGAAATGACCCATACTTTGGGGCGCCTGAATGAGGGCACGCAAAACAGTGGATCGAACGCGATAGAAGATGTTCGAAGATTGTTGGAACAAATCCGTTTTTGCACTCGACTGGCGATAGAAACGGAGACGCGCTTTGACAAACGAAAGGAAACGACACCCGGTTGCAGCCGGGCCAGAGCCCTCGACCTTGAGGCCGCACGATCTTCGATCCGGTGCCGACTGGATCGCCTCCGAACCTGCCGAGGTTCAGGCGGAATTTCTGGATAACCTGACTGAGGGAGAGCTTTTGGCTCTCCCTTTTTTGTTCGACTTCTGGGCTTTGCCGCATCAGATACCGCCAGACGCGGATTGGAAAACCTGGGTCATCCTGGGAGGACGCGGCGCGGGCAAGACTCGGGCGGGCGCGGAATGGGTGCGCAGCAAAGTCGAAGGCGCCGGACCGCGCGACATTGGTCAGGCGCGACGCGTGGCATTGGTTGGAGAAACCATAGATCAAGTACGCGAAGTGATGGTGTTTGGCGAAAGCGGAATTATTGCGTGTTCGCCGCCAGATCGCACACCGGTCTGGGAGGTAGGGCGCAAACGCCTGGTCTGGCCCAATGGCGCGGTGGCGCAGGCGTTTTCTGCCCATGACCCGGAAGGTTTGCGGGGGCCGCAGTTTGACGCCGCGTGGGTTGATGAGTTGGCTAAATGGCGAAATGCCCAAGACACGTGGGATATGCTGCAGTTTGGCCTGCGGCTGGGGGAACACCCGCAGCAATGTGTCACGACGACACCGCGCAATGTATCGGTGCTGAAGGACCTTTTGAAAGTGCCGAGCACAGTTCAGACAACGGCGCCCACAGAAGCAAACCGGGCCTATCTGGCAGAGAGCTTTTTGGAAGAAGTGCGCGCGCGGTATGAAGGAACACATCTGGGTCGTCAGGAGCTGGATGGCGTTTTGATGGACGATTTTGAAGGCGCGCTTTGGACACGTCGTGCAATTGATGAGACGCGTCTGAACAAGCCGCCTGAATTGGACCGTATTGTTGTGGCGGTCGATCCACCCGTGACCGGGCATGCCGGATCGGACGAATGTGGGATTATTGTTGTTGGAGCGATCACACGCGGCCCGGTGCGCGACTGGTCGGCGGTTGTTCTGGACGATGTGTCAGTGCGGGCAGCAAGCCCGGATGCCTGGGCGCGCGTGGCAGTTGCGGCCATGGAAAGCTGGGGTGCAGATAAACTGGTGGCAGAGGTCAATCAGGGTGGTGATCTGGTGCATTCCGTCATTCAGCAGGTTGATCCGATGGTGCCATTCAAGGCGGTTCGCGCATCGCGTGGCAAGGTGGCAAGGGCAGAACCTGTGGCGGCGCTTTATGAGCAGGGCAGAGTCCGGCATCTGACCGGGTTGGATCAGTTAGAAGATCAGATGTGTGCCATCACGCTGCAGGGGTTCCAGGGCTCGGGCAGCCCGGACAGGGTTGATGCGTTGGTTTGGGCGCTGACCGATCTGATCGTGGAGCCGGCTGCCAAATGGCGTCGCCCACAATTTCGCGCGCTTTAGGTGCTGCAACAGGCAGCGCACGGTGACGTCGCCTCAAATTAATTTCCATAGGCGATAACTCTCGCAGTCCACAGAGGGCAGAGAAATTGACCGAACGGCCGGAGCACCGGCAACAGGGCAGTGAAAGCTTAGGAGCGTCAGACGATGGTATTTGATTTCTTTCGACGGGGGAGCACAGACGCACCCGAGCAGAAGGCGAGTGCGACAGGGCCCGTTGTGACATGGCACAGCGCCGGGCGCGTGGCATGGAGCCCTCGTGATACGGTGTCTTTGACCAAGACCGGTTTTTCCGGAAATCCGGTTGGATATCGTTCGGTCAAGCTGATTGCAGAAGCCGCTGCAGCGCTTCCATTGGTTTTGCAGGACAGCGCGCAACGCTTTGAGGCGCACCCGATCCTGTCGTTGATCGCGTCGCCAAATGCCGCTCAGGGACGCGCGGAACTGTTTGAGGCGCTGTACGGCCAATTGCTGTTGTCTGGAAACGGATACCTTGAGGCGGTCGCAGGAGAGCAGGAATTGCCGCTTGAGTTGCATGTGCTGCGGTCAGATCGCATGAGCGTGGTGCCTGGGCAGGATGGTTGGCCAGTCGCGTATGAATATGCGGTTGCCAATAGAAAGCACCGGTTTGATGCGACGGAACATTCGCCGGTGTGCCACATCAAAAACTTCCATCCTCAAGATGATCATTACGGTTTTTCCCCGATGCAAGCCGCGGCCATGGCGTTGGACGTGCATAACAGCGCGTCGCGTTGGTCAAAGGCGCTTTTGGACAATGCAGCGCGCCCGTCGGGGGCCATTGTTTACAATGGCAGCGAAGGACAAAGCAGCCTGAGTTCGGATCAGTATGATCGCCTAGTCAGTGAAATGGAAAGCCACCATCAAGGCGCGCGAAATGCGGGGCGTCCGATGCTGTTGGAAGGCGGGTTGGACTGGAAACCCATGGGGTTCTCGCCCAGCGATATGGAGTTCCAGAAGACAAAAGAATCCGCCGCGCGAGAGATCGCATTGGCATTCGGAGTGCCACCCATGTTGTTGGGCATTCAGGGCGATGCGACCTATGCCAACTATCAGGAAGCCAACCGTGCGTTTTACCGCCTGACAGTATTGCCGCTGGCGACAAGGGTTGCAGCGTCGGTGGGTGCGTGGTTGTCGGCTTTTTCTGACGAAACAGTCACATTGAAACCGGATCTTGATCAGGTGTCTGCGCTGTCGGCGGATCGTGATGCGCAATGGGCGCGTGTGGCGGCTGCGGATTTCTTAACAGTTGCAGAAAAGCGCGCCTTATTGGGGTTACCTGCGCAGGCAGATGGGGAACTGGATGAGTGAACAGCGATATGGGTTTGAGCAATTTGATTGCGCGCCCGGTCTGAGGCTGGAAGCGCACGAACGGGTCGCCAAGTTGCAGTTCGATGGGCTGAACCGGCGGCTGGACAAGATCGAACAATCAATTGAGCGGCTGGAAAAGCGGCTTTGGCTGACGGTTTACGGCGTGGTCGGGGTGATCCTTGCTCAGGCATTTCAATCGCTGCTGAACGCGACCCCTTAGGGGACTTGGAAAGGACAAAAGATGGAATTTGCAACCGGGCTAGACCGCAAGTTTGCACGATTTGGAGACGGATTGAGTGTGCACGACGGCACAGTAATCGAAGGCTATGCATCGTTGTTTGGAACAAAGGATCAGGGCGGCGACATCGTCGAAAAAGGCGCATATGCCGCGTCGCTAAAGGCTTTGGCATCATCGGGGCGGCGGGTGAAAATGCTGTGGCAGCATGATACTGCGCAACCAATCGGAACCTGGGACGACGTTCGCGAAGATGCCAAAGGTCTGTGGGTTCGTGGTCGACTGTTAGATGACGTCGCGCGTGGTCGAGAAGCCGCGAGTTTAATCGAAGCGGGTGCTATTGATGGCTTGTCAATTGGTTACCGCACAGTCAAAGCAACGAAGGATGGCAAGGGCCAGAGGCTCTTAAAGGAACTGGAGCTGTGGGAGGTCTCTTTGGTGACCTTCCCAATGCTGCCCAGTGCGCGGGTGGCGGCCAAAGGGGAAACCCCTGAGAGCGACCAGACCCTGCGTGAATTGGCGGCGGCCTTTGAGGACGCCCGTCAGGAGCTGGCGCGCACCTAGCGCCCGCATCACCTCAATAAAGGACAAACGAATGAGTAAGACCGAGACAAAGGCTCGGGCCGGGGAAGTTGTGTCTCCGATTGCCGAGGTGAAGTCTGCCGTGGTGGGGTTCACAAATGATTTCAAAGACTTCTCAAAAGACATTGATGACCGCTTGAAAAAACAGGAAGAGCGAATGACCATGTTTGAACGCAAATCGAAAACAACTGTACGCCCGGTTCTGGCCGCAGCCACAGATTTTGGCGCCCCGCATCAAAAGGCATTTAATGCCTATTTGCGTTCAGGCGAAGATGACGGATTGCGCGGTTTGGAGCTGGATGGGAAATCCATGTCGACGGCTGTGAACAGTGACGGTGGCTATCTGGTTGACCCTCAGACCGCCGAATCGATCAAGTCTGTGCTGAACGCGACTGCGTCGATCCGTGCGATTGCAGACGTGGTGAATGTTGAAGCGGCATCGTACGATGTTCTGATCGATTCAACCGAGGCCGGTGCGGGCTGGGCAGATGAAACTTCGTCGACGGTTGAATCCAGCACGCCGACAATTGAGCGGATTACGATTCCGCTAAATGAACTGTCTGCGCTTCCCAAAGCGTCTCAGCGACTGTTGGACGACAGCGCGTTTGACATTGAGAGCTGGCTTGCCGGACGGATTGCCGACAAGTTTGCCCGCGCAGAAGCGGCGGCATTCATCAATGGTGATGGTGTCGACAAGCCAACGGGCATTCTGAACCACACGGCGGTGGATAACGACGTTTGGACGTGGGGCAATCTGGGATACGTGCCGACCGGTGTTGACGGTGATTTCAATGGCGGTGAGGCGATTATCGATCTCGTGTACGCACTAGGCGCGCAATACCGATCCAATGGCACGTTTGTGATGAACTCCAAAACCGCTGGCGCTGTGCGCAAGCTGAAAGATGCAGATGGTCGGTTCTTGTGGTCTGACGGTCTTGCCGCTGGTGAACCAGCACGATTGCTGGGCTATCCCGTTTTGATCGCAGAGGACATGCCGGACATCGCATCAGGTGCGGACGCCATTGCCTTTGGGGACTTTAACGCTGGTTACACAGTGGCAGAACGGCCTGATCTGCGCGTTTTGCGTGACCCGTTCAGTGCTAAGCCACATGTGCTTTTCTATGCGACCAAGCGAATTGGCGGTGATGTCAGCGACTTTGCTGCGATCAAGTTGCTGCGCTTCTCGGTCTCCTAAGGAACCGAGCGGGCGGGGACGGGAAACCGTCTTCGTTCGGGCGTGCGCCAGATGCCTTACGTTGTCTAGCCGACCCCCTCCGTTCGAGCGGCGTGAGGGCGCGCGCCCAACCATACAGGAGGGTGATTTTGCGGAGTTTTTCCATGATGTTAGTCGAAGAGACCTCGGTGCCGCCGTCGGCCCTGCCGGTTGACGAGTTTAAGGCCCACCTCAGGCTGGGCAGCGGTTTTTCCGATGGAAGCCTTCAGGACAGCGTTCTGGAAAGCTTTTTGTTGGCAGCGATGAGCGCAATTGAAGCGCGCACAGGCAAGATCTTGTTGGAGCGCCAGTTTTCCTGGACACTGGCAGGGTGGCGAAATGATCAGGCGCAGGGCATGCCAGTTGCACCAGTGTCAGAGGTGATCAGTGTTGAACTGGTCGACCGGTTGGGTGAAGCGGCAACAGTTGCCCCAAGTGCGTACCGATTGGTGCAAGACCATCATAGGCCAGTGATCAAACCGATCGGCAGTTGCTTGCCAATGGTGCCAACGGATGGGTCCGTGGTGACGGTATTTGTTGCCGGGTTTGGCGCAGAGTGGGGTGATGTTCCCGGCGATCTGCGTCAGGCGATGCTGCTTTTGGCCGCGCATTATTATGAATTCCGCCACGAGATATCCCTGCAAAGCGGCTGTGTCCCATTTGGCGTAACCAGTCTTTTGGAACGCTACCGTTCGCTGAGAATTCATATGGGGGCGTCACAACAATGAATGTTCACTTGTCTCGCAAGCTCACTCTGGAGCAATCGGATACCCTGCCAGACGGCGCCGGAGGATTCGTCGAAAGCTGGATCACGCTTGGGTCGATGTGGGCAGATATCCAGATGCGCACGGGTCGTGAACGCCACGCTGGTGAAGCGGCTTTGTCTTTGGTTGGGTTCAAAATAACGGTCCGTGGCGCGCCGGTGGGAACGCCTTCGCGTCCTCAGGCAGGCCAGAGGTTTCGCGAGCCGGGGCGAATTTTCAATATCGAAGCCGTTTCAGAGCGCGACCCAAACGGATGGTTTTTGACCTGCTATGCCAAAGAGGAGCTGGTGGTATGAGTTATGCTTTGGCGGAAAGCCTGCAATCAGCCATCTATCAAACCTTGATCGGCGATGTCGATCTGAGCGCACTTGTCCAGGGTGCGGTCTACGACGAAATCCCCAGTGGAACGCTACCCGAGACCTACGTCGTCCTCGGCTCAGAAACGACCGTTGATCGTTCTGATGCCAACTCTTTTGGCGCAGAGCACAGGTTTACCGTTTCTGTACTGACCAGCGCGGGTGGTTTTGTGCAAGCGAAACGTGCGGCAAGCGCAGTCAGCGACGCACTGCACCAGTCAGACCTCACGATGACGCGCGGCCGGCTGGTCTATCTGAACTTTGAGAAAGCCTCGGCACGACGGGATTCGACAGCCGGGTTGCGTCGCATTGATTTGAGATTTCGCGCTCGCGTGGAAGAAGAACAACCATAAACAACTGGAGGCACATTATGGGTGCTCAAAACGGCAAGGATCTTTTGATAAAGGTTGACCTGACTGGTGACGGTCAGTTCGAAACTATCGCGGGGCTGCGCGCAACGCGGATTAGTTTTAACGCGGAAAGCGTCGATGTCACGTCACTTGAAAGCCAGGGCGGATGGCGCGAACTCCTGAGTGGTGCCGGGGTTAAGTCTGCCGGACTTTCCGGGTCAGGCGTTTTCAAAGATGCCAATACCGACGAACGCACGCGTCAGATCTTTTTTGACGGCGAAACGCCTGACTTTCAGGTCATTATTCCGGATTTTGGCATTGTCGAAGGCGCATTTCAGGTGACGTCTGTCGAATACTCGGGGACGCATAACGGCGAGGCAACTTACGAATTGTCGATGGCGTCGGCTGGCGTTTTGACTTTCGCGGCGCTTTGATATGGCAAATCCGTGGGCTGGAGAAGTTGAGCTTGTGATTGACGGGCAGGTGCACCGGATGAAGTTGACGCTTGGTGCGTTGGCTGAACTGGAGGCCGACTTGCACAGCGGAACGTTGATTGAGCTGGTGGAACGGTTTGAAGGTAAAGACTTTTCCACGCGTGATGTCTTGGCGTTGATCGTCGCGGGCTTGCGTGGAGGAGGGTGGCGCGGGAGTGCGGCCGATCTGATGTCTGCGGAGATCGAAGGGGGCGTGATGCAGGCGGCGCGGCTGGCCGCACAACTACTGGCGCGCGCCTTTGCTTTGCCAACCGGGGATCGGGTTTGAAGGCTTTTGATTGGCCGGCCCTGATGCGCATCGCAATTCAGGAGCTGCAGATGCAACCTGATCGGTTTTGGGCGCTGACTCCGGTTGAATTCACAATGATCGTAAGCCGCGGCAATGGTTTGGCACCTTTGTCGCGGACCGGGCTGGACGCATTGTTAAACGCGTATCCCGACGCAACGAAAGGGGATCTGGATGACTGAGATAGAAGAGCTTGAAGGGTTGGAGGCGCAGGTCGACGCGTTGGAAGTCAGTCTTGGCCAAACAACTGCTGTAGCAGCGGGATTTGACTCGGAGTTGCAGAAAATGCGCGGGGCCCTGCAAGCTACCGGGCAGGATATCGGCTCACTTGAAAAAGGAATGAGCAGAGGGCTGCGAAAGGCTTTTGATGGCGTGATCTTTGACGGGATGAAATTGTCTGATGCGTTGGAAACGGTCGCGAGCTCGATGATTGATGCGACCTATCGAGCAGCGATGAACCCGGTCACTGATCAGATTGGTGGTGCCATTGCCTCCGGTATCGGAGGTCTGGTTGAAGGCATATTACCATTCGCCAATGGAGCGAGTTTTTCGCAAGGGCGGGTCACGCCGTTCGCCAATGGCGGGATCGTGTCCAGCCCTGTTTCTTTTCCGATGCGTGGCGGAATGGGCTTAATGGGCGAGGCGGGACCGGAGGCCATCATGCCGCTGGCCAGAGGGGCCGACGGCAAACTGGGAGTCCGCTCGGCATCTGGTGGTAGCGTGAATGTCGTGATGAATATTCAAACGCCTGATGCGGATAGTTTCCAACGCTCACAAGGGCAGATCGCCGCGCAAATGAGCCGGGTGCTGGCGCGTGGACAACGTAATCGCTGATCGAGGTAATCAAAATGGATTTTCACGAAATAAGGTTTCCGGCAAATCTGAGCTTTGGTTCGGTTGGTGGGCCGGAACGGCGCACGGATGTTGTGACGTTGGCCAACGGATATGAAGAGCGCAATACACCATGGGCGCATTCGCGGCGGCGGTATGATGCTGGCGTTGGTATGCGGTCCATGGATGACATTGAAATTCTGATTTCGTTTTTTGAAGCGCGGCGTGGGCAGTTGTATGGATTTCGCTGGAAAGACTGGTCCGATTATAAATCCTGCCCCGCTTCAGCCAAAGTTGACTACCGCGATCAGGTGATCGCGTATGGGGATGACACGACGATCGAATACCAGCTCGTCAAACAGTATCGTTCGGGCGAGTTTAGCTATGAACGCCCTATCAAAAAACCTGCTCAAGGCACAGTGAGAGTCGGTCTTGCAGGAGACGAGCTGCAAGAAGGCGTGCATTACGAAGTCGACACTGAACATGGTATCGTTCGGCTGGACAGTCCCCCCGGTTCCGAAGCGGAAATTACGGCTGGGTTTGAATTTGACGTGCCAGTTCGTTTTGACACGGATCGAATTCAGACAAGCGTCGCGAGTTTTCGTGCTGGGGATGTGCCAAACGTTCCCGTGGTTGAGGTGCGTGTCTGATGGCCTTGCAGGAAGCACTTAGCGCACATTTAGAAACGGGTCTGACAACGGTGGTGCGCGCATGGGGCATTACCCGTACCGATGGGGTCACTTATGGTTTTACGGACCACGACCGTGATCTTGCGTTTGAGGGATTTAAGTTCAAGGCCGATAGCGGTCTGACCGCGATGTCGCTGGAACAGACATCAGGGCTGTCTATTGATAATACTGAAGCACTGGGCGTGCTCAGTGACCTTGCCGTCAGCGAGCAAGACATTGAGGCGGGGCGTTTTGATGGCGCAAAAGTCGTTGCATGGCTGGTAAACTGGGCAGATGTTTCGATGCGCAGTGTCTTGTTTCGGGGTACAGTCGGAGAAATTCGACGTGCTGGTGGTGCCTTTCGGGCGGAGCTGCGTGGGCTTTCAGAAACGCTGAATCAGCCGACAGGACGCGTGTTTCAGAAACCATGCACCGCGGTCTTAGGCGACACGGCATGTGGATTTTCCGTCGATGCAGGGGGATATTCACACCAGTTGCAACTCGCGGAAATTGAAGAAAATCGCGTGTTCTATTGGCCAGAACTGGATGATTTTGAACCGGGATGGTTCACCAAGGGCGTGCTGTCCGTTTTAACAGGGCTTAGCGCAGGTTTAAGTGGCGCGATCAAACGCGACTACGTCGATGACGATGGACGACGCGTTTTAGAGCTTTGGGAACCAGTACGCGCATCAGTTGCTGTCGGAGACACCGTCAAGTTACTGGCGGGGTGCGATAAATCGTTTTCCACATGTCGTCTGAAGTTTGGGAATTTGACAAATTTCCAGGGCTTTCCGGACATTCCAGGCGAAGGGTGGACGGCAAGCTATCCATCGCAAGACGGAGAAAACACTGGCGGGAGTCTGCGCTGATGTTTGACTTCAAGACGAGTATTGTCGACGAAGCCAGAAGCTGGATCGATACACCCTATGTGCACCAGGCGTCATGCAAAGGTGGTGGAACAGATTGCCTTGGGCTGGTCCGGGGCATTTGGCGGCACCTTTATGGTAAAGAGCCAGAAGAACTGCCTGCCTATACGCGTGATTGGTCAGAACCGCAGGGTCAAGAGAAGCTATGGCAAGCAGCTCTGCTCCACCTAATTCCCAAAGCTTTGCAGGATCAGGGTCCCGGCGATGTTCTGTTGTTTAGGATGAAAGCCGACAGCGTGGCAAAGCATCTGGGCATTGCGGCAGATGTCGGGACTTTTCCAACTTTTATTCACGCCTATTCGGGGCATTCCGTCGTTGAAAGCCCGCTCAGTGAACCCTGGCAACGAAGAGTTGTTGCACGGTTTGAATTCCCAAGGAGATAGAGATGGCGACTGTTGTATTAGCTGCTGCAGGTGCGGCGATTGGCGGAACATTGGGCGGCGGAGTGGCGGGGGTCACTTCTCTTGCGATTGGCCGCCTGGTTGGCGCTACGGCGGGCAGGCTGATCGATCAGAAAATCCTTGGTTCGGGATCACAGGTTGTAGAAACCGGAAAGATTGATCGCTTCAGGTTAACCGGGTCAGCCGAAGGGGCAACCACTGCGCGCGTTTTTGGACGGATGCGTGTCGCGGGTCAGGTGATCTGGGCAACACAGTTTCAGGAAACCGTCTCGGTCAGAGGCGGCGGAAAGGGCGCGCCAACACAGCCCAAAACGCGTGAATACAGTTATTCCGTTTCGATGGCAGTTGCTCTTTGTGAAGGCGAAATTCAAAGCGTTGGCCGGATTTGGGCAGATGACAATGAAATTTCGCCCTCTGACTTGAACCTGAGAGTTTACAAAGGCGAACATGATCAGTTGCCTGACCCCAAAATGGAAGCGGTTGAAGGTGTCGGGAATGTGCCCGCGTATCGTGGGACCGCGTATGTCGTTCTAGAAGATGTCTCCCTTGAACGGTTTGGAAACAGGGTTCCGCAGTTTTCATTTGAAGTCGTCAAGGGCAGTCCGGCGGAAGTTACAGACGCTTCATCGGATATGTCTGAAAGTGTTCGGGCAGTCGCCCTGATGCCTGGCACTGGAGAATATGCGCTTGCAACGTCACCTGTACGCCTGAAAACTGGACCGGCAACATTTGAGAGCGCGAATGAGCATTCTCCGTCAGGTCAAACTGATTTTGTGACATCAGTGGACAGCTTGATTGAGGAACTTCCCAACGCAGAATCTACTTCGTTAATCGTGAGCTGGTTTGGAAACGACCTGCGGGCCAATCATTGCGAGTTGCATCCAAAAGTTGAGCAAATACAGTTCGATGGGGACACAATGCCCTGGACGGTCAGCGGGATATCTCGGACCTCTGTCAGTGAAACCCCTCAGATTGATGCGCGTCCGGTTTATGGCGGTACGCCATGTGATCTATCCGTTTGTCAGGCGATTTCCCATCTTAATTCAAACGGAACGAAGGTGGTCTTTTATCCGTTTATCTTGATGGATCAACTAAGTGAAAATGGCCTTCCAGACCCCTGGAGCGATGCAGAACACCAACCTGTTTTGCCGTGGCGAGGGCGAATAACCCTATCCGTCGCGCAAGGGCAGGAGGGATCGTCATCTGGTTCTGCAGCCGCAGATGCTGAGGTCGCGACCTTTTTTGGATCGGCATCAGCCAGTGATTTTACGATCGGTACGAATAGCGTGAGCTATTCCGGACCTGACGAATGGAGCTATCGACGGTTTATTTTGCATTACGCTGCTTTGTGCGCAAGCGCTGGTGGGGTTGATGCTTTCTGTATTGGTTCAGAAATGCGTGGCCTTACGCAAGTTATGGGGAGTGCGGGTTTTCCGGCAGTTGACGCTCTCGTTGCGCTGGCGGCAGAAGTTCGGCAACTGCTTGGCCCAGAAGTGAAAATTGGGTATGCCGCCGATTGGAGTGAGTATTTTGGATACCACCCACAGGACGGTTCCGGGGATGTCTATTTCCACCTCGACTCTTTGTGGTCAGATGACAATATCGACTTTGTAGGAATCGATAATTACATGCCGTTGTCCGATTGGCGGGATGGGGACGAACATCTGGACGCAGAGAGATGGTCGTCAATTTACGATACAGCCTATCTTGCATCTAATATAGAAGGTGGCGAAGGGTATGATTGGTATTATCATTCAGAAGAGGCGCGTCAGGCTCAGATACGATCTGAGATTTCTGACGGAACGCATAATGAGCCTTGGGTGTTTCGATACAAAGACATTCGCAACTGGTGGTCAAATCCTCATTTTGAAAGAGTTGCGGGAGTAAGGTCAGAAATTTCAACGTCGTGGTCACCGCAAAGCAAGCCGGTGTGGTTTACTGAGATCGGGTGCGCGGCCATTGATAAAGGTACCAACCAACCCAACAAATTTCTGGATCCAAAATCGTCAGAATCGCAAATCCCGCATTATTCAAACGGGGCACGTGATGATCTGATTCAGCAAAAATACCTGCAAACCATGGCAAACTATTGGTCCAGTGACGCCAATAATCCCAGTTCTACCGAGTATGTCGGAAAAATGGTTGATGTTTCGCGAATGCATGTTTGGGCTTGGGACGCACGTCCTTTTCCCGCGTTTCCAAACAACCAAACCGTTTGGAGCGACGGGTTGAATTATCAAAAAGGCCACTGGATCAATGGGCGTAACGGAAACCGTACCCTTGCGAATGTTGTAGCCGAAATTTGTACAAACGCGGGGCTCGAAAACTTCGATGTTTCATCTCTGCACGGAACGGTTCGTGGGTATGTTCAGGATGACGTGTCGGATGCACGGTCAGCATTGCAGCCTCTGATGGTTGCGTACGGGTTTGATGCTGTTGAACGTGACGGTCTGTTGATTTTCAAAACGCGGGGAACTGCCCGGCCAGAGTTTCTTGATCCAGACGAATTCGCAATTGTACCTGATGCAGACGGCATCGTTGAGCGAGAAAGAGAGTCGGAGGCTGAAGTTGCCGGAAAAATTCGTTTGAGTTTCATTCAGGCTGGTTCCGATTTTCAGACCGCATCGGAAGAGGCCATTCATTCGGCAGAACCAACAAGTTCTGTAGGCGTCAGTGAGACACCATTGGCTTTACTCAGAGGTGAAGGGCGTCTTATTACGGAAAAATGGTTGGCTGAATCGCGTGTGGCCAGGGACAAGGTCAAATTTGCGCTGCCGCCATCCCGTCTTTCGCTTGGTGCTGGTGATGTTGTCGGTCTTTCTTCCCAGCAAGGTGGTTTCCAGAACTACAGGATTGATCGAGTTGAACAGGGCAGCCTGCAACAAGTCGACGGGATCGCAATCGAGAGTTCCATTTATCGTTCGATTGCCAATCCCGAGGAACTGCCGAGATCAAGTCTCTATGAACCCCCAATTCCTGTCACTCCCCTGTTTTTGGATATCCCCTTAATTACCGGGGATGAAGTGCCACACGCGCCGCATTTGGCCGTGACTGGCAAACCCTGGCCAGGATCAGTAGCCGTGTATGATGCACCAACCGATGAAGGGTACATTCTGAATTCGACGATCAATGTCAGAGCCGTAGTGGGCGTTACAGAGTCTCCAATGTTCGCGGCAAGCCCAGGCCTTTACGACAATGGTGATGCGCTACAGGTCCGCCTAATTTCTGGCGAACTGGAAAGCATTTCAGACGCACAATTGCTGAATGGTGGCAACCTCATGGCAATTGGTGACGGATCAAGCGATCACTGGGAGCTTTTTCAGTTCGGCCATGCAGAGCTTTTTGGCGATCGCCAGTATTGGCTCTCTCGACGGTTGCGTGGCCAGTTGGGATCAGATGCAGTGACACCTTCAGTTTGGCCAGTAGGGAGTTGGGTCGTATTGTTAGATGGCAACGTTCGTCAAATTGACCTGTCTGCAGCATCAAGAAACCTTGCGCGTCATTATCGGATTGGCTCAGCGAGAAGGAGTTTGCAAGATAGTACTTTCACGCATCGAGTTGAGGCATTTTCTGGTATTGGTCTCCGGCCTTTGTCGCCGGTTCACCTAAATGTAAAGGAAACAGCACAGGGAGACATTGGTTTCTCGTGGATACGTCGCACCCGTATTGACGGAGATGATTGGGATATACCGGAAGTTCCTTTGGGCGAGGAATCCGAGAACTATCACATCCGAATTTCCCAGAATGGTGAAGTTCGCCGCGAAGAAACGACCCTTGTTCCGATTTGGACCTACAGTCACGTGGATCAAGTTGCCGACGGTGTTCTTGATGGTTTCCAGATGGAGGTTGCCCAAATATCGGCGCGATACGGGGTCGGCGCGTTTCGAAGTGTTCAGGTCGCATAGATGAGGCGCGTTTTGCCTGCTGACGTGATCAGCGTCGCTGTAAAACTGATGACCGTCGCCCCTGAAGCACGGAGATCTCTGTGTCGTGATATTTTGGAACTGGCTGACGCGGCGCACCGTTACCACAAACGGTTTGGAAGATCTCATCCCATTTGGGGTAATGGCTCTTTGCAGAGCGTAGTTTTTGCGGATAACGCTTTGGAAGAACCGAGCTTTTCAAATTCTGATTATTGTCTATGCACAGAGCTTCTATTAAACGAATTGGTGCGTTGGCGTATAATCTCGCGCATTTAGTTTCAGGAAGCATCGAGACACTTAATGGGTCCTGAAATTAGATATTGAAGGCTGTTCACGGCAAGGGTTTCTACGGGATTGCAATGAATCGCGTGGTTGGTGAGGTTGGGGCAGGAAGGAACCTGTGCCATGCCCAACAAAGTTATATCCGCTGAGGCCGCTGCACGGCTTGTGTCAGATGGTGATACCGTCACCACGTCCGGGTTTGTCGGGATCGGCGTACCCGAGGCGTTGTTAAAGGCTCTGGAAACCCGGTTCACCGACACGGGCGCACCGCGTGACCTTAATTTGTTCTTCGCCGCTGGTCAGGGGGATGGTAAAACGCGGGGCCTGAACCGTTTGGGGCATAAGGGGCTTGTCAAGCGAGTCATTGGCGGACATTGGGGGTTGATCCCACGCGTCGCCGCGTTAGCGATGGCGGACGATATTGAGGGGTGGAACCTGCCCCAGGGTGTGATCAGCCATATGTATCGTGATATTGCTGCCGGTAAACCCGGCACATTGACCAAAGTTGGATTGGAAACGTTTGTTGATCCACGTCTTCAGGGCGGACGGGTGAACGCGCGCAGCACGGACGAGATTGTGCGGCTGATGGAGATCGATGGCGAAGAGTATCTGTACTATCCGGCATTCCCGGTGCAGGTCGCTCTGTTGCGTGGAAGCACGGCGGATCGGGCTGGGAATATAACGATGGAGCGTGAGGCATTGACCATCGATAACCTGTCTCAGGCGATGGCCGTCAAAAATTCCGGTGGTGTGGTGATTGTGCAGGTTGAGCGCACGGTGGCCCGTGGCGCGTTGAACCCGCGCGACGTAGAGATCCCTGGTGCGTTGGTCGATGCCGTGGTTGTGGCTCCGCCCGAAGATCACATGCAAACCTTTGCAACTCCTTACAGCCATGCTTTTGCTGGAAAATACAGGGTCGAAGGCGATGATCTGGCGGACATGCAGCTAAATGCGCGCAAAATTATCGCAAGACGGGCTGCTTTTGAGCTGCCAGTTGGCGGCATCGTGAATTTGGGCATTGGGATGCCCGAGGGTGTGGCGGCTGTGGCTGGAGAAGAGAAACTGTTGGACCATCTTACACTGACGGCCGAGCCGGGTGTGATTGGTGGGCAACCTGCGTCTGGGTTGGATTTTGGAGCCGCGATCAATACGGACGCGATTGTGGCCCAGAACCAGCAGTTTGATCTTTACGATGGTGGCGGGCTTGATCTTGCCATTCTTGGCATGGCCGAGGTCGGCCCTGACGGAGCCGTGAATGTTTCGCGCTTTGGCCCAAAGCTGGCCGGAGCGGGCGGGTTTATCAATATCAGCCAAAATGCACGCGCTGTGGTTTTTGCCGGGACTTTCACGTCGGTCGGTGTTGACGTCGATGTGCAAGATGGTGCCTTGAATATCCGGCAAGAAGGGCGTGTTTCCAAGTTTATCGAGGCTATACAACAAATCACATTTTCCGGATCACGCGCCTCGCGCCTGGGAAAACCGGTTCTTTACGTGACCGAACGCTGTGTCTTTTCGCTTGGGGCTGACGGGATCGAGTTGATTGAAATTGCGCCGGGCATCGATTTGCAGCGGGACATACTGGATAGAATGGGGTTTGCACCCATTGTGAACCAACCCCAATTGATGGATGCGCGCATCTTTGATCCGGCCCCGATGGATTTGCGGGTTGATCTGCTGCACCTGGATTTGGCAGACCGCATTGCGCTGGACACGCAGACAAATGTGCTCTTCATCAATTTTGGCAGACTGCGGCTGCGCACATTGCGCGAACTGGACATGATACGTGCGCGGGTGGAAGAAGTGTGCGGAGCGCTGGATCACCGTGTTGATGTGATCGCGAATTATGACCGGACGCGCATTGATCCGGATATTGAAGATACGTACGGGGCCATGGTGAATGATCTGGAAGACCGGTTCTATGCGACGGTGACACGCTATTCAGGATCAGCGTTCATGCGCATGAAACTGGGAACAGTGTTTGAGCGGGGTCGGGCGCCACACATCTTTGAAAGCGCGGATGAGGCGCGCCAGTTTTTGAAAGATCGTTCCGGCGGTTGATTTGTCTTATTTGAGTATTTTTGGCAAAATGAAGATCAAGGCGGAGTGACTCCCCATTTGTGTTCCAAAGATTCGATGGCGGCGATGCGTTCTTTGGTTTTTGGATGGCTCAACAACCAGGCGGGCATGGGGGCCGCGCCCGATTGTGTGAGTTTCTCAAGTTTTTCAAACAGCGATTTTTGAGGAGCGGTACCGATGCCGGATTTGGTAAGCAAAGCCGCGGCATAGCTGTCAGCCTCGTATTCATCAGAGCGGGACAGGCGGGCCATCAAGAGCGACATTGCTGAGTTGGCGATCATGGGGCCGATACCGGGTAAAAAGCGGGACAGCACCATGGCCAACGCCGTGCGCAGCGCGTTTTGTCCGGAAAAGTCAATCATGCGGCGACGCGAATGACCCAGCGCGACATGGCCCAGTTCGTGCGCGACCACGCTGGCCAGTTCGGCGGCGCTGACGTCGCCAGCCCTGTAACGGTTGTAAAATCCCCGGGTGATGAAAATGCGCCCATCGGGTGCAGCAAGCCCGTTCACTGGCTCGATCTCATAAATGTGGACTTTGATGCGGGGCAGATCGAGCGCCCGGGCCATTTGCGTGATCAGGGGAACAAGGTTCGGGTCAACAAGTTCGCTGGAACGCGCATCCAATTCGCGCGCTGTACGCCACGCCGAGAACCGAAACATCAATAGCCCATAGAGCATGGCCAGCAGGATAGGAGTAAAGCGCAGCATATCTATGATATGGGGCAGGGCCACGGTAAGGGCAAGGTCGTATCAAAACGTATAAAGGTCGGGTGCGTGTCGGGACAATCGCTCTGCTCCGGTTTTTGTGACCAATACCGAGTGCCCCAGACATATTGCGTTTCCTGTGGTGTCATCCATCACGATCATATGCAGAAAGAAGACTTGATTTTCTTGCATGGTCGTTGGGCTGTTTTCATAGAACATAGGAAAATCCACCCAAATAGGCCCGTAAACGGCGCCCATTCCATAGCCGCAAGCGTTTAGGCGCGCGTGGCCAAATCCGTGCGCATCAAAAGTGGCGGCGTGGGCCCCAAAGACGTCACCCATAGGTGCACCCGGGCGAATTGCGGCCTCACATGCTTGCAGCGCCTCGGCAGCGGCTGTGTGCTTGCGGTGGTGTTGAGGGGGCGGCGCGCCAATGATCAGGGTTTGCATCATCGCAGCGTGATAACGGGCAAAAGCGCCGGCCCATTCCAGCGTCATCTGATCCTGTTGACCGAGATGTCGGCGGCCAGAGGCGGAGCGACACAAGAGAGCCGTATCGCCGGACCCGATGATAAATTCGTTCCCTGCATAATCGCCGCCACTTTTAAAAACGGCGCCTTGCATCGCAGCCAGGATGTCACCTTCAAAAGCGCTAGGCCTAGTTAGGGCAAATGCAGCGTCGAGTGCGTCGTCCGAGAGCGCGGCAGCCCGTCGGTGCATGGCCACTTCGGCGTCGGACTTCAGGCGACGCAGAGTTGGAAAAATGTCAGATGCATCGTACAGGTCAGGCAATGTGGTACGCAGTCTCTGGTCCCAAAAATCGGTCAGACCGACGGTGCAAGACTCTAACCCAAGTGCGCTGGTTGAGAGGTCAAGTTCTGATAGAGGAATTGATAAATTATCTATTGGATCAACACCTTCTACGTCTTTCCAAATGTGAATATGGTCCAACGTCAGTGTCGATGTTTGCTGTGCTTGCAACCTGTCTGGGGCACCCGTTAACAGATGGATGTCGCCACACGAGGGCATCACCATGCACTGGAACGTAGCAAACCCAAACGTGTCGTAACCGGTTAACCAATAGTGGCTCTCTGGAGCAAAAAGAAGGATTGCGTCAAGCCCGTTTTCCGGCAGTGCTGCGCAAGCGCGGGACTGGTGGCGGGCGGCGAATTCTTCGGGCGTGAAATGGCGTGGGATGAGCTCTCCGGTGTTTCTCTCAGCAGAGAGCAGCGAAGGTCAGCGCACAAGTGTTTTCTTGCAGGTGTGACTGGGTCGGACAATTTACAATTGTATGCGGCGCCAGCGATCGGTCGTTGCTTGCGTCGCAACAGAATTCTTTAAACTGAACCGGTGCAATCCCGTTTGGAATACGCGCCCATAAGCTCTTGAAGGTCTTCAACTGTCAGTGGATATCGCGCAAAACTATGCACTGCCGGCACGATTGCCCAAGGCAATTTCTCGTCTGTCATTAGTTCAACGAACGGTTCAAATGACGCGGCAGCGTCGAGTATCGACGTGCGCAGATTGACCCGTTGGTTGCCTTTGCCAATCAAAGAATAGATGAAGTTCAGGCAACTCTTGCAGAAAAAGTGTGTCCGGTCGTGAGAACCGCGCCCACCTCTTATTAAGTCTCCGGTGCAGGAAAACCCGTCGATTGGGAACATCGTTGTAAGCGAATACGCACTCGCTGATAGTTTTTGGCAATCGTGACAATGACACGCCAGAGTGAGAAGGGCAGGGGCGGATACTTGTATCTGAACTGATCCACAAAGACAGGTGCCATTTAAGGGCAGGTTGGGCTTAACCATTTGTAATCTTTCATTTTATGAGAACCTGAATGGGCCACCGGTGATCATGCGCAGACACTCAGAAAAAAAGAAGCTGCAATACAGGGCCTGTCCTCTGCCGAACTAACGGGTCAGATCCCGCATACCTTGTTCGAGACCCTGCAACGTCATGGGAACCATGCGATCTTCGAAGATATCGCGCACCATTTTGATCGAATGCGTGTATTGCCAATGCTTTTCAGCGATCGGGTTGATCCAAAGATTGGAGGCCCATTGATCTCGGGCGCGTTCAAGCCAGACCTGACCGGCTTCGGCATTCCAGTGTTCGTTGGCACCGCCGGGATAGGCGATTTCATAAGGGCTCATGGAAGCGTCGCCAACAAAGATACATTTGTAGTCTGAGCCATAAGTGCGCAGAATTTCGTGCGTCAAGGTCTGGTCGTTCCAGCGACGCTGGTTGTCGCGCCAAACGCCTTCGTAAAGACAATTGTGGAAATAGAAATATTCCAGATGTTTGAATTCGGCGCGCGCGGCGGAAAACAGTTCCTGCACAACTTTGACGTAGGGGTCCATTGAACCGCCAACATCCAGAAACAAAAGTACTTTGACCGCGTTGTGACGTTCCGGGCGGGTTTTTACATCAAGGTAGCCATGTTCGGCGGTGGCGCGGATGGTGCCGTTCAGGTCAAGCTCTTCGTTTGCGCCCTCTCGGGCCCAGCGGCGCAGGCGTTTCAGGGCAACTTTAATGTTGCGGGTACCCAATTCGACGGTATCGTCGAAATTGCGAAATTCGCGTTTGTCCCAAACCTTGGTCGCGCGTTGGTGACGGCTTTCATTTTGGCCGATCCGAACACCTTCGGGGTTATACCCGTAGGCGCCAAATGGCGATGTGCCGGCGGTTCCGATCCATTTATTGCCGCCCTGATGGCGACCCTCTTGTTCTTTCAGGCGCTCCTTGAGCGTTTCCATCAGCTTGTCAAACCCGCCAAGCGCGTTAATTTCGGCCATTTCCACGGGGCTGAGGTGTTTTTCAGCCATTTTGCGCAGCCATTCTTCGGGAATATCGACAGCGTCCATCACCTGTTGGGGCGAGATGTTAGCCAGGCCTTCGAAACTGGCTGCGAAAGCACGATCGAACTTGTCGATATTGCGTTCGTCTTTCACCATGATCGTGCGCGCGAGGTAGTAAAAAGCTTCGATGTCGTATGTGGCCAGACCGGCGTTTAATCCTTCGAGAAACCCCAGAAATTCACGCAGTGACACGGGAACACCGCCTGCTCTGAGGTTGTCAAAGAAGCGCAGGAACATAGGGATTAAACGCTCATGCGATGCGCGAAGATCGTAATGAACAGCCCCAAAATGGCGAAACCAATGGCATAGGTCGCAGCATATTGGAGGATATCGAGACGTTTACCGCCGCGTTTTTTGGCGAGAGAGCCACCTATAATGGCTCCCAGAATGATACCGATAATAACAAACATGGCGCGTCAGAATCTCCCGTTCAGCGGGCTGAGTGAAGCAATTTCGCGTAGTTTAGAGCGCACCGCCCAGTCCGGGCCAAAGCCGTATCGTGCCCAGCCAAGACTGTCCAGTCGCACGGTGCCGGCTTCTTCATGCTTTCCTTGCAGTTCAAGCGCTTCTGCGCGCAGCAGCATCAGTGTCGATAGAAGTGCGGCGTTTTCATATTGCGCGGCGGGTCCCAACTGTGGGTTGATCAGGTTCAGTGCCTCCTGACCGCGTCCAGCAGAAATGGCGTAGGCTGAAAGTTGAGTTGTGACAAAGGCGCGGTGCGGACCGAACCGGGACACGTTTGCATAGGCGCGATCTGCTTTGACGAATTCTGCATGTGCGGCGGCGATGTCTTGCGACTGAAGCAGGCGACCCAGAGCGTAATGCGAAAAGCCTAAACGGTGATCCTGCCAGCGTTGGGTCTGTGCGATTTGCAAGGCCTGTCGTGCTGCAACGCGGCGTCCTGACGGTGTGGTGCCGGGGCCCAACGCGGTTTGTATGGCGTCAATCCAGGAGCGGGGTGTTTCCGGCAGGCGGCGGGAAGACAGAGTTTCTCCTCGTGGATTGATCCGGGCCAGAATAGACGGCAGGCGTGCAGCCACCTGTTCGCGGGTCATACCATTTTGCAGTGTCGGATCATAGTAAGCTCGCAAGACAGTCATATCAAAGCCGGTCAGTACCGCATGGATGTTGTCGTCGTTAAACACGCTGTCAGGTAGGCGATAGAGGTCGTTGAGCGGACCAAGTGCTTGTGCCAGTTCTTCGTGTAAACAGTCGCGCGTTTCCTGAGGGCTTGTGTCGCTGGGTACAAAAATTGCGAGTTTTTCACGAGTGTCGAGTAGCGCCCAGTTGGTCGACGCCTTGCGGCGCGCAGACCTGTATTGCGACAAGCTGGAAATATTGGGCACAACAAAACAGGCGGCTTGCGGTAACGCACGACGGATATCGCGGCGCGACACTGCTTGAATGGTAATATTGGCGTTGCGATCCTGAACAAGCTGAATGTCGATGCGCGCCTCGCTGCGTAATCGTGCGATCAGGCTCTTGAGGTCAGGCATCAAGCTGCCCGAGGTATTACCAGTGACGCGCAAGGTTATAGGTCCGTCAAAGCGGGTCAGTTTTTCAATTTGACGGCCGCTTTCCAGCTCGAATGCAAGATCTAGAAAATCGCGAGCGATGTCGCGATTTGATCGTGTTGGCGGCACCGGTTGGGGGGTGGCAAAGCTTTTCATCGGCGGTAGAGTCGTGTTGGCGACAGCCGCGCGCGTGGGCGTATCTACCTGACCAGTGGTTGTGCAGGCAGCGAGGGTCAAAAGGACCGGGATTAGCAGACGTATCTTCACGGGCGGTTGTACCGAATGAAAGGTGTCTGTTTGCCTACGCGATCATACAGCTGACGCGCAGCGGTGTTAAAATCCTGCGTAAGCCAATAAACCGCAGGGGCATTTGCCTGATCTGCAGCCGCATACACCGCTTCGATCAGTTTCCGCCCGACGCCAGTACCCCGCACGTCTGAATCCGCATAGAGATCCTGCAGGTAACAGGTGTTTTCAATCTTCCACGCGTGCCGGTGGAAAAGGAAATGCGTGAAGCCCACAAGGCGTCCGTTTTTCACCGCAACGAGACAAGAGAAATCTTGAGGATCATCCCCGAGCAACCTCTGTAAGGTCGATTGATAGACCTGCTCGGGTACAGATGTATTGTAGAATTTCAGATAAGCCTGCCACAGATCCCGCCATTGCGGCTCGTCCGTAGCCTGCAACGGTCGAATTTCTATCTCTGTGTCTGACATGCCGAACTCCTTCAAAAAATGTTACTAACAAAAATAGCTTCTGTCTTTGCTTCTGCGTAATTTAAGCCGGGTTTTAGGCAAGAATTTGAAGTAGGTTCGGCAGTTACTGGACACAGTTGGGTCGATTTTGCGAAATTGGACCTCGCCGACACGATTCTTAGCAATGTGAGATGTTACCGACCAGAACGCGCCATAAATGCGAGGCGCTCAAAAAGGTGCACGTCCTGTTCATTCTTGAGCAAAGCTCCATGCAATTTTGGCAGGGCGTTTTCACCGCCCCGTTTTAGATCCTCTGGGTCCAAATCTTCGGCCAATAGCAGTTTAAGCCAATCCAGCACTTCGGATGTTGACGGTTTTTTCTTGAGGCCCGCGACGTCACGAATTTCATAGAACTGGGTCAGAGCAGTGGTGAGAAGCGCATTTTTGATCCCCGGATGGTGGACTTCGACGATCTTTTTCATCGTTTCGGCGTCGGGAAAGCGAATATAATGAAAAAAGCAACGACGCAGGAAAGCGTCCGGCAGTTCTTTTTCGTTGTTCGACGTGATGATGATAATCGGACGGTGCTTCGCGCGCACCGTTTCGCCTGTTTCGTAGACGTGGAACTCCATCTTATCGAGTTCTTGCAAAAGGTCGTTGGGGAATTCGATGTCCGCCTTGTCGATTTCATCGATCAAAAGCACGACCTTTTCGTCACTGTCAAAGGCATCCCATAGCTTGCCGCGTTTGATATAGTTGGAGATGTCATGCACGCGTTCTTCGCCCAATTGGCTGTCGCGAAGGCGAGACACGGCATCATATTCATAAAGGCCCTGCTGTGCCTTGGTTGTCGATTTTACGTTCCATTCAATCATGCGCACGCCAAGCGCGCCGGCAACCTGACGCGCCAGTTCTGTTTTGCCTGTGCCGGGTTCGCCTTTGACGAGAAGGGGACGTTCCAGCGTAACAGCGGCGTTAACGGCAACTGTCAGGTCCTGAGTCGCGACGTATTCCTTGGTGCCTTCAAATTTCATGAATGTTTCCCGCCCGTTCGCCTGTTTCGACCGGCACACTACATTGAACCTATTTTGTCCGCAATGCAGTGCTATGGGGTAGTGACAATCAGTGAACGAAGGGGTATTTGCAGGCGGAGTAAAGGGGGGTTCGATGTCTGAAAACAATACCGCGATTGACGTTGGCCACGATGAGGGAGCAGAAATGAAAGCAGAAACTTTCCTGCCCGACGATTATCGTCCCGCAGAGAGTGAGCCATTCATGAACGACAAGCAGGTGGAGTATTTCCGCCGCAAGCTGTTGTTCTGGCGTGATGAGTTGCTGGCAGGCAGCCGGGACACAATTGAAGGATTGCAGGACAGTACCCGCAATATTCCTGATGTTGCAGACCGGGCCAGCGAGGAAACCGACCGGGCGCTGGAATTGCGCACACGCGACCGGCAGCGCAAACTGGTACTGAAAATCGACTCGGCGTTGCGTCGAATTGATGAAGGCGAATACGGATATTGTGAAGTGACAGGCGAGCCTATTTCGCTCAAACGTCTGGACGCACGTCCAATCGCCACAATGAGCCTTGAAGCGCAAGAGCGTCATGAGCGCCGCGAAAAAGTTCATCGCGACGAATAAGTTGGCAATTACAGAAAAATAGATGCGCCGGGGCTTTTGTCCCGGCGTTTTTCGTTTCATATGGCGGTCATGGACCTGAGCGAGCTGAAAACCAATATTATTGGCGCCGGAATTGGCGGTTTGACGGCTGCTCTGACGTTGCGGCAGCGCGGCGCGGATGTCACCGTTCTGGAACAGGCCGAAGCGATTTCTGAGGTTGGAGCGGGGCTACAGGTCAGTCCGAATGGTGTGGCGGTTCTGCGTGCACTTGGGTTGGAAGACCGGCTTGCACAAAAAGCGGTCCGTGGCCGGGCCGTGGAATTGCGAGACTTTGCGCATGGCAAACTGGTGGCGCGACTGGATCTGGGACATTTACCTCACGACGCGCCGTATTACTTTGTACATCGGGCCGATTTGATTGATCTGTTGGCTGATGCGGTGCGGGAAGCCGGAATTAAAGTACGCTTGTTGCAAAAGGTACAATCAGTTGTGCCCGGCGATACACCGACGGCGCAAATGGCCAATGGGTCTGTGGCCAAATCGACATTTCTGGTGGGAGCAGACGGTCTGCATTCCAAAGCCCGAACAGCGTTGAATGGCACTGTAGCCCCTTTTTTCACCAGACAGGTTGCGTGGCGGGCGACTGTTCCTAACACCATGGGTCACGGTCCTGTGGCACAGGTGCATATGGGACCACACCGACATGTGGTGTCTTATCCGCTTCGTCAGGGGACTTTGGTCAACATAGTCGCTGTTCAGGAACGCGCCGCCTGGGTGGAAGAGGGATGGCACATAGCCGATGACCCTGCAAACCTGAGGTCAGTTTTTGCGGATTTTGGGGGCGATGTGCGTGGATTGCTGGAACAAGTTGAGACTGTGCAGCGCTGGGGGTTGTTTCGGCACCCGGTTGCGCCGGTTTGGCACAAGGACAATGTCGCATTGGTCGGGGATGCCGCACATCCTACATTGCCGTTCATGGCACAGGGGGCGGTGATGGCGATGGAAGACGCATGGGTGCTGGCCGATGAATTGGCTGGCGCGGACGATGTGGCCACAGGGTTGACGGCATATCAGTCCCAACGCGAGGACAGGGTAACCAAGGTGGTGGCAGCTGCGTCAAAGAATGCATGGAAATATCATTTAAGCGCCCCGCCAATCAGGGCTGCGGCGCATTTGGGATTGAAATTGGGGGCAACGTTAGCGCCCAGGCGGTTGATGGGACAGTTTGACTGGATCTATCGCCGTGATGTCACCGCAGAGTGAGCCTACGACATAATTAACATAGTTTAATTGACTGCCTTTGGCACCCTTGTTTACGCTTTGATCCGTCCTTGGCGGCGCAAAACAAATTGGTTCCAACCTCGCAGGATTGGGTCAGGCCGCGAGGTCGATCCAGACTGGAACGTGGTCTGATGGCTTGGTAAGGCCGCGTTCCTGTTGATCTATCTGACAATCCAGTAAAAGATCGGCACATTGTGGGCTGAGCAGAAAGTGATCGATGCGAATACCGTCATTACGATCCCAGGCACCGGCCTGGTAATCCCAGAATGAATAGTGACCCGGTCCATTAGTGCGTGCCCGAAAAGCTTCGGTTAAGCCAAGATTGAGCAATCGACGAAAAGCGGCACGGCTTTGGGGCAGGGCCAGCGCGTCCTGTGTCCAAGCCTCCGGGCGGGCTGCGTCTTCGTCTTGCGGGATCACGTTGTAATCACCAGTCATCAAGAAGGGCTCTTCGCTGGTCAATAAATCCTGCGCTCGGGAAATCAGACGCTCCATCCAGGCCAATTTGTAATCGTATTTGGGGCCGGGCGTCGGGTTGCCATTGGGTAAGTACAGACCGCAGACGCGAATGGCAGTTTCTCCCATGACTGTGGCTTCGATATAGCGTGCTTGTTCGTCATTTTCGTCACCAGGCAGACCACGTGTGACGTCTTCCAGCGGCAATTTCGAGAGAATGGCGACACCATTGAAACTCTTTTGACCGTGAGTCTCGACCTGATAGCCTCGATCTTCGAACATCTCCCTTGGGAAGTTTTCGTCGACGGATTTGATTTCCTGTAACACAGCAACATCCGGTTGTGCCGTATCCAGCCAACGGGGCAGAGTGTCTATCCGGGCTTTTACCCCGTTGATGTTGAACGTCGCAATTTTCATGTTTTGGTCCCTGCAAAGTCACTGGTGATGGCGCTGGCTTGAGCCTGACTATTTACCGGTTCGCCGACAACAGCAAGGGGCGAAGGTTGCCCGGCGCCTGTCGATTTCCGCGCCATGCTTTGCAGCAGGAATTCCGACTCACTTGGGTAGATTCGGCGCACCGACGCCCTGTGATTCTGTCGTAATTTTGATTGCAAGTGAAACGACTCCGCTCAAATATGGCAGAAATGCGGCGAATTTTTGGCAAAAATTTGTTTCAAAAATGGGGGAATTTAATTTAATTAAAATAGAATGTTATCGATCATAATTAATGTTAAATTGAGTTATTTGAACTCGCATAGCGAGAAAAAATAGTTTTAAAATCCCGGGATGGGTGCAAACGTGAAGGGGCTCGAAACATCAACTGGGAAAACAAAAAATGCTCGCTCAAAAATCTACTGAAATGGTTAACGAAACATTTGCACAGCGTTCGCGGCAGACCTCCGAAACAAGCTTGCTGGATGGTGTCGGAACCGAAATGTTCACCTCAGGACTCTCCCCAGATATGGCCGGTGACGCAATGAACGGCGACGCAACCGCGCTGTTCACCAGCGGTCTTGTTCAGATGTACACCAGCGGTTTGGGGCCAAGTGAAGTCGCCGAAACTGGTACAGGTGAAGGTCTGGAAATGTTCACCTCAGGACTTGCTGCAAGCGGGTCGTCTTCTGAAACTGGCGAAGCAGTAGAAATGTATACAAGTGGGCTGGTTCAGATGTTTACCAGCGGACTTGCACCCTCGGAAAAAGCTCAGACAACCGCCGGCGAAGGCCTTGAAATGTTCACGTCGGGTTTGTCGGCAAGTGGAACGTCGGCAGAAGATGGTGATGCGGTCGAGATGTTCACCAGCGGTTTGGTGCAAATGTTCACTAGCGGATTGGCGCCAACTAAAACTGCCCAGGCTACAACAGGTGAAGGTCTGGAAATGTTCACATCGGGACTTTCAGCAGTTGGGACGTCTGCAGAAGACGGTGATGCGGTGGAAATGTTCACCAGCGGCCTGGTTCAGATGTTCACCAGCGGTTTGGCCCCACGTGAAGAAGCCAAGACAGTTGCTGGCGAAGGCGCCGAGCTGTTCACTTCGGGTCTTTGATCCGACGCTAAGGGAACGGGGCGTGTTTGCGCGCCTTTACTGAACAACGGAGAAATTCGATGTCTAATGTCGTACAATTGATCGTCCCGTCCCAGCGGCAAACACCTGCAGAGCGCCATGGGGCGCTCATGCAGAGTTTTGCCAAACACAGACGGTTCGGGGATGATGTGTTCTGGCTGAAAGAAAATGCCGAACTACTAAATATTCTGGAATGCACAGGGGCCAAGTTTGATGAGGACGCGTTGAGCGCCTATCATGGTTTCTATGAGAATGTGGAAAAACGCCTGCAGTTTTTCCCTCAATACTATCGGTTCTTGCTGTCGATCTGTCTGGATCTGGAGGATCTCGGCATGAAAGGTAACAAAGGTGCGAAATTATCGCGCTGGGTTGCTGATCAAGGGTTTGCGCGCGCCGAACTGTCGGACTTGCAACGTATGGAAGCCCGCCGACTGATAATGCGACGTGGTGTTGATCCTTTGCCCGAAGATGGCGGGCTGGATGCAAGAATGCGTGGTTTTATGGTGCGCAACGCAACATTTGCGATGCCGAACAAAAAGGCGGCATATGAGCTGACCCATGCGGTGTTCTATCTGTCCGAATATGGCCGCAAGGACCCGATGATTGATAAAGCCGTGTCCACTTCGCTGAAATTCGTCGGCTTGATGGCGTTTCTCGAACAAAATGCCGACCTTTTGGCCGAAGTCTGTGTGGCGATGCGTTTTGGTGGATTTGAAGTGCCTCAAATTTGGGAAACGTGGTTGCTGCGGCATGCAGCGTTGTTTGAAGTGGCAAGTGGTCAACAAGTGGCTCAGCAAGATGACTATCACGAGTTTCTGGTGTGTAACTGGATGTTAGCGACCGCTGGCAAGGCACCTTTTGCTAAGGCGTTCGAGTTCGATCGCATGGGGTTTTATCGACCAGAAGGTGTTGGCGGCCCGCTGAGAGAGCTTTCGGAATGCATGTACAAACTGGGCGATGATCGATCCGGGGATTGGGGGGCGATGCGTGCCACAGTGCTTGAGTCGTTAAGCCCGGAATCGCAGGTGATTATGGCGTGCGCAGAGAAATCCACGGATATATTCGATTCTTTCTTTGAAGGGTTTGCGCGAGTCAGTACCATGGCGGAGGCGAACTGATGGGGGAAAATCGGCCTGCCTTGATCGGGACCGCATTGGTGGTGGTCTATACATTGATGATTTCATCGGCTGATGCGATCACAAAACTGATCGCGTCCGGGTATGCAGCGCCGCAACTCTTTGCGGTGTCTGGCTTTTTGGTGGTCGCGCTGAGTTGGGGTTCGGCAAGGCTTAAGGGCGAAGGCCAAAATTTGACAACTATTTGCCCAAAGACAATGGCGTTGAGGTCACTACTCACGGTTATAGGGTCCGTTGCGTTCTTTTATGCGTTCCGGTTGCTACCTCTCGCGGAAGTATTTGTTTTCATTGGAATGATGCCCATTTTTGCCGGATTGTTTTCGGGGCCAATCCTGCGTGAACATGTGCGCCCGATGGCGTGGGCCGCGCTGGCTGCGGGATTTGTGGGTATGCTGTGTCTGTTCCCCGGCGGCGTGTCGAGCGTGTCAATTGGGCATATTGTGGCGTTGTTCGCTTGTGTTTGCGGTACGCTGTCGCTGGTATTGGCGCGGTATATAGGCCAACATGAAAGCAACTCATTGGCTCAGGTGTTTTACCCAAACCTTGCATTGGCTGTGACGATGGCACTGGCCTTACCGTTTGTTTTCAAACCGATGCCTTTGACGGATGTTGGATGGGTTGCGGCATATGGGCTGTTTTTGTTCGCAGCGCGTTGGTTATCTGTTATCGCGCTTCGGCTTTTGGCTGCTTATACCGTGACACCTCTGATGAACTTGCAGTTTGTCTGGATGGTGGTGCTTGGCGGCGTGTTCTTTGGGGAAATGCCCGGCCTGAACATATATTTAGGTGTCGCAATCGTAATCGGGTCGGGCGTGTTCTTAGTTTATGATCAGATTCAGCCAGCGGATGCACCATACCCGTGGGTATTGCGTATTAAGACGCATGCGTCGCACTTATCACGTGCACGAAAACTGGCACGTAACTTTTTGTAGTTACATTGAAAAACTTGTTCCGCATCCACAGGAGCTGGTGGCGTTTGGATTGTTGATAACGAACCGGGCGCCGATCAATTCTTCGCTAAAATCAATGACGGCATTCTGTAGAAATGGCAGCGAAACGCTGTCGATGAGGACGCTTTCGCCGCCGCCCTTAAGCACCAAGTCATCGTCTTGCGCCGCATCTAGTTTTATTTCGTATTGAAAACCGGAACACCCGCCCCCCTCAACCGCGACGCGCAGAGCCTGCCCCTGAGAGGCGGCTCCGATTTCGGCCAAACGGGCAAAGGCCCGTTCAGTTACTTGGGGAGGCAGTTGCATTTTGTCACCCTGAGGCAGTTTCGCGCGCATTCCCGGTTCTATCCGGGGCTACGCTGCAATATAGATAGACCAAGGACAGGCTACAAGGACCAGCAGATATGCATGCGCCCTATGCCTCTGATCCGGAAAACGTCAGGGGACGGCGTTTTCCGGAAGAGGAAAGTGATTTTCGGTCGTGTTTTCAACGTGATCGGGACCGAATTATACATGCCAGCGCATTTCGCCGGCTAAAGCACAAAACGCAGGTGTTTGTGGAGCACGAGGGCGACTATTTTCGCACGCGGCTAACACATTCCATAGAAGTGGCCCAGGTTGCCCGGACCATTGCAGGCGTGTTGGGGCTTAATCAGGAACTGACCGAGGCTGTCGCATTGGCGCATGATCTGGGGCACACGCCGTTTGGGCATACCGGGGAAGATGCGCTAAATGCGTTGATGGCGCCTTATGGCGGCTTTGACCATAACGCTCAGGCAGTGCGCATTGTCACTATGCTTGAACGTCACTATGCAGAGTTTGACGGGTTGAACCTCACCTGGGAAACCCTTGAAGCCATTGCAAAACATAACGGCCCTGTTGCTGGCGAATTGCCCTATGCTTTGGCTGACTATAATGTCGAACATGATCTGGAATTGCACACCCACGCCAGCGCAGAGGCGCAGGTTGCCGCATTGTCCGATGACATCGCCTATAACAACCACGATCTGCATGACGGATTGCGGGCGGGCCTGTTCTCAGAAAAGGAAATTTGCGACTTACCTATTGTTGGCGCCGCCTATGAAGCGGTCGATCAGCTTTACCCGGCACTCGATCCGATCCGACGGCGGCATGAAGCCCTACGACGGGTATTTGGAGTAATGGTTTCGGACGTCATCGACACTTCACGTGAATTGTTGGCGCAAAGCGAAGCGTGTTCTGTAGAGGAAATTCGACATTACGGCGCTCCGGTGGTGCAGTTTTCACCAGCGCTGTGGTCTGACCTCAAGGTTATCAGGTCGTTTTTATTCACCCGAATGTACCGGGCGCCTTCCGTTGTAAAGATGCGCGAAGACGTGACCAAGGTCGTCGAAGATCTGTTTCCGTTGTTTTTGGCTGATCCGATGTTGTTGCCGAAACGGTGGCATCCTGACTTACGCCGATGCACTGACGAAACGGCAATTGCGCGCAAAGTATCTGACTATATCGCGGGCATGACAGATCGTTTTGCCCTGCAGGAACATGGGCGTCTGTTGGGCAAGGCACATTGACCTGACCGCTGGCAATGATAAACCCGGCGCAAATCTAAAAGGACGGGTTTGATGAACCTCTTTAGCGAAATGCGCGTGCTGGTAATCGGCGCGTTGGAAAGAATGCAAGCAGAAGGCACGTTGCCAGCTGAGCTGGACTTTATAAACGTTGCGGTTGAACCGCCACGCGATACTGCGCATGGCGACATGGCAACCAACGCCGCAATGGTGCTGGCCAAGCCCGCCAGGATGAAGCCACGCGACATTGCGCAAAATCTGACAAGCATTCTGGCTGGAGATGCACGCATTCTGACGGCCGAAGTTGCCGGACCGGGGTTTATCAACCTGCGGCTTGCACCTGAACTGTGGCAAGGTCTGGTAAAGGCAGCTTTGGCGGCTGGGGCTGATTTTGGGCGCTCGGCAATGGGGCAGGGCAAAAAAGTTAACGTTGAATATGTGTCAGCGAATCCAACCGGACCGTTGCATGTTGGCCATACCCGCGGTGCAGTATTTGGCGATGCGTTGGCAAGTTTGCTGGATTTTGTCGGGTATGACGTCACTCGGGAATATTATATCAACGATGGCGGTGCGCAGGTCGACGTGTTGGCGCGGTCCGTGTTCGAACGGTACCGCGAAGCTAACGGGCTGAGTCCCGAAATCGCAGAAGGTCTGTATCCGGGTGACTATCTGGTAACTGTGGGGGCGGCTTTAAAAGACAAATACGGCGACACTCTGTTAGATCAGCCAGAAAGTGTCTGGTTGGAAGACGTGCGCGAGTTTTCGACTGACGCAATGATGGATCTGATCCGCGAGGATCTGAGTGCGCTTGGTGTGCGCATGGACAAGTTTTATTCCGAAAAGTCTCTTTATGGAACAGGACGGATCGAAGCTGCGATTGCGGAACTTGAATCCAAGGGGCTGATTTACGAAGGCGTGCTTGAGCCACCCAAAGGCAAGAAGCCTGAAGATTGGGAACCGCGGGAGCAGACGCTGTTCAAGTCCACAGAACATGGGGATGATGTGGATCGCCCGGTTAAAAAATCGGATGGAAGCTGGACCTATTTTGCGCCGGATATCGCGTATCATTATGATAAAGTTTCCAGAGGGTTCAACGGGCTAATTGATGTATTCGGCGCTGATCACGGCGGGTATGTCAAACGTATGAAAGCCGCAGTTTCGGCGCTGAGCGATGGACAGGTGTCGCTGGATATTAAGCTCACCCAGTTGGTTAAGCTGTGGAAAAACGGAGAACCGTTCAAGATGTCTAAGCGGGCCGGTAATTTTGTGACCTTGCGAGACGTGGTAGAACAAGTGGGTCCGGACGTAACACGGTTTGTGATGTTGACGCGCAAGAATGATGCGCCGCTTGATTTCGATTTTGACAAGGTGCTGGAACAATCCAAGGACAATCCCGTTTTCTATGTACAGTATGCGCACGCTCGCGTGTGTTCAGTCCTGCGCAAAGCAGGAGAGGCTGGTATCCCGACGGATGACACAACGCTAAGCGCGGCAGACCTGTCGCAGTTGTCGCATGAGGCCGAGATTGGGGTTGCCAAAAAACTGGCGGAATGGCCGCGTTTGGTTGAGATCGCTGGTCGCACTAACGAACCGCACCGGGTGGCGTTTTATCTTTATGAATTGGCCAGCGAGTTGCACGCATTGTGGAACCGGGGCAACGATGATCCGTCATTGCGCTTTATCCAAGAGGACGCGGTTGCCACAAGTCAGGCGAAAATTGCGCTGGCGCGGGCCGTAGCCGTTGTTATTTCCGCCGGTCTTGGTATTCTTGGTGTAACTCCAGCGCAGGAGATGCGGTAACAAGCTGCACGTCGCGCGGGGTTGAGGCATAGGCAAGGCAACCCCGGTGACAACGTATCGCCGGTGGCAGTGAGGCGAGTATGGCAGAGATACCGATGGGCACGCGGGGCGTCGACCCGATCGAGTCTGATAGCGCGGGCAGGGCGATGAACTGGGCAGGTGCAATTGTTTCAATTGCGCTTGTGGCTGGCACATGTGTTTGGGCGTACAAAATTATGGCCCGCGATGTCAGCGGTGTTCCGGTGGTGCGCGCGTTGGAAGGTCCAATGCGCGAAAAACCCGAAACACCTGGTGGGCGGCCTGCCGAAAATCAGGGGTTGGCGGTTAATAACGTCGCCGCAGAAGGGTCAGCAGAAAAACCTGCGGACCGGCTTGTGTTGGCGCCGCCACCCATATCGCTCACAGAAAATGACAGCACAATCACTCCGACAAGTGTTCCCGCTGTGGATTCAGAGGAATTGGAACTACCAACGGCTCCGGCGCATGCAGAAGCCATCGTCGCGCCGCCCCCTTTGGCGTCTGGAGAGACAATGTCTGTTGAAGAACTGGCCGCTCAGTTGGCTGCAGGCGTTACCCCGCTAAGCGACACCGGCCCGGCTGATACGCCTCCGATTATTACAGAAGTTGCATCCGTTGACGACGCGTCAGAAGCCATCGCTGATCCTGTCGAACCGGCTAGGCCTGCCATCAAAGGCGGTATCAAGCGTTCTTTACGTCCTGTTCCGCGCCCGTCGACCTTGGCGGTATCCTCGGCTGATCAGATTGAGTTGGCGTCTGCCTCAAACGCCATTGATGCGGTTCCAAAGGCAATTGAAGCCTCAGAGATTCCAACCGGGACGCGAATGGTGCAGTTGGGTGCCTATGCCAGCCCCGAGATTGCTGCGGCAGAGTGGGATAAGCTTTCGGTTAAGTTTGGCGATTATCTGACTGACAAGACTCGTGTGATTCAGAAAGCATCCAGTGGCGGAAAAGTTTTTTATCGTCTCCGCGCGATGGGATTCGCAGATGTTAGCGACGCTCGTCGGTTATGTTCTGCGCTCAAAGCTGAAAATGCGGATTGCATCCCGGTGACGACCCGGTGAGCGCCTTTAGGGCGACAATATTTGGGTGTAAGGGACTGACGCTGAGCGACAACGAGCGTGCCTTTTATCGCGAAGCACGCCCGTTTGGGTTTATTCTGTTTGGCAGAAACATTGAGTCAGCGCCGCAAGTGCGCGCGCTGTGTGATGCACTGCGGGGCTGTGTGGCGCACGAAGCGCCGATCCTGATTGATCAAGAAGGCGGGCGCGTACAAAGGTTTCGACCGCCATTGGCGACAGAGTGGGTGCCTCCGTTGGAACAGGTTCGGGCGGCAGGCGTTCACGCTGAACGCGTCATGTATCTGCGGTCGTTGATCATGGCGCATGAGCTGCGGGCGTTGGGCGTAGATGCCAATTGCGCGCCGCTGGTCGACGTGGCGCGCGATGAAACTCACCCGTTCCTGAAAAATCGCTGTTATGGCGACAATCCGGATTTGGTGACGCGCGTTGGTCGATCTGTTGCAAATGGTTTGCGGGACGGCGGAGTGTTGCCGGTCATAAAGCACATTCCAGGACACGGGCGGGCTGTGGCTGACAGCCACCTGGATTTGCCGAGAGTCGCGGCTTCTGTCGAAGCGCTTGAAAATGACTTCGCACCGTTTACTGCGTTAAATGACATTCCCATGGGGATGACGGCGCATCTTGTTTATGAAGCTTTGGATACTGAGCCAGCCACACACTCAGCCAGGGTCATGGGCCTGATCCGTAATCAGATCGGGTTTGACGGATTGATCATGACGGATGATATTTCGATGCAGGCCTTGTCTGGCCCCGTATCAGAAAGGGCCAGCAAATCAATTGCGGCGGGATGTGATGTGGTTCTGCATTGCAATGGCGAATTCGATGAAATGCAGGATGTTGCGACCGCCAGCGGTGTCCTGAGTGGACTAGGTTTAATCCGCGCGCATGCTGCGCTGGCTGCACGTCAGCCCCCCGAAACTGTTGACATTCAGGCGCTCACTGCGGAATTTAAAGCGTTCTGAGCAGGCGGAAATATGGGCGAAGACGAATTTGAAGACTCACAGGACATTTCTGTTGCCGACAGGTTGGCCGCAGAAGCGTTGATTGTGGATGTCGATGGGTATGAAGGCCCATTGGATCTTTTGTTGACCCTGTCACGTACCCAAAAAGTAGACTTGCGCAAGATTTCCATTTTGCATCTGGCGCGCCAGTATCTTGAATTTGTGGAACAAGCCAAACGGTTGCGCATTGAGTTGGCCGCTGACTATCTGGTGATGGCAGCGTGGCTGGCTTTTTTGAAATCACGGCTGTTATTACCTCCTGATCCAAGCGAGGAGGGTCCGAGTGGTGAAGAATTAGCGGCGCATCTGGCGTTTCAACTAGAGCGTCTGCAGGCGATGCGTGATGCTGCCGCCAAGTTGATGGCGCGCGATCGGCTGGGTCGTGACTTTTTTGCGCGTGGTATTCCCGAAGACGTAACGCGAGTGCGGCGTGTGACGTATTCGGCGACATTGCTGGATTTGATGCAAGGTTATGCCCGGTTGCGTACGCGCGATGAATTCCGTCCCTTTGTGTTAGACCGCGAGTCGGTGTTTACCATGGAAGAGGCGTTAGAGCGCATGCGCGGGCTCATAGGTTTTGCAGGTACCTGGACCGACATCAACAGCTATTTGCCTGCCGGGTGGGAAGACGATCCCAAGAAACGCCGGTCCGCTACAGCGGCGACATTTGCAGCCTCATTGGAACTGGCCAAAGAAGGTAAGATCGAAATTCGCCAATCTGAGATATTTGCACCGATACAGTTGCGCAGGAAAGACGAAGATTATGTCTGAACCCGTTGACGAAAAAGAAGAAAGCCTGTTCGAGGCGCCACCGATGGGTGAACAGGAACGCATGTGCGAGGCCATCCTATTCGCCTGCACAGAGCCGGTTACGATAGCTGAAATGAACGCGCGTATGCCGCATGCATGTGACGCAGCTGAGGCGATGGCGCATCTGAGAAAACGTTATGACGGGCGCGGTGTTAAGGTCGTCAAAGTGGGTGATGCCTGGGCCATTCGCACAGCGCCTGACCTTGGTTTTCTGATGCAGAAAGAAACGGTCGAAACGCGAAAGCTGAGCCGTGCGGCGATCGAAACTTTGTCGATCATTGCGTATCACCAGCCTGTCACTCGTGCGGAAATCGAAGAAATCCGTGGTGTGAGCGTCAGCAGAGGGACAGTTGACCAGTTGCTGGAGATGGAGTGGATCCGTTTCGGACGCCGCCGCATGACGCCAGGGCGGCCGGTTACTTTTGTGGTGACATCCGAGTTCTTAGATCATTTCGGCCTGGAAAGTGCGCGCGACCTGCCAGGATTGAAAGAATTGCGAGCAGCGGGCTTGTTGGAAAACCGACCACCACCCAGTGCAATGCCGCTTAAACCCGAGCAGGACGACGAAGATGAAAGTCTGGAAGGGCAGTCCGAATTGTTCGAGGATTGAGAACAATCCGCCGATTTGCGACCTGTCGGCCTTATTCTGGGCACAATTGATACCTATTTACTATGCTGAGCAGGTACGGAGGACGTCATGAACGTCAATCAACTTATCAACATGATCACGCGTATGTTTATACGCAAGGCAATGAACCATGGCGTTAAAGCCGGAGTTAATGCGCTTTCTTCATCAGACAATGCAGGACGCAGCAAGCCACGTCAGAAACAGGGCGGCGGAGCGCCGCAAAATACCAAACGCGCCAAACAGGCAATGCGCGTCGCGCGTCGCGTCGGCAAGTTCTGAGCAGTTTAGTTCGATTGGAAATTGTTTTCGGGATGCATCCGATGTCATCTCGTTATTTTGTGCGTGCCGATATCAGCGTGTTTGAAAGTGTTTAGACAACTTCAGCCCCTGACCCTGATAATTTGACGCAATCCCAGAGCCATAAAGCTGATCCGGAACATCTGCCATACGCTCATAGACCAAACGACCGACCACTTGACCGTGTTCCAGCACAAAGGGCGCCTCGTGACAGCGGACTTCAAGCACCCCACGTGATCCTTTTCCGCCGGCGGCATCATGGCCGAACCCAGGATCAAAGAAGCCTGCATAATGCACACGAAATTCGCCGACCATAGCCAGAAACGGCGCCATTTCGGCGGCATAGGCAGGGGGAATATGCACCGCTTCACGGCTGACAAGAATATAAAACGCCCCAGGATCAAGAATGATCTGCCCGTCGGAGCAGTGTAGTTCTTCCCAGTATTCAGCGGGATTATAATAACCGATGTTGTCCAGATCTATTACACCGGTGTGCGGCTTGGCCCGATAGCCGACAAGTGTGTCATTTTCAGGCTCAAGATCGACCGAAAACCCCAGACCTTCGTCAATCACTGCGGGGCTATCAACAAGCGGGCTGCGGTCATGCAGCACGCGTAAATCGGCGTCGCTGAGGATGCTTTGTCCGGCACGAAACCGGATCTGGTTGAGCCGCATGCCCGGACGCACCAGCGCTGAGAAAGAGCGGGGGCAGATCTCGGCATAGAGCGGGCCGGTATATCCGGCAGGAATGCGGTCAAATTCCGTACCACCATCCGTGATGGTGCGCGTCAACAAATCCAGTCGTCCGGTTGAGCTTTTGGCATTGGCAACGGCTTGAACATCCTCGGGCAGGGCGAGGCTTTCCATTAATGGGACAACATAGACGCAGCCCTTTTCCAGAACGGCGCCATCCGTCAGATCAATGCGGTGCATTTCGAATTCATTCAATCGGTCAGACACCGTGCGGTTGCTGCCAGACAGAAACGAGGCGCGTACCCGATAGGCTGTCTGACCAAGTCGCAGGTCAAGAGACGCCGGTTGAACCTGTCCGTCAACGATCGGATGGCTGACGTTAATTTCGCCGGAATTCAGCATTTTTTCAATGGTTTGGCTGGGCAATACGCCGGTCATGATGCTCTCCCCAGATATGCAAAACGCCCGGACCTTGCGGCACCCGGGCGATTTTGTTTGGTCGGGCTAGCAGGACTCGAACCTGCGACCTTCCGTCCCCCAGACGGACGCGCTACCAGGCTGCGCCATAGCCCGACGATGGGCTGTTCATAGCGAATTTGCTGACAGGAGCAAGTCAAAAACGCAACTTTTCTCAGACCGTTTCGGTTTCGTTAGATCGCGCGCGTAAGGCGATTAGTCTTGCGACCAGTTCGGCCGCTTCAGTGCGATATTCAGGAGCAATTCCTGTGGCCGAAGAAAGCTGCGTTAGAAAGTCTTCGCGCATAAATTCGCTGCTCCGGTCCAGGACGGGTTGCGGAGCAGTTTCAGCAGGTTCTATTGCTGTTGCGGGGACGTCCTCTTCCTCGTGTGCTGAGGAACGGTCCGGAGCGCGATTGATAAATGCGGGCATTTTGTCTTGCGAAGGAAGGTCGTCGTCTTCCTCAAGATCAACAGCTTCTTCAGGCTGACCAGATGTCGGCGGAATTTCCGTAGCTTGCGTAATCAATGCGCCTTGGTCAATTTCCAACTCGGGTTCCATTTCCAACTCTGGTTCCGACGCGTCTGCAGGGGCTTCTTCTGGCATATTTGGCACGTCGTCGGCATCCTCAAACTCAGGTGTTGATGCGTCGTCTTGTGTGCCGTCATGTGTGAGGGGTGGTGGTGCCATCTCTTCTGGCTCATCGGCATCCAGAGGGGGCAATGACGTGTCATCGTCCTCGGGTAGGGCGTCAATTGGATCATCAAACGGTTCGGCCGCATCGGGTAGGGTGTCTGTTAAGTCGTTTGCAAGCGGTTCATCATCGACCGGAACGAACTCAACCAAAACCGGTACCTCAGCGGAATCCGGCACTTGTGTTTGCTCGGGCAAGTGCTGAGGCAACTCTGCCTTAGCTTCAATCACTTGGTCGGAATCCAGAGATTGTGACAAGCCAGCGACGTGTTTGACGCCCTTTTCGCGCAGCAGTTTTTGCGCGCCCTTGATGGTCATACCATCGTCATGCAGCAGCTTTTTGATGCCACCCAAAAGCTGCATGTCTTGAGGGCGGTAATATCTGCGCCCACCCGCGCGCTTAACGGGTTTGACTTGCGTAAACTTGCTTTCCCAGAATCTCAGTACGTGGGCTTGCGTATCAAGCCACTCAGCGACTTCGCTGATTGTGCGAAACGCGTCCCGGGATTTGCCCATATCTGCAGCCCTGCTTTAGCTTTTGTTGCCTGCCGCAACGCGATCTTTCATGAGATGCGAAGGACGGAAGGTCAGAACCCGGCGCGGGTTGATCGGAACCTCTTCGCCAGTCTTGGGATTGCGCCCAACGCGGGCCGCCTTGTCACGGACGCTGAACGTGCCAAACGAAGATATCTTGACCTGCTCGCCTTGAACCAGCGCGTCAGACATATGCGCCAAAACGCTTTCAACCAGCTGTGCAGAATCGTTGCGTGATAGCCCAACTTCGCGAAATACAGCTTCGCTTAGATCCATGCGCGTCAGTGTCTTTCCGTCCATTTCGGTGCCCCCCAGTCAATCATTTCATAAAACATAGGGGTAATGGATTTTATGAGTCAATAACAACAGCTTGAAAATACGCGTTTTTCCGCAATTAAGTCGACTGGTTCGACGTGCAGAATGCGATTGTCACCACCGCAAGACCACCGCACCCCAGGCCAAACCGCCGCCAATGGCCTCTGCAACCAGCAAGTCTCCACGCTTGATCTTGCCATTAGTCACGCCCACGGACATAGCCAGGGGGATCGACGCGGCAGACGTATTGCCGTGATCCTGCACGGTCACAATGACCCTGTCCATCGGCACGCCCATTTTTCTGGCGGTGCCCTGAATGATGCGGATATTGGCCTGATGTGGCACAATCCAGTCCACGGCGTCGTCGTTCAACCCAATTTTGGACAATGCAGTATGGGCTGTTGACGCCAGCTTTTCGACGGCCTGGCGGAACAACGCATTGCCCTGCATTCGCAATTTGCCGGAATCGCCAGTGGTGGACACACCACCATCGACAAACAGCATATCGCGATAGCGGCCGTCGGAATTGAGATCGCTGGACAACACGCCGCGGTCTGAGACGTCGCCGTCGCTGTCCTGAGCTTCCAGTAACAGCGCTCCAGCACCATCGCCAAACAGCACACATGTCGAGCGATCCGTCCAGTCCATGATACGGCTGAAAGTTTCAGCTCCGATCACCAGAACACGGTTGGCCTGACCGGATACAATCAGCGCGTTTGCATTTGTAAGGGCAAATATGAAGCCTGCACAGACCGCCTGAACATCAAAGCCAAAGCCCTTGGTCATACCGATTTTGTTCTGAACCATGGTCGCAACGGACGGGAAAGTCAGGTCGGGCGTTGATGTTGCCACAACTATGGCGTCAACGTCATCGACAAGCAGTCCCGCATTTTCCAAAGCCGCCCGCGCCGCGTTTGCGGCCAGATCAGAGGTCGTTTCGCCTTCGGCGGCAAAATGGCGCCGTTCAATACCGGAACGCGATCGAATCCACTCGTCCGATGTGTCCAGAGACTTTTCGAATTCGGCATTTGGAACGACCCGTTCCGGCAAGTAGTGGCCTACGCCAATCACTACGGCGCGTGTCGTCATATCAATGCCTTGCTAGTTGTCTGAAATGCTGGACTTGGACGTATCTTGCGGCAGAGAGACGGCGGATGCAACCCGCGCCGCCAGCTTTTGCGAAAAGCCTGATTGCCCCAGTTTAAACGCCAGTTTGACGGCGGCTGATACGCCAGTCGCGTCTGAGCTGCCATGAGACTTAACGACAGTGCCATTGAGCCCCAGAAACACCCCGCCATTCACACGACGTGGATCGATACGTTTGTTGAGGCGGTTGAGCGACGTATAAGCGAGGAGGGCCGCCAGACGAGACAGAGGCGAGAATTTGAACGCGTCTCTCAAAAGCTGCCCGATCAGGCTGGCAATGCCTTCGCCCGTTTTTAGCGCAACGTTGCCAGTGAACCCGTCTGTCACAATCACGTCCGCAATATTACCGGGCAGATCACGCCCTTCGACAAAACCGACAAATTCAAAATTTGCGGCATCCGCATTCTGAGCTATCAGCTCATATGCCTCTTTTAATTCCGGGCGACCTTTGTGCTCTTCAGTACCCACATTCAGCAGGCCGACACGAGGGCGCGGCAATTCCATGCCATTGCGGGCGTACGAGGCACCCATAAGCGCATATTGCAGTAAATCATGCTCGTCTGCGCGAATGTCTGCGCCCGCGTCAAGCATGATGTTAAAGCCTTGGGGATTGGTCGACGGCCACATGACCGCAATGGCAGGGCGATTGATGCCCGGCAATTTCCGCAGGCGCACAACCGACAACATCATCAGCGCGCCGGTGTTGCCACAGGATACACAGACATCTGCTTCGCCGTTTCTGACAGAATCAACAGCCGACCACATCGACGTGTTTTTGCCGTTGCGCATCACCTGGCTGGGCTTGTCTTCCATTGAAACAACATCTGCGGCGTGGCGAATTTCCACACGTCCCGCGAGATATTTTTTGCGGATGACCAGCTTTTCCAACTCTGGTTTGTCGCCATGCAAAATAAACCCGATATCCGGATTTTTTTTGGCGGACAGCGAAATGCCGGCAACTACAGCTGCCGGCCCGCGATCACCACCCATGGCGTCAACAGAGACGATAGTGCGCCCGGCACCGGGGTTTGCTGTTTGAGTCAAACCAGACATGCGGGCGCAAATCCTAAAAGGTTATGCCGCGTCTTCGTCCAGATCGACGTCATCGACCATAGCGACGATTTCGCGGTCGGCATAGTGGCCGCAAGACGCACACACGTGGTGCGGACGCTTGAGTTCGCCACAATTAGGGCATTCATTTGGGTTTGCGGCAACCAGGGCGTCGTGAGCACGGCGGTTGTTGCGGCGCGATTTTGATACTTTATTCTGCTGGACAGCCATTGTCGCAACCTTCGATTTACAGGGGCCTCATACATCGCATCAAGCCCGTTTTCCTGAGTGTTCCGAGCCATTACGCGTATCGTGTGGCCGAGTCCAACTCTAAATTCCGATGAGCGCGCGAAAATACTGCGAATTCCGCGCGACGCAAGACCTATTTTTTGTCTTTTTCACCAAGCATGTCCCGAAGGGACGCAAGGCCAGCAAAAGGACGTGCATCTTCGTCGGTCATGGCCTGCTTTCCCGGCTCTGTAAAGCCCGTTTTGTTCAATTCTGCATCAGGCGCGCGCGGATAGAGCGGCAAATTCAGTGCCAGAGCTTCTGACAAAGTGGCACTTACGTCTATTTCATTGCCTAGCAACTCTGCATTTTCGTCTTCGGGCATTTCGATTTCTTCGTCGTCTTCCAATTCCGGCATCAGGGCCAGGAAATGTCGTTCTATGTCCGCCTCAATCCGGGTCGTGACTGGCTCAAGCGATACGATACAGGGTTGGACCACAGTGGCGCCAAGCCGCGCACGCAGCGCCCAATCGGTCTTACCGCTGGCTGTCAACGTTCCAATAAGCGATACTTTGCGCACTCCTAACAGATCTAGGTCGCGGGCCAGCATTTCCAGTTCCGACCTGTCGGGGCGCAATTCAAAGGCAGTTTCCCGATTTTGCGGCAGATCGGCGACGCGAAAAGCGGCGGGAGAATTAAATTTCTGAGACATTTGCCGTGGCTTCCATTCTTGAACCGAAGGCGTTCCTTCTGTAAGCGGGATAGAAGGCGAAAAAGGCCAAGGCAAGAGGGCAGGCATGTCATTACGCAGCAAAGCGTTGAAATGGGCGGTATTCGGAGCAGTGTTATTGGTGGCTACGGCTTGTACCACACGCTATCGGAACCACGGGTATGTTCCGGCTTCCGAAGATCTGGCGGCTATTACAGTGGGCGTGGACACACGTGACACTGTAACCGAGGCGATAGGCACACCGTCTGCTGGCGGCGTTCTCAAGGACGGCGATTTTTATTATGTTCGCAGCAAGGTGCGTCATTACGGGCCCCGCGAGCCCAAAGTGGTTGAGCGTCAGATTGTTGCGATTAACTTCGACAACAACGGTGTTGCCAGAAACGTTCAGCATTACGCGCTGGAAGACGGTAAGGCTATCCCGCTGGTGCGACGCATTACAGACAACGGTTTGAACGATATCGGGTTCCTGCAACAACTGGCCGGCAATATCGGACGCTTTGATCCTTCGACATTTGGTGGTGGACCGTTGTAAGGGAACCCAAAATGCCGATCATTCATTTGTCACGCGATCTGCTCTATATGTAGAACGTGTGACAAAGCGAGTTTGACCATGTTGGGATTTTCCAAAGGGCGATATACGGCACGCGTTGCCCGTGACGCTGCGGATGTGTCCGCCGCACAACGGCTGCGTCACTTTGCTTTTCTTGGAGGGCAGGGTGACGATGCCGACGTCGATCCGTTTGACGAAATTTGCACGCATATATTGGTCGAAGAAACAAATACCAATGAATTAGTGTGCTGTTTTCGGTTGTTGCTGCTGAACGGTGGCGATCAGATTCAGCAAAGCTATTCTGCACAGTTTTACGAGTTGTGCGCACTGCGGGATTTCGAAGGCCCAATTGTGGAGATGGGACGGTTTTGTATTCATCCCAACCACCAAGACCCTGATATCCTCAGGGTGGCTTGGGGAGCGATGACAGCCTATGTGGATGAAAACAAAGTTGAAATGTTGATTGGCTGCTCCTCGTTTGATGGCACGGATGCAGATGAATACCTTGATTCCTTTGCCATGCTACGTGACCAATACATTGCGCCGAATCACTGGTTGCCCAAGGTAAAAGCGCCGGATGTCTTTCGGTTTGCAACGCGGTTAAACCAAACGCCTAACCTAAGACGGGCACGGCTGAGGATGCCGCCATTGCTGCGAACTTACCTGATTATGGGCGGCTGGGTAAGCGATCATGCAGTTGTGGATCGGGATCTGAATACACTGCATGTCTTTACGGGCCTGGAAATTAGCGCGATTCCAGCAGCGCGTAAACGTTTGCTACGCGCAATTGCGGCCTGAATATGTGAACAGATCTGCATGAGCATAAACGTCGGTTGACCGGACGGCCCGAGCGGTTTAGCCCCGGGTTATGGCACGTATACCCCTTTTACAAATGAGTGACGTCTCGCTGACGTTTGGCGGAGATCCTGTTTTTGACCAGCTGAGCCTGGTTGTTCAACCCGGCGACCGGGTGGCCTTGGTTGGGCGTAACGGGTCAGGCAAATCTACGCTGATGAAGGTCATGGCGGGAATGGTCGAAGCTGACCGTGGTAACATTGTCATTCCGCCGGGAAACAGCGTTGGCTACATGGATCAAGACCCTGATATGGCTGGGTTTTCGACACTTGGAGAGTTTGCCTCGGCCGGGTTGGAACCGGGTGAGCTCTATAAAGTTGAACGGGCTGGTGAGGGGCTTAAATTTGATCCCGCCCGGCCGGTAGAAACGGCCTCTGGCGGGGAGCGAAGACGAGCCGCGCTGGCACGTTTGATGGCCGAAGCCCCGGACCTGATGTTGTTGGACGAGCCGACAAACCATCTGGATATTGAGGCGATCCGCTGGCTTGAAGAAGAGTTGAAAGCCACCCGTGCGGCCTTTGTTCTGATCAGTCACGACCGGGCCTTTCTGCGTGAACTGACACAGGCAACCCTTTGGATAGACAGGGGAATAGTGCGTCGACAGGAAAAAGGTTTCGAAGCGTTTGAGGCCTGGAGAGACAAAGTTTGGGATGAGGAAGATGTTTCGCGTCACAAGCTGGATCGCAAAATAAAATCTGAGGCCAGATGGGCGGTGGAAGGCATCAGCGCACGTCGCAAACGTAATATGGGCCGTGTGCGGGCCCTGCAGGGATTGCGCGGCGAGCGCGCATCGATGATCCGGCGTCAGGGAGCAGCGGCAATGGACCTGTCTTCTGGGCCAAAGTCAGGTAAAAAAGTGATTTATGCCAAAGGTTTGGAAAAATCTTTTGGCGGCAATCCGATTGTTCAGAATATGTCGATCACCGTACAACGCGGTGATCGTGTGGCGTTTGTCGGACCCAACGGCGTGGGCAAAACAACCGTGATCAAAATGTTGATGGGCGAAGTGGCACCCGATGTTGGAAGCGTCACATTGGGGACCAATCTGATGCCTGCGATATTTGATCAGGGGCGCGAAAAACTAGACCCGGACATGAATCTTTGGGACAGCCTGACCGGCGATCCGGACATGCGCGTTTCGGGCAAAGCGGATCAGGTTATGGTGCGCGGAAATCCAAAGCATGTCGTTGGATACCTTAAAGAATTTCTGTTTGATGAGCGTCAGGTTCGTGCCCCGGTGCGGTCCTTGTCCGGTGGTGAAAAAGCCCGCTTGTTGCTTGCTAAACTCATGGCTCGCGAAAGCAACCTGTTGGTGCTTGACGAACCGACCAATGATCTTGATGTCGAAACTCTGGATCTGTTGCAGGAATTGTTGGACGACTATGACGGAACCGTTTTGTTGGTCAGCCACGACCGGGACTTTCTGGACCGCGTGGCGACGACAACAGTCGCTATGGAGGGCAATGGGCAGGCCGTAGTCTATGCGGGCGGATGGTCTGATTATCAGGCACAACGTCAAGATGATGGTCCTAAGATTGATATAAAAACAAAAGTTAAGGCAGAAAAGCAAAAGCAAGAGAAAGCCCCGAAGAGTGGGTTGAGCTTTACGGAAAAACACCGGCTTGAGGCGTTGCCAGACATCATGGACCGGCTTGGTGCAGAGATTGCCAAGTTGGAAGGTTTGATGGCGGATCCCGAGTTGTTCACCAAGCAGCCAGTGAAGTTTCAGAAGGCCACAGAAGCTTTGGTAGAACGTCAGGCGGCCTTGGCTTCCGCAGAAGAAGAATGGCTGGAGCTGGAAGAAAAAGCAGAAGGCTGAAACCGCGCGGATTGGGTGATCGGCAACGCGTCGGTGTGACGTCGGTATCGCGTCGGTGCGGTTTTCGCTAAGGATGCTTGTTTAATCCAAGGCGACGCGCGGTTGATATCCATTTTTCAATGCGCAAAGTGTGGGGGCGGGCGTAATCACGCGAACGGTGCCTTGGGGTTTGGTCTTAGCAGCGCTGTAACCTGACGGAGAGAATTCAAACATTGCACCCTGCCAAAATAATGCAGGCGCATTTTCGGTCAGGATGAACGTTCCATCTGGCAGAGAAGAAGCCGCCGCAAAATGACGTTTCTGTTCAAACCGACGCGGAATAGCACGGGCCTCATGCAAAATTTCGTCAAACTCGGTGACTTTGCCGGCGTGGTCGGCCGCTGCAAGAAAGCGGTTGAAATCAGAGCGCCGGCATTCTCCGCAAGGTCTGTGACCGGCTGCAAGCGCCACCGCTTCGTCGTGGAAAAATAATTCGGTATAGCGATTTGGCGTCATAAGCATGCGCTGGCGGTTCTTGAATTTGGTGACGCAGCATACCCACGCCTTGTGACGCCAGCGCCGGTGCGTCAGAGTTCGGGCGTCATCATGCAAAACCCCGCGATTGCCCATGAAAAGCCCCCGCGCCGGATGCACGAATATATCTCCTGTCGGCTGAACGCGGTTTTGCAGGGGCATCACTGCATCCGCAGCGCGCCATCGATCCGGATGACTTCACCGTTAAGATAGCCGTTTTCAACGATGAACCCAGCCAAACGGGCGTATTCGCTGGGATCGCCCAAGCGCTTGGGGCAGGTCACGTCATTGGCCAGTTGATCCTGAATCTCTTGTGGCAAGCCCTGCAGCATCGGGGTGAGGAAAATACCTGGCGCGATGGCCATGACACGGATGCCCGAACGCGCCAGATCGCGCGCCATTGGCAATGACAAGCCAACGATGCCCCCTTTGGACGCCGCATATGCTGCCTGACCGCGCTGTCCGTCCATGGCTGCGACAGAGGCTGTGTTGACGATCACGCCGCGCGCGCCATCCGCTTCGGGCGTGTTTTCCGCCATCACCTCGGCGGCTAACCGGGCCACATTGAAGCTGCCAACAAGGTTAATGTCGATTGTCTGTTGGAATGTGTGCAATGGATGAGGGCCGTTTTTGCCCAGCGTTGTCGAGGCGGGCGCAATTCCTGCGCAATTCACAGTAGCGGTAATGGCGCCCATGGCTTCTTTGGCGGCACCGATCGAAGCAGCGACTGAGGCCTCATCGGTTACGTTTGTGTTGTGAAATGTGCCGCCAAGCTCTGCGGCCAACGCGGTGCCTGCGTCCTGGTTGAGATCAAACAAAGCAACCTTGGCGCCTTGTTGGGCAAAGTGGCGCGCGGTTGCAGCGCCCAATCCCGATGCCCCCCCGGTGATCACGGCGCAGGTGGTTTCAAGTTTCATCGGGGTCTCCTCTGGCGGCATGAAATGAACATCTGTTCAAATAACGTGCGCAGGGGGGCTCTGTCTAGTGTGGAGTGTGCGCGGCGCGTTGACAGCGGGTAGGGGCTTTGCCCCTCACGACGTCTTTGCGGCGCAAAGCCTTCGCTCACCCCAGAGTATTTTTGGCAAAATGAAAATGGCGCAGCTGCGTGTGGCGCACGCGTGCGGTGCAGTCCGCAGACCGTGTGTCTGCCGGGTTTTCCGGCCCCTCTGCGGGGGCGGGAAATCCGGTTTAGTCGGACAATTGAACCAGCGCGTGACGCTTTTTACCGGCGCTGAGTTTGATCGGGCTCGACAATGCCTCCGCGTCAATCATCAAACCCGCATTGCTGAGCGGTGCGTCATCCAGCCGGGCGCCGTTTTCTGCAATCAGGCGCTTGGCTTCTTTGCCGGATTTGGCGAGACCTGCCAGCACAAACAGTTTCACAGCTGGAATCTTATATTTTTTGAGGTTGAAGTCCGGAATTGCCGTTATCATCCCAATATTGATATCCTTGACTTCTTCTTCTACCTCAAAGAAATCATCAAGAGTGAGCGTATAAGTAGGCAGGTCGTCACCCACGCCGCCTTTTTCGAAGACTTCGCGCGCGGTGGCCTCGGCGGCGGCAGCGGCATCGGCGCCGTGGCAGAGGGTTGTGACCTCATTGGCTAGGATGATCTTGGCCGCATTGATTTCCGAGCCTTCCAAAGCGCCCAGTCGGTTGCATTCGTCAACCGGCATCTCGGTATAGAGCTTAAGGAACCGGCCGACATCAGCGTCGGTGGTATTGCGCCAGAATTGCCAGAACTCGTAAGGCGCGCGCATGTCTGCGTTCAGCCAGACCGCGCCGTCTGCTGATTTGCCCATTTTTTTGCCATCGCTGGTGGTCAGCAGAGGGGAGGTCAGACCGAAGATCTGTGTGTCGTCAGTGCGCCGTGTCAGATCAATACCGTTCACGATATTGCCCCACTGATCCGAGCCGCCAAACTGAATCATACAGCCATAGCGGCGGTTCAGCTCCAGAAAGTCATAGGCCTGAAGAATCATGTAATTGAATTCGAGGAAAGACAGCGATTGTTCGCGATCCAGCCGGGATTTTACTGATTCGAAGCTGAGCATGCGATTGACCGAGAAGTGGCGGCCGATGTCGCGCAGGAATTCGAGGTAGTTCAGATCGTCCAGCCATTCGGCATTGTTCAGCATCAACGCGTCCGTGGGGGCGTCGCCATAGCTGAGATATTTTGCGAATACCTGTTTGATGCCGGCGATATTGGCGTCGATCTGGTCCGTGGTCAGAAGCGGACGTTCATCGGCGCGAAATGACGGATCGCCCACTTTTGTAGTACCACCGCCCATCAGGGTCAGAGGTTTGTGGCCGGTTTTCTGTAGCCAGCGCAGCATCATGATCTGGATCAGGCTGCCGACATGCAGTGATTTCGCCGTCGCGTCAAAACCGATATAGCCGGGCACCACGCCTTTGGTCAGGGCCGTGTCGAGCCCTTCGTAATCCGTACAATCGGCAACAAAGCCGCGTTCCAGCATGACTGCGAGGAAATCCGATTTGGGCTGGTAGGTCATGGTCTGTGTCCCGTAGTATTTGCGCAGCCGTGTATAGGCGCGGATGGGCAGAAGGAAAAGGCCATGTTGAAGGCCAGACAGGCAGGAACAGTTGTTCGGGCATTGGGTGCCATGTCAGGGACGTCGCTGGACGGTGTCGACGCAGCTGTGATTGAGACCGACGGCAAGGAGATTTTTGGGTTTGGCCCATCGGTGTACCGGGCGTATTCGCAAGAGGAACAGGCCGTTTTGACCGCGGGTTTGGGACATTGGAATGGTGCGCCCGCTAAAGCCGCAGCGCATATCGTTGAGACGGCGCATCGGGATGCTTTGAGAGGATTTGAATCGGTTGAACTGGTTGGGTTTCACGGCCAGACACTGGCGCATGAACCGCATGGGCGCGGGACCTGCCAGGTGGGCGATGGTCAGGCGCTTGCCGAGGCACTGGGGGTGCCGGTGGTGTGGGATTTCCGTTCGGCAGACGTGGCATTGGGGGGAGAAGGTGCGCCGTTGGCACCGTTTTTTCATTTTGCTTGCGCCAAGTGGATGGGGGCGACAGAGCCGGTGGCGTTTTTGAATCTTGGCGGCGTTGGCAATCTGACATGGGTTGATCCGTCAAAAACTTCGCCGGAAGAAGAGGGCGCATTGCTAGCCTTTGATACTGGTCCCGCAAATGCGCCGTTAAACGATCTGTTGCGCCAGCGTCGTGGTGTGGCATTTGACAAAGATGGCTTGATAGCCGCGCAGGGTCGTGTTGCGACGGGGGCGTTGGAGCTGTTTTTGGCGGAGGCGTATTTTGGGAGGATACCTCCTAAGTCGCTTGATAGAAATGATTTTTCGGAAATGATCGAGCTGGTGCGAGAGCTTGGTGACGAAGATGCAGCGGCGACTTTGACTGCGATGTGTGCCGCGTCAGTGGCGCAGGGGTTGGGGCATTGTCCGGTCGCTCCTGAGCGTATTCTGGTCACGGGCGGTGGTCGGCACAATCCGGTCTTGATGCAGATGTTGACCGTTTCGCTGGAGTGCCCGGTGGAGCCGGTAGAAGCGGTTGGGTTGGATGGCGATATGTTGGAAGCGCAGGCGTTTGCCTATCTGGCCGTGCGCGTTGCGCGCGGTATGGCAACGTCGTGCCCGTCGACAACGGGCGTTCAGGCATGTGTGGGAGGCGGAACGGTCAGCCAACCAGAGGATGCGTCGTAATCCAGCGGAGTGGGCGCAAGCGCCCACGCATTGGGTGCTTTGCCACAAGGGCAAAGCGATTGGGGCGCGGGGCCAATCGCAGAGAAACCTTTTTTTTGGGCGGGCGATCAGGCAACGCGCGTGTGCGGGTGACGCGGAGCAGATATTACGGTGTTTTGTTTCAGCTGTGGGGCGGAATATTGAAGCCGGGATCGGCAAGTGTGAACCCTTCGAATTGAAACGCAGGGGAAACAGTACAACCTGCCAGCGTCCAATCGCCTGTGGATTCAGCCGATTGCCAGTGGTGTTTCGGGATAATCACCTGTGGGAAATGGTCAGAGGCGAGATCGGGGCCCAGTACCTTATCAAAGGCCGGTCCGGCGTCGGTTTCTGCCACCGACAGCTTTAACGGCGCGCCCGCGTAGAAATGCCAGATTTCTGTGGCGTCGACCTTGTGCCAGTGCGAGCGTTCGCCCCGGGCCAGTAAGAAATAGATCGCTGTTCCGGCCGGGCGCGCATCACATGTTGCTGATTCGATCCACGTCTGACGGTAGTGGCCGCCTTCGGGGTGTGGTTGCAGGTTCAGTTTCTTGATGATGTCTTGAGCTGTCATGGCGCTGTTTTCAGTTGGGAAATGGTTCGCGGCTTGGCAATGGGCCAAAGCCCGCGTCGGTTGAGTGATAACTTTTCTTACATGGTGTAACATGGCGGCATTATTTTTGAAGGGTTTGATATGACGATTGCGTATTTTGTGGCACGCCCCAGACAAGCGGACAGCCGCGAATTCTTAGTTTTCCGCGAAGCTTCCCAGGAAGTGCTGTCAGGTTTTAACGGAGAGATCATGGAGAACCTTAGAGTTCACCGGGAAGGCGCTGATCGCAGCGATACAGGTGAAGCGCTGGTTGCGGCATTTGACACGATTGCACAGGCGCGCGCATTTTATGAATCTGAGGAATACGCCGAAATAAGAAAAGATCGCGCGAGTTGAATGGTTTAGGGTCTGTTGCAACAGGTCCGGCGCGTGCGTCACGTCGCCATTTGAAGTGGTTTGCGGCGAAGCCTGCGCCCCGCCGCATGTAATTTAGGCTTTCAGGATCGAACGGCCGGCATATTCAGCCGTTTCACCCAGCAGCTCTTCGATACGGATCAGTTGGTTGTATTTGGCCAAACGGTCCGATCGTGACAGCGAGCCGGTTTTGATCTGGCCGCAATTGGTGGCCACTGCAAGGTCCGCAATTGTGGCGTCTTCGGTTTCACCTGAACGGTGGCTCATCACGTTGGTATAGCGCGCGCGGTGGGCCATATCGACAGCCTTGAGCGTTTCTGTGAGCGAGCCGATTTGGTTCACTTTGACCAGCATCGAGTTGGCGACGCCTTGGGCGATGCCATCAGCCAGACGGGTTGGGTTGGTTACAAACAGATCGTCACCGACCAGCTGAACCTTGTCGCCGATTTTGTCGGTCAGCATTTTCCAGCCTTCCCAATCGTCTTCGTCCATGCCGTCTTCGATAGAAATAATCGGGTAATCAGCGCAGAGATCCGCCAGATATTGTGCGTTTTCCTCGGATGAAAGCGAAGCGCCTTCACCCTTCATCTCGTATTTGCCGTCTTTGTAATACTCGGACGAGGCGCAATCGAGTGCGAGGTAGATGTCTTCGCCCAGTTTGTACCCGGCTTTTTCAACGGCTGTCTGGATGAAGTCCAGAGCAACGCGGGTGCTGGCGAGGTTCGGGGCAAAGCCACCTTCGTCGCCGATGCCGGTGTTGTGGCCTGCGGCGGAGAGTTCTTTTTTCAGGGTGTGGAACACTTCGGCGCCCATGCGTACGGCTTCGCGGATGTTGTCCGCAGAAACTGGCATGATCATGAATTCCTGAATGTCGATTGGGTTATCGGCATGTTCGCCGCCATTGATGATGTTCATCATTGGCACGGGCAGAACACGGGCCGACGTGCCGCCAACGTAGCGGAACAGCGGTTGTGCGGTGAAATCAGCAGCGGCTTTGGCTGCGGCAAGTGAAACGCCCAGAATGGCGTTGGCGCCCAGACGGGCCTTGTTTGGGGTGCCGTCGAGTTCGATCATGGCTGTGTCGATGGCAACCTGTTCAGTCACATCCATGCCCACCAGCGCTTCGGCGATTTCACCGTTTACTGCTGCAACCGCTTCCAGAACACCTTTGCCCAAGTACCGGCCTTTGTCGCCATCACGTTTTTCTACGGCCTCATGTGCACCGGTCGAGGCGCCTGAAGGTACGGCCGCACGTCCAAGGGTGCCGTCTTCCAGAACGACGTCAACTTCGACGGTTGGGTTGCCGCGGCTGTCGAGAATTTCGCGTGCGTGGATATCAATGATTGTGCTCATGGGGGAGGTCCTCGGAATGGCAGAAAAGTTGCGCTGAGCTATAGCAGGGGTTGCCCAAAAGTAAACCGTCCTCGTTAGCGCTAACCTGTCGTATTGGTGGGGTATGGCATTGTCCGGAGCAACTCAGGCGACTTTGGACGCCTTTTGGGGAATAATTTAGACCGTTGTGATTTGTACATCCAATATACGTCTGAGGTCAGAGACGCCTTGTTACGTACAGCAATGGGTTGAGAATTTGTGGCGCATGATTAATACAGTGCCGGAAATCGCAGCGGATCGTCTGATCGCGAAAAAGGAATACTCTCATGTCCGAAACGCCTGAAAAAACGTTGCAAATCGCGTTGGTCGCCCATGATGCGTGCAAAGAGACACTTGTCAGCTGGGTTGGCCGCCATGTTGCGTTTTTTGAAGCGGCCAATATTTTCGCAACCGGCACCACCGGTGGGTTGCTCAAAGAACATCATCCCGGTCTGACCGTGAACGCCTTTAAAAGCGGTCCGCTGGGTGGGGATCAGCAGATTGGCGCGCTGATCAGCGAAGATAAGCTGGATGCGTTGTTCTTTTTCATCGACCCAATGTCACCAATGCCACATGACGTGGATGTCAAAGCGCTGACGCGGTTGGCGATTGTGTACGATATTCCAATGGCTTGCAGCACGGCAACGGCCAATTGCATTGTCAACTACATGTCTCAGAGCGTCTGATCGTGCTCAGCCTGATCTAAATAACTAGAGCGGGCGAATTTTGAGGTTGGTGATCCGGTTGTCTTTGCGACCGATAACTTCAAATCGGAAACCGTGGAACGAAAATACCTGACCCGTGCTTGGGATCATCTGGGCTTCGTGAATGACCAGCCCGGCAATGGTGTTGGCTTCTTCGTCGGGCAGGTTCCAGTCTGTCGCGCGGTTCAGGTCACGAATGGTCATGGCGCCGTCGATCAGAAATTGCCCGTCTTCGGATTTACGAATTGGGTGGTCCGCATCAGGGTCAAACTCATCGGTAATTTCACCAACGATCTCTTCGAGGATATCTTCGAGCGTGATAAGCCCCTGCAAAGAGCCGTATTCGTCCACCACCAGCGCAAAATGAGACCGGCGGCGCAGGAACTGGCGCATCTGATCGTCGAGCGATGTGGTTTCAGGCACGAAATAGGGTTTCTTGGCCACTTTGGTAATATCAAAATTGGCGAGGTCGGCCAGATTGCCTTCGTCGGCGGTCAATTGGCGGTGCATGGAACGCAGCAGGTCTTTGGCGTGCACGACGCCCATGATATTTTCCGGCTCGTCCTTAAAGACGGGCAGGCGAGTGTGGTTGCTTTCCAGACATTGGGCCAGCACGTCGGCAGGATCGGAATCGGCATCAATCATTTCAATGCCCGAGCGATGCAGCATGATTTCTTCGACAGTGCGGTCGCCAAGGTCCAGCGCGCCAAGAATACGGTCGCGGTCTTCCTTTTCGACAATACCTTCGGAATGGCCCAGTTGGATGGCTCCGGCGATCTCTTCTCGCATTGCCAATATCTGGCTGTCGGGGTCGGTCTGGACGCCAAAGATGCCAAGCACGCCGCGCACCAGAAGACGCACGGCAGATACGATAGGGGCAAACACCTGAACAATGATGCGTATCGGGGCGGACACTAGCGAAGCCGCGTCTTCCGGGGCGGTGATGGCATAAGTTTTTGGCAGCACCTCGGCAAAGATCAGCACCAGTAGGGTCATGACCAAAGTTGCCAGCGCCACACCGCTTTCCCCGAACGCTTGTGTAAACAATGCGGTGGCGAGCGAGGTGGCAAGGATATTGACCAGATTGTTGCCCAACAGCACGGACCCGATCAGACGTTCATTGTCTTCGGTGATGTCCAGCGCGCGTTGTGCGCCCCGATTTCCTTTGTCAGCCTGCGCGCGCAGTTTGCCGCGCGATGCAGCGGTCAGCGCGGTTTCGCTTCCGGAAAAGAAAGCAGACAAGACCAACAAGGCGACGATCGTGCCTGCGGTGACCCAGAAAGTGCCGTCTAATGCCTCAGTTGTGACTTCCATCGCGCAACATGTCCTTTTATCTGATTGGGTTATGGGGCGCGATGCTGCGGCAATCAAGGGGTAAGCCATGTTGGATTTGGGTGTGTTGCACGGCGATGTGTTGTTGTTTGGTGGGCCATATTCCAATCTTCAAGCGACCGAAGCGGTGCTGACAGAGGCCGCTAAACGCGGAATTCCAGCGCAGCGGATGATTTGCACAGGCGACGTGACAGCCTATTGCGGGCAACCCCGCGAGACTGTCGCCACGATCCGTGAGGCAGGTATTTTGACAGTGGCAGGCAATTGCGAAACGCAATTGGCGGCGGGTGCGATGGATTGCGGTTGTGGTTTCGAAGAGGGTACGACTTGTGACCTGCTGTCGGTGGGTTGGTTTGCGCATGTGGACCGGCAAGTCGGCGCGCAAGACCGACAATGGATGGCGACATTGCCTACGATGGTGGTGTTTCGGCACGCGGGTCGGACTGTGGCGGTGGTGCATGGGGGCGCAACGGATATAGCGCGATTTTTGTGGGACGTGTCGCCCGAGTCTGAGTTTGTCGAAGAAATCGCCGCCATCACAGCGCGGGTTGGCCCGGTAGATATGGTTGTCGCAGGGCATTGCGGCATTCCGTTTGTCCGTCAGGTGGCCGGCGTGACATGGGTGAACGCCGGCGTGATCGGAATGCCGCCGCATGACGGATCGCAAGGCACACGCTTTGCAATTTTGTCAGAGTCCGGCGTGAAATTTCACGTTTTGAGTTATGATGCACTAAAAGCCTATGCAGAAATGCAAAAGGCGGGGTTGATCCGGGGATATGATCAGGCGTTGCTGAGCGGTTACTGGCCGTCAGAGGATGTGTTGCCGCCGTCGCTGCGTTTGGCTTCTCTGTCGCGGGCCAGCGGGTGATTTTCCAGTACCAGTTCGCGCAGACGTTCATCCAGAACATGCGTGTAGATTTCCGTGGTGGCCACATCCGCATGGCCCAATAGCATTTGGATGGCGCGCAGATCGGCGCCATTGGCCAAAAGATGGGTCGCAAAGGCGTGGCGCAAAGTGTGAGGCGTAACCTTGTCGGGTGCCACGCCGCTTGACACAGCAAGTTCTTTGATCAGCAGATAAAACCGATGCCGGGTCAGATGACCTGCCTTGCCGCGCGAGGGGAACAGGAACCGGGATGCTGGTTTTCCTTTGGTGCGGGCTTCGTCTTCGGCCGCATCGCGAGTTTTCAACCAGACTGCAAGCGCTGTTCGTGCCGGAGGCGACAGTGGCACCATGCGTTCCTTAGAGCCTTTGCCCATTACCAATAACATGCGCGGATCGCCGCGCGCCGCGGATACCGGCAGGCTGACCAGTTCTGTCACCCGCATGCCGGTGGCATAAAGCAATTCCATCAGACAGGTATTGCGCAATCGATCCGCCTGAGTGCGTCCGGTGGTGCGGGCCGCGTTGAGAAGACGATCGACCTCGATCACTTCTAATGTCTTGGGCAGGCGTTTGCTGCGTCCGGGACCTTTGATCTGAATGGCAGGATTGTCGCTGCGCCAGCTTTCTTCAAAAGCAAAGCGATAAAGCTGTTTAATGGCAGAAAGCCGCCGTGCGCGGGTGGCCGGTGACAGCCCTTCGGCATCACAAGCGACAAGGAAATTTTCGATATCGGTCCGTTGGATGGCTGCGAAATCCAGCTTTTGGCGATCGACCCAATCAGAGAATATGCGTAAATCCCGCGCATAGGCTAATTGGGTGTTTTGCGCTGCACCCAGTTCTGCCGCCTGTGCATCGAGAAATGTGGAAATCCAGTGCAGATTGTCCATTTTGGTCATCCGCGCGTGTCCAGCAAAGCAACCTGAAGCGCTGCGCGCCGGGCGGTGTCTTCCAATCCGACGGCGCGAAATGTGGCGAGCGCCTCGGTCAGTGCACCCAGATCACCCGCCGCGCCGTCATCCATTAGGGACATGGCGCGCAAAATAGCTTCGCCCAATTGCCCGCGGGCCAGCATGGCCGACAATTCCTGAGGTACGCCAGCGCCGTGCCATGCATCAGCAATGGCGCGGTGGGTGCGGTCCTGTGGCAATCGGGGCGGCATGCCCAGCGCCAATCCGGCGAGAAAGTCGCGCGGTCCCGCATGGGCGGCGCGTTCATAATCACCTGACAACAAAGCTATATCCCGGGCCAACCGCGCGGTGACGCCTTGCAGTGGCAGTGTCAGCAGGCTGGCGCCAAACAGCCGGGCAAATGGTACTTCCAGATGGACTTGTTGCATGGCCGCCCAAGCGGATGGCAAGGTTTCTGCGACTGCCATCGCATCGCGTTCTGTGACGGCATGGTCAAATGCCTGAAGTGCGCTCACCCGATCCCAGATCATACCAGAGGCCGCAGGGCGACGTTCGGTATAGATGCCGAGCAGACGGTTTTCATGCAATGCAGACGTACGCGCCAGGCGTTCAGCGGCATCCAGTTGCGCCTTCCACCCCGCCGTTTCACGCAAATCTGCATGGGCGTAACTGCGCGGCAGGGCGCTTGTGGTCTGACTTTCGCCAATCGCTTCATAGAGACGGAACTTTAAAGGTGTAGGATCGCTTGCAGCTACAAGCAGCGGTTCGCCCTCAAACAGTTCAGGATCGAGAAAACGCAGCAAAAGTGCGTCCATTTCTTCGCTGATCAGGCTGAGTGCCTTGGCCGTATCCAATGTCAGGGCAGCCGCGCGCCAGTCGCCTGCGCGTGCGATGCAAAAGATACGCGCGCCGTATCCCGGCGCAAGGTGCGGTGCGCTGCCAAGTCGTTCGCAGGCGGCGTCTTCCTGTCCCATCAGCAAGGTGACGTCAAACCAGCGCGAAAACAGTTGTGGCGTATCCGGCCCGGCGCGTTCCAAAAGGGCGGCGGCCTGTTCCAGCGCACCCATTTCCACCAGCTTGTCGACCCGAGCATTCAACAATTCATTTGCAGTGCCAGCGTCCATTGGTGCGTTAGATTCGGCCAGTAGCAACGTATAAAGCAACGCTTGCATCGCCGGGAGCACGTCTGGGCGTTGGTCTGTGACCAAATCGGACAGATGTGCTGCATTTGAGTTGGACCAGAGCGTTGCAGGCAGGCCTGTGACTGAGGACGGCAGTAATCCAACCGAGTCGCGCCCCTCCTGATCCAGTGTGCTGACATCAATGGCCGGCGTGGCTACACCTTGGCTGACCGCGGGTTCTGTTGCGGGTAACCCGATTTCCAGCGTCACGGTTGGTGTCGTATCCAGCCATTCAATTGCTGAAAGCGGCGCGTCCTGAGCCGAAAGCGCAGAACACGATGTTGATAGGGCAAGTGCCCATAAAGAAAGCGTTTTATTGGCCATGCAATTCCACAGGGATGCGCATTTCGGATTGTGGCGCGGAGAAGTCCGCACCAAACATTGGACCCGCATAAGCGTAGACCACAAGAGCAATCACTGCCAGAACGATCAGTAATAGAATGGCACGGATCAGTTTGCCCATAGAATTCCCCAATTTTTCCTGCTCGTTTTTTCCAACTTATAACTGGCCTTTTTTGCAAGATCACGTCATTCAATGCCGAAATACAAAATTTGAGCAATGCTTGGCCGATCTGGGTCGGTGAATGGGCGGGAAATGGTCGTTGAACTGAAAAAGACGGTTGTGCTGGTGGGCATGATGGGGGCAGGCAAAACTGCGGTTGGCCGTGCACTGGCCGCCCGGCTTGGCGTTCCGTTTCTGGATTCCGATGCCGAAATTGTCAAAGCCGCCAATATGAGCATTGCCGAAATCTTTGAGCGTGACGGGGAACCGTTTTTTCGCGAGAAGGAAAGTCAAATTATCGAACGCCTGCTTGAAAATGAACGCTGCATTCTGTCCACCGGCGGTGGCGCTTATCTGGCAGAGCGTAATCGTCAGATGGTATCGCAAATGGGTGTCGCCGTATGGCTGGACGCGGATATTGACCTGTTGTGGAACCGGGTCAGACATAAAGATACCCGGCCTTTGCTGCAGACGTCAAACCCGCGTCGGACATTGGAAGAGATTTTTGAGAAACGCGTGCCGCTTTATAGCCTGGCGGATCTACCGGTTAAGACACAGGCGGAATACTCGATCGAACAGACCGCAGATCGCGTGGTCGAGGTGCTGAAAACGCGCCCGGATGTGCTTGAGGAGAGCTGACGCTATGATGGAAACCGTGCATGTGGGCCTGGGCGACCGGGCTTATGATATCCATATTGGTCCCGGTTTGCTGGCGCAGGCGGGCGCAATGATTGGCCCGTTTCTGAACCGTCGCCATGTTTGTGTTGTGACCGACGAAAATGTCGCGGCATTGCATCTGGACGCGTTGCGGGATGGGTTGGCTGCTGCGGATATCACGTGCGAAGCGATTGTGCTGCCCGCAGGGGAATCCACCAAGAGCTGGCCGCATTTTGAGCGTACTGTTGAATGGTTGCTGGAGCAAAAGGTCGAACGTCGCGATCTGGTGGTTGCATTGGGCGGTGGCGTGATTGGCGACCTGACCGGATTTGCCGCGGCTGTTTTGCGGCGAGGCGTCGGGTTTGTGCAAATCCCGACATCTTTGCTGGCACAAGTTGACAGCTCTGTCGGGGGCAAAACCGGGATCAACGCACCACAGGGTAAAAACCTGATTGGCGCCTTTCATCAGCCTGTGCTGGTCTTGGCGGATACAGAAGTATTGGGCACATTGACCCCGCGCGATTTTCTGGCCGGATATGGCGAAGTTGTGAAATACGGGCTGTTGGGCGACGCGGCGTTCTTTGAATGGCTTGAGACACAAGGGCCGAAGATGGCGGCGGGCGACATGAGCGCCCGGATTGCGGCTGTGCGGCGATCTTGCGAGATGAAGGCCGAAATTGTGATGCGCGATGAGACCGAGCAGGGCGACCGCGCGTTGCTTAATCTTGGGCATACATTTTGCCATGCGCTGGAGGCGGCGACAGGGTTTGGTGACCGGTTGTTGCATGGTGAAGGCGTCGCGATCGGATGTGCGCTGGCTTTTGAGCTGAGCCATCAGCTGGGCCTGTGTTCACAGGAAGATCCAAGCCGGGTGCGTCAGCATCTGGCAGAGATGGGCATGAAGGTGGATTTGAAAGACATCCCCGGAGAATTGCCGGACGCAGAAGCTTTGCTTGATCTGATGGGGCAGGACAAAAAGGTGCTGGATGGTCAGCTTCGGTTTATTCTGGCGCGCGGCATTGGCGAGTCGTTTGTGACAGCAGATGTCCCCCGCGAGACAGTTTTGTCGTTGCTGCGGGAAGAACTGGCGCGCTGTTAAAAACATGCGGGCGGGACATATGTTTAGCCTGTTAAGTACCGCGTCAAATCGTCCTCTGAACAGGCATTGGAAAAACGGCAACTGTACTCTCTGCTAATTTGGGAGAGACAGCATGACGTCATATTTGAAATCCACCCCAACCCGTGACGGGTTCTTCGGAGAATATGGTGGCGCAATGTTGCCACCGGTGCTGGAACCGCACTTCAACGCCATTGCTGAAGCTTATGATAAGATTGCACATTCGGCCGAGTATATCCGCGATCTGCGCTATATCCGTAAACATTTTCAGGGGCGCCCGACGCCGGTTTCCTACCTGAAGAACCTGAGCGACATGTCGGGTGGGGCGCAGATTTATGCCAAGCGCGAAGATCTGAACCATACCGGGGCGCATAAGCTGAACCACTGTATGGCCGAGGCGTTGCTGGCCAAACATATGGGCAAAACCAAGCTGATGGCCGAAACTGGTGCCGGTCAGCACGGGGTGGCGCTGGCCACGGCTGCGGCGTATTTCGGCATGGAATGCGAAATCCACATGGGCGAGATCGACATCGCCAAGGAAGCGCCCAATGTTACCCGCATGAAGCTTTTGGGGGCCGAGGTGGTGCCGGTGGGTTTTGGTGGGCGCTCGCTTAAGGAAGCGGTGGATTCGGCGTTTCAGTCTTATGTCCCACAGGCTGACACGGCTTTGTTTGCCATTGGGTCGGTTGTTGGGCCGCATCCATTTCCGAGGATGGTGCGGGATTTTCAGCATGTCGTCGGCATAGAGGCGCGCGAGCAGTTTCTGGAAATGACCGGAAACCTGCCAGATATTGTGGCTGCTTGTGTTGGTGGCGGTTCAAACGCGATGGGGTTGTTTGCTGGCTTTATCGATGACGAAGATGTTGCGCTTTATGGCGTGGAGCCGATGGGAACTTCGTCTAAACTTGGCGATCACGCGGCGACAATTACATTTGGCGAAGACGGTGACATCCACGGGTTCCGCACGATGCTTTTGAAGGATGCGGACGGCGAACCGGCACCGGTGCACACGGTCGCATCCGGGTTGGATTATCCCGGGGTTGGCCCTGAGCACGCGCATTTGTATCGCTCGGGCAAGGCCAATTATGTGGCGGCAGATGACAAGGAAGCGCTTGATGCGTTTTATGCTCTGTCGCGTCACGAGGGCATTATTCCCGCGTTAGAAAGCGCGCATGCGGTGGCGTTTGCGATGCGCGAAGCAAAGTCCAATCCGGGTAAATCGATTTTGATCAACCTGTCTGGCCGGGGCGACAAAGACATCGATTTCGTCACGGAAACCTATGGTTTTGGCGACAATAGCTGAAAACGGCGTGCGCCAGTTCCCCCATCGAGAGGCGTCTGGCGCGGTCCGCTTTGGCGGACCTGTGACAGAAAACTGCCGGGGGCTCGATGCCTCCGGCAGTTTTGCCTTGTGAGTTTCAGGCAGCGGCGCGCGTGATCAGGCGCAGGCATACCCGCGTGGCACAGGCCATGTCCTGAACACTGATCCATTCGAGGGGCCCGTGAATCTCCTGCATCCCGGTAAACAGGTTGGGGCAGGGCACGCCAAGTTCTGTCAGGCGAGAGCCATCTGTTCCACCACGAATAGGCACCGACTTTGGCTCGATACCCTCATCACGGCAGGCTTCGCGGGCAAGATCGATCGGAGTCATGTCATTCTCGAGCCAATACCGCATGTTGCGGTATTGTTTGGTGATCTGACAATTGGTCTGAGCCCCGGGAAAGGCCTTGACTGCATCATCGCAAGCCTCGCGCAGGCGCTGATTGCGCGCCTCAAGTCCATCCAGTTCGAAATCACGCAAAATGAAGCGCAAAGTTGCCGAAGTTGACCCGCCTTCGACCCCGTAACAGTGAATGAAACCGTCACGACCATCTGTGGTTTCGGGTGTCTGGCCGTCTTCATCAAGTGCGGCGACGATGTGGGCGGCCACATGCAGTGCGTTAACCAGCTTGTTTTTGGCATATCCCGGGTGCGCGGATACGCCGGTCACGGTGACAACAGCACCATCAGCTGAAAAGCTTTCGTATTCGATTTCACCCACTTTGCCGCCGTCCAAAGTGAACGCAAAGTCCACATCAAAAGCGGCGGGCAATTTGGGGTCCACACCGCGTCCGATTTCCTCGTCCGGGGTAAACGCAAGGCGTATTTTGCCGTGGTTCAATCCGGGCGTTGTCAGCAAATGTTCCGCCATGGTCATAATGATGGCCACGCCGGATTTGTCATCCGCACCCAGCAACGTCAGACCAGACGCCGTGATGATGTCATGCCCAACCTTGTTGGCCAGATAAGACGATTGCTGTGTGCCCAATACCAGATCAGCATTGTCTGGATAGGTTATGTCGCCCCCATCCCAGTTTGAAATCACGCGCGGTTTTACACTCGTGGCGTTGAACTGAGGGGCAGTGTCGACATGGGCACAGAACCCGATGGCGGGGGCGGCACTGTCCGTTGCCGGAACCGTCGCCAAAACCGCGCCATACGGTGTCAGTTGGATGTCCGAGGCCCCGATCCGTTCCAGCTCGGCCACGAGATGGCGCTGCATATCGAGTTGGATCGATGTGCTGGGCTGAGATGGTGACAGCTCGTCGCTTTGGCTGTCGATTGCGCAATAAGACACAAGGCGTGTCTCAAGCGCGTGTTTGAAATCGGGAAACTCGGTCATTTTATCTGTGTCTGAGGCTTAGAACGGGATTTCGTCGTCAAGATCGCGCGATGGGGCCGATCCGCCCTGGTTGCCTTGATTTCCGCCGCCACCAAAGCTGCCGCCACCCTGATCATAGCCGCCGCCCTGGTCATAGCCACCCTGGCTGCTGCCGCCACCGCCGCCATATCCGCCGCCGTCACCGCCACCGCTGCGACCGTCGAGCATGACAAGTGTTGCATCAAACCCTTGAAGCACCACTTCGGTTGAATATTTGTCCTGACCAGACTGGTCCTGCCATTTGCGGGTCTGCAGTTTGCCTTCCAGATAGACCTTGGAACCTTTGCGCAGATATTGTTCGGCAACCCGGACGAGACCTTCGGAAAAGATTGCCACCGAATGCCATTCGGTGCGTTCGCGCCGTTCACCAGTATTGCGATCTTTCCAGGTTTCAGAGGTCGCGATGCGCAGGTTGCACACTTTGCCACCATTCTGGAAGGTGCGGACCTCTGGGTCGCGCCCCAGATTGCCCACGATAATTACCTTGTTCACCGATCCGGCCATGCGCCTTGTCTCCCTGGGATTCTGTTGGTCATTATTTCTGGCCACCATACACCATTGCACCCGACGAATGGGAAGCCGATTCTTGGGAAAAACCCACAGTTTGAGATGTCAGGCGCGGCAAAAATCAGCCGTCAAAAGCCAAAGCGTGCGGATATTCTGGCTTTATCGCCAAAAAATGGTATATACGCCGCAAAACGTGGGTAGGGCAGGCAATACAGTGATGTCTCGGACAGTAATTGGTGCGGTTATAGTGACCATGCTGGCAGTTTCTCCAGCGCTGGCGCAAAGCACGCTTTCCAGCAAGAATCAATCCAGATTGTTCAAGAACCAGACCAAGGTTTTGGATGGACGGGCGTCGCAACAGTATAAAAATTCAGTACGATTGAAGCCGACACCGATTTATACGCCGTCCAAGTGGGGCGATGGCAGCTACAAAGGCAAATACAAAGGCCCGTATCTGGCTATGGCGCGTCAGGCGGCGTTGCTGCATGGGGTGCCGGCAGATTTGTTTCTGAAACTGGTGCAACAGGAATCGGGTTGGAATGCCAACGCGAAATCGCACAAGGGTGCATTGGGATTGGCGCAGTTGATGCCGGAAACAGCGCGGGTTCTGAGGGTTGATCCGTTGGACCCAAAGCAAAACCTTGAAGGTGGCGCGCGGTATCTGAGCCAACAATATCGCAAGTTTGGGTCATGGCGTCTGGCGCTTGCGGCTTATAATGCCGGGCCTCAGGCTGTGGCAAAATATGGGGGTGTTCCGCCCTATAAGGAAACTCAGAATTACGTCAAAGTCATTTTGGGCTTGTAATTCCGACTAAAACTATCAGAATTTGATGTGGGTCAATTCAGCACGCACAAGGCGCGGTTATGTCTGTGCGCGTAAATGACGTTTGGAGAGACTACATGACACGTTTTTTTGCCGCTTGCGCCGGTATGATAATTGCGGCGGGAACCTGCGTGGCAGATCCGGACCAGCCCGCGCTGGCAGAGCTGGGCGAGGCGTTGTTTTTTGATGTGAACTTGTCAGCCAATCGCACACAAGCCTGTGCAACCTGTCATGATCCTGAATACGGGTTTGCCGATCCGCGCGAAACCGATGCCGGGCGCGCAGTCTCTTTGGGGGATGATGGCGCATCGCTGGGGGATCGCAGCGCGCCGACGGCAAGTTATGCGGCCTTTACGCCATCTTTTTACCGTAACGATGCAGGTAAATACGTAGGCGGCATGTTCTGGGACGGGCGCGCCGCGACGCTGGAAGATCAGGCCGGCGGGCCACCATTGAATCCAATTGAAATGGGGATGCCGGACAAGGCCAGTGTGCTGGCACGATTGCAGGAAAATCCATTTTATATTCAGTCGTTTGAGGCGATGTTCGGTGCGCATGTGATGCAGAATGCAGATGCGGCCTATGATGGAATGACGCAAGCCATTGCCGCGTTCGAACGCACAGCGCTGTTTGCACCGTTTGATTCAAAATACGACCGGTATCTGCGTGGCGAAGTCATGCTAACCAAACAAGAAGAGCTTGGCCGCGTGCTGTTCTTTTCACCGCAATTTACCAACTGCAATCTGTGTCATCAGCTTAAAACGTCGCCGGTTGATCCGCAGGAAACGTTTTCCAACTATGAATACCACAATATCGGTGTTCCGGTGAACACCCTGGCCCGATCGGTAAACGGTGTTGGGGATGGCGCTGTGGATCAGGGATTGTTGCAAAACCCGGGCGTGGATCACCCGGCAGAGGAAGGCCGTTTCAAAGTACCAACCCTGAGGAATGTCGCGGTCACGGGCCCGTACATGCACAATGGTGTGTTTCAAGATTTGCGGACAGTTATCCTATTTTACAACAAGTACAATTCAAAATCCAAAGCACGCCAGATCAACCCGGAAACCGGTAAGACGTGGCGTTTGCCCGAAGTTTTCAAAACTCTTTCGGTTTCAGAACTGACCGAAGGACCGGCACTTGAAGATAACCGGATTGACGCGCTGGTGGCATTTATGAAGACGCTGACAGATGCGCGGTACGAGCATCTGTTGGAAGACTAGGCCTTAACGATCATCCGGGCCGCTATAGGCGCGCTCAACCTTGGCGATCCGCACGGTATAATACGAATACCAGCGGGTCTTGCCGAGTTTCTGAGCCAGTAGGTGATTGGCGACGTCTTTCCAGTTCACCAAACTTTCCTCGTCACGCCAGTAGCTGACGGTGATGCCGAAACCCTGATCGTCGCGTGTGGATTCGTCACCCAGATAACCTGGTTGCTGGGCGGCCATTTCACCCATCTGGTCGGCCATGGCCCCATATCCGAAATCACCTTCGGTGCGTTGAGCTGTGAAAATGACGGCGTAGTAGGGCGGATCGGGGAGGGGGGCAAAACGGGACATACGGGGACCATAGGAATCCCCCACGCCCTTGGCAAGCTTTGTGAAATGTGGCGCGCCAGAACGTATGACAATGATTCAGGCATTCACACCCCCCGGTCTATTGAGTAGTTTTGCGTCAAACGGTGCTTTTCGCCAAAAGGGCTCATGCTGCGCAAACCTCTCATATTGTCCATTGCCGCAACGATACTGATCGGAGTGCTGATCTATCGTGTCTCGTTCGGCTATTTTGCGACCGAAGAATTAAGCAAGTCGGAAGGTCGTCTTACGGTTTATCGCAACGCTGTCGTGGCCGAGATGGGGCGTTTTGCACATCTGACACATATATTGGCGCGTGATCCATTTGTGATCGATGCGGCGGCGGGCGCCGGGACCGGACCACTGAATGCGAGACTGGAAGAATTTGCCGATCAGGCCGGGCTGGATGCGATCTACCTGGTGTCGTTGGACGGGGTCACCATTGCTGCCTCTAATTACGCGAAGCCTTCAAGCTTTGTTGGCCACAATTATGCGTTTCGTCCCTATTTCAAACAGGCTTTGACAGGTGAACAGGGCCGATTTTATGCGATTGGGTCCACCACTGGTCAACCGGGATATTTCATTGCCGATGCCGTGCAGGGGCCGGGCCAAGAAACGCTTGGCGTGATTGTAATCAAGACAAGCCTCTCCGATCTGGAAGAAAGCTGGCGTGTTGGCGGCGAACAGGTGATTTTGGCCAATCAGGATGGTGTGGTCATGTTGGCGACGAATCCGGACTGGCAATACCGCGTGTTGCGACCGCTTTCAGACGATAAAAAGAAAGAGATCCGGGCGTCGCGTCAATTTGGCAGTCAGGATCTGCCCCTGTTGGACTGGTCATTGCGTTCAGGCGCGCGGGCGCAGATTGGCGGGGACGAACGGTTGCATCTTGCGACGTCGGATTTGCCGCATGATTGGGAACTGCATTATTTTGCCAGCGACGACAGGGTTGTCGCGCGCAGTTGGTTGGCAACTGCAGTTGTGGTCTTGGCGGCGGGGTCTTTGCTGATCCTGTTTCAGGTGCAGCGGGCACAACGTATCGGTCGGGCGCTGAAGCGGGCCGAGCAGGAAGAGGCGCAGTTGCGTGTCTCGAATACTCAGTTGGCGGTGGAAATTTCCGAACGCAAAACCGCAGAACGCCGACTGAAACGGGCGCAAAGCGAACTGGAGCGCGCCAGTCGGCTGGCAGCGTTGGGTCAATTGTCGGCGTCGGTCACACATGAGTTGGGACAGCCGATCGCCGCAATGCGCAACCATCTCGCTGCAGCTGAAATGAGCGGTCAGGGGGCGGCGGCTGTAACGGAACCGGTGGGCGCGCTAGTGGACAGGATGGAAGGGATTACCCGACAGCTGAAGTTTTTCGCGACCTCGGGCAACGAGCCGTTTGAAAAAGTGGACTTGCGTGACGCTATGCGGGTCGCTTTGGGTTTGTTGAGTTCAAATATTGAAGACACAGGTGTTCAGGTCACGGTTGAAGCCCCTGACACGCCTGTCCTGATCCGGGGGAGCAGATTGCGGATCGAACAGGTCATGACCAACCTTGTGCGCAATGCGGTGGATGCGCTGGAGGATAGCGACGAACCATGTCTGTGGATCAGGATGGGGCATGCCAAGGCACAAGTTTGGTTTGAGATTGAAGATAGCGGCCACGGGTTGGGCCCCGCGACCTTGTCCGAACTTCAGGAGCCATTTGTGACAACACGGGAAAGCGGGCAGGGAATGGGGCTTGGCCTTGCGATATCGGCCAACATTATCAAGGATCACGAAGGCTGTATGACAGCCCGCAATTCCGATAAGGGAGGTGCCGTGTTCCGAGTCAGCATGCCTGCGGGCGGCGCAGAGAAAGACGATGACGGATGACCTCTGAAAACCCGTATTCCATTCTGATTGTTGATGATGACAAAAGCATGCGCCAGTCTCTTGTGGTGCTGCTGGAAGCGGCAGGCTGGGCGGCCCTGGCTGTGGCGCGCGCAGAAGTGGCGTTGGAAAAACTGGCAGAGATGTCGCCGGATGTTGTGCTGTCGGATGTGCGCATGCCGGGCATGTCGGGTTTGGATTTGCTGGCGCGGCTCAAACCGATGCAGGCGCCGCCGTTGGTGTTGATTTCGGCACATGGCGATATCCCCATGGCGGTACAGGCCATTCAGGGCGGGGCATATAGTTTCGTTGAAAAACCCTATGATCCCAGACGTTTGCTAACCATTCTTACTCATGCGGCAGAAAAATCGAGAATGCGGGAGAGTAACGATCTGCTTAAGAAACGGTTGTTTCAGCTGTCCGGGCTTGATCGCGTGTTGCTGGGGAAAACGGATGCGGTTTCAGAACTGCGTCACGAAATCCTGGACCTTGCGTCGACCGATACCCCAATCCTGATCGAAGGTGAAACGGGTACCGGCAAAGAACTCGTGGCGCGCGCGTTGCACGATTTAAGCGCGCGTTCGGACCGCCCGTTTCTGGCGTTAAACTGCGCGGCTCTGTCCAGTGATACGTTTGAAGCAGAGATGTTTGGTGTGCAGGGGCAAAGCGACGGTCGTCTTGTGCGTGCGTCAGGTGGCACATTGTTTCTTGATGAGGTCGGATCATGCGCGCCGGATGTACAGGCCAAATTATTGCGAGTGATCGAGGACGGGCAGGTGTTGCCTGTTGGAGGGTTTGCTCCGGTTTCGGTTCGTCTGAGAATTGTGTCCGCCACCAATATCGACGTCGGTCAAGCGGTGCAGGAAGGCACAATGCGACAGGATTTTCTGTTTCGTATCAACACGTTTGTTCTGTCTCTGCCGCCATTGCGTCAGCGTCGGGATGATCTGACCCTGCTGACGTCGCATTTTCTAGGCGAATATGCGCGCGTTCATAATACGAGCGTCCCGGAGATAAGCCATGACGATCTGCTGGCGCTGATGGCGCATGACTGGCCGGGCAACGTGCGCGAATTGCGCAATGTATGTGAACGCCGGGTACTGCAGGCGCGCCGGGGAACAGGCAATATGGCCATTGCCATTCGTTCCGACCCGCATCCTGATGACGTACCGGACACGCTGCGCGAGGCGGTTGCTGCGTTTGAGCGGGAATTGATCGGTAAGGCGGTAAAGGCACATGACGGGCGTATGGAGGCGGCTGCAGAAGCGTTGGGGATCGGGCGGCGTACGTTGAACGAAAAAATCGTTAAATTGGGGCTGGATAAGCAAGCGCTTTTATAGCGCCAAACGTCTCTGCGGATTTCCGCAGACCGCTAACACTGATCCACGCAATTTCCTTCATAGTCAGGTCGCGTTTCTCTCACCATGGTGGCGGGCATCTACATAATACGCATTCGGGAGGATTATTATGCGTAACCTAATGAGTCGGACGGCCATTGCAGCCCTTACACTTGCATTCGCGACCGAGGCCATGGCCACAGAGTGGAATGTTTCCGTTTGGGGCAAGCGCCGCGCGTTTACGGAGCATGTCGAAAAGTTGGCCGAGTTGGTGAGCGAAAAAACCAATGGCGATTTCACGCTGAACATCAGCTATGGTGGTCTGTCAAAGAACCGTGAAAACCTTGACGGGATTTCAATTGGTGCATTTGAAATGGCGCAGTTTTGTGCCGGGTATCACCGCGACAAAAACCCATCGATCACCGTTTTGGAATTGCCGTTTCTTGGTGTGAGCTCTCTGGAGCAGGAAATCGAACTGTCGATGGCTGTCTATCAGCACCCTGCAACAATCAAAGACATGGCGCGTTGGAACGCGACATTGCTGATGCCGTCGCCATTACCACAGTATAACCTTGTAGGCGGCGGCGATGCGCCCGCCACGCTGGATGATTTCGAAGGGCTGAGCGTGCGTGCCACCGGCGGGATTGGTAAAGCGATGGAAACCGTGGGTGCCGTACCGACGTCGATGTCAGCCTCTGAGGTGCGACAGGCGATGGACAGTGGGATCGTCAAGGCTGTTGCCTTTGCGCCGCATGCGCATATGTCTTTTGGCACAATCGAAAACGGCACGTGGTGGACGACCAACCTGAACCCCGGCACAGTGAACTGCCCGGTTGTGGTCAACACAGACGCGCTGGACTATCTGTCTGATGACCACCGCGAAGCGTTGTTGGGATCAGTGCAGGAATCGCTGGATTATTACGTCGACAACTACAACACCAAGACTATGTCTGCGTGGGGTCCTGCACTGGATGAACGCGGTATTGAACAAGTGACCTTTGCCGATTCTGAAATTGCTGCCTTTAAAGAGGCCGCCGCAGCACCCGCTGCCGCCGCCTGGATTGAAGACAACAACAAACGTGGTTTGCCCGCACAAGAGCTGTATGACCTTGTGACCGGCATGATCGCTGAATCGATGTAATGTCGAAACCTGGCGCCGCTCAAATTGCGGCGCCACTCTTTCTTTTCTGAAAAATCTGACGGAGGCTCGCATGGCAGGCTCGTCGCTCGTGCTGTCGGATGACAGCACTCTTAGCAAACTTGATAAACGTCTTTACGTCTTAGAAGGCTGGCTGGCATTGGTCAGTGGGTTGGCAGTGTTTTCGCTCATGATTATGGCGGTCGCTTCTGTTGGTGGGCGCAATGTTCTGAATGCGCCGTTGCCGGGATATGTGGACTGGATCGAACAGGCAATGCCGTTGATCGCGTTCATGGGGATCGCTTATGCCCAGCGCGATGGCGGACATATCCGCATGGATATGTTGGTCGGCGCCTTAAAAGGACGACCGCTGTACCTGGTTGAATTCATTACCACATTGGCAATCTTCGGATTGATGATCCTGTTGGTGTGGGGAAGCTGGGCGCATTTCGAACGCAGTTTTGATTTCAGCGCCCCGATGTGGAGCCGTGACAGCTCGATGGACATTGCGTTGCCGCTTTGGCCCGCCAAATTGCTGGCGCCTGTGGCGTTTGGCGTGTTGTGCGTGCGACTGGCGCTTCAGCTGTGGGCCTATGCCCGCGCGTTTCTGCGCAATGACGAAACACCGATTGCGGTGCCTTTGGTGGCGGACGCTGCCACGCAGGCCGCGATGGAAGCCGAGCATGTCTCGGGCAGCGATAATTAAGGACAAGACAGATGGAACCGATTGAAATTGGACTGGTCGTCTCGGCTGGCATGCTTGTTCTTGTTGTGTTGGGAATGCGCGTGGCCTTTGCTGCTGGTATGGCGGGCATGATTGGGCTGATCTGGATATTCTGGGCCAAGTTTGGATATGATCCGGGCCGGTTTGGTCAAGCCCTGACCGTGGCCGTTAAAACCGCCGGGCAGGTGCCGCATTCCAAGATTTCCAGTCAGGCCTTGTCATTGATCCCAACCTTTATCCTGATTGGCTATCTGGCCTATTACGCAGGTCTGACCAAAGCCTTGTTTGAGGCGGCTAAACGTTGGTTGGCATGGGTGCCGGGCGGGCTGGCCGTGTCGACAGTATTTGCCACGGCCGGTTTTGCGGCTGTGTCAGGTGCATCGGTGGCGACCTCTGCCGTGTTTGCCCGTATCGCCATCCCGGAAATGCTCAAGATCGGATATGATAAACGTTTCGCTGCGGGTGTTGTGGCCGCAGGTGGCACATTGGCGTCATTGATCCCCCCGTCGGCGATCCTTGTTATCTATGCGATCATCGTGGAACAGGATGTCGGCAAGCTGTTGTTGGCCGGCTTTATTCCCGGAGCGTTTTCGGCGGTGATTTACGGTTTGTTGATCATCGGCATGGCCGTGACAATCAAAGGGTTTGGCCCGCCCGTGACCGGGTTTACGTGGAAAGAGCGGTTTGCGGCCCTGCCACCGGCGCTACCGATTGTGTTTGTTGTCGTGACCATCATCTTTTTCGTCTATAACCCATTTGGCGGCGACGCATGGGGTACACCCACTGAAGGCGGCGCTATCGGAGCATTTGTCGTGTTCGTGATGGCGGTGTTTCAGGGCATGCGGTGGAGCGAACTCAAGGACGCGTTGCTGGAAACGGCTAAGCTGAGCGTGATGATTTTCACCATCATCTGGGGTGTTCTGATTTATGTGCGGTTTCTGGGGTTTGCCAATTTGCCAAGCGCCTTTTCGGATTGGATCACATCGCTGACGATGTCGCCTATGGTAATCCTTGTCTGCATTCTGCTGGCTTACGCGGTGCTGGGCATGTTCATGGACGCGATTGGAATGCTGTTGCTGACATTGCCTGTGGTGTATCCTGCGGTGATGGCGCTGAACGGTGGTGAAGCGGTGTCCGCGGCAGAAAGCACCTTTGGCATGAGCGGTCCGATGTGTGCGATCTGGTTTGGTATTCTGGTGGTGAAGATGGCCGAGTTCTGTCTGATCACGCCGCCGATTGGGCTGAACTGTTTTGTTGTGGCCGGGGTACGTGATGATCTGAGCGTGCAGGACGTGTTCAAAGGCGTCACACCGTTCTTTATCGCGGATGCCATCACAATTGCTTTGCTGGTGACATTCCCATGGATTGTTCTTTGGTTGCCTAGTCAGGTGTAAGTGGTCCCGTCCAGCGACGCGCGCTGTCCGGGGATCTACAAATGTACTTGAAATCTTGTTGATCGCGTCCAATTTGGGCGCGATCAATGCGTTGTACGTCTGGAATGAAGGCATTCCTCTGGTTCGAACGAAGGTCTCGCAAAGTAAATAGATCGCTCATTGATCGCGTGTGAATTACCGATCAAGCTTGTCCTGTGGCGTCATCTCCGACAGTATTCACCTGTCTTTATCTCGCTTCCGTTCGTGACTGTATTTGTCGTAAAGTTATAACAACCTGCCTTGCCGGAAGGTGTGTAGCGAATGTAGTGATCCTTGCCATTATAAGTGTAGTCCATGCTTCGGCTGCCATCTTCATTCTCCGTAAAGACAAGATTTTTGACCCCACCTTGTGGTGGTCTCCCCGGTTTGGAACCGCGCTTGCTTGCCGTGGCAAGAGGAGGCACGCGGGGCAATCGGTCAAAATTGGCTACCGCGCCCATCAGGCATTGAACGATATAGGGCGCATCTGCCGAAGTGTGGTAGCGATAGCCAAACGTGTCGTCAGTTTGCCCATTGCAGACGTCAAGATCGCCCTTGGAAATCTTGGACCCATCCGGGTTGTTGTCACCATAAATCGGAAAGCCGTCAAATGCCCAGCCGATGATTGCGTCGTCTCCGGCATTTGCCATCTGATCGATCATGCACGTCGGTTTTGCGTGATAGTGATAGTCATCGCCGCGCCCTGCATGACCACCGCAGACATCAAGCTGTTGGGTCTGAACCGTATCGTGTCGTTTCTGATGGTGCGCAAGGTCAGCCTGACTCATTTCGCCACCCGCTGTGTAGTCATAGATTGGCACGCCATTGACGGCGACACCCAATGCCGCGTCGCGGGTTAGCGGCGATGTACCGAGGGTCGGAGACAAAAGAATAGGCGCGGCGTAGTCGGCGGGAACAGGGACCTGTTCGTTTGTTCCGACAATGCCCGTCATCTTTTCATGGTCGGGGTAAGTATCGGAGCGAATGATTGCGTGACTGTTGTTACAGGTGACTCGCACGTGACCGTCAAAGCCCGCGTCCGCCACTGAACTCTTGATGGCATTGCAGTGATCGTCATGAGCCAAAGCAGCTGAACCGGTGGTGATCACCACACAAGCGGCCATGGTGAGTGTGGCTATATGGGTCAATATTCTTGCTCCGTTCGTTGGGGTCTGATTGACGGTTCGGCAATATATGATGGCGATATTTTGCGAAGTTTCGGGCCGCAGGATCAAACTGGATTCAAGAGTATTACGGCTCGAAAAGCATTTTCCGTCGCACGATCATGGGCGAATGTGTTGGAGCGGCCTTATGACAGTTTCTTTCAGGCGCCCCCTTTAACCTGGCACGAAAAAAATTCGCCAAGCTTTGCAATGCGAGACAATTTCATGGGCATTGCAGGTCACATCATCAAAAGACCCTCGCCGGTCGTGCAAGCGTCTTTGTTCTTGATTTTCTTTTGCGTTGCTTACTCCGCCGCGATTTTGATGACCGGAGTCATGCGGGCCAGGACGTCATCGTCCAGATGGCATTTGACCTGATGGTCGCCCTCAAGGTGACGGACAGGCGGAACTTCTTTATCACACAACTCGCCGGGAACTTCGGTTTTCCAACGGCAGCGCGTCTGAAAAGGGCAGCCCGGCGGCGGGTTCATCGCTGACGGGATATCGCCATCAAGCACGATGTGCTCTTTTTCGATGGACGTGTCTGCGATGGGCACGGCGGACAGCAACGCTTCGGTATAGGGGTGATAGGGCGGGGCGAATACCTGATCGGTTGAGCCCATTTCGACCACATGCCCCAGATACATCACCATCACCCGGTCACTGAGATACCGCACAATCGACAGGTCGTGGCTGATGAAGAGCAGGGTCGTCTTTTCCTCTCGCTGAATCTCCATCAGGAGATCCGTTACCGCCGCCTGCACAGAAACGTCAAGCGCGGACACAGGTTCGTCCGCAACAACGATGCGCGCACCACCGGAAAAGGCACGGGCAATGCCGACACGTTGCTTTTGACCACCTGACAATTGGCGCGGCATGCGGTCGGCAAAGGCGCGGGGCAGTTTGACCAGATCGAGCAGTTCCAACATACGTTTGCGCCGGTCAGCCTCGGTGTCTCCGATACCAAAGATTTCCAGTGCGCGCATGATCTGACGCCCAACTGTCATCGATGGGTTCAATGTATCAAACGGGTTCTGGAACACCATCTGAACATCCGCCACAGTTTGGGTGCTGCGGCCCTGAATAGGGGTTTGTTCGATGTTCTTGCCATCCAGCAAAATCTGACCATCGGTCGCGGTTTCCAGACCCATCAACACTTTGGCAAAGGTGGATTTGCCACAGCCGGACTCGCCCACAATGGCCAATGTTTCGGATTCGCGGGCCTCAAAGGACAGCGTTTCGTTGGCCTTGACCACCTTCTTTTCGCCTCCGCCAAACAACGCGTTGGCGGCGACCTCGTAGTATTTCTTGAGGTTGTCCATCGACAAGACAACTTCGCCCACTTCGGCTTTTTCTTTTTGTTCACCAACGGTTATGGGCGCGTTCCAGTCGATTTCCTCGGATTTCAGACAGCGGGTTGAATGGCGCTCAACGCCCTGAACATCCACCATTTCGATGGTTTGTGCGTCACAGCGGCCTTCTTCGAAATAATCACAGCGCGGCCCAAAATTACATCCGGGCGGGCGTTCGTGGGGCAGGGGGAAGTTGCCGGGAATGGCCACCAGAGGCCGTGCATTTTTGTCCGCGCCGGGCAGCGGAATAGAGCGGAACAGCGCCTGAGTGTAGGGGTGTTGCATGTTGTCGAACACGTCTTCGATGCTGCCACGTTCGACCGCTTCGCCGGAATACATCACGCATAAACGGTCGCAGGTTTCCAGAACCAGACCAAGGTTGTGGGAGATGAAAAGCATTGATGTTCCATACTTTTTTCCCAAATCCTTGACCAGTTCTACCACTGCGGCTTCGACCGTGACGTCCAGCGCAGTTGTGGGTTCATCAAGGATCAGCAACGCCGGTTTGGACATCAGCGCCATGGCAATCACGATGCGCTGTTGTTGTCCGCCTGAAAGCTGGTGCGGGAATGAATTCAGCATGCGTTCCGGATCGGGCAGGCGCACATCTGTGACCACCTCTAGGGCACGTGCATAGGCCTCTTTTTCGTCCACATCTTCGTGGATCATCGGCACTTCCATCAATTGTTTGCCGATCTTCATCGCAGGGTTCAGCGAGGCCATAGGCTCTTGATAAATCATGGCAATTTCGTTGCCACGTATGTCGCGTAATTCAGACTCGGATATCTGGGCGAGGTCGCGACCTTTGAATTTGATGGTGCCGCCGACAATTTTGCCGTTCTTGCCCAGATCCTGCATGACGCCCAGCGCCACGGTGGACTTGCCACAACCGGATTCTCCGACAAGACCAACCGCTTCGCCGGGTTGGACGCTGACCGAGAAATCCATCACCGCCGGGATTTCGCGCAGGCGGGTAAAGAAGGAAATCGACAGTTTGTCGATCTCCAGAATAGGGCCGTCATATTCCGTCAACTTTGACATTAACGTTCTCCCTTTTAGGGCGGCGGAGGGGTTTCGGTGCAACGTCGGTAATGTGTCGGTATCGCGTCGGTCCTGTTGTCCGGGCTTGTCCGATCTGGCGTCGTTAACCTTGTCCTGTCTCCGGTGTTGTGAGTGGGGCGGGGCGGCACAGGGGCCGCCCCAGATCAAATCAGTTAGTCGCGCAGGCTTTCTTCGCGCAGGCCATCAGCCAGAAGGTTGAGGCCCAGAACGAGGCTGAGCAGCGACAAGGCCGGGACCAGCGCGGGATGGGGATAGATCGACAACAGCTTGCGCCCGTCATTGATCGTTGTGCCCCAATCCGGGCTTTCCGGTGGCAGGCCCAGTCCAAAGAACCCGAGTGTACCCAAAAGGATTGTCGTGTAGCCAATGCGCAGGCAAAAATCGACGATCAGCGGGCCGCGTGCGTTGGGCAGGATTTCCCAGAGCATGATGTACCATGGACCTTCTCCGCGGGTTTGGGCCGCGGCGACATAGTCGCGGGTCTGGATATCAAGCGCGAGGCCACGCACGATGCGGAACACTGTGGGTGAGTTTACAAAGACCACCGACACAAACACGACAAGGACGCCTGAGTTGATGTCAAACAGGTCCATGACCTCGGGCAGGACGCTGATCGGGGATCCGGGTGCGGAAATGGCTGACATGTAGAACCAGAACATCGCCAGAAGCACCGCAGACAATAACGGAGTGCGCAGTTTTGGCCGGGTGTAAAACCGCGAATTTAACAGCACGCCGACAAAGATGATCGGGAACGCAAACAGCACCATCGCCATATAGTTCGGGATGCCGGTGGCCACGATTTCCGGTGTGACCAGTAGGTAAAACAACAAGATCACCGGAAAGGCGAGCACGAGGTTGGCAAGGAACGACAACAAAGCGTCAAGCCGACCGCCGAAATACCCGGCAGGCAGACCCAGCGTGATGCCAACCATAAAGGCAAACAACGTGGCAAAGGGCGCGATCACAATCACAATGACCGACCCGTGCACCATGCGGCTGAACACATCCCGGGCAAGATTATCGCCGCCCAGAATGTAATAGAGATACTGACCGTCTTCGGGGCTGCGCAGAGGCGTGCCGGGCAGTTTGTTTTTCATGCCTGACAATTGCGACAGCGGATCATGCACCGCGATCATGTCAAACAGCCCGACAAACACAGCCGTGTAAAACCAGAACATCAGCAGTGCAAAACCAATCATGCCGACCGTGCTGTCAAACAGCTTGCCGTAAAGGCCCAGCTTGCGTTTGTAGGTAATCGACAAAAGGAAGGTCACAACCAGCGCGATCCAAACCGGGGAAAATTGCGCTGCCAGCGCGCCAATGATGCCCACCGTGCCAAGGGGGGTGAACATACCTGCCAGAAAATAGACAGCGCAAAGTGCAACCAGCGCCAGAAGGCTGTATTTCACCGCCATGGAAATCAGGGCATTGGGGCCCATGTCGCGCGTGATTGTGCCGTCGGGGTTGAAGGTTTCACTGGCCGGGGCCAGCACGAATGAGGCAACGATCTGAACAACAACCGCAGCGACAAAGAAATAAGCAACAAGCGTAAACACCGGATCAATGATGGTGCCGAAAGAGCCTGTCCATGTAAGTGGTTCCATGTCTCAGATCCTTTCTTATGAAATTCGGATGCGCGGGTTCAGGTAGACGTAGCCGATATCTGAGATCAGCTGCGTGAACAGAACCACGAAGACCGAGACAACCGAAACCGCCAGAAGCATTTCGATGTCATTGTTGCTGGCAGCTGTGACGAGCTGCCATCCGAAGCCGGAGTATGAAAACAGCGTTTCGACAATCACCACACCATTCAGCAGCCATGGGAATTGCAGCATGATCACCGTAAACGGCGCGATCAGCGCATTTCTGAGCGCGTGTTTCAGAACGATATTGTGAAAGCTGACGCCTTTGAGCCGTGCCGTGCGGATATATTGCGCTGTCATGACCTCGGCCATCGAGGCGCGGGTCATACGGGCGATATAGCCCATGCCATAAAGCGCGATGGTGATCACAGGTAGTGTGAAGTTTTGCAGGTTGGCGCTGTCCATTGCGGATTTGGCGGTGCCTTTGAACAGCGCTTTGCCTTCGATCAGGCCCATTTCATGCAACCACGGGCCAATTCCGTGTCGGGTCGAAGCCAGGAGGGCAATGAAAATGACGCCTGACACGTATTCCGGTGTGGCTGTTGACAGGATCGAGACGGTGGAAAGAGAGCGATCCGTTCGGGAGCCTTCGTTCATACCGGCCAGAACCCCGATGATCAGCGCCGAGGGCACCATCACCACCATGACCCAGAACATCAGTTTGCCGGTATTGGCCAGCCGAGAGCCGAGCACGTTGGCAACCGGTTCCTTGGACACAGTCGAAAAGCCCCAGTCGCCCTGAAGAATGCCGCAATAGGTTGGCGTGTCTTCGGCGACCACGCCGGGGCGCAAGCATTTGCCCAGTCTGGTGCCGTCGTCTTTGATTTTCACATAGCCGGGCAGAACGCCAAGCCATTGCATATATTTCAAAGGTGTCGCCTGCAGATACCCGCGATCGCCAAGATAGCTGGCGACAGCCTCTTCCGACATGCGGAAGTTGCCTTGGGTTTTGGCGAGTTTTTCAAGGTTCGGATAAAGATTGGTCAGGAAAAAGACGATATATGTCAGGCAGAGCGCCGTGACTATCATCAATCCAAACCGCCTTAATATGAAACTTCCCATGTGGTTCCCTGTTGGTGGTCCGATCCGCAATCCGACCGGTCGTGGTCACATCGAAGGTCGGTTGGCGTCGCCGTGATCGCCCGGTAAGGGCGCGGCTGGCTTCAGAGGTGTTCAGCGAATTTTGCAACAGCTACCGGGCCGCAGCCGGTGGGGTGCGTGCCTGATTGCAAAGGCCCGAAGGCCCTGGTCAGATTGGCGTTTGGCAACACGTCCCTCCCAAGAGTGTCCCAATGTGTGCGCTGAACAAGCGTCGTCTTTTGCGCCGGTCATTTGTTTTTATTTGTCCGGCAATATTGTAACGTTCATTCGGCAACAGATTTTGCGCCACGTCAACGGTGGCAATCGTCATTTATTGGTCCAAAAACGACATGCGGGATGTCGAATTTGTCTGTTTTGGCGACGCATGGAGCGATTAGGTCAGGGGACGCGCCCCTTGGGCACGCTTTCGAACCTGGCTTGGGGCGTGACCGAAATGCTGTTGGCTGAACCGGGTAAAATAGGCGGCGCTGCCAAATCCGAGATCCGTGGCAATCTCGTTTATGGGCTTATCTGTGTGGATCAACATTGAATGCGCTTCGTGCTGGATCATTTGCGACAGCATGTCCGCGGCTGTCAGTCCGGCGCTTTGACGACAGACGCGGGTCAGGTGCGTCGGGGTGATGTCCAGCTGTTCCGCATAGGCGGCCATAGACTGCCCCGAGCGGAAATCGCGCGCCAGAAGATCGCAGAGACGGCGTACGATGCGTTCGGCAGCCTTGGCCGGGGGCAATGGGCCAGCGGTCTGAACCTGTCGGCGCAACGAGATAGACATGAGGTGCGCCTGTGCATTCATAGCTTCGGCCAGAAACGGGCGGTCTTCGTGCAATTCTCGGCGCATGGCGTCAAAGATGCCGGTCAGTTCAGCCTGCGCGAGACCATCGGTCAGCCGCAAATGCTGCGTGCGGTCGGGCAGGGTGACGCGCCCGTCATCCGGGATCAGGATCGCCTGACCCTGAACCTGAAGACCCAGTTCAAATGCGAGCAATTTTCCGGCCGGTATAAAAACTGCATTATGAGCGCCAAATCCGCGTCGCAACCCGTGCAACAAAACACGGCCCTGACCGCGCGTGGTCCACAGCAGGATATGGTGATTGCGCACATGTAATTGTTCCAGCAACCAGGGCTCGCCCTTGGTGAGTTGTGCCAGAGTCAGAACTTTGATTTGCGACAGAGGGGCGTCCGGGGCAGGGTGGCGCACCGTTCTATCCGTAGGGCTTGTATGCTTTGGTTGCACGCCCTGACGCGTCATAAATGACGGGATATGTAAATTTTTTCGGTCCATTCCGGCAGTCAAAGTGCCAGAAATGTCGAATTTACACAAGCTCGACAGATCAGATCAGGCGGATTCCGGCTGGTGTTTGAACCATGTCTTCATCTTGGAACGGAACCATGTGCGCTGACGTTTGGCGAACTGGCGTGTCGCAATTGTGGCCTGAGTACGGGCCTGTTCCAATGTCAGTTCGCCCTGAAGATGAGCAATCAGTTCGGGCGCGCCGATGGCTTTGGCAGACAGATGGCCGGGGTCCCAATCGGGCAGGTTTGCACGAGCTTCTTCAAGGGCATCCTGTTCCAGCATCAGATCAAACCGGCGCTCGATACGCGCGTTCAGCCAATCCTTGTCCACATCAAACAGAATAGGCGTTGTCTGTGACGGCGATAGCAAAGGCGGTGGCGTATTGTCCTGCCACTGTGCCAGAGGGCGCCCGGTTGCGCGCATAACCTCCCATGCTCGTTGAACGCGCATCGGGTTCAGACAATCAATTCGTGCTGTGGTGTCGGGGTCCAGCTCGTGCAGCAATGATTCGAACCCTTCGGTTGCCACCCGCGCGTTGGCCTCTTCACGGATTGCGTCTGGTGTCGGGGGTATTTCGGCCAATCCTTGTGTCAGCGCCGAGAAATACAGGCCGGTGCCGCCGACAATTATTGGTCGCTCTGTCCCGGTCAAAAGAGGGGCCACATCGCGCAACCAATGCCCAACGGAATAGGCCGCATCATGGGGCACATGGCCGTAAAGCGCATGGGGCGCGCGCGATTCGTCGCTGGGTGACGGGCGCGCTGTCAGGACACGCCAGTTGGCGTAAACCTGTATCGCATCGGCATTTACGATCACGCCGCCGCTGTTTTCTGCGATCTCAAGCGCCAGTGCGCTTTTGCCGCTGGCGGTTGGGCCTGCGATCAGAACCGGCTTGTCAGTTGGGATATCGTCCAGCTTCAATATCATGCCGGGTATCGGGGCGCTGCGTAAAGAAACGCGATTTCATTAATTAAAGAGAACTCTCGCATTGAACCTGACCGCGTTTTCCGACATTTTGCGCGCGATCATAATTCGATGCGCAAATGGAGTGCAACATGAGCGAAGCCGAAGCCCCGAAAGAGACCACCTTTAAACGTGTGATGCTCAAGATTTCGGGGGAGGCGCTGATGGGAGATCAGGGCTTTGGCCTGAATCCGCCCACCGTTCAACGGGTCGCTGAAGAAGTGAAAACGGTGCACGACCTTGGCGTCGAGATTTGCATGGTGATCGGAGGCGGTAACATTTTCCGTGGCCTGCAAGGGTCAGCTCAGGGAATGGAACGCACCACGGCAGATTACATGGGCATGCTGGCGACGGTGATGAACGCGCTGGCGATGCAATCCGCGCTGGAACAGATCGGTGTGTATACGCGGGTGATCTCGGCCATTCCGATGGATCAGGTATGTGAGCCCTATATCCGCCGCCGTGCTGTACGCCACCTTGAAAAGAAACGGGTATGTATTTTTGCGGCAGGCACCGGAAATCCATATTTTACAACCGATACTGCCGCGACGCTGCGCGCCAATGAAATGGCCTGTGAGGCGATTTTCAAAGGCACGAAAGTGGACGGCGTGTATGATAAAGATCCGGTCAAGTTTGACGATGCGGTACGGTATGACAATGTCAGCTATGACGATGTCCTGACCAAGCGGCTGGGTGTGATGGATGCCAGCGCAATTGCCCTGGCGCGTGACAACAATCTGCCGATCATTGTGTTTTCGCTGGATGAACCGGGCGGGTTCCGGGGCATTTTGGCCGGACGCGGCACCTATACCAAAGTGAGCTGACGATGACCGGAACAGTTGGGTTGGGGTTGCTGAGAAATTGCTGCCCGGCGTAAAAGGCCCAACTGTGTTTGATCCCGGGCCAATTCTGTGCGAAACGGGTAACAGGATGGTATCGGTGCCGGGCACCGTCAAATAATAATAGAACAGAGCTGATCCCATGTCCGAAGATGACTTTGAAATTGATACAGACGACCTGACACGCCGCATGGACGGCGCAATGGGGGCGTTGAAAGCTGAATTTTCCTCACTGCGTACAGGACGGGCCTCAGGCAATATGCTTGAGCCGGTTATGGTGGACGCATACGGCCAGAAAACGCCGATCAACCAGGTGGGAACGGTCAATGTACCTGATCCGCGCATGGTGACGGTGAATGTCTGGGACAAGTCGCTGGTTGGCGCCGTGGAAAAGGCGATCATGAATTCCGGGTTGGGTATCAATCCCCAGACCAACGGAACCATTGTGATGCTGCCGATCCCTGAGCTGAACGAGGAACGCCGGACCGAGCTGGCCCGTGTGGCGGCGCAATATGCCGAACATGCGCGGGTTGCGGTGCGCAACGTGCGTCGCGACGGCATGGACCAGATCAAGAAAGCCAAAGCGGGCGGGATGTCGGAAGACGACCAGAAGCTCTGGGAAGCCGAAGTTCAGGAGATGACCGACGATTTCATCAAACAGGTGGACGCGGCGCTTGAGAACAAACAATCCGAAATTATGCAGGTCTGAAGACATGCCCGAGGACATCTCACCGCGCGGCCCGCGGCATGTGGCCATCATCATGGATGGCAATGGCCGTTGGGCGCAGGCCCGGGGGCGGCCTCGGTTGTTTGGGCACCATGCGGGTGCCAAGCGTGTGAAAGAAATCGTGCGTGCCTGCAAACCGCTGGGCGTGCAGTATCTGACCATATTTGGGTTCTCGACAGAAAACTGGAAACGGACACAGGCCGAAGTGGCCGGGTTGATGAGCCTGTTTCGTCAGTATATCCGCAAAGAGGCCCGTGGTTTGAAAGCCGAGGGCGTGCGGGTGCGGTTCATCGGGGATCGCGTTAAGCTGGACGACAAGCTGCGCGCGCTGATGGATGAGCTGGAAGAAATGACAGCCGGCAACGACGAAGTGCATTTGACCATCGCGCTGAACTATGGCGGGCGCGATGAAGTAGCGCGCGCGACACAGCGTTTGGCGCAGGATGTGAAAGCCGGGCATTTGGACCCGGACGACGTGAACGAAGAAACTTTGCCCAAATATCTGGACACTTGCGTGTTGCCTGATCCGGATCTGGTGGTGCGCACCAGCGGAGAAGCCCGGATTTCGAACTTTCTTTTGTGGCAGTCGGCCTATGCCGAATATGAGTTTATTGATACGTTATGGCCGGATTTCTCCAAAGAAGAATTCCGCAAGCTGGTGGATGCCTATTCCGCCCGTGACCGCAGATTTGGTGCATTAAGCGCGTGAGCGGTGGCCAGGAAAAGACGCCCGGCAAATGGGGTGATTTGCCCGCTAGGTTAGGGTCTGCAGCTGTCATGTTGGCCATTGGCGGCGCTGCGATCTGGGTCGGCGGGATTTGGTTTCATGCACTGGTGGCCTTGATCTGCGGCGGCATGATGTGGGAATTCACACGATTGATGAACCGTGGCGAAAGTCGCTTTGCGTTGCCTATGGGAATTCTGGCGGGTGTTGTGTTGATGGTGACGGATGTCCTTCCGGGTCAGACGATCATTCCGATTTTGCTGGCTGTGGCGGTTGTTGGTGCGACGCAGCTCAAGAAAACGCGTTTGGTTTACGGGGTTTACGCGGCTGCGTTGATCTTGTCCTGTTATGGCTTGGTCGTCATTCGTGATGTGCGTGGCGCTTACTGGATCATCTGGCTGGTGTCCCTGGTGGTTGTTACGGATGTGGCCGGGTATTTCGCCGGCCGTCTGATTGGTGGCCCCAAGTTCTGGCCCAAGGTCAGCCCCAAGAAAACATGGTCCGGGACGATCGCGGGCTGGGTTGCTGCGGCCGGGGTCGGGTTCATATTTGGCGGACCGCCTTTGGTGGTGCTGAGCGTTTTTGCCGCCTTTGCCTCGCAAATGGGGGACGCCGCGGAAAGCGCGTTGAAACGCTGGGCCGGGATCAAGGACAGTTCCAATCTGATCCCGGGGCATGGTGGCCTGTTGGATCGCTTTGACGGCATGTTGGGCGCGGCTTTGTTTGTTCTTTTGATGGGCGCCGCGTTGGGATTGCCAGCGGTATGAGACGGGTTTCCATTTTTGGAGCAACCGGATCGATTGGCCAAAACACCATCGACCTGATAGCCCGCGATCCCGAGAGTTACGACGTTGTGGCATTGACCGGTGGGCAGAATATCGCCCGGTTGGCGCAGGATGCAGTTCGTTTACGGGCAGAGATAGCCGTGACGGCGGATGAAAAGCGCCTGCCAGATCTGCGTGACGCGCTGGCGGGATCAGGGGTTGAGGCCGCAGCTGGGTCTGAAGCACTGTTAGAGGCGGCGACACGTCCGACCGATTGGGTGATGAGCGCGATTGTCGGGGCTGCCGGTCTGGCGCCGGGTTTGAAAGCGTTAGAGCAGGGCGCGACGTTGGCGTTGGCCAACAAGGAATCGCTGGTCACGGCGGGTGCGTTGATCATGGAAACGGCGCGCGCGCATGGCGGGCATATCCTGCCGGTCGACAGCGAACATTCGGCGGTATTTCAGGGTCTTGTCGGTGAAGACATGAGCGCCGTTGAGCGCATTATCATCACTGCCAGCGGTGGCGCGTTCCGGGATTGGAGCCTTGACGACATGGCCAAGGCCACGCCCGCACAGGCGTCGAGCCACCCGAACTGGAACATGGGTCAGCGGATCACAATCGACTCGGCCTCGATGTTCAATAAGGCATTGGAGGTCATTGAGACCAAAGAGTTCTTTGGGTGTGATCATGACATGATCGAGGTGCTGGTTCATCCGGAATCGATGGTGCATGCGCTGGTTGGGTTTCGCGATGGCGCACTGATGGCGCATGTGGGACCACCCGATATGCGCCACGCCATTGGCTATGCGCTGCATTGGCCGCATCGGCATTCCTTGCCGGTGGAGCGGCTTGATCTGGCGAAAATCGGCCAGCTGACCTTTCGCGACCCTGATCCTGTACGCTATCCGGCACTGCGGCTGGCGCATGAGGTGCTTGAGGCGGGCGGTATGGCCGGGGCTGTGTTTAACGCCGCCAAGGAGCGCGCGCTGGACGCGTTTTTGGACGGGCGGATCGGGTTCTTGCAAATGGCGGACGCGGTTGAAGAGGTGTTAGAGCGCCTTGTTGCATCACAATGTCTTAAGAATGCCCAAATGACCCTTGATACCGTGCAGGAAACTGACCATTTGGCCCGAAAGACGGCTGACAACGTCATAGCAGAACAAAACAGGTAGGATCGCGCTTTGGACATTTTTGCCCTTATCCCGGCATTTGGAAACACAGTTGTTGTGGTGCTGGCGTTTGTGGTCGCGCTGTCGATCATTGTGTCGATCCATGAATATGGGCATTACATCGTCGGGCGCTGGTCTGGCATCCATGCCGAAGTGTTCTCGTTAGGGTTTGGGCCTGTGTTGTGGTCGCGCCATGACAAGCGCGGCACAAAATGGCAGGTCGCGGCGATCCCGATGGGAGGTTATGTGCGGTTCAAGGGCGATTCCAATGCCGCCAGCGGCAAAGACGGCGCCGCCATGCAGACCATGTCAGACGATGAGCTGCGCAGTACGATGCACGGAGCACCTTTGTGGGCGCGCACGGCAACGGTTGCGGCGGGGCCGGTATTTAACTTTGTCCTGTCGATAGCAATCTTTGCCGGCGTGATGATGACAAATGGGCGTCTGGGCGAAGAGCTGATTGTTGGCGATTTGCGGGATTTGCCCAATGTGGAATACACCCTGAAACAGGGTGATCAGGTGCTGGCGATTGATGGCAAGCCATTGCCATCATTGCAGGATAACGCCGCATACGAGACATTCTGGGACGATATGGTCAAGGAAAACCCTCTGGCCTATGAAGTGGACCGGGGCGGCGATGTGATCGAAGTTGACGGGCCCTACCTTTATCCACCTATCGTGCTGCATCTGGCGCCAAGATCGGCAGCGATCAACGCCGGGCTTGAGCTGGGCGACGTGTTCACCGCGATTGATGGCAAACCGATTGTCGCCTTTTCGCAGTTGAAAGACGCCGTGGAGAATGGCGAAGGACGCACATTGTTGCTGACAGTGAACCGGGCCGGAGAAGAGCAGGAGTTTTCCCTGACACCGCGCCGGGTCGACGAGCCGCAGGACGGGGGCGGGTTTAAAACCTATTGGCGTATTGGCATTGGTGGTGGTTTGGCGTTTGAACCAGCGACCGTTTCGCTGAGCCCGGGTGTTGCGGTGTGGGGCGGCGTTCAGCAAACCGGTCGTATCATCAAAGGATCGATTTCCGGCCTGTATCACATGGTTACGGGGGCGATCAGCAGCTGTAACCTGTCGGGCCCGGTGGGCATTGCACAGACATCAGGCGCGATGGCAAGTCAGGGGCTTGAGAGCTTTATCTGGTTTATTGCGGTGCTGTCGACGGCGATTGGTATGCTGAACCTGTTTCCAATTCCCATGCTGGATGGCGGGCATCTGGTGTTCTACGCGTATGAGGCCGTGACCAAGCGCCCACCAAGTGATGGCGCGCTGCGAATTCTGATGACAATTGGGCTGGTGATAGTGCTGGGATTGATGACTTTTGGGCTGACCAACGACCTGTTCTGCCCATAAGTGCCTTGCCGGTGCCGCATTTCTGCCTAATTCCCTGTTTAGCTTTGAGGGATACACAGACAGAACCAGAGCTGAGACCATGCACACAATTGAAGACGGATATCGCGCACTAGGACTTTTGATCGACGTAAACTGGGATCGCTTTATGTTCCCGCTAGCGATCATGGGTGGATTGATGTTCGGTGCCTATGTGGGGGTCACCTTCAGTGCAATTTTGGGCCAGTTCTAAGCCCTCCTTGGAAATATGATCTCGCATGGCCCGCCACCAGATGATGTGGCGGGTCATTGTGTGTCTACCAAGCCCTGTGGATAACTATTCGTCACGACATTTAAGCTTCTGCGCCCATTGGTCTTTTGACAACGGGCGGCATTCCCGGTAGTCACTGTCCAACTGGGATGTCTTGCGGAGTTTGGGAATGACCAAACAGAGTAGAGCTTTGGCGAAAGCCAAAGACGGCGGCGATACGCGTTTTAAACAAGCTGCATTTGCTTTTTTATTATTGATTTCAGCGGTTTTGTTGATGTTGCCGGGAAGTGTTTCGGCACAGCAATACCAGTTTGGATCAGTATCGGTTGAGGGCAACCAGCGGATCGAATCTGCTGCGGTGGTCAATTATGCCGGGATCACCACGGGAAAGGCCATCAGCGCAGGGCAGTTGAATGCGGCTTATCAGCGGGTATTGGACTCCGGTCTTTTTGAGGCTGTCGAGATGGTTCCCAGCGGCAATCGTCTGGTGATCAAAGTCAAAGAATATCCCACAATCAACGTCATCAGTTTTGAAGGCAATGCACGTTTGAAAGACGCGGCTTTGGAGGCTTTGGTCGAGTCTCAGTCGCGCCGGGTGCTAAACCTGAGCGTGGCAGAGCGCGATGCAGCGCGAATTACGCAGGCTTACGCAGAACAAGGCCGATTGGCGGCGCGTGTTACGCCGCGCATCATTCGGCGCAATGATAACCGTGCGGACCTGGTTTTTGAAATTTTCGAAGGCGGCGTTGTTGAGATTGAACGCATTGGATTTGTTGGCAACCAGGAATTTTCCGACCGTCGTTTGCGCCGTGTTCTGGGCACAAAACAAGCCGGGATATTGCGCGCGTTTTTCCAGCAAGATACGTTTGTAAACGACCGTATCGAGTTTGATAAACAGGTGTTGCGCGACTTTTACTTGTCACGCGGGTTTGTCGATTTCCGTGTCACCAGTGTGAATGCCGAGCTGTCGCGCGACCGCGACGGTTATTTCGTAACGTTTAACGTTCAGGAAGGTCAGCGTTTCAAATTTGGCAACATCACTGTTGTCAGCGAAGTGACTGGCGCCGACCCCGATGATTACCTTAAGGCAATCAAATTGAAGCCCGGCATCATGTATTCGCCATTGCAGGTCGAAAACGCGATTGCGCGGCTTGAGCGGCTTGCTCTGAAAGATGGGCTGGATTTCGTGCGCGTTGATCCGCGTATCACACGCAACGACGCCGCGCTCACGCTGGATGTCGAATTTGCGCTGGTGAAGGGACCACGCATCTTTATTGAACGGATCGATGTGGAAGGAAACACAACCACGGTTGACCGGGTTATTCGCAACCAGTTCCGTATTGTGGAAGGCGACCCGTTCAACCCGCGTGAAATTCGCGAAAGTGCAGAACGGATTCGGGCACTTGGTTTCTTTGAAACCGCCGAAGTGAATGCCCGCGAAGGCAGTTCACCTGATCAGGTTGTGGTCGACGTTGACGTTGTCGAGCAACCTACCGGGTCGCTTTCGTTTGGTGCGTCTTACGCGACCAACGACGGTATTGGTCTTGTGGTTCGGTTCAGCGAACGCAACTTTCTGGGCCGTGGACAGTCTCTTTCGTTCTCAGCCTCGACCGCATCGTCAGTCACGGACTATTCGTTCTCATTTGTAGAACCTGCGTTTTTGGGTCGTGATCTGGCTGCTGGTGTCTCGTTGAAGTATCAGGAATACGAACCAGACGAAGCCCGGTTCAGCAACGTTGTTGGCGAGTTTCAGCCCAGCCTGGCCTTTCCGGTCAGCGAATTTGGCCGCATGAACCTGCGATATACTTTGCAGAACACCGATATGGTTCTGGACACCGGCACAACAGCACCCGGTTCGATTGTTGATACAGAAGCTGCGCGCGGCGATATTTGGAAAAGTTCGGTTGGATATACTTATACGTATGACACACGGAACCGAGGGCTTGATCCAAACCGGGGCGTGTTGCTTGAGTTCGGTCAGGATTTTGGCGGCGTGGGTGGAGACTACACATTTATCAAGACCACAGCCAAGGCGCTGGCCGAGACCAAGGTCTTCCACGAAGAGATTACATTACGTGCCGTTCTGGAAGGTGGTCATCTTTATTCTCCCGACAATGACAGCCGCGTAGACGATCGCTTTATTGTGACGGCGCGCAGCATTCGAGGGTTTGAACCTTTTGGTATTGGTCCACGGGAAAGGGGCACATCCGGCGGCACATCTTTTGATGACGCGCTTGGCGGCAATTATTATGCCGTGGCTCGGTTTGAAGCTGAATTCCCTCTGGGTTTGCCGGATGAATTGGGTATTTCCGGCGGCCTGTTCTACGATGTCGGCTCGCTTTGGGGTTTGGACAACACGTCGGGTGTTGGCACGGTGTTTTATGATGAATTCTCATTGCGCCATGTTGTTGGGTTTGCTTTGTTCTGGGATACGGCCATTGGCCCGTTGCGGTTCAACTTTACCAAGGCTCTGCAAAAAGAAGAATTCGACAGAGAGCAGACGTTTGATTTCACCATCAGCGCGCAGTTCTGATTTGCCATGCGTGGCCTGATTGTCCTTTTGTTTTCGGTGCTGACGACCCTAAGTGTCATTGCGCCGGCAACAGCGCAGGACATGGGCGTGCCGGTTTCTTCAATCCTGACACTGGACAGCGAGCGTTTGTTTGCCGAGTCGCAATTCGGTGAGCGGGTCACGCGCGACATTGAAGCTGAGCAATCCATTTTGCGGGCAGAAAACCGCCAAATGGAGGCCAAACTGGTTGAAGAAGAGCGGGTGCTGACCGAAAAGCGCAAGGAAATGACACCGGAAGATTTCCGAGCGGTCGCCGATGCGTTTGATGCGCGTGTCGAAGAAATCCGTCGATTTCAGGATAATAAAGCGTCCGAGATTGCACAGTTCCGCGAACGCGAAGAGGCGGCTTTTGTTCTGGCGGCCAGGCCCGTTTTGGAAGATTTGATGCGTGAAGCGCGCGCTTCAATCATTCTGGAACAGCGGGTCATTCTGATGTCCAGCAATTCCGTTAATATCACTGAGACCGCTATTGCCCGGCTGAATGCGGCAATTGGCGATGGCAGTAGCCTGAACGCCGACCCAGAGTAGCGCGCTTGCCCATCAGGGCCGGGATTGCTAGGGACTTTCAAGGAAAATAATTCCACTAACGCGGGAGAACACCATGTCTGAAGAGTTGAAGAGTGCTGATATCGGTTTGATCCAGCGGATCATTCCACATCGCTATCCGTTTTTGCTGGTGGACAAAGTTGTCGAAATTGACGGGTTCAAGTCTGCCAAAGGCATCAAGAATGTGACCATGAACGAGCCTCATTTTCAGGGGCATTTTCCGGGCCAACCGATCATGCCGGGCGTGACAATTGTTGAGGCGATGGCGCAGACATCTGCGGTATTGGTTGGCGTTGCGATGGATTTGGCCGACAAGGAATTGCTGGTCTATTTCATGGGGCTCGACAAATGCAAATTCCGCCGGATGGTCGTGCCGGGTGATGTGTTGGAAATGAAAGTGGCGACCTTGCGCGGCAAGCCGGGTGCGAAGGTTTGGAAATTCGAAGGCGTTGCAACAGTTGAAGGTGAGCTGGCGTGTGAAGTTGAATTCACAGCGATGATGGACCTTCCAAAGGAGTAATCCGAAATGGCAATTTCTCAATCTGCGCAAGTGCATGCTTCGGCTGTGGTCGAAGACGGCGCGGTCATCGGTGATGGCTGTCTGATTGGCCCGTTTTGTGTTGTCGGGGCTGACGTGGTTCTTGGAGATCGGGTTGAGTTGAAATCACACGTTGTGGTGACCGGCCAGACTGAGATTGGCGGGGACAGTGTAGTGTTCTCGTTTTCGGTGATTGGCGAGGTGCCACAGGATTTGAAGTTCAACGGAGAAGACACGCGGCTGATCATCGGCGAGCGTAACCGGATCCGCGAACATGTAACGATGAATTGCGGCACCGAAGGTGGTGGCGGCGTGACGCGGATTGGGGATGACGGGCTGTTTATGGCCGGGTGTCACATTGCCCATGACGCGCAGATTGGCAATCGGGTGATTGTGGTGAATTCGGCGGCTGTGGCCGGGCATTGTGTGATCGAAGATGACGTGATCATTGGCGGTTTGTGCGGCATTCACCAATGGGTGCGGATTGGTCGGGGCGCGATTATCGGCGCGGTTTCTATGGTGACAAACGACGTGATACCCTTTGGGTTGGTGCAGGGGCCACGCGGCGAGCTGGACGGGCTGAACCTTGTTGGTCTCAAGCGACGCGGCGTTGCACGGGCAGACATCACTGCCTTGCGGGCGGCCTTTCAGATGCTGGCCCAAGGCGAAGGCGCATTTCAAGAACGCGCAAAGCGGTTGGGTGACGAAACCGAAAGCGATTACGTGCGCGAAATTGTAGATTTTGTGACCGGGCATTCGGATCGGTCCTTTCTGACACCGGGGTCCTGAGATGAACAAACTTGCTATTGTTGCCGGGGCAGGCGCACTGCCGGTCAATCTGTCACGGGCGCGCCCGGACGCTCTGCGCATTGTCTTTGAAGGCATGCCGCATGAGATGGTTGCGCCGTTGCGAGACCACAGTCTGGCGCGGCTTGGCGTGTTGTTTGAGGATCTGAAAGAACAAGGCGTGGATCAGGTTGTCTTTGCTGGCGGCATGTCCCGGCCGGACCTGAAACCAGGTGATCTTGATGAGTTGACCATGACGCTGATCCCGGCGCTGCAGGCGGCGTTTCTGCAGGGCGACGACGCGGTGTTGCGATTTTATGTATCGCTGTTTGAAGAGCGCGGCATGAAAGTTGTCGGCGCGCATGAAATTCTGATGGAACTGGCCGTGCCCGAGGGCTTGGTTGTTGGCCCGGACCCGAGTGACGCAGTCTTAGGTGATGCTGCGCGGGCCGTGGATATCCTGTTGGCGTTGTCGCCATTGGATGTCGGGCAGGGTGCGGTTGTCGCGGCGGGGCTGTGCCTTGGTGTGGAGACTTTGCAGGGTACAGATGCGATGCTGGACTTTGTCGCGCAGACGCCCGCGCAATTGCGACGTGGCGGTGGCGTGTTGGTCAAGGCCCCGAAACGGGGGCAGGATTTACGCGTTGATATGCCAGCCATTGGACCGGCGACCGTGCACAAGGCGGCCGCGGCGGGTCTGGAGGGTATCGTTGTTGCAGCAGGCAAGGTTCTGATGCTGGAGCCAGAAGAAACCCGTCAGGCGTTTAAGGATACGGGCTTGTTCCTGATGGGCCGCGTGCTCTGATGAAAGTCTTTCTGGTCGCGGGCGAGATGTCGGGAGACAAGCTTGGCGGGGCCTTGATGCAGGGTTTGCGCCAATTGGTGCCGGACGTGACGTTTGAAGGCATTGGTGGCCCCGCGATGCAGGCCCAGGGGCTGATCAGCCAGTTTCCAATGGATGAGCTGAGCGTGATGGGCATTGCCGAAGTGCTGCCCAAATATTTGCACCTGAAACGCCGTATATCCGAAACTGCCGATGCGGTGGTTGCGGCGCAGCCAGATGTTTTGATCACCATCGACAGCCCGGACTTTTCGCTGCGCGTGGCGCGGATTGTCAAAGACAAAAGCGATATTCGAACCGTGCATTACGTGGCGCCCACCGTGTGGGCGTGGCGTGCCGGGCGGGCCGAAAAAATGTCGCACATGATCGATCAGGTTCTGGCGCTGTTGCCCTTTGAGCCACCCTATATGCAGGCTGCCGGGATGCGCTGTGATTTTGTCGGGCACCCGGTCACGACCGAACCCGTGGGCAGCGATGCAGAGGTGCTTGAGTTTCGCGAGGCGCATGATTTGGGCGATGAACCGTTCTTGCTGGTGCTGCCCGGATCGCGCCGGGGCGAGGTGGGTCGATTGGGGCCGATTTTCGCGCAGGTGGTGGCGGATGTGGTTAATGCACGGCCTGATCTGAGGATTGTAGTGCCCGCAGCAGCGCCTGTGGCGGTGCTGGTCAAGGATCTTGTGAAGGACTGGCCGGGCAACGTGACGGTGCTGGACCCGCGCGGACGTGGCGAACAAGAAGCACAGCGCGAAAAGCGCGCCGCATTCCGGGCTGCACATACCGCGTTGGCTGCGTCTGGTACAGTTTCGCTGGAGCTGGCGGCAGCGGGCACACCGATGGTCATAGCCTACGACATGAACTGGTTGAGCCGTCAGATCATTGCGATGATGTTGAAAGTCGACACTGTAACGCTGGTTAATCTGGTCAGCGAAACAAGAGATGTGCCCGAGCTGATTGGTGCGGATTGCCGGGCTGACCGGATTGCCCCGGTTTTACTGGATGTGATTGGCAATCCGGGCGCTCAGTCCGAAGCGATGAACGTGACCATGGACCGGTTGGGACGGGGTGGCGAAGCACCGGGGCTGCGTGCCGCGCGGGCCGTACTGGACGGGCTGGACAGGCTGGAGCGCGCTGAATGAGTGTGGTGCTTTTTGCGCTGTCAGTGTCTTTGGCGTTGGTGCTGACTAATCTGGACAATCTTGCATTGATGGTCGCAATGTTGGTGCGGTTGCCCGGACGTCGGGTGATGCTGGGCTTTGCCGGGGCGCAGTTTGTGGTGCTTGTGGTGGCGCTGGTTCTGGCGGAAGGCATGGAGCTTGGCTTTCCCACGCAGGCCGGGTGGCTTGGGGTTGTGCCGGTTTTTCTGGGTCTGCGCGAATTGATCAGGCGCGGGGGCGACGAAAGCGGATCGCGGCGTGAGGCGTCGACTTTGGTTGCTATATTGCTGACGTTTCTGAGCGTTTCGGCAGACAGTCTTTCGGTGATAACACCGTTGCTGGCGGACGCTGCCCCGGTCTATCGGTTGGGTGGTATGGCCGGCGCGTTAGGAGCCGGGGTAATTTTGCTGGTCAGCGGTAGCTTCATGGCGCGTGGTGCGGGTGAAAACGCACGGTTGGTCGGATGGCTGGAACGCCTGGCGCCCTGGGTGATGATTGGCGTGGGGACTTATGTTTTGCTCAACACCGCCACAGACATGGTTTAGCTGCGCCAGCGTTTCAGACGGGGAATGCCTCGGGTATAGAGCCACGCCAAATTGCGCGGCTGGCCCATTTCGATCAGCTTGTTTTTGCAAAAGACCTGCATGCCTTGCGCCGAAATTTCCGGCATTAGAAACGCGCCGTTATCATAGCAATATGAGCAATATGTCGTGGATTTTGATCCATCAGCCTCGGTGCCGCCACCCGCGGGGTCCTGGCTGAGCGGCATACCGCAGCTTTGGCACATGTTCTTCATGGTCTGATCCTCGGGTCTAAGCGGGGATCAGCTTAGCACGAAGCTGCACGGAAATCAGCGTGATTAAGCGCCGCGCCAAATCCAGCCGCCGCCGAAAATGCGGGTGCTGTCCGGATCATAAAACACGCAAGCCTGCCCCGGCGAAACACCTTCTTCGGGGGTAAGCAGTTCAACTTCGGCTGTGTCGGGACCTGTGGGGCGCAAAATCGCGTCGCGCGGCGGGCGGGTTGAGCGGACTTTGACCATCAGGTGCCATTCATCGCGTGACTGCAGCGGCTCATCGCCCAGCCAGTTAATTTCGCGCACCGGAATGACACGGGTGGACAGCAGCTCTTTGGGTCCGACAACAACCTGTTTAGTATCTACGTCCAGTTTGACCACATAAAGTGGGTCTGCCAGACCACCGATACCAAGACCGCGCCGTTGCCCGATGGTATAGTGAATGACGCCCTGATGTGTGCCCAGAACGCGCCCGTCCGCATGCACGATGTCACCGGGTTCTGCCGAACCGGGGCGCAGCTTTTCAATCACGCTGGCATAATCACCGTTGGGCACAAAGCAGATGTCCTGACTGTCGGGCTTGTCTGCCACGGCCAAACCGTATTCGGCGGCCAGCGCGCGGGTGGCGTCTTTGGACGGCAGATGGCCAAGCGGAAAGCGCAGGTAGTCAAGCTGTTCCGGGGTGGTGGAAAACAGGAAGTAAGATTGATCGCGCGTGGCATCCGCCGCGCTGTGCAGTTCGGGCCCATTGGCCCCGGTCTTGCGTTGAATATAGTGGCCGGTGGCCATGCAATCCGCGTCGAGATCGCGGGCGGTTTCCAGCAAGTCCTTGAATTTCACACGCTCGTTGCAGCGGATGCAGGGCACCGGTGTGGCCCCGGCCAGATAGCTGTCTGCGAATTCGTCAATCACGGCGTCCTGAAAGATATTTTCATAATCCAGCACATAGTGCGGAAAGCCCTTTTCTTCGGCCACGCGGCGGGCGTCATGAATATCGATCCCTGCACAGCAGGCGCCCTTTTTGGCCAGAGCCGCGCCGTGGTCATAAAGCTGCAGGGTGACGCCAACCACATCATAACCTTCATCCGCCAGTTTGGCCGCTACGACAGAGCTGTCCACGCCGCCCGACATGGCGACCACAACACGCGTTTGAGACGGGGGTTTGGCAAAGCCAAGAGAGTTGAGCGGGGTATCGGCATCAAGGGCCATGGGAATCTCCAGAAGAAGTCGAGAAGATATATAAGAAAATCGTAACTACTCTCAAGAGGCGGTTTCAGGTCTCGTTAAGTGGTTTGTCCGAGCATGGCGCCATAGACGAGGAAAAAGGCCATGTATCTTAAGAAAGTCGAAAGACCGCGCTGTGTGACTTTGTCGAATGGACAAGTCATGACGCAGGCGGATTTACCGCCCGAAAACACACGACGATGGGTCGCATCACGCAAAGCGGCCGTGGTGCGCGGCGTGGCGTATGGATTAATCAGCCAGGATGATGCGTTGCGCCGTTATGGGCTGAGCGAAGAGGAATTTAGTGAGTGGGTTTCGGCGGTCTCACAATACGGAATTGACGCACTTAAAGCGACAGCAATCCAAAAGTATCGACAACCATAGGTGGTAAGTGCTAAATTTTTCTCGAGTCAGTAACCCGGGGTTAACCTTTATTGTTCACGGTTAATTCCAACGATGCCCTGATACGAGGACTTTATTTATGCGTGTGCTTCTGGTCGAGGATGATCCAACCACCTCAAAAAGCATTGAGATGATGCTGACCCATGCGAACCTGAACGTTTATGCCACGGACCTGGGCGAAGAGGGTATCGATCTGGCGAAACTATATGACTACGATCTGGTGCTTCTGGATCTTGGGTTGCCGGACATGAACGGACATGAGGTTCTGCGGCAGCTGCGGATTGCCCGGGTGGATACACCTATTCTGATTCTGTCTGGTGCGGATGACACGGAAAGTAAGCTTAAGGGATTTGGATTTGGGGCGGATGACTATCTGACCAAGCCATTCCACCGCGATGAACTTGTGGCGCGTATTCACGCGATCATTCGCCGTTCCAAAGGGCATTCGCAGTCGATTATCAAGACCGGGCAGGTTGCTGTGAATCTGGACGCGAAGACGGTGGAAGTCAGCGGCACACCGGTGCATCTGACCGGCAAAGAATACCAGATGCTGGAGCTTTTGTCGCTGCGCAAGGGCACCACACTGACCAAGGAAATGTTCCTGAACCACTTTTATGGCGGCATGGATGAGCCTGAGTTGAAAATCATTGATGTATTTATTTGTAAGCTTCGCAAAAAACTGAGCGAAGCCACGGAAGGTGAAAACTACATTGAAACGGTGTGGGGACGGGGCTATGTGCTGCGCGATCCGCAGCCCACCAGCATCGGTGACGAAGAACAAATGGCTTTGCGCGCCTGAGCTGACACAAGAGAGTCTGGACGTTGTGGACAGGCATCCGTATCACTTAATCCAAGTGAAGCGGGAGAGCGCAGCGTGAGCGAAAACCTAGGTGTATCCGAACTAAGTGAAGAACAGGCGCGTGCCGAACTGGCGCGCCTTGCCGCTGAATTAGGGCGCGCCAACACAGCCTATCACACACAGGACGCGCCGGAAATTTCAGATGCAGCTTATGACAATCTGAAACGGCGAAATGCCGAAATCGAAGCCTTATTCCCGGGTTTGAAACGCGCCGACAGCCCGAGCGACTTGGTGGGGGCATCGGTCGCGGATGGGTTTGGCAAAATCACCCATGCGGTGCCAATGCTTAGCCTTGGGAATGCTTTTGATGACACAGATGTGCAGGATTTTTCGGATCGAATACGCAAATATCTGGGTTTGGGTAAAGAGGCGCTGGTGTTCAGTGCTGAACCAAAGATTGATGGGCTGAGCCTGTCGCTGCGCTATGAACAAGGCCAATTGATTCATGCGGCAACCCGGGGGGACGGCGCGACCGGCGAAAACGTCACGGACAATGCGCGCACCATTGGCGATATTCCACAAGTTCTCACGGGTGCGCCGGATGTATTAGAGGTGCGCGGCGAAGTTTACATGAGCCACGCGGATTTCGAGGCGTTAAACGAACGCCAGCAAGCAGAGGGAGGCAAGGTTTTTGCCAATCCTCGCAATGCCGCTGCTGGCAGTTTGCGTCAGCTTGACCCTTCGATCACGAAATCGCGTCCGCTTCGGTTTTTTGCCTATGCCTGGGGTGATTTGTCTGCGCCTTTGGCTGAAACGCAGATGGATGCCATTCGACGGTTGGCACAGCTTGGGTTCGTGACCAATCCGCTGACGCAGGAATGCGACGGACCAGAGAGCCTGATAGCGCATTATCGCAGTATCGAGGAACAACGCGCGACGCTGGGCTATGACATTGATGGCGTGGTTTACAAAGTGAACCGGCAGGACTGGCAAGGGCGGCTTGGATTTCGCGCCACCACACCCAGATGGGCAATTGCGCACAAATTCCCGGCAGAATTAGCATGGACCCGGCTGGAGGCGATCGACATTCAGGTTGGACGCACCGGTGCTTTAAGTCCTGTGGCGCGGCTGGCGCCGGTGACGGTGGGCGGTGTGGTTGTGTCCAACGCTACGCTGCACAACGAAGACTATATTCGCGGCCTGGACAGCCGGGGGGAGAAAATCCGCGACGGAAAAGACATTCGTATCGGGGACTGGGTGCAGGTCTACCGCGCCGGTGATGTGATCCCCAAAGTGGCGGATGTGGATCTGACCAAAAGACCTGATGGATCAGCGCCATATATATTCCCGGCGACGTGCCCGGAGTGTGGATCCGCAGCCGTTCGCGAAGAAGGTGATGCAATCCGACGCTGTACCGGCGGCATTATTTGTCCCGCGCAAGCCGTTGAAAAGTTGAAACATTTCGTCGCACGTAAGACCTTTGATATCGAGGGGCTTGGCGCAAAGCAGATTGAAATGTTTCATGACGACGCTGATTTGCCGATCCGTCAGCCCGCGGATATTTTCACGCTACGCGACCGGGATGCCAGCAATCTGAACCGGTTGAAAAACCGCCATGGATGGGGTGCACAAAGCGCGGATAACCTGTTTGCAGCGATTGAAGAAAAACGCACCATTGCGTTGGCCAAGCTGATTTTCGCGTTGGGCATTCGCCACGTTGGCGAAGTCGGTGCGCGTGATCTTGCGTTGCATTATCTGGATTGGACCGCGCTGACACAGGCGATTGATGCGGCGCGTCCGGCGGCTTTGGCGCATCGAACGGCGGATCAGGCGGAAGAGGCCGAGCGGATCAAGGCAAAGGCAGAGGCGCGCCGCGCGCGGGTTTCCGATTGCCGGGCGGCGGCCATTGCCGGGTTGGATGTGCCGGAAACGGCATCACAATGCTGGTCTGATCTGATTGGGATTGATGGTATTGGCGCCACCCTGGGCATGTCCTTGTCTGACGCGTTGGCCAATCCGGTGGAACGCGCCGCAATTGACGCGTTGATTGCACATCTGAATATTGTCCCTCCGGATGCCCCAGCGCAGGACAGCCCTGTCGCGGGCAAAACTGTGGTGTTTACCGGAACGTTGGAGAAATTGACCCGCGCCGAAGCCAAAGCGCGGGCAGAGGCGTTGGGTGCCAAGGTCAGTGGGTCGGTTTCGGGAAAAACGGATATTCTTGTGGCTGGTCCAGGGGCAGGGTCAAAAGCCAAAAAAGCGGCGGATTTGGGCGTGAAGACCATTGACGAAGACACGTGGTTGGCGTTGATCGAGGGCCTATGAGCGGGCGCCCCGAAAATCTGTTTCCCTTGTTCGGTGCTTTGACGGCGCTGGATGGGGTTGGGCCAAAGACGGCTCAGAACCTTGCGCAAATTGGTGTAGAAAAGCCGCGTGACCTGTTGTTTTCTCTCCCTTATTCCGGGATTGATCGGCGGAGACGTGAGACGGTTTTGGGGGCGGACCTGCCAAATACGCTGACTGTTGAGGTTGTGGTCGGCGACCACCGCGCGCCCCGGTCGCGTGGTGGTGCATATCGGATAAATGTCGAGGATGCTGAAACAAGTTTTCAGTTGGTTTTTTTCCACGCGCGCGGAAATTACCTTGAAAAAGTTCTGCCGGTTGGTGAACGCCGGGTTGTGTCTGGCAAAGTCGAGCATTTTGATGGCATCGCGCAGATGGTGCACCCGGATTACATCCTGAAGCCTGACGAAGCAGACGAGATCCCGGCATTTGAACCGGTTTATCCGCTGACCGCAGGTGTCACGCAAAAAACCATGGTCAAGGCGGCAGGATCCGCTTTGGAACGCGCGCCGGAATTGGTCGAATGGATTGATCCGGGGCAAAAGGACAAGGCAAAGTGGCCCTCGTGGCGCGATGCCGTTACTTCGGCGCACAGGCCTTTGTCTTTGGCAGAGATCGCGGCCACGACACCGGCGCGCGAACGTTTGGCTTATGACGAGTTTTTCGCGCATCAGGTCACATTGGCTTTGGCGCGGTCACGATTGCAGCGCGCCAAGGGGATCATGTCGCAAGCCAACGGAACATTGCAGGCCAAGGTGCGGGCCGCGTTGCCATACACGCCGACGGGTGCGCAGGAGCGGGCGATTGAGGCGATCGCAGCGGACATGGCGCGACCCGTGCGCATGAACCGGCTGTTACAGGGCGATGTGGGCGCTGGTAAAACGCTGGTGGCGTTTATGGCGCTGTTGGTCGCGGTCGAGGCGAACGGGCAGGGCGTGATGATGGCGCCGACAGAGATTTTGGCACGTCAGCATTTTGCCGGCTTGCAGCCATTGGCGGAAAGCGCCGGTGTGGTGCTGGAAATCCTGACAGGGCGCGACAAAGGGTCAGAGCGTCAGGCCAAGCTGGACGCGCTCGCGCGCGGAGATATTCACATTCTGGTGGGTACACATGCGGTGTTTCAACCGGATGTGCATTTTGGCGATTTGCGGTTGGCGATTGTGGACGAACAGCATCGGTTTGGAGTTCGTCAGCGGTTGGAGCTGGGCAAAAAAGGCGAGGGGGCGGATGTTTTGGTGATGACAGCCACGCCGATCCCAAGATCGCTGGCGCTGGCGCAATATGGCGACATGGATGTGTCAGTTCTGGATGAAAAACCCCCGGGGCGGCAGCCGATTACGACAGCTTTGGTATCGACGGGTCGTATGGATGAAGTTGTAGAACATCTGCGCAAAGCGGTGGCCGAGGGCAAACAGTGTTATTGGGTCTGCCCGCTGGTTGAGGAAAGCGAAAACGTTGATCTGACGGCGGCTGAGGAGCGGTTCAAACACCTGCGTGCGGCCTTGGGGGAAGGCGTCGTGGGATTGGTTCATGGTCAGATGCCACCGGCGGAAAAAGACGTAGGCATGGCAGCGTTTCAGCAGGCCAAAACGCAGGTGTTGGTGGCGACCACGGTGATTGAGGTGGGGGTGGATGTGCCCAACGCCACGATTATGGTGATTGAGCGGGCGGAAACGTTTGGATTGGCCCAGTTGCATCAGCTGCGGGGCCGTGTCGGGCGCGGATCACAGGCGTCGACCTGTTTGTTGATGTATCAGGCGCCGCTGAGCGAAACCGGTGAAAAACGTCTAAAGGTTTTGCGAGAAAGCGAAGACGGGTTTGTTATTGCGCAAACTGATCTGGAGATGCGTGGGGCGGGTGATCTGATTGGCACGGCGCAATCCGGTGTTCCGAGATTCCGGGTAGCAGATATGGAAGCACAGGCGGCGTTGATGGCGGTGGCCCAAAGCGATGCGCGTAAATTGCTGCATGATGACCCGGAACTGACATCGCCCAGAGGACAGGCAACGCGCAGTCTTTTGTGGTTGATGGAACAAGATCAGGCGATCCGTTTGATTTCAGTCGGTTAGCCGTATTATTCACTAAATGTTCTCAAATGTTCACATAAAGTTCTTTACAGGACATTAAGAATATGAGAACAAAGAAGCAACAAAAACGAGTGAGAGCAGGAGTAACCCCATGATGCGCCAAATCAAATCCGTGATCCGCAATTCCCGCGAGACGTTGATTCAAGATGCGTTGGGCGGGGTCTGTGTTGTTGCCATGATGGTGGTGGCCTTGCACGTACCCGGTTTTGTCTGAATTTTTGCCTGCGGCCTTTACGCCGGTCCATCCTTCGCATCCCTGTCCCCATTTTGATGCGGTTTGACTGACACTGCCTGTCTCTTGTCCCGAAGGGTTTCTGCCTCATACCCCTTCCCGGATGGCATCGGGTCCCACGTAAAGACGCACCAAACTGCCGCCGCCTTCCAATTGGAAGTGCGGCGGTTTTTTTATGTTAGCAGATGGGGTGGGATCAGGCGCAGTTGGCCTGATCTGCCTGTTCAATCGCCTCGCAGGTGGCATCGAGTGCCAGCAGGATCGAGGCGTGACGGTTTTTGTAATCGCGGGCCGGGCGCAGAACTTCGAGCCCGTCAAAGGGTGCAGCTGGCGTGGGGCCGTCCTGTTTCAACATCACCTTAAGCGCATCACGGGCGGTTTCGACTTCGGTGCGGGTGCGACCAATCATATTAGCGCCCACCACCGATGCGGCGGCTTGCCCCAACGCACACGCTTTGACGTCCTGGCCAAACTGCGTGATGCACCCGTCCTGAACAACAAGGTCGACGGTGACTGTAGAGCCGCATAAAGGCGCGCGTTTTTTGACGCTGGCATCCGGTGATGTCAGACGATCTGTGTGCGGGATCGATGCCGCCAATTGCAGAATCTGGCCGGAATAAAGCTTGATCAGGTCGTTTTCGCCGGACATCGTGGTTTCCTTTGCTGCGTCTTTCCTAGATAGAGAGCAAAACGGCGGATGCAAAGGGGCCAAGTTATGGGTTTTGATCCGAAATCACTGACATTTACCGACGCCGGACTAATTCCGGCCATAGCACAGGACGCCGAAACCGGCGACGTGCTGATGATGGCGTGGATGAATGCCGAGGCAGTGAAGCGGACGCTGGACACCGGGCGGGTAACTTATTGGAGTCGGTCGCGGCAGGCGTTTTGGGTCAAGGGCGAAAGCTCGGGACATGTGCAGGAGCTGGTGGATTTCCGGCTGGATTGTGATCGCGACTGTTTGCTGGTCACGGTGCGTCAGACCGGTCCGGCGTGTCACACAAACCGGCGCAGTTGTTTCTATACGGCCGTTCGGGACGGTGAAGAAGTTGAACTGATGCAGCCGATGAGCTGAACCTTACGCATTGTGATGCCTGCAGCACGAGTGTTTAGGGAACAATGACAGCGGTTTAGAGTCCGACCATCTGGCGGATGTCGGTTGGTGTGGCGCCTTCTGCGCGATACCTGGCGATAGCACGGGCATCGTCGCGTTTTGCCAGACGTTTGCCTGCGTCATCGCGGATCAGCTTGTGGTGGTGATAGGCTGGCGTCGGCAGGTTCAGAAGCTTTTGCAAAACCACGTGAATGCGGGTGGCGTCAAACAAATCGGCGCCCCGGATCACATCGGTGACGCCGGTGGCAGCGTCGTCCAGAACCACGGAGAGATGGTAAGACGCTGCCATTTGGCGGCGGGACAGGATGACGTCGCCTACAGTGGCCAACATATCTTGTGTTTCCAAGTTGTGAACACCGACGCGGTCCGGTTCGGTGTCGGTGAAATGCGCGGGAAGTGCCAGAGCGCAGGCTTTGCTTATGTTCAGGCGTGTGCAGGTCTGGGGCGTGGGTGCCAGCGCCAAGGAACGGCAAGTGCCGGGGTAGATACGGCCATCCGGGCCAAACTCTGGCACGCCTTCCTGAGGGGCATTTGCGGCGGCCTCGATGTCTCGTCGGGAACAAGTGCATTCAAAAGTAAGACCCGCGGCGCGCAATTGTTGTGTTGCCTTAGCGTATTCGTGAAAATGGTCTGACTGACGGCGCACTGGACCGTCCCATGTGATGCCGAGCCAGGCGAGATCGTCGTAAATCTGATCTTCCCAATGTGGACGGGCGCGGGATTGGTCAAGGTCATCGATCCGCAACAGGAATTTGCCGTCTTCTTCGCGTGCTGAATCATGTGCAAGAAGTGCTGAATAGGCGTGACCCAAGTGCAGAGGTCCGGTTGGCGATGGTGCAAATCTTGTCGTGAAATTCACAGTTTTTCAATCACATACGCGGTTGATTGCATGTTGCGTGCAGGCAAATGAGGGCCGTATTCGCGAAACAACAGGCGCGCGGCGCCTAGGTCGAGATATTCATCGAGGCGGGCTTCGTACGCGGGATCTTCAAGCGCGTGATCGTTGAACGAAAGTGTCATGAAACCGCCACGGTCGAGCAGTTTGAACAGCGTGTCAAAAGTGTCGAGCGGGGCAGCCCCCGGACCGATGACACCAATCGCCGCGATTGCCGGATACCGCCCGGGTTCGACCGGCAAATCGGCATCGGGATCGACTTTGAGCAATTGGCGATAAATGCCCTTGGAGCGAGCTTGAGCCAGCATCTCTGCAGACAGATCAATACCGTCCAGCGTGGTGAAGCCTTGGGTGCGCAAAGCCAGACCGGACAGGCCTGTTCCACAGCCAAAATCAAGGATGGGCGCAGCGCGATCAGTTAGGAATTTGGCAAGGGCTTTGGCGCACCGCCCCGGCGTGACATAGCCGTTTTCAGAGACCTCAGCCTCGTAAGAGGCGGCCCAATCATCATAAAATGCACCCACACCGTCGCCAATGTGATCGTAAACTTTATCCAGAAATTTGCGTGTCATAGGGGCAGTAAAGCCAAACCGGGCGTCTTCGTCCAGTCAGGATTGTGCGTCCAACCATGATTGCCAGTCCGTTTTGGCGCGGTCTGTATAGGCCTTGTAGCGATCTTTGCGGCCTCGGCGACCACCCTTGAGACCTTCAACAGGCTGGAACAGGCCAAAATTGACATTCATGGGCTGAAAGGTTTTGGCCTCGGCGCCGCCGGTGATGTGGTGCACAAGTGCGCCCATGGCGGTGTTTAGTGGCGTTTCCGGCAACGGCCTTCCCAGAATTTCAGCCGCCGCCATACGGCCTGCCAAAAGCCCCATCGCTGCGCTTTCAACATAACCTTCGACGCCAGTGACCTGTCCGGCGAAACGGATATTAGGACGCGATTTCAGGCGCATCTGTTCGTCCAGCAAAGTAGGGGAATTCAGGAACGTATTGCGGTGAATACCCCCCAGCCGGGCAAAGGACGCGTTTTCCAGACCGGGGATCATGCGAAACACATCGGTTTGCGCTCCGTATTTCATTTTTGTCTGAAATCCCACAATGTTAAATAGCGTTCCTAATGCATTGTCGCGACGCAATTGGACGACGGCGTAGGCTTTTTCGTCGGGCTTGTGCATGTTGGTCAGGCCAACCGGTTTCATTGGACCAAAACGAAGGGTTTCGCGTCCACGTTCAGCCATGACCTCGATTGGCAGGCAGCCGTCAAAATAGCCTGCGGTTTCACCTTCGTGAAATTCGGTTTTGTCAGCAACCAGCAATGCGTCGATAAACGCCTCGTATTGGTCGCGGGTCATTGGGCAGTTGAGATAGGCTTTCTGTTCCGCCTCGGTTTCACCCTTGTCGTAGCGCGATTGCATCCACGCCACATCCATGTCGATCGAGTCGGCATAGACAATTGGGGCAATGGCATCAAAAAAGGCGAGACGTTCGGCGCCGGTTTCAGCCTGAATGGCGGCCCCAAGACCTGCAGAAGTGAGCGGGCCGGTTGCGAAGATCCAGTGACCTTCGCCGGGGAGTTCCGTGATTTCGCCGGGTTCGACCCGCACATTGGGCAGCGCGTGCAGCGCGGCAGTCACGCTTTCGGAGAACGGATCGCGGTCAACGGCCAGCGCGCCACCGGCGGGCAGGCGGTGTTTGTCAGCGGTCGCCATGATCAGCCCGTTGGCCGCGCGCATTTCCCAATGCAGCAAGCCCACGGCATTTTGTTCATCATCGTCAGAGCGGAACGAGTTGGAACACACCATTTCGGCCAGATTGCCGGTACGGTGCGCAAAGGTTTCGATCTTGGGACGCATTTCGTGGATCACCACGTTCACACCCATTTGTGCGGCCTGCCATGCGGCCTCGGACCCGGCCATGCCGCCGCCGACGATATGCAATTCTTGTGTCATAGTGGGCGACATAGGGCAGGACGAGTGTTTTGAAAAGGGGGCGTGTCGCTTCGGGTCGCCGCGGTCATGTGGCGTGGCCAGAGAGAGGTGACCCAGGAGGGACCTTGTGCCATCGGCGACCCGAAGAATGCGTATAGAACGCGTTCGCTCTGATTTGCTTATGGCACGAGACTGCAGAGCCACCTACAGAGAAATTGGAAAAACAGGTGTCTCAATATGGAAACAATTTAAGCAAAATACTGCGCATTCAGAAAGAGGGGATGCACCGGGATTTTCCGTTGGGAAGGTTACTGAGACCAGTCCGGGTCGCGTTTTTCCAGAAATGCGCTGATGCCTTCCTGGGTATCACGGTGCATCATGTTTTCGACCATCACGTCGCCTGTATAGGTATAGGCCTGATCCAAGGGCATCTGAAGCTGCGTATAAAACGCCTGTTTTCCGATTTTGACGGCCACACTTAGCTTTTCCGCAACCCTTTCGGCCAGGTCCTGAGTGGTTGATGCAAGGTCCTGGGCGGGAACGGACGTGTTGATCAGGCCCAGATCCTGGGCGCGGGCGGTGTCGATGAACTGACCTGTGGTCAACATTTCAAACGCTTGCTTGTGCGGGATGTTGCGGGTCAGGGCAACCATCGGGGTCGAGCAGAACAGCCCGATATTGACCCCGTTGACACCAAACCGCGTGCCATGGGCCGCAACCGCCATGTCACATGTGGCGACAAGCTGGCATCCGGCGGCTGTGGCGATGCCGTGTACCTGTGCGATCACCGGTTGGGGGAGTTTCTGAATGGTCTGCATCATGGTGGCGCAGCGATCAAACAGGTCCTTGAAATAGGCTTTGCCGCCGTCTGGGGATTGACGGCCTGCGGTCATCTGTTTGAGGTCATGCCCGGCGCAAAATGCCTTTCCTGCGCCATTGATGATGATGGCGCGCACAGATGTGTCCTGAGCCAGAGCATCAAGCTGAGATTGCAGAGCGGCCAGCATTTCGTCAGACAACGCGTTCAAACGTTCGGGCGCGTTCATCGTAAGAGTGACGATTGCGTTATTATCTTGACGTTGCAGGATTTCCATCTTGCTCTCCCTTGGGTTTGGAGCGAGCTTAGCGCTGCGGAGCCGGGAGGAAAAGTATGCAGGCTGTTATGAGCCCTGAGGACATGACCAATTTTCTTGTGGAAGTGTTCCCGCAGGTTCGGGACGATTATGTCATCGAGAAGATGGATGGCGTCAATACGGTTGTGCGGCTGAAAGTGGCTGAGCGCCATCTGCGTCCGGGCGGCACGGTTTCGGGGCCCGCGATGTTTGCGTTGGCGGATGTCACGGCTTATATCGCGACGATGGCATGTATCGGTGCGGAGGCGTTGACAGTGACAACCAATTGCTCAATTGACTTTATGCGAAAACCGGCTGCCGGGCAGGACCTGCTTGCCCAGGCGCGGATGCTCAAGCTGGGGCGCACATTGTCTGTCACGGATATTCTGATCTTTTCTGAAGGCAGTTCAGAACCTGTGGCGCGCGCCAATATGACATACGCAATCCCGCCCAAGCGTGGGTGATCTGGGTGACAAAGGTCACCCGCAATACAAGACTGTGAAACCGCGATTGCTGCCGGTTTCATCTGGGGAAGTAAGAATGATTGAAGTTGATAGAGACACCGAAGATGCCACGTCACAGTCGGCAATGTCCCGGTTGATGTATTTTCCGGTGCCGATGTTTGCGTGCATTATGGGACTGATGGGGTTTTCTCTGGCTTTGCGCAGCGCCCATGTTGTTCTGGATACAGGGTACGCGCTGTCCCAGGGTGTCTTGTGGTTTGGCATTGCTGCCTTTGTCATCATCGCCAGCCTCTATTTGGTTAAACTGATCCGATATCCCGAGGCAGTCATGGCCGAGTGGCGCCATCCGGGGCGGATGGCGTTCTTTCCGGCAATTTCGATTGGTTTATTGCTGATTGGGGCAGCGATATTACCCCACTCAGAGAGCGTTGCGCGCATTGTTTGGCTTGTCGGCGTTGTGTTGCAGGGATTTTTGACGCTGGCCGTGATTTCCGGGTGGATTAGTCAACGTAGCTTTGAGGTGGGTCAGCTGACACCTGCTTGGTTCATTCCGGCAGTTGGAAATGTCGTGGCCCCGGTTGCCGGTGTACAGCTGGGATATATCGAACTGTCATGGTTGTTTTTCTCGACCGGGATCGTGTTTTGGGGCGTGCTTTTGACGCTGGTCTTCAACCGGTTAATTTTTCATGACCCCATTCCGGCCAAACTGTTGCCAACGCTGGTTGTTCTGGTTGCGCCGCCCATGGTTGGGTTTTCTGCCTATGTAACGCTGACGGGTGAGCTGGACAGCTTTGCCCGTATCCTGCTGAATTCGGGTTATGTTTTTGCCGCGCTGGTCGCGGTGCAGGCGCCGAAATTCGTGCGGCTTCCTTTTGCGTTGTCCTGGTGGGCGCTAAGCTTTCCTGTGGCGGCCTTGTCCATCGCGTCTTTTCGATTTGCCGTCATGGCCGGATCGTTTGCACATGTTGTGATTGGTACAGCCGTGCTGATCCTGTTGATCATCATCATGGCGTCGCTGGTGTGGCGCACGATTTTGGCCATTATGCGCGATGAAATCTGCGTTCCCGAAATGTAGGGACCAATTAGGTTGCAAAAACATGGGGTATTTTAATACCTATTTTGTAACTTGCTGTTTTTGCTTGTGTAAATAAGATTTTCTGCGCTTGACGTGACAAGTGACTGCTTTATAACCCGCCCATCGAATGACTGTTGAGGCCGGATTGCCGGTTTTTGACAACCCGCCACCAAAATTGGAAGACACAACATGAAAACCTTCTCTGCTACTCCGGCAGACATCGACAAGAAATGGATCATCATCGACGCCGAAGGCGTGGTGTTGGGCCGTTTGGCGTCGATCGTTGCCATGCGCTTGCGCGGCAAGCACAAGGCCTCTTTTACGCCGCACATGGACATGGGTGACAATGTCATCGTGATCAATGCGGACAAAATCCAGCTGACTGGCAAGAAGCGTCAGGAAAACTTCTATTGGCACACCGGACATCCGGGTGGGATCAAATCCCGTACCAAGCAGCAGATTCTGGAAGGCAATCACCCCGAACGCGTGGTGACCAAAGCCGTTCAGCGCATGCTGCCGGGCAACCGTCTGTCGCGTCAGGTTATGACCAACCTGCGTGTCTATGCCGGTGCCGAACATCCACATGAGGCTCAGCAGCCTGAAGTGCTGGATGTTAAGTCCATGAACAAAAAGAACACCCGGAGCTAATCAATGGCTGATCAAATCAACTCGCTTGAAGAGCTGAACGCCGTTGCCGGTGCAGAAGCTATTGTCGAAATCGCAGCCCCGCGCGAACCTGTTCGTGACGAATTTGGCCGCTCATATGCCACTGGCAAGCGTAAAGACGCTGTTGCCCGCGTGTGGATCAAACCCGGTTCGGGCAAGGTTACCGTGAATGGCAAAGATCAGGACACCTACTTTGCGCGTCCAGTTCTGCAGCTGATCCTTCGTCAGCCGTTTCAGGTTGCTGGCGTTGAAGGTGAATTCGACGTTGTTGCCACCGTCAAAGGTGGTGGTCTGACTGGTCAGGCCGGAGCCGTTAAGCATGGTATTTCTAAAGCTCTGCAGCTTTATGAACCCTCCTTGCGTGGCGCTCTGAAAGCCGCTGGCTTCCTGACCCGCGACAGCCGCGTTGTGGAACGTAAGAAATACGGTAAGCGCAAAGCGCGTCGTTCGTTCCAGTTCTCCAAGCGTTAAGCTTATTGGACAAGATATTGGAAAGGCCGCCCTGGTTTGGGCGGCCTTTTTCGTTCCTGCATGGGCTATCTATTAAGCTGTTGTAACCGCACCGGATAATCTTCGGGGAAGGTCCACACCGCCGAATTTTCGCGCCGCACCAGCCCACGGTTCTGCGGTGTCTGTGCGTCGATCAAAGTCAGGAAAATATCGCTGCTGGCCCACGGGGAAGAGCGGAAATACCAATGACCATTGCCGATCCCGGCGCCTTCGGCATCAGTGACGTCAATCAAAGACAGTTTGTCTATTTCGGCAAGTCTGCGTTCATAAGGCGCGGTGCGTTCATCGGTCTCCCAAATCTGGCCCAGACGGTGTTTGCCGAACACAATCTTGGACATGGCCAATGCAGAATCGTCGCCCGACATATAGATCGACATGTGATCCAGGCTGTTAAGCAATCCATCGGCCACAGCTTCGGTAAAGTAGGTTCGGTCAAGGTCACTTCCTATCAGAATGACCTGTCCCAACCGGACACGGTCATGCCCTGCCTTTCGTTGCAGCGCGATCTGATACACGGTTTCAAAAGCCAGCCGAGACCCTGCGCTGTAGCCGATCAGGTGAATGCGGCGCACATTTGTTTCGTCGGACAGAAACTCGATCAACGCGCGCAGGTTGCGGCGCGTTGCATCAGCCGTTTCAAGGTCCTTGAAATAGGCCAGCCGACTTGGCGTGGCAGGCCAGTTGTAGCTGATGAAAGCCCCACGATAGCCCAGATAGTGCTGGAGTTCTCTGGAAACCAGAGTGGGGTATTCGAAATCGACGTTATAGCCATGGATATAGATAAAAGCATCGCGGCTGCCTGAGCGGGCCAGTTGTGTGTTAATGTCATTGCGGAAAGTGCGTTTGGTATCGGCCAACGTTTGTGGCGCGGGCTGATCGATCAGCGGGTTGGGCGCGTTGTTGGGCAGTGGCCCGATCTCTTGTACCCCGGTCACCCTAAGTTTACGTTTTTTGCCCGTTTGCGAGCGGGTCGTAAGATCGCGCAATTCGGTTTCGTCCGCCGCGGGGGGCGTCATCCTGACGGTGGCTGTGCCAACCTTGAGCGTGACGCCTCGTCGGTTCGCATAAAAATCGCTGGCGTCATCCGGCGTCGCCGTGGCGCGGTCTGTGGCGTAAAACAATTTGGTCTGAGTTTCGATGTCGCGTGCTGTTCGATCACCAAACGGATCCAGAACGCCGCTGGAATAGACCGTTGGCGCCGGCATGATGTTGATTTCGTTATACTGTTTCTCACCGCATGCTGTGAGCGCCATTGTCAGGATCAGAGGCAGTAAGGTGATGTTTTTCATGAATCGGGCTTAATCAGTCCAAGGCCGCGCAAATAGACGCCGATGCCCGATTCCAAGAGATCCTCGGGGGGGAACGGTGACTGGGTGCCGGGCGAATTGCGGGCAAAAAGTTCAACAACGCCGTGGCTCATGGCCCAGATATGGGCCGAAAACATGCTGGCGGGGGGGCGTTTGTCTGGTGGAATGTGCTGGCTAAGCTCTGAGGCGGCGTGCTCCATCACGCCACGTGCACGGCCTGCGACCTCGGCCAGTTCCGGGGTGCGGTTGATCGAAATGCCACTTTCGAACATGGCGATGTAATGCCCGGGATAGCGGCGCGCAAAGGCCAGATAGGCCCGCCCGGTCGCCTCAAATGACGCCAGCGCCGAAGGTTGCCCCTTGTCAAAAGCGTACTGCATCAGATCGGCAAATATCTCGTAGCCCTGACGCGCAGCTTCGGCAATAAGATCTTCACGCCCTTCAAAGTGCCGGTAGACGGCGGCGGGGGTCACGCCGGCCTGCTTGGCGGCTTCGGACAGGGTAAAGCCGGTCGGACCTTTGGTTTCGATCAGCATGAGAGCTGCCTCAACTAGGGCCTGACGCAAATTGCCGTGGTGATAACCGCGCTTTTTAGGCATTCCAGATGTCGGGGCCTCCGCAGATATTCGTATCAATCTGACCAATGGCCTTGTCGTCTTTGCGGTCATAGTCGATCGCGTGCAGAACCGTGCGGATGGCATTCAGCCGGGCGCGGCGTTTGTCATCCGAGCGCACAATCGTCCACGGCGTGTGGTCACTATGGCTGCGGGTCAGGGTTTCCGAAATGGCCGCCGTATAGTCATCCCAGCGTTTCAGACCTTCGACATCAATCCAGCTGAGCTTCCATTGCTTTAGCGGATCGTTCTCGCGTGACAGGAAACGGCGCAGTTGTTCAGCGCGGCCCACATTCATCCAAAACTTAAAAAGGTGAATGCCGTCATTTGCCAATGTCTGTTCCAACGGGGACACCTGGCGGAAGAACCGTTCACGTTGCTCGTCTTCACAAAAGCCAAACACCTTTTCAACGACGCCGCGATTATACCAGGACCGGTCATAGAAAACGATTTCGCCACCAGAGGGCAGATGATCAATGTAGCGTTGGAAATACCATTGGGTCTGTTCAGCGTCTGTTGGTTTGGAAAGCGCAACAACGCGGGCACCGCGAGGGTTAAGGTTTTCCCGGAACCTTTTAATTGTGCCGCCTTTTCCGGCGGCATCTCGCCCTTCAAACACAATCGCGATGCGCGCTTTCGTGTCCTTGGCCCATCGCTGCATCTTGACCAGCTCAATCTGGAGTGATCGTAGCTCAGACTCGTATGCCTTGCGGTTCAATCTGTCTGAATGCGGATAGGACTGGTCAAGAATTTCGTTTTTTTCGGCGCGCGTAATCCCGTCGCGCACGGCCTTCGGGGCGTCGGCCTTGTAATATTCGCTGATGGCACCGTCGAATGGCAACTGCATGAAACCTCTCCGTTTTCTAACACTATGACGGGCGCGTGCGCCTAGTGCAATCCGGCACGCACCGCAGCACGATCAATCGCGGCGAGAACCTGAGGTTGGGCCGTATGTTGTGGCATGTGTCCGATGCCGGGCAATACGGTCAATACAGATCCCGGAACCGTTTGTGAGAGCGGGCGGGCGTGGATTTCAAGTCCAACGGTTGTGTCAGCATCGCCGTGCAAGATTTCGGTGGGAACTGTGATTTCAGGGTAATGGGGTTGTAAACTTTTGATTTCATTCAAAAGGTTATGACGTTGTACAGCATTCGCACGCAACGATGAACGGCGTAGCGTCAGGCCCGCGCCGACATAATCGATATACCCAGCAGGAGCGGATTGAGGATTGAAAATGGCCGCAATTTCCCGAGACACGCGCGCATCATCGACATAGGCTGTCAGAAATGGAATGACGGCCGGGCCGAGAATGGGATGGGACGTAACGCGATAGAAATTGCTGAGCGGTGTGGTCCATGGTTGCGACACACCAGCCAGTACAATCAGGGCGGCGATATTGTCAGGCTCGTGCACCGCCCAGGCCAACGCAACCGCACCGCCATAAGATTGACCCAACACAATAGGACGGGTTGCCCCCAGTTGTCGCGCAGCCTTGGACAGCAAGGATGCCTGTTGCTGAATGGTGGCGCCCGTTGAGTTAATCCGGGGCGTGTATCCCAGCCCGGGTCGATCAAAAATAATCACCCGGTATCGGTCAGAAAGCTGTCCGGCCAGAGAATGGGTAAAATCGCGGGTGTTTCCGGACGAGCCGTGAATGAGAACCAGATCAGGCCCGCTTCCCAAGACAACCGCGTGTACCGGATGCCCGTCGACGCTCAGAACTTCGCCTTCGGGTGGATAGGATTGTTGGGCGTTGTGTTCCTGCTGGCGTGCCCTGTGAAACGTCCATGCGACGCCCAGGGCCACCACAAAGGCGATGAATATCAATGTCTTAGAGGCCAATTTGCGTCATGTCGTAAGATGTTGTCTCATAGACTTCGGTGATCCAGTTTCCATAAAGCAAATGCGCATGGCTGCGCCAGCGGTTCTGTGGAGGTTGGCTGGGATCGTCGTCGGGATAATAATTTGACGGCACGTTGATAGGTGTATTGCTGGCAATATCCCGGTCATATTCCTGTTTTAACGTGTCGCTGTCATATTCAAAGTGATTGAAAATATAGAGCGCACGGTGTGCTTTGTCTTCGACCAGACAGGGGCCAACTTCATCGCCAGCGATCAGCGTTTTGAGCGACGGTGCCGCGTCGATTTCGTCTTGTTTCATTTCCGTCCAGCGGCTGACCGGGATCAGAAGGTCATCGGAAAACCCGCGCAGATAGTGCGAGGTTGGCGATAGATTTTGATGGCGAAAACAGCCAAAGGCTTTGTGATCCAGAAGATGTTTTTTGACCCCATGGAAATAGTTAATCATGGCCATACCGCCCCAGCAGACGCCAAAAGTGGAGTGCACATGGGTCTGGGTCCAGTCAAAGACCTCGGTCAGTTCCTGCCAATAGGTCACGTCTTCAAACGGCATATGTTCAATAGGCGCGCCGGTGATGATCAGACCATCAAATTTCTCGCCCGAATCTTTGACCTCGGAAAACGGGCGATAAAATTCCGCCATATGTTCGGCGGCGGTGTTGCGCGTTTTGTGTTCGCTCATGCGGATCAGGGAAAGTTCGATCTGAAGTGAGGTAGCTCCAATCAGACGTGCGAATTGGTTTTCGGTCTGGATCTTTTTGGGCATCAGATTGAGCAAGCCAATGCGCAAAGGGCGAATATCCTGACGAGCTGCCTGATCCTCGGACATGACCATCACGCCTTCGCGCGAGAGCACGTCATAGGCGGGGAGGTCCGAAGGGATTTTGATAGGCATGTCAGGGTCTTCCTTGGTTCTTGCTAGACAGGTTAACTAGGCGTTTGCGTTATGACGCTCAAGGGCGTTGGCGATCAGATCACTGAAATCTGATGCAGAGTGGACTTGCGCGATCTCTTCTGCGGTGACGGTGACGCCCCATTTGGCCATAGCTTCATAACGCGGTTGTCGATGGGCCAGCGCCTGAGCGTAAGTCCAGCGTACAAAGGCATCCGGATCAACTGCGTCCTCGCTCAGAGAATGCTCAGCAAGGTAGGTGTTCCAACGATCAATCAGGAAATCGGGTTGGTAATACATTGGCTTGGGCGCACGATCAAAACGGCGTATCAATTCTTCTGTGTGAGCCTCTGACCCTTTGATCCAGACCAATAGCGTGTTCTTGGAAAGCTCATTTAAAACAGTGTCTTGCGGGTCTCTCGGATCAACAACTTCGCAGATAGAGCCGCCTGTGTCGCAGACGAAATTATCATATTGGTAGAGGTCGTGGCCTCGCGCGACAAAGTGTGCCGTATCCAGCAAGGCTGCGGTCTCGGCCACGCGGTGCTGTTCCTGTCGGCGCATGTATTCGTTGAACGGAACGCCGCCCTGGGATGGGTTGCCTGGTTTGCCGAGATAGGTGGAGAGGGGGGCGAGATTGTTGAAGGTGATGTTGGAGCCGATATAGATCGAGTCCGACAGCAGCAATTCGCGCAGAAATGGTACTTTCATCGCCTCGCGTTTGGCATTGTCGGCAATGTGTTCCCCCATGTAGCGGGTGCCAATACGGTAATCGATAGAATAGTGAAACCAGTCGCCACTGTCGCGCAACATATTGGAAACATGGGTTTTCCCCTGTCCCGACATGCCAAATAGAAGCACTTTTTTCTGCGACGCGTTGCGCCAGTCCTGGGCGGTGGGATAGATCATCTTTCCGTGCCTTTCGATCTGCCCAGTGGTGGTAGCGGGCCAGACCGAAGGGGTCAAACGCAAATGCGTACCATGCGGCTGAAGGCGCCCGGGCCGTGTCGGCAGCGCGTCGGTATTGCGTCGGTATCGCGCAGGTGCAAGACCGTCAGATCCGGTTGGCGCGGCGAAACCTTTGGGGCAGGGCGCGCCCGTCGATCACGACCAGTCCCAACGCCAGCAGTAAGAAGCCAGAGAGCGCCTGAGGCGTCAGACTTTCGCCAAGGAAAGCTGTGCCCAACAGAATGGCGACCGGTGGGATCAGAAGTGTGACCAGCATCAGGTTGCCGCTGCCGGCGGTGGCGAGCAGACGGTAATACAGCAAATACGCCCCGGCCGTTGCCACAAGCGCGGCAAAAAGGATGGCACCCCACGTTGAGGTGGTCAGGGAAAATGACATCGGCCCTTCGATAAGCCATGCTGCGGGCACCGTGATCAGGCTTGATGCAGTCAACATTCCGGCAGCGGCAGTGACAGGTGGCAAACCTTTGAGGGCGCGCCGTGCCCATGCGCCCGCCAGGGCATAGGACAATGTCGCCCCCAATGCGGCCAACTGGGCAAGGTTGCGGGGATCCAAATTGAGCAGATTGTTAAACCCGATCGCGGTTACAACGCCCAGAAAGCCGATAGCCACACCAAGAGATTTGCGCCATGTCAGGCGTTCGTCAGCAAACAAAAGTCCTGCGACCAAGACTCCAAAAATGGCTGTGGTGGCATTGAATATCGAGGTTAAACCCGTTTCGATATAAAGCTGCGCCCAGTTAAGCAGGCTGAACGGGATGACGTTGTTGAGCAAACCCATCACGAGAAAAGCGCCCCAAATCTGCAGGGATCGCGGCACAGATTGGCGTAAAACCATCGCAACCGCCCAAAGCGCCAACGCGGCCCATATTGTACGGTGCGCGACAAGTGTGAGAACGCCGATTTCGTTCAGCGCGAGGCGATTGGCCAGAAACACGCCACCCCAAATCAAAGCCAGCAGGCCCAATTCGATCCATGCGCGTGGTGAGAGTGTTTTTTGTGCTGCGTCAGTCATGTCACAGACCTAGCAATCCACTTTGAATTGCGCACTCCGGTTCATGCGCAATCGTCAAATAAATGACCCCGCCACATAAGGGCGGGGTCAATGATAATTAGCTGCCTGTTTTATCGAAATGGTAGGTGATCTGAAATCCGGCTGCCCATCCGGTGTTGTCACTGAATGTCGCGCCAGGCGCGCGTCTAATTTTGGTTACGGCATCACCGATATCAATGTAGCGCACACCTGCCGAGTATTGGACATTTCTGCGTGTGTATGTGCCGCCGACACCAAGGCTCCAGAACCCGTCGGTTGGGCCAAGATTGGACACCAGATTGCCTTCGGATTGCTCATACCCCAGCTGGATCGCGCCGGAAAATGCGTCGGAAAAGCGGTGCCCGACACCCAACGTATAGGTGATCGCGTCGTTGCTGTAATCGACAAGAGAGAGACCTGTTGAAGCCATGTAAACAGGAGGAGAATAATCAAAGTTGGACCAGTTGACCCAGCGAACCGTCCCAAACAAAAGCGTGTCTGGAGCGACACCGGTCTGAAAATCAAGGTTCACAGATTGTGGTGTTTCGATTCCAACTGCACTTGGAGCGTCGGTGCCAAGGGAGTTGGTTTCGCGCACGTTCAGCGTTTGTTTGATCGAAGAGTTGTAGGTCAGCGCCACCCGTGCGGCGATCTCGGGTTTTTCCCAAGCGATACCAACGATATAGCCTAGGTCTGTGGGGCTGTCAGATTCAATATTATATCCGACCACGGCAGGTACACTCACCGATGTGTCCACCGATTGCAGCCGTAGACCGCCGTAAACACTTAGGCCGTGACTTAGCCGCTGGCGCAGCAATGCCGTCAGCGCGTGCGTTTCCGCCTCGGCCCGGAGGTTATAGGTGCCTGTAAGATCAACCGGATTAATGCTGAGCGCATAGCTGGACGCATAATTTACATGCGCACCGTACGGCTGATCGTAGATCAGCGCAAAATCCAGCGTGTCGTTGAACTGAGTTTTGTAACTTAAGTGCGGCAGCGTGTAAGACTTACCAATATCACCGGACGATGTCCCCGCATACGAGCCCGATAAGTCAGGGCTAACATAACTCAGACCAAACTGAGCCACGGTCCCCTCTTCAAAGATAATGTTGATCCCTTGTCCCGAGCGATCAAGCCCGCCTGCAAATGTCGCCCCCGCTGCGAATGATAGTGTCGCGGCACCTAAAAGTGCTTTTTTCATACCTATCTGTCCCGTTGTAGTCTTTTGAGTGGTTTTGTTGTTTTGTACCTACTATTCGCGCAATTTTTACTCAGTCAATGTTAACTCAGGGTGAAGGAAATCGTAACCTCACGTCAAGATGCTGCGGAAATATTGCGCGACTGTGTGAGAATATTGAGATAATTTCCGGCAAAGATGAAAAGCGCACCTATGACGAGCCAAAGATCGATGCTTTCGCCATAAAACATCGCCCCGATTACTGCAATCATAGGTAAGCGGATGAAATCAATAGGCATTACTACGGTTGCGGGGGCCAGTTTCAGTGCTGTGGTCAGGCAGAAATGAGCCAGCAACCCGGCGCATCCGATCAGAACAAGCCAGGGTGCCGATTGTGGCGAAGGAAGCGCAATGTCGCCGTCAAAGCCGGAACAAATTAATCCAAATACGGCCTGCATGATGGTCAGGTAAAACAGGATACAGGTGATTGTAGCGCTTCGGGTCAGGCGTTTTGTGAAGATAATGGACAGTGCAAAGCCGATGGCCGAGGCCGCCGCGGCGATCAATCCGGGGCTCAGAGGGGCAGCACCGGGACGCGCGACCAGTAGAATTCCAACAAACCCAATTACCGCCGCAAGAACGCGCATACGGGTCAGGCGTTCGCCCAGCAAGAAGGGCGAAAATGCCAGAACCCAGAGCGGTGAGGTGAATTCGAGAGCGAAAACCTGAGCCAGAGGTACTGCGGTGAGCGCATAGAACCACAGGTTCTGACCGGTGAAATGCGCCAGATTGCGAACCAGATGGGTACCAAGGTTCTGCGTGTTGACTTGAGAAAGCGTGCCCGACATTTTAGCAACGCTGAGCACGATCAGGACCCCGACAAAGCTGCGGTACATCATGATTTCGAACGTATCGAGTTCAAGCGAGACCGCGCGGCCAGCAATTGCCATAGATGAGAATGAAACGATGGCACCGCTCATCCAGAGGGCGGCCTTCAATGTGTCGCTCATGCGGGTGGTTCCTCGTGAGAGCAGTTCCAGTTGCGTTTGTGTGAAGGGTAAAGATCGCATCAACGCCTAAACGAGTTTCCGCGCGAATGCGACTGGCATTGTCGAATGTGGCTGCGAAAGGGGCGCGAGATGCATTTTGCAAAGTGCACGGCGCATTTTTGTAAGAAATTACACGAAAATCATCGATTTCACACACGCCGCCTGAACTTCGTGTGAAGCGGGGGAACATCTGCGTGAGAAAAGCCAGGGGTGCGTTGACCGGTGGCCGTGTGACCCACTTTTAATGAAGTCCGGCTCAAAAAGAAAAATCGCTGCGCCGCTAGGGATGTCGAAGGGAATTGAATTTATGTTGAGGGACCGCACATGGAAATGAATGCACAAATAAATGAGCCACAGAAAGCCGTGTATTCTGAATATGTTAACCGACTTTTGAATGTGCGCGGATCACAAAGCGAGGACGCATCGGCGGCGGATCAGTTGTTGTTCCTGCGTGATCAGGCATTGGCGCGGCCGAACGGTACCTTTCTGGAGTTGGGCACCTGGCAGGGGCAGGCGACCAAGGTCATGCTTAACGCTTTGAACGGCGCGAGGGGTACGCTGGTTTCGGTGGATATTGAGGATTGCCGGGATGCGGGAGCGGGACCAAATTGGCAGTTTGTGCAGTCCGACAGCAAGGATGATGCAACCGTGCTGGCGCATGCGCCTGTCCTGAAGGATGGCATTGATCTGGTCTATGTGGACGGATTGCACACGGTGGCGCAGGTCTATGCCGAAATAAAGGCCTGGTTTCCATTGGTGCGCCAGGGCGGGATGATCGTTTTTGATGACGTCGACCCGACACCATATATGTGCGGACACCGCAAAGATTCCGCGCGAAAGGAAATTGCAAACCGCGCGATGGCGACGCTGTTAACGGCTGTATTTTACGAAAACATGGATCGCTTGCGCATGGAGATGAAACTTGGATCGACGGGATTGGCCATTTGGACCAAAACGTCCGAAATTGGATCGGAATTACGCGCCTATCGTCCGATGACACATCCGCGTCATGAACACCAACTTGCCGACCTGCATGATGATTTGCGCGAACATAAACCGTATAAACACACCGAAGCGGATCAGGTGACGCTCATTCCGATGGACGCATCCCAAAGTCCCGTGGGTGTGAAACCATGCGACAGCGGGCAACCTGTGCCGTTTGGGCGGTCCCCAAGGTAATCAGGTCTCGGACATGGGGCGCATCTGGCGGTTGACCGAGACGTATTTCTCGCCGGGATCCTTGAGGATTATCCGGTCATTGGAGAAGTCAAAAAATGCTTTAGTGCATCCGGCGACAATGCGCTCGTGAAGTTCGACGATCAGCACATCAATCTGATCGAGGCATTCGCGGTCTTTCAAAAAGAGCGCGTGTTCGCCGCCTTCAATATCCAGCTTCATAATGCCAACCTTGGAAAGGTCGATATCAAGCGATGACAGACTGATGGCGGGCACTGTGGCCATGACCTGAGCATCCGGACAATCATCCGGGGCCTCCACAACCGAAAAACCCCAGGCCCCGGTGCCGCGATTGCGCAACGAGACGCTGTCTGATCCCTGTGGAACCAGCGCACCTTGCACGAGGCGGATGTTTGGAAACGCGGCGATGTTGGTCTTCAGAATGGCGATGTTTTCGTCCGAAGGTTCAATGACGATCACCTGAGCAGCTGGATAGAGCCGGGACAACGCAATTGCTGCCGTACCGATGTAACCGCCCGCGTCGATGATCGTGTCTGAATAGGTGGGCGCAAACAGATGTCCGACCGAATTGAACTCACCTGAAAGCGATGTGATGGCAACTTCAAGGTCGGGCGTGCCTTTGCGCACGGTGACCTGGGCATCACAAATCCGGAACGTAAACAATGTACCGTTTTTCGCCAAACGATAGCGAATGAAATTGCTCAGGCCGATATGTTCGATGAATTTGAACTGGCGTGCGATCTTCTTAAAAAATGGGCGCATTGAAAAAACCTCAAAATATTCTCTTACTGCTAGCAGAGAAACAAATATTTTGAGACTGAATCCGGTCAGCTTTGTGAATGACTTTACGTCAAAAGAAACGCCGCCTCAAAGGGCGGCGTTCGTTTTCGTGCTTATTCCCACTCGATCGTGCCGGGGGGTTTTGACGTTATATCATAGGTGACGCGGTTGATGCCTTTGACCTCGTTTATGATCCTTGTCGCCGTTTCGCCAAGGAATTCATGGGAGTAAGGGTAGTAATCGGCCGTCATACCATCGACCGATGTGACTGCGCGCAGGGCGCAGGCGTAATCATATGTGCGTCCGTCACCCATCACGCCAACTGTGCGTACGGGCAAAATCGCGACAAATGCCTGCCAGATGTCATCATAGAGACCGTGTTTGCGAATTTGATCGATATAAACCGCATCCGCTTCGCGCAGGATGTGCAGTTTTTCGCGGGTGATTTCACCCGGACAGCGAATGGCCAGGCCGGGACCCGGGAAGGGATGACGGCCAATGAAGCTTTGCGGCAGGCCAAGTTCGCGACCCAGGGCGCGCACTTCGTCTTTGAACAGTTCGCGCAGAGGTTCGACCAGCTTGAGGCCCATCTTTTCCGGCAGGCCGCCCACGTTATGGTGGGATTTGATGGTGACCGAAGGGCCGCCGCTGAACGACACGGATTCGATGACGTCCGGGTATAGCGTGCCTTGTGCAAGGAACTCTGCGCCCTCGATCTGGTCTGCGTATTTCTGGAACACGTCAATGAACAGCTTACCGATGATCTTGCGTTTGGTTTCCGGGTCAGATTGACCGTCCAGTTCGCCAAGGAACAGATCGCTTTCATCTGCGTGGATCACCGACAAGTTCATATTGTCGCGGAACATGCCGACAACTTCTTCGGCTTCGTCTTTGCGCAGAAGGCCGTGGTCAACAAACACACAGGTCAGCTGATCGCCAATGGCTTCGTGCAACAGGGCCGCGGCAACTGAGGAATCGACGCCACCGGACAGGGCGCAAATGACCTTTTTGTCGCCGACCTGCTCTTTAAGCTTACCGATCATCTCTTCGCGGTAAGCACCCATGGTCCAGTCGCCCGCAAACCCGGCCAGCTTTACAAAGTTTTCATAAAGCTTGGCGCCATTTGGTGTGTGGTGCACCTCGGGGTGGAACTGAACCGCATAGAAATGACGTTTGGTGTCTGCGGTGATCGCATATGGCGCGTTGGGGGAGGTGCCGTAGACCTCAAACCCCGGAGCAATTTCGCTGACGTGGTCGCCGTGGGACATCCAGACCTGTTCGTCGCCGTCGCTGAACCAACCATCCAGAATATCGAGCTGGTTTTGTGGCGTGACATAGGCGCGGCCAAATTCGGCGGTGCCGTGGCCGCTTTCTACCTTGCCGCCCAACTGGGTCATCATCAGCTGCTGTCCATAGCAGATGCCCAGAATGGGGACGCCAAAGTCGAATATGTCCTGTGGAACGCGTGGTGAGCCGTCGCGGGTCACGCTGTCAGGACCACCAGAAAAGATGATCGCGCGGGGCGCCATCGTGCGTACCATATCCATGGTCACGTTCTGATAGGGGTGGATTTCGCAGTAGACATTCAGCTCGCGCAGGCGGCGCGCAATAAGCTGCGTGACCTGGCTGCCAAAGTCGATGATGAGGAGGCGGGCGTGGGATGTGTCACTCATGGCTGCGCGATAGAGGATCGTCAAAGTTTTCGCAAGAGGCAAGCGGCAAAGTTGGCGGGGATTAGTGGGCTTGGGGCGCGTTAAGGCGTGTCGCAAAGTGTGGGTAATCGGGCGTATTTGTTGCGAGTGACAACAAAAACACATAAAAACCATCACAATTGACTTGCATGCTCTGTTCAACTTGACGCTGAATACGAAAAGAAATGAGCGACTTGTTGAGTCGACGAAGACAAAAGGACATTACGTCATGGCGGACCCTGTTGCAATTCAACTGGACGAGGCGGCTGTGAATTTGGCTGTTGCGTTGTTCTGTGGCGCTTTGATCGGGTCAGAGCGGCAGGTGCGTCAGCGCATGGCCGGATTGCGCACCAATGCGCTGGTGGCGCTGGGGGCCGCGTGTTTTGTGGTGTTTTCTCTGCTGTATCCAACCGAGTTGAGCCCGACGCGGGTCGGTGCCCAGGTGGTATCTGGCATTGGCTTTCTCGGCGCGGGGATCATCTTTCGTGAAGGGTTTAACGTGCATGGGCTGAATACGGCGGCGACGCTGTGGTGTTCTGCGGGAGTGGGGGTGATTGCGGGGGCTGGCGCGGTTTTGTTCGCGGTGATGGCGACCGGTGCGGTTATCTTTGTGAACCTCGGGCTGCGTCCGTTGGTCAAGTGGCTCAAGAAAAAGACCCGCGCCGGGGTGCCGATGACACAGGAATACCGTGTGGCGCTGCGATGTGACGAAAAGAACGCCAGCAAAGTGCGCGGATTGGCGATGCAGGCATTGTCACGGCGTGGTGTGCGGGTGCTTGGGTTTGATCTGACCCGCAGCTCAGAAGAGGTTGAGTTGGAAATCATGGTGGCGATCAATGATTTGTCGGACGACAAAATTGACGAAATCATCTCTCCTTTGATGATCGACAGCCGGGTCGACACGATCAACTGGGATCCGATTGCCGAATCCTGAACCTCATCCTGATCCATTGATGTCGAAACCCGACGCGAATGTCGCTTTTCTTACGCGTTTGCCGTTATCCAAGCGAGGCCATGCATGATGTCGCGTTAGATGTTGTTAAAACGCGAACATCCATGGGTGAGGTCTTGTCATGGCAGAAGCAGCGACACGTCGGCGCGGACGGTCCGGAGGCGGCGCAGCGCGTCGAGCCGAACGGACTGGTCTGAAGATCGAAGCCGCAAAATATATCGAACGCAACATCCCTTTGTACGAAATACTGAACGAAGAAGCGTTGGAAATCATCGAATCCAATGCCGAGGGCATATTGCAAGAGGTTGGCGTGAATTTCGTCAACAACCCGGCCGCGTTGCAACGCTGGCGCGATGCAGGGGCTGATGTTGAGGGCGAGCGGGTGCGCATTCCGCGTGGACTGGCCCGCCAGCTTTGCAAAACAGCGCCGTCAACCATCACGCAGCATGCTCGCAACCCTGAGCGGACGGTGGAAATTGGTGGCAACACGCTGGTGTGCGCGCCGGTTTATGGCCCGCCATTTGTGCGCGATGCTGCGGGTGGACGCCGCTATGCCACGATGGATGATTTCCAGAAATTCGTGAAACTGGGCTATATGTCGAAATGGTTGCACCATTCCGGCGGGACGGTCTGTGAGCCCACGGATGTCGCAGTGAACAAGCGGCATCTGGATATGTTGCTGGCGCATATGACGCTGAGCGACAAGCCTTTCATGGGATCAGTGACAGAGCCAAGCCGCGCGCAAGACAGTGTCGACATGTGCGAAATTCTGTTTGGCAAAGAGTTTGTGCAGAATAACGCAGTGATGACCTCGCTGATCAATATCAACTCGCCCCTGACATTTGACGATGTGATGATGGGTGCGCTGGAAGTTTACGCCAAAAACAATCAGGCCTGCATTGTGTCGCCCTTTATTGTGGGCGGTGCGATGGCACCGGTTTCGGTGGTTGGTACGCTGACGCAGGTTCTGGCCGAAGTTCTGGCCGGGATTGCCTATTCTCAGCTGATCCGTCCGGGCGCGCCGGTGATTTTCGGGGCGTTTGTGACGTCGATTGATATGAATTCGGGTGCCCCGACATTTGGAACGCCTGAGGCGAGCCAGATCCTGTATGGCGCCGGGCAATTAGCGCGGCGTTTGGGATTGCCGTTCCGGTCGGGTGGCGGATTGTGTGGCTCCAAGCTGCCCGATGCGCAGGCTGCCTATGAAACCGCACATACGCACAATGCTGCGTTGATGGGTGGCGTGAACTTTATGCTGCACAGCTGTGGCTGGCTGGAAGGCGGGCTTGTGTCGTCGTTCGAAAAGTTTGTCATGGACGCTGACCAGTTGGGTGTTTTGCATCAGATGGCGCGCGGTGTGGCGCATGATGAAAACGCCCAGGCGCTGGATGCCATTCACGAGGTTGGGCCCGGTGGGCATTATCTGGGATGTGCACACACGCAAGCGAACTTTAAAGACGCCTTCTGGCGGTCTGAAGTGTTGGATTACAAGCCGTTTGAAACATGGGCGGACGAAGGCGCCCGCGATACGCAGATGCTGGCGTCAACCCGGGTTGAACGTTTGCTGGCCGGCTATCAGAAACCGGCCATCGATCCAGGCATCGAAGAAGCATTGAACGCCTATGTTGCTGAAAAGAAAGCGTCTATGCCAGACGCGTTCGTCTAGGACCCCTTAGAGGGTTCTGGATTGCGAAGCCCGCACCAAGCGGGCTTCGCCCATCATGGCAATCAGAATATCGACATGTTTGACCAGAGAATAAGCGGCGTCGCTGGTGCGGCGTTGCTGGTTCAGGTCTGATTCCATTTCCATCAAGCGCAACAGGGCCTGTCCGCTGCGTGGCAGTGCGCCATATCCAAAGTAACGCTTAAGATGCAAGTCGCGGCGATATTCGGCAACGCCTGCGCGGGCGGCGCGGATCAACAGGCGTGGGCGGCGAAGATTATTGAGGATTGAGAGTATGTCTTTCATGGAATCAGTCCCGTTGTTGTTCGCCCCCAGAATGCACAACCTGAACGCGTGTTGCGTTGTCTGAATTTCTGCGTGCGCGGGATTGTTTGGCTGTTTAGGATTTGGAAACAATCTTGCTGAACGGAAGCAATGTTAACAGCCAGGTAATAATTCAATTTTAGGTTGTGGACAATTTTAGGGATAATTCTGTGGGTAAACAGGGCAATAGTCCTGACCCGTATGGAGTAAGAGGAAACAGGTGGCATGCTAATGAACAGCCCGATGAATGACCTGCCCGACTGGGTGCCGGAAAGTGTTGCGCGTTACGTCGCACATACGGAACACGGATTGTCGATACGTGAACTGGCGCGTCGTGAGGGATGCCATGCCTCAACAATTCTGCGCCAGATCAGAAAACTGGAGGCAAAACGCGATGATCCTTTGATAGATGCTGCATTGGAACGTCTTCGGGCCAACCCCGAAAATGGTGACACAAAGGACCCGCAGCAGGTGCCCGAAGAAGAGGTTGTGCAACGCGAAGGGCGACGTGTTCTGGGGCGATTGTGTGAAACCGGGGCCGTTTTGGCTGTGGCCAAAGATATGGAAAAGGCGGTTGTGGTGCGCGATCGTCCTGATGGTGGGTCAGCGCGCACGGCTGTGATTGATCGCGCTGTTGCGCAGGCCATGATCCTGAAGGACTGGATCAGTTGCACAGCGTCTGGTCGGGTCGCGCAATACACCATTACGGCGGCAGGCCGATCTGCGTTGAACCGTATGGTGGCCGAAGAGGAAAACGCAGCCCAAGGGTTTGCAGAAGCTCAGACGCCGTTTGGGCAACAGCACCGCGAATGGGGCGAAAAATCCGTGCGCGACAAGGGCAAGACCCGCCGGGTGCGGTTCAATATTGCGGAAAGCCCGCTGGTGGCGCTGGCGCGGCGCAAGGACAAGGACGGTCAACCGTTTCTGAGCGATGACCTTGTTGCGGCAGGCGAACGTTTGCGCGAGGATTTTGAGTTGGCGCAGATGGGGCCTCGGGTCAGTCAGAACTGGGACCGGTTTCTGACCGCAGGTGTCAGCAATGGGGTGCGACCAGACAGTGCCGCGGATCGCGGGCCTGAGGCCGCACGCAAACGGGTCATGGAGGCGGCGGTTGATCTGGGAGAGGGGCTGTCGGATGTCGTGATGCGGTGCTGCTGTTTTCTGGAAGGTTTGGAGGCGGCTGAAAAGCGGCTGGGCTGGTCGGCACGTTCAGGCAAGATCGTGCTGCGGATCGCCCTGATGCGTTTGCGCGAACACTACCGGTCGCAGGCCGGGGGCGCCGGGGATTACATCGGGTAGGGTTTAGCCCGTGACTTACAGGAGTCGTTTGTTCCAATACAAAAAAGGCCCGCAAAATGCGGGCCAATATTCTGTTAAAGGAACGGCTGCGGGTTACGCGGCTGTTTCGATATTGGCCTCTGCCAGATATTTCAGCAGGTTTTCAGGAGCGCTTTCACCGTAAGGATCTTCGCCGTGGTTGTCCGCAAGACCGGGCTCTTCGAACCAAGCTTCGACAACGCCATTGTTGATAATGGCCGCGTAGCGCCACGAGCGCAGACCAAAGCCAAGGTTGTCCTTGCGCACCAGCATGCCGACTTTGCGAGTGAACTCGCCAGCGCCGTCCGGGATGACTTTGACATTTTTGATGTCTTGCGCTTCGGCCCATTTATTCATGACAAAGCTGTCATTTACGGACATGCAGTAAATCTCATCGATGCCCATGTCTTGAAACTGAGCGAAATTGTCTTCAAATCCGGGCAACTGGTAGGTCGAGCAGGTCGGCGTGAATGCGCCGGGCAGCGAGAAAAGGACAACGCGCTTGCCTTTGAAATAATCATTGCTGGTCATGTCCTGCCAACGGAACGGGTTGGGGCCGCCAACAGCTTCGTCACGGACGCGGGTTTTGAAGACAACATTTGGAACGTTAACGCCAACTTGCATCGGATAAATCCTCTTGGGTTCGAAGTGGTTTCTGCGACTTATAATGATTCTAATTAGCGGTGCAATGCTGCATCTGCATTGTACCTTTTAGCATCTGCAGAATTCCTGGTTGATGAGCAAAAGACATGGCAGGGTTGCGTTTCTGGTACTAGCTGACGACGTGCGCTATGGTATGCAGTCAGGAACCTAAGTTGCCCGAAGGTAAAAACCGTTGCGTGATCTGAAACTGCCCGAACAACGCCACCCCGAAAAAGCCCACCGGCCGGATAATGCCCAGCCGCGTAAACCCAAGTGGATTCGCGTTAAGGCGCCCACGGGTGAAGGGTACAATGCGACCAAGAAAATCATGCGCGACAACAAGCTGGTGACAGTTTGTGAAGAAGCCGGATGTCCCAATGCCGGCGAATGCTGGAGTGCCGGTCACGCCACGATGATGATCATGGGCGAGATTTGTACGCGCGGATGCACATTCTGTAACATTGCGACTGGTAAGCCCGACACGCTGGATGCGTTTGAGCCGGGTCGTGTGGCGGATGCGGTGCAAAAGCTGGATCTGAACCACGTGGTAATCACGTCGGTGGATCGCGATGATCTGAAAGACGGTGGTGCCGAGCATTTTGCGCAAACCATTCGCGCAGTGCGGCATCGCTCACCCAAGACGACAATCGAAATTCTGACGCCCGATTTCCTGAAATGCGCGCCAGAGGTTCTGGAAATTGTGGTTGAGGCCAAACCGGATGTGTTCAATCACAATCTGGAAACCGTTCCGGGGCTTTACCCTCAGGTGCGACCGGGTGCGCGGTATTTCCACAGTCTGCGTTTGTTGCAGCGGGTCAAGGAAATGGATCCATCAATCTTTACCAAGTCGGGCATTATGGTCGGATTGGGCGAAAATAAGCAGTCCGTGCATCAGGTGATGGAAGACATGCGGGCCGCCGAAATTGATTTCCTGACAATCGGTCAATATTTGCAGCCAACGCCCAAACATCACGGCGTCGATCGTTTTGTGACCCCTGAAGAATTCAAAAGCTATGAAAAGGCGGCTTTTGGCAAAGGGTTCCTGATGGTGTCTGCGACGCCTTTGACACGGTCTTCGTATCACGCGGGTGACGATTTCGCGCGCCTGCGGGCCGCGCGTGAGGCGCAACTGACGAAACAGTAGTGTGGAACGTCACGCATCTTTGACTCTATGCGCCAGAATTTCTGAATCCCATCAATGGGTGGCGTCACGCAATATTGGCCCAATCGTCAAGCACTTCTGACCCAAACCGGACCTTCGACGCGGTTTGGGTCAAAGTCGGCAGAGCGGACTTTGCCGCCATTGATGTTTGACCATGTTGCTGATGCAGCATCGTATTGCACGCGTTGTTTGGTTTTTCTGCAATGCGGCCGTCGTCGTGGAAGCGGTCATTGCCAAACGATTTTAGCTACCTTCCCAAAACTGCACTTTCTATGCGCGTGGATTCTGTAATCGGGTCGCGGTCCAAGCAGACCTTAGGCGATGTAAGTTAAATGCCCGTTTTCTGTGTGCTGCGCCTGCAAAGAAACTTCAAAGGCGGATTGCAAGCTTTCGATGAAATGAACAAGTCAAACGACATGGAAACAATGTGGGCCACGGGCAGTTTAAGATGGTGTGTCACACCTGGTCCAGAAATGTTTGGCGTTCAAGCTGCTGATGAACGCTGTGCAACCAAAAGGCCAATCCTAGGGGAGATGCTAAAGCAGGTTTTCACTTCCAAGTTTAGAAATCAGCGAGCGCGGATACGAATCACATTCGGGGTTAGTTTACCTGGCTGAACTGCGAGACAGCGGTGCCAGATTCCTCCTCGAAGTAAATAGAGCCCTTAACTGGGAGGGCGGATTCAGAACGGGTTTCATATACAAAACACCTTATATTCAGCGGATTGCGCTCTAATTTATTGGAGAATTTGCCAAGCAAAATAACTTTGGACCTCCCCTTACTTGACAATCTGGCTTTGCCTGTGAAATCGTTTTGTATATGAAACCTCCCCAATGGGGGGATTGGAAGAGGAATACCAAAATGTCTAACGCAGTCGCTTCGACGGTGGCCATCTCTGCTGACAGCAAAGCGGAAATGAGCCTGTCTGGCATTGGAATGTCCTTTTCGGGCGTCTCCGTTCTGCGAGACGTTTCGCTTGCGATCACCGGTGGTGAGATCCACACGTTGATGGGTGAAAATGGTGCCGGCAAAAGCACGTTGGTAAAGATTATCAGTGGCGTGCAGAAACCAAGTTTTGGCACCATGGAAATTGATGGTCGCGCCGTCACGCTGGCATCGCCGCGTGAGGCAGAGGCCGAAGGCATCGTCATCATGCACCAAGAACTGAGCCTGGTGCCCGAAATGACCGTTGCTGAAAACGTGATGCTGGGCCACGAACCTGTCCACAGGTCCATTTTTATTGACCGTAAACGTCTTCGCAAAGAGGCTAAAGCTGTTTTGGCGCGGTTCGGGTTTACGCTAGACGTCGATAGGCCGGTCAAAGACCTGCGTGTTGGCGAACAGCAGCTGGTCGAAATTGCGCGTGCTTTGCTGATGGATGCGCGCGTTCTAATTATGGACGAGCCTACGTCGGCTTTGTCACAAACCGAAGCAGATATTCTGATGGAGGTCGTCCGCGATCTGGCCCTGCAAGGCGTTGCAGTCATCTATATTTCGCACCGTATGGATGAAGTTTTTGAAATCTCAGATCGTGTAACGGTTTTGCGCGATGGCGATTTGATCGGGACAAAGCTGGTGTCTGATACAACGCCCGGCGAGCTGGTCGAAATGATGGTTGGTCGTTCTGTCGAAATTGAAAAGATCGAACGCCACACACCTGCGTCTCCTGAGGTTGTGCTGAGTGTGAAAGGACTTGGCCTCAAAGACGGTGAAAAAGTCTTACTTGAGGATGTGGGTTTTGATCTGCGCAAGGGCGAAGTGCTTGGCATTGGTGGCCTGCTCGGAGCGGGGCGTACCGAGTTGCTCGAGACGTTATTTGGCGCGCGGGGTGTTCCTGTCGCAGGCAAGATTACCTTGAATGGTGGCAATTGTTGGCCCAGCACACCGGCCGCAGGCGTCGAGGCTGGATTGGCCCTTATCACCGAAGACCGAAAGGGTAACGGTTTGTTGCTCGAACGTCCGATCCGCGACAATATCGCTTTGCCCCTGCTGCCGTTGAAAACCCGATACGGGCTTGTTTCGCAAAGGATGCAAACAGCAGAGGCAGAAGCCGCAATTGAAAAGCTGCGCATTGCTGCCCTCGGCCCTGACCATGTTGTCGGGCGATTAAGCGGTGGAAACCAGCAGAAAGTTGTCCTTGGAAAATGGCTGGCGACACATCCTAATATTCTGTTGCTGGATGAACCAACCCGCGGCATCGATATCGGTGCCAAAGATGAAATTTATGAATTGATCGGCAAACTGGCGGACAGTGGACTGTCAGTGTTGTTTGTCAGCTCGGAAATCCCTGAATACCTGGCGGTTTGCGACCGTATGATCGTTCTTTGTGAAGGACGGATCACGGGTGAACTTAGCGCTGATGAAATGTCGGTTGATTCAATCAAAGAGCTGGCGATGCGGTTCTGATTATCAGGCCCCCCAGACAAAAGGAACGTAAGATGAGCGCGATAGACGCCACTCCAAAAGACCAAGACACGGGCCCCAATTCCTCTCCTATATTGTGGCGTATGATTGCACGCACGAAGTTGTATTGGGGTCTGATCATTCTGCTGCTATTTGGTGCATTATCGTCGCCCATTACATCCAAGGGCACGAACATCTTTCTATCGATAGGTAACCTGACGGACGTGCTGCGGCAGGTTTCGGTCACGGGCATCGTGGCTGTCGGCATGACGATGGTAATTTTTATTGCAGGCATTGATTTGTCTGTCGGGTCGATCATGGCGTTGGGTACGGTTATTTGCGCGATGCTGCTAACTCAGGAAGGCTGGACTGCGGCGAGTATGTTCGCGATCCCGGCCTCCGGGCTTGTAATCGGGTTCTGCGTATTTGCCCTAATTGCGTTTTTGATCAAGAACGCGGCAAAGCCAGGGATGAACGCAAAAACGTCTTCCACGGCCAATACGCTGTCTATCGGGATTGCTGCTGCCGTCGGGGTCGCCTTGGCGATATGGCTTGCTGCGCAGATTGATACGAAGTTCGGTGTTGTTGCAGTTCTTATCGCGGTTCCTTGCGTCGGAGCGATCATGGGGGCATTGAACGGTGTGATTATTGTTCATGGCCGGTTGCAGCCCTTTATCGTGACGCTTGCCATGATGGTTGGTGCGCTGGGTTTGGCCCGGGTTGTTGCGGGGCAAGATACAGCTGTGCACCCCGTATATACGGGCAGTAATGCAACTGAAGCGTTCGAAGTTTTGCGAATGTTGCTCTGGGGTTTTATGCCCGTTCCGGGAGTTGTTTTCATTGGGGTGCTTGTGGTTTTCTTCATGCTGACCCGGCTCACGACCTTTGGCAGCTACTTGCTGGCGATTGGCGGAAATGAAGAGGCCGCGCGCCTTGCGGGTATCAACGTGGGACGCATCAAAATCTCGACCTACGCAATTGCAGGTGCGCTCGCGACGTTGGCCGGTGTGTTGTACGTAGCGCAATTCCGACAGGGCAAACCGGATGCTGGTATTGGTCTGGAGCTGGACGCCATCGCGGCAGTCGTTATCGGTGGCACCAGCCTAATGGGCGGACGTGGTGCCATCTTGGGAACACTTGTCGGCGTCCTGATATTTGGCTTCCTGAGCAACATTTTGCAGCTCAATAATATCGATAGTAACACACAGCTCATCCTGAAGGGGCTGATCATCGTCGCCGCGGTTCTTCTGCAGGAAGGACGCTTTGACGGAAGTTTCGCTTGGCTGAAATACAAACTGACCAAGCGTTAAGCTGCCCCGGTCCCCCACTTTGAAGGGTTAGGGACCGGAGCAATCATCAAACGCAGCACACTTGCTGCACCCATGATAGGGAGGAAAATCATGGAAAGAAGAACATTTTGCAATACCGTATTAGCCGCTAGCCTGTTGGTCACGACTTCGTTGACCGCAACTGCTGCACTCGCAGAAGACTATGTCATTGGTTTCTCACAGGTTACGACAGTTGAACCATGGCGCGTCCAGTTCAATAAAGACCTGCGCGCAGAAGCTGAACTCCATAGCAATGTTGAACTTCTGATCTCTGATGCGAGTGACCGCACAGACACCCAAGTAGCCGATGTTGAGAACTTTATCCGCCAAGAAGTCGATGCGATCCTGATTTCACCAAAGGAATCCGCAGGCTTGACTGGTGTTGTTGAACAGGCGACTGCGGCTGGCATCCCTGTGTTCGTTTTGGACCGCAACGTTGACACGGACCAGTTCGTGCAGTGGGTCGGTGGCAATAACTCTTTGATCGGCGAAGCTGCCGGTGAATTTGCGCTGGAACAACTGGGCGGCGCTGGCAATGCACAAGGTAACATCGTCGAAATCTACGGCGGCCTTGGCATCACAGCGACGTTCGAGCGTTCTGACCCCTTCCACGCAGCGTTTGAAGGTGAAGAAGGCGTTACGTTCCTTCTTGACCGTCAGTCTGGTGATTGGAAGCAAGACCAAGCCTATGACATCATGGCTACTGCGCTTCGCAACTATGAAGACATCGATATGGTCTATGGTCACAATGACCCAATGGCTTATGGCGCATACCTAGCTGCGAAAGATGCCGGTCGTGCGGATGACATCATCTTTATTGGTGTTGACGGGTTGCCGGGCGAAGGTGTGCTTTGGGTCGATAACGGTGAATTGGCTGCGACATTCCTGTACCCGACTCCGGGTGCTGAAGGTTTGCGCCAGGCTCTCGCATACCTTGGTGGAGCTGAGGTTCCACGTGAAGTAGTTCTTGGGACCGAAGCGATCACATCTGCAAATTCAGGAGAGATCCTGGAGCGGAACGGCCTGAAGTAATTTAGGTCCTCCCTGGTGGTCGAGCGTGTGATGCGTTCGGCCGCTTTTAATGAGAATGGAAATGCAAATACACAGGAGATGAGAGCGACAAGTGTCTAAGAAACCAGAAAAACTTCAAAAATACTCTGCTCCGGCCTTGGAAAAAGGTTTGGATATTTTGGAGTTTTTGTCCCTCAGCGATTTCAAACCAACGCTTTCCGAAATTGCGAGCGGCATTGATCGGTCAAAAAGTGAGATTTTTCGCATGATGATCGTGTTAGAAGAGCGTGGATATATCCAGCGTTTTGACGGCGACACATATACGATGACTGATCGTCTTTCTGTATTGGGGGCGCAACGGTCATTCAACAGCCGGCTGTCAGAACTTGCGCAACCCCAACTAAAACAGCTTTCAGATGAGACAGGTTATTCAAACCATTTGTCTGTGTTGGATGAAAATCAGATGCTCGTAATTGCAAATATGGATGCCTCCAAAAGCTATGGCTTGTCGCTTCAGATCGGGTTTCGAACTGACCTTTCGGGGTCAGGAACTGCGGCGTGTCTTCTTGCAGGTAGACGGGACACCAACAGCGCAATTGCAACCATGTCCAAGGCAGATCGGGATCAAATTATGCAGTTGTCCAAAGACTGCCTGAAGGATGGTTACGTCTTGTCGCCGAACCCAGAACTCCATTCGGTCCTAGAACTTTCGGCACCGGTAACGGTAGGCAATGATCAAATATCGGTGGCTGCGGTCACCCTGGCAATTTTAGATACGAAGGCCTTGCAAAACGCTGTGCCTGATATTGCCTCACATCTGAAATCTGCGGTCGCAGCTCTTGGTCGAAAGATCGACATTGCGATGCCGTCACTCGCGTATCGGATTGCTCATAACTGAACGCCCTTCTTTTTAAAACCTGCTTGGACGGAATGCCCAGCCAACGGAAATCCCCGCGCTCTAAACTTTGGATGGCAGCCATTTGGTTGACCACATTCTTCAAATTCGGCTCATTTCTTAACTTAAGGCCTTTCAATGTTACGCAACCTAGACCCGATACTGTGCCCTGACTTGCTGTATGTGCTGCGCGCGATGGGGCATGGCGATGGGATTGTGATTGCCGACGCCAACTTTCCCGCAGAAAGTCTGGGGCCCCGCTGCATCCGCGCCGATGGGTCTGATGCGAGTGTTGTTTTAAACGCAGTTCTGTCCGTGATGCCGCTTGACACCTACACCCAGACACCAGCGCTCTGCATGCAGGTGGTCGGCGATGCAAATGCCGTTCCCGAAGCCGTCGCAGATTTCCAAGCCATCATCAATGCCACGGCGGACGCGCCGTGCGACCTCATGTTGCTGGAACGGTTCGCATTCTACGAACGCGCCAAGTCTGCCTTTGCCGTGGTGCAAACCGGCGAACGCCGCCTCTATGGCAACATTATCCTAACGAAGGGCGTCTTCACCTGACCGGGGGCAACGATTGGCCAAAGTACACGATGTTCAACACATATGGCAGGTGGTGATCGGCCGCTCTGCAGTTTTTTGGACGGTTTGGACTACCTGAATCGCAACGCGATATTGGACGGCAACGCGGCCCATATTTGCATACCAGAAGGAGCAAAGTGATGGGACGGTTAGACAGCATAACAGCGCTGATCACCACCGCAGGCCAAGGGATTTCCTACGCCTTCTGCCGCAAGTGGGATTTTGTCTTTTCCCCAAAGCCAGCAATTCGCGTGTCGCCGGAAAAAAACGCGCTTCGTCCGCGTCCTGCAAATTGGCCGTCTGGGAATTGCTGCAAGATCGACGAATGGCCGCTCTTCCCGCTGCATTGTGGCGTTGAATTTGAGCGCCTGCGGCGATTTTCGTGCTGCGAGCGCGCGAAGCGTAAAAAATGGAATAACCGAGACGGGCTGATTTTGTTGAAAAACTCTTTCTTGATTGGCGGCGCATACGCTGATTCAATTCCTTTAGGGATTGGGGGATTTTGCGATGATGGGACCAAAGCAGGAAGCACAGGCAGCGCTGTTTTATGAGTTCTCGCTGGAAGACCACGTCCCGCAAGACCATCTGTTGCGCTCGATTGACCGGTTCGTCGATCTGGGCGACATTCGGCAATATCTCGCAGAGTTTTACAGCCACACTGGCCGCCCATCGATTGATCCTGAGCTTCTCATCCGTATGCTTCTAGTCGGTTATTGCTTTGGCATCAGGTCTGAGCGGAAGCTCTGCGAAGAGGTGCATTTGAACCTGGCTTATCGTTGGTTCTGTCGCCTCGATTTGTCTGACCCAATTCCAAACCATTCGACATTTTCGAAGAACCGCCACGGGCGTTTCCGGGAGAGCAAACTGCTGCGACATTTGTTCGAGAAGACTGTCGCACAGTGCATTGCGGACGGCTTAGTCAGCGGACAACGCCTTGCGGCAGATGCCAGCTTGATTGAAGCCGACACCAACAAACAGAACTCAACGCCAAAGGAAGATTGGGATCGTAGCACAATTGACCCAGCAGACGCGCCGCGTGCAGTTAAGGAATATCTCGACGTGTTGGACGACGCAGCATTCGGTGCAGCATCAACTGTGGAGCCCAAGTTCACCTCCCACTCTGACCCAGCCAGCCAGTGGACGGCAGCCCGTAAAGGCCCTGCGTTCTTCAGCTATTCGACCAATTACCTCATCGACACTGACCACAGTGTCATCGTTGATGTGGAAGGCACGAGGTCGATCCGACAGGCCGAAGTCGGTTCTGTGCGCACCATGCTGGATCGGATCAATGCACAGCATGACATTGAGCCAGAAAGGCTCATCGCCGACAGCGCCTATGGATCAGGGCCGATGTTGGGATGGCTCGTTGATCGCGACATCAAACCTCACATTCCTGTGCTGGATAAAGCAGGTCGAACAGACGGCACATGGTCCCGCACAGATTTTGAATGGGATCCCGAGAACAACCAGTACATTTGCCCCGAGGGCGAACCGCTCAAGCATTTCCGGCGCAACTACTCAGATCCGAACCGTGGTCCATCTGGCAAAGGGGTCGCCAAGTATCAGGCGCTGAAACACAGCTGCCAGACCTGCCCATCCAAGATGAAGTGCTGCCCGAAAGCAAATGCGCGAAAAATCACCCGTGAAGAACATGAAAATGCCCGACAGGTTGCCCGTGATATTGCCAAGACAAAGCAATATGCGATCTCAATGCGGCTGCGAAAGAAGGTGGAAATGCTCTTCGCCCACCTCAAACGCATCCTTGGGTTGGGACGATTGCGATTACGCGGTCCATGTGGTGCAAATGACGAATTCCTACTCGCCGCAACCGCCCAAAACCTCCGCAAACTAGCCAAGATCTTTCCCGCACCGCAGCAAATGCGCAAAGCCTGACAAAAAAGGCACTTGCGCCCAATTTTCAACCATATTTTCTGCACTCGCAGCACGCTGTTTTTCCACAGAATCGGCTCTTTCCTGCCGTTCGCTGCGTTTGCAGGAACGACCGCTTGTTGAGTTTGATCCAACTGTGACGTTCAACAAGTAGGAACTGTGGGAATGCTCAAAAAGGGGCTGCGCTTTGCGCGGCCCTTTTTCGTTTTCTGGCATTGCGGTCAGGGCAGGGCTGTCAAGTAGGCGGCAATGGCATCGCGGTCTTCGGCGGGCAGTTGGGACAGGTTTTCTATCACATGTGTCATATGCCCCCCTGCGCTGTCATATTCCGGGGTAAAGCCGGTTTCAAAGTAATAGGCGAGCTCCTGAGCAGGCCATCCCAACGCACCGGGTGTGATATCTGGAACCTTGCCTTTGCCTGAAGGGTCGGGCGCACCTGTCAGCCATGCGCCGAAATCGGTGTCGCCCAACGGGCCACGCGGCGTGTGGCATTCGCCGCAATGTCCCAGCGCCTCGACGAGATAACGGCCGCGTTCCAGTTCCGGTGTGGGTGCCTGGGTGACCCATGTATCGTCGAGAAAAAGCCATTTCCAACCTCCCAGCGACAGGCGAATATTGAACGGGAAGCCAAGGACATGCGGTTGGCTGGGGGTGGCATCTGCGGGCAGCGTCATGAGAAAGGCATGCAAATCCGCGATATCCTGAAGCGATGCCCGAGCATAGGTCGTGTAAGGAAAGGCAGGATAATAATGCTGTCCGTCCGGGGATGTGCCGTGTTTCATGGCGTTTGCCAAATCCAACGCGGACCAGTTGCCAATGCCTTGAACCGGGTCAGACGAAATATTGGGCGCGGTGAACGTTCCGAAAGGCGACGGAAAGGTCTGGCCCCCCGAAAGGATCGGCATTTCAGCGGCTTCGGCCTCTGGCGCGGTGTGACAGGCGGCGCAGCCTGCGGCGTAAAACACCTGTTTTCCGTGGGTTGCATCGGCGGTCAACCCGTCCAGCGCCGTTTCAGGCAAAGTTTCCGGACGGGTCAGGAACCAGAATATGCCTAGCCCAATCAAGCCAAAGAAAGTGACATTGACAATAAAACGGCGCATGGCTGATCTCCCAAATAAAAACACCGGCAGCGAGACGTTGCCGGTGTCACTTGTTCTTCAACTTACACTTCAGCTCTCGGGTTCGCGATAGACTTTATGGCAGGCACCGCAAGCGCCGCCAACTGCGCCCATTGCACCGCGCAGAGAGTCCAGATCTGTACCGGCAGCGGCCTGCATCGCAACAGCCGCATCGCTAAGCGCCTTGCCCTTGGCCATTACGTCGGGATAGTTGGACCACATCTCGGCTTTTGCCCGCGTTTTTGCAGCGCCACTGTCCGATCCTGCCGGCCAAAGCATCGACTGGTCTAACATGGCGACTGCGGCGAGGTTGCTTGCGGCAGCGGTTGCTGCTTCGGCATCATAGGCCACTGCACCTTTGGCCATTGCGCCAAGCGCGCCGAGGTTAAAAGCATAGAGCTGCATTTGAGACTGGCGTGCCTTGATGGCCGCGTCGACATGGCCATCTGCGAATGCTGTGCCGCCTAGCAGAGCGAGGCTCAGGGCGGCGCCTGTGGTTTTGAAAAGGTTTTTCATGGATTGCTCCGAATAACGTTGCTGATGTCACCAGCCTACTTGTGAAAAAATCGAATACCATCCCGAAAATATGCAGGGTACTCTTTCATTTATGCACAACGAGAACTGGGATGACATGAGGTTTGTCCTGACGGTTGCCGAGACTGGTACGGTCAGTGGCGCGGCGCGTCGGTTGGGGGTAAACCATGCCACGGTGTTGCGGCGGATTGCGGCCTTTGAAGATCGCCATGGGGTCAAAATTTTTGAAAGAACTTCAAAAGGTTACAGGGTTCGTGCAGAGCAGTTACGGATGATCGAGGCTGCGCGGGAGGTCGGCAACGCGGTGGATTCCGTGCAGCATTTGCTAACCGGAACGCGCGCTCCTTTGGTGGGCACAGTGCGAGTTTCGTCGACCGATACGTTCTGTCAGGTGGTGCTGCCGCCGATGGTGGGCGCGTTTCACAATGACGTGAGCAGAGTTAAGATCGCCCTGATCAGCACAAACGCTTATAGTGATTTTTCCGGTAGCCATGCGGATGTTGCGGTGCGCCCTGCGCTGTCATTGAGCGACGACATGGTGGGCGATGTGGCCGCGCGATTAGGGTTTGGCGTTTATGCGGCACCCGACTCGCCCGAAGTGTGGCTGGGATTGACCGGTCAGCTGACGCGCGCGGCAGTGGCAGGGTGGATAGCGGAGAATGTTCCCGCAGATAAGATTGTGGGTGCGGCCGACAGTTTCATGGTTGTTGCCGAGCTGGCCCGACAGGGGCTGGGACGGGCCGTATTGCCGTGTTGTGTGGCCGATTATGTTCCCGGGTTAAGGCGACTGGACCGCCCGGGAGATCTGCCATCTGTACCGATCTGGGTCGCGTGCCACGAGGATATGGCCAACGTGTCACGCGTTGCCGCGGTGCGCCGGTTTCTTGTTTCTGGGCTGGTGGCCCGCGCCGCGGCCTTGGCCGGGCATCAGGCGGACTGAACAGGCTATTTCACGATCCGGCCTTTGGGCGTGTAATTCGGTGTCATCCAGTCAGGCCAGCCGACAAATCGTTCAACCGCAAACAGCGCCAGACAGGCCACGATAATAGCAGCCACCATCTTGATACGCTTTTCCGAAGGCGGATTTCTGGCCCATCGGGCCATGCGCAGATAGTGGCGAATGTTCATTCGGTGAATCGCACTTTGCCGATAAATGGCAAATTGCGGTTACGTTGGGCGAAATCGATGCCGTACCCCACGACAAATTCATCTGGGATGGAAAACCCGATCCAGTCGGCTTTGATATCGGCCTCGCGTCGAGACGGTTTATCAAGCAAAGCGATAGATTTCAGCTTGGCGGGATGGCGTGATTGCAGCAGATGCAAAACATGGGTCAGCGTGTGTCCAGTGTCGACAATGTCTTCGACAACAAGGATGTCACGCCCTTCAATTTCACCACGTAAATCTTTGAGAATACGTACTTCTCTCGAACTTTCCATGGCATTACCGTAAGACGATGCCTCAAGAAAATCGACCTCGACGGGCAGGTCCAATTCGCGCACGAGATCGGCAATAAAGACAAACGACCCCCGCAGTAGACCAACAACAATCAGCTTGTCCGTATCGGCATATTCCTGTGAAATTTCACTGCAAAGTTCCTCGATACGAGCCGCTATGGACTTGGCCGAGATCATTTGATCGATGACATATGGACGCTCTGGCATGACACCCTCTTGATTTTCCATGCGCAGAATACGTAATGAGCGCCGACTGTCACGTGAAAATCCGCAATGTCAGGGAGCGACATGCCGACCCACTCTGAGACACGCAAGCTGCCTTACACGGCGCAGCAGATGTATGATCTGGTTGCGGATGTTGAAACCTATCCAAAATTCCTGCCCTGGTGTGCGGCGGCGCGCATTCGGTCTCGCGAAGATCAGGATGGTGCCGAACTGATGCTGGCGGATCTGGTGATATCGTTCAAAGTGTTCCGAGAGCGGTTTGGCAGCCGGGTGGTTTTGCACCCGAAGATCAAACATATCGACACCGAATATCTGGACGGACCGTTTAAATACATGAAATCCACATGGGATTTCAAAGATGTCGATGGCGGCTGCGAAGTGGCCTTTTTTGTCGATTTCGAGTTTCGCAATCTGATTTTGCAAAAGGCCATTGGATTGGTGTTCAATGAGGCGATGCATCGTATTGTGGCGGCGTTCGAAAACCGGGCCAGGGCACTTTACGGCTGATCATGGGCAGGAGGGGGCATGATAACCGAACGACTTGCGACATTTGTTGCCGAAATTGATGCGGACCGTATTCCAGAGGCGACGTTGCGCATGGTGCAGTTGTCTATGTTGGATTGGGCGGCTGTTGGAATTGCCGGGCGGGACGAACCTGTGGCGCGAATTGTGCGCGACATGGCGCTGGACGAAGGTGGCGCCGCACAGGCGCATGTGTTTGGAGGTGGCGTGATGCCCGCCCGCGCGGCAGCGTTGGTGAATGGCACAACCTCACATGCGCTGGATTACGACGACACGCATTTCGCCCATATTGGGCATCCAAGTGTGGCGGTTGTGTCTGCTGTGTTGGCAATGGCTGAAAAGCTGGGTGCCAGCGGGCGCGACATGCAGATTGCGACATTGCTGGGGATCGAAACCAGCATTCGCGTGGGTGTTTGGCTGGGACGGACGCACTATCAAAGCGGGTTTCACCAAACCGGAACGGCAGGTGCCTTTGGCGCGGCTGCGGCATGTGCGCGGTTGTTGGGCATGGGTCGGACAGATGTTGGGGCTGCGCTGGGGTTGGTAGCGACCCGTGCGTCAGGGCTAAAGTCACAGTTTGGCACCATGGGCAAACCTTATAACGCAGGCATCGCTGCATCAAACGGGCTTGAGGCGGCTTTGTTGGTGGAGCGCGGGTTTGAACCCAATGCAAATGGTCTGGAGGCCGCGCAGGGATTTGGTGACACGCATGCCGGAGAAGGCAACGCCCGCGCCCTGGACGGTTTGGGTGAGGTGTGGGTGTTTGATGACATCAGCCACAAGTTCCATGCCTGTTGCCATGGGCTTCACGCTACGCTTGAGGCCCTGGCGGGAATGAACAGGCCACCGGCGAAGGATGTTGAGCTGGTTCGGATCACAACGCACCCACGTTGGCTGGGCGTGTGCAATCAACTGAGCCCTGACACCGGGTTGGGCGCAAAATTTTCGTATCGTATGGTCACGGCGATGGCTTTGCTGGGGCATGACACGGCAAAGCTGAGCAGTTATTCGGATCAGCTGTGTTGTGATACTGAGGTGGTTGCCTTGCGCGAACGGGTGTTGGTCGAGACGGACGAGGCGATTTCGGAAACTGCGACGCGGGTGGAGATCGTGCAAAAGGATGGCACGCGCCATATTGCTGCGCATGATCTGGACATGCCGATAAAGTTGAAGGATCGCGAGACGCGTCTGAAAGCCAAAGCTGCGTCGCTTGTCGGTGAGGGACTGGCAGCGCAGCTTTGGTGGTTGATCGAAACGGCAGCGGCACCTGTCGAGCTGGGGCAGGTTATTTCCACCAACCAGACATGAAAAAGGCGGCCCAGTATTTGGCCGCCTTTGGTTGTGTTTCCGAATTGCTTCGGACCACGTTTTTTTGACTGAGCGTCAGGACGCGATGTCGTAGGCCCGTTCGCCATGTGCTGACAGGTCAAGGCCGTTGACTTCGGTTTCGGCATCAACACGCAATGGCGTGATCAGGCCGCAGACCTTGATCAGAACAACCGTCACAACAGCAGTGAACACGCCAACAACAGCAAGACCACCCAGCTGGGCAACCCATGTGCCCTGACCAAAGACGGCGATCATGATGGTACCAAAGATACCGCCAACACCGTGCACGGCAAAAACGTCGAGCGTGTCATCAATACGCAGTTTGTTGCGCACCAGATTGACCGCTTCCTGACACAGGATACCAGCGACGGCACCAATGATCAGCGCCTCAATCGGGCCAACAAAACCACTGGCCGGGGTGATCGAGGCCAGGCCGGCAATTGTACCAGTAACGAGACCAACCATCGACGCCTTGCCGTATTTGATACGCTCCCACAGCGCCCATGTCAGGGATGCGGTGGCTGCCGAAATATGAGTCACGGTCAACGCCATCGCCGCGCCGCCATCCGCTGCCAGTTGCGATCCGCCATTAAAGCCAAACCAGCCAACCCAAAGCATGGCCGCGCCGATCATCACCATCCAAGGTGCGTGAGGCGGGGTTGTGCGGTTTTTCCGCGGGCCGAGGAATACGGCGACGAGCAGGGCGGCAATTCCGGCTGTTTCGTGAACCACAATGCCACCGGCAAAGTCGCGCACCCCGGTTTCGCCAAAGATACCGCCATCGGCCAACATACCGCCGCCCCAGATCCAGTGCACCACAGGCGCATAGCACAGCAGCATCCAGGCGCCCGAGAACAGCAGGACAAAGCCAAAACCGATGCGTTCAACATAGGCACCAACGATCAGCGCAGGTGTGATGATGGCGAATGTCATCTGAAAGGCAAAGAACAACACTTCGGGAAGCGTTCCGGACAGGCTGTCTGCCGTCACTCCCGAAAGGAACATTTTGCCCAGACCGCCCCAAAGGCTGGTGCTGCCGCCGTCATTGCCAAAGGCGATGGAATAGCCAAAGACGAGCCACAGGATGCTCATCAGACAGGCAATGGCGTAGGTTTGCATAAACACGCTGAGCACGTTGCGTGCCCGCACCAGGCCGCCATAGAACAGCGCCAATCCCGGCAAAGTCATGAACAGGACCAGGGCTGTCGCCACGATGATCCATGCGGTGTCCGCTCCGTTCATTTCTTATCCCTTCCAAAAGTGTATTGATTGTTTGGCCGCCAAAGAACGGATTGGTCGTGCAAAACAAAGAGGCAAGGGGGGTATTTGGTGCCCTTATCGCAGGCGTTTTGCGATATGACTAAAAATTAGGCGCAATAGTCGCGCAAGTGATGAAAATTGCATCACTGTGAGGACGCAGTCTCAAAAACCATCGCCAAAGCGTGATTCCGCGCCGCCATTCGAACCGCGTCGCGCCCCGGAGCGCCAAATTCAACCGTTTGCGTGGTGCAGTTGGACCCAAAAGCGATGCCAAAACAGACACGGCCTTCGGGTTTGAACTCTGACCCGCCCGGACCAGCGATTCCGGTGACAGAGATCGCGATATCGGCGTCGCTGTTGACCAGTGCGCCCAGTGCCATTTCGCGCGCCACTTCTTCTGATACCGCGCCATGCGCTGCGAGGGTTGCTTCGCGCACGCCCAGCATTTCGGTTTTGGCGGCATTTGTGTAGGTGACAAAGCCGCGCTCAAACACGGCTGAGGATCCGGGGATATCGGTCAGTGCAGCGGCGACCATTCCGCCGGTACAGCTTTCGGCTGTGGCAATGCACAGGCCTTTGGATGTGCACAGGGTTAGTATTTCAGCCGCTGTCGTCATCAGATCAGGAAGACATGGTAAATGGCTGCGCAGATTAATGTGGCAAGCCCCGCAAAGACGCCAGCCCAGATATCGTCCAGCATCACTCCGTCCGCATCGTGACGTTGATCGGCGCGCCCCACGAGCCACGGTTTCCTGATATCAAACAGACGGAAAAACAGGAATGCCGCAACCGGACCGGGCCAGACCATCGACATATCGCGCATATAAAAGCCTGCGGCCGGGAACAGCATGGCTATCCACATGCCCGCGACCTCATCTATTACAAATTCCGAAGGATCTTCACCGGGCTTGTTCCGCAATTCTGCGCGACAGGCCCAAAAACCCGCAACAACAGAAATCAGCGTTGCCAGCACCAGCGGCCAGAAGCCTAAGTACCGTTCGATCCCCCAGCCGAGGATCAAGGCCGCAAGAGAGCCCCATGTGCCCGGCGCCCAGGGCAGAAGGCCAACGCCAAAAAAGGTTGCAACTTGTCTGCTCATGATTTCACCAATGTTGCGGTCGCGAGCGCGGCGATGCCTTCTTCGCGGCCTGTAAAGCCGAGTTTTTCTGAGGTTGTGGCTTTGATTGAAATCCGGTCGCTGTCAAGGTTCATGATCTCGGACATGCGGGTTGTCATGGTGGCGGCATGTGGTCCGATTTTGGGGTGCTCGCAGATCAATGTGCAATCGATATTTGAGATCGAGAACTTCATTTGTGCTGCCAAATCAACGGCATGTCGTAAAAAGATCGCGCTGTCTGCGTCTTTCCATTCTGCCTCGGACGGGGGGAAATGACGGCCGATATCGCCTTGTGCCAGCGCGCCATAGATTGCATCGGTTACGGCATGCATCCCGACATCTGCGTCGCTGTGGCCGCGCAGGCCGCGGGTGTGGGCGATATCAACGCCGCACAGGGTGACATGATCCCCGGCCTCAAAGGCGTGTACGTCAAAGCCGTTGCCCAATCGTATGTCCATGGTGCCTCTCAGATGTGTTTCCAGACGTGCAAAATCGTCTGGTGTAGTGATTTTCAGATTGGTTTCGTGGCCCGGTACGATCTTGACGTCAACCCCGGCTGCACGGGCGACCTCGACATCGTCAGAGGCACCACCGGAATGGGCTGCATGGGCGGCGCGAATTACAGGGAGTGAGAACCCTTGCGGCGTTTGCGCGCGATATAGCCCGGCGCGATCTTGTGTCCCGGCAACCTGATTGTCGGTCCCGTACCAAAGCGCGTCTGTAACCTGCAGGGCCGGTGCCGCGCCTTGGGCACCATCGTTGAGCGCGTCAATGACGGCCGAGATTGTGCCGTGATCAATACCCGCACGGGCGGCGTCATGGATCAGAACGTGGGTCAGCCCGGTGTCCGTCAGCGCATCCAGCCCGGCACGTACCGAAGCATCGCGGGTCGCGCCGCCATGTACGATTGTTGCGGGCAATCCGCTGGCGAAATCGGCATCATCGGGATGGATCACCAATACAATCCGGTCAATTCGGAGATGTGTGTCAAAGGCGTCAATTGTCCAGTCGACGACGCGACGCCCGGCAAGGGGACGCCATTGTTTGGGCAATCCTGCCCCGGCGCGGGTGCCGCGACCTGCGGCAACGATGATGGCAGCGGCCTTGAATCCTGTATTTGTCATGCTGTCTGTCTAGAACCTGCAAGTCTGAGAGGCAATCGACCCCTTGTATTTGCCTAATTTTTAATCAACTGCATAATTTCGCTACAAATGACCCTTTGGGATCATTGAGGTTACCAGTTGAGTCGGGTAGCACGAATTCATGCACAAGGATTAGGCATTTGACCATTCAAGTCGCGCATCTCACTTTGGAACCCCCGGTTTTCCTGGCCCCGTTGGCAGGGATCACTGATCGGCCGTTTCGCGATCTGGTATCGGGTTTCGGTGCCGGGCTGGTGGTGAGCGAGATGGTCGCCAGTCAGGAAATGGTGCAGGCCAAGCCGGGTGTGCGGGAACGCGCAGAACTGGGGTTTGGCCGTGCCAACACAGCGGTTCAGCTGGCCGGGCGTGAAGCGTATTGGATGGGCGAAGCCGCACGGCAGGTTGAGGCCAACGGTGCCGCGCTGATCGATATCAATATGGGGTGTCCCGCCAAAAAGGTGACCAGCAGCAGTGGGGCTGGAGCCAGCGGATCGGCGCTGATGAAAGATCTGGACCATGCCTTGACCCTGATTGAGGCGGTTGTGGGTGCGGTGTCCATTCCTGTGACGTTGAAAACGCGACTGGGATGGGATGATGCATTGCTGAATGCTCCCGAGTTGGCGCGACGTGCGGAAAATGCGGGCGTTCAGATGATCACCATTCACGGGCGGACCCGGTGTCAGTTTTACAAAGGCGTGGCCGATTGGAACGCCATTTCTGCGGTCAAATCCGCCGTGTCGGTGCCAGTGATCGCCAATGGAGACATTGTCGATCCGGATACGGCCAGACAAGCGTTAGACCGATCAGGCGCGGACGGTGTAATGGTTGGTCGCGGGGCGCAGGGACGGCCTTGGATGCTGGCCCAGATCGCAGCAAAACTATTTGGGCAGCAAGCGCCGGATATTCCGCGCGGCAAGGCTTTGACGGAAATGGTGCGCGCGCACTATGAGGCCATTTTAATCTTTTATGGTCAAGAGCTTGGCGGGCGTGTCGCACGTAAACATCTGGGTTGGTACATGGATGATGCTGGCACAAACGCAGAGTTGCGCCGCCGCATTCAAACGGCGATTTGCCCCAAAGACGTCCTGCAGATGTTGCCGGACGCGTTCGAAGATACCTCAAATCAGGAAAAAGCCGCATGAGCGCAGACAAAGCCATCTGGAATTCGTTGCCTGTTCCGGCGTTACTGGTCAATCAAAACGACGAAATCATTGATTTGAATCCGGCTGCCGAAGGGTTTCTGAATGCGTCTTCGAAGTCGATGCTGGGTCAGCCGATCTGGGACAAGGTGATGGTGGATTCTCCGTTGGAAGAAGCCTTTCATCGTGCGCGAGAGAACGGCACGCCGCTGTTTGTGAATGACGCGGATATGGGCACAGGCGACGGTCCGCCCGTGCAATGCAATCTTCAGATTTCGCCATTGACGGACGCACCCGGACAGATGTTGTTCCTGATTTCATCACGTGAGCTGGCCGGGCGCATGACACGCGGCCACGGTGTTAAGTCATCGGCAAAATCTGCCATTGGCATGGCCGAGATGTTGGCGCATGAGATCAAAAACCCATTGGCGGGGATCACAGGTGCGGCGCAGTTGCTATCGATGAACCTGGCGCCGGAAGACCTGGAGTTGACGGATCTGATCGTCGAGGAAAGCCGCCGCATAGTGAAACTGCTGGAGCAGGTTGAGCAATTTGGCAATCTGTCTCCGCCGCAAAAGGCACCGGTTAACATTCATGACGTGCTGGATCGCGCGCGTCGCTCTGCGTTGTTGGGGATTGGCGCCCATATGACCATGATCGAAGACTACGACCCGTCGCTCCCCCCAGCAGAGGGCGATGCGGATCAGTTACTGCAAGTGGTGCTAAATCTGCTTAGGAATGCGTCAGAAGCATCTGAAAATATTGGCACTATTCGCCTTAAGACTTATTACGAGCATTCGTTCCGGCTACGCCGTGCCGATGGCAGTGGCCAACCGTTACCGCTTCAGATTGAAGTGATCGATGACGGGCCGGGATTGCCGCAGGACATTCATGGCGACGTATTTGATCCGTTTGTTTCGGGGCGGGAAAACGGAACCGGATTGGGGCTGGCTTTGGTCAGCAAAATTATTTCCGACCATAACGGTATGATTACAGTGGACAGCGTGCCCGGGCGCACTGTGTTCCGCATTTCATTGCCGCGCGCCGGTAAAGACACACTTACGAAATACCAGGAGAGCCTCTGATGGACGGAACTATTCTAGTCGCTGATGATGACCGCACAATTCGCACCGTACTGACACAGGCACTGACACGTGCCGGATGTAAGGTGCATGCGACGTCGTCGTTGACCACGCTGATGCGGTGGGTCGGCGAAGGCAAAGGCGATGTGGTGATCACGGATGTGGTGATGCCAGACGGAAACGGGCTCGAAATGTTGCCCAAGATTTCAGAAGATCGCCCCGGGCTGCCGGTGATCGTGATTTCAGCGCAGAATACCATTATGACGGCCATTCAGGCCGCAGAAGCCGAGGCCTATGACTATTTGCCAAAGCCGTTTGATCTGCCTGATCTGATGAAACGCACTGGTAAAGCGCTGGAACAGAAACGCCGGGTTCCGGCGGCGTCTCAAACCGAAGGCGAGCGCCCTGATGAACTACCCTTGGTCGGTCGTACGCCGGCGATGCAGGCATTGTATCGCTTGGTTGCTCGGGTGATGAATACCGATCTGCCAGTTTTGATTTCAGGTGAAAGTGGTACTGGTAAATCTCTGATTGCAAAGGAAATACACGATTTTTCAGATCGTAGAACCTTACCGTTTGTTGTGGTGAATGTTGCGGATCTAAATAATCTCGAAGGCCCGGTGCGCGTTTTGGCCAAAGCCAAAGGGGGGACGATACTGTTTGATGAGATTGGCGACATTGACGATGAAATTCAGGCGCGGATTGTGCGTATGATGGACAACCCTGGCGAGCATAACCCACGATTTATGGCGACCAGCCAAAGCAATCTGGGCGATGCGATGGAAAAGGGCACTGTGCGTCAGGATCTGTATTACCGGTTGAATGGCGCAACTGTGCACGTGCCTAGCCTGCGCGAACGAGTGGATGATATTGCGTTGCTGGTCGAACATTTTCTGGCCAAGTCTGAGCGGGACGGGTCGCCTGTACGGGTATTTTCAGAGGATGCGATGGAGATGTTCCGCGCCTATAGTTGGCCCGGAAATGTGCGCCAACTGGAAAATGCTGTACGCCGTTTGGTTCTGACTGCGCGTGCCGAAGAAATCTCTCAAGCCGAAGCGGAGGCCGTTTTGGGGTCGCAACCGCAAGTCGGACCGTTGTTGGGCGGGGAGGACACCGAAAAATTAACGGCGGCGGTGGGGCGTCACTTGCGTCGATATTTCGATCTGCATGGCAATATGCTGCCGCCCGCAGGGCTCTATGCGCGAATCCTGCGGGAAATTGAGTTGCCTTTGATCGAAATTGCGCTGGACGCAACCGGTGGAAATCAGGCGAAATGTGCTGATCTGCTTGGGATTAACCGAAATACGTTACGTAAGAAAATCACTGATCTGGATATTCACGTGACACGGCGCCGCAAGTTGATGTAAAACTGCCACATAACAGTGGCTCAAAGGACGCAGGTCCATAAGAGCCACACGATATAGCGGTAGGCCGCCTTGGCGGTACAAAATCAATTGAGGGTGTCGGGTGATTAGCCGGACCAAAACCAGCCATTGGGCCAAATTCAGGCGTATTCGCCGCCAAAGGCGTGCCCAAAATGTCGCAACATGGGGGCTTGTTGCGATGGGCCCCGTGCTGGCCCTGACGACTTATTTGATTCTTGGACCACTTGGGCAGGGCGCGAGCTCGAACGCGCTGCGCACGATTCTGTTGACCGACCTCGTGTACGTATTGGCGGTGGCAGCTTTGGTTCTGATCAGGGTAGCGCGCATGGTCGCGTCCCGTCGCGCACAATCGGCCGGGTCGCGACTGCACATGCGTCTGACTGGTGCCTTTGCGGCACTGGCATTGGTCCCGACGGTTACCGTGGCGGTATTTGCAGGCCTAACCGTGAATATCGGGCTGGAGGGCTGGTTCAGCGAACGTGTCAGCCAGGTGATTGGCAACTCGCTGTCTGCGGCGCAGGCATATGAAGCAGAACATGTCAGCGGTTTAGAAATTGATGCGCGCGCGCTGGCGGAATTTCTGGACGGCAATCGCAGCGCCACGTTTTTCATGAACGAGGGCGACATTCGCGTTGTACTGGCCAGCGGACAAAGCCAAATTCAACGTGGCCTCAAGCTTGCCTATGTTATTGACGGAACTGGGGAAATTCGTGCACGTGGCGAACGGTCGTATCTGTTTTATTTTGAACCACCATCAGAAGAAGACTTTCGTAAGGCCAGCGAAGAAGGTTTGACGATCATTCGCGATCTGGAAAACAGTGAGCTGCGCGCACTTGTGCGTTTGGATGCATTTGTCGACAGGTATCTCTATGTCAGCCGTGATGTGGACGCCGAGATTTTTACTTTGCTGGATGAAACCCGCGAAACCGCCAAGCTCTATCATCAGTTGGAAAACGAACGTGGTCGGGTGCTGTTTGAATTTGGCCTGATTTATATCGGGTTTGCGCTGATCCTAATTCTGGCAGCCATCTGGATGGGCATGTGGTTTGCCGAACGCCTGTCTCGCCCCGTTGGGCGCCTGACGGGAGCGGCCCAGCGGGTTGGGGCCGGTGATCTTGATGTGCAGGTCATGGAAGAAGAAGGCGACGATGAAATCGCCATGTTGGGGCGATATTTCAACCAAATGACGCGCCAACTAAAGGCGCAGCGCGACACTTTGTTGGATAACACCCGTCAGATCGAGCGGCGCCGGCGCATGTTTGATTCTGTGCTGAGTTCGGTCACCTCCGGGGTGGTTGGGTTGGACGCTGAAGGGCGTGTTTCGTTTGTGAACCGTTCTGCCGAACGTTTGTTGGGGTGGTCCGAGGACCATCAGACGCTGACCTTATCCGTGGCCGTGCCGGAATTTGGCGCCATGCTGGACAGCATGAAAGAGGGCGGCGGTGAGGTCGCGCAAGAGGAAATCAAGGTGACTCGCAATGGCAGGTTGGAAAACCTGTTGGTGCGCATGTCGACCCGACGGCGCGAGAACGGGTCCTTGGAAGGGTATGTGGTGGCCTTTGATGACGTGACCAATCTGGTCACGGCGCAGCGGATGGCGGCATGGGGAGATGTCGCGCGGCGCATTGCGCATGAAATCAAAAACCCGCTGACGCCAATTCAACTTTCGGCCGAGCGCATTCGGCGTAAATTTGCCAGCAAAGTGGGCGAAGACAGCGATACGCTGGAACAAATGACCGATGTGATTGTGCGCCAGACCAACGATTTGCGGCGGATCGTTGATGAGTTTTCCAAATTTGCCCGAATGCCCGAACCCGAGCGCCGCAGCATCGACGTGATCGATTTGTTGTCCGGTGTGATTTTGCTGCAGGAAACTGGTCAGCCGGACGTGCGTTTTCACAAGGAAATTTGCGACGGCCCAGTTCAGGCGGATCTGGATGGCACAATGATTTCACAGGCGCTGACAAACCTGATCAAAAACGCCGGTGAAGCCATAGAAAGCCTTATCGAAAAAGGTGTCGCCGAAGGGTTTACGCCTGAAATCAGAATAGCGTGTGGCGTTGAAAACGGGCAGGCAGAAATTTTCATTTCTGACAATGGTGTTGGTCTTCCAGAAGACCGGGCGCGTTTGTTTGAACCATACGTGACGACTCGGGAAAAGGGCACTGGTTTGGGTTTGCCAATTGTGAAGAAGATTATTGAAGAACATGGTGGAACGCTGATCCTTTCGGATGCGGCGGTATTTGAAAACAACGACCACGCCGGTGCGATGGCCGAAATCCGACTGCCTTTGGCACTGGATGGCACGCGTAAGGCGGGCAGAAAAAATGACAAGTGAGGTCTCATGAGTGACATTCTGATCGTTGACGACGAACGCGACATCCGGGAACTGATTTCGGACATTCTTCAGGACGAGGGCTATACCACGCGGTTGGCCGGGAATTCGGATGACGCGATGGCTGAAATTGCCGCCGAGCAACCAGCGCTGTTGATCCTCGATATATGGCTGAAGGACAGCAATATGGATGGCATCGACATCCTGAAAGCTGCCAAGCGGGATTACCCGGAAGTGCCGGTGGTGATCATTTCGGGGCACGGGAACATTGAAATCGCGGTCGCGGCGATCCGGCAGGGGGCTTATGACTTTATCGAAAAGCCGTTCAATATTGATCAGCTGCTCGTGGTCATCCGCCGGGCGATGGAGACATCACGGTTGCGGCGCGAAAACACGGAACTGAAACGTCAGGATGTGAAGCCCGCCGAAATGGTTGGGGAAAGCGCGTCGTTCCGCATGCTGGTCGGACAACTGGACAAGGTGACGAAAAGCAACGGTCGGGTGATGCTGACCGGGCCTGCGGGCGTCGGCAAGGATGTGGCGGCGCGCTATATTCATGCCAATTCGAACCGCGCTTCGGCGCCATTTGTGACGGTGAACTGCGCCGGAATGGAACCTGACCGTGTCGAAGAATTGCTGTTTGGACGCGAAGGGACTGATCGCGGGGTTGAACCGGGGTTTCTGGAACAGGCGCATGGCGGCGTGGTCTATTTCGATGAGGTGGCCGACATGCCGCTGGCCACGCAATCCAAAATACTGCGCGTTTTGGTGGATCAACAATTCCTGCGGGTCGGCGGAACAGACAAGATCCGGGTTGATTTGCGGGTGATCTCGTCAACCAATCGCGATCTTCAGGATGAGATTGAAGCGGGACGGTTTCGCGAGGAATTGTATCACCGTTTGAATGTTGTTCCAATTCCCGTGCCGTCGCTGGAAGAACGCCGGGAAGACATTCCGATGTTGGCAGAGCATTTCATCGCGACCTTCCACGAGGTCCAGGGGTTGCCGATGCGGGGCGTCAGCGAAGAAGCTGTGGCGTTGATGCAGACGATGATCTGGCCGGGCAACGTGCGACAGTTAAAAAACCTGATCGAACGGGTTTTGATTCTGGGGGATGGTACAGATGCGATTGATGCGCGTGAGCTGCCCAGCGAGACAGGCCCTGCGCAGGAAGAGGATCGTGTGGTTTTGTCCGGGGCGCTGGCCACGCTGCCATTGCGCGAGGCACGCGAAGCGTTTGAACGTGAATATCTGTTAACCCAGATCAACCGATTTGGTGGCAATATCAGTCGCACGGCAAACTTTGTCGGGATGGAGCGTAGCGCCTTGCATCGCAAGCTGAAATCGCTGGGGGTGGTCACGTCCAACAAAGCGGGCGCGCGGGTGGCGCATGTGCAAGATTCGGAGATTGAAGACGGCGAAGCCGGTTAATTCACCGGGTTGTTAAGGTCGATCAAAACCTTTTTGCCACCGGATTGACGCACGGCACAAATGCTCGGCGTCAGTTGCGGCGCTTTGGTGAGCGCGCGATAGTTGTTGGTCTCCAGATATTCTTTGGGACAATAGGGGATTGAAACACGGCGGAACCCTTGGGATTCCATACAAGTGCGCACGGCCGTGTGGCGTTTGCCTTCATTCGCATCATAGACTTCGGTTCTGCTCCCGACGATACGACCCTCTCTGTTGTAGACAGGAATCCAGTCGGTCACGATCAACGGCGGAACAGTGTTGGCCGCAAACGTATTGCACTGGGCGCGGGTCACGTTGGCTTCTAACTCAGTGGTGCCGACCTTGTACAATGGGGTGTATTCCAGACAGCCGACCAAGGGTAAAAACGCGATTAGAAACAGGGGCAGGCGGGTCATATGGGTGGCTCACTTATTGAGGTTTTGACAGGTCGATCAGGGCAATCCCGCCGCCTTGTAAAGTAACTGCGCAAATACTGGGCGTTGGGGCAGGCGAGCGATTGAGCGGCGCATACGCTCGTCCCCCTAATTGTTCTTGTGAGCAAACCGGGAATGTATAGGGCTCGTACCCTTTAAGGCGCATGCATTGAGTGCGGTGTTGATTGCGCATGCCGGCGTTCACGTCTGTCTGGGAAATTGATCCGCCATATCCCCAGAACCCCGGATAATGACCGCGATAGCCGCCATAGGTGCCAGTTGGGAAGGAATTGGTAAACACAGCCGCCGGGAAAAGGCGGTTCGACTCGACATCACATTCCGCGCGGTCGCGGCTGACACGGTCTACGGGTGTGCCGGGGTTTATAAAGGCTGAATAGCTTGTGGCCGAGCAGGCGCTAAGCAACATGCAGGTGGCAGCAAGGACACTGATAATACGCGGGAAATCTGTCATTTCACCCTTCTCTAAGCAACGCTACAATCAAACCTCAATCTCGGGGGGCGGGTCAATGGTTGCATTTGACCTTGGCCAGCCATTCTGTCATGCCTGTGACAAACCCGGAAAGGCCGGAGAGGCAAGTTATGAAGGTCATTATCTGTGGTGCCGGTCAGGTCGGATGGCAGATCGCGCGTCATTTATCCGGTGAGAAAAACGACGTCACCGTTGTAGATAACAATCCCGAACTGGTGCGCCGCGCGACCGATACGCTGGACGTGCAGGGTATCTCGGGATTTGCCAGTTACCCTGATATTCTTGACCGGGCTGGGGCGCGGGACGCGGATATGATCATTGCCGCAACCCATTCTGACGAAGTGAACATGGTGACGTGTCAGGTGGCGCATTCGGTGTTTGCCGTGCCGCGCAAAATCGCCCGGTTGCGAAGTCAGGCCTATCTTGATGTGGTCTATTCCGATTTGTACCGGCGCGACCATATGCCAATTGATGTGGTGATTTCACCCGAGTTGGAAGTTGCCGAAGCCGCGTTGAAACGTCTGAGCGCGCCGCATGCGTTTGACACCGAGATGTTTCTGGATGGCAATGTTCAGATGCTGGGATTGTCGTTGACCGACGAATGTCCGGTTCTCAATACGCCCTTGCGTCAGCTGACCGACCTGTTTTCCACTTTGCGCGCGGTCGTTGTTGGGGTGCGCCGGAAAGGTTCATTGTTTGCGCCAGAACCGGGGGATCAGTTGTTCGCGGGTGATGAGATTTACGTCTTTACTTTTGCTGATGACGTGAGCCGCACAATGGAAGTCTTTGGCAAGATACAGAAAAAGCACGAGCGTACGATCATTATTGGCGGCGGAAACGTGGGATTGATGGTGGCGCAGCGCCTTGAGCAAAGCGCTGACAAAGTGCGGACCAAAGTGATCGAACGCAGCAGAAGCACAGCCGAAAAAGCCGCCGAAGCATTGGAGCGGACAATTGTGTTGAATGGCGATGGTCTGGATTCGGCGCTGTTAGCCGAGGCAGGGGTCGAACGGGCGGACGCCATTCTGGCGGTCACAGATGACGACAAAACCAACATGTTGGCGTCAGTACGGGCCAAGGCAAATGGATGCCCTCTGGCGATTGCCCTGATCAACGATCCGACGCTTGCGCCCATGATGACCCCCCTTGGCATTGACGCGTTCATCAGCCCACGTGCAACAACCGTCAGTTCCATTCTGCGCCATATTCGACATGGCCGGGTGCGCAACGTGTATTCCGTTGGCGACGCTGAAGCCGAGATCATTGAAGCCGAAGTATTGTCGACCTCACCCATTGCCGGGCAGCAGGTGCGCGATATCGATTTTCCCGAAGGTGTGTTGATTGGCGCGATTATGAAAGGCAAAGACGTGTTGAAACCCAAAGGCGGCACGCGTGTCGAAGAGGGCGACGTGATCGCGCTGTTCAGCATGGCGGCGGATGTTCCCGAAGTCGAACGTCTGTTGCAGGTCTCGATCGATTTTTTCTGAACCATGCTGTCACGCCTGTCCAGATTGCCGCTTTTTCTGCACTTGGTGGCTATTTCCGGGCTATTGATGTTTGTCCCGGCGATCGTGGCGTCGCTTCAGAACGATGATTTTGTCGCGCGCATGTTCTTTTACAGTGCAACCTTGGTTCTGTTTGTTTGTGCGTTGATCGCGATGGCCATTTCCGGGACGCGTCCGGCGCCCAGAACAATCGACCATTTGCTGTCACTGTTTAGCGCGTTTGCAATACTGCCCATTGTACTGGCGATGCCATTTTTTGAAGCGTTGGAAACCACAACCTTTATCAACGCTTATTTCGAGATGGTTTCCTGTCTGACCACAACCGGCGCAACTGTGTTTGCGCAAGCCGAGCGTTTGCCGCCTGCGTTACATCTTTGGCGGGGGATTGTTGGTTGGATGGGTGGTTTGATGATGTGGATTGCCGCATCAGCCGTGTTTGCGCCGCTGTCGGTGGGTGGGTTTGAGGTGACGGCGCGTGGCGAACCTGGCCAGCTGAATTCAGGCGGCAGCCAGATGCAGCGCGCGGCGCCGATGAAGCGGTGGATCAAGGGCGCGAAGGCTTTGCTGCCAATTTACGCCGGGTTGACCTTGGCGATTTGGGTGATGTTGATGATCCTTGGCGACACACCATTGACCGGACTGATGCACGCCATGTCGACCATGTCGACAAGCGGAATTTCCCCGGTTGGTGGTCTTCAGAATTCAAATGCGGGGCTGGCCGGAGAGGGCGTTATTTTCCTGTTCCTGTTATTTGCGTTGTCGCGCACAACGTTTTCCGCTGATACCGGTGCTGTAAGACGCGAAAGTCTGGTCATGGACCCCGAATTCCGACTGGGTCTGCTTTTGGTTCTGTTGGTGCCGTTGGTGCTGTTTGTGCGTCACTGGTTTGGGGCGATTGACGTGAATGAAAACCCCGACGCGCTGGCCGCATTCAAGGCGGCATGGGGTGGTGTCTTTACGGTCTTGAGTTTCCTGACAACCACTGGCTTTGAAAGCTCTGAATGGCAGGTCGCACAGGATTGGTCTGGCCTTGGGTCGCCGGGTTTGATCCTGTTGGGACTGGCCCTGGTCGGCGGAGGCGTGGCGACAACGGCGGGGGGCGTCAAGTTGTTGCGCGTTTATGCGCTTTATTTGCAAGGGTTGGGTGAAATGGAGCGGCTGGTGCATCCCAGTGTTGTGGTGGGCAGTCGCGGTGGCGGATCCCGTCGCATCCGGCGACGTGGCGCGGTGATCGCATGGGTCTTTTTCATGCTGTTCGCGATTTCATTGGCGGGCGTAGCCACAATACTGGCCGCATTCGGAAGCGATTTTGAGCAATCCATCATCCTCGCAATTTCGGCGCTGACCACAACAGGTCCTTTAACCCAGTTCGCCGGAGATGCCCCAATTGATCTCTTGTCGCTTGGCGGGTGGGAAAAACTGGTTTTGACTGGGGCCATGGTGTTGGGGCGCTTGGAAACATTGGCAATTATTGCACTTTTGTCTCCCGACTTGTGGCACAAATGATGCTTTTGATCTGACCTGCGGGGACGACGTTCACATTTTGGGCTGGAAACTCTGGAAACCGCACTCCATACTCATCGTGTAAGAATGAACGCACCCGATGCACCCAACAAGAACAAAGGCAAGCGCGCGATGGCTTCGGATCGACAGAATCTCCAAGATGCATTTCTAAATCACGTCCGGAAAACAAAAGTTCCGGTGACTATTTTTTTGATTAATGGTGTCAAATTGCAGGGTGTGATTACCTGGTTTGACAACTTTTGTGTGTTGTTACGTCGGGATGGCCAAAGCCAGCTGGTGTACAAACATGCAATTTCAACCATCATGCCGGCTCAGCCGATCAGCCTTTATGAAGGTGAAGACGCCTCTTGATGGAGCATGACGCGCAGGTTACCCGCGCATGGGTCCTGCATCCCGATATTGCTGGCGCCGATAAGCGGCGCGAGGTTTCTTTCGCGTTGGAAGAGGCAGTTGCCCTTGCGGTTGCTTTGCCTGAGCTGGATGTTATTGGATCGACCGCTGTGCGGTTGCCCAAAGCCCATGCAGGCATGTTGTTTGGCAAAGGCAAGATAGAAGAGCTGGGCAATCTGTTTAAAGCCAACGATGTTGAGCTGGTCCTGATCGATGGTCCGGTCAGCCCCGTCCAGCAACGCAATCTTGAAAAAGCCTGGAAGGTTAAATTGCTGGACCGCACTGGGTTGATCCTTGAGATTTTCTCGGACCGTGCTCGTACGCGAGAGGGTGTTTTGCAGGTTGAAATGGCCGCGCTGAGTTATCAACGCACGCGGTTGGTGCGCGCCTGGACCCACCTTGAGCGTCAGCGCGGTGGATTGGGATTTGTCGGTGGACCCGGCGAGACCCAGATCGAGGCCGACCGGCGTGCCATTGACGATCAACTTGTGCGCCTGCGACGTCAGTTGTCCAAAGTGGTGAAGACCCGCGAATTGCATCGCAAAGCACGTGCCAAGGTGCCGTTTCCTATTGTCGCGCTGGTCGGGTACACAAACGCTGGAAAATCGACGTTGTTTAACCGGGTGACGGGGGCCGATGTGATGGCCAAGGATATGCTTTTTGCGACGCTTGATCCCACCATGCGGGCGGTGCAGTTACCGGACGGACCGGAAGTGATCCTGTCTGATACGGTGGGTTTCATCAGCGATTTGCCGACCGAATTGGTGGCATCGTTCCGGGCCACGTTGGAAGAGGTTCTTGCAGCGGATTTGGTTTTGCATGTGCGTGACGTTGCACATCCGGAAACCGAACATCAGTCTGAAGATGTGCACGCCATTCTTGAATCGCTTGGTTTAGACGAAGACACGCGCCAGATCGAAGTTTGGAACAAAATTGATCTGTTAGATGGCGAAACACAAGCAGCACTACAGGCAAAAGCCGCGCGCCAGGATGATATTTTTGCCGTGTCTGCCGTGACTGGCGAAGGTTTGGATGAGATGTTTGTGGCGATAGCCCGGGCGCTGGATGCGGAAAAAACCCTTGAAATGCTGCATCTGGAGTTTGCCCAGGGAAAACAGCGTGCGTGGTTGTTCAAGGAAGGCGTGATTGAAGCCGAAGAACAGGGTGAAGACGGGTTTGACATCACGGTCAAATGGACCGCGCGCCAGGCCCGCAAATATCAAACACTCTGATCCGGGGTCCCGGTTAGTTTTCCAGCGGTAGAATTTTGGTAACGCCGACGGCGGCGGCACGCGCCAGTTCTGCGTCCAGGGACATCGGAATGTATTCGCCGCGGCGCCAAAGTTGGGCCATGTCGTCATAATACCGCGACAGGAAATGGCCGGATTGTCCGGTTGAAGTCACAAAAACTGAACTGTCGGGATCGGCAAAATCATAGACCCCACGGTATCCGGCAGCGTGCACATTCTGGAACGGATCAGGACCAGAGCCGCTTGTACGTCCGCGTTGCAATGTGTTGTCGCCCCCTGACGTGGACTGCCGAATGTTCACGAAATACCGCAGCAATGGGACAGAGCCCAGTACCTGATGGTCATGTGTGGCCTGATGAGCATCTCCCCAACGCAAGGACTCAAGCTGAGTGCCATAGCGTTCTTCGATCCAGACCAGCGCATCGGTCAGTGCCAGTCGGGCCATATCGGTACAGGTTTCTTCCGGCGCGCTTTGGCGCACGTCGCACCATACAGATGCGCCATCGACATTTCGAAACACCCGCTCAATAAACAGCGGTTCCACGTGTTTGAATGCATCTGCAAGCGGGCCAAGTTCATCCCGGATCAACCGATCCTGAAGCGCACGCACCCACGCTGCATACAACAGCGGTTCGGGCAGGTGTTCGTTCATCTCGCCATTCCATTCGGACAACAGCGACAAAGCGCGCTGGTGTTGGCGCTCGCGGCTGCCATCGGGCGCGGTTTCCGACGTGAACCACAGATCGGCCCCGATCAGAGGCAAAAGCGCGCGGGCAGAGAAACTGACGGTATCAAGCTGTGCTTCGACAAAGCTGTCACGTGTGTGGACCTGACGCCCCTGCATCAGGCGTTGCCAGCGTTGGACGCGCTGACTGTCACCCCAGACAAAAGACATGTGCAGCGGAAACGGGCGTTCGACAACCTTGTTGTTGGTGTTACCAACGATGCCGCCGGTTGGCGCAATAAACGCCGGGTTTGACACATAAGGATAGGTGCCCTGCCATCTGTTCTCGCTTCGCCACCCCAGTGCGGGCAGACGCCCCTGACTTTGGCTTTGGGCATCCCGCCTTGGCATGGCGCCAACCACTTTGAGCGCGATGGTTTCGCGGTCCGCCACGGTCAGGTTTTGCGAGGGTGAGATATAGTCTTTGGACACCTCAAGCGCTTCGCCAACCGACTGAGACTGCATCAACGCAATTGCGGCCGACATTGACGTGTCTTGCGGGCTGAGCGCGGTCCATGACAACGCCGCGACATGGCCACCGGGTGTGATCGAGGCCAGATTGTAATGCGTGCCGGGCAGGACCGGGCCGTTATCTGTCCATCGCAAGGTGATCGTGATTGGCGTTTCATCTTTGATGTGAATGATGGATTTTCTGGTAACGAATTCCCTGAACCCGTCCGGTGTCCGATATTCTTCTGGGTTTTCGGTGTTCAGTTCTTCGATGAACACGTCCTGATCATCAAGATAAGACGACGTCAGTCCCCAACCCAGCGCGTCGGAACGCCCGACAAGCAGCGAAGGAATGCCCGGAATAGTCCCGCCAATGACGCCACCGGATTGCAGTTCGAGCCGGGCAAGATACCAGATCGCCGGAGCGGATAGCCCCAGGTGCGGATCATTGGCGAGCAAAGTACCGCCTGATGCGCTTCGGCTGGTGGCGGCAGCCCAGGCGTTGGATGCGCCAGCCAGTTTGTATTCCGGAAAGGGTGACAATGGTGTTTGCGGCATCGGGATTGTGGCCGCGAATTTTGGCACGCCGGGCACCAATTGCGCATATTCCGGCAGGGCGGCAATTCCCGCACCGGGGGCATCTGGCAAAATGTCAGACAAGCGGGCCTGATCATTCAGCGCCAGTGACGTGCGTGCGCGCAGGACCTCTTCTTCCAGATGACCGGACAGCTGCAGGGCCATGAGCTTTTGAACAGCCAGCGAATCCGCCGGTTGCCACGGGGCAATTGGCTGAGAGAACATGAACAATTCCGGTGCACCGCGCCCCAGAGAGCTGACATTGATTTCGTCAATGCGTGTGTTCACACCATTGGCGTAGGCGCGAAGTGCAGAAGTTGTCTGAGCGTCCTGAGCTGAAACCGATTGCTGGGCAAGCGTATGAAGATCAAAGCGACGCAAAAGTTTGTCGACTTCAACGGTGCGCGTGCCAAACACCTCGGACAAGCGGCCCTGAACGGTCCGGCGCAGCGTGATCATCTGCCATAGCCGGTCCTGGGCGTGGGCATAACCGAGGGCAAAAAACACGTCCTGATCGGTGTCGCCAAAAATGTGGGGAACATTGGCATTGTCTCGCACAATTTCCACCGGAGCCTTGACCGCCGGGGTCACCAGCGTCTTGTCATATTCCGGCAAAGACCGCGACGCGAGGAAATAGATCAGCGAAACAGCAAGCACCGCCAGAATCACCAGACCGGTGGCAATTCGTAAAAGCCATTGAATTATAGGACCCAAATCACCTGCTCCGCATTGTCTCTTGCCATCCGCCTCTTCAGACGAGACAAGTATGACGACTATTACGACGAAAAAATGCGAGGGAAAAGCAGATGGCGAAAGTGGCGTTTTTGGGATTGGGTGTGATGGGCTATCCGATGGCAGGGCATCTGGCCTCTGCAGGCCATGACGTGACCGTCTATAACCGGACCACGGCCAAGGCCGAAGCCTGGGCCAAGGCGCATGGCGGCGCATTTTCACCAACACCTGCGGGTGCGGCGAAGGGCGCTGAATTTGTGATGTCCTGTGTTGGAAATGATGACGATCTGCGCGCTGTTTGCGTGGGCGAGGACGGGGCATTTGGCGGGATGGCTGCGGGCGCGGTGTTTGTGGATCACACGACAGTGTCCGCCAAAGTCACGCGTGAACTCTACAGCGCTGCGAAAGAATGTGATGTCAGTTTTGTTGACGCCCCGATTTCAGGCGGGCAGGCCGGCGCGGAAAACGGTGTTTTGTCCATCATGTGCGGCGGAGATCAAGGCGCGTTTTCGGCAGTAGAACCGGTATTGGACGCCTATGGGCGCACGATCAAACGATTGGGCGACAGCGGCGCGGGGCAACTGACCAAGATGGTCAATCAGATTTGTATCGCCGGTCTGGTGCAAGGGTTGAGCGAAGGTCTGCACTTTGCCGAGAAGGCAGGTCTGGATGGGCGCCAAGTGGTCGACGTGATTTCAGGCGGTGCCGCGGGCAGCTGGCAAATGATGAACCGGTATGAAACTATGCTGGATGATGCGTTTGAACATGGGTTCGCCGTGGACTGGATGCGCAAGGATCTGGGCATTTGTCTGGATACGGCTGATGAAAACGGCGCGAGTCTGCCAGTAACTGCGCTGGTCGATCAGTTTTATAAGGATGTCCAGAAGCTGGGTGGCGGACGCTGGGACACGTCCAGCCTGCTCAAACGGCTGCGCGCTATGGGCTGATCAACCCGGCAGTTTCAAACAGCGTCGTCATATGATCCCAATAGGGTAGTTCGTCATTCGCATCATCCTGGAGCAGCGCCTGAACCGGGGCGTTGTGGCCCTTACGCTCGCATGTCAGCACAGTAACCGGCGCGCCAACCATTTGCGCTGCTGCAAACGTGTTTTGGGCATTGCCCGGGGCGATGATGTTGTCCTGCTGGCTGTGGATAAGCAGAGCGGGCGGGCCGTTTTTGGTGAATTCCCACGGTTGTACCATTGTGGCACCAAGAGCGACGACCGCGTCGGGTTTTGGGAATTGAGGCAAGTTTGCTGGCGGATAAGCCAGCGAAAACCCGGCGATGCCGCCAGCTGAAATACCAAGCACCGCAACTTTGTCACTTTGGATATCATAGCGGCTGTGATTGAGACGCAGAAAACTGAGTGCGGTTCCGATGTCCTGTCGAGCGGCCTCAAACGCGGGGCCAAGCATGCGTTTTGCGATGGAAACACCCTGGCGCAATGAGCGTTTTCGGCTTTCCCGGATGATTTCAAGGTCTGACGCGGTAAAGGCGGTTGGTGGGGTTGCCAGCCGATAGCTGACGGATGCCAGTGCAAGCCCCTGTTGGGTTAGCCGTTCTGCCAGGGGACGCACCCGTTTTGCGCGCCGGTGCCCTTTGAAAAACCCGCCGCCATGGGCATGAAGTACCGTTGCCTGCGCCGGGGTTTCGGGCAGATACAAATCGAGCGCCAAAGGGATGCCCTGGCGCCCGGAATAAGGAATGTCGCCGAGAACACGCATGGCGTGGTTCAGGGAATGATCCGTGTGTATTTGATGCCTTCCAGCGAGGCACCAACCTTGAGCCCGGCCTGACCAAAGATCACAGCGATCACCGGAGCCAGCAGGTTGGTGGTTTCCGCGCTGAGATTTCCGCCTTCGTTGGCGACGACATATTCGACACCTGCACCTGCAGCCCAGCCATTGGAGTGGCGGAATTCGGTCAGCGCGCCCTCTGTCATGAAAAACAGAACATGCGCATATTGCTCGGCGCCGATTTGGAATCCAAAGCTGCCCTTGGTGGCAGAATAATAATCAACGGTGACGTCATTGACCCGCAAAGCGCCACGACCATAGCCGCCGCCCACGCCAAACCCGGCCTCGGTCACAACTGGCATAACCAGCATTCCGGTGGCCTTGTCGCGCAGGTCGGTGGTGTTGGGATAATTCGTATAGAGATAGTTCAACGTTGCATCGACGCGCGCATCGATTTCGTTGGCACCATTGCTGCCAACACCGTTACCGCAGGCTGCGGTCATACCAGCAGCCGCAAGGCCGGTCAGCGCAAAGCCGCGTCTTGTAATCCTGTCCATAATTTACTGCCCGATTTTTTGTTTTCTGCTACCGCCGGTTCAATCCGGTTTGTGCGGCGCACTATACGCGGCAATCCGCCGTCTGTCACTAGCTTGCATGGCTTTGAGCGGGTTAGCGCGCGGCGAGTTTCTTAGCCACAGTCGGCGCAAAGTAGGTCAGAATACCATCACACCCGGCGCGTTTGAATCCCATCAAGCTTTCAACCATGGCCTTTTCGCCGTCGATCCAGCCGATTTGGGCAGCGCCCTGGATCATCGCGTATTCACCAGACACCTGATAGGCATAGGTCGGCACGCCAAAGCTGTCTTTCACCCGGCGGCAAATATCGAGATACGGCATGCCGGGTTTGACCATCACCATGTCTGCACCTTCGTCCAGATCTCTGGCAACCAGACGCAAGGCTTCGTCGCTGTTGGCCGGGTCCATCTGATAGGTGGATTTGTCGCCTTTGAGCGCACCGGAGGCACCAACGGCGTCCCGGAACGGGCCATAAAACGCGCTGGCATATTTGGCAGCATAGCTAAGCAGCATGACATTCTGGTGGTCGTTGGCTTCCAAAGCGTTGCGAATGGCGCCGATGCGCCCGTCCATCATGTCGCTGGGGCCAATGATGTCCGCACCTGCCTCAGCCTGAGACAGGGCTTGTTTCACAAGCGCCTCGACCGTTTCATCATTCAGGATCTGACCGTCCACAACAAATCCGTCATGGCCGTTGATATTATAGGGGTCCAGCGCCACGTCGGTCATCACCGCAATCTCTGGCACGGCCTGTTTGATGGCCCGGGTCGCGCGATTGGACAGGTTGTCAGGGTTCCAGGCTTCGGCGCAATCTGCGGTCTTGAGAGACGGATTGGTATAAGGGAACAGACAAATCACCGGAATTCCAAGATCAGCGGCTTCGCGCGCGGCTTCGACAATCTTGTCGACAGAGCGACGTAATACACCGGGCATCGACTCAACCGGTTCTTCGACGCCTTCGCCATCGCGCACAAATACAGGCCAGATCAGATCATCGACGGTTAATGTGTTTTCGCGTACCAGGCCACGAACGGCAGCAGATTGACGCGTTCGTCGCAGGCGCGCGGTCGGAAATGCGGGGGGTGTGACAGTCATGGCATCCTCAGAATTTGTTGCAAAATAGGTGCCATGGATTTTCCCTTATCTCAAGGCTAGGAATTGCCGCAGAGGCGGGGTATGTGGTGGACAATTCAAAAGGGCAGCAGACTTGAACTGGCACCAGACCGTCTTTGAACTGATCGATATGCGCAGCTTTTCCAACCTTTGGTTCTGGATTGCGCTTGCTGTATTCTGGTCGTCCGCCAGCCACTGGGTGCTGGGGGTTCCATGGGATATGGTGCTGCGTGCCAAACGTGTTGGCGAACAGGCCGAGATTGACCTGCAGGACATAGTTCGGGTCAACACCAATCGCATCCTCTATATCGCGCAGGTTTCCGGTCTTTGGCTTTTGGCGCTGGCATGCTTTTTGCTCACCGGGTTGGCGGTAATGGGTTTCATCTACGGGCTTGAGTTCGCGCAGGCCGTATTTCTGTTGATGTTCCCGATGTCGATTGTTGGTTTCATGAGCATTTTTGCCGCGCGACGTATTCAGATCGAAGAGGCCACAGGCGATCTGTTGCGCAAACGGTTGGGCCGGCATCGTTTCTGGACTCAATGCGTTGGCATGATTTCGATTTTCGTGACATCCCTATGGGGCATGTACCAGAATTTTCAAATTTCACCGCTTGGGTGAGCAGGACAACTGATCGATGAGTGATGCGCAACACATTCAGGTGGGCGGCGCGCCCGAAGGCTATGATGCGCAGTTGATTCTGCGCGAGGTCGACCGGTCAAACGGTCCTGTGTTGCATATTGCACGTGACGACAAACGCCTTGCTGCGATGCGGGCCGCGCTGTCATTCTTTCAACCTGACATGCCGGTTGTGACATTTCCTGGCTGGGACTGTTTGCCCTATGACCGGGTATCGCCCAATGCCGATATTTCAGCGACGCGTATGGCGACGCTGGCCGGGCTTGTGCACGGCATGCCACCGAAATTTGTGCTGTTGACCACTTTGAACGCGGCAACACAAAGGCTGCCTGCGCGCGAAGTGCTGCGCGAGGCGGCTTTCAAGGCAGAAGTTGGCAATCGTGTAGACGAAGCGGCATTGCGCGCGTTTTTGGTGCGGATGGGTTTTACGCAGGCCCCCACGGTGATGGAGCCGGGCGACTATGCCATTCGGGGCGGTATCATCGACATTTTTCCGCCCGGAGACAGCGGGCCAGTTCGGTTGGACATGTTTGGCGACGTATTGGATGGTGCGCGCCGCTTTGATCCTGCGACCCAGCGGACGACCGAAAAGCTGGACCGCATTGAACTGGCTCCCGTTAGCGAGATCATTTTGGATGAAGCCGCCATCACCCGGTTTCGCCAGAATTACCGGATCGAATTTGGCGCTGCCGGAACCGATGATCCCTTATATGAGGCAGTAAGTGCGGGGCGTAAGCATCAGGGTGTGGAACACTGGATGCCATTTTTCCACGAACGTTTGGAAACCCTGTTTGATTACCTTCTAGATGCAGTAATATCTGTTGATAATCAGATAGATGCGGCGCGCCTCTCACGTTGGGATATGATTGAAGATCAATATCAGACCCGGCATCTTGCGATGAAACAAAAGACTCGGTTGGACACGGTCTATAAGCCGATTCCACCGGGTTTGCTTTATCTGGACGATGCCGCATGGGAGGAAGCGGTTGCGCAGCGCAGATCGCTTAACTTTAACCCCTTGCCTCAGGCCAGCGGACCGGGCGTGATTGATGCGGGCGGACGTATCGGACGAAATTTTGCGCCGGAACGACAGCAGGAGAGTATTAGCCTGTTTGCCGCATTGGCGGACCATATCCGCAAGAAACTGCCGGATGGGCCGGTGGTGGTGGCCAGCTATTCCGAAGGCGCGCGCGAACGGCTCAGCGGGTTGATTGAAGACGAAGGTCTGGCCGAGACTGTGCATGTAAATGATGCGGCGCGTGTGGGCAAAACCGGGTTGTATCTGGCGGTCTGGGCGCTGGAACACGGCTTTGAAACGCCCGACATGACAGTTGTTTCCGAGCAGGACGTTCTGGGTGACCGGTTGATCCGGGCGCCACGCAAGAAACGCCGTGCCGAGAATTTCCTGACCGAAGCACAATCGTTGTCCCCGGGTGATCTGGTGGTGCATGTCGATCATGGGATTGGGCGGTATCACGGGCTTGAGGTGATCACTGCAGCTGGTGCCGCGCATGAATGCATCAGCCTTGAATATGCAGAAAGTTCAAAGCTTTACCTGCCCGTCGAAAACATTGAACTGCTGTCACAATACGGCCATGACGAAGGCCTTTTGGACCGGCTTGGTGGTGGGGCGTGGCAGGCTAAGAAAGCTAAGCTGAAAGAGCGCATCCGAGAGATGGCGGACCGGTTGATCCGGGTCGCGGCAGAGCGGGCATTGCGCACTGCACCAATTCTGGAGGCGGAACACCACGCGTGGGAAGAGTTTAGCGCGCGGTTCCCGTATCAGGAAACCGATGATCAGTTGCGCGCCATCCAGGATGTGATTGGCGATCTGGGCTCGGGTCAGCCGATGGACCGGTTGATTTGCGGTGATGTTGGATTTGGCAAAACCGAAGTGGCGATGCGCGCGGCATTTGTTGCGGCGATGTCGGGGATGCAGGTCGCGGTGATCGCGCCGACCACTCTTTTGGCGCGCCAGCATTACAAGAGTTTTTCGGAGCGCTTTCGAGGTTTTCCGCTTAATGTCAGCAGTTTATCCCGGTTTGTTTCAGCAAAGGACGCAGACAAAACCCGGGATGGAATGTCGCGCGGCACGGTTGATATTGTGATCGGCACCCACGCGTTGTTGGCGAAAAGTGTGCGTTTCAAGAACCTTGGACTGCTGATCATTGATGAGGAACAGCATTTTGGGGTTGCCCATAAAGAGCGGCTGAAACAGATACGCAGCGACGTGCATGTACTGACGCTGACCGCGACGCCAATTCCACGCACCTTGCAACTGAGCCTGTCCGGTGTGCGGGATCTGTCGATCATTGGCACGCCGCCGGTGGACCGTCTTGCGATCCGCACCTATGTCAGCGAATTTGACGGTGTCACGCTGCGTGAAGCGTTGCTGCGAGAGCATTACCGGGGCGGGCAGAGCTTTTATGTGGTGCCCCGCATCAGCGATCTACCTGAAATTGAAGCGTTTTTACGCGATCACGTTCCGGAAGTCAGCTTTGTGATTGCACATGGTCAGATGGCCGCGGGCGAGCTGGATGACCGAATGAATGCGTTTTATGACGGCAAATATGACGTGCTGTTGGCGACCACAATTGTGGAAAGCGGGTTGGACATTCCGACGGCGAACACGATGGTGGTTCACCGGGCAGACATGTTTGGGTTGGCGCAGCTTTATCAGATCCGGGGTCGGGTGGGCCGATCCAAGACGCGGGCCTACGCTTATATGACCACGAAACCGAGGGTCAAATTGACAGCGACGGCGGAAAAACGGCTGCGGGTTTTGGGGTCGCTGGACACGCTGGGTGCCGGATTTACCCTTGCTTCTCAAGACCTTGACATACGTGGCGCGGGTAACTTGCTGGGTGAAGAACAGTCCGGTCAGATGCGCGATGTTGGTTATGAGCTCTACCAGTCGATGCTGGAAGAGGCGATTGCCAAGATCAAGGCGGGTGAGTTGGAAGGCCTGTCCGCAGCGGATGATCAATGGGCACCGCAGATTAATCTGGGCGTGCCGGTTCTGATCCCCGAAGATTACGTGCCTGATCTGGATGTGCGGCTTGGTCTTTACCGGCGTCTGAGCGGATTGCAGGGCAAGGTTGAACTGGAAGGGTTTGCCGCCGAACTGATTGACCGGTTTGGTAAATTACCAAGGGAAGTCAACACCTTGCTGCTTGTTGTACGCATCAAGGAGATGTGCAAGAAAGCTGGCATTGCCAAGCTGGATGGCGGGCCCAAAGGGGCGACAATTCAGTTTCACAACGACAAGTTTGCTTCTCCTCAGGGGTTGGTTGAGTTCATTCAGGACCAGCGCGGGCTGGCCAAGATCAAGGACAACAAGATCGTAGTGCGGCGCGACTGGATTAAAGAAAGCGACAAGATCAAAGGCGCTTTTGGACTGGCGCGTGATCTGGCAGCCAAAGTCGTTGCCGAGCGCAAACGCGCTAGGGCCAAGGCGCAAAAACCGACGTCGGCATAACGTCGGTATTGCGTCAGCACCGCGTCGGTTTGGTTTTCGCGACCGTCGTCAGGTGGCCATTGCGGCCTGAGCACAGGCACAAGATGCTTTGACGGTGTCGTCAGCGCGGGCCTCTGCCATCTCTAAGCGTTGTTTGATCAATGGCAGCTCTTTGGTGTCGCCACGTGCCTTGAGGCAATCATGCAGACCACGCAATGCCCAAACATTGTCAGGATGCACTGTTGCGCGGCTCAGTTGCCCGCCAAGCCCCAGATCTTCGCGATAAGCGGCTTCAGCTTCGGTGACGTGCCCTTGTTCAAACAGCAGCGCGCCTAATGCGTGGCGTACAGGCTGCATCCAGCCCCAGGGCTCATCATAGGCAAGAGTGTCTTCCAGATGCACAGCCTGGCGCAGATGCGCAAAGGCCGCGTCGTAGTTTTCCTTACGGTACTCAATCTCGCCATGCAGCATGTCATGTGCGACCGCCAGAAGATCCACGACGGTATTGTTGTGCAATCGGCGGCTTTCAGGAACACGTTCTCTTGCAACCGTAAACAACGCGGCTTCCACTTCGGCCTCTGGCACATTGCCAAGTGCCGCATGTGCCACGGCGCGCGCGTAATGGGTGAATGCGGTCAGGGTGCAGTATAGCTCCGTGTCTTCGGGCAGCGCCAGTTGGGTTGCTTCTTGCCAGCGGCCAAAGCGGATCAGGATATGGGGATACATCGAGCAATAGGCCTCGAAATAGTCGGCCATAGGCGGGGACGGGACGCGCAACATGTCTTCGGGGCAGGTGTCCAGAATGCCCTGATTGGCGGCGAGCGCAGGGGCAATCTGACCCAGAAACAGCGCGCCGTAGATGACGAAATGGTAATTATGAATGCGATAGCCGGTGTAGATGTTGAACGGGCCTTCGCGATTGTAGAACTTCATGTCGGCGACTGAGCCAGCCGTATTCCAACGCACGACGTTTTCATAATGGCCGCACAGTACATCAATATGTGTGGCCATGTGGATGAGGTGGCCGCCATCCGGCATCAGCGTACGTAGGGCGTCTCCGGCTTTTAATGCTTTCTCCGGGAAGGGTGACATTTCCATCAGGTGCACATAGAGATGCAACAGACCCGGATGGCGCATTGCGGCGGGATCGTTGGTCATGGCCTGTTCCAGTATGGCCTGACATTCCACCGTGTCCGCGCCGTCTGTTGGGGCGGCGGAAGGCAGATTCCACATGTTCCACGGGTGGCGGTTCATCATCGATTCCGCAAAGATCGTACAAATCTCAAGGCTTTGCGGAAATTCGTCAAATGCGGCGCGCATGATGTTGGCAAAGTCATCGTTCCATACGGACATGAGGTCCGGATCGATAACATCGCAAACGGGGTAGCGCGCGGGCAGGGCGCGGATCAGGGCGGCTTCTTGCGGGGTTACGGCGTCGATGCGGTTTATGGCCTGTTGCGTGGCTGCATAGCATGTGGCCAGCGCTTCGGCGCGACCCTGGCCGTCAAAGAGCTCCCACGGCATGTTATAATTTGGGCCAGCTGCATAGGCCACGCCCCAATGCGCCATGGCGCAATCCGGGTCTTCGGTCAGGGCGTTTTTGAAACAAACAACGGCTTCTTCGTGGTTGTAGTTGTAGGTCCAGTTCAGACCGAGGTCGAACCAGCGTTGGGCCTCAGCGCTGGATGTGGTGACTTTGAAGGTGTGAGTGCCAAGGTCGTAATCATAGCTGGTCATTGGTCTGTCTCCCTCTGTTCGCGAGGGGTAGCGTATCACACCGGGGACTATTGCCGAAATTGGCTCAGGCGGTGGCCTCGATCTGGCGCATGCGCAGCATCAGCCAAAAGCCCAGTGCAGAACACACGCTGACAGAGACGGCCAGCGGTAAAGGTGTGCCATCAAACGCCAATCCGATGGGCACGGCAATGGCTGCGCCCAGAATGGTTGAGATGCCACCCATGATGCTGGCTGCGGTGCCTGCCATATGCCCCAAAGGTTCCATCGCCAACGCGTTGAGGTTGCCCAGTGTCATGCCAATGCCAAAAAAGACAGACGTTTGCCAAAGGACAAAAACATAGAATTGCACTCCGTCAGGGTTCATTGTCATCACTGCTGTTGCCATGACACAGGAGAAGATTATCTGTGCGCCGGTCGTGGCGGTGATCAGATAGCGCATGCCCAGCCGCATCACGAGTTTGGCGTTCAAAAGGCTGGCCGATCCCGAGACCAGCGCGACACCGGCAAACCACAATGGGAAATCCGCGCCGTGACCATAGGTGACGTCATAAATCTGCTGCACGGAACTGATCACGGCAAAGAGCGTGCCAAATATCAGGGATTGGACAAGGATCGATATGCGCACGGCTGGCATGCGCCACATCTCACGCGCGCCCGACACAATTTTGCGCAGGGAAAACGGGCGACGGTCTTCGATGGCAAGCGGTTCGGGCAGGCGGATGCTGATCCAGATCACACTTATTACAGAGAACAGAATGAAGGCGATAAAGATGCCGCGCCAGCTTGAAAACTCGATGATGACAGTGCCAAGTGCGGGGGCGATCGCCGGAACAAGCGTAAAGATCATCATGGCAAAAGACACGATGCGCGCCATTTCGCGCCCCGAGAACAGGTCGCGGATGATTGCTATGGTGACAATGCGTGGTCCGGCAGCGCCGATGCCCTGTAACACGCGGGCAATCAACACAACCTCAAGCGATTGGCTGAGCCATGCGATGAAGGCGCATGCGGAATAGACAACGGCGCCGCCAATCAGAATGGGCTTGCGACCAAAGCGGTCCGACAACGGGCCGGTAAAGAAAGTGCCAAGTCCCATGCCCAAAACGAAGCTGGTCAGGATCAGTTGTGCGCGGTTGAGGTTGTCAGGGCTGAGCTCCTGTCCGATCTCGGGCAGGGCGGGCAACATTGCGTCAATAGAAAACGCAATGGTGGCGAACATCATCGCGCAAAGGGCGATGAATTCGACCCGCGACATCGGCAGGTTCGCAGTCATGGCGTTGGCGGATCGTCCCTGTTATCGGCATGCGGCTCGGGCGATACCTTGTGATGACCAAGCCGGGCAATGAGCCATTCTGTATGCGCGGCACGTTTTTCCGCGGCGATATGGCCGATCTGCTGAATTACAAACGCAAAAATGCCAAGGCCGAGGAAGATATAGATGGTGGTTCCGATTTTGCCCAATGTAGTAACGGGCACAAATGAGCCGTATCCGACCGTGGACAATGTCACAACCGAAAAAAAGTAACTGTCGACCCAGCTCCAGCCTTCGACGATGTGAAAAAACACCGTGCCGCCGACGATCACAGGCGTGAGCAGCAATACAAGTGTGATCAGTCGTTCAAATGTTGTCATTCAGCGGCCTGTTGTGCGCGCAGCTCTCCGATCACTTTGCGCCACAGCTCGGTGGTCTGGGCGCCGGGAACAGCGTGTTGGTTGGCGACAATGAATGTGGGCACGGAATTTACGCCCATTTCGCGGCTGTGTGCATCGCGTTTGCGCATGTCGTCGGCGTCAGTGTCCGTGGCCAGAAGTTTGGAAATCACCGCCGCGTCCAGACCGCAGCCATCCGCCAGATCGCACAACACTTCGGCATCGCCAATATCACGCCCTTCTTTGAAATAGGCTTTGAACAGGGCGTCCACGACGGCGTTTTGTTTTTGCTCGATCCCGGCCCAGTGGATCAGGCGATGCGCATCGATTGTGTTGGGCGTGCGCTGGATCGCGGCAAAGTCGATGTCCAACCCTTCTTCGACGGCGTGTCGTTCAATCTCTGCATAGACCCGCACGGCGTTTTCCTTGCCGCCAAACTTGGTCTCAAGATAAGTGCGCCGGTCCATGCCTTCGGCAGGCATGTCAGGGTTAAGCTGAAACGGATGCCATTCAATGGCAAACGGGTGGTCCGGTTCAGCCTCCAGCGCCTTTTCCAGACGGGATTTCCCGATATAGCACCATGGGCAGATTGGGTCGGAGAGAATATCAAGCTTGATCATTTTGGTGCCTTAAATTGGGCGCGCAGGGCGCGGCGGCTGAGCTTGCCATTGGGATTTGTTGGCAGGGCGTCGAGCCTTTGAAAGAGTTTTGGCTGTTTGTATCGGGCCAGGTTTTGTTCGGCATACGCTTTCAGCGCGGTTTCGTCCAGTTCAGAGGACGCGGTATAGAACGCGGCAATGATGCGGACGTCGCGTTTGATCTCGATATCCGTGACGCCAACGGTTGTGATGCCGGGAAACCGGGACAGGGCGGCCTCGACCTCAAGCGGCGAAACCCGGTAGCCGCCTGCGTTCATCATGTCATCAGCGCGCCCGGCATAGGTGATGTAAAAATCGCCATCCATCACGCCCTGATCACCGGTCAGGAACCACGTGTCCTGAAACCGGGATTGGGTGTCTTCTTCAGCATTCAGATAGCCCAGCATCAGACCGGGGTCGTTTTGATCAATCGCAATGGTGCCCTGTTTTCCCAATGAAACCGGACCGTTTTCGTCAACAATTGCGATACGCCGCCCGACCTGTGGTTTACCCAACGTACCGGGATGCGCGGGGCTGGTTGGGCTGGCGGATATAAAGGTTGAGCATTCGGACATGCCGTAAGCTTCAAAAATTGGCGTGCCGGTGGCGGTGAACCAGTCTTCGCGGATGGTCTCGGACAGTTTTTCGCCAGCGGTCAGGCCGTGGCGCAGATCGGGCAGGTGCAGGTCAGGATGATCCGAGAGGAATTTGCGGTAAACGCCCGGTGCTGCGGCAAATATCGATGCCTGATGGGTTTTGAGCAAAGCGGGGAGGGTTTTCAGGTCGACGCCATGGGCTGGGATCAGGGACGTTGCGCCCACAGACCATGGGTCCATCAACCCGGTGCCAAGTGTATAGGTCCAGTTGAAAGCCCCGGCATGCAACAGCCGGTCATCCTTGGTGAGCCCATACCAACCATTGTGCATCATCTGACGTGCCCAGATCGCCCGGTGCGCGTGACACACGGCGCGTGGCACACCGGATGTGCCCGATGTGTAAATGATATAGGCCATGCGGTCCGGTGATCCCATGTCAAACCTTGCCGGTGGCAGAGTGCGCATGTCTTCCAGATCATCCAGCAAAATTTTGGGAATGTCTGGGGTGTTCGGACAAGCAATAGCCGGATCGCGCAAGATGGCACCGGGGGACAGTTCAGCAACCATCTTGGCGGTTTCGCCTTCGGTCAGCTGCGATGATGTCGGCACCGGGATCAGACCGACAGCGATGGCCGCCAGATAGGCAATTGGGAATTCAACCGTATTGCCCAGACGCATCAGCACAATGTCACCCGGTTTCAGCCCGGAACGCAGCAAGCCCGTCCCGGTGCCAAGAACCGCCGATTTGATCTGCTCATAGCTCCAGCTTGTGCTGTGCGTTGGCGACAGCACTGACAGTGCGGTTTTGTCTGGCTGCGCGTCGGCCTGAGACAGCACATGGGCGGCCATGTTAAAGGGGGTCGGGCAGGCCGCAGAGGGCCCCTGATCAAAGAGTGACAGCATACCCACTAGCTATGCGGGCTGCGGGATGGTTGCAAGTGGCGGGACGCCTGCGTTAGAAGCGCAGATATGACCGGACAGGACCCAAAATCATTGATCCGCCTTGCACGTGAAAAAGGTGGGTCGGTGCATGTCGAACCGCTTGATCTTGGCGTGCGTGTGCGAGAGCTGCGCCGTGCGCGCAAGTGGACGCTGGAACAGGCTGCGAAACAGGCCGGACTGGCCCGTTCGACGTTGTCCAAGATTGAAAACGGGCAGATGTCGCCAACTTATGACGCGCTCAAAAAGCTGGCTGTCGGATTGGAAATTTCAGTGCCGCAGCTGTTCACGCCACCCAAGAAAGATCAGGTCATGGGGCGATTGGCCGTGGTCAAATCGGGCGAAGGCGTGAACCACGCCACGGCAACGTATGAGCATGAGTTGCTGGCCGAAGGACTGCGCAAAAAGTCGATGTTGCCGTATCGCGCGCGCATCCGGGCGCGTAATGTCGAAGAATTCGAAGGCTGGGTGCGCCATGATGGCGAAGAGTTTTTGTTTGTGCTGACCGGGGTGATCCAGCTTTACACAGAATTCTACGAACCCATCGAAATGCGGCGCGGTGACAGTGCCTATTATGACGGGGCGATGGGGCACAACGTGGTGTCACTCAGCGACGAAGACGCGACAATTTTGTGGGTGACGTCGCTGGTCAATGCGTAGGCGCGTATTGCGGCATCAAGCAGCGATGATCCCATGAGAAAACAATATCATTCCAGACTGGTTGGCGCGGACACGCATGTTTGGGACGTGCATCGACTGGCGCGGCTGGCACAGACATTGCCGACGCAGCCGGTGGCTTTGTCCGCGATTGCAGAACTGGATGAAAACTGGTGGTATCAGGCGTCATCCGAGGTGCCGTCACCACGCGCCATTGCCGCGCATATTGCGCTGGTCAACGCCACTGACCTGAGCCATCCAATTATCCTGTGTGCTGAAGGGCGATTGATGGATGGCATGCACCGGCTGGTCAAAGCGTTGCTGGCCAGGCACCGCACGATTGATGCGGTGCGATTTGCCCAAACACCAGAACCGGATTTTGTGAACGTCTCGCTGGATGATCTGCCATATGGCGACGAGATCGTCTGATTGATTGGTGGTTCTAGAGGCCTGCCAGTTCTGACTTCAGATCACCATAACCAGTGAACCGGCGTTCAAAGGCCAGACCCAGCCGTTTGGCGCAGGCTTTGGCTTTTTCAGTCAGCGCGGGATCATCCGTTTGCGCCTGATAGACCAGTTTTTCGTAATTGCCGAAATACATGTCGGCCAGTTCGGGGTGGCGGTCCAATCCCATGGGTTTCCAGACAAAGGCATCAAACTGGCGCACCAGAAAGTCTGTGAGGTAAAAGGCGGTGAACTCGGTTTCGCTGATCTCGGCAAAGCGGTCATTACCTTCAAAGAAGGAGTAGCAATGCGGCCCTTCGATCATCGACACGCCCAGATCATCGCAGGTTTTTTGCAAAAGCCCCCCGGTGCCACAGTCTGCGTATACGACAAAAATGTCGGTATAGGCGGCGCGGTGTTTGTCGACCGCTTCTGCGACGGCAGCCGGAATTTTCTCGGGGTGAATGTGCAGAATGGCGGGCAGGCAGGTCAGATCCATGTGATCCCAGCCATTGGCCGCCTTCAGATCAATGATTTCACGCGCCAGGGCGCCACAGGCCAAAAGCAGGATACGGCCATGTCCTGTGGCCTGAAGTCCGGTTTTGGTCAAATCGGTGTCGCTTGGGATCATTGGGTCAGACTCCAGTCTGCGTGCCTAAGCCTGTACGTGCTGAAAGGCGCGGGGCCGGCCCCCAGATCAAGGGTGCGGTCATCGACATAGGTCGCACCGCGTTTTTCCGTCGCTTTGCGGGAACGTATGTTCGCAGGGTCGACATGCAACCAGACGGTGTCAAAGCTCTGGAACAGATGCGCGAACATCAGATCCTTAAGCTCTCGATTGGTGTCACCCCCCCAATAGGCGCGTGTCAAAAAAGTGAATCCGATGGATGCGCAGGGCGGGGTTTCCGGGGTCAGATAAAAGCTGGACGTGCCGATAACAGCGTTTTTGGTCCGGTCCAGAACCGCCAGTGCCGCCTTGCGGGAGAGAAGAAACTCAAAATAGCGATCAAAAACCGTTTGGTCATGGCGGTCATGTGCCGGGTGCTGTTGCCAGATGTCAGGATCAGACGCGGCGGCGAATAATGGGGCGCGGTCATCAGGCAACAAAGGCCGCAGCAACAGGCTGCGGCCTTTTAAAACAGGCTGCGGATCACATCCGCCCCAGCTCATCCTGCCAGTTGATTGTGTTTGCGTGACACAAATTCCTTGGCAGTTTCCACAGCTACGGCGGCGTCCCGGCAATAGGCGTCTGCGCCAATTGCTTTGCCAAACTCTTCGTTCAGGGGCGCACCACCGACCAAAACGATATAGTCGTCGCGAATGCCTTGTTCGATCATCGTATCGATCACAACTTTCATATACGGCATGGTTGTGGTCAACAGCGCGGACATGCCCAGAATGTCAGGCTCTTCTGTTTCCAGCGCTTCCAGATAGCTTTCGACCGGGTTGTTGATGCCCAGATCGACCACTTCGAAACCAGCACCTTCCATCATCATCGACACAAGGTTTTTGCCGATGTCGTGGATGTCGCCTTTGACCGTGCCAATCACCATCTTGCCGACGCGCGGTGCGCCGGTTTCGGCCAGCAGGGGCTTAAGGATGAACATGCCGCCTTTCATGGCGTTGGCGGCCAGAAGCACTTCGGGCACAAACAAGATACCATCGCGGAAATCATTGCCGACAATGGTCATGCCGCCGACCAGCGCTTTGGTCAGAATGTCGTAAGGCACCCATTTGCGTTCAAGCAGAATATTGACGGCCTCTTCGATCTCTTCTTTGAGACCATCATAAAGGTCGTCGAACATCTGTTGGACAAGTTCTTCGTCATCAAGTTCAGACAGGATGATATCGTCTTCTTCTTCCGACATGGCCGATTCCTTGCTTGCCGGCGCGCGCGCCTGTTTTTGTATGTCTGACCTCACTTTGTCTTTTTGGCGAAATCAGACTGTCTGAATAACGACATAGCCGACGTCGGTTCCGACTTGTAAGACGGAAAATGAGGGCGGCGCGTGAAAGTTATTCATGTGGATTATTGGGTTCGTTGCATTTGTTCCTGATTTGTTCTATTTTTGAGCCATGCGACAGGATACAGACAAAAATACAGCGGATGGAATTGATCCGGGGCGGCGGCGCGGGCGGGGTGCGGTTAGCAACCGAGCATCCCGTTATGAGCCTCAGCGTGAAGACACGCATGACGGATGGGAGATCGAAGAAGAGCGACCGTTGTTTCGCACAAATGTCGAATTGGAAGAGCCGCGCAGTGTGATTACGCGGAATATATCACCTGATGTGCTTTTTGACCGGTCGATCAATCCGTATCGTGGCTGTGAACATGGCTGCATCTATTGTTTTGCGCGCCCGACACATGCCTATTTGGGATACTCTGCGGGTTTGGATTTCGAAACCCGGCTGGTAGCGCGCCCGAACGCGCCTGAAGTTCTAAAGCGCGAGTTGCGCAAAAGATCCTATCGCGCGGCGCCTTTGGCTATTGGCACAAACACAGACCCATATCAGCCGCTTGAGAAAACACATGAGATCATGCGGCGTCTGTTGATCGTGTTGCGCGATTTTCAGCACCCGGTGGGTATTGTGACCAAGGGCACGCTGATCGAACGTGACATCGATATTCTGTCGCAAATGGCAGCTAGGGGGCTTGTGCATGTGGGGATATCAGTCACGACGCTGGATCCGAAAGTGTCCCGGTTGATGGAGCCACGCGTGCCGATGCCTGCGCGTCGATTACAGACCATCCGCCGGTTGACCGAAGCAGGCATTCCGGTGCGTCTGATGATGGCGCCGGTGATCCCGGCTTTGACAGATCACGAGGTTGAAAACATCCTGCAATCGGGCGCCGAAATGGGCGCCAAAGCGGCCAGTTGGATCATGCTGCGGTTGCCTTTGGAAGTGTCGGAGCTGTTTCGGGAATGGCTGGATACGCATTTCCCGGACCGTGCAGGGCGGATCATGGCGCGGGTACGCGAGATGCATGGTGGTCAGGATTATGACGCGCGCTGGGGGCGGCGCATGAGAGGTGAAGGTAATTACGCTCAGATGATCGCGTTGCGCGTGGAAAAGGCGATGAAACGTTTTGGTCTTGAGGGCGATCTGCCTGCGCAACGATGTGATTTGTTTCGCCCGCCTTTGGCGCAGGGGGATCAACTGGCGCTATTTGAATAAATGCAAAGGCATGGTTGCTGATTCAGGCGGATAACAAAAGAAAGCCGCCCATTTTCGGGGGCGGCTTTGCAATAATCAATGTGCTGAGCGGTGTTGCCGTGGTCAGCTTTGACGGCGCGCACGACGACGCTGGCGCACGGGCGCGACATCATCTCCGGTGCCATCGCCAGCAGATGAAAACGCACCGAGTGTTTCGGTGATCTGCTCCAAAGACGGGCGCGGGCCGCGTGGGCGATTTTCCAATGCGTCACGCATAGATGCGAGATGCTCTGGCATTGTGCCGCAGCAACCGCCAATGATGGTGGCGCCGCAATCGCGCGCCATGACCGCGTAATCGGCCATCAGTTCGGGGGTGCCATCATAGTGAATGTGGCCGTCGTGATATTTCGGGATGCCCGCGTTGCCCTTGGCAATAATTGGCGTTTCGGTGCCCTGTGCCGAAAAGCCCAGCACAGTGCGCAGCAAGTCCGCCGCACCAGTACCGCAATTGGCGCCAAATCCCAGCGGTGGGTGGGGCAGGTCCTGGATCAGCTGAACCATGTCAGACGAGGTGACGCCCATCATGGTGCGTCCGGCCGTGTCAAAGCTCATGGTGCCACACCAGGGCATGTCCGCCAGCCCAAAGGCTTCGGCAGCGGCGCGGTATTCTTCTGGGGCAGAAATTGTCTCAAGCCACAGCACATCTGCGCCGCCTTCCTTGAGGCCTTCGGCCTGTTCGTGAAAGATCGACACAGCGTCGGCATGGCTGAGCGAGCCGACTGGTTGCATGATGTCGCCGGTTGGGCCAACGGAGCCTGCAACAATGACGGGCCGGTTGGCGGCATCGGCCACTTCGCGGCCAAGCTCCGCAGAAATGCGCGAAATTTCACGGGCGCGGTGACCGGCGTCATGCAGCTTTAATCGCGAGCTGTTGCCACCAAAAGAGTTGGTCAGGAAAATGTCCGACCCGTTGTCGACGGCGTAGCTGTATAGTTTCTTGATCCGGTCCGGGTGCTCGATATTCCACATTTCCGGCGCGTCGCCCGCGCTGAGACCCATATTGAACAGGTTGGTGCCAGTGGCCCCATCTGCCATGAGCCAGTCGCGTGTTTCCAGCAATTTGGTCAGGGCATTTGTCATTCCGGGTCTCCTAAAGGACAGATCAATATGTGCGCGGTTTGGCATGCGTACCGACTGGTGGCAATCGCATTCTTTGCACGAAGATTATGAGCCACATGCGAAGATGTTTATTGGGTATTTTGATAGTGACGGCACGATACCGGAAATGCACCCGGCCCGAGACGCGCATCCAGGCTGAACAGGACGCAAAAAAACGCGCAGGCCGTAACCCGCGCGTTTTTTGAATTTCAGTCTGTGGTCAGATGTCAGGCTTCGTTGACGATCTGTGCCTGGGCCTGTTGCAGTAATTCGGCGCGTTTGGCGCGAATATCGTCAGCAGTTATTTTTCCTTCGAGATCAGCAACAACTTTGCGGATCACATCTTCATGGCCTGCTTCTTCGAAATCGGCAACCACAACTGTTTTGGCATAGGCCTCGGCATCGTCGCCGGACTTGCCTAAATGTTCTGCGGCCCAAAGGCCCAGCATCTTGTTGCAGCGTGCGTCTGCTTTAAAGCGCATTTCTTCGTCATGCGCGAATTTGTTCTCAAAAGCGCTTTCGCGATCGTCAAAGGTGGTCATCAGAAGAGTCCTCTGGAAACATGGAAGTCCCTTAAGATATGCCCTTTGATGACGCATGCTGCAAGGGGGGCAGGTGTGCTTGCGACAATGGCGCCCATCCAGTAAGAGAGCGCCTGACACCGGGACTCAACCCGGCAAAAAAGGAAGTTCAGCCATGGCACGCGGCAAAAAAATCTATGAAGGCAAGGCCAAAATCCTGTTTGAAGGGCCGGAACCGGGCACCATCGTGCAGTATTTTAAAGATGACGCGACCGCTTTTAACGCTGAAAAGAAAGATGTGATTGACGGCAAAGGTGCGTTGAATAATCGCCTGAGCGAATATTTCATGACCGGTTTGAACCAGATTGGCGTGCCGACTCACTTTCTGAAACGGCTGAACATGCGCGAACAACTGGTGCGGTCCTGCGAGATTATCCCGCTGGAAGTGATCGTGCGCAATTTTGCTGCTGGCACCATGAGCAAACGTCTGGGCATCGAAGAAGGCACACAGTTGCCGCGCCCGATTGTGGAATATTGCTACAAGGACGACTCGCTGGGTGATCCGTTGGTTTCCGAAGAGCATATTGCCGCGTTTGGCTGGGCCAGCCAGCAGGACATGGACGACATTCTGGGTCTTGCGCTGCGGGTGAATGACTTCATGTCGGGCGTGATGTTTGGCGCCGGGATCAAGCTGATCGATTTCAAAATTGAGATTGGCCGGATCTATGAGGGCGATTTCCAGCGTTTGGTTGTGGCCGATGAGATCAGCCCGGACAGTTGCCGTTTGTGGGATATTGAGACGGGTCAGAAGCTCGACAAAGATGTGTTCCGCCGCGATCTGGGCAATCTGACAGATGCCTATGCCGAAGTGGCGCGCCGATTGGGTGTGATGCCCAAGGGAACCGGTCCAAAACCAACTTTGGTGAACTGATACAGCCCCGCCCTAAAAGGGTGTGTTGGCGCAAAAGAATGATGATGTGAAGAAACACGAGCATGTTTCTTCTTCAGATCGGAGATGAAGACGATGAAAGTACGTGTGTACGTGATGTTAAAAAACGGCGTTCTGGACCCACAGGGCGAGGCAGTGCGCCATGCGCTTGGCAGCCTTGGGTTTGACGGTGTTGAAGGTGTGCGTCAGGGCAAGGTTATCGAGCTGGATCTGGCCGAAGGCACCACCGAAGATACCGTCACTGACATGTGCGAAAAGCTGTTGGCCAACACGGTGATCGAAAGCTACCGCGTCGAGCTGGGCTAACGCCCGCGCGATCTTTTCGTTGCAACGCTGTCCGAGACTGCCTAGCCTTTGAGAGTAATCAAAGGGGCTGGGGTCTCGTATGATCCAACGCACCATAGTGACGGTAATATTGGTTTTGACTGTGGCTCTTTGGGTCGCGGCGGGGCCTTTGCGTGCGCAGGACGACCCTTTGGCGCTGGCCGATTTCAGCCAGCGCGAAGCCGCAGATGCGGGCGATCCATACGCCGCCTATAACTTTGTTCTCCCGGTATTTGGCGGCCCACGCCAAAGCGAAGCAACGCTTCAGGCGGTGATCCCGTATCTGGAGATTGCTTATGAAGGTTGGCGACAGGGCAACGCGGATGAACAGATTTATGCAGCCTATGCTGCGCGCCAGATTGGGCAGGCTTTGCAGAATGTCTCGGAATATGTCGAGTCGCTGAACTGGCTCAGCCGGTGCGTGCGCATTCTGTTGCCCAACCTGACCTTGCCGGAATACGAAGTGCAGCTGGCGGTGTGTTATGAGGATATGGCGATCGCCCTGCAAGGGTTGGAGCGCCATCGCGACAGCCTGCCATATCTGGATCAGGCGCGCCGCATTTACCGGGCCAATATTGGCATCATTCCCGAGATGGAATTTGCGATCGCCAACGCGTTGCTGAACGAGGGCGTCGGTCTGGACGGTATGAAACGGTTTCGCGAGGCCATTGGCGTTTATGACGACGCATTGGAGTTCTTTGAGAAAAGCGAAGGCGTACGCGCCGAGATTTCAGCAGCCTATGTGGCCAATAACATCGGTGTAAGTTATTGGCGTTTAAAGGAATTTGAATCTTCCGAGGCTTGGATCAAGCGGGCTTTGCCCGTAATGGAAAAGATCGATGGCCCGCTGGCGGATTCGACCGGAAAAGCCCGCATGAACATCGGCATCGTGATTTCCGAAACCGGGCGGTATGATGAAGCCATCCAATGGGGCATGTCTGCGATGCCCTATATTGCCGCAAACCGAACCCAGTCGCTGAGCGATCAGCGCTGGTTGTTTGAAATGTTGTCGCGCGCATTTGCGGCTAAGGGCAATCGCGAACGGGCGATCTTTTTCGGCAAAATGGCGGTTAATGCGCAGCAGGAATTGCGTGCGATCAACGCGTCAATCAGCGACAGCGGCACCGAAGAATTGCGCGCCGAGTGGCGACGGCTTTACCAGTCTTTGGCGGATTTGCTGATTGAAGAGGGTCGCATCAGCGAGGCGCAGGCCGTGCTGAATATGGAAAAAGAGGAAGAGGTTTTTGAGTTCCTGCGTCGCGATGGTGGCGCAGATTTGACGGGCACCCGGGCCATCCTGACCGATGATGAGTTGAGCGTGGAATCCAAGCTGGCGGTGCTTGCGCAAATTCCAATCAAAGCGGAGCAGGAATTGCGCGCACTGTACGTTAAGCTGGATGCGGGCACTGCGACAGAGGCCGAAGAGGATCAGCTGTTCCTTTTGGAAGACGCATTGCAGGTTGCGACGGACGAATTTGATGCGGCGGTAGAGGATTTTCTGGTGCAGGTCGCGAATCAGGCGGAACGCGCCGGTATGGCCGCGCAATTTGACGCTGTTGGCGCCTATCAGGATGTTTTGGCCGGGTTAGAGCGGCCTACGGCGATCCTGCAAGTGGCGGCATTGGACGAGGCCGTGCATTTGTTTTTGACGCTGCCGGGTGTGACATTGCATGAGGAGACGCCTATTCCCAAAGGGGAGCTGGGGCGGCAGGTGCTGGATGCATTGCAGCTGATCGAAGAAGCGCGCAGCCCGGACGCAGAAGCGCAGCTTCAGGCGCTGTATGACGCAGTATTCGAACCGGTGCGGGATGCGTTGGAGGAGGCCGGAACCGAGGTTGTGATGCTGAACCTCGAAGGATTCCTGCGGTATATACCCTTTGCGGCGCTGCATGATGGTCAGGGATATCTGGTCGAGAGCTTTGCATTTTCACTGTATTCAACAGCCGTTCCAACCCAATTTGCGCGCGGCGCGCGGGTGGCAGAAAAGGCCGCCGGGTTTGGAGTCACGCGGGCCCATCCGGGATTTTCACCTTTGCCCGGTGTGGCGCACGAGATCGAGACGATATTTGCCGCGCAGGACGGACAGGGTGTTTTGCTGGGGGATGCGGTGTTGGACGAAGGGTTTGATACCCGCAGCCTGCGCAAGGTGCTGATGCGCAAACCTGGCATCCTGCACATTGCCAGCCACTTTGCGCTGCGCCCCGGGCAGGAAGACGATTCTTTTTTGTTGCTCGGCGACGGCACGCACTTGAGCCTGAGCGCCATTCGTCAGAAACGTGCGTTTCGGTTTCAGGGCGTCGATCTTTTGACATTGTCGGCCTGTCAGACTGCGCGTGGTGGAGATGGGTCGGAAATTGACGGGTTTGGCGCAACGGCGCAGCTGAACGGCGCCAGTGCGGTGATGGCGTCGCTTTGGCCTGTTGCGGATGCGGCGACGCCGATACTGATGCAGGATTTCTATCACGGCATGATAATCGAGGGGCTGGACAAGGCCGAAGCGTTGCGCCGCGCGCAGGTTGCGATGCTGCAGGGCGACGGGCAGGGCGCTGGCGCCACCCGCGCGGCTGAATCGATGGATGACGATCAGGGCGAAGCCGGGTTTGCGCATCCTTATTTCTGGTCTGCCTTTGTGTTGATGGGCAATTGGCTCTGAGCGCTGTTTGGGGGCTGGAACGCGGGCGTCAGATGGGCTAGGGGATGCGCAACCAAGCCGCTCATCACCGAGTTTCTGCCTAGGAGAGCCCAAAATGCGTGCAGCTGTCATCGTTTTTCCCGGATCTAACTGTGACCGGGATCTTGCCGTCGCCTTTGAACAGGCGGGTATGGATGTGACCATGGTCTGGCACAAGGACACAGCGCTTCCTGAAGGGCTGGACATTGTTGGCGTTCCGGGCGGCTTTTCTTTTGGCGACTATTTGCGCTGCGGGGCAATTGCTGCCAACTCGCCAATCTGCAAATCGCTTATCGCCCACACCGAGCGTGGTGGATATGCGATTGGCGTCTGCAATGGATTTCAGGTTTTGACCGAAACCGGCATCCTGCCGGGGGCGTTGCGGCGCAATGCAGGACTGAAATACATTTGCCGCACGGTTGGTTTGAAGGTTGAAACGACCGAAACAGCCTTTACCGGCGGATATGCGCCGGGGCAGGTGATCGATATTCCGATTGCCCATCACGATGGCAACTATTTTGCTACAGACGAAAAGCTGGCGCAGTTGCGTGATGAAGGTCGAATTGCCTTTACTTACACTGATAATCCGAACGGTTCGGTTGCAGATATTGCCGGTGTGGTTTCCAAGAACCGCAGGGTTCTGGGGATGATGCCACACCCTGAGCGGGCGGCCGATGATGGGCATGGTGGCACCGATGGGGTGGCAATGTTCCGCTCGTTAATGGACCAGTTGGCGACCGCCTGACTTGAGGCCGACGCAGCCCAAGCGTATTCTGGGAGGTATGAACCCGCCTCCCACACAAGACGCAGCGAAATCGCGACCCAAAGCGGCCAGCTGGCGTGTGCGCACAGCTCTGCTGGTGTTGTGTCTGTTTGCCGGGGTGACGATCTGGGTTACAAACAGCCTTTTGACGGATCGGTTCACGCAGAATACGCGCAACCGGGCTGAGCTAAGGCTGGCGCTTTACTCTGGTAACTTGCTGTCGGAACTCAGACGTAGTGCGATTGTTCCGCAGTTGTTGGCAAAGGACCCCGAGCTTATCGGGGCATTGAACTCAGACGATTTCTCACAGTCCACCGCGCGGCTGATATCCTTTGTCGAGGAAATTGGTGCGGCGTCTTTGTTATTGTTGGATGAGGGCGGGCGCACAGTCGCGGCCACGGATCGGACGCGTTTGGGCACATCGCACAGAAACAGCGCGTTTTTTGTGAATGCGTTGCGTTCTAACGCAACGTTGTTTTCTGTTACAGAAGGTGAATCCGGGACCAACCGTTTTACCTATTCGCGACGGGTGGACAGCCAGGGTCAGCCGATTGGTGTGATTGTTGTTGAGGTCGACCTGCACAAATTTGAGCGTGCCTGGGCCGGCATTTCAGACGCGGTTTATGTCACGCAAAGTGAAGGGTCGATCGTTCTGGCCTCAGAGCCAAGGTGGCGAGGGTTAACAGAAACCGAAGCTTTGGCGCGTCAGCCAGCCCAAGGTGCCATTGAACGCGCTATTCAGGCCACTGCAGACTGGACCCAGTTACCTGCGGACGCCTATTTTCAGGGTGAGGCTGTAATGCGCAAGGATGTGCGCATTCCTTTTCGAGGCTGGCGTATGACGTCTTTTACGACTTATGCCAGCGTGCGCGAAAAGGTGAACGCGGTTCTGGCGCTTGAAATAATGGGCTTTGCGATCTTGCTGGCATTGGCGTTTTACGTGGTTAGCCGCAAAAGTGCTGTGCGTGTGGCGTTATTTCAGCGGGAATCGGTTGAGCTGCGCGCTTTGAACCAAAGGCTTCAGCGTGAAATTGCTGAGCGTGAACGGATGCAGCAAAGTTTGGAAGTCGCCGAACACAGTCTCGCGCAGAGTTCAAAGCTCGCGGCGTTGGGGGAAATGTCTGCGGCGGTCAGTCATGAGCTGAACCAGCCTTTGGCGGCGATGAAGACCTATCTGGCGGGCGCGCGGCTTTTGTTGCGGCGCAACCGGCCAGAAGAGGCGTTGTCGTCATTTCAGCGGATTGACGATCTGATTGAGCGCATGGGTGCGATCACCAAACAGCTGAAATCGTATGCCCGTAAAGGTGGCGATGATTTTACGCCGGTGAACATGATCGACGCACTGACCTCGGCATTGTCGATGATGGAGCCCCAGCTGCGGCAGCGGCAAGTCCGGATTAGCCAGATTCTTCCGGATGACCCGGTGCGCGTGATGGGTGACAGGGTGCGCATTGAACAGGTGATGATCAATTTGTTGCGCAACGCTTTGGATGCGACGCTGGGTGTGGATAATCCGGAAATCGACATCATTCTGGCCGTCGGAGAGACCGCGACACTGACCGTGCGCGATAACGGTCCGGGCATCGAAAATCTGGATGAATTATTCGAGCCGTTTTTTACCACCAAGCAGCCCGGTGACGGAGTTGGCCTTGGATTGGCGATCTCTTCGGGGATCGTGAATGATCTGGGCGGCCGCCTGACGGCGCGCAATGGACACACACAGGGGGCTGTATTTGAAGTGCAGCTGCCCATTTTGAATGAAGACGTAGAAGCAGCGGAGTAAACGCGTGGCCCAAGGTATGAAAATCGCCATCGTCGATGATGAACAGGATATGCGGCAGTCGATCAGCCAGTGGCTGGCGCTGTCAGGATATGACACAGAAACATTTGCCAGCGCAGAAGACGCGCTAAAAGCGCTTGGATCGGACTATCCGGGCATTGTCATCTCGGACATCAAAATGCCGGGCATGGACGGGATGCAGTTCCTGAAAAAGCTGATGGGTGCGGACAGCGCGTTGCCGGTGATTATGATCACCGGGCATGGTGATGTGCCCATGGCGGTGGAAGCGATGCGCGTTGGAGCCTACGATTTCCTAGAAAAACCATTCAACCCGGATCGCATGACCCAACTGGCCAAAAAGGCGACCATTGCACGTCGCCTGACGTTGGACAGTCGTGTGTTGCGGCGCGAGTTGAGCGATGGTGGGCAGATCATCAAAAAACTGATCGGCGCCAGTCCGGTGATGGAACGTCTGAAAGAGGATATTCTGGATTTGGGGCAGGCGGATGGCCATGTTCTGATTGATGGTGAAACCGGTACCGGCAAAACGCTGGTGGCGCATGCATTGCATGCTGTGGGCAGTCGGGCCGGGAAAAAGTTTGTGCTGGTCAGCTGCGGTGCGTTTGAGGAAGAGGCTCTGGCGCGCCGTTTGTTCGGCCCGATGAACCCGGAGGACAGCCAGTTGCCTGCCATCGAAGAGGCGCGCGGTGGAACGCTTGTGTTGGAAGATGTTGAGACGCTGAGCGACGGGTTACAGGCCAAGCTGTTGAACGTGATCAATGAACAGGGCACCCCGGCAGAAACGCGGATTGTGGCATTGTGCAACATGCAAGAACAGGACCGCACCTGTGAAGACGCTTTGCGCCCCGATCTGTTTTACCGGCTGGCCGCGCTGCGCATCACCGTGCCGCCTTTGCGCCAGCGCGGAGAGGACATTCTGACGTTGTTCACACGGTTGAGCGAGCAGTTTTCCGAGGAATATGGCTGTGACGCGCCGCAAGTCAGCGCGCAGGAAGCCGCGCAATTGTTACAGGCTCCGTGGCCGGGCAATGTGCGTCAGCTGATCAATCTGGCGGAACGGGCCGTTCTGCAATCGCGCCGTGGCGGAGGCACGATCGCGTCGCTGTTGATGTCAGACCACGAAGACATGCAGCCGGTCATGACCACAGAAGGCAAGCCACTGAAAGAATATGTCGAAGCCTTTGAGCGCATGTTGATCGACAATACGATGCGGCGTCATCGCGGCTCGATTGCCAGCGTGATGGAAGAATTGTGCCTGCCGCGCCGGACGCTGAATGAGAAAATGGCGAAATACGGACTGCAGCGTGCGGATTATCTTTAACCGGTTCGCTTCAGGTTGAAGGAAAGTGTGACCTTGGAAACGGGGCTGCGGGATTGAAACCTGCGGCCTCGTTTGACATTGACTTGGGCACAGGCAGCTTTGCCGTCAGGAGCTTTTCACGTGCCACGTCCCGCAGCATTCTTATTCGACATGGACGGGCTGTTGCTTGATTCCGAGCGTCTGATGATGCGCATCTTTTTAGAGATGACTGATGAACTGGCCCTGGATCACGGTACCTCAACCGAGTTTTTTATGGGGTTGATTGGAACCTCCAGCGCCGAAACAGAACAGAGGGTGGCGGATTTTCTGCCACGGCATGTGAAGTTTGCCGACTTTATGCTGTCATTTCGCAGACGGTACGCGACACGGGCAGAGGCGGGCATTCCATTGCGCCCCTTTGCCAAAGACGTCCTGAGCCGCCTCAGAGAACTGGACGCGCGCATTGCGGTTGTGACTTCGACCAAAGGTGTGCTGGCGCGGCAGAAACTGGCCACGGCTGGATTGCTGCCCTTTCTTGATCACGTTCGGGCAGGGGACGAAGTGCGTGCCAACAAACCAGATCCGGCGCCCTATTTACAGGCGGCTGAGACGCTTGGCGTGCATCCACAGGACTGCGTAGCCTTTGAAGACAGCGATCCGGGAATTACCGCCGCCGTGGCGTCGGGGTGCCACAGCTTTCAGATTCCTGACTTGCGCCCGTCCTGCAGCCAGTTGCCTGACTTGGGACAGGAGATTGCAACAGATTTGCGGGATGCTTTGCGTCAGCTTGGTTTGTGGAACGCGCCGCTTTCATAGCGACTGGCGAAATCTGTAGTCGCAACATACGGTGTCGTTTCTCCATTGTAATCTCCCTACCAGTGGTCTTATGTAGTCATACGTCAGTCCGTGTTTCGGTTGACGGTAAAAGTTTCGCTGGAGAGTGACGCGCGAGAGGCCGGTGGCCACGCGATACATCCAGACCGATGAGGCCCTCAAAAGGGGCCAGTGAGACGCCCGATCCGCACGGCGGAGGGCATATAACAGGCGCAGTTAGGCTTAATGGTTTGCTGTGTCGGAGAAGAAACGCGATGAAGCGCGCCAACATATTGATGGACCGAGCAGAGGCCGTACGCGGCCCTCTTGGCCGCGCGCCTGACATCGCACAGACAAGTCACCCGACGCAATTCACCCTCAACGCCCCACCAGGGCGCGGACGATTGCGTAGGTGCATACGGATATCATGGCCAAAAAAATGCTCATCGATGCCACCCACGCGGAAGAGACCCGCGTTGTGGTGGTGGACGGAAACAAAGTTGAGGAATTCGACTTTGAATCAGAAAACAAACGTCAGCTAGCAGGAAATATATACCTCGCAAAAGTCACGCGTGTGGAGCCTTCGCTTCAGGCGGCTTTTGTTGACTATGGCGGAAACCGCCATGGGTTCCTGGCGTTTTCGGAAATTCACCCAGACTATTATCAAATCCCGGTCGCTGACCGCGAGGCGCTGATGGAAGAAGAGCGCGCCTATGCTGAATCGTTGAAGGCGCGCGACGAGGAAGACGAGAAACCCAAATCTTCGCGGTCGCGTTCACGGTCGCGTTCGCGGTCTCGTAAACCCAAAGAAACAGCGGCTGTCGAGACGACGGATGAACAAGCCGTCGCGGCGGTTCAAGACGCTGAAAAGCCCGAAATTCAAGACATCTCCGGGATGGAGACAATTGACCTGAACGAAGCCGATACAGATAGCGGCGAAGGTCTGTCTCCGATGGAACTGGTGTCAGAGACTCCGGTTGAAGAGCCCGCCGATGTGGCACAGGTTGCTGAAGCGGACGCTGCAAGTGTTGAAACCCCGGCCGAAACTGCGCCAGTAGAAGACGTTGCCGAAGCTGCACCGGAAGTTGAAGCGGCGCCGGAAAGTGCTGTCGAAGAGGTAGCAGAGGTTGAGCCTGACGTTGAGGCGGCGACTGAGGGTGCTGACGAAGACGTTGCTGAAGCAGTTGAAACTGTTGAGGAAGCGCCCGAAGACAAGCCTGAAGGTGGCAAAACCATTGCCGCCAATACGGATTCTGACGATCCTGTCGTCTCAAAAGATCCCGAAACCGGGGAAGAAACTGTAAGCGAGCCGTCTGAACCTGAAGCAGCAGCTGAGGTTGAGGCCACTGCAGAGGTGGAAGCACCAGAGGTTGAAGAACAGCCCGAAACGGTTCAGGACGTTGAAGCAGTAGCGCCAAATGAAGATGTCGCCACAGCAGAAGCTGAGACCGTAGACGCCGAAACATCCGAACTAGCCGCTCAGGAAGACCCTGCGCCGGTTGAAGCCAAAGCTGATGACGCACCCGCACAGGAAGAGGCGAGCGAGGAGCCTGATTCTGGCGAAGAAACGTCTGAGGAAGCCAAACCCAAAGGGTCCAAGGCGTCTGATAAAGACGACAGTATCGAATCCGTTGCGGAAGAGGATGACAGCGAAGATATTCGCCCGCCTCGCAAACCACGCGCGCGCCGTTACAAAATTCAGGAAGTGGTCAAAGTTCGCCAAATCCTTTTGGTACAGGTGGTCAAAGAAGAGCGCGGCAATAAAGGCGCGGCATTGACAACGTATCTGTCATTGGCAGGCCGGTATTGCGTGCTGATGCCCAACACGGCGCGTGGTGGCGGGATTTCCCGCAAGATCACCAATGCTGCGGACCGCAAGAAGCTCAAAGATATCGCAAGCGAAATCGAAGTCCCGCAGGGTGCTGGTCTGATCGTCAGAACAGCGGGTGCCAAGCGGACCAAGACCGAGATCAAACGCGACTATGACTATCTCAAGCGTATGTGGGAGCAGATTCGCGAACTGACGCTGAAATCAATTGCGCCTGCGAAGATTTACGAAGAAGGCGATCTGATCAAACGATCGATCCGCGATCTTTATAATCGTGAGATCGACGAGGTGCATGTGGAAGGCGAGCGCGGCTATCGCATCGCCAAGGACTTCATGAAAATGATCATGCCGTCCCACGCCAAAAACGTGAAGCACTACACCGAAGCGCTGCCATTGTTTGCCCGCTATCAGGTCGAAACATACCTGAGCGGTATGTTCAATCCGACGGTTCAGCTGAAATCCGGCGGTTATATCGTGATTGGTGTCACCGAGGCGCTGGTTGCGATCGACGTGAACTCTGGACGGGCCACCAAAGAAGGTTCGATCGAAGAGACCGCGTTGAAAACCAACCTTGAGGCTGCCGAAGAAGTGGCGCGTCAGTTGCGTTTACGCGATCTGGCGGGTCTGATCGTGATCGATTTCATCGACATGGACGAGCGCAAGAACAATGCGTCCGTTGAGAAACGGATGAAGGACAAGCTCAAAACCGACCGCGCGCGCATTCAGGTTGGGCGCATTTCGGGCTTTGGTCTGATGGAAATGTCGCGTCAGCGTCTGCGTCCTGGCATGATTGAGGCCACCACACAGCCTTGTCCGGCATGTCACGGCACCGGGTTGATCCGGTCGGATGATAACCTTGCGCTGTCGATCCTGCGTCAGATCGAAGAAGAAGGCACACGCCGCCGGTCACGTGAAGTATTGGTGAAATGCCCTGTGGCCATTGCGAATTACATCATGAACCAAAAGCGTGAACATGTTGCCCAGATTGAAGGACGTTATGGTCTTTCGGTGCGCATCGAAGGGGATACGCATCTGGTGTCGCCTGACTTTACGCTGGAGAAATTCAAAACAGCGTCTCGGGTTGTGGCCGAAGTGGCTTCGCCTGTGGTTTCGGTGGATACTTCATTGATGGATGAAATCGACGAGATCGAAACGGTAGAGGCGGAAGTCGAAGACGTCGTGGAAGCGGCTGAAGAGGAAACCAAGCCCAAGAAGCGCCGTCGTCGTCGTCGCCGTCGGGGTAAATCCTCAACCGGTGCGCAGGAAAACGATCAGGAAAACGGTGAAGCCGAGGCCAAGGGGCAAGACGCTGCAGAAGAAGCCGCAGAGCCATCTGAGGTTGCTGGAGCTGGTGAGACCGAAGCCACTGGTGACGTCGAGACCGAAGACAAACCAAAAAAGCGGACTCGTAGCCGGTCGCGCAGTCGATCACGTTCGAAAAAGACGGAAGAGACGAATGCCGCTGACAGCGCTCAAGCGCCTGTTGAGACTGCACCGGATGCCGAACCTGTGGCAGAGACTCCTGTCGTCTTGGCAGAGACCGCTGAAGTAGCAGTTGACGTTGTCGAAAGCGAACCTGCTGCGCCGGTTGAGGCGGAGCCTGTTGTCGAGGCCGGGATTGCCAATGGTGTTGAACATGTGGCCGAGGCCATTGTTGAACCCGCTGTTGAGGCAGAGGTCGTGGCACCGGTTGAGACCGTCGTAGACGTCGTGCCAGAGCAACCGGCTATGCCGCCAAAGCCCAAGCGGCGTGGTTGGTGGTCGAAGGGCAGCTAAAGCCAGTCAAACAAAGAACAAAAGCGCCGGGGATTTCCCCGGCGTCTCTATTTTTGGCGGCCCTGTTTTTCGACAAGAAAGCTGAGATGGCCGTCGGTCTGGGTCATCTCGATCAACTTGTGACCAGCCTCGTTACAAAAATGAGGCACGTCGACCACGGCGGCGGGATCATCCGCCAGCAATCGGATACGGGTGCCAGCCGACAACGGCATCATACGTTTGCGCAGGCGCAGAACCGGAAGAGGGCACAACAGCCCGATGGCGTCAATTTCGTGATCCATGTCAATGACATAATCCTGAAAAAATGGCCTGTCCACAGGGATGTGTTTGGGCGTGACTGCAGTGGCGCGTGACGGGGCCGTGGCAATGCGATAAGGGATGGGCATGTTCGGAATTGATATCATCGATGCGGGAATGATACCCGCAATGCTCGTTGCGCTGATTGCTGGTGTAGTCTCGTTTTTGTCGCCTTGTGTCCTGCCTATTGTGCCGCCGTATCTGGCCTATATGAGTGGTGTCAGCATGGCGGAACTGACCGACGAAGCCGCCGCACGGCGCAAGGCCATTTGGGCGGCCCTGTTCTTTGTCATGGGGCTGTCGACGGTATTTTTGTTCCTTGGGTTTACGGCGTCAGCATTTGGTGCGTTTTTCCTGCAAAATCAAACGCTTTTCGGCCAAATTGCCGGTGTGATTGTGATTATTTTCGGGCTGCATTTTCTGAACGTGTTTCGCATTCCGTTTCTGGACCGTGAGGCCCGCATTGATGCTGGCGAATCCGGTGGATCGGCGTTTGGAGCCTATGTTCTGGGGCTTGCGTTTGCATTTGGCTGGACGCCGTGCATTGGTCCACAATTGGGCGCGATCCTGTCAATGGCAGCTGGCGAAGCGTCGGTCGCGCGCGGCACGATATTGCTTGGGGTTTATGCGGCGGGTCTGGGCATTCCATTTCTGCTGGCTGCGATCTTTCTGACACGCGCTGTGGGTGTGATGAACAAACTCAAGCGTCACATGGGCCTGATCGAAAAGATCATGGGCGTGTTGCTGGTGCTAGTCGGGCTGATGCTGGTCACCGGGGCGTTCAGCACGTTTAGCTGGTGGCTGCTAGAGACATTCCCTGCCTTGGCAACGCTTGGTTAGGGGCGTATTCTTGCCCCAGTAGTTGGGTAGTCTGCCAGCAAAGAAAGGGCAGGCATATGGGCAAAAACAGTCACCGCGAGGTGCGACGCCGTCGGGTATTTTACATTCCCGGCTATGACCCCATTCATCCCAGACGATACCGTGAACTTTATCGCAAAGAAGGTGCAGCGCAGGCGGCTGTGTCGGGGTATGACATTGCCCTGACCGCCAAGACACCAGGCGATGGTCCCTATGGCTGGCATGTCGACGCAGAGATCGAGAACGGCCAGACTCAGGCAGACGTTGAGGTGCTGGTCTGGTCCGACATCGTGCGTGACAGCATGGAACAGGGTATCACCGCAACCTATGTGCAGCTGGCCCGAACCGCATGGACATATATTGTCAGCGGTGCGTTGGGGCGTTTGATGAAACTGCGCAAGGGGCCGGTGATTGCGGCGCTGTATCCGGTGGTTTTTCTGGTGGTCCAGCTTGTGCTGGCACTGTTGGTGGCTTGGGGGATCGGCGCGGCGATTGCGGTATTTCTGCCTTGGAGGGTCGGGTTTGCGGCGCTTGCCGTGGTGCCGCCAATTCTGAATTGGTTTCGCAAAAAGGACGGCAAATTTTTCGCCTATTACCTGATGCATGACTACGCCTATTCGGCGGCCAGCCAGGGTGCCAATCCGCCCGAGCTAGAAGCGCGTATGGGCGCGTTTCGCGATCGGATTGCGCCGAGTTTACAAGAGGATGTGGACGAAGTTCTTGTGGTGGGCCACAGTTCAGGTGCGCATCTGGCGGTGTCGATCCTTGCGGATCTGGTGCGTGGCGGTCATGTGCCAAAAGACGGACCTGCGTTGGCCTTTTTGTCGTTGGGGCAGGTGGTTCCAATGGTGTCATTCCTGCCCAAAGCGTATCGTCTGCGCGCTGATCTGGCCTTTTTGTCAACCTGTCCTGCAGTGACGTGGGTAGATGTGACAGCGCCCGGTGATGGCTGTGCGTTTGCATTATGTGACCCGGTGTCGGTCACTGGCGTGGCGAAGGACGACAAAATCTGGCCGCTTGTGGTGTCGGCGGCGTTCACAAAGACCTTGAGCCCGGAGCGCTGGAAAGAGCTGCGCTGGCGGTTCTTCAGGCTACATTTTCAGTATATGTGCGCGTTTGATCGACCCGGGGATTACGACTATTTTCGTATAACAGCCGGACCTAAGACATTGGCAGAGCGTTACAAAGACCGACAGCCGTCGAAATCCCGGATTGAGAGGGCGGTGAATAAATTCCCGCAGATGACCCCATGACATTGCCCCCCAAGCCCGAGTCGCGACCCGATGCTGTGTCGTTGCGCAACTATGTGAAGCTGTTTCGCAAAGACATTCTTTCGGCGCAGCCTGCGCGCTTGTACCGGGCCTGGATGGCCGAGTTTCGGACGCCGTTTTTCCGGTCATACATGTTGAACCAACCCGATTTGGTGAAAACGGTGTTGAAGGAACGCCCGGATGATTTCCCGAAATCCAGTCGGATCAGCGAAGGGTTGCGGCCTTTGCTGGGGGAGTCTGTGTTTCTGACCAATGGGGAGAAATGGAAGCGGCAGCGGCGGATAATAGATCCCGCATTTGAGGGCGGTCGGCTGCGCGATACGTTTCCGGCAATGTGGCAAGCCAGCGAAGCGGCGGTCCAAAGGTTGGATAACTTTGATGGACAAGTGGTTGAGATAGAACAGGAAACCAGTCATGTTGCGGCAGATGTGATCTTTCGCACATTGTTTTCAATCCCGATTGAGCACGAAATTGCGTCAGCGGTGTTTTCCCAGTTCCGCGATTATCAGCGCAGCCAGCCGATCTTAAATCTGGCGGCATTTGTGCCTTTGCCACGCTGGATGCCACGGTTCTTTCGCAAAGATACCAAGGCTACGGCGGCGTCTATTCGCGGGTTGATCAAGCAACTGACCGAAGAACGGATGGTCGCGATCCGGGACGGGTCGGCGCCGGATGATCTGGCCACCAAGATCATGACCACGCAAGACCCGGAAAGCGGGGAAACCTTTGATGCGGATGAGATGGTCGATCAGGTTGCGATCTTTTTCCTTGCCGGACATGAAACCAGCGCATCAGCTTTGGCATGGGCGTTGTATATAATGGCGTTGTATCCAGAGTGGCAGGAAAAAATTGCGGCGGAAGCGACTGATCTGGAAGAAGATTTTAGCGCAGTGTCGCGATTGAAAGTCAGCCGGGACGTGTTTCGCGAGGTGCTGAGGTTATATCCGCCTGTGCCGATGATGGTGCGTCAGTCGACTTGTCCGGAGCAGTTTCGGGATCGCGACATTAAACCGGGTGCGCAGATGGTTTTGTCGCCGTGGCATTTGCATCGACACGAACGGTTGTGGGACAATCCGGATGGGTTTGATCCCACGCGTTGGCGGACTGAAAACGGGCGCAAATGCGCGCGCGAGGCTTATATTCCATTCTCTGCCGGGTCGCGGGTTTGTACCGGGGCTGGGTTTGCGATGGTCGAGGGGCCATTGATCCTGTCGATGATCCTTAAGCATTTTCGCATCACCACCGACGGGCCGCCACCGGTGCCTGTGGCGTATCTGACGGTGCGTTCGCGGGATGGTATTCGCCTGAAAATTGAACGCCGCTAAGAGGCGAATATCTGCATCGGCGCGGCGTCGGTATCACGTCGGTATCGCATCGGTTTCATAAACAGGGCGCGCAGACAAAGGTGCGCGCCCCGAGCTGTTGTTGGTAATTACTCTTCGTACCACCATAAGGCTGGCATCCAGTCTGCACCGTCACCATAGATTGGCAGGATGTCCGGGAAGTGCATCTCTTTACGATGTGCGATGCGGCCCACGGCGTAGTTCCAGATCGGGATCACATGCCGCCCGGCGATCAGGACGCGATCCAGCGCGCGGGTGTTGGCGACAAAATCTGCCTGCGTGTCAGAGGTGAGCATGGCGTCAATCAGACCATCGATTACCGGCGATTGCACACCCATCAGGTTGCGCGATCCGGGTTGTTTGGCCGAGTCGCTGCCCCAATAGAGGTATTGCTCGTTGCCGGGGCTGAGAGACAGGGCGCGGCGGAAGTCTGCGAGATCGAAATCGTACTCTGCGACGCGTTGCGTGTATTGCGCGTTGTCGACCTGAGACACTGTGGAGTCGATGCCAAGGCGTTCGAGCGATTTGGTATAGATGTCGATCACGGCTTTGTTCTGGCTGTCGCCCTGACGCAGCAGGATTTCAAGACTTAAGGATTTCCCGTCTGCATTGGTCATTTTGCCATCGACTGCATTCCAACCAGCCGCATTCAAAAGATCGGTTGCACGACGCAGATTGGCGCGGTTGCGTGCGCTGCCATCCGAGGCGGGCAGGGTGTAGCCGGACAGTGCGTCTGGCGGCAGCTGATCCGCAATTGGTTTCAGAATATCGGCCACGGGACCGGTCGCAGGACCATCCTCCATGCCTAAAAGAGAGCCTGAGAAATACGATGTGATGCGCGGTTGGCGTCCACCGGTCATGGTGTCGTTGATGAACTCAAAATTGAAGGCGTGGATTAACGCATCCCGCACCCGGATATCATCAAGGGGCGGACGGCGTTCATTCATCACAAAACCGGTCATGCCAGATGGTTTCTGGTGCGGAATTTCGGATTTCACCACATCTCCGGACACCGCGTCAGGAAAGCTGTATCGGCTGGCCCAGTCATCAGCATTGAATTCGCGCACGTAAGAGATTTCACCTGCTTTGAAGGCCTCAAACAGGACGTCGCCATCGCCGTAGAAATCAATGCGGATTTCGTCATAATTGTTGGTGCCTTTGCGAAACGGCACGTCGGCGCCCCAATAGTCGGGATCGCGAGAGAGGGTGACATAGCGCCCGGGGTCAAAATCGCTGACCAGATAGGGGGCTGAACCGATAGGGATGTCTTCCAGCGTGGCGTCCGCAAAATCTTTGCCGTCCCACTGGGCCTTTTGCAGGATTGGACGCAGGCCGGCGATCAGGGCAAGTTCTTGATTGTCGGTGTTAAATGTCAGCCGGACAGAATCCGGGCCGGTGGCTTCGATCTTTTCGACCTGTTTCCAGAAACCCAGATAACGGGGGTGACCCACGGTGCCCAAGGTTTCAAATGACCAGATCACATCTTCTACAGTGACGGGTTTTCCATCGGAGAAACGGGCTTCGGGGCGCAGATTAAATTCAACCCAAGAGCGGTCAGGTGCGGTTTCGATTGATTCTGCAAGCAGGCCGTAAAGGGCAAATGGTTCACCCCTATTGCGACCCATGAGCGATTCGTAAGCAAAGAATCGGAGCTGCCAAGGCACTGTTCCTTTGCGAACAAATGGGTTCAGCGAATCGAATCCGCCGGTGTTACCGGTAACGATTCGTCCGCCCTTGGGGGCGTTCGCATTGGCATAGGGGAGCGACTCGAATCCCGGTGGCAGCGCTGGTTCGCCGTACATGGCAATGCCGTGCGCCGGGTCCGACTGGACCTGACCACCCATGAAAACAACGGCCAAAGCCGCACAAAATGCTCGTCGAAGTGGGAAACATACTGGTGTCATTGCCTGAACAATCCTCTCTTGCCCTTGTTTTATTAGCTTAAAAACTAACGGCGGATTCGTGGGTTATCAAACTTTTAGCTTGGAGGTCGGCGTCGGAACGCTTATAAAGATTGCACTGCTCGATAGGTTTCTTGCCTGTATGAAACCTGCCTCAATAACTTTACGCCCGCTTCGTGCGGGCGTTTTTTTTGGCACTTGCGCGTCCGTAAGAATACGCAAGCAGCGGATGACCCCTTATTTTGCGAGCGCAGCATTGTTATGGTGCAACTGCAACATGAGGAGACTGAGGCATGACACTGACAGGCAAAACGGCCATCGTGACTGGTTCAAATTCGGGAATCGGTTTGGGAATCGCGCAGGAAATCGCCAAGCTTGGCGCGAATGTGATTCTGAATTCGTTCACAGATCGGGATGAAGATCACGCGCTGGCCGCCGAAATCGCGGCGCAATGCGGTGTCGAGGCGCGCTATATCAAGGCAGATATGTCCAAGGGAGACGAATGTCGGGCGTTGATCGAACAGGCGGGTGGATGCGATATTCTGGTGAACAATGCCGGTATTCAGCATGTGGCGCCAATTGATGAATTTCCTGCCGATAAATGGGACGCGATTATCGCGATCAATATGAATTCAGCCTTTCACACCACAGCCGCTGCTTTGCCGCATATGCGCAAACGTGGATGGGGCCGGGTGGTGAACATTGCCTCGGCGCACGGATTGACGGCGTCGCCCTACAAATCTGCTTATATAGCGGCAAAGCATGGCGTTGTGGGCATGTCCAAGGCGGTGGCTCTGGAAACAGCAGAAGAGCCGATCACATGTAACGCGGTTTGCCCCGGATATGTTTTGACGCCGCTGGTTGAGGCGCAGATTCCGGACACCATGGAAAAATACGGCATGGGGCGCGAAGAGGTGATCAAAAAGGTGATGCTGGAGCGTCAGCCAAGCCGGGAATTTGCTACGGTTGAGCAGTTGGGGGGCACGGTGGCGTTCCTGTGCTCTGACGCGGCGGCGCAGATCACGGGCACAACCATTTCCGTTGATGGCGGCTGGACCGCGCTTTGACGTTTTGTTGATGTGGGGGGCAGCCCCCACACCGACCCCCAGAGTGGTCATTGTTGCCGACCTTAAGATATGGTGACGCAAATCAAGACAGGGGCGTCGTCATATGGGTGATAAAAAGCGGATCAATCTTGCGCTTCAGGGTGGCGGTGCGCATGGCGCGTTCACATGGGGCGTTCTGGATGTTCTGTTGCAGGACCCGGATATTGAGATTGCCGGGATTTCCGGCACCTCTGCCGGAGCGATGAATGGCGCTGCGCTGAAATCAGGATTGCTGGAAGGCGGGCCTGAGGCAGCGCGGGCCAATCTGGAGTCGCTGTGGGGGCAGTTGGGTGCTGTGACTGAACCCGGCTTAGAGGCGTGGATGGCCGGGATTGGGCCAGGACCCGGGTTTGTCAGCCGGGCGTTGGAAAACTCGTGGCCGTTTATGGCTGCCGACATGGCGCAACGCATGATGACGCCATATGTTTACGGGCCGTTTTATGCGCATCCTTTGCGACAGGTTGCGGACCAGTTCCACTATGAAAAGGTCTGTGATGACAACGGGCCGCAATTGTTCATTTGTGCGACCAATGTGCGCACCGGCAAGGCGCGCGTCTTTACCGGTTCAGAGATTAATACAGATGTGTTGTTAGCGTCTGCCTGTTTGCCCACCATGTTTCAGGCGGTCGAAATCGATGATGCTAAGACTGGTCGTCGGGAAGCATTCTGGGATGGCGGATACACTGGCAACCCGGCGTTGTGGCCGTTGTATCGCCCCGATTTGCCGTCAGATGTGGTGATTGTGAACATCAACCCTTTAGAGCGCAACACGCTGCCGGTTACACCGCAGCAGATCGCCAACCGGGTCAATGAGATCAGCTTTAATGCATCAATGATGAGCGAGTTACGCGCTGTGGGGTTTGTGCGGCGCCTGATTGAACAGGGCGTTCTGGAGCGTGGGCAGTTTCGCGAAGTGAATGTGCATATGATTGCCGATGACAAACTGATGAATGAGCTGACTGTCGCCACCAAAAGCACCCCGGTGCCCTATGTCATGGCGCGCATGAAAGCGGCGGGGCAGGCTGCGGCGCAAGGGTTTCTGGACGCGCACAAAGATGATCTGAACAAACGCGGCACGGTGGATCTGGCCGAGACGTATGGTTGATCAGTTTTCAGCAGGTTTGGTGGGGTCTTTGGCGTTGGGATAGACCAGACCAGCCGAGATCACCAATTTGGCGGCGTCTTCAACGGACATTTCCAGTTCGATCACATCATCGATGGGAAAAAACAACAGAAAGCCAGAAGTTGGGTTTGGCGTGGTCGGGACAAATACGCTCATCAACTGGCTGGAAGTGGCAACTGTGTCAGCCACTTCGCCTTTGGCGTGAGTCGAGATGAACCCGATCGCCCAGATGCCGCGACGCGGATATTCGATCAGGCAGGCCCGCTCAAAGGAGCGTTCAGTCTGAACAAAGACCGTCTCAGCGATCTGTTTGGCGCCGGAATAGATCGAACGCACAACAGGCATGCGATCAACCAGCGTTTCACCCCAGCGGATCAGGGATCGCCCGATCAGACCTTTGGCAATCCAGCCCACAATGATGGTGAACACCAGAAAGATAATGACGCCAACGCCGCGCAGGTTGATGCCGATATATTCTTCGGGATTGAAGCGACTTGGTACCAAAGGCAGGACAAAGCCATCGACCCAACCCATCAACGTCCAGACCAGATAGATGGTCAGACCGATTGGCAGGATCACCACAATGCCGGTCAGAAAGCTGGACCGCAGGCGCCCGAAAAATCCGGGGCGGTGTTTTTGCGGTTGTGGCTGTTCGTCAAATGGCGTGTTCATGGGCGGGTTCCGGTAAGTCCACCCTCTAGTTAGGCTTTTCACCGGCAACGTTCAACGACAATGCAGCGAATTCAGCCACTTGATTTCAGGGCGCCAATTTCACGGGCGATATCCGCTGCCAGACGGGCGTTGTTGCGCACCAGGGCAATATTTGCGGTCAGGGATCGGCCGCCGGTCAGCTCGAAAATGCGTTGCAGCAGGAAGGGCGTTACATCTTTGCCAGCGATTCCCTGTGCGTTCGCCTCATCTGTGGCCTGACCAATGAAAGGCGCGAGCGTGTCGGCGGTGATTTCATCCGCCTGTGGGATCGGGTTTGCGATCAGATGGCCGCCGGGCAATCCAAGTGCGCCGCGCAGGATATGTGATTTGGCGATTTGTGCGGCTGTGTCCAGACGCAGGGGCGATTTCAGCGCTGATGTGGCCGACCAGAACGCCGGAAAGCTGTCTTGTTGATAGGTGATCACCGGCACGCCATTGGTTTCCAGAATTTCCAGCGTTTTGGGCACGTCAAGAATGGCCTTGGCGCCAGCGGCGACCACAGTAACCGGGGTTTGCGCCAGTTCGCTGAGGTCGGCAGAAATGTCAAAACTGTCCTCGGCCCCTTTGTGCACGCCGCCAATGCCACCCGTGGCAAACACCTCAATGCCCGCCTGATGAGCTGCGATCATGGTGGCGGCAACTGTGGTTGCGCCAGTGCCGCCTTGCGCCATGCATACGGCAAGGTCAGCGCGGCTAAGCTTGGCGACGTTTTGGGATTGAGCAAGGGTTTCAAGCTGGGCATCGGTCAGGCCGACGTGCAGCGTGCCATTCAAAACGGCGATGGTGGCCGGTGCGGCGCCCTTTGCACGAATGTCGGCCTCTACCTGTCTTGCAACCTCCAGGTTTTGCGGAAATGGCATTCCGTGCGTGATGATCGTGCTTTCCAGCGCAACCACGGGAACGCCATTTGCCATGGCCTTGGTGATTTCTGGCGACAGGGTGACAAGGCTCATGTTGCGTGTTCTCCGGAAACATATGTTGCGGCGGCGTTGAGGGCGCGCGAAAGCGCTTCGTCGCGGGCGCAACCTGCGATTTCGGCCACAATATGGGCGGCCATAAACGTATCACCCGCACCGGTGACGCGGGTCACAAGCACGGCGGGTGGGGTTTGGGTGAGGATACCATCCGGGGTGGCGTCTGAGGCGGATTTGCCGCCATCCGTCACCAGCGCGCGTTTGGCGCCCCTGTTCAGCAACCCTTGGGCGGCCGCCTCGGATGAGGTGAATTCGGTCTGGCACAACAGACCGGCCTCTTCAAGGTTCACATAAAGCACCGCGCGGGAATGGTTGAGAAAGGGGGACAGACGTTCCGCTTTGCCCGGAGAGGCGGGCGCGACACGCAGGTCAGCCGCTGCAAACAAGGGCGCGCGGGCGATTTGTTCCAGAAGACGTTGGGTGAGATTGCCATCGAGTGCGATAAAGCCTGCGTAAGGCGCATCCTGGGACCCCAGCGAGCCATCCGACAACGGGCGCAGAATTTTGTCACCTGCCGCTTCGAGCGAGTGGGCATCCGCGATGGCGGCAATCACGCCATTGGCCCCTTCGACCGCCATATAGGTGTCGGTGGGCAGGTCGTCAGAACGATAGGCATACTCGGTGATCAGGCCCAGATCGTGACAGGCGCGGATCAGTTCGTGGCCTTCGGCGTCTTTCCCGATGGCTGTCAACAGCGCGGGACGCAGACGAAAGCGGGCCAGCGTCATGGCAATGTTCAGAGCCACGCCGCCGGGCAGGCGGGTGATCCGACCGGGCACGTCAGAACCCTGACGCATATGGCTGGGGGATCGGCCAATTATGTCCCAGAGGACGGAGCCAATGCAAAGGATATCTGGCGAATGCGTCATCCCAGCGTTTTGGCGCTTTGTATGCGGATTGGCAAGCGTGGCGGCGGACAGATTGTCCGCCCTACGACATGGCGGCGCGCAATTCGGTCAGTTTCGCAACCGGATCGTCACAGCGCCAGATCTCTTCACCAATGCCGAAAAAGTCGGTCATCGGGGAAAGCCTGGCGATGATGTCGGTATCAAGCGCGCCTTCGGCAACGACGGGCACTTCGATTACCTGAGACCACCATTCAAACAAGTCCGGTTCGGCCAATGTGCCATCGCCCAGTGGCGTGGCTCCGACGGGGCCAAAGCTGACATAGTCGCATCCCAGTTCGCAGGCCGTCATCCCGTCGTGGCGCGAGGCACCGCAAAACGCGCCGACAATGGCGTCGTCGCCCATGTCCTTGCGGGTTTTTCGAACTGAGCGCGCGCCATCCGTCAGATGTACGCCGTCCAGACCCAGACGTTCGGCTAAAAGCAAGTGTTCAGAGATGACGATTGCAACGTCGCGGGCATGCGTGACCTCGCGCACCACGTCAGCGGCGCGGGACAGGCGGTCTTCGTCACGCGTGGCAAGTGCGAGACGCACACAGGCGATTTCGGTCGAATCGAGCACGCGGGCGAGTTGATCGGGAAAACGGCTGAGTTCAATCTCGGGTGGGGAGATCAGATAGATCTGGGGCAGCTCGGTATCGGCCATCTTCGGGCTCCTTGAATGACGTCCGGGCCGCTATAACGCGGTTTTTCAGGATTGGCTACTTTGCTGGCAGACTGGACACAAAATCCATCGCGAGGGCCATAACCTGAGCGCGCCGGTCATCGTCGCCAATCAGGTCTTCGTTTACATCCACCATGCCGCCCATTTTGCGCCCGGTAAAAGAAAGCGGATCAACGCCCTCGATTTCAAGAGCTGCGGCCTCGTTATCTTTGCCGACGCGAAACATGCCGCCGCCTTTGTGCACGCCACACAGCATATTGCCGTTCAGCATGAAACAGAGCCCGCCGAACATCTTTTTTTCGCTCAGACCGTGCGTGTCGGTCAGGTCATCGCGCAGGATCGTGGCGTGTCCGTCGTCATAAGTCATAAGGTGTGTCTCCCTGTTACAAGTTCGATTTTAGGCCATCGATCGGGAATTTACAGTGAAATGAGGCGCTGTGGGTTGTTTGTTTTCCGGGGCGGCGGTATCAGCGGCGAGATTTTTTGGAGAGTGACATGGCAAGCGCAACCCCTCAACCGGCCTTTGTTCTGGTGCGTCCACAGATGGGCGAAAACATTGGCGGCGCAGCGCGGGCAATGTGGAATTTCGGGTTGGACCGAATGCGAGTGGTTGCGCCGCGTGATGGCTGGCCAAATGAGCGCGCCGTGGCGATGGCCAGCGGGGCCGGGCGTTTGCTGGATGAAGCGTTTTTGTGTGACACAACCGAAGCCGCGCTGGAGGATTGTCAGTTTGTGTTTGCCACAACGGCGCGGGCACGCGGGCTGACCAAACCGGTTGTCACGCCTGAGCGCGCGATGGAGATGGCCGCGCAGATGATTGCGGCAGGCGACAAGGTTGCAGTGATGTTCGGCCCAGAGAGGTCTGGTCTGGAGAACGATGACATCGCGCGAGCCAATGCGATTATCAACGTGCCGGTGAACCCGGAATACGCATCGCTTAATCTGGCGCAATGTGTGTTGCTGACCGCCTATGAATGGAAACGCGCAAGTGCCGAGATCGAGGCCGAACGGGTGGACATGGCCAAAACGGAATGGGCCACCGGCGCGGAAATGGAAGCCCTGAACCGGCATTACGAAGAACGGTTGGATCAGGCTGGTTTTTTCTTTCCTGAGACCAAGGCCGAGGGCATGAAGATCAATCTGCGCAATATGTGGAGCCGGATGCGGCTGACCCGGGCGGATGTGCAGATGTTGCATGGCATGCTGCGGCAGATGGTGCGTTGGAAAGAACGCGGAGAATAGCTGAGAATTCCGAGCGGCTTTTCAGGTGGGTTTGCGCAAGAGGCGCTAAGCGCCCCTCATGACATAATAGTCACCCGTTTCGATCGATCGGTCGCGCGGGATTGCCCACGACGACCTCTCCGGCGGCGACATCCTTTGTGACCACGCTGCCCGCACCAATGACCGCTCCGTCACCAATTGTGACACCGGCCAGAATGATCGCTCCGCCACCAATCCATACGCGTTTGCCAATGGTCACAGGACGGGCGATTTCTAACCCGTCGACATTTCGTTTCACCGGGTCCTGATGGTGTTCGGCGCAAAATATTTGCACGTTTGGGCCAAGATGGCACTGGTCGCCAATCGCCACAGAGGCGCAATCCAGAATGGTACAGCCAGCATTTAGATAAACCTGATCCCCCAGATGGATGTTGACGCCATAGGCACAATGAAAGGGGGCTTCTATGAAGGCATTCGTGGCGTTCAGAAGTTGGCTAAGCTTAGGCCCGATGGCGCCGCGCGCGTCCGGGGGCAGGGTATTGTGTTGATGGACTGCCATTCGTGCCGTTGCCCGCAGCGCCTCTAGCTCGTCATCAAGGCAGGTGTACCATTCGCCCGCTGCCATCTTTTGTTGTTCTGTTTTCATATGACGCCCGCATTTTTTTCACAGCTTATCGTAAGACAGACGCATGCAGCAACGCAGACAGAACCGGCGGTTTCTGCCGTGCCTTTGATATGTAGGTGCAGGCAATTGTCGAATGCATCGGGTCATCTTTGATTTGCAGCAGGACGCAGGGCCGGAAGGCAAGTATTTTCGGTGTCACAGAACTAATCGCGGCTTGGGTGTTGAAGGTGGTTCGAGCCATCCCTAATGTCCCCCACGAAGACCGGGAGAATGCCCATGAGCCAGAAGCGCAGTATTTTTGAAGAAGTGGGCGACAGCGCGCCCAAAGACGCCGCAAAAGCGGTGGGTGTGATCGATCAGGGGCACAAAGGTGCACGTGGTGGAATTCGTCTGTGGCTGATGGTGTTGTTTGCGCTGGTTGTCGTGATGATTGTTGTCGGCGGGCTGACCCGTCTGACCGACAGTGGTCTGTCGATCACGGAATGGCGCCCGGTGACCGGGGCATTGCCGCCGATGAACGAAGCGGACTGGCAGAGCGAATTCGACAAGTACAAACAGATTGACCAGTGGCAGATTGAAAACCAGTGGATGACGCTGGCCGATTTCAAATCTATCTATTGGTGGGAATGGGGCCATCGCCAGCTGGGGCGGGTGATTGGGCTGGTCTGGGCGTTGGGGTTCTTTGGTTTTCTGGCGGCGCGCAAAATTCCAACCGGATGGACCGGGCGGCTGGTGCTGATTGGTGCGCTTGGCGGTGTTCAGGGGGCTGTTGGCTGGTGGATGGTTGCGTCTGGTGTGACCTCTGGCGAGGGCATGACGTCGGTTGCGAGCTATCGATTGGCCACACATCTGGGGCTGGCTTTTGTCATTCTGGGCTTTATCGGCTGGTACATCCTTTTGTTGGGCCGCAGCGAACGGGATCTGATGCAGGCCCGGCGCGGTAAAGAGGACAAACTGTTTTCCATGTCGACAGGCCTGATGCACATGGCGTTTGTGCAGATATTGCTGGGTGCTTTGGTGGCTGGCATCGATGCGGGCCGGTCCTATACAGATTGGCCGATGATGGGCGGACAACTGTTCCCGCCGGATGCCTTTTCGATTTCGCCGGGCTGGAAGAACTTTTTCGAAAACCCGGGGCTGGTGCAGTTTGTGCATCGGATCTGGGGCTATCTGTTTGTGATCTTCGCCGTGATTGTGTGGCGACGTGGTCAAGGGTCTGCCAATGGTCGGACAAAATTCGCCTTAAACACGGTATTTGCGGCTGTGGTGTTGCAGATTGTGATTGGGGTTGTCACGGTGATTTACGCCGCTCCTGTGCAGATTGCGATTGTGCATCAGGTGATGGCGGTTCTGGTTTGGGTTCTGATCCTGAAGGCGCGGTTCCTGTCACATTATCCAATCGCAACATCGATCCGGGAAGGCTGAGTAAATGAGCGCGTATGATGATTTGATGGCATTCACCCACACCACACAGGCGTTGGGGCAAGTGGCCGGACGTCTTGGCTGGGATCAGGAAACGGTGATGCCGCGGGGGGCTGCTGGTCAGCGGTCCGAGGAAATGGCAGCGATGGAGCAGGTATTGCACGCACGCCGGGTTGATCCCAAAGTGGGCGCGTGGCTGGACGAGATCGACGATGCGACGTTGGACGAAGTTGGGCAGGCGCAGATGCGTCATATCCGAAAAAGCTATGCCCGGACCATGAAAGTGCCCGCCGCACTGGCTTCCGAAATTGCCAAGGTGACAAGTCGCGCACAGGGCCAATGGGCACAGGCGCGGGCTGACGAAGATGTTGCCGCGTTTTTGCCGGTGCTCGAAGAGGTTGTCGCACTGAAACGCCAGGAAGGACAGGCGCTGGCAAACGGTGGCGATGTCTATGACGCGATGATTGACGATTACGAACCGGACATGACGGCGCACGAATTGGGCGCGATGTTTGACACCATGCGCCCAAGATTGGTGGCGCTGCGTGCGGCGGTTCTGGAAAAACCGGCTCCGGCGCGAATCGAAGGTATTTTTCCGGCCAACAAACAGATGAAGCTGACCCGCGATCTGGCGCGGTGCTTTGGATATGACATGTCGATGGGGCGGATCGACAAGGCCGTGCACCCGTTTTCGTCGGGGTCCGGCCATGATGTGCGCATCACCACACGCACCAGCGATGATGATCCGTTCAACTGTTTTTATTCGACTATTCATGAAGTTGGCCATGCCTGTTACGAACAGGGCATCGATGACGACTATGCTCTGACGCCATTGGGGCAGGGTGTGTCGATGGGTGTGCATGAAAGCCAGAGCCGGATTTACGAAAACCAGCTGGGGCGCAGCCGTGCCTTTTCCGGATGGTTGTTCGAAGAAATGCGCGAAAAGTTCGGCAATTTTGGCATGCCCGATGCCGATGCGTTTTATGGCGCGGTGAATTGCGTTCATGACGGTTATATCCGCACCGAAGCCGATGAGGTGCAATATAACCTGCACATTATGTTGCGGTTTGATCTGGAACGCGCGCTGATGAGCGGCGATCTTGAGGTGGCTGATCTTGAGGCGGCCTGGAATGATCGGTTTGCCGCTGATTTCGGCTATGCCGTGGACAAACCATCAAACGGTGTTTTGCAGGATGTGCATTGGTCGGTGGGGCTGTTTGGTTATTTCCCGACCTATTCGCTGGGCAATGTCTATGCCGGATGCCTGAACGACGCGATGCGCAAGGCGGTGCCCGATCTGGATGCTCTGTTGGCAGAGGGCGAAACCGAAGCTGCGACCGGATGGTTGCGCGAAAACTTGCAACAACATGGCGGTTTGCGTCGCCCAAGTGACACGATCAGACATGCCAGCGGAGTAGAGCCGTCACCAGAACCCTTGCTGGCCTATCTGGAAGGCAAGTTTGGGGACTTGTACGGACTTTGAGGTTCGCCAAACTGATGCCCTAATCCGGTGCTACCGTCTGCGGTGTAGTGTTATTGCAGACGAGTAAACAAATGGACGGCAATTTTTCCAACGAACGTGACGGCGCAGAGATTGCGGCGGGTGCCTCGCTTGGAGATGTGGTTGCGATCACGGATATTCGCGAATTTGCAGCGTGCCGCGCTGCTTTTGATCGCGTGCATGGCGCTGATCCGAACGCTGGGTTCTTTCTTGGCCGGGATTGGATCACCGCGATAACGCGCGAAAACCCAGACGACATGTGTGTATTGGCGTGGTCGCCGAGGGATGTAAGTGACGGGTTTCAGGCGTTTTTGCCGCTTGCGCGACAACTGCATTGGAGCCGGTCACGTCAACGATTTGTGACTCATCTGACGGGGCTTGGCAGGCTGGGGCTTTCTGATAGTGCAGGAATGCTTTGTGCGCCAGAGCATCAGACCATCGCCATGCGTGCATTTGCCAGATATCTGAAAAACGCTCCATGGGCGCGCCTTTCGCTGCGCCATGTGCCCGATTTGCGGCGGTTGCAGATATTGTCGAACGATTTTGGCGGGCCTGCGTATCGGGTTGATTGGCCTGAGTATCGATCGAATGGCGGACGTACAAATCAGTTGGCCCATCTGTCGATGACAGTGGCAACGGATTTTGACAGCTATCTTGCCGGTTTGGGCCGCAGCACGCGAAAAGGGTTACGACGGGACTTGCGGGCGTCGGACGCAGCAGGGATCGAGATGCGAGTGATCTCACAGCCCGAAGACCGCGCAATTGTGCAAGCCGAGATGATGGCACAATGGGCCATTAAGTGGGGAGATCACAAAAGCGGTCGCAAGCTGGAGGCTTTGAAGCATCGTTATGAGGCTTTTCTGGATCGAGCCAATCAACTGGGCACGCTTCTTTTGATGGCATGCTTTGACGGAGAGCGTCAGATCTGTGCCACTGCGCATGTGTTAGACGCCAAATCCCGGCGCATGATTTCCGTGATTGAGGGGCGTGATCCGTTGGAAACCCGATTTAGTGCCGGGATGGTGATGCATCTGGAGGCAATGCGTTTTGCGATCCAGAACGGGTATGAAACATATGATTTCGGGCAAGGCGATGCCGAGTATAAGTTTCAATTGGGTGCAACCGAGGATATACTTGGATACCTGACCATTGATCGCGGGCCGGGCACGCAGATTGGGTGCCTTGATCGCGCGCACGTCCCGGCGGCTTTGAAACGGATAGACCGTTTGGTTGCATCGAAAAGGCTCAGTGATGCTCGCAACGCCTTGAAATCTTTGGCAAGAGACGCGGTTTTATTCTGATTTGGCGTCATGGGGCTTGCCTTAGGTACCCTTGCGAAATCAGAACCTAACTCAGCACCGCCAGTTAGGTAGCGATGCTGAATGGCTTCATCTCATGACGAATAACCGGTCGCTCAGATGTCAGGGCGTTACGGCTGCGTTTGGCAAAAGCCTGGACAGGATGAAGCCTATAACCATCATCATGCTTGTGTGTGCGACAAACGACGATTGTGTATAGGCGCCAAATTCCATCATAAACGGTCGACCTATGAAGGGGGCGAGCATGCCTTGCGCGACAAACCAAAGGATCAGACCGGTCGCCAGACCCGCCAGAATGTATCCTTTCTTCAGAACGCCATTCAACAGGTAGACGAGCAGAGCAAAGAAGACAGACCCGATCAGAAAGTGGATAATAAAGGCAAGCCCATAGGGCAGCATAATCCCGGTCGTTTTGGCGACGATGGCCGTGACCAGTTTGGCGGGTTCCAGAATTGGCCCGAAGAAAACAGGCGATAGCACCCATGAATAGGCTTCGAATACGAACTCTCCGCCTAGCCCTGCCATGAATATCATTTTCATGGTCTCTGTGTTGATCGCGCGCATGTGTCTCTCCTTAAAAGCTGTCCATTGACCATGGGTCAATTGGATGCCGGATAGACGCATTGCGCTTAACGCAAATCAAACAAACTTTCCTGATAAGTGCTATCAGGTTTGAGTTCTGGTTTTAGGTATTACTGGACGATACACGTCATTGCGCGCCCGTCTGCACGGGTTACGGTCAACGTGCCGTCCGGGGCGCGTTCAACAATGCGTTCCGCGCCATAACCATCAGAACTTAAACGACCATTTGAAGTGACTTCATATTCGGCCTCGACGGTTTTACCGCGCACAACAGCCGTGTAAGGAATGGTTTTGGCATCTTGCGCGATGTCGTCAAACCGCCATTCCAGCGGGATATCGCCCTGAACACAATCGAAGGATTTTCCCGTGATCTGGTCTATCAGATCTGCTCCGGTGATTTCGGCGGCCTGCACAGGCAGGCCAGCCAGAATGGCACCAGTCAGAAGTGGGACAAACAAAGCGGATTTCATAACGCGTCTCCAGAATGCAGGGGGCAGCCTGTGCCCCCTGATGCTTGTCAGCTTTCTGAAGTGTCTTCGCCTTGATCTTGGTCATCTTCGTCGTTCTGTTCCGCGATCCACGCAACAGAGACAACCTCTTCACCCTTGCCGGTGTTGAAGACTTTGACGCCGCCAGCGCTGCGCGAGCGAAAGGAAATGCCATCAACGGGCACGCGGATCGACTGACCTTTGGAGGTTGCCAGCATGATCTGATCGCCCATTTCAACCGGGAAGGACGCTACAAGCGCACCTCCACGCATGGCTTTGTCCATTGCAGCAACACCCTGACCACCGCGACCACGGACCGGATAATCATGGCTGGAGCTGAGCTTGCCCGCGCCGCCCGATGTGATGGTCAGCAGCAGGTTTTCAGCAGCTGACATTTCAGCATAGCGTTCCTGACTGATAGATCCCTGAACGGCTTCGTCCTCTTCTCCATCCTCGGTCACACCGGCCACGGCCCGGCGCATTTTGAGATAGGCGGCGCGTTCTTCGGATTCAGCCTCAAAGTGGCGGATCACCGACATCGACACCACGCGGTCTGTGCCCGACAGGCGGATGCCACGAACACCGGTGGAATCGCGCCCCTTAAAGACACGCACATCCGTGCTGCGGAATCGAATGGCCCGGCCCGAGTTCGTCACCAGCATTACGTCGTCATCCGCGCCGCAGATGCGAGCGTTCACGAGTTCGACCTCTTCGGGCAGCTTCATCGCGATTTTGCCGTTGCGTTTGACGTTGGTAAAGTCAGACAGCGCGTTGCGGCGCACATCACCCGCCGACGTGGCAAACACGATCTGCAGATCGTTCCAGTCTTCTTCCTCGGCATCCACCGGCATGATGGCGGCAATAGAGACACCTTGCGGAATGGGCAGGATATTGATGATGGCCTTGCCTTTGGCGGTCCGCCCCCCTTGGGGCAGGCGCCATGTCTTGAGTTTGTAGGCCATGCCATCGGTCGTAAAGAACAACAACTGCGTGTGCGTATTGGCCACGAAGAGCGTTGTGACAACATCCTCTTCTTTGGTCTGCATGCCCGAAATGCCCTTGCCGCCGCGTTTCTGCGCGCGGAAGTCGGCCAGTGGCGTGCGTTTGATATAGCCGCCGGACGTCACGGTTACGACCATGTCTTCGCGTTCGATCAGGTCTTCGTCTTCCATGTCGCCAGACCAGTCAACAATCTGAGTCCGACGGGGCACAGAAAACTTGGATTGAACCTCGCGCAGCTCGTCTGTGATCATTCCCATGATGCGTTCACGTGACCCGAGAATTTCAAGGTATTCCTTGATCTTACCGGCCAGTTCTTCAAGTTCGTCTGTGACTTCTTTCACGCCAATCTGAGTCAGGCGCTGCAGACGCAATTCAAGGATGGCGCGGACCTGCGTTTCAGACAGGTTATAAGTGCCATCGTCGTTCATGGTATGGGTCGGATCGTCGATCAGCTGAATATAGGCGGCAATGTCAGCCGCGGGCCAGCGACGTGTCATCAGCTTGAGACGCGCCTCGGCAGCATCCGCAGAACTGCGGATTGTGGCAACCACTTCGTCGACGTTGGATACAGCCACCGCCAGACCACACAGGATGTGGCTGCGCTCACGGGCTTTGCGCAAATCAAACGCGGTGCGGCGCGCGACAACATCTTCACGGAAATCCAGAAACGATGTCAGGAAACGCCGCAAAGTCAGCTGTTCGGGGCGACCGCCGTTCAAAGCCAGCATGTTGCAACCAAAATGCGTTTGCATCGGGGTGAAGCGGAACAATTGGTTCAGCACCACTTCGGCAGTGGCATCGCGCTTCAGCTCGACAACTACGCGCACACCGTTGCGGTCGGATTCGTCCTGAACATGGGCGATGCCTTCGATGCGTTTTTCACGCGCGGCTTCGGCGATCTTTTCGATCATCGAAGACTTGTTCACCTGATATGGAATCTCATCAATAACAATGGCATAGCGATCTTTTCGGATCTCTTCGACCCGGGTCTTGGATCGGATGATGACGCTGCCACGGCCTTCGAGATAGGCTTTGCGCGCACCGGTCCGGCCCAACAGAATACCACCTGTCGGAAAATCAGGGCCGGGGACATATTGGATCAGCTGTTCGCTGGTCAGGTCAGGGTCTTCGATCAGCGCCAGCGTTGCATCGATCACTTCGCCCAGATTGTGGGGCGGAATGTTCGTGGCCATACCAACAGCAATACCGCCGGCGCCATTGACCAGCATATTGGGAAAGCGCGACGGCAGAACGGTGGGTTCGCGGTCCTTGCCATCATAGTTGTCTTGGAAATCGACGGTTTCTTTCTCGATATCAGCCAACATAAAGGCTGCCGGTTTGTCCATGCGCACCTCGGTATAGCGCATCGCGGCAGGGTTATCGCCGTCCATCGAGCCAAAGTTGCCCTGACCATCCAGCAAAGGCAGTGACATCGAAAAGTCCTGCGCCATGCGCACCAGAGCGTCATAGATCGCGCCGTCGCCGTGTGGGTGGTATTTACCCATCACGTCGCCAACCGGTCGGGCCGATTTGCGGTAGGATTTTTCGTGAGTGTTGCCAGTCTCGTGCATGGCATAGAGAATCCGGCGATGCACAGGTTTCAAACCGTCTCGCAGATCAGGAATGGCACGGCTCACAATCACGCTCATGGCGTAATCGAGGTAGGACGTGCGCATTTCGTCTTCGATCGAGATCGATGGGCCGTCGTGGTGCATCCGTTCGTGAATTGGATTTTCTTCTTCGTTTTCAGGTATTTCTGGCGTGTCGCTCAAGTCCTGTGCTCGCTTCTTTGTGGCGGTCCATATGTTGTTGTGCATGTTATATCAGAGGCAGGATATAGGGTGCAATGGGGCAGGGATGCTGGGTGAATGATCCTGAAGGGCGACTTGTTAACCAATTGATTTTGTTGGTGACTTTTTGCGGATTTCCGGACCATATTGCGTGTAAGAATTCCAGAACCTACAATGGGTGAATTCAGGGGGCAGATTATGAAGAATTTCTGGGGAATTGCACTGATTTTGGGGCTGGTTGGACCGGTGCAGGCCGAATCTGTGTGGGACAAGGTCAAAAAAGGCGCGCAAACTACTGGAGAGGCCATTGGTGATGGCGCTCAGGCTGTTGGCGGCGCGGTAGAAAGCGGCGCAGAAGCTGTTGGCGACGCGTTTGTATCCACAGGAGAGTTGGTTTCGAACGAAGCCACCCCGGCAGACACCCGTGCGCGTTTGGACGCCATGGCGGATGACATTATCGCCCGTCTGATTAGCGAAAACGCCGAAGCCAGGGAACTGTTTGAGATCAGCGCAGGCTATGCTGCGTTTGATTCACGACAGGTTTCGGTCATTCCCGTTTCGGCGGCCTATGGGCGCGGCGTCGCAATTTCCTTGGGCAATGGCGCGCGGACTTACATGAATATGGGGTCTGGTGGTGTTGGATTGGCGATAGGAATTGGCGGGTTTGCCAAGCAATTTGTCATTTTGTTTGAAACACAGGCCGATTTCGAAAGCTTTGTCGCTCATGGCTATGACGCCAGCGCCGAGGCGGGATCCATGCAGGGCGAAGGCAACAGCAATGAATCCGTTCGGTTCGTGGACGGCCGTTCGTTCTTTGCGCTGAGCAAGAAAGGCTGGCGCGTGAATGCAAATGCCAGCGGCACCAAATACTGGCGTTCACCGGAGCTGAATTAGGGGTGTTGCGTTAAAAGCGTCCAAGCTCAGGCAGAGCAGGACGCGCCACCTAGTACACAGAACTTGGCACAATGCGGGTGGTTGAGCTGAACCGGTTTCTCAGCCTCTTGCAGTGTGGAGCCCAGATCAAACTGAGCGTCATATGGCAGCAAAGTACAGGCGATGACCGACGGTTTATCCGCCCCTTTGTGTCGCACCACCATACGCGCCGACGCGCACATAACTTGACTTGGTGATTTGTTCAGAATGCTCCAACAGCCTGTGGTGATCTCTGGCACTTCTGCCTGGTCGTCCATTTCTGGAAAAAGCACAGTAAAAGCAGGATTTTGCGCATCGACCTTAAAGTCATGTCTGTCAAAAAAAGACGCGTATCCAGCGCGGGATTCTGCATCGTTTTCGCCCCATACTGTACGCCCGGCGACGGCCATCTTTATGCCATTGTCACGCAACCATTGCATACCTTCCAGCGTGCGTTGAAAGCTGCCTGTTCCGCGTTCCTTGTCGTGTAATTCCGCGCTCCAATGGTCAACTGAAATGCGCAACGTCAGCTTGTCACCATAGGTTTTGTGCAGCGCTAGCAATCCGGCACGCATCGATTTTCGCATCATGGGTCGCATGGCATTTGTCAGGATAAGAACGTCATACCCGCGTTCCAGTGCGCGTTCGGTCATCGCAATCATATTTGGGTTCATAAACGGCTCGCCGCCTGTGAAACCAATCTCACGCACACCCCATTTTCGGGCCTCAAGTTGGTCCAGAAACGAAGTGACATCGTCGGTCGTCAGGTAAACCAGCGCGTCATTGGTGGGAGAACTTAAAATATAGCAGTTTTCGCACTCGATATTGCACAACGTTCCAGTGTTGAACCAAAGAGTCTGTGGATCGGAAAGGGGCACATGTGCGCGTGTCTCACCGGTTGCGGTGACATACGGATCCCGAAATTTTCCGAATTTTGCGTTGTCTTTCATGTGCCTGCCATTTTCATCTGCTTTAATTTGTCCTATCGAAAAAACGGTCCGCGTTAAACTGATTTGCTTGAGCTTGACGCAGTTGTGAAGGCGGGTTGCCGTGATAGTATTGGGGTGTTATTACCTTCGTTAGCGCTAACGTTTTGTTCCGGGCAGACCGGCGGGAGAAGTATCAGGCTATGGTTGCACGGATCATACCAGTCGACTCTTTTGATTTGATCGTATTTGGCGGAACAGGGGATCTTGCACGACGCAAAATCCTGCCTGCGCTGTTCAAACGGTTTTGTGGCGGCCAAATGCCGGGCGAATCCAGATTGATTGGCGTCGCGCGCAGAGAATTGGACGACCTAGGATATCGCGATTTTGTGCGAAGCGCCTTGTCAGAATTCGCCGGAGAAGCCGCGTTTGATACTGTGGCGGTTAACGCGTTTTGCGACATGCTGCACTATGTATCGGTCGATGCGCGCGGAGATCGCGGGTGGCAGGCGCTTGGCGAGATGATGATCCCTGACAAAGTGCGGGCGTTTTATTATTCGGTGGGTCCCAGCGTGTTTTCGGACCTGTCTGAACGCTTGCACAAATACGGGCTGGTCGATGAGCAGACCCGGATTGTTGTCGAAAAACCCTTTGGTCACGATCTGGATACCGCGCGCGCACTGAACCGCGAGCTTGCCCGGCATTTTGACGAAACGCAGATTTACCGCATTGATCACTATCTTGGCAAAGAAACAGTGCAGAACCTGATGGCGGTACGGTTCGGTAATATGCTTTTTGAACCGTTGTGGAACGCGCAATATATCGACCACATTCAGATCACAGTGGCTGAGACGGTTGGTGTGAGTGGGCGCGGCGAGTATTACGAAAAAGCAGGTGCAATGCGCGATATGGTTCAGAACCACCTGATGCAATTGCTGTGTTTGATCGCGATGGAACCGCCTTCGTTTTTTGAGCCAAATGCAGTGCGGGATGAAAAACTTAAGGTGATCCGGGCATTGGATTCGGTGCAGCCGCATCATCTGGTGCGGGGCCAGTATACTGCGGCAGACGGGTTCAATAGCTATCGCGAAGATGTGGATAATCCGCGTTCAAAAACCGAAAGTTTTGTTGCGCTTAAATGCCATCTGAACAATTGGCGATGGGCCGGGACACCGTTTTATCTGCGTACAGGTAAACGATTGAATGAGCAGGACAGTGAAATCACCGTGGTGTTCAAAGATACCCCACATTCGATTTTTGGCCCCGAGGCAGGACGCCATCGCAACGAGCTGACGATCCAGTTGCAACCCGATGAGGGCATAACACTGGGTGTGACCATCAAGGAACCGGGCCAGGGTGGCATGCGGTTGATGGACGTGCCGCTGGATATGAGCTTTGCCGAAACGCTGGGGCCGGATGCCCACACACCAGATGCCTATGAACGGCTAATTATGGACGTGATCCGGGGAAATCAGACGTTGTTTATGCGCAATGATGAGGTCGAGGCTGCATGGGCCTGGACCGATCCGATAATTCGCGGGTGGGAGGCACGTGGAGATGTGCCCAAACCCTATGATTCATTTTCAGCCGGTCCGGATGACGCTGCCTTGTTGATGCGGCGCGACGGACGTGAATGGAGAGGTATAACACATTGATTTTTAATGAGTATCCAGACTTTGACATGATGTCGATCGATGTTGCCAATGCACTGGCTGACGACCTGTCAGAAGCTTTGCATCACGAAGAGCGTGCGCTGTTGGCTGTGCCGGGTGGCACCACGCCGGGGCCGGTTTTTGACGCGTTGAGCGCCGTTGATCTGGACTGGTCGCGCGTTGACGTGATGCTGACAGACGAACGCTGGGTGCCGGAAGATCACGAACGTTCAAATGCGCGCCTGATCAAAGAACGTTTGCTGGTGAACCGCGCGATGAGTGCGCGGTTTATTCCGTTGTTTGCACCAAGCCACGAACCCGAAGAGGTTTTGGCCGAGATCGAAGCGATGATTGCGCCGGAATTGCCTATGGCAGTGGCGATGTTGGGCATGGGGGCGGACATGCACACCGCGTCGATGTTCCCCGATTCTGACGGCCTGCAAGCTGCCCTGGCGCCGGATGCGCCGATTTTGTTGCCGGTGCGTCGCGACGATCTGCCTGATATCCGCGTGACGTTGTCGGCGCGGGTTCTGGAAGGGGCCGTTCGCAAACATATTCTTATCAAGGGCAATGACAAGCGGGAAGCGCTTGAAAAGGCAAAACATTTGCCTGTCGAACAAGCCCCAATACGCGCTGTTATGACCGGCGCGCAAATTCACTGGACGGAGTAGTTTTATGTGGCATGATCTGGACAATATGCGCGGTGCAGCACAGGACCGCGCCATTATGGGTTTGTTTGAAACCAACCCGGGCCGGGCACAGGAATTTACGTTAAATAGCGACGGATTGCTGTTTGATTATTCCAAGACCAGCATTGATGATGCTGCCAGAAAGGCGTTGGTTGATTTGGCTGAGGCCGCGCAGGTTGCGCATAAACGTGATGCGATGTTTTCCGGCGCAAAGATCAATGTGACTGAGGACCGTGCAGTTTTGCATACGGCGTTGCGCAATCTGGACGGTGCGCCGGTTGTTTTTGAGGGCGAAGATGTTTTGCCGGAAATCCGGGCGACCCGGGCACGCATGGCCAAGCTGGCGCATGCTGTGCGCGATGGCAGCTTTCCCGGTGGCGGAAAACGCATTACGGATATCGTCAATATTGGGATCGGTGGTTCAGACCTCGGTCCGCTGATGGCCGTTTTGGCGATGGCGCCATATCACGATGGGCCGCGGTGCCATTTTGTCTCAAACGTGGATGGTGCGGATGTGACGGATACGGTTGCGTCGCTTGATCCAGAGACAACGCTGGTGATTGTGGCGTCCAAAACATTTACCACTCAGGAAACGTTGTTGAATGCGCGCTCTGTTCTGGCCTGGGCCGGGGGCGAGGCCGCGTTAGAGCGGTTTGTCGCCATTTCATCGGCAGTTGATAAATGCGCTGAATTCGGCATCCCCGAAGACCGAGTTTTCGGGTTTGGTGACTGGGTTGGCGGACGTTATTCGGTTTGGGGTCCCATTGGGTTCTCGCTGATGCTGGCCATTGGCCCGGATGAGTTCGAACAGTTTTTGTCCGGTGCGCAAGCGATGGATCGCCATTTTTGCGATGCGCCGTTTGAGCAAAACATGCCTGTTTTGCTCGCGCTTGTCGGGATTTGGCATCAGCAGGTTTGTGGACATGGAACGCGCGCTGTTCTGCCGTATGAGCAACGGCTGGCGCGTTTGCCTGCCTATTTGCAGCAGCTGGAAATGGAATCGAACGGCAAACGTGTCGCGATTGATGGTTCGACGCTGGGGCGCGTTGCCGGGCCTGTTGTCTGGGGTGAACCCGGCACTAACGGCCAACATGCGTTTTACCAGTTGATCCATCAGGGACAGCAGGTTGTGCCTTGTGAATTTCTGGTTGGCAAGTCCGGGCATGAGCCTGAGCTGAGCGAACATCATCGCGCGTTGATCGCCAATTGTCTGGCGCAATCCGAAGCCTTGTTGAAAGGGCGCAGCGAAGCCGAAGCGCGCGCGCAGCTGGAGGCCAAAGGTGTCACCGGAGCGGAGTTGGATCAACTGTCCAAACATCGTGTGTTCGTTGGTAATCGGCCCTCGACAACATTGGTTTACGCAAAGCTGACGCCCTATGTTTTGGGTCAAATCGTGGCGCTGTATGAACATCGGGTGTTCGTCGAAGGCGTTATCTATGGCATCAATTCGTTTGACCAGTGGGGCGTGGAATTGGGCAAGGAGCTGGCCAATGGTCTTGTTCCTGCTGTTTCTGGCGGTGCCTGTTCGGATAATGTGTCTGACTCAACAAAGGCCTTGCTGACCCATATTCTTGGAGCCGTCTGACTACGCGGGACCTGATCCGGACCTGGATGCGGCGCGAGTCGCGTCAACGACATCCCAATCGAAAAAATGTGTGCGAATGGCCTAAAAAACAGGCCATTCGCGCACTTGATTCGACATTCGAATGTATCGAAGTCGTTGCCCTTAACGCGGGGATGGTCTAGTGCGTGCGCAAGCAAATACGGAGTGGTCCATGAGCGACGGTAAAAACGGCATAACGTATGCGGATGCAGGCGTGGATATTGACGCTGGCAACGCATTGGTTGAGCGGATCAAGCCAGCAGCCAAGCGCACGACACGCAGCGGCGTGATGGCCGGGCTGGGCGGATTTGGCGCGTTGTTCGATCTGAAGGCGGCCGGATATGTCGATCCGATCCTTGTGGCCGCCACTGACGGTGTGGGTACCAAGCTGCGCATCGCAATCGATACCGGAAATGTCGACGGTGTTGGCATTGATCTGGTGGCGATGTGTGTCAACGATCTGGTGTGTCAGGGGGCTGAACCCTTGTTTTTCCTCGACTACTTTGCGACAGGCAAGCTTGAGACAGAAACTGCCGCGCGCATCATCGAAGGTATCGCGGAAGGGTGTTTCCAATCCGGTTGTGCCCTGATTGGCGGCGAAACGGCAGAAATGCCAGGCATGTACGAAGCCGGTGATTTCGATCTGGCCGGGTTCTCTGTGGGCGCGATGGAACGCGGCGCGGATTTGCCGGATGGCGTGGCTGAGGGCGACGTTTTGTTGGGTCTGGCCAGCAATGGTGTGCATTCCAATGGCTATTCGCTGGTGCGCAAGCTGGTCGATTTGTCCGGACTGGCGTGGGACGACGATTGTCCCTGGGCCGAAGGATCATTGGGGGCGGCCTTGCTCGCGCCAACACGGCTGTATGTGAAGCAAGCGCTGGCTGCAGTGCGGGCGGGTGGCGTGCACGCGTTGGCGCATATCACCGGCGGTGGTCTGACGGAAAACCTGCCACGTGTTCTGCCAGAAGGGCTGGGCGCAGATGTGGATCTGACTGCGTGGGGCTTGCCTGACGTGTTCAAATGGTTGGCAGCGACCGGCGGTATGGAAGAGGCGGAATTGCTCAAGACGTTCAACTGCGGCGTGGGCATGATCCTGTCGGTGTCAGCTGATCGGGCAGACGCGTTGGAAGCTTTGCTGAAAGAGCAGGGCGAAACAGTCTATCGGATGGGCCATATCACCCAAGGGGCCGGGATGCGGTATTCGGGCAGCCTGTTGTGAAAAAACGCGTCGCCATATTCATTTCAGGTGGCGGGTCAAACATGGTCCGGCTTGTCGAGGACATGCAAAGCGGCGATCACGCGGGCGAACCTGTGCTGGTGTTGGCGAATGGCGCCGATGCGGGCGGTCTGAAAAAGGCGCAGGAGATGGGCGTCGCAACGGCGGTGGTGGATCATCGCCCGTTCAAAGGCAACCGCCCCGCGTTTGAGGCCGCTTTGCAAGCTGAATTGGACAAGGTGTCGCCTGACATTCTATGTCTGGCCGGGTTCATGCGGGTCCTGACTGAGGGATTCGTCGCACCCTGGGACGGGAAAATGCTGAATATCCATCCGTCTTTGCTACCTAAATATAAAGGGTTGCATACACATGCTCGGGCCCTGGAAGCCGGGGATCGTGAACATGGCTGCACTGTGCATCTGGTGACACCGGCGTTGGATGATGGGCCGATTTTAGGACAGGCCAATGTGCCGGTGCTGGACGGCGATACGGCTGAGACGCTGGCGACACGCGTTCTTGCGCAAGAGCACAGGCTTTATCCGGCGGTTTTGCGCCGCTTTGCTGGTGGCGATACGTCGCTAATCCGTTTGTAACCTAAGGTAAGTTTGCATTCCCCTTAGATTGTGCGTAATTCTTGTTATCAAATACAGGCAACGCAGAAAAAAGAAGATCCTCCACATATGAGAACCCTGACAACCACGGAAGACCTTGCCCAGTTTTGTGAGATGGCGCGGGGGTTTCCTTATGTAACGATTGATACGGAATTTCTTCGGGAACGTACGTATTATTCCAAACTGTGCCTGATACAGATGGCCGTGCCGGGCGAAGATGACGACACTGCCGTTCTGATTGATCCGCTGGTTGAGGGTTTGTCGCTGGAGCCATTATACGACCTGTTTCGCGACACGAGTGTGGTAAAGGTCTTTCATGCCGCCCGCCAGGATCTGGAAATTTTCTTTGTTGAGGCGCAGGTTTTTCCGGAACCGTTGTTCGATACACAGGTTGCGGCCATGGTTTGCGGGTTTGGCGAACAGGTGGGCTACGAAACGCTGGTTCGTAAGATCGTCAAGCAAGGTGTTGATAAATCAAGTAGATTTACCGACTGGTCCCGACGCCCGCTGACCGACGCACAGCAGAAATATGCGCTGGCGGATGTGACCCATTTGCGGCGCGTCTACGAATTTCTTGCCGCACGTTTGCAAGAGTCCGGGCGCAGTCATTGGGTGGAAGAAGAGCTTCAGCTGTTAACCCACCCGGACACGTATACTGTTAAGCCGTCCCAAGCGTGGAAACGTGTAAAAACGCGCACCAATTCTCCCAAATTCCTGAGTATTGTCAGAGAGTTGGCGCGCTTTCGTGAAGGGTATGCACAAAGCCGGAACGTGCCGAGAAACCGGGTGTACAAGGATGATGCGTTAATTGAGCTTGCCTCGACCAAACCCGGCAGCCTGAATGATCTTGGCCGGTCGCGGCTGTTGTTGCGTGAAGCCCGTCGCGGTGAGATCGCAGAAGGTATTCTAAAGGCCGTTGAGCTTGGCAAAAACTGTGCACCGGAAGATATGCCGGTTGTTGAAAAGCGCGATGACAAACAACAGGTTAACCCGGCTTTGGCTGATCTGCTGCGTGTGCTGTTGAAGGCCAAGACCGAAAGCTCTGGTGTGGCGCCCAAGCTGATCGCAACGGCGTCAGAGCTGGATTTGCTGGCATCTGGTAACAGAGATGTGGCCGCATTGCATGGCTGGCGCAACGAAGTGTTTGGCGAGGATGCATTGCGTCTATGTGAAGGGCGCGTTGCCCTGGCCGCAAAAGGCGGATCCGTTCGGATCGTGACGCTTTAGACAGCTTCAATTGGGCTGTGTCGGCACAACGTCTGTATTGCGTCGGTGTAAGTGCTGTTTAACGGCGCGCCTCTCGGGCGTTTTGTGCACCAGCCACCCTGATTGTGCGTACACCTTGCAGGTCTTGATTGGTCGCGACATAACCGGCTGTGACTTCCCTGGACTGTTCGTTGCCGCCACGCGGTGAACCGGGCGGTTGGATGGCCAGAAGGTCCAGCGTCAGAACACCGTTTTCGACTTTACCTTCATTTCTGGGACGCAATCGAATGTCAAAAACACCGTGCGTTAAAGGCAGGCCTACAGCCGTGATCAGAGCCCCTTCGGGGACACGCTCGACTTTGAGAGATTGAATTTGCAAAACAGGTGTGCCGGGATAAACAGGATCCGGTCCCGGCGAAAACAGACCCTGGCTTTCAGGCGGCAGCAAAGGGTTCACGTCACCCTTGGGCACCTGGTTATTGCCATCAAACCAGGTTGACGGATTCCAACGCGACTGGCAGGCGCTGAGAGTAAGCGTGGAGATCAACAATACAGACAGGGCAATGCGCATCAATCGGGCCTCATTCTTTGCCTCATTGAGTTACCGCATCCCGGACGGCTTGAAAAGCGTGAATGGCGGGGTGGACCTTTTGCTTAAGGCCGCTTAGGTCACTGTCGATCAAAGGAGAACCGGCATGGCGACTGAAGCATTTGAAGAGATCGTCGAAGATTTTGAGTTTTTTGACGACTGGGAAGACCGGTATCGCTTTGTCATCGAGCAGGGCAAGGACATGCCACCGCTGGATGACGCGCTGAAGGTGGCCGCCACCAAGGTGGATGGCTGTGCCAGTCAGGTCTGGCTGCATCCGCGTATTGAGAACGGTGTATTCAGTTTTGAAGGTGACAGCGACGCGATGATTGTGCGCGGTCTGATTGCTTTGTTGCGCAAGCTGTATAGCGGATTGCCGGTTGCAGATGTTTTGAAAGTGGATGCGCGCGCCGAGATGGAGCGGCTTGGTCTGAACGAACATCTGTCGTCACAGCGATCCAACGGGTTGCGGGCGATGATCGAACGCATTCGCCTGGTGGCGGCTGACGCTGTCTGATTTCTGGTCTGTTGGGTGCCTGCGGCGCGCGTATTTTGGGATTACTGAAGGCGTGTGATCAGGGGTGGGCGCGGTTTTTGTAATAGGCCAAAACGTATAGTCGGATCGCTGTGGCGAGGCCTGTTTCCAGATCTCGTTTCGCATCAATTTCGGCGGCTAGCGCGTTGATTGGTATCGACTTAATTTCAGAAATCTCGCGAAACGCGTGCCAGAAATCGTCTTCGAGTGAGACGCTGGTGCGATGACCTTTGAGGGTCAGAGAGCGTTTGACGGGGCGCGCGCTCATCACTCGTCCAGTTTGTGTTTGTCGACATGATCCGCTGCTTTATCAGCCGCATGTGACGTGCTGTCTTTTTCGGCTTTGGTGCGGCCGAATTTGACAGCGTTTTGGTCGGCGCGGGCCTTTTTGGCAGCCCGCGTCTTTTGTTTTCGAAACCGGTTCAGGTTGACCGGCTCAGACATCAGTCTTTGGGTCCAACCATTTGTTCCGGGCGAACCACGGCGTCAAATGTTTCTGAGTCGACAAAGCCAAGCGCGATGGCCTCTTCCTTGAGGGTGGTGCCGTTTTTATGCGCGGTTTTGGCAACCTTGGTCGCGTTGTCATAGCCGATTGTTGGCGCAAGCGCCGTGACCAGCATCAGCGATTCCTTCATCAGCTTGTCGATGCGCGGCTCGTTGGCCTGAATGCCGTTCAGCATGCGCGTCGTAAAGCTGTCTGCGACATCGCCCAAAAGCTGGATCGATTGCAGCAGATTGTAGGACATCATTGGATTGTAGACGTTCAGTTCGAAATGACCCTGGCTGCCGGCAAAGGTCATGGCGGCGTTGTTGCCCATGACGTGTGCGGCGACCTGTGTCATCGCTTCGGCCTGTGTCGGGTTGACCTTGCCCGGCATGATCGACGATCCCGGTTCGTTTTCCGGCAGGATCAATTCGCCCAGACCCGAGCGGGGACCGGAGCCAAGGAAACGGATGTCGTTGGCGATTTTGTACATCGACCCGGCCACAGTGGCGAGCGCGCCGGACATGAAGACCATGGCGTCATGTGCTGCCAGTGCTTCGAATTTGTTAGGTGCAGTCACAAAAGGCAGGTCGGTGATTTCGGCCATGTTTGCCGCAACCGTTTCGCTCCAGCCATGTTGTGTATTCAGGCCGGTGCCAACGGCAGTGCCGCCTTGCGCCAGTTCATAAATGCCGGGCAGGGCGGCATTCACACGTGCAATGCCCTGACGGATCTGGTGCGCATAGCCGCCAAATTCCTGACCCAGTGTCAGGGGAGTCGCATCCTGCGTATGGGTGCGGCCGATCTTGATGATGTCTTTGAATTCCTCGGCCTTGGCCTCAAGACCTTCGGCCAGTTTGGTCAAACCGGGCATCAGCACGTCGCGCACGGACATCGCGGTGGCGATATGCATGGCTGTGGGGAATGTGTCGTTGGAAGACTGGCCCATGTTGCAGTGATCATTGGGATGCACAGGGTCTTTGGAACCAATCACGCCACCCAGAAGTTCGATGGCCCGGTTGGCGATCACTTCGTTGGAGTTCATGTTGGACTGAGTGCCCGACCCGGTTTGCCAGACGACCAATGGGAAGTTGTCATCAAATTTGCCAGCGACCACTTCGGACGCGGCCTGAATAACGGCTTCGCCGATTTTGGCGTCAAGTTTGCCGCTGGCCATGTTGGCCATGGCGCACGCCTGTTTGATCACACCCAATGCGCGCACGATGGCGATGGGCTGTTTTTCCCAGCCAATTGGGAAATTCATGATCGAACGTTGCGTTTGGGCGCCCCAATATTTGTCAGTGGGGACTTCCAGCGGGCCAAAGCTGTCGGTTTCGGTGCGAGTTTGAGCCATCGTGACCTCCGGTAAATCAAGTCACGAATGTCATACCCTAAAGGGCGCAAAGTGCAATACTGTATACCGTGGGATACCGCTAACGTTTCGCCACAAAACGTCGCGGTGGCGTGATCCTGTATCGCTCGTGTTACTTTCGGAAGCTGTCCAGGCTGACCACGTCCGCATCTTTTTGCGGCGCTTCTTCCTCGGCTTCCAGTTCGGATTCTTCCAAAATCTCTTCGATTTCGTCCTCATCATCCTGTGTTTCAAACCGCAGTCCAAACTCAACCGATGGATCAACGAAGGTTTTGATAGAATCGTAAGGAATATAAAGAGGTTCCGGGGAATCGCCAAAGTTGAGCGTGATGCCAAACCCTTCATCCGTCACTTCGAGATTGTCATACCAGTGCTGCATCACAACCGTCATTTCGCCGGGATAGCGGTCGGCAAGCCAATCCGCGATATCAACGTCGGGATGCTGTGTATCAAACGTGATAAAGAAATGATGTTCACCGGGAAGCCCGTTTTTCTGAACATCCTCCAACACCTCTTGAATGAGACTGCGCATGGCGCGATGCATCAGGTTTCCATAATCAATCGTTCGGGACATGGCGGCCTTCTTGAGTGTCTTTGACCTCACCATAGTAGATTCGGCAGGAAACGAAAGACGACCTGCCGCAAATTTTTACGGGTTAGATCAGCGCAGGAACTGCAGCGGCAACTGCACAGACACCAAGCACCATCAAAAGCGGTAGTCGCGCCAGTAATAACAACGCGATGGCGAGAGCGATCAGGACCGCCGTCATTGTGTCAAATTGGGTCAGATCGGGCAGGGGAATGCCTGTTTCTGACGACAAAGTGCCAAACAGCAGGGAGAGCGTGAACCAAAGGCTGAGATTGATGATAACCCCAGTGACAGCAGCCGAAATCACGTGCAGCGCCTTTTTCAGTTTGGGGGTGTTCAGGATGCCGGATACATGCGGGGCACCTGCAAAAATCCATAGAAAACAAGGAATAAAGGTGCACCAGAGCGCTGTAATCCCTGCCAGTATTGCCAGCGTTGCCCCACCTTGATGATGCCCGGCTACCGTCGCTACAAATTGTGTGACAAGGATCAGCGGGCCGGGCGTGGTTTCGGCCAGACCAAGCGCATCCATCATTTCGCCCGTTGTGATCCAGCCAAAGTCCTGCACAACCGCCTGAACCATGTAGGCAAGGACGGCATAGGCGCCGCCAAATGTGACCACGGCCAGTTTGGAAAAGAAAATTGCGATGTTGGTCAGGAATTGTGCGTCGAGCGCGGCAAGAATCAGAATTGGGAAGGCCCACAAGGCGCCCCAAAAGGCGACCGTTTTGAGGGTTTGGGTGAGCGTTGTTTTGTGTGAAACATGTGGCGCCGGATCACCAGTCGCCGGGCGTAAAAAACCGATAAGGGCAGCAGCCGCAATAACTGCTGGAAATGGTGCGATCCCGGTATAAAGGCAGGCGAAACTGGCCAAAGCGACGCCCCATTCCAGCGGCCCAAGCAGCACTTTGCGCGAGAGACGCAAAAGCGCCTGAAGGATAATGGCGACAACGGCGGCCTTGATACCAAGAAAGGCAGCCTGAACCAGCGGGAGATCCCCAACGCTGAGATAAAGCGCGGCGAGGGCAAATATTATGGCCGCGCCGGGCAGGACAAAGAGTAGCCCGGCCAGCAAGCCGCCCGGTGTTCCACGCAATTTCCATCCGCAGAATGTGGACAGCTGCATGGCTTCGGGACCGGGCAACAGCATGCAAAAGGACAATGATCCCAGAAATTCTTCTTCTGAGAGCCAACCGGTTCGGTCGACCAGTTCACGGTGCATCAGGCTGATCTGAGCGGCGGGGCCCCCAAAAGACAGCAATCCAATACGTCCAAAGACCCGAAACAGGTCTGAATACGATGTTTCGGCCATTTTAGCGCGCCTCTTGGTGGTCGTGAACTTCGTCAAAACCATCGCGGGCCCAGCGATATAGCGCGTCATAAAGGGGCAGGGCTGCGTTTAGCTGATCCTGATCGTCTTTGTAGAGACGTGACAGGCCAACTGACATGGCCATAAGCCCGGCGGCTTGGGGGGAGGCGTCTAGTTGGTTGGTGTCTGCCGCCCGCACAAGTTCTGCCAAGCGATCCAGCGGTTCGTGGCTCAAGTTGAATGCGCCGATTATGGCGTCAAATGTGCATTTTCCGTCGACATGGGAAAAAGGCGCACCGGGGGTGTCAAAGGCTGTGGCACTGAATCGGTCAGCCACATCCAACACTTCTGCCGGGGGCACATATAAGAAACGAGCGTCGCGATCAATAAAACGCCGGATCAACCAAGGAGTGGCAATGCGGTCTATTTTAGGACGATGGCGGGTCACCCAAAGAGTTGGTTCACCGGGTTTGCCTGTTAATGCAGAGCGCGGGGTCATTGGATAACCTGCCGCTTTCCAATCGACGACACCACCCGTAAGACTTTCTGACTCCACTCCAACCGAGCGCAATATCGCAGAGGCGCCAAGGCTGAGTTTTTTGCCTTTGTGACAAATCACGACAACCTTGCGCCCTTTGATTTTCGGCAACAGGTCAAGGACGTCATTGTGGGCAATACGGATTGAACCGGGAATGATAAATGGCATGGCATCCGCATCTTCGTCGATGCGCACATCGAGCAACACCGGGGTCGACGGCCCGCCGAACAAGCGCATCAGCTGCGCAACAGTTATTTCATTGAGAGACGGCATAAAGCATCCTTTCTGAAAAAGGTCAGTGGATGCGATCCTTGGGCCGGAGCCTCACGGGGTGGTCGCGTTACCCCATGTGGTAAAAATGGATGTTCCAGGCCGTTTCGTCAATGTGGAATTGATATCCTAGGCGCCAATTCGTTGTCCGGTCAGGCATATTGCCAACGATTGTTCCGGCAACAGGCCCATTTGTTCAAAGAAGCTCATGAAATCGAAGCTGTTATAAGTTTCGACCATTTTGTCGTTTTCAAACCGGGCAAAAAGCTGACCTGATCCAATCACCGGCTGGCCGTTGGCCGGGTTTGTTACCCGCATGGAGTATAGCGCCGCAGCCCAGTCCCCATCCTCCATAACTTTGTCCAATGACACAGCTGGCTCTTCGACCAGCTCCAGGAACATGGGCACCAGTTCGCGAAAATCATCCGGCCCGACCTGAAGATCAGGCAATACGCCCTGAGCCTGTGTGTCCGAACTGAACAGTTGATCGATGGCATCCAGATCCGCGTCGATCCAGACCCGTTGATACCATTGTTCCAAGATTTCCCGTTTTTCCATGATGAATACCTGAGTTGCATTGCATTTCAGGCTCGAATCTAACGGCAAATGGTGTTCAGCAGGTTAATTTTGGAAGTGCAGGCTTCTGTTGCCAGGTGCCTGCGAACCCCGCCTCAGGTCGCTAAACCCAAGGAGTTAAGTTTCGGCGACATTAACAGCTTACGCTGCTACTGCCATTGCCGGAGCACGATTGTCATTTGCAATTGTACAAGTTTCGCCGATAACGGTGGCAGACAGCCGAAACAAAGCTAACTCCTTTAGACGTCCGTCGATCCTATTTCGTCCCCATCGATCCCCAAATGAAGGATGGTTGGTGGAGACGCCGGGTACCGCCCCCGGGTCCGATCCGCTTATTGCGAGCGCGTTTATGTTCATAGTTCCCGAGGGAACATCCCTTAAATAGGCAAGCTGGGCACGAGTCGCAAGCATTTCGGTCAATTGTTGTGGTTCAGCGCATGGCGCCGGGCGCGACTGGGTCGGATCAGGCGTTGATCAAGCAACGTTGCACATGTCACCACAAGTACCGCGCCGCATAGCAACCATTTTGAAATGGGTCCCATCGTGCCCTGGATCTGGAGCGCGTGAATGATGGTGGCCCCAACGATGCCTAACGCCAGAACGTTGTGAAGCATGCGCCACAATGGATAACGCAGGGTGCGTTTCCGGCGCAGGATCAGCAGCAGAGCGGTCAGTAAGAGGCCCAAAGTGGCAAGGACGCCGTAGACGGAAAAGGGGGTTGGCGCGACCAGCATCAGGGCGTCGAGCGTGTCAGGTGGGCTGGTGATGTAGAGCCCGCCAATGTGCAGGACGACGCACAGAAAAATTGCCGAACCAATGCCGCGGTGCCAGCGCCGGGCGCCCATCGGGTGTAAGCCGGGCAGATAGCCTGCGGCAAACAAGGGCTGGATCAGGAAGAGTGCGAGGCAGATGATACCTGCAAAGCCAGCAATAATGTAGGCCGGGTCGCGATAAGCGAGGTAGGGGCTGAAGGCTGCGATTATGATCGGCATCGTCATCGCGCCCAAAAGTGCCAGCCAAATTAGTGTGGGTCTGGCTGACTTAGGCGTAGGTCGGGATGCCATAATCGGCTCCGGTTCAGGCGTGTTTCAGCACAAAGTCGACTTTGAGCGACGTGTCGCGCGCGCTTTTCATAACCGGGCGCAGAAACACAGTTTCAAAGGCGGCGTCATCATAGGCGAGATGCGCATGGGGTTGGCCGAAATTGGGCACGATTTGCATCATCTCCATTCGGTACGACCCGTCACGCGCGGTCAGCACGCTGCCATGATTGCGCGGTTCGCGTTCGCCGCCAATTGTGGTGGCAGCCCAGATCTGAATGCGCACCCCGGACAGAGGGGCACCATTGCCCGCCTGACGGACCTTGCCCGAAATCCAGAATCCATCTCCCAGTTTATCCACCATAGGCGCATTTGGGCGGTAGTTGTTGCTTCCACCGCGCATGGTGCGGGTGGGTTTGTAGGTTTTGGCAAAAGCAGGCGACACCAGACCCATTTGCGCCCCGATGAGAGCCGAAGCGGCAAGCCCGGCTGACTTTAGAAAGGCGCGACGGTTGTAGAAAGGTGCGTTCATGACTTTCTCCAATTCCCTACATCCAAACAGCACATCTGTGCCGCGTGAAAACGTGAGTTTGGCAAACGATACACACTTGGATCCGTTTCGAAAACCGACCCCACGGTGTTGTGACCTGATAGGCGGAGAGTGGCACAGTAGCGACAGCGCGCCCTAATGTGACCGGGCCGCGCGTGCGGCCATCGCTTTTTGACCCAAAGACAAAGTGTAAGTGGTCAGCTCGGACAGCGCGGCATCGGCTGCGGTCGCATCACTGGCCTCGATGGCGTCAGCGATCCTGGCATGCAGCGAAATGATTTCCTCGCGGGAGCGCGCCGTAAAGGTGATCATATTCATCAGAGGTTGCATTGCCTCAACTGCGCCGGCCAGTTGATACGACAACACCGGATTGCCCGCGCCATCGACAAGGGCGCGGTGAAAGGCGACATCGCTGTCACAAAACCCTTCGTCCGACAGGCCCGGTTGCGACTGGCGGTGAATCTCGGCACGCATCGTGGCCAGATGGTCGGGCGAGCGACGTTCGGCAGACAGAGGCGAACAGGCCCTTTCCAACGCAAAACGGGCTTCGCAGGCGGTCTGAAAGTCCACAGCGTTCATCGACAACAGCAGGCGGGATGTTGTGACGTGCTGGGATTGGGCTTCGTCGTAATCGAGCCGACGCACAAATGCGCCCCCGGTCGCGCCGCGTTGTGTGCGGATCAGGTTTTGCGCGGCCAGACGTTTTAGGGCTTCGCGCACGGTCGGGCGAGACACGTCAAACTGATCGGCCAGTTCGGATTCTGACGGCAGGCGTTCGTCTACAATCAGGTCGCCCGAGATGATCGCATCCCGGATGGCTTTGGCGATTTGCGCGGAAAGGTCGGCGCGATTTTTTGGGTCAATTTTCATATGTCTTACATTTAATGTTTGATCGAAGTTTAAATGTCTGACAATTTAATATCAAGAGAGTGAGTCGCAATAATCCGGGAGGGGATGCGATATGATTGCAGATCGCATTCGCGCCATGACCGGCTTGCATTGGCTCGCCTTGTTTGGCGCTATTCTGGCCGCGTGGAGTGCGTTGTTCCTGATGGCGTTGCCTGCTGATTTGCGCGATGCGGGAACGGTTTATGGCGCAGATTTCTGGGCCAGCTTGTGTGTTGTCACACCGGATGCGGAGGGTTTTCTGCGTATCCTGAGCATGTGGATGCTGATGTCGACAGCGATGATGGCACCCACGGCTTTGCCAGCCTTTGCCACTTATGATGACCTTGCAAAATCGGCATCGGGTGCGGATTTCGGGCAATTGGTTGTTGGATACCTGAGCGTATGGATTGGGTTTTCGGTTCTTGCAGCCGGGTTGCAGATGGCGCTGTTTCTGGGAGGCGCTGTCAGCGTTTTTGGCGACAGCCGGTCCGATCTTTTGTCTGCTGTTTTGCTGGCCGGGGCCGGGCTTTATCAGTTTTCGCCCCTTAAGGACTCCTGTCTGAGCAAATGCCGGATGCCGCTGATGTTCTTTATGCAGCATTGGGATGAAGGCGCGCCGCGTAATGGGGTGCGGCTGGGGCTGACATGTCTTGGGTGTTGCTGGGCGTTGATGCTGTTGGGGTTTGTCGGAGGGGTGATGAACATCGCCTTTATGGGGCTCGCGACGCTGGTCATGGTTTTGGAGAAACTGCCCGATATCGGGCGATGGGTCACACGCCCCTTGGGCGTTTTGTTGTTGGGCGGCGCTGGCTTTGTAGCGTTTGGCGCGCTTTGAGTTTTTGGAGGAAATAAGATGGCATCTGATCAAATTGAGGCGGCGACCCGGATCGACAACCGGCACCCGAACGCACATAAATCCGGGCTGGGCACGGTTCCATGGGAGGTCAAGGGCGAGCTGATCCTGAACTGTAACTGCACGGTTTTTTGCCCTTGTGTGGTCAGTTTGGGACTGCATCCACCAACAGAGGGGCATTGTCAGACCTGGGGCGGTGTGCGGATCGATGAGGGCCATTATGGCGATGTCGATTTGTCCGGGCTGAACATCGGGTTGCTGATTGAAATTCCCGGAATGATGAGCCGGGGCAATTGGAAAGTCGCGTTGTTTATTGACGAACGCGCCAGCCATGATGCGTATCACGCCTTGGTCGACATCTTCTCGGGCAAGGCTAAGGGCACGACGGGGCTGTTCAAGGTGCTGGTCGGCGAAGTGATTGGCGTTGAGCGTCAGCCGGTCAGCTACGAAACCGATGGCAACACGCGCCACATCACCGTGGGCCGCAAAATCGAAGGTGTGGTTTATCCGGTTGAGGGCAAAGATCCCGACGAAGAGATTGTGATCAAGAACACCAAATACTGGATGGGACCGGATATTACCGTTGCCACCGCCAGCAAAGGCCGAGTGCGTGCCTTTGGTCGGGTCTGGGACTTTGGCGGACGCAGTGCCGAGATTTGCCAGATCGACTGGAAAGGGCCGCGGTGATGCTGGCCACACCGGAATATTGCGGGATGATGGCGCGTTATAATACGTGGCAGAACACTCAGGTCAAAGCGGCATGCGAGCGGTTGACTGAGGCGCAGTTGCGGGCCGACAAGGGCGCGTTTTTCGGGTCGATCATGAACACGTTGAACCACCTGCTTTGGGGGGATCAGGCGTGGATGAGCCGGTTTGATGACGGTGAGAAACCTGAGGGCGGGATCGCTGAGAGCGTGGGATTGTATCCAACTCTGGCCGTTTGGGGTGTAGAGCGATTTCGGATGGATACCCGCATTCAGCAATGGGCAGATACCCTCAACCAAGACGATCTGGCCCGCGATCTGAGTTGGTTCTCCGGTGCAGCAAACCGCGATGTCACGGCACCGATGGCCATGTGTGTGGTGCATATGTTCAATCACCAGACCCATCATCGCGGGCAAATCCATGCCATGCTGACAGAGGCAGGACAAAACCCGGGAGATACCGATCTGTTTATGATGCCGGGGGGGATATAGTGGTCCTGATTTCGCCATCGCGCCGATTGCGGCGCACACCGTTTTCCGAAGGGGTAGAGGCAGCGGGGGTCAAAGCCTATACGGTTTATAACCACATGCTGTTGCCAACGGTCTTTGAAAGTCTTGAGGCGGACTATCACCATCTGAAACAATATGTGCAGGTCTGGGATGTGTCGTGTGAACGTCAGGTCGAGCTGCGCGGACCGGATGCGGGGCGATTGATGCAGATGCTGACGCCGCGTGACCTGAGGGGCATGTTGCCGGGGCAATGTTGTTATGTCCCGATTGTCGATGAAACCGGCGGCATGCTGAATGACCCGGTGGCGGTGAAATTGTCCGAAGACCGGTGGTGGGTATCGATTGCGGACAGCGATTTGTTGTTCTGGATCAAAGGTGTCGTGAACGGCTGGCGGCTGGACGTTCTGGTGGATGAACCGGATGTGTCACCGCTCGCGATTCAAGGTCCCAAGGCGGATGACTTGCTGGCACGGGTATTCGGGGACAGCGTGCGAGATATCCGGTTTTTCCGCTTTGGAATCTATCAGTTTCAGGGCCGCGACGTTGTGATTGCGCGCTCTGGGTATTCCAAACAAGGCGGGTTCGAAATCTACGTTGAGGGCCGCGAAAGGGGCATGCCGCTGTGGCGCAAGCTGTTTGAGGCCGGGCAGGATCTGAACGTGCGGGCAGGGTGCCCAAGCGCGATTGAGCGTATTGAAGGTGGGTTGCTGAGTTATGGCAACGACATGACCGATGACAACACACCACATGAATGTGGGTTGGGGCGGTTCTGTAATACCCACACGGCAATTGGCTGTATCGGGCGAGATGCGCTGTTGCGGGTAGCCACCGAAGGTCCGGTTCAGCAAATCCGCGCAATAGCCATCAGCGGCGATCCGGTTCCGGTATGTGACCGGGTGTGGCCAGTCTATTCCAATAGCAAACGCGTCGGGCAGGTCACGTCTGCTGCCTGGTCGCCGGATTTTGAAACCAATGTTGCGATCGGCATGATCCGCATGACCCATTGGGATGATGAAACAAAGGTCGAGGTGGAAACACCCGACGGAATGCGCCCGGCTTTGGTGCGCGAAAAATTTTGGATTTGAGGAGAACATCAACATGTTCAACGCACTAATTGTAAACAAGGACGAAGAAAGCGGCAAAACCAACGCCGCTGTGACACATATCGGGCTGGATGACCTGCCGGATGGAGAGGTTACGGTTGCGGTGGATTATTCCACGGTGAACTACAAAGACGGGCTTTGCATCGGTCCGGGCGGCGGATTGGTGCGAAAATACCCGCACGTACCGGGCATTGATTTTTCCGGCACTGTCGAGTCATCAGACGATGCGCGTTACAAGCCGGGCGACAAGGTTGTTTTGACCGGTTGGCGTGTCGGCGAAGCGCATTGGGGCGGCTATACACAGAAAGCGCGCGTCAAGGCCGATTGGTTGGTGCCACTGCCGGATGGGTTGGATACGCGGGCAGCGATGGCTGTGGGGACCGCCGGGTTCACGGCAATGCTTTCTGTTATGGCGCTGGAAGATCACGGCATGACCAAAGGTGACGGTCCGGTTTTGGTAACTGGTGCGGCGGGCGGTGTCGGATCCGTTGCCACGGCCATTCTGGCTAATCTGGGATATGAAGTGGCTGGCGTCACGGGGCGTCCGGAGTCCGCAGATTACCTGAAATCGCTTGGTGCGACACAGATTGTCGCCCGCGAAGAGATCAACGAGACCGTTAAGCGCCCGCTGGAAAGCGAAATCTGGGCCGGATGTGTGGACGCTGTGGGGGGAGCCATGTTGGCGCGCGTTCTGGGACAGATGAAATACGGGGCGTCGGTTGCGGCTGTTGGATTGGCCGGTGGGGCCGGCCTGCCCGCGACGGTGATTCCGTTCCTCTTGCGCGGTGTGAACCTTTTGGGCATCGACTCGGTCATGCAGCCATATGACAATCGTGTACGCGCATGGCAGCGTTTGGCCAGCGACCTGCCCATGGACAAGTTGGAGGCAATGATACGGCCCGCAACGCTTTCGGATTTGCCTCAGTTGGGGGCGGATATTCTGAAAGGTCAGGTGCAGGGCCGCATACTGGTCGATGTTAACGCCTGAATCGTTGGCGCATCCCTGGTGCACCAATGGAAAAGAAAAAGGAAAGCTGCCCATTTTTTTGGGCGGCTTTTTGTTTTTGGGTCAATTTTTTTGAAGCAGTTTTCAGGCAGGATTGAATTGCGATTTTCACCAAACACATCGGACGCTTGAACTTATCGGGTTTGCGTGAAAGCCTGCGCCTGAAATTAGATACGAGGAGTCTGGCGATGGCCTATGACAAAGACAATATTTTCGCCAAAATCCTGCGCGGGGAAATTCCCTGTGAAAAGCTCTATGAGGACGAAGACACCTTTGTTTTTATGGATATCATGCCGCGTGCAGATGGGCATTGTCTGGTCATTCCCAAAACGGCCTGCCGTAATATGCTGGACGCGACGCCCGCGCAATTGTCGGCCACCCTGAAGACAGTTCAGCGCATGGGGCATGCTGTCATGAAAGCCTTTGATGCCGAGGGTGTGATGGTGCAGCAGTTCAACGAAGCCGCAGGTGGGCAAGAAGTGTTTCATTTGCATTATCACGTGTTGCCACGCCACGACGGGATCAAACTGCGCCCACCCGGAACAATGGCCGATTTCTCAGAGCTGAAAGACCACGCAGATAAAATACGGGCCGCGCTGGGATAAGTTTGATCGCCATTTTCTGGCCGACCAGGGAGAAGACATATGCTTGATGTCAATTTTGTACGAAGCCAGTTTCCGGCCTTTGAAGAACCATCGCTGAATGGGCAGGCATTTTTCGAAAATGCCGGTGGCAGCTATACCTGTGGGCAGGTAATTAACCGGCTGACGCGGTTTTATAAGCAACGCAAGGTGCAACCCTATGCGCCGTATCAGGCGTCAGAGTTGGCTGGTGCGGAAATGGACGAGGCGCGGGCGCGGCTTGCGGCGATGTTGGGTGTCGAAAATGACGAGGTCAGCTTTGGGCCATCAACTACGCAAAACACCTATGTTCTGGCACAGGCGTTTCGGCAATGGATGGATCCGGGCGATGTTGTGATTGTGACCAATCAGGACCACGAGGCCAATTCCGGCCCATGGCGGCGATTGGCTGATGACGGCATCGAAATCCGGGAATGGCGTGTTGACCCCGAGACGGGGCATCTTGATCCCGAGGATCTGGCCAATTTGTTGGATGACCGGGTGCGGTTGGTTTGCTTGCCGCATTGTTCCAACGTTGTGGGTGAGATCAACCCAATTGCGCGTATCTCGTCTTTGGCGCATGCGTCCGGAGCGTTTGTGTGTGTTGATGGCGTCAGCTATGCGCCGCACGGCTTGCCGGATGTTGGTGCACTTGGAGCGGACATCTATCTGTTTTCGGCTTATAAAACTTACGGTCCGCATCAAGGCGTGATGGTGATCCGGCGCAATCTGGGAATGCTGTTGCCAAATCAGGGGCACTATTTCAACGCTGAGTCATTGTACAAGCGATTTACACCTGCAGGACCGGATCACGCGCAGGTCGCGGCCTGTGCCGGCATGGTGGATTATACAGAGGCATTGGCAGCCCATCACGGCATTCTAGGGCAAACACCCGCCGTCACGGGGGCGGCCGTTCACGATCTGATGCGCGCACATGAAACCGAACTGCTGCAACCGGTTTTGGATTTCGTCAAATCCCGCAATTCAGTGCGTCTGATCGGGCCGGAGGATGCTAGCCTGCGCGCCCCGACAGTGGCCATCGCGGCCAATACGCCGGGCGAGAGCCTTGCCGCAAGACTGGCGGATCACGGAGTTATGGCCGGAGGCGGCGATTTTTATGCCATTCGCGCGCTGGAAGCTCAGAATGTTGATATGACCAAGGGTGTGCTGCGAGTGAGTTTTGTGCATTACACAAGCAAGGACGAAATTGACCAGCTTTTAGAAGGGCTTGAAGCCGTTTTGTGATCCGGCCGCGTTTAACGCGCGTATTGGAAACAAACGAGGGCTTTATGAGTTATTCCGCAACGACAATTGTTTGGCTCAGGCGCGATTTCCGTCTGAGCGACAACGCCGCTTTGACAGCTGCCGCAGCGCGTGGGGCTGTCATTCCGGTATTCATATTGGACCCGCAGGTCGGAGCACTTGGGGCGGCGCCCCAGATGCGTTTGGACCAAGCGCTTTCAGCCTTTCAGGAAACGCTGAAATCGCTCGGTATGCGGCTGATCCTGCGACGGGGGCAGGCCGAGCAGGTCCTACCCAAATTGGTGCAAGAAACCGGTGCCGATGCAGTTTTTTGGAACCGTCGCTACGACGCGCCAAGTGTGGCGTGTGATACGAACTTAAAGGCTGATTTGGGAACACGGGGTGTTAAAGCCAAAAGTTTTGCCGGGACATTGCTTTTTGAGCCGTGGACAGTGGCGACCGGGCAGGGCGGGCCTTACCGCGTTTACACTCCGTTTTGGAAAGCTGTGCGAGACCGTGTCGTTTCGCAACCGCTCGCCCGCCCTTCATTGGTCGCACCAAGTGCATGGCCACAAAGCGAAACTTCGGCGGATTGGGATTTATCGCGGCGCATGCAAGGTGGGGCGCGTGTGGTCGCACAATACATGCAGGCCGGCGAAGACGCTGCCATGAATAAATTGACCACTTTCATTGACGAACGCGTCGCCGCCTATCGTGACAAACGAGATTTTATGGGCAGCGCCGCAACATCTGAACTGTCAGACGCCTTAAGTCTTGGCGAAATCAGCCCCGCACAGTGTTGGCATGCTGGTTGGCGCGCCAAAGAAAGCGGCGCACCGGGGGCTGAGCATTTTCTTAAGGAGCTGACGTGGCGGGAATTTGCGTGGCATTTGATGTGGCATTTTCCATCATTGGACACTCAAACATGGCGTCCTGAATGGGCTCGGTTTTCTTGGATCGAAAACCCTGAAGATGTGAATTATTTGCGTTGGTGTCAGGGACGGACCGGGGTGACGCTGGTCGACGCGGCCATGCGAGAGCTTTATGTAACAGGCAAAATGCACAATCGCGCGCGAATGATCGCAGCGAGTTATCTGACCAAACATCTTGGCGTGCACTGGCGGCTGGGGCGAAGATGGTTCGAAGAGTGCCTGATCGATTGGGACGCGGCATCAAACGCGATGGGGTGGCAGTGGGTCGCCGGGTGTGGCCCGGATGCATCGCCATATTTTCGTATTTTCAATCCGGACACGCAGGCTGCTAAGTTTGATCCCGATGAAGCTTACCGGAAACGATGGCTGGCTGAGCCTTATAATGTGCCAAGTTCAACGGCGTTGGAATTTTTTGCAGCCGCTCCAAATCACTGGAATTTGAAGCCAGATGCACCATATGGGCCGCCGATTGTCGGCTTGAAAGAAGGGCGACAACAAGCCTTAAGCGCCTATGAGACCTTCAAATTGCAATAAATTCTTGCCGATATGGGCATTTCACGCCTAGCTTTATCATCAAAACCGCGAAGGGGAGATTGCGGATGTATTTGACGACGACGCAAGGCGAAGCCAATTTACCCAGATATTTTTCGGCCGTGTACGAAGTGGCGACGAAAATTAACAAGGGGCGCATTGATTTTGTGATGCCCGACGGACGTGTATTTCGGGCCGAAGGCAGTCAGCCAGGCCCTGTTTGCGCGCTGCATGTACATAACGAGGACACCTTTGCCCGCCTGATGCGCGAAGGAGAGTTGGGGTTTTGTGACGCTTATATCGAGGGTTGGTGGAGTGCGCCGGACCTTCAGGCGTTTTGCGATTTCCTGAGATCCGACAATGATGCGCTTTATGATGGATTTCCGGGTATGTTTTTCGTCAGGGCTTTTGAACGCCTGCGCCATTGGATGAACACCAACACCCGCGCGCAGGCGAAAAAGAACATCTCTCATCACTATGATCTCGGGAATGAATTTTATGCGCTGTGGCTGGACGACACGATGACCTATTCATCGGCCCTGTTTCAAACCGGGCAGGAAAGCATGGAAACGGCGCAAACCGCTAAGTATGCATCAATGGTGGATCAGATGGGCGTGCAACCGGGGGATCACGTTCTGGAAATCGGGTGTGGTTGGGGCGGGTTTGCGGTTTACGCTGCGAAAGAACGCGGATTGAAGGTGACCGGGCTTACAATTTCGGAAGAACAGTTAAAGTATGCCCAAGAACGTGTTGAAAAAGCGGGGCTTTCCCATATGGTTGAGTTCAAGCTAGAGGACTATCGGGACGAAGCTGGCCAATATGACGGAATTGCCAGCATTGAGATGTTTGAAGCGGTTGGCGAAAAATACTGGCCGGCGTATTTTCAAACTGTGCGAGATCGGTTGAAACCGGGAAAGCTTGCAACCCTGCAGATCATCACAATCGATGAGAAAAGGTTTGATACCTACCGTAAAGGCGTTGATTTTATTCAGAAATATATATTTCCAGGTGGAATGTTGCCAAGCCCAACTGCGTTGCGACAAGAAGCAGGCAAAGCCGGATTAGTCGTTGAAAATTCAGTGGAATTTGGCGAAAGCTACAGTCAGACGCTGCGTCGTTGGTATGACAGCTTTAACGCAAAATGGGACGATGTGCAGCGCCTGGGGTTTGATGATCGATTTCGCAGAATGTGGAATTTCTATCTGACCTCTTGCGCTGCGGCCTTTCACAGTGGAAGCTGTGACGTAACGCAAATCACAATTTCCAGACCTGAATAATGCCAACAGCCAACAACCTGGTCGCCGCTTTCTGCCTAGCCATTATTGGCGCGGTGGTTTCCGAGCTGATCAAACCTCAGATGCCCGAAGGGTATGATTTCGGTCATTTCACATTGATCAGCGCGGCTTTGGGGCTGGCTGTCGGGTGGAAGATTATGGGCCCGCGCGCAGGCAAGGGGTTGCCCATGTCCGTCAACAATGGGGTGACTGGCGTTTTGACGCTGATGATCGTGGGTTTGTTGTTTTTTGGAGCGGCAGAAATGTTGCACCGGGCCATGATGCGATTTTACGACGAGCCGATTGAAGCTATTCAGCAAATTGTCGCGATTGCGATGGAATACAGCGTGTATTTTCTGGATGTGAGCGTCATTGTGACGCTTGTAGTGGGCGCGATCGTTTCGGGAATATGCACCGAGATAGCCTATCGGCGCTGGAGATAACTTTATGAATTCATTGTTTTTTTACGGCACGTTGCGACACGTGCCATTGCTCTCGGTTGTGCTGGGGCGACATGTAGAAGGTCAGGCCGGTGTTTTCCCGGACCACGAGGTCATGGCCGTTCGGGGAGAGATATTTCCGATGATCCGGTCCGGCGGATCCGGGGCTAATGGTATTCTGGTTGAGGGGCTGAGCGACGAAGATATCGCGCGGCTTCGGTTTTACGAAGGTGGTTTTGACTATGATCTCGAAGAGGTCACAGTGACTGTTGTCGCGCGCGAAGTGGTGACCAAGGTTTTCTTTTCCGAACCAGGATTTTGGCAACCTGACGGCCCGTGGTCTTTGTCGCACTGGCAGGAGAAACACGGTGAATGGTCCGTTCTTGGTGCGGTTGAGGAAATGAGTTACTTTGGTCAGCGCACTCGATCAGATGTAGACAAGATGCTGCCGATGATTCAGGCGCGTGCGACGGCAAAAATGAATGCGCGTCACGACAATTCGGCATACAGCCCGGGTGGCATGACACGCGCCGATGTCGACAGTGTTGTGATGCGGCGGCCCTATGCGGATTATTTTACCTTAGAAGAATTCGACCTGAGTTTTCGCCGGTATGATGGACAGAAAAGCGAGATGGTCCGTCGCGCGGTTTTTGTGGCGACGGACGCCGTGATTGTTTTGCCGTATGATCCGGTGCTTGACCGGGTTTTGCTGATTGAACAGTTCCGTCCCGGTCCCTTTGCCAGAGAAGACGCAACGCCGTGGCAGCTGGAACCCATTGCCGGGCGTATCGATAAGGCTGAAACGGCTCAGGCGACGGCACGGCGTGAAGCGATGGAAGAGGCTGGGTTGACGCTTAACGCCTTGGAAGATGTGTCTCAGTGCTATGCATCACCGGGCTGCAGTACAGAATTTTATCACATTTTTCTTGGTTTGGCCGATCTGCCTGATGGCATTGACGGTGTCAGTGGTTTGGACGAGGAAGCCGAAGACATCCGGTCGTTCATATTCAGCTTTGACGCGTTGATGGAACTGGTCGATGAGGGGCGGGTTGTGAACGCGCCGCTCGTTCTGGCGGCGTTGTGGCTGGCACGTCATCGTGAGCGGTTGCGCGCGGCGTCTTGAGTTCCCCGGGCGGGTTGCCTACACAGAGTTTGAACGTATTGAAAGGACGCGGAATGCAGTTTGCTCGTGATTTGGCCGAAGCGATTGGCAACACCCCTTTGATCCGCCTGAAGAAGGCAAGTGAAGAGACCGGGTGTGAGATTTTGGGCAAAGCCGAATTCATGAACCCGGGTCAGTCGGTCAAAGACCGTGCAGCGCTGTATATTATTCGCGATGCGCTTGCCCGCGGCGATTTGAAACCGGGTGGTACGATTGTCGAGGGTACGGCAGGCAACACCGGTATTGGTCTGGCTTTGGTCGGTGCATCGATGGGCTTCAAGACCGTGATCGTGATCCCGGAAACGCAGAGTCAGGAAAAGAAAGACATGCTGCGTCTGGCCGGGGCAGATCTGGTTCAAGTGCCTGCCGCGCCTTACAAAAACCCAAACAACTATATTCGGTATTCTGGACGTCTGGCGGCGCAGTTGGCCAAGACGGAACCGAATGGCGCGATCTGGGCCAACCAGTTTGACAATGTCGCTAACCGTCAGGCCCACGTCGAAACAACCGGCCCGGAAATCTGGAAACAGACAGACGGCAAAGTTGACGGTTTTGTGTGTGCCATCGGATCAGGTGGAACTTTGGCGGGCGTAGGCGACGCGTTGCAGCCCAAGGGCGTGAAAGTTGCGCTGGCGGATCCGGGCGGGTCGGGCATGTTTAAGCTTTACACCGGAGAGGATCACGGCGGAGATTCGATCACAGAAGGCATCGGTCAGGGCCGTATCACGGCCAACCTTGAAGGTTTCACTCCAGATATGTGTTACAAGGTGCCAGATGACGAAGCACTGCCTGTGGTGTTTGATTTGCTTCAGGAAGAAGGTCTGTGTCTGGGCGGCTCGTCCGGCATTAACGTGGCTGGCGCCATGCGCATGGCGCGCGAAATGGGGCCGGGGAACACGATTGTGACCATGCTTTGTGATTATGGTACGCGGTATCAGTCAAAGCTGTTCAACCCGGAATTCCTTCGCGAAAAGGGGCTGCCAACGCCGGAATGGCTTGGCTCGTCAGGACCGACCAGCATCCCGGGTGTTTTTGAAGACGTGTGAGATTTGAATGAGACCAATTCTGCGCCTGATATTAGTACTTGCCACGCTGACGGTCATGTTCAGCAGTCAGGTCTGGGCGCAGGATCAGGTTGTTCCTGATTATGAAGCCTGGAAGACCGTAACTGCCCGCGCCGAAGAGGCGATCGAAAACGATCGCGCATCAGAATCAGCAATGGAAACGTTGCGCAATCAACTGGTGAGTTGGCGTGAGACGTTCGGTGACGAAACTTCGCGATTGCGGATCTCAGTTCAGACTCTGGAAGCGCAATTAAGAGGGTTGGGACCAGAACCCGAAAGCGGTGATCCTGCGGAAGTGGCAGAGCAACGGGACCAACTGACCACTAGTTTGGCAATTGCACGTGCGCCGGTACAAAAGGCTGAGCTGGCCCGGATTGAAGCCGAGGAGCTGATCCGCGCGGTTGACAGCCTGTTGCGCAATCGCCAAGCCAGCTTGTTACTCACCCCGGGACCTGTACCGATTAACCCCTCTACGTGGGGCGATGCGGCCAGCGAAATTGGCAAAACGTTCCGATTGGTCGCAGTCGAGTTTGTCACCGGCTGGGTCCATGAACGACAACGCCAGGAATTGCGGCATTCCTTGCCCAAGATGTTGTTGTTTCTGGCCATCGCCATCGTTCTGATCACCCGTGGTATACGTTGGACCCGCAGTGTTCTGACAACCATCGTCAAAGACGAAATGTCCGCCGGAACGTGGGTTGCGGCGTTTTTCTTATCCTTTGGGCAGGTGATCCTGCCGATGCTGGGTGTCTATGCGCTGACCGAGGCAGTTTATGCCACAGATTTACCCGGATTTAGGGGGGATGCCGCGCTGTCGGTGCTGCCGCTGGTGACGTTTGAGCTTTTGACCGCCAAATGGCTGGGAGAACGGATTTTCTCGCGTCGCGAAACGCCTTTGCTTTCGGTGCATCTGAGCGAGCAGGAAAAACGCGTTGGGCGGTCGACAAGTCTGCTTCTGGGGATCGCACTGGGTGCAAATACCCTGCTGGGAGTTATGGCCCGATATGACAACTGGGCGCCTGAGACGCAGTCCATCGTGTTTTTCATTTTAACGGTTATTGCCGCAATTATGCTGGCGCGGCTGGCATTGCTGATTGGGCGGCACTCGCATGAATTGCGCGAGTTGCAGGATGGCATGCGTTCGCCTATCAGCCAGCTTATTTATGTGATTTCGCGATTCATGCTGGCCACGTCGGGCATTTCCATCATTCTCGGCGCGATAGGCATGACGCGGGGCGCGGCATTTCTGGTCTTCGCCACCAGCAAGACCGTTTTGATGATCGCCTTTCTTTTGGTTCTCCAACGGTTGATCAAAAAGATATTCGCGGCCTTGGCGGGCAAAGGGAACGACGAAGAAGACACTCTTTTGGCGCCGGTGATAATCGGAAGCTTTCTGATTTTATGTTCGCTGCCGATACTTGCGTTAACCTGGGGTGCTCGGGTTTCAGATTTAAACGAGTTCTGGTCACGCATGGCGGCCGGTTTGCGGATCGGGGACACTGTGATTTCGCCTAAAGCGATTGCAGTTTTCTTTCTGGTGTTCTTGTTCGGGTATGGGCTGACCCGGTTGTCCCAAAACGTGATGCGGGTCACGATCCTTCCTAAAACCAAAGTTGACCCGGGTGGCCAAACTGCGATTGTGTCGGGTCTTGGTTATATCGGCATTTTCTTTGCAGCATTGGTTGCAATCAATACAGCCGGGATTGATCTGGGCAATATCGCGTTGTTCGCCGGGGCACTTTCGGTTGGTATTGGTTTTGGTTTGCAGACCGTGGTGTCCAATTTTGTCAGCGGGATCATTTTGCTGATCGAACGACCGGTCTCCGAAGGCGACTGGATCGAAGTTGGCGGCAAAATGGGGTATGTGCGCGACATCTCGGTACGTTCAACGCGGATTGAAACCTTTGACCGGACTGATGTGATCGTTCCGAACTCGGATCTGATTTCTGGTACTGTGACCAATTTCACCCGCGGCAACACGGTTGGGCGTGTGATTGTTCCGGTTGGCGTGGCTTACGGGACGGACACAAAGTGGGTCGAAGGTATCTTGCGCGAGATCGCCGAGGCACATCCAATGGTTCTGGCAAACCCGGCGCCTAGTGTGGTGTTTCAGGGCTTTGGCGCTGACTCGCTTGATTTTGAGATCAGGGCGATCTTGCGGGACGTGAATTGGTCATTGTCTGTAAAGTCAGACATGAACCATGAAATCGCACGCCGCTTTGGCGAAGAAAACATCGAAATTCCGTATGCGCAGCGCGATATCTGGTTGCGCAATCCAGAGGCTTTAACGAGCGCATCAGGGCCGGGCGCCTCATCGGGCGAAACTGGCGCCTTGAGTGACACTATGAAGCCGGGAGAAATGGACTTGGTCAAAGATAATGATGGCGAAGGGGAGGACCGATGAGTACAGAACTGCTTTTTCGCGATGACGCTTACCTTCGTACGGCTGAAGCAAAGGTGATTGCACACACACCCGAAGGTGGCGTGGTGCTGGACCGTAGTGTGTTTTACCCAACAGGTGGCGGCCAACCGGGTGATAGCGGTAACCTGACCTGGAACGATGGTTCATTGAGCGTGGCGACGACAGTCAAAGCGGACGGGCAGGGGATCGCACTGGTGCCTGCCGAAGCCTGTGCATTGCCGCCTGTGGGCACCTTTGTTCAACAAAAGCTGGACTGGGGGCGACGGTATAAGATGATGCGGGTTCACACGGCGCTGCATTTGTTGTCGGTTATCATTCCGTTGCCAGTGACCGGCGGCGCAATCACATCTGAAAAGGGTCGTTTGGATTTCGACATGCCCGAAGCGCCGGGTGACAAAGAGGCTTTGAATGTGGCGCTGAACGATCTGATCGAACAGGATTTGGAAGTTACCGAAAGCTGGATCAGTGATCAGGAACTGGCCGCCAACCCCGGTTTGGTGAAAACAATGTCCGTCAAACCGCCTGCGGGAACGGGTAAGGTGCGTCTGGTGCGCATTGGGTCTGAGGATACGCAAATTGACCTGCAGCCCTGTGGCGGTACCCATGTGGCGCGTACGTCAGAGATTGGCCGTGTTCGCATTGGTAAGGTCGAGAAAAAGGGGCGTCAGAACCGCCGCGTGAATTTGCTGATCGACGACTGATCTATATTATCGCCAATTGGTGTTTTTGTGACTTGCGCGCCTGTTCCATTTGACGGTAAACACCGCGGCACGGAGAGGTGGCCGAGTGGTCGAAGGCGCACGCCTGGAAAGTGTGTAGGCGGGAGACCGTCTCCAGGGTTCGAATCCCTGTCTCTCCGCCACCGACCCCGGTCTGTGTTTTCCCTGTAGAAATTGCTGCGATTAGTGCCGGGATTTCCGTCGGTTACGCGGCGCGTTTTTTGGCTGAGACTCACCGTGGGCGCGTAATTCCCAGCATTATCCCAGCCGTCTCAGTTGGCCAATTTCGTCGGTGAGGTTTGCCATGGGATTTCCCTGATACAGGGCGATTTACAGGGAAATTTGATGGAAAGTGGAAGTTTTGCGAGAGTTCACTCTGTTTTCCTGCACTTAAAACAAGAGCTTACGAGTGATTTCCCTAAGCGACTTAACAGGGAATTTCATTTCAGGAACAGGGAATTTTCAGGGGATGAACAGGGAAACTTCGCAAAGAACAGGGATCAGCCGTTTTGGTCGAATCCCAAGAGGCGTTCCTGAGCGTGCCAATCCATTGGCAGCTTTGAGCGCGCGATGGTTTCCAGTGTCAGTGCAACCGGTTGGCTGCCATCCATAATGGCGCTCTGAATCCTTGGCGACAAAAACGCCATGGCAATGATGCGCGTGACGTAGCTTTCTGAGACGGATTTTCTGGTTGAGATCTGCTTGACTGAGAGTCCGGCCTTCATCTGTCCAACCCAGGAATGAGCGTTCTTTAGCGCCCTGATCAGCGTTTGATCCGGATCGGCGGTTTGCTCAGCTGCAATGATCTTCATTTCCGCACCGCGCCGACGGCATGTAAAGGAGGTGTCGATGTCGAGGAGGTCTGGGGAAAGAGTGGCCCTGTCGGTGTTCAGGGCTTGCGCTAGAGTTTCCGGGAATAACCTGATCTGCAGCCTGCCGGTTTGAAGTGTCCCGGAGGGCGGTGTCAGAGGAATCTCGGTTGTGAAGGGCAGGGCGGCGATCTAGCTTCTGCTCATGACAAAACGCTCGCCTTTTCGCTATTTTAAAACCAGCCCTGAGATTATCCGCCTTGCGGTGATGATGTATGTCCGGTTTCCGCTTTCGCTTCGGAATGTCGAAGACTTGCTGCATGAACGCGGCATCGACGTGAGCCTCGAAACAATCCGGTTTTGGTGGAACAGGTTTGGCCCGTTGTTTGCATCCGAAATCAAGAAAAGGCGGATTCAGCAGCTTCGATCATACTCCAATTGGAGATGGCATTTGGACGAGGTTTTCGTGAAGGTCAACGGTGAACGACATTACCTTTGGCGCCATGCTTTCGTTTTCAACCACTTCAATCCGGAGCGCGGCCTTTCGAAGAGATGCCATTTCAAGCTGAACCGCACCGGTGCTCTCGCTGAGTGGCGTGGTCTTTGCGCGGCATAAAGGACAGCCTTACTGGCCTAGTAGAGACTGGTTCGAACTTGTCTGAAAGCACCATCATAGGCTGTGATGGGCGGAGAGCCGAAATTCGCTGCAAGATGCGTCAATGTCTGCGTTTCCGGAAAAAGTTACGAGTGAACGCGACACCTGATCATAGTGCCTTTGAGTGTGTCCCCAATATGTTCCGATTTGCGCCGCCCGATCATCTTGTTCATTCACATCAAATAAAATTCTTGAAAAATCGGAATGATTTTTGGAGTTTGGGAGTGCAGAAGTTTGAACTGCTGTGACGGCAAAGCCTCGAAATAAGAAAGCGAAGCGAAAACGCCGCCGACAAACAACTTCCTTTATATAGCGAGACGCGCCCATGGATAGATCGACGGAAGACCTCAGCAAGGCCTTAACTGATGCCTTCACAGATTCCCTCATACGTTTCGCTTTAATCGCCTTTGTGCTTTTGGTGTGTACGTGGGTTTTTGCGCCCTTTTTGCCAATTATGCTTTGGGGGATTGTGCTTGCGGTCGCGCTCTACCCGGCCCACACAGCCCTCAAGAAAAGGTTTGGCTGGTCGTCTGGGCGCACGGCCACTGTGATCGTTTTGATCGGCATCGCCCTCATCGGTGTCCCGACCTGGTCAATCGGCAACGCATTTGCGGTTAGAACATTCGAGGCCTATTCGGCATACGAGGCGGGAACTCTTTCCGTACCTGCGGCCAACCCGTCCGTTGCCGAATGGCCGCTCATTGGTGAAGATTTGCACGCCGCGTGGGTCGCCGCCGCCACCGATCTTCCTAATTTTCTGGAAACAAAACAGCCTCAACTGAGCAAATTTGCCTCTTGGGTGCTCTCCATGGCATCCAGCACTGCGGGCAGTGTCTTTCAGCTAATAGGTGCGTTGATCATTGCCGGTATCATGTTGGCGTGGGCTGAAGCCGGCACAAAATCGATCCGGCGCATTCTGATAGGCTTGTCCGATGCCAAACTCGGCCCGGAGTTACATGACCTCGCTACCAAAACCATTCGCCAGGTTGCAATTGGGATCATCGGCATCGCCTTTATCACGGCCATTGTGTTTGGCATCGTCATGTTCATTGCCGGCGTGCCTGCAGCGCCGCTCCTGACTATCGTGGCATTGATGTTGGCCATTATGCAGGTTCCGGTTACTTTGGTCGCGATTGTTGCGGCTGGGCTACTTTGGGCCGGAGACAACTCTGTCCCTTGGAATATCACGTTCACAATCCTGTTGATTGCCGCAAGCCTGACCGACAACTTCCTCAAACCAATGGTGTTGGGCCGCGGGCTGGATGTGCCGATGCCGGTTGTGCTTATTGGCGCCATTGGCGGTATGATGGCAGGCGGTATTCTTGGCATGTTCATCGGCGCGGCATTTCTGTCCGCCGGATACCAAGTATTTATGAAATGGGTCGATTCCGAAAACCAAACCGCAGAAACAAAGGTTGCCAATGTCTCAGGAGCAGGCTGACAAATCCACAAATCGCACCACAGCCATCATTTTGGCTGTGTTTGCGCTGCTGGTTGTCTGGTACCTGGTCGCCGATCATGAGACCCCATACACGTCTTCAGGGCGCGTCAAGATGTTCACCGTTCCGGTGGTGTCTGACGTATCAGGATTTGTCGTGAATGTGCCGGCATCACAGAATGCTCTGGTTGAGGCCGGCCAAGCATTGCTACAACTCGAAATCACGCGGTTTGAAACAGCCGTAGACGTGGCCGAAGCCGCTCTGGAGGCAATGTCAGAGGAAACCTGGTTGTGAAGGGTAGGGTGGTTTCGTAGCTTCGCTTGATGACAAAACTCTCTCCTTTTCGCTATTTCAAAACCAGTCCGGAAGTCATCCGTTTGCGGTGATGCTTTTCGTCCGATTTCTACTCTCGCTACGAAACGTCGAAGATCTTCTGCATGAGCGGGGCATTGATGTAAGTCACGAAACTGTGCGGTTTTGGTGGAACAGATTTGGCCCAATGTTTGCCGCAGAAATTCGCAGGAAGCGTGTTACTCGGATGCGATGTTACTCGAAATGCGGTGGCACCTCGACGAGGTTTTCGTGAAGATCAACGGTGATCAGCACTACCATTGGCGCGCTGTGGATCACGAAGGTGAAGTGCTTGAAAGTTACGTCACGAAACGGCGTGATCGAACTGCAGCCCTTAAATTCTTGAAGAAAGCGGTGAAACAATTTGGGCCGCCAGAAGTCATCGTTACCGACAAGTTGCGTTCATATGGAGCCGCGATGAAGGTTATTGGGAATGTGGAGAAGCAAGAAACCGGTCGTTGGAAAAACAATTACGCCGAGAATTCGCACCTACCGTTTCGACGAAGTGAGCGCGCTATGCACCGCTTTCGTAGAATGGGAAGTTTGCAGAAATTCGTCTTCGTCCACGCGTCCATTTTCAATCACTTCAATCAGGAGCGCAGCCTTCCACAAAGATGCCATTTCAAGCTTAACCGTACCGCGGCTCTCGCCGAGTGGCGCGGTCTTTGCGCGGCATAAAGGACAGCCTTACTGGCCTTGAAGAAACTGGTTCGAATTTGTGCTGACAGTACCCGCCCATTACGTCGGCCAGCAGGATCGCAACCAATAGGGACATCCCGGACGGTTTCAGAACACAGGTTCAGCCTGCCGCCAATACCGCCCCCGGTTTCAACGTGACCTGCGCAAGGGCCAATTCCATGGGGTATTCAGAGCGGCAACCCGTTGCTGAAATTTGTACCACGCATATCAGGTGTCTATTGCGTTCACGGGTCAGATGCGGGCGTTTTCAAAGGCCGTCCATGCGGCCTCAAACGCGTCAAAATCAAAGCCATCTTGACGGGCTGGGTCGAGGACAAGGTTTTCGGTGTCCAACAGTTTGAGGATCGCCTTTTCCAGGGTTGGCAGAACATCTGTCGGAATAACCACTGCGCCGTGCCGATCCGCATGGATCAGATCACCGTCGGCAACCTGCATCCCAAAGACAATGACCGTCGTGCCGACTTCTTTTACATGCACAAACCCGTGACTGGGTCCGATTGATCCTGCCACAACGGGAAAGCCATCAGGCAGATCACCAAGATCGCGCATTACCCCGTTGGTTAGCGCACCCGACAGGCCAAATCCTTTATGAACGTTTGTGTTGATCTCGCCCCAATAGGCTCCGATGCAATTGGGGTAATCCATGTCTTCAATCACCGTAACCGCGGGGCGTGGACCCTCAGACATATGGCGGTAATACGCCATCCGGCGGGCTTTGATTTCGTCCGGGGCCTCGGTTGGCGGCGCCACCGCTGCGATCCGAGCGGTCCGGGCGTAGCCCACCATAGCGGGCGCATCAGGGTGAGAGGCCAGCATCGTACCGCGCGTAAACGCATCAAAGCCGCGTTTGCCCTGGGCGACTTCAATCGCGTTGCAAACGGTGGGTGTGTCTACCTTTTTCAGCAGCGTCAAAAGCGAGTCGTTCATTCAGGCCTCCAGCCAGCGGGCAAGTGCCCCATTCGTCTTTTCAGGGCTTTCCAGCACCGGCAAATGCCCTGCACTGTCAATAATTTCCAATGTTGCGTTGCCCAGGCAATCGGCCATCAATTCGTGACGCGATACCGGGCACAACGTGTCGTCCCTCCCGCACAGTACAAGCGCGGGTATACGCGCATTGCGCAAGGTGTCGGTCTGGTCACGCCGATCCATCAGCGCACGCGATTGGTTCAAAAACACATGTGGACCAAGGTCCAAAGCCATATCCATGCAAAGCGCCAGTACCTCATCCCGGTTTGGCCCGTCACTCAGATAGTTCGGCTTCATTTCGTCTCGCATGACTTTGGCAAGGCCTCCTTCACGCACCGATACCATTTGCGGAAAACGGCGCGCTTTCACCTCTTCAGCCTCGGCCAGCGGGTTGGTATCCATCAGGGCAATGCGTTCAACCCGTTCCGGGGCCTGTCGCAGGATTTCCATCGCCACGATCCCGCCCATCGACAGCCCTGCCAAAGCAAACATTTCGGGTGCGTTGCGCAGAGTGTCCGCGGCAATTTCAGCGATGCCGGCATGCTCTGAAATCGGCGCGCAAACAATTGTGCGCCGCCCTGAGAACGCGGCGACCTGCGGCGCAAACAGCCGCGCGTCGCACATCATACCAGGGAGCAAGACAAGCGGTGTCATCAGACCAACGCCGCCCCTTCGGCCAGCGACTTTAGCTTGGCATAGGCAATGTCGGGGTCTACCGCACCAAAGCCTGCGAACGTGCCAAATCCACAATCAGATCCCGCCACCACGCGGTCCGCCCCGACAATACCGACAAACCGCTCAATCCGCTGCGCCACCAGCTCGGGATGCTCGACAAAGTTTGTCGTGGTATCGACCACACCAGGAACAAGGATTTTATCCTCTGGGATGTCAGATTTGCGATCCCGGAACACCGCCCATTCGTGGCCATGGCGTGGATTGGATGTTTCAAACAGGACCGAGGACGCCTTGGTCGACATTAATGTATCAAACATCTTGGACATCGGGATATCGCAGCAATGCGGTCCCTCATAGTTGCCCCAGCAAATGTGAACACGGACCTTTTCGGCGGGCACATCAGACAGCGCGTGGTTCAGCGCCTCGACATGCATATTGGCGACCTTGATGAACTCATCATCCGACAGATCGGTAAACAGCATATGACGCGACAGAGCGAGATCAGGGCAATCCAGTTGCAGGTCCAAACCGGCAGCCACAATTGTCTCATACTCAGCCTTCATCGCATCGGCCAAAGCGGCCAGATAGGCCTCGCGCGATTTATAGTAATCGTTTTGCAAGAACAGCGAGATCACACCCGGGCTGGCCGCATTCATAAACCCGCGCTCGGCACCGTGTTCAGCCATGGCTGCCTTGAGGTTGGCGATGTCTTTTTCCAGCTCGCCCTGTCCTTTGGATTTCACGTCGCCGACGCACATGGGACGCGCGTATTGCGGGGTGCCGCCATCATCAGCGAGGCGCTGCAAAAATCCGGGGAACATCTTGAGATCGGCAGGCGCGTTGCGCGGACTGTCACCGCCAAAACCTGTGTAGCGATCTTTGACATAGGTCGCGTAAGAAATCTTAGACGTCTCACCGTCCGAGACGATGTCGAGGCCCGCCTCGACCTGTTTGCGCACCGTTTCCGATACGGCTGAGGTCATGCAGGCGTCGAAATCTGCTTGACTGAATGAGGTCTCATTTTCGCGTGCGAAAATGAAATCCACCACATCTTGCGTGCGCGGCAAGGAGCCCACATGGGTTGTCTTAATTCGCGTCATCTTGGGCTCCTCCCAGAGTTTAGTTTCCAGACCAAGTCAGTCCGGCCGGATCATCCGTTGTACGAATGCGGTAAAGGCTTGCCTCGCCGGTCATCGACGGAGCAATCGAGTGGGCCTCACCGGGATTGATCAGGCAGGTATCACCAGCGTTCAGCACTTCTTCACCATCTTGCAGGCGCAGTTTCCAGTGCCCTCGCATTGGCATCAGAACGGTTGGTTTGTCGTGGCTGTGCATATCGTCGGCAACCGACCCACGGGTCAGAAAATCAACCTCAAAGCCCGGTTTGTCCTTGAGCACACCATCCTCACCAATCACCTTGGCCGGTTGTTTTGCGGCCAATGCCATCAGGTCCCAATAACGCGCCACATAGTCGCGGATCACACCCTCAACAGGCACCTCCGGGAATGCCTTGAGTTCTTCTTCGGTCAACAGGGGCATCGGCTTGACGCCATCAGGAAGGGTCTCGCCCTTTTTGGTGTCATACAACCGTCCGGTCTCGGCCAATACCAGCCCATGATCTGCCGCGTCTTCAATCACCTGAGGCGCCCATGTCACGCCGCCCCCTGCATCATCACCGCCAAGCACGGCCATGATCATCCCGTAATCTGTGCCGATGTTCTCGAAACCGCGGAAAATCCCGGTAGGAATGTTGAAAATGTCGCCCTCTTCAGCAAAAAATTCCCCAGCTGTGCCGTAACGGCCCCAGAAGAACCGCCAGCGGCCCTTGAGGACGAAAAACACCTCGGCTGTGGTGTGTGTGTGTAGTGAATTTCGGCATTTGGGCGGTTGCCCTGCGGCCCCGATATTAAAGCCGATCTGGTCGGCAATATGTACGTGTTGATCGGGGCTCTCGGAAACGCCACCACCGATAATGGTAAAGTTTTCCTTTTGGTCCGAGCCCGGTGTGTGGGCGTCAATGAACGCCGTCTTACAGGGTTTCAGGTCGCCGTAGCGAACGATGCGATCTTGGATATTCTTCATGTCGTTTTCCTTAGAATTGAGTTTGAATGTGGATCAAACCCAACCTCCGGGTGGGCGGTTGTTAAGCCGCTTCGCGCGCAAGGATGCACGGTAGGTGTGAAACCTGCGCGCGCGCCGACTGGCATCAAGATACGAGGCGTTTGCCAGCACTCATACGTCTCCTGTCTGCATCAGGATTTGCTTCCAGATCGACACATGATCAAACAGTGTCCATTCACGGCGCAGACCATGAGGGCCAAATTCGGCATGGGAAAAGCCCATGACATAGACATCAACCCCCGTTGGCTGACCGAACAAACCCCAACCATCGTGTTTGCCGTGCAGGCTCCAACGAACAGCGGCGCGCGGCGATAGCATCGGATCTTCGCGGCCAATCTGGTGCTCGATCTTGAATTCGGCATTGGGGAAAGACGCCCGCAAACCCATCCACAGTTTCTCGGTATCGGCCCATGAATGCACCGTCGTTGAGGCAGGGTGTTCTGTGTGAACGGCGCGATCGTATTCCGCGCGGATCACTGCAAAGTCCTTGTCCATCATGCGGGTCAGGATGTCAGACATCCGCTGGCCCCACTCGTTGTCGTTACCACGGCTTTTGTAAGGGCCGTCAACGTCCACCGCAGGGCAGAACGGTTTGACACAGTTTTCCGGCCCACCTTCGCGGGCGATCAGATCGCGCGCGAATTTCCTGGGCTTCATTCCCAATTGTTTCACGATGCCTGCCGTGTCCCGGATCAACCATTCATCGTTGATCTGGTCGTTGATCGCCGCGCAATCGGCGATGGCGCGAATGACAAATCGTTTGCCCGTCGCGGGACCAAAATACCCGCCGCCGGTATGGGTACCCATCGTCAATAGGCGATGCGACGACAGGAATCCGTCATCTTCATTGCCCGACCAGATAATATCCTCGCCGGTCAACTCACGATCAGGGAACTCGGCCAAGGTGGCAAGCGTGCTATTCATGGTTTTCTGGTTGCCGATCGACACGCCTTCGGGGAACCGCATGGGGATGTCTTCGGTGTAGTGATGGTTCAGTGTGGCGATGCCGCGATCTTCCCAGATTTCGCGGGTGATCCCGAGGATATAATCGGGAAAATCGGTCCATCGATTTGAAAAGCCCTTCATGTGTTCCACCCTTCTGGAATTCTCGCGGAACCGCGCAGCACCAGAGGCCCGTCGATTGCGATGCGACGTGTTTCAGTGCTGTTGTGTTCGATCTGGTCAAGCAAAATTTCAATCGTGCTGGCGACCATCCGGTTCGCCGGTTGGCGCACTGTGGTCAGATCATAGGCCGGCCAGCCCGAGGCCGGCACATCATCATATCCGACAACCGAAACGTCTTCGGGGACCCGCAGCCCCAGTTCGTATCGCAGGGTGTCCATAACAGCGACAGCCATGTGGTCGTTGGCAACGAACAGCGCTTCGGGCGGATCGGAAGCAAACATCATGCGGGTCGCTTCGGCAGCCTTTTCCATCTTGAATTCGCCGCTTGCGCGGGAGTGCAGTGTGACCCCTGCCTCGGCCAAGGCTGCGATAAATCCGGCTTCACGGTCGCGCTGCGTAGAAGCGCCGTCCCAACCGGCGATGTGGCCGATCTTGCGATGGCCTGCTGCCAATAGGAATTCCGCAATTTTGCGTCCGCCAGCATAATTGTCGGACGTCACTGCAGACATATTCGGATCGTCTTGCGAACGGTTAAAGCACACCATTGGCACACCGGCCACACGGCATCTATCAGCCAATTCCGACGACAAGGCCACCGATGCGGCGATGATGCCATCCACTTGATAATCAAGAATCTCGTCAACCACAGGGTCGATATTACCGGTCGTTTGCTCGGCCATGAAAATGAGCACGTGATAACCGCGTTTTTGCAGCTCGTTAGATAGTTTTTCCAGCGCTTCGGGGTAGAACTGGTTTTCCAGATAGGCCACGACCAATCCGATAATCCGGCTTTTTCCCGACACCATAGCGCGCGCCAGAACATTGGGGCGATAGCCCAGCTCTGCCGCCGCTTTGCGAACCTTTTCGACAGTTTTCTTGGACGCCGACGCGCCAGGCGTGAAGGTGCGCGACACGGCGGACTGGCTGACACCTGCGCGTTCAGCAACCTCAGCAGACGTGATGCGATTTTTGCTCATTCGGCCGTCCATCCGCCATCGATCAAAAGGGATGTTCCGGTCACAAGCGACGACGCTTGCGAAGCCAGATAAACCACAGCGCCCATGATGTCCTCAACCTCGCCGACGCGGCCCAATTTGATCTTGTCCTCAATCCACGCGCGTTTTCCGGGTTGCTCAAACGTCGAACGCGTGAGGTCGGTCAAGATAAACGTGGGACAGATTGTGTTGATCCGAATACCCGCTTTACCCCACTCAATCGCCATGGATTTGGTAAAACCCTCAACCGCGTGTTTGGTCGCACAATAAACCGCACGGTCCGGCCCGCCGACATGCGCCATCTGCGAGGAGATATTCATCAGGCTGCCGGATTTTCCAGCGGCCACCAACCCTTTGGCGATGGCTTGGGTCAGGAAATAGGCACCCTTGACGTTCAGGTCAGACACCGCGTCAAAATCAGTCTCAGTTGTCTCGACAGCCGGGCTGTGGCGCGCCAAACCGGCTGAATTCACAAGGATATCAAACGGACCATTCTCGGCGACAGCTGCCTGTGTGCGCGCCACATCCGATACGTCCAGCGGCAAAGCACGCACCGACATGCCCGCAGCCGTCATCTCTGTCACCAGACCGTCTAGGACATCCACGCGGCGCGCCGCCAACGTCACTTCTGCCCCCGCGTCTCCCAGCGCTGCCGCACAGGCCAATCCAATGCCGGAACTTGCGCCTGCGACCAGCGCGCGCTTTCCATCCAAACGGAACGAAGGGGTTTTAGGTAAAGTCATCAGATAGCTCCAATTGGTGCAGTAACAGACCCGGGTACGCGCGCCTTGTTAAACTCGCGCAGTCGAGCAAACACATCTACGCCCAGCTGTGCGTAAACGTCCAGCAGATCGATCAGAACCCAGTTTTCGCGGATCAGCGCCCCCTCAACACGCCAAAAGTCGAGACTGCGCATAGTGATCTCCTGACCCGAAGGGGCGATCCCCAACCATCCGTCTCCGGTGACGGTCATCTGCATATTCGGCCACCCGGTCGCTATCACATAGGCTCCGTCACCGTAGAAATGGCAGTTGAGCGTGCCGGTTGTGCCGCCGCGGCGATCAGGTAGCGCGTTCAGAAACGGGATTTGGTGCCAATGGCGAAACCCGGCAAGACCGCGCGCGGTTCCGATTCCCGCAGGCCCGTACCAATTGACGCGCGGGTCCCAGTATTTTTCAGCCTGCATTATCTCGGGCCCGCCCTCGGCAGGGTGGCGCGAGAGGTTCGTCAGCATCCCAATCACAATATCCAGACTATGTGCGCTTTGTGCGGGCGTGCGCTCGTCAAAAGATAATCCGTCTTGGGTCGCGGGTCCCGAGATATACACCTCACGCCCAAGGCTTGGCACCATTGGCCAGGCGTTGGCTTGCATCATGAGCTCCGGCAAATCCCAAATCGCCTGCATCTCGACCACAACGCCGTCGGACACGCGGTAGAACTCGTGAAACCGCATATGGGCGAAATGCCCTGTGGGCAGAATATCAAGGAAGGGTTCGGTAAAGGTGCCTACATAATGCCCGGCACATCCGATCCAATCCTCGCCATCGGCATCAGTGCCTGCGCTGACAATCCAGTCGCGGCGTTCCAGATCAGGAAAAGCCTCAAACAGTGGGGCATAAGCAGCGTCATAAAGCGCCTGAGGTCCTGACAAATCACCGAACGGATGGCACAAATGCACGGTCGCATCGGGTGCCATGAACGCGCCAAGTGCCGTCCGCACTGAAGCGGGATCAAAATTCGCCATAGCCGTTCGTAAAGGCACAATAAGCGCCCTTACTATGTCATAGCCAGTCATTACTCGGCGGCCTCACCATAAGGAACGTTTTGTCCACCATAACGGCGCACACGCAGGTTGCATTGCTCGGCATGGCCAACGAACCCTTCGAGCAGGCATAGACGAGACCCATAGGCACCGATCTTGGCGGCAGCTTCATCGGTTGTTACCTTTTGATAGCTGTGCGTTTTCAGGTATTTTCCGACCCATAGACCACCCGTATAGCGGCCCGCCTTTTTGGTCGGCAGGGTGTGGTTGGTGCCGATCACTTTGTCCCCGTTGGCCACATTGGTGCGTGGCCCAAGGAACAGCGCGCCATAGCAGGTCATGTTCTCAAGGAACCAGTCATCACGGTCAGTCATCACCTGCACGTGCTCGCTTGCGATGTCATCGGCAACTTCCAGCATCTCGTCATAGGTGTCGCACAGGATCACCTCGCCGTAATCCTGCCAGCTAACACTAGCAGTGCCAGCGGTCGGTAGAATTTTGAGAATACGGTCAATCTCGACCAACGTCGCCTCGGCCAGCTTGCGCGAATTAGTCAACAGAACCGCGGGTGAGTTATAGCCGTGCTCGGCTTGCCCCAACAGATCGGTTGCGCACATCTCAGCGTCTACCCTTTCATCGGCAATCACCATGGTTTCGGTCGGTCCCGCGAAGAGATCAATACCGACACGGCCAAAGAGCTGACGCTTGGCCTCGGCTACAAAAGCATTGCCGGGGCCAACAAGCAGATGCACGGGCGCAATGGTTTCGGTGCCGATGGCCATAGCGCCCACGGCCTGAATGCCACCCAAAACGTAGATCTCATGCGCGCCACCAAGGTGCATCGCCGCGATCACCGCAGGGTTGGGTTCGCCGTTAAATGGCGGGGTGCAGGCGATGATGCGGGGAACTCCAGCAACCTTAGCCGTGGCAACAGACATATGCGCCGACGCCACCATCGGGAACTTGCCGCCGGGCACATAACACCCCACCGACTGCACGGGGATGTTCTTGTGGCCCAGAATGACACCGGGCATCGTTTCGACTTCGATATCCAACATGCTATCACGCTGGGCTTGGGCAAAGTTCACGACTTGCTCTTGCGCGAACTTGATGTCCTCAAGGTCGCGCGGGCTGACCTTGGCGATCAGCGCATCAATCTCGGCTTGGCTCAAACGATAGCTGTCGCGATCATAGCTGTCGAACTTGTTGGCCAGTTCGCGCACGGCGACATCGCCGCGTGTTTCAATATCCTTGAGCGTCGCTGTTACAACCGCCGCAGTTTTGGCGTCGTCTTCAGCACGGTCTGCTTCGGGCCTGCCGTGTTTGAGGTGGGTTACTGCCATTATTCTTTCCTCGCTTAGTCTGGTCTTGGGGCGATGCGATCGCCACGATCATAGGCTTCCCAGCCCTCACCGTTGAACAAGTCCACACCGAGTTGTGCTACTACATGGGCGAAATCGACGTTCACCCAGTTATCGACGATCTTGCCATCGACCACTTTCCAGAAATCCATATAGCGGATTTCAATCCGTTTCCCGGTCGGCTTGATGCCAAGAAACTCACCGGAGTGCGTCGCCTCCTGCCGCCCAAAGGCCGCCGCCCACTCGCCCATATAAAGACGCGCCTCGTCGATGCATGTCTTGTCGGAAAACGCGGCCTGAAACGGTCGCTGCCAATTGTCCTGAAACTCACGCAGGCCGGTTTTGGTACCGCATCCCTGATTGCCCATCCAGCGAAAGTTCTCAGAGAAAAACTCGCCTATATCGCCAATCCGGTGGTCGTTCAGACCGTCCACCATGGTTTCGATCACCCGGCGGGTTTCGTCGGTTTTGCTCATGTCCGTGTCACGCGTGAGCACGGCCTGTTCCGGGCGTGAACTCTTCATGTCTTTATCCTTTCAGGTTGCTTTGGGAGGTTTGCTGCAGTGGGGGGCGGCCCCACATACAAGAAATCCCTTGGCATCCTGTTCAGGGCCGAATGGCGCGATTGCGCGTTGCTTCGGGCGGACCGGCTCATGCCGACTGCTCCGAGATTTCGGCAAAAAGGTCGTAGCCCAGTTGCATCAGTACATGCGGGATATCCAGCATACACCAGTTCTCAACGATCTTGCCGCCTTCACAACGCCACCAGTCGCAGTCGCGCATGAACACACGTTTGCCAGTTGGTTCCAAACCCAGAAACGGTTTCACATGCACGCCAGTGATCATGCGCCAGCCGTGCAGGAAGGCATAGCCGCCGTCCCCTGCCTTGCAGTTCGCACCGACGCCGTTGATGCTGTCTTCTTTGCCGTCACCCCAACCGTCAAAGGTTGTCTCGAACGGACGCTGAAAATCCGCAAAGGCATCCACTGTGTGATAAGAACCAAGCCCGCCAGGACCATACCAGACCATGCGGGCATCCCAAAACGGGCGCCAGGCGTTGTCTTCGGTGGCAAGCTGCATCAGCATGCCCTCGACCAGATCGGCCGAGGCGCGAGACTGCACCGGGTCTGACGCACCGGTGACGATCCCGTCATGAGTGGCTGGCCCGGGTACAACCCCCTCGTAGCCCTGGCTTGTCGCCAAGGGCCAAAGGCCCAAAGCGATGATCAACTCGGCAAACCCAAGGTAGACATGGGTTTCAACAATCTTGCCACCTTCCATCCGGTGAAACTCACCAAACCGCAGAAAAGCAAGCTTGCCGCTGGGCGGGATGCCAAACAGGGGCTGCGTGAAATGTCCATGGAAATAGCCCGTTGAAGTGACCCATTCGGTGCCCAGATATTCACCACCGATCATCACATAGTTCTGACGAACAAGCCCCTGAAAAGCGTCGGCAATCGGCGCGATGATATCGGAGAAATACCCTGTGCCGTCGCGGGCTTCGTTGATCGGATGACTGGCGTTGACCTGTGCGACGGGATCGAAGGCTTCCGCCACCGCATGTTCGACAGATGCCAGCGAGCCGCCAGTGAAACTCTCCAGAAGATCCGCGTACAAGCGCTTGTTTTCATGAGATGTCTTTGTTGCGATCCCCATCGGGGGTCGGGCGGATATGGCGCACATTGCGGGGTTTTCTCCTATCTGTTTGCAGGTTTATTTGAAGTCTCGGGTCAGCCTTTGACAGCACCGGCGGTCAGACCACCGACAATCTGGCGCTGGAAGAACATCACAAGAATGAACAGTGGCACGGTGGCCGAAACCACGGCGGCGACTGCGAACATCACATTACCTTCGGTCTGGGTCGTGCCGAGGAACGCGGCAATGGCCGGAACCATGGTGCGGTTGCTTTCCGACAGCAGCATCACAGACACCGCAAAGTCGTTATAGGCCAGAAGGAATGAGAACAGACCGGTGGTGATGACCCCGGGCCACATGACCGGAATGATCACGCGGCGAAATGCCTGAAATTGATTGCAGCCGTCGACCTTCGCGCTTTCGTCCAGCTCACTCGGGATGTTCTTGAAGAACGAATGCAGCATCCACAGGGTAAACGGCTGGTTGATCGCCACCAGAACGATGATGGTGGTTGGCAGAATGCCCCAGAGGTTCCATTCGTAGAAAGGCAGCAGATAGCCCGAAACCAGTGTGATGGGAGGCATCGCACGGAAGATCAGCGCCGTCATCAGCAGCCAGAATGTGTAGTTGTGGGACGAGCGTGACAATGCATAGCCGCCCAGCGTTCCAAGCGTTAATGAAATGGTCACAACAAAGAAGCAGACGATACCGGTGTTGATGACGCTGCGCCAAAACTCTTCCTGAATCCAGGCGCCCTCATAGCCAGCACCCGTGAAAGCCGACCCATAGACCGCCTTCGTGCGTTCTCCGGTAAACCCATTGGTCCAGTCAGCAATCGAGAAAAAGTCGAGCTCGACTTTGAACGATCCCCAGACTGTCCAGGCAAAGGGAAAGGCGGCAATGACAAACCAGAGGATCACGAAAAGTGTTGTGGCAATTCTCAGGCTTTTGGGCATTCTTTGTGCACGGCTGGCCATGTTATTTTGCTCCTTTAAAGTCGCGCCAGGTGCGGACAAGCACTGGCGACAAGAGAATGGCGACGCCGATAATCGTGATTACCGAGGTTGCAGATGCCGAGGAGAGCTGGCGGGTTTCGCCACTCATGTCGTTAAAAACAAAATAACTGAGTGATTGCGCGTGGGCGGCGGCATTGAAGCCCACGATCGGTTCGAACACTTTGAAATTATCCATCAACTGGATGAGAGCAACAAAAGTGACCAGTGGCATCAGATGTGGAACGATTACATATTTGACCTGTTGCCAGCGGGATGCGCCGTCAATCTGGGCGGCTTCAAGCTGATCCCCTGGCAGTGTCTGAAGTCCGGCATAAAACACCACGAATGCAAACGGGGCGGCGTGCCAGACACCATAGACCATCAATGCAACCCACATGAGCCCAGTTGAGGCCTTGAGGCTGAAATCCGGATCTCCTGCCAGCCCGACTAAGGCCGTGCCAATTATACCGCGACTGTCGATCATCCAGAACAGGATCATCGAGCCGATCAGCGGGGTCACGATCATCGGCAGGAGCGAGAAGAAGATCAGCAGCCCCTTGAGGTGTCGGTGCAATGAATTGATTGCCAGCGCGATGACAAGCCCCATCACAATGGTGAGCGGTGTCACGATAAAGGTGAAGGTCAGGGTGAAGGCCATTGCGCGATAGAACGGCAGGTTGCTCAGGTCTGAGAAAAACCCGGCCCAGCTGTCATTGGCGGCCCAGATCTCGCCGAGTTCTTGGACCGCCAGGTGACCCCGATCAAGATAGATGTCGAGCCCGACAAAGCGGCCCAGTGGCTTTTCCGCGCGCAAAGCAGCGGTGGCATCCTGATCGATGGTGGTTTCCGTGGTGCACCCGACAAGCGGGGTGCAGCTTTCGACCTCTACGAGAACCGCCGGATGGGGCGCGAATATCGACTGCGTCACAACCGAGACAATCGGCAATGCAATAAAGAGCAGCATTGCGAGCCCGGTGGGCAGGAAAAACCAGAAGAACGTTTTATGGCGCATAGCGAAATCCCGGAGAGGTTTTGAGAATGTGGGCGGCCATGTATTGGTCGCCTACCTGGGTTGGCTCTACCGAAGGAATGGACGGCCATGTAATGGCCGCCCATGTAAGCCGGCCCTACTGAAGGAAGCCTTTTTCAATCGCAGCGGCGCGATAAGCAGCTTCGATATCAGCAAGCGCTTGTTCAGCGCTTTCTTTGCCTTGCATGAAGTCTGACAGTTCTGCACCCAGAGCGCCGTGCATCAGACCCATGTACGGCAGCATTGGATAAGGAGGCGTGCCCATCTGAGCGGCAGCGAATACGCCCTGCGCATCGTCTGTCGGCTCATAGCCATCAATCAACCAAACCGCCAGAGAACTTGTCTCGTCGTTGAGCATCTCGGGGCGGATACCGTGCTTCATGGCGATAAAGGTGGCTTCGGCTTCTGCGTCAGAGATGTTTTTGCCGACGGTCCAGCCGTCCCACCAAAGGGTGGATGCCGGGATCGTGCCACCACCAACAGTCAGTGGCGCGGCGATCGCATGTCCGGTCGCAACTTCTTCAAGCACGCCTTCTGTGGTGGCCTGCTGCGACGCGCGCGACCCCCACATGTTCATGATCGCAACGTTGCCCGCGCGGTATTCGGCGTTTGTCGCGTTGGAATCGTGGGTCAGGAAGTCCGGGTTCATGTATTCGGACAGCGCCTTCATCATGTTGAGGGCATTGACACCAGCTTCGTTGTTCACGTTGGGTTCGGCTGAACCGGGCATGAAATGAGTTCCACCATAGCCAAGGTATATGTTGTTGAATTCCTGGGCGAGATTCCAACCAGATTTGTAAGCACCACCGACCGGATTCTGCATGATCCCCTGCGAGCGGATAGCTTCAGCAACCTCAAGCAATTCTTCATAGGTGGTCGGAACTTCGACGCCAGCCTGTTCCAGAACGTCCTTGCGGTACATCAGGTGCTGTGCATTGGCCATGAAAGCAACGGCCATGATGTCGTCGCCAATTTTGATCATCTGGCTATTCAGCAAGCCATCGCCGTGCTCGGCGACCAAATCGTTCAGCGGACGGATGACGTCTTCGTTCATCAGGGCCACGATCGAGCTGTTGGCAATGATGGCGGTCGTATACTCCGACGGATTGCCGGACAAGCCAGCCACGTTGATGGTCTGGTGTTCTGAGGTGAGGTTGGATTTCACCTCGGCGCCCGTGCATTCCTTTGCGGCGGAATCGACGGCATGAATTGCGGCAAATTCGTTGCCCACAATGCTGACCCGTGCCCCGATTTCGCAAGCATGGCCTGCCGTCGCGGCAAAGGCGGCCATTGAACCTGCCAGTGCGAATTTCTTTAGAAACATTGTGTTCCTCCCTTAGAGAATGGGTGCATCTTCGAAGTCTGCACCCGGGTTGACCCTGATACTCAGGTGTTGGTCAGAGGGACTAACCCTCTATGCGTGCCCCTGTTTCTGCATCAAACAGATGGCAGTGTTCAGAATGGATCTGGATCGCGACTTGGTCGTCGATCTCGGCGCGGTAGGCCTTGTCAGCCTTGACCGAAACCAGCGCGCCGCCGATGCGGACCGAAACCATGGTGCTGTCCCCTAAAAGCTCCTGAGTGTAGATCGGAGCGTTAATTTGGCCGCCGGAGTCGACAACGCTGGCGTCCTCAGCTCGGAAGCCAAGGGTCATAGGGCCATCCGGAGCATTAAGGCCGCGGATTTCCACACATTCCGTGGTGAATGTCCCACCGCTGACCGTGCCATCCATAAGGTTCATCGCCGGGTTGCCAATGAAGCTGGCAACAAAGGCATTCGCGGGCTTGTCGTAAATCTCGACCGGGGTGCCGACTTGCTGTACGATTCCCGCTTTCATGATCACAACCCTATCAGCCAGTGTCATTGCCTCAATCTGGTCATGGGTCACGTAAATCGTGGTCACTGCCAGCTTCTGCGAGAGATTCTTGATCTGCGCGCGGGTCGACACCCGTAGCTTGGCATCAAGGTTGGACAAAGGCTCGTCCATCAGGAACACGTTGGGTTCACGCACCACGGCGCGAGCGAGCGCCACACGCTGACGCTGACCGCCGGACAACTCTGCCGGCTTGCGTTGTAGAAAATCGTCAAGCTCAACCATGGCGCTTGCGCGCATGACCTTTTCATCGTGGGTTTTGGGGTCAACACCTCGCACCCGCAATGGGAAGCGGATGTTTTCGTAGACGTTCATGTTCGGGTATAGCGCATAACTCTGAAAAACCATCGCAACGTCGCGGTCCTTGGGTTCCAGATCGTTGACCCTTTTCCCGTCAACCAGAATATCGCCCTCAGTGGCGTCCTCAAGTCCGGCGATCATCCGCATTGTCGTCGTTTTTCCGCAACCCGAGGGACCCAGCAAAACCAAAAACTCTTTATCAGCAATGGTCAGATCAAATTCGTGGACGCCCACAAAAGACCCCCAACGTTTGGACAAACTGCGGAGTTGAATTTCGGCCATATTTTCCTCCTGACGGAATGCAAACATTTTTGCATGCGTATGCAATGATCATAGACAAGCGGCGATTTGTTTGGCAACTTGTTTTTGCAATCGAATGCAAAAATTAGAGAAAACCCAGGAACTGCGTCAATGAACAGCAATTTTAAAGAAGAAAAACAAATTGTTAGGGACTTCTATGCGCGCCTCGACAGTGCGCGCGGGGCCGGTATTCCAGCGGTATTGGAAGCGTTCACATCACCAGATTATCTTTGGCGCGGGTTTCATCCGTTCAATGAAATTACATCTGCGCGCGACGTCGCCGAATCGTTCTGGACCCCACTGAGAGGTGCTCTGACCTCAATGCAGCGCCGCATGGATGTCTTTATGGCCGGTCAAAATACCATTGCAGAACAAGGTGGCGTATGGGTCGTTTCAATGGGTCATCTGATGGGCCTGTTTGATCAGTCGTGGCTTGGTATTTCCCCAACAGGAAAGATAGCCATGTTGCGGTACTGCGAATTTCACCGCGTCGAAAACGGCAAGATCACCGAAACGGCAATGTATTTCGATATCCCTCACATAATGGTTCAGGCTGGTCTTCAGCCTTTTCAGACGCAAACCGCTGCGCATCTGGTGCAGCCCGGCCCTATGACCCATGATGGCTTGATGTTCGAACAGCAAAATCCTGCCGCGGGGCTGAAAACGCTCGCCGTTATAGAAGCCATGATCCGCGACCTGGGCCAATGGGACAGCGGGCTTGGGTTGGAGGACGAACTGCGCCGAACATGGCGTGAAAACATGATCTGGTGGGGACCCGAGGGTATCGGTGCGACCTATACCATCGAACGTTACGCCAAACAGCATTCCGGCCCGTTCCGCGCAACGCTTTCCAACCGGTCCAAGACGTCACATATCGCCCGCCTGGCAGAAGGTAATTTCGGAGGCTTCTTCGGCTGGCCCAATTTCACTGCCACTCCGTCGGGCGGTTTCATGGGAATGCCCGCAACCGACACCCCCGGCGAATTTCGGGTGATCGACATCTACCGCAGAGACGGTGACAAACTGGCCGAGAATTGGATTTTCATTGATCTTCTGCATTTCTGGAACATGCAGGGTGTTGACATTCTGGGGCGTGCGACCGGCATCCACGCGGTCCGTGAAACTGGTGCAAAAGGGGTCAGATATGATTGACGCACATCACCACCTTTGGGATATTTCTACGGTTCATTATCCGTGGCTGATGACGCGCGGTGTGGAGCGGTTTTTCGGAGACCCGACCCCAATTCAACGCAACTACATGATTGACGAATTCCGCGCTGAGGCTGCAGCCGAGGGGGTAACTGCATCGGTGCACGTTCAGGTGGGTGCCGAAGACAGCATGGCCGAGGCGCGTTGGGTACAATCCGTGGCGGATGCCAACCCCGATTGACCCCTAAAGCAAGTGGTGTTTGTTGACCTTACCGCGCCTGATCTGGAGTCAATGCTGGATGCCTATCAAGCGCCGCCCAGTGTTGTTGGTATACGCCAGATTGTTGGACGTGATCCGGGCGAAGACGCGGTGACAGGAACAAACACCTTGCTCGACAACCGAGCCTTTGTCGCCGGTCTGCAAGCCGCAGGGCAACGCGGTCTGAGTTTTGATCTACAATTGATACCGGAATTGATGGAAAAGACCGCTAGGCTTCTTGCTCTGGCCTCTGATACTGCCGTGGCATTGTGCCATGCCGGATCGCCGCACGACCGGACCGGCGATGGGATGGCGCGTTGGGCAAATGATCTGCACGGGCTATCCGACCAGCCGCAGGTTCGGTGCAAACTATCTGGTCTAGGCATGTTTTATCATGATTGGTGCACAGAGAGCTTTTCGTCCCATTGTCGAAACTTGCCTGGATCAGTTCAGCCCGAGCCGCGTGATGTTTGGATCAAATTTTCCGGTGGACAAGTTGTATTCCAACTATGCCACACTGGCTCATGCTCATCGCGACCTTGTTCCGCGCGAAATGCATCAAGCGGTTTTCAACGATACCGCAGCAGATTTCTATTCCATGTTTCCATGGGGCGTTGTCAGACAAAACCGACTTGAGACGGATAAAGCGGTTTCGTAGCGCTCCGCCATGACCAAAGATGCCATAGATCCGCATAAGCGCATCCAGCTCGCGTGCCACTCTTGCACCTGAGATGCTTGTATCTGCCATCAGGCACAGGTTTTCACGGCAGCAATCGTCATTCACGGCCAACATACGGAACTTGCGGGACGCACCAAACGTGTCGGCCACAAAATCCAACGACCAACGCTCACCTGGATGCAAAGCCCGGGCATAGGTCCGTTGCCACATGCCATTTGGTTTTAGTGCTATCCTGTCCGTCACTCCATTTCTTCCTGTGCAAAAACATCAGGGCGGTGCGTTCACATGGGGCAATTCTCAGTGACAACTTTAGATCATACCGGTTCAGTTCTCAGAGGTATTCAAAGGTCCTTAACGATCTTCTCACCAGGGCTCTTGGTTGTCTGACAAAACGCTCTCCCTTTCGCTATTTCAAAGCCAGTCCGGAAGTCATACGCCTAGTGGCGATGATGTATGTCCGATTTCCGCTTTCGCTTAGAAACGTGGAGGATCTTCTGCATGAACGCGGCGTCGATGTGAGCCACGAAATGATCCGTTTTTGTTGGAACCGATTTGGCCCATTATTCGCAGCCGAGATCCGTAGAAAACGGGCCAGCCGGATGCGGTGCTACTCGAATTGGCAATGGCACATGGATGAAGTGTTTGTGAAAATCAACGGCGTCCAGCATTACCTTTGGCGGGCGGTTGATCACGAAGGTGAGGTGCTGGAAAGCTATGTCACGAAACGACGAGACCGCGCTGCAGCCCTTAAATTCATGAGAAAGGCGATGAAACGCTACGGCAAACCTGAGGTCGTCGTCACTGACAAATTGCATTCATATAGCGCTGCGATGAAGGTCATCGGCAATTCACCAGGCAAGAAACGGGCCGTTGGAAGAATAATCGTGCTGAGAATTCACATCTACCTTTTCGAAGGCGAGAGAGGGCCATGCACCGTTTTCGTCGCATGCGAAGTTTACAGAAATTCGTCTTCGTCCACGCGTCAATTTTCAATCACTTCAATCAGGGTCGCAGCCTTTCCCAAAGAGAACATTTCAAGATGAACCGCACCGCAGCTCTCACTGAGTGGCGCGGTCTATGTGCGGCATAAAAGGGCAGCCTCACTGGCCTAGTAGAGACGAATTCGAATTTGTCTGACAGCACCACCCGAAGGGCCTCAACCGAAAGTCACGAAAGATAGCAGAACGGACAAGGCAAACAAAAAGCTCCGCTCGGGCGGATCAATTTGTTTGTGTAAAATCCCTTGACTAAGATGGTCCCGTTACCGAAGTCCTGACCCTAGAGAACGATACGCCGATCATTCGCATCAAAGCCAAATGCCGCCTGGCTATCAAAGTCGATCTCAATCGTTTCGCCGACGGCGGTGCTGTCCTGACCAAACAGCCGGACTGTCATCGCCTCTTTTTGGTCAGTGGACACAAGGAGGTTGGTGTCGCCACCCAAGCGCTCAACATGTGTCACAGTGCCTTTGAGACGCCCCCCTTTTTCCAGTCGCAGATGTTCCGGGCGAATACCAAGTGTGCCGCCCTGTGGCATATCAACTGGCGCCTTTTGCAGAAAATTCATGGCAGGTGAGCCAAGGAAGCCAGCGACGAACTTATTGGCGGGGTCGTTGTAGAGCTCCATTGGGCTGCCGACTTGTTCCACACGCCCATCACGCAGCACAACGATTTTGTCGGCAAGGGTCATGGCTTCTGTCTGGTCGTGGGTCACGTAGATCATCGACGCGCTCAGCGTCCGGTGCAACTCAGCGATTTCGATGCGCGTGTTCATGCGCAGGGCGGCATCGAGGTTGGACAGCGGCTCATCAAACAGGAAGAGCTTGGGTTCGCGCACAATGGCGCGGCCGATGGCCACCCTTTGGCGTTGACCGCCTGACAATTCAGACGGGCGCCGATCCACATAGGCGTCAAGATCAAGCATCTGGACAGCTTTGCCTACACGCTCATCGATCACAGACTTTGGCTGTTTTTCCTGCTTGAGGCCGAGGGCCATGTTGTCACGTACGCTGAGGTGCGGGTAGAGCGCATAGGATTGGAACACCATGGCAATGCCCCGCTTGGCGGGAGGTGTATTATTGACGGCATCGCCACCGATATTCACCGTGCCACCAGAGGCATCCTCAAGCCCGGCAATCACACGCAGCAGGGTGGATTTGCCACAGCCCGACGGCCCGACGAAGACAACAAACTCTCCGTCCTCAACCGTCAGATTGATATCCTTCAGAACTTCGGTTTTGCCAAAGGATTTGCACACATCTGTGAGGGTCAGAGCGGTCATTGGGTGTCTCCTAGAGTAATCGTGCAGCCCGAGCGGATACTTTCATCGGCTGCCAGGCATATTGCGAGAGATTGGACGGCGTCGTCCATGTGTCGGCTCAGATCAACATCGGTTGTTATCGCATCGATCATGAAGGCAGCTTCGGCATCACAAAGGTCCTGATGTCCGGGTTCGCCCTTCATTTCTATCAATTGGTCGCCAGAGGGTCGGTGGACGAGGATACCGCCAACTTTGGTGTGACCATCGACATCATCCGATGCGCCCTTTTTGTCTTCGGTGATGGACACGGCCCCATTGGGGGACACCACATCTTTCACGAAAAACGCCGTTTCGGACATCATCGGGCCCCAGCCTGCTTCGTACCAGCCGACCGATCCATCCTCGAACCAGACCTGAAGCTGTCCGTAATTGTACATGTCAGGCGCAATTTCGTCCGAAAGGCGTAGTCCCATGCCGTTGACACGCGAAGGTTTGGCGTCGGTTATCTGGCACATCACGTCGACATAATGCACACCACAATCGACAATGGGAGACGTGTTTTCCATCAGGGACTTATGCGTCTTCCAAGTCTCGCCATCAGATTGCTGGTTGAGGTTCATGCGGAACACATACGGCCCGCCAAGATCGCGTGCCTCGGCGATCAGGCGCTGCCAGCTGGGGTGATGGCGCAGAATATAACCTACGACCAGTTTGCGACCCAGACGCGCGGCTGTTGCGATCACCTTGCGCGCGTCTGCCACGTTTGTGGCCAGAGGTTTTTCAACGAACACATCGGCGCCGGCCTCCATCGCGGCGATCGCAAACTCTGCGTGGCTGTCTGAATAGGTCGCGACGCAGACCAGATCAGGCTTGAGGGCGAGCCCTTCGGCGAATGTGGCTGGCCGTGCGTACCCCTGTAACGGCTCTTGCAGATCGACCTGAGAGCGGTTTACCAGCCCGACGATTTCGGCCTTGGGATGGGCATGATAGGCCAGCGCGTGGCTGCGCCCCATGTTTCCCAGACCCGCAACGACAACCCTCATTTGACTGCTCCTGATGTGATGCCGCGGATCAGCTGACGCGAGAAGATGACATAAAGCGCCATTACGGGCAGGATCGCCAAGGACAGCGCCGATAAAACGGCGTTCCAGTCTGTGACGAACTGGCCGATAAAGACCTGGCTGCCGAGTGTGAGGGTTTTTACCTCTTCGGCGGGTGCGAGGATCAGCGGGAACCACAAATCATTCCAGATCGGAATCATGTTGAACACCGCAACCGTTGCCATGGCCGGACGCACCAGCGGTAAGACAAGGCGGAAGAAGATCCGATACTCGGACAGCCCATCAATGCGGCCTGCGTTCTTCAGATCGTCGCTTACCTGGCGCATGAACTCCGAAAGGATGAATACGGCCAACGGCAGGCCTTGGGCGGTATAGACAAGGATCAGGGCCCAAAGCGTGTTCACAAGGCCGGTCTGAACCATCATTTCCAAGATCGCGACGGTGCCGATCCGGATGGGAATCATGATGCCAAGAGCAAGGTAAAGACCCATAAGCGTGTTGCCTTTGAACCGATATTCAGCGAGCGCAAACGCAGCCATCGCGCCAAAGAGCAGAATGAAGAACAGCGATCCCACTGTGACAATCATCGAGTTCTGAAAGTAGAGGAAAAAATCCCCTTGCTTCAGAACAGTCTCGTAGCCGATCAGCGAAAAGCTTTCAGAATTTGGCAGCGCAAGGGGTTCGCGAAAGATCGACCTGCGGGTCTTGAAGCTGTTGATTACAATTACAAAAACCGGGAACAAGGCGATGAGCGTGTAGAGGATCAGCGCGCTGTGGGCGGCAATTGTGTTCAGGCGGTTTTGACGTGCAACGTTCATGTCATTCTCCTCAGAACTGGTAGCGGCGCATGCGCGACTGAATACCAAAGAGGTACAGACACACACCGATGAGGATGATTGCGAACATGGCCGAAGCAATGGCCGATCCCATATGCGGGTCGCCCAGTTGCAATTGGAAGCCAAAGAACGTGCGATACATAAACGTCCCCAGAATGTCGGTCGAGAAATCTGGACCCGCCAGCGCGCCCTGAGCAGCATAGATCAGGTCAAAAGCGTTGAAGTTCGCCACGAATGTCAGGATCGATATGATACCAATTGAGGGTAGAATTAGCGGCAGCTTGATTTTCCAGAACGCTGAGAACCCTGTGATGCCTTCGACCTCTGCGGCTTCAAGGATCTCGTCGGGGATCGACAAAAGCGCAGCATAGATCAGCATCATCGGGATGCCGACAAACTGCCAGACCGAAACCAATGACAGGGTGGTAAGTGCATAAGCCTCTTTGCCAAGCCACGGTGCGTAGAGCGATTTCAAACCAATCGCGTCCAACATGCCAGGCGCAATCCCCCAGATCGGCGACAGGATCAGCTTCCACGCAAAGCCGACGATTACGAAGGACAGGATGGTCGGGATAAAGATGGCAGAGCGGTAAAAACTCGCAAAGCGCAGTTTCGGATGGCTTAGGATGGCCGCTAGCGCAATCCCGATCGGGTTTTGCACCAGCATGTGAATGACGAAGAACCAGAAGTTGTTGCCAAGCGCATTCCAGAATTGGTTGGACCAGATAGTATCGCCGAACAGCGTGCGGAAATTCTGCAATCCGACATAGACGCGCGTTTGATCGACTTCGGTGAATAGCGACAAGCGCAGCGTGTTAAAAAGCGGATAGATCATCACGGCCGTGTAGACCAGGACCGCCGGGGCCAGGAACACAACGATGTGCCAACGAAATCGCGGTTTTTCAGCCATTTTCTCAATCCTTCGATTTGATACGAGCCATTTGGAAAACGCCTGAGGGCGCCTTGCAAATGGACCGGTTGGAGGGGGAATTTGGCCCCGCGCAGCGATAGGTGCCGCACAGGACCAGGGAGGTGTCTTACTTCTGCTGGGGTTCGTACCAGCTTGCCAGACCAGATTGCAGGCGCGCGCCCGCATCTTCCGGGCTTTCCTCGCCTTTGATCACAGCCACGGAAGCGTTCCATGTGTCGTTTTCAAGGTTCGGTGTACCGCGGGACAGGACCTGATAGGTAGACCGGATCGTGCTTTCGCACTCACCCCGCCAGGAAATGATTTCTTGTGCCAGCGGATCTGCAAGCGTGACCGGTGCGTCCGACAGCGGGAAGAACCCAGGCAGCGCATTGGCAAAGATTGTGGCGAATTCGGATGAGCCGACCCAGTTGAGGAAAGTTGCCGCCGCTTCCGGGTTTTCGGTCGCCGCGTTCATGCCGATGCCGATATCGGTGTGATCCGAAATATAGCAGGTGTCGCCCGCATTCTGGACCGGAGGGTAAAAGGCACCCATTTCGAAATCAACCAGATTGTTAAAGCCCGAAATTTCCCAGGACCCGGTCGGATAAATCGCGGCGCGGCCCAGGGTAAAAATGTTCTGGCTGTCAGGATAGGTTTGCGCCTCATAGCCGTCGCCTAGATATTCGCTCCAGCGCGCAAGCAGACGATAGGGTGCAACCCATGCTTCATCGGTGAGCGACTGCTCTCCGGCTAGTAGTGCCAAACGACCTTCTTCCCCTTTCCAGTAGTTTGGGCCAATGTTGTTGTAGCCCATGGTTGCGGCTTCCCATTGATCGTTGGTGCCCATCGCCATTGGGATGTAGCCGCCATCTTCCTTGATGGTGTCGAGGGCGGCAAAGAATTCGGCTTCGGTTGTTGGCACTTCGATGCCCAGTTCTTCAAAGGCGTCTTTGTTGTAGATGAAGCCGTGGATCACCGAAGCCATTGGCACACAGAACTGGACGGAAGCATCATCGGTGCTCCAGCCCGACTTTGCCACGGGTGAGAAATTCGCCATGCCGTCAAGATTGCTAATGTCGGCCAGATGCCCGGCCTCGAACAACGCCAAAGAGGCATCGAACGGGCGGCATGTTATGATGTCGCCAGCAGAGCCCGCGTCCAGTTTGGAGTTCAGCACCGCATTGTATTCAGCCGGTGCAGAGGGCGTGAAGTTCAGCTTGATGCCGGGGTGCGCGGCTTCGAACGCAGGGATGATGTCGTTTTGCCAGATGGCAAGGTCATCATTGCGCCAGCTTTCGATAGTCAGCGTCACCTCTTGAGCCGTGGCTGCTCCAGTAAGGACTGACGACGCCATCATGGCTCCGATCAAAGTGGATTTTTTCATGGTCTTCTCCCTAGTTAGACCCATTGGTCTGGTTTGATGTAAGTGAAGCGAGACAGGGGCCGAGCTGGCCGCTGTGCTGTTCGAGTAAGGATAGTGCCTGTTCGAGCTGGCACCCGGTCGCGACAAGAATCGCCGGTTTGACGCGACCATCGGCTTGCGCGATGGCGGCCTCCGCTGCGTCCTCGGACACGCCCGCGATGCGCGCGACCATGCCAAGGGAGCGCCGCACAAGTTTGGCATTGTCAGCAATGACATTGACCATTTCGCCGCGATAGACATGACCCAGCTCTATCCCCATTAAGGAAGACATCAGGTTGAGCGCCGCTTTTTGCGCCGTTCCTGCGCCCAATCGGGTTGAACCTGCAATTACCTCAGGCGCAGTTTGGATACAGACCGGCTCGTCCGCCAAATCGAGCAGCGGCGTCCCTGAATTATTTGCGATTCCGATGACAGTCGCACCCTTGCGCTGGGCGATCCTGGAAACTTCGAGTGCATATGGCGTGGTGCCACTGGCGGTCAGGACAATGACAATATCGCCTGCGCGCATTTTCTCTGCAATCTGAGCGACGGCGGTTTCGTCATCTTCGGTATCGCCCGGCATATAGCCATCGACAGGCACGCCGCCCGCCATGTGAATATTGATCTGGTCACTAGGAATGCCGAAAGTGCCATGCAACTCACTTGCGTCCGCAAGCGCCATCAGGCCGGAGCTTCCCGCGGCAGCATAATGAAGGCTGCGACCCGCACGGATCGCAGAAGCCATCCTTTGGGCGCCCTTCGAAAGCGCCGGTGCGGCATGTTTGACCGCGTCGATCGCGGCCAGTTGGCCGTCCAGCAGGAACGTCGCCGCATGGAGCGCTGTGCGCGCATCGATGTAATCTCCGGCTGGTACTGTTTCTGTTGTTGGCAACGGCATGCGAATCCCCCTCCCCGATGAACAGATAATACCTATTCAATACCTTTTGTCTACAATTTTAAAATTCCGCGCGAAAAATGTCGATCAGAAAGGCCAATCAGTCAAAAATACCGCAAAAAGGTATGGTAATTTCATTAGAGGTATTATATAGGTGCTACATGATTGATTCATCACACACCTTGATTATCGCTGTTGATGGGGGCGGCACCGGGTGCCGCGCAGCCATCGGCACAATGGTAAGCGGGGTGCTTGCCCGCGCAGAAGGCGGTCGTGCGAACATGGCCACCGATCCAGAGCGCGCGATCAAGAATGTGATCGCTACTGTGGAAGATGCCGCCCTTGGCGGCGGCTTCTCTTTGGGGCGATTGACCAACGCCGCCGCGCATCTGGGGCTGGCTGGGGTGATGAATGAACGGGATGCCAGCAGAATTGCTGCCGCGTTTCCGTATCGACATACAGCTGTGACCGATGACCGCCCGACGGCCCTGAACGGCGCGCTTGGCGGGAAAGACGGTTTCTTGCTTTCTGTTGGCACAGGAACAATTGCCGCGGCGCGCACGGATGGCGTTTTCCGGAGCGTCGGTGGCTGGGGCTTTCACGTCGGCGATCAGGCATCTGGTTCGTGGATCGGACGGGAAGGTTTGCGGAACGTTTTGCTTTGCCACGACGGTTTTTTCGCACACAGCTACCTCACGCGCGCGTTGCTTGCAAAGTTCAACGACGATCCCAATGAGATCGTGGCGTTCAGCATGTCAGCTAAGCCAGGAGACTACGGCGCGTTCGCGCCGGACGTTGTTGAAAGCGCACGCGCGAATGACCCTGTGGGCCAAAAAATCATTCGGGCAGGCGCCGATCACTTGCAGCAATGCCTGACCGCTTTGCGTTTCAAGGCAGGAGACGCGCTGTGTTTGACCGGTGGCGTTGGCCCCCATTACGCTTGTTTTCTCCCCCCCGAAACGACATCAGGTTTGTGCGAACGTAGGGGCGATGCCTTGGATGGCGCTTTCAACTTCGCCTTAACCCAACTTGGAAAAAGCACAGAGGTCCGTACATGAATATCGCAGATTTTCTGGCACCAGAAAAGTGGCTCCAACCAGACGGCGGGCCGCGTTACATGCAGATGCGCAAGCGATTTACTGATGGCGTTGATCAGGGCCTATTGAATTCTGGCGACCCGTTGCCGCCCGAACGGGAAATCGCCGCGATTACAAACATGTCACGTGTCACCGTCCGCAAGGCGTTTCGAGTGCTCGCAGAAGACGGCATCATCGTGCAAAAACAAGGGTCGGGATCCTTTATTGCGTCAGACACCCCCAAGCTTGAACAATCCCTTTCGCGACTGACCTCCTTTAGCGAGGACATGGCACGTCGCGGAATGACCTCGACAAGTGTTTGGCTCGAGCGTGGGGTCTTTATGCCGTCCCCTGACGAAGTCCTGGCGCTTGCACTGACACCTGATGCATCCGTCTCGCGGATCGCACGGCTCAGAACCGCTGACAACAAACCAATGGCGATCGAGCGCGCATCGCTATCAACCGAGATGTTGCCCAACCCGCTAGAAGTTGAAGCGTCTCTCTATGCGGTATTGGAACACGTCGGGCTGCGGCCCGTACGCGCGTTGCAAAAAATTTCGGCGATCAATCTTGAGGAACGCGACGCCGACCTGCTTGGCGTGCCTGTGGGCACGGCCGGTTTGCGGATCGAGCGGACATCCTATCTCGGCGACGGCCGCGTCGTCGAATTCACCCAATCCATCTACCGCGGGGATGCCTACAATTTTGTAGCCGAGCTCCGCCTCGCCAAAGAGTAGGCCGAAATGATGACCATCGCCCAAACCCAAATGCGCGCCGAAGTGCTGGAAATTCCGGTCGCTGCGGAACGATTGCTTGAAAACGGCGGCGATGCAATCCGTCGCGCCGCCGACGCAGTCCGCGCCCGGGACCCGCAGTTCATGGTAAGCGTCGCGCGCGGATCGTCAGATCATGTCGCAACCTATCTGAAGTATGTATCAGAGCTTCTGTTGGGCACACCGATGGCGTCAATCGGGCCTTCCATCGCCTCGATCTATGGCCGCAAGCTCAGGCTTGAAGGCAGCGTGTGCCTGTCTGTGTCGCAATCTGGAAAAAGCCCCGACATCGTGGAAATGGCCCGAATGGCACGCGCGGGTGGCGCACTGTCCATTGCGATGACAAACCACCCCGACAGCCCACTGGGACAGGTGGCAGATCACACACTCAACTTACATGCCGGGCCGGAAATCAGCGTCGCGGCGACAAAGACCTTTGTGAACTCGGCCATCGCGGGCATCTGGCTTCTGGCTGAATGTGCCGAGGATGAGGCCCTGCGCGCTGCCATTGCGGATTTGCCGTCGAAACTCGAACAGGCCGTTCAGCTTGACTGGCCGGCGGCACGTGCGGCCCTGGGCGGGCGCAATTCGATCTTTTGTTTGGGGCGGGGACCGGCCTATGCGATTTCGAATGAAGCCGCCCTGAAATTCAAGGAAACCTGTCAAATTCACGCAGAATCCTATTCTTCTGCCGAGGTGTTGCATGGACCGGTCTCAATCGTTGACAGCGGTTTTCCGGTGATCGGCCTAGCTGCACAAGACGAAGCCGAAACCGCATTGGCCAGCGTCGCTGATGAAATCGCCGCAAAGGGTGCAGCGGTGTTTGCCACCAGCCGCGAGCTGAGCACCGCAAGTCAGTTGGAGGTTGTTCGAACCGGTCACGCGCTGACCGACCCAATCAGTTTAATCGCCAGTTTCTATTCAATGGTCGAACGGGTCGCGGAATCCCGCGGGATCAATCCAGACGCCCCGCGACATCTGAAAAAAGTGACTGAAACGGTATGAGCACCATTGCGGAGGCCTACATCGGTGCACGCATATACGATGGCGTCGGTTTTCATGGGGATGACGATGCTTTGGTGCTGCATGCCGATGGGGCGCGCAGCATCATCGCGCGTCGAAACCTGCCCGTTGATTGCCCTGTAAAGACCTTGACGGGTGGAATTATCGCGCCGGGCTACGTCGATTTACAGATCAACGGCGGCGGCGGCGTAATGTTCAATGACGATCAATCCGTCGACGCACTGCGTACCATTGCGGCGGCGCATGCCTCCATTGGATCCGCGGTGGTTCTTCCCACCCTGATCACCGATACACCGGAACGCACTAAAGCGGCGATCAACGCCGTTGAAGAGGCCATTGCTGAAAAGGTTCCGGGTGTCGCTGGCATCCATCTTGAAGGGCCGCATCTGTCAGTTGCACGCAAGGGCGCCCATGACCCCAGACTGATCCGACAGATGAGCGATGATGATCTGGCAGCGGTCCTGAGCGCTGCCGAGCGACTGCCAAACGTCATGATGACCGTCGCACCGGAAAACACGACGCTCGCGCAGATCCGCGCGTTGTCTGACGCGGGCGTTATTGTCTCGCTAGGGCATACCGATGCGGATTTTGAAACGTGTATGGCGGCCTTTGAAGCGGGGGCACGTTGTGTGACGCATCTCTTTAATGCGATGAGCCAACTGGGCAACCGTGAACCGGGACTGGTGGGCGCAACCCTAGCACGAGATGACGTGTACGCGGGGTTGATTGCCGATGGTGTGCATGTGCATCCCGCGACAATCCGGCTCGCTCTGGCTGCAGCGCAAAACAACAACAGGATCATGCTTGTCACGGACGCGATGGCGACGGCTGGGTCACAAATCGACGGGTTCGTTCTTAACGGGCGACAGGTGATCAGGAAAGACCAGCGCCTGACCTTGGAGAACGGCACATTGGCCGGTGCTGACCTTGCGATGACGCAAGCAATATCAACTATGGTGGATGCTGTTGGGGAAGACACAGCGCAAGCCATCCGTCGCGCCACAGCGACGCCCCTGTCGCTTCTGAGGGGCTATGACAATGAGAACCCACTTCTTGATCCGGCACTCTCGGTAAATCACCTGCCTGGCGATCTGTCCACAGTCACACGGTTGTGCAAGTAATCCGGGCTTAGTACAAAAATAGAAACTGAATCGTTGCGTCCTAGGGCCGATTTGCTCGTAGCTGCATCCTCTTGGGAAACAGAACACACCGCATGTGCTTTAAACTTTCGATCGCTGAGGTAACTTAGCCTGAATTCCCTGCGATCACGTATTTCTACTGGCTTTGTCACAGTAACTCTTTCAGTTTATGGGGGTTGAAACAACCCAGATTCAAGCGGCAACAATCTCACACCACTCAGCAAGCGCCTTGGCGCGTAAGTGAGGGAGAGTTGGGCGGGAGATCAGATGACGTTGCAAATTGGAATGGTTGTAGACGGCATCATGGATATACAAAAAAATCCGTTGCATCGACCCCGGTGATTTGGACCGACCCATTCTGCGTTGCCGAGTCGGTTGATGTGAAACTTCTGCCCGATTGTTCAGTCGATCGCCTGTAACATGAAGATGTTCCAGGCCAAGCTCCGGAAGCGCCGCAGAATATGAACCCAACTTGTCTGTGACAATCTTTTCCGGAATGTACCCCCGCTTTTTCAGGAGTTTCCGCATAAGTTTAAGGGCTGCACACTTGTTTCGACGAGGTTGGGCCAAGACTTCAAGAACTTCACCTTCGTCGTCAACGGCTCGCCACAAATTTATCCGTTTGCCACCGATGCGAACAAAAACCTTATCAAGATGTCAGGTTCCTGAAGGTTGAACGCAGCGGGATCTGACGTTGGCAGCAATAACCGGGCCGAATTTCAAAACCCATCGACGGATCGTCTCATAACTGACTTCAATCCCACGTTCGGCCAGCATTTCCTCAATGTCTCGAAAACTCAGCGGAAACCGAAAATACTGCCAGACCGCCCGTTGGATTATTGTAGGTGGAAAGCGGTGGCGGGCGTAGGATATCTTGCTCATTCAACCACAACTATCGGTCGCAAAGCCGGTCGTCGAGTCAATGTGTCAATGCCCTAATAACCACCCGAAAGCGTTAGAACTTCGCCTGTCATAAAGCTGCTCACTTGCGCAGATAAAAATAAGGCTGCTCCAACCATTTCGTCGACGTGACCAGCGTGGCCCATCCAGTTTGCCCTGGCCACATAGCTTGCCCAGGCATGCGCGTCCAAAGATTTGCGACCTGCGATACGGTCTGTATCGATTAAGCCTGGGGCGAGCGTGTTTAGGATCACACCGGTTTGCGCATAACCCTGAAACGGCGTAATTCTCTGCACCGTCGCAAGGTTGGGACAGCCTGCGTGACCAGCGCCTCTCGAATCTACAGGAATTGGGCATTCTGCCTGCTGACGTGGTTCCGTTCCCGCGTCTGCCATCATTCGACGCCTGGTCTGAGCTGCCTCCAGAAGAACGCGCAGTCGCAGCGCGAGACATGGAGGTGTACGCAGCCATAGTCGACTATAACCAAACACCCGCTGAAGCGCGTCGAGCGCTCGAGCAATTTGAGGGCTCCGCGCACGACGCGCTTGCCCAAAACGAAACCGACGATTATGAAATCAAAACCCGCAAACTCTCGTTATGAATGAGGGAGCCTCGGGAGGCAGCTCATAGGCGATGCCTTTCGCTTAGGTTTGGCTCCTACGCGCGCTTGTTGAAAACCAAAACACAGAACAACCTGCCAGCGCCATCAGGACAAGGGCAACGGGGTAGTTCGTGATGCGGGTCCAGTCACCATTCATCAGGGCGAGACTTTGTGACAGCGACATCTCGAACCGTGGCCCAAGGAAGAACGCGATGATGAAGATAACGACGGAGTAACCAAAGCTTGTCATCAGGTATCCGAGGCCCGCGAAAATCAACATGATTGCGACCCCGAAGATGCCACCTGTGGCCATGGACACGCCAACGATGCAAAGCAGTAAGGCGGACGAAAAGATGATCGATTCCGGTGCTGACACGACCTTGATCCAAAAGCGCAAGCCAAGTTGACCGATCCAAAGGTTCATCAAGTTGGCCATGATCATCGCGCCAAACAGCCCATAAATCAGCCGTCCTTGGTTTTCGAACAACAACGGCCCCGGTTGCACGCCGTGGATCATCAAAGCGCTGATGATCAGCGCCGCCCCAACGCTTCCTGGAATACCAAGCGTTAGCAGCGGGATCAGGTTGGCCCCCACAACAGCCGAGTTCGCGGATTCCGCCGCTGCGATGCCGTGCAGATTGCCTTTGCCAAAGGTTTCGGGTTCCTTAGAGGCGCCCTTTGCCGATGCGTAAGACATGAACGCCGCTGCCGTTGATCCGATACCCGGCAGCGCACCAAGGATCGTTCCGATCACCGCGCCTCGCGCCATGGTATAACGACAGCTCCAATATTCCGCCCAAGTGACACGTCTGTCATCGGGGTTTCCTGTGTCGATCACTTCCACAGCGCTTTGCATTTTGCCCGTGATTTGCGACAGACGGCGCAGGATTTCGGAAATCGCAAGCATTCCAATGGCGACAGATGCCAAGGGCAACCCGTCGTAGTTCTGCCAATACCCGAACAACAAGCGCGGTGTGTTGTTCTCCGGATCGGCACCAACCATGGAACACAGCAAACCGAAGGCCGCCGCGATGACGCCCTTCATCAGCGAATTTCCGATCAAGCCGGACAGGATCGCAAAGGCGAAAATCATCAACCCAAAGACTTCGACCGGCCCCATGCGTAGCGCCAGAATGGCCAGGGGCGCGGAGACGGTGATCAAAACGATATCGCTGAATGTATCGCCCGTGACTGAAGAAAAGAGCGCCATTTTGGTGGCTTTCAGCGGCTTGCCTTGCCGCGCCAAAGGATAGCCGTCCATAGCCGTCGCTGCGGCATCAGGTGTGCCGGGCGTGTTCATTAGAACGGCAGGCACCGCCCCGCCCACAAGCCCGCCTTTGCTAACCCCCACAAGGAACGCAATAGCAGGCAATGTATCGAGCCCGAACGTAAACGGAATTGCAATTGCCATCGCCATGACGGGCCCAATACCGGGGACCGCACCGACGAATTGCCCGACGACGACACCGAACAAGACAAATGCCAGGTTCCACAAAGTGAAAACGTCACCGAAACCCGCGAGTATGGTTGAGAATTCGACCATCAGGGAAGCGACCTCTCAAGAATGACGGCGACAAGAAACCAGATCGCGGCAGGCAGAAGGACGACGCTTGTCACGATCCAGACTGGGCGGCGCTCTCCGATGAGGCCCATCAACACAAGTGCTATTGCGGGTCCAGCGTAGACAAATCCAACATATGACATCGCCCACAGACCAAGGCAGAGTAGGGCGAAGAAGAACCCCGCCCGCATGAATTCCGTTGGGGAATGGATGTCTTGAACTGTGGGCTTCACGACCAATACGCCACCACACAAAGCCATAATAAGTGCAGACGCGTTTGGAATGGTGGTTGGCAAAATCCACCCGCCTTCCATATCGCTAACGTTGTTGGGGATAACTGCGAGATACAGGACGATCCCGAATACCAAGAAGAATCCGCCAGTGATGCGGTCGGCGTTTTGCATGTTGTCCCCCTTATGGAAGGCCTGGCGATGTGATCACCGGCAGGCCTCTTGGTTTATTTGGAGAAAAGGACACCGACGTTGGCAAGTCCGTCGACCATCATCTGTTTGGTGCCGTCACCGCCAAGGTTCATGGTTTCCGTCGTGGCAGCGTTGCGCACGATTTCCATCACTTCCTCGGACTCGATTGCGTTTGCCAAAGCAGTGCGGAGTGCCTCCAGTGCGACAGGGTCCGTGCCAGCGGTTGTTGCGAAATAGAAGATCGGATCAACGTAGGCGTCAAACCCGCTTTCGCGGAACGTTGGCGTATCGGGCGCATAGGTATGGCGCGCGTCGTTTGCGCTTGCGATCATCTTGAATTCGCCGCTTTCAAGGTATTGCACGTGCGTTCCCGCCGAGAAGCCGGCGAGGATCTGCCCGCCCAGCAACAACCGGTGAGTTTCAGCTTCGCCTTCGGTTGTGACGAACCGGAAAGCAGCCCCCGCGTCGCGGTTCACAACTTCCATAAGCAGTTTTTGCGGCGGCGCACCAAAGCCGATGGCCAACCCGTCATTTTCCAACGAATAGGCAACCATTTCTTCGATGGTATCAAAGGGCGCATCTGCGCGAGCGATCAGGGCGAGCTGGGCGCGGGCCACTGTTCCGATGTAGTCGAAACTATCCAGATCAAACGGCAGTTCATCGCCGCGGCGGTTCAAGTTGATCAGAATGGGCATGTTCACACCCATCCCAATGATGTTGCCGTTCGCAGGGCGCTGCGAAATACCTGTGAACATCGCCACACCGCCGCCACCTGTGCGGTTCTCGGCAATGATGTTCCAGCCGGTCTGATCTTTCATCACGTCGGCAATTACGCGGCCCATGGCATCCGTCGAACCGCCCGCACCAAAGCCGATTTCAAGCGTTAGGGTGCCACTTGGTTCCCAGTCTTGCGCCTGTGCGGCACCCGACAGTGCTATGACAAGACCCGATAGGGCCCCAGCGATTTTTGTTTTTAGTTTCATGTTTTTACCTCCCGATAAACATATGATTTTGTCAGTTTCGAAAGTCTGAAACTGTTTTGACTTCTTATGGTTGGAATTACCCTTCCTGTGCCGCTTCGATGCGGGCGCACATGTCAAGAAACTGCACCCGTTCGGCTTCCGATAAAGCATTGTCGATCTGCTTGGCCAAAGCCGACATTGCGGGCAAATGCCGCGCGCGACAGGCTCGCCCTTGATCCGTGATCGAAAACGCGCGCGCGCGCCCGTCCGTCGGACTTGGGTGCGATGCGATAAATCCACGTGCATCCAAATCCTTGAGGACGCGACTGACCTGAGCTTGTTCCGTGCTAACGAAATTTACAATCTCACGTTGATTGGCCGATTTCACGAGGGTCAGCCCCATTAGAATTCGCCAGGCAACCAGTCCCAACGCGTCCGGCTGGTTATTCACAGTGTGGCTGATTTTGGCTTTCAAGCTGCGTGCGACGCGAAATAATGCGACCGCCAGGACGCTGACGCCTTCCGGCGTCGCTGCCAAATCCATGTTTTGTAACAAGCGCGTTGAAGCCGACATTCCGTCCCCCTGACCTAAAGTTAAGTACATTTGGGGGGAGTGCGCAACAATTTTCATGACAAATCATATAAAATGGTTTCAAATGGGGAAGCCGTGGTTTTCTTTTCGGCACGGCAAAGATACGCCTTGAGGCATGCTTTTCACATCAAACAAGGTGGGTGGATTTATGACTGACACGCCAAACGTTCTTTGGATTATGGCAGATCAGCTCCGGTTCGATTACCTGAGCTGTTACGGCCACCCGCACCTACAAACGCCGCATATTGATGCGCTGGCCAAGCGCGGCGTGCGCTTTACCAACGCCTATGTTCAGTCGCCTGTTTGTGGTCCGTCGCGTATGTCTGCCTATACGGGCCGCTATGTGCGCAGCCATGGATCAACGTGGAACGGAATGCCCCTGCGCGTCGGTGAACCCACGCTGGGGGATCACTTGCGCGAGGTCGGCGTGCGTGCCGCACTCGTCGGCAAAACCCATATGACCGCCGATATTGAAGGCATGGCATGGCTTGGCGTTGACCCGAAAAGCGCGATCGGCGTGCGGGTGTCGGAATGCGGGTTCGATCCCTATGAGCGCGACGATGGGCTTCACCCGGACAGTGTGCGGCAACGGTGGTCGGCTTACGATGACTACCTCGTCGAACTCGGCTTTTCATCCGATAACCCGTGGGCAGACTTCGCCAATTCCGGCGTGGATGAGAACGGCGATTTGATGTCTGCGTGGCTGCTCAAGAATTCGCGGCTGGCGGCGAACGTGCCGGAAGAGCATTCAGAAACCGCGTATATGACCGACCGCGCAATGGCCTTTATGGAAGACGCCATGGCGGAGGGTCAGCCTTGGCTATGCCACCTCAGCTACATCAAGCCGCATTGGCCTTACATTGTCCCGGCACCTTATCACGACATGTATGGAGCGGAGCACATCGTGGATCCGATCCGATCCGCTCGTGAACAGGACAACGCGCACCCGTTGTTGGCCGCCTATCAGAAATCGCGCGTCAGCAAATGTTTTGCCCGCGATGAGGTCCGAGACCACGTCATCCCCGCCTATATGGGGTTGATCAAACAGCTTGATGACAATCTGGGCCGTTTGTTCGCCTGGATGGATGAAAAGGGGCTAAGCGAAAACACAGTCATCGCCTTTTGTTCCGATCACGGGGACTACATGGGCGATCACTGGATGGGCGACAAAGACTTCTATCACGAACCCGCCGTCAAAGTGCCCCTGATTATCGCGGACCCGTGCGACGCGGCACATGCGACCCATGGGACCGTCTCAGATGCGCTGGTCGAAATGATCGACCTTGCGCCAACGTTCATGACGGCCCTTGGTTGCCCCCCTAGACCCCATGTCGTCGAAGGGCGCGATCTGACACCGATCTTGCATGGAACGAAAGGGTTCTCACGCCACTATGTGATCAGTGAGCACGACTATTCTAGCCTTGAAATGGCCGAGACCCTGAGCGTGGATCAAGAAGATGCCCGCACCATCATGATCTATGACGGCCGTTGGAAATACATCCGGTGCGAAGGCTTCCAACCTATCCTTTTTGACCTCGAATGCGATGCCGACGAACTTCACGATCTCGGCGGTTCCAGCGCCCCTGAACCCACCGCCGTTCGCACCCGAATGGAAGAAGCGCTCCTCAGGTGGGCCACGCAGCACCACACGCGCGTGACTGCAACACCGCAGGTCTTGGACCGCATGAACAAGGCGTCTGTCTCGGGCATCCTGATCGGGTATTGGGATGCGGTTGAGTATGAAGCCGACACCGGCATTCCGTTCGAAAGCCTCACCCCAGTTGGACGACCAAACCCCTAAGGGCGCCTGTTTGGTGAACCTGCAGGTCTATCCAGGCCAAGAAAGGGCAATGTCAGAGGAAACCTGGTTGTGAAGGGTAGGGTGGTTTCGTAGCTTCGCTTGATGACAAAACTCTCTCCTTTTCGCTATTTCAAAACCAGTCCGGAAGTCATCCGTTTGGCGGTGATGCTTTACGTCCGATTTCCACTCTCGCTACGAAATGTAGAAGATCTTCTGCATAAGCGGGGCATTGATGTAAGTCACGAAACTGTGCGGTTTTGGTGGAACAGATTTGGCCCAATGTTTGCCGCAGAAATTCGCAGGAAGCGTGTTACTCGGATGCGGTGTTACTCGAAATGGCGGTGGCACCTCGACGAGATTTTCGTGAAGATCAACGATGAACAGCATTACCTTTGGCGAGCTGTAGGGGATTGTTCAAATGACATTTAGGACGAGCTTTGCAAAACACGAATTTATGTACCCGGGCTCTGTGCCATCGCGGGCTATTCGCCACATTGGCTGCATTAGCCGGAAAAAAGCGCTTTGCTGAGCTTTTTCGCGGCTGTTTGTAACAAGTCAACTTGAGAGACCAAAAGATCTATGGACAATCTTTGGGTTGGGCCGTGCATTGCAATCGCAGCTACAAACCGTCCATTTGCATCTGTGACCGGTACGGCCAAGGCAATCATACCGTCGAGGAACTCTTCTCGGTCCAATGAGAACTTAAGTTTTCGAACTTCCGCCAATTCATTTAGCAACGTTTCTGCTGAGAGGTGCGTTTGGTCGGTCATTCGTTCGAAGCTTAAGCTCTGAACCAGATTTTGCCTCTGTATCGGTGGCAAGCTGGCAATAAAACACTTGCCGCTGGCTGTGCAATGAAATGGGACGTTGGTTCCGATAGGTAATTGAATGCGAAAGGCCCAATCTGTCTCAACCCTATCAAGATATCGCATGCCATCATCTTCCGGAATCACAAAGTTGACGGTTTCGCCTACTCGACTTGCGAGATCTTTCAGTATTTGGCGTCTGCCTATGTGGTCACGTGAGTTGTGCAGGAGGCCTGACCCGAGTTCGCGTAGCCTCCTGGTAACTTGGTATCGTTTCGAACTCCCGGTCCGTGAGATAAATCCGCTGTCTTCAAGAGTGACGCAAAGGCGATGGACCGTTTGCTTGGGAAGGCCTAGCACTTCGTTTATTTCTGTGGCCGTCAGTGGTTGATCGCTTCTACCCAGAACCTCAAGAATGAGTAGCGTTCTAAGGTTTGTCGGAATTCGATCGGACGACGCCATAACAAAGCCCCTGAAAAATTATTGATGTATTTGCCGCGAATCATAGTAGCGTCATTTTTTGTGAAAAACGAGACCTATAGTCTCAATTTTTGATATTTGAGGGTAAAATGAAGTTTGACTTCATCGTTGTTGGGGCAGGCTCTGCTGGATGTGCGCTTGCCAACCGTCTGTCCGAAAGCGGAAAGTATTCGGTCGCACTGCTTGAGGCCGGGCCGAAAGACAGCAGTCCTTGGATCCATATCCCGGTTGGTTATTTTCGCACGATGGACAATCCGCGTAGTGACTGGCGTTACAAAACACAGGCCGATCCAGGAATTGCAGGTCGCTCAATCCCTTGGCCGCGTGGCAGAGTGTTGGGCGGATCAAGCTCGATAAACGGACTTCTATATGTGCGAGGGCAGCCTGAGGATTATGACGGCTGGGCGCAAATGGGCTGTACAGGTTGGGGGTGGGACGAAGTCCTGCCCTACTTTAAACGCTCAGAAAGCTGGGAAGGTGATGACGCCTCAGGCCTGCGAGGCAAAAGCGGGCCTCTTACCGTCCAGCATTCTCGTTTAAAGCGAAACGTCGTTGATACGTGGATCGATGCCGCTATCGAGGCCGGCTACCGCCGCAATTCAGACTATAACGGCGCGGAGCAGGAAGGCGTCGGGCATTTTCAACTGACAATGAAGGGTGGACGACGGTGTTCCTCGGCGGCGGCCTATCTGGCTCCTTGTCGGGGGCGAAAGAACCTGCACGTCATCACAGACATCCAGACAAAAAAGGTTGTTATCGAAGACGGCCGCGCCGTGGGCGTGCGGGCCAGTCACAAAGGTCAGATGAAAGAGCTTAAAGCGCGAAATGAGGTGATCCTATGTGCGGGCGCAATTGGATCACCGCAGCTTCTAATGCTTTCCGGCATTGGCGATGCTGATGAGCTTAAAACGCATGGAATTGACGTGAAGGTTGATCTGAAGGGTGTGGGAAAAAACCTTCAGGACCATTTGCAGGCAAGGCCAGTGTTCAAAACGGATCTCAGTACGATCAACACCGAGACAAGCAACATCTTCAAGCAGGCAATGATCGGCGTTCAATACTTACTTACCCAACGCGGTCCTATGACCATGGCGGCGAGTCTCGGCACCGGATTTCTTAAAACTAGAGATCACCTTGCCACACCGGATATCCAGTTTCACATTCAACCATGGAGCGCGGACAAACCGGCAGACGGGCCGCACAAGTTCTCGGCCTTTACTGCCTCGGTATTGCAGCTTCGTCCCGAAAGTACGGGGCGCTTGTCTCTGACTTCGGCAAACATGGATGACCACCCCGAAATCCACCCGAACTATCTAGCGACCGAAACTGATTGCAGAACGATTGTGAAGGGCATTCAGATCGCCCGCAAAATTGCGCAAACTGAGCCACTGAAATCGCACATCACCGAAGAGTACGCTCCGGGTGCCGGAGTGGCGATTGACGATGAATACGCGACTCTCGATTGGGCACGTCGCACGTCAGTCACGATCTATCATCCGACCGGTACCTGCAAAATGGGGACCGACCCGATGGCGGTTCTGGATCCTGCATTGCGGGTCAAAGGGGTTCAGGGACTTCGCGTTGCCGATGCATCGATCATGCCGCGGATCGTCAGCGGTAACACCAACGCGCCAGCCATCATGATTGGAGAAAAAGCAAGCGCCCTCGTTCTCGAAGACGCACGTCAATGAGCTTTTCGAAGAAAGTACCCAATTTCATGCCGACCGGATTCAATTGTCCGATTGGCCAACAATCGATCACTGCCAGGTTTATGCCTTCGCCTTTGGCAGCAAAGAAAACGAACCGTGAGGGCAATAAAACTAGGGAGGAACGATAATGTTCAAACTAAAATATGTAGCGGCCGGCGCTGCAGCACTGGTGCTTACGGTATCGACCGCGATGGCAGAGAAAGTTCTGCGCATTCAGTCAGTTCTGCCAAGCACAGCTGACGAGGTCTTTATGCTGAACGAGTTTGGCAAAGACGTAGCCGCGCTGACCAACGGATCGCTTACCATCGAAGTTCTGCCTGCTGGTGCCGTCGTTGGGCCGCGCGACATCATGGATGCGGTTGATGCAGGTCTTGTCGAAGGCGGTTTTGCCTGGACTCACTACTGGGGTGGTAAGCACGTTGCAGCCAACCTCTTTGGCGCACCTGTTGCGGGCGCTGGTGTCGGCATGGACAACATCGCGTTCCTGAGCTGGTTCCAGTACGGTGGTGGTAAGGAGCTTTATGACCGTCTGTGGGTGGAAATGGGTGTGAACGTAAAAGGCTTCATGCTTCAGCCCGTGGGCCCCGAGGCCCTCGGCTGGTTCCCTAAGCCCATCGAGTCCATGGATGACTTCCGCCAGATGCGTTTCCGCGCACCTCCCGGCATGGTTGGCGCAGCTTATGCTGACATCGGCGTTCCAGCCGTTGCGATGGGCGGCGGCGACATCCTGCCGGCACTGGAAAAGGGCACGATCGACGCGGCTGAATGGTGCTGCCCGAAGCCTGACTCTGTCTTTGGCTTCCAGAAAGTACTCAAGCACTACTACCTGCAAGGTTTGCACCAAGTCGTCGTGAACGCCGACATGTATGTAAACCTCGATTTCTATAACGACCTGACGGATCTTGAGAAGAAAGCTCTGGAAGTTGCGGCGAACGCGTCACTGTCCAAGTCGATGTCCTACCGCATCTACGAAAACGGTAAGGCGTTGAAGGATCTGACCGACAATCACGGTGTTATCCTTGAAGACACGCCCGCTGACTACTTCACCGAGTATATGGCGGCTGCAAAGAATGCGCTGCAGGCAGCTGCGGATGAGAACGAGTTCTTCGCAGAAGTGTGGCAATCCCAGAAGGACTTTGCGGACATCGCTGTTCCGTTCTGGGCTGGCGCACAGGCCTCGAACGCAAGTTTGGGCAAAGCCCACGCTGACACGCTGAAGTAAATCCAGCCATTGTGCGGGGCCCAAGCGGCCCCGCGCTTCATTTTCGGCAAGGGCATCGGCCTTTTCCAAAAATGAAGGCCCACAAAGGGTGCTGACAATAGGGAGAACGGGGATGGTCGCTGATGAGGTGAACCCAGATGAGCTCGAGATCGCTGATGAGCTGATCGCGGAACGACGTGCCGAGAAACCCGGTGAAACGCCCGAAGATATGACTGCGTGGCAGCGCCCGATCACAGCAGCGATTGATGTGCTGAACTACCGCGCAGGCCAAATCATCGCGCTTTTGATGGTGCCGTTGATTGCGGTGGTAGTGTTTGAGGTCCTCTCGCGAAATTCATTTTCGATCTTGTCCAATGCGGGGTTCGAAGACCTCGCGCGTTCTCTTGGCCTCGGCCCCACGTTGTGGGTCTATGACACCAGCCGTATGATTGCTGGCGTGTTGTTCATGGCGGCTGCGGGCTATGGCCTGATGCGCGGTGTACATATCCGCGCAGATTTCCTCTACCGCAACTGGACAGACAAGACGCAAGCAACGGTGGATGCGACGCTCTACCTCTTGTTCTTCATACCATCGATGATTTTCTTCACCGTGGTTGCCACCCAGTTCTGGTGGCTTGCGTTTTCGAGAGGCGAAACCATGGCTATCGACAGCGCCTGGGGGCCGGTTTTGTGGCCTGCGCGTTTGGCGATGCCTGTGGGTGGCTTTTTGTTGTTGCTGCAAGGCATTCCCGAGATTTTCCGGGCTTTTCACAAAATGGGAAAAGAGCGCGAGCGTTGGTTTGTGAGGGCTTTACCGATCTACGTGACCGCGCTGATTTGGCTTGTTCTTGCGATCTTCACGCCTGACCTTGTGTTAGGCGGCGAATGGTTCACTGATTTGATGAAGGCCCGGCCTAGCCTGTCCAAACCTACGATTGGCTTGATCATGCTTGGCGCGATGCTTTTCGTGATCTTCATAGGGTTCCCAATCTCGTTCACCCTGATCTTTTTGGCCTTCGTTTTCGGCATCTGGGGGGCCAATTTCAAACTGACCACCCTGTTGATGACCCTGAACACGAACTCCACAATGCTGAACGACCAGTTGATGGCAGTTCCGCTGTTCGTCCTGATGGGGATCGTGATGGAAGCCGCAGGTTTGATGGAGCGCTTGTTCGCTTCTATTCAGATGATCATGGCGCGCGTTCGTGGAGCACTGTTTATTGCGGTGTTGATCGTTTCGACGATCTTTGCCGCGGCAACTGGGATTGTGGGCGCATCCGTGACCCTTCTTGGTATTATGGCTGGCGCAACTATGAGTCGGTCTGGCTACAACGTGCAGTTGGCGGCGGGAACGATCACCGCAGGCGGCACATTGGGCATTCTGATCCCGCCTTCGATCATGTTGATCGTAATGGGGCCCGTCCTGGAAGTTTCCACGCTGGACCTATTTCGGGGGGCTTTCATTCCCGGTGCGCTCCTCGCGACACTCTATTTGCTCTACACCCTTGGGCGGTGCTGGCTAAACCCAGATTTGGGGCCGATCCTAGCAGAAGAGGACCAGCCAGATACATCGAATTTCTACGGGGCTGAAGTCGCCTTGGTCTGCCTGGGTGTCCTGACGGTTTGCCGCGTGTTTGGCCTGAGTATGGGCGGGGCCTTTGGCAGCGTGATTCCATTTGGTGGCCTGATCGTCTTGGCCATTACATTAGCTGTAGCTTATCTGGCTTATCGGAAACTTAATGTTCTTCGTATCGCCCTGCCCGTAGCGGTGCTGTTCCATGTTTACATGATTTTCGCAAATACTGGAGGCGGTAGCGGGTTGCCAATCTGGTCGACTGTAATGGCAGCATTCATCGCACTCTTGGCTTTCTTGGCGCGTCCGATTTACCACTCAGAAGCCGAAGGTGGCTTTTATTTCTCGGACCTGTGGGACGAGTTCTTCGCCGGGCTGATGCCTCCCACGATCCTGATTTCCTTTGCCTTGGGGTCAATCCTGCTCGGCCTTGCAACGCCTGCAGAAGCCGCAGCAATGGGGGCGTTTGGTGCGATCCTGCTCTCAATCGGATATCGCAAGTTCACCATCCCAAGCTTTTTTGACAGCCTGATCAAGGCCTTGGAAATCACAGTTCTGATCATGTTTCTCGTGGCTGCGTCGAACTTTTTTGGTGCGGAATTCAGTGCACTTGGAACGCCCAAGATGATGACCGAGCTGCTTTTGGGACTAGATATGTCGCCATACTTGATTTTGATTATCGTGATGGCGCTAATCTTCCTGCTTGGATGGCCGCTGGAATGGGTTCCGATCGTGCTGATTGTTGTTCCAATCCTTCTTCCAACCGTGGAAGCCTTGGATGTGTATGGGCTGGAGCGCTACGACCTCATGGTCTGGTTCGGCATCCTGGTCGCGGTGAACCTACAAACTGCATGGTTGTCGCCACCCGTCGCACTGTCGGCCTACTTTCTCAAAGGCGTCGTGCCCAACTGGGATCTCAAAGATATCTACCTTGGCATGATGCAGTTCATGCTGGTCCAACTGCTGGGCCTGATCCTTCTGTTCCTCTTCCCTCAGCTGGTGCTTTGGCTACCGGCCGTAATGTCAGGAAACTAGACCATGAGCACACAACGTAGTTCTCTTTCCTACCTGAAATGGCCTTTGATAACGACGGCCCTTGGACTCGGCCTGACTGGCTGGCTGGGCTGGGCAACCAAGGGCGATTTGGCAGGCGTTTTGTCTTTCCTCATGGTCGGAACAGTGCTGGCCGCGCTTGAAATTGCGCTGTCCTTCGACAACGCGATCGTCAATGCCAACAAGCTGGAAGAGATGACCCCGGTCTGGCGGAAACGCTTCCTAACTTGGGGGATTCTCATCGCGGTTTTCGGGATGAGGATCATCTTCCCGCTTGCCATTGTTGCCGTTTTTGCGTGGATCAACCCGTTCGCGGCAATGCACTTGGCCCTTTCAGATCCAGACGAGTATTCGCGAATTATCGGTCACGCTCATGGTCCGATCTCGGCCTTCGGCGGAACTTTCCTCATGATGGTTGCTCTGAAGTTCTTCATCGACGAAGACAAATCGGTTGACTGGATTGAAGTGCTCGAGAAACGGTTGCGCCTTTGGGGGTCAATCCGCGGCTTCGAGATTGCGCTGGTGCTTGTGATAGTGTTGCTGATCTCACGGTCATTGCCTAGACACGAAGTAGCGCCGTTCTTGACCGCGGCCGTCATGGGACTCCTCGTGTTTACAATGATTGATGGTCTTGGGACCTATCTGGACAACATGGCTGGCTCGACCGCCGCAATCGGTGCCAAGGGCGGGTTGGGGGCGTTTTTGTATCTCGAAGTGCTTGATGCCAGCTTTTCGTTTGATGGGGTGATCGGTGCATTTGCACTGACGACCAATATCCTGCTCATCGCCATCGGTTTGGGCATTGGCGCGATGTATGTGCGCTCGATGACGATAATGCTGGTCGAACGCGGGACTTTGGCAGAGTTTTGCTATTTGGAACACGGCGCATTCTATTCGATTTTTGCTCTGTCCATCGTGATGTTCCTGCAATCCCTTGTGCACGTGCACGAGCTGATAACAGGCGGAATTGGCATGGCACTGATTGCCTTGGCTTTCTACGCTTCCATTTCTCACAACAAGCGTGAAGCATAGTTCCTAGCAAGCTAACAGGGCCATCCAGATATAACTCGTGAATAACCTTGCCACCATTGTCGTAGATGCCGTTGGTTATGCGTCGACGCGCGCCTTGGCGCCAGCAGCCGCCACGCCGGGCAGGGTGATCGCGCATGTAGGATTGGGGGACGACGCTGATGGCCTTGATGTCCGCCGCATGACGCTTCAGGAGATCACCTTCATCGGGGCCCATACCTTCACTGCGCAAGACTGTCGAAACACGGCAAATGCCCTGTTTGAAAGCCGCCCAGGTCCTCTCGACTGGATCGAAGAGCGCGCATTGTCAGATGGAGTGCAGGCATTCCGCGATCTGCACAACGGCACGGTCGCTGCACCGAAAATCATACTCGACCCGTGGTCTTAACCGAACAACCCAAAAAGGAATTCAACTATGTATGACAAGATACTCGTTCCCATGGCCCTTGATCATGGGATTTCCCAGCACACGCTGGAAATCGCACGGGCATTGCGCGCGCGCGGTGGTCAGATCACCGCTTTGCATGTTTACGAAGTGCCTATGGGATCGGTCAGCACCTATATCGGTGAAGACACCGTGCGCCGGGGCTATGAGCGCGCCAGCGAGATCCTTAAGGAAAAGGTGGCGGGGCTTGATGACGTCAACGCGCAGATCACGCGTGGGCAGGCCCACCGGGCAATCATCGAATACGCAGTCACCCATGATTTCGACTGTATCGTGATCGGATCACACAAACCCGGTCTCACAGACTACCTGATCGGGTCGACCGCTGCACGCGTGGTGCGTCACGCTCCTTGTGCCGTGCACGTACACCGTGACACATAATAGCCTTAACAAAGGAACACCCTACCATGAACATCGACAAGAAGATCGCTGATGATCTTGTTGCCAATGATGTCTCTTTTGTAACAACCGCGCCCTGCAAGCAGCTGGCCGAATGGCGGTGTCAGAGGAAACTCGGATGTGAAGGGCAGGGCGGCTTTGTAGCTTCACTTTATGACAAAACGCTCCCCTTTTCGCTATTTCAAAACCAGTCCCGAAGTCATTCGCCTAGCGGTGATGCTTTACGTCCGATTTCGACTCTCGCTACGAAACGTAGAAGATCTTCTGCAGGTCTTGTCAGAAGAAACCGGCTTGAGGCGGGTAGGGTGGTTTTGTAGCGTTTGATCATGACAAAACGCTCCCCTTTCCGATAATTCAAAACCAGCCCGCAAATCATCCGCTTCGCAGTGATGATGTATGTTCGGTTTCGGCTATCCCTTCGGAATGTTGAAGACCTGCTGCATGAACGCTGCATCGACGTAAGCCACGAGACTATCCGGTTTTGGTGGAAAAGATTTGGCCCAATGTTTGCGGCAGACATCCGAAGAAAACGGGTCAGTCGGATGCGGTGTTACTCGAACTGGCGATGGCACTTCGATGAGGTTCTCGTGAAGATCAACGGTGAGCGACATTACCTTTGGCGCGCTGTTGATCACGAAGGCGAGGTACTGGAAAGCTATGTTTGAGGTTCCCCAAGACTTGCAGACGCATTGCTTGGTAATTTTGGAAGCAAAGGACGACGTAAATGCCGGGGCAAATTCGCTATTCAGATGATTTCAAGATCGACGCTGTGGCGCAGGTCACTGAGCGCGGTTACCCAGTCAAGGAGGTGGCCGAACGGCTCGGGATCAGCACCAAATCTCTGTACACTTGGATGGCCAAGTTCTCGAAGCCGCAAAGGGAGACCGACCAAGAGGCTGGGGTCAGACGGCTCAAGAAAGAACTGGCCCGGGTCACAGAGGAGCGCGACATCCTAAACGAGGCCACTGTCGCGCTGCCCGGCAGGGTATTGCGTAGCAATGCGCGAGAAGGGACTTCGCCAGGGATGCAAAGTGAGGTACGCGTTCATCCACGCGCATCGTGAGCAGCATCCCGTCCGCGTTTTACACTCGCTGCGGCGTGCATGAATAACCTCAACGGGCTCCCTGCGGCCTTGCGGCGGCGCGGAAAGAGGTCGAGGTTCTTGGCTTAATCAATGTCGGCACCCACCGTTGATACTCTCCAACTTCGAATCCGCAGAGATGGTCTGCAGTCCGCCCATTTTGCGCAAAGGCCGTTTGGTTCTGCGCTTTGGGATTTGGTTTGTCCCCTGTTTTGCTGGGCAATCTGAGGTGATGCCACCTCCTTGCCCGTGGGCCAGCAAAGCGGCTAGGCATTGTCGAAAAGTCTGGCGTGAAACGGGCAAAGCTATCTTGTAGCGTGCGACCTAGATCAAACGCAGTAATTACTGTCACAAAGAGCCTAACCCAAATATGTGACTAATGTCGAAGTCGGCATGGGGCTTTGTATAAATAGTCAAGCGGATTGACGAAGCGATGAATTACAAATTCTTGGATCAGCGCCCCATACCTTTGGCCTTTTTCAGGGGCAAAACTCGGGAAAAATGATCCACGTTTCACAGAACTCCGTATTCAGGTTATGTTGACACAGAAACTCCATATCCCGCGCCACTCCCGACATGCCTCCTTGGCGGTTGGTCATGAAGGAAATTCTGTGCTTCAACGCAATACTGAATTATCGCAACCGACGCAGTGGATGATCGCTGTAAGAGACAATCGTGATCGAACTGCGTTTGCGGCTCTTTTCGATCACTTTGCACCGAGGCTTAAAGGCTTCATTATGCGATCTGGAACATCTGCGCCTCAAGCCGAAGAAATCGTTCAGGACGTGATGCTGACAATTTGGCGTAAAGCGGCGTTGTTCGATCCACATCGTGCTCAGGTATCGGCTTGGATTTATCAAATCGCGCGCAACCGTCAGATAGACATCATTCGAAAAGAAAACCGACCAATGCCGGAAGAGTTGAAGGAAGAGCCCGGAGCAGAACCTGATGCCAGTCAAATCCTTGGTGTTCAACAAGAGGCCGGACAATTGCGAGAAGCACTGGCTGCCCTCAAACCTGATCAGCGCGAGATGATCGAAAAGGCCTATTTGGGAGAGTTGACCCATCGGGAAATAAGCGTGCAAACCGGCCTTCCACTTGGAACTATTAAATCGCGGATACGGCTAGGTCTGGAACGATTAAGACACGAATTGAAGGATCTCCAACAATGAGTTCCGTTACACATCATATACCCGACGCCATGTTGGCCGCCTATGCCGCGGGCAACCTTCCACATGCTTTCGCTGTCGCTGTGGCAAGTCATATTTCGCTTTGCTCAAAATGCCGCGTCGCACTTGAAGCTCATCAAGCGGTTGGCGGCGCTGTTTTGGACGAAAGCTACTCTGTCGCGGTCTCGTCAAACCTTAAAGGCGACATCTTTGCGCAGCTCGATGCATCATTCTCGCCGGAGCCTGTGTATGAGCGTCGCGGAATTTACCCGGGACCAGTTTTGGAAGTGATGAAGGGGCGTGAACCCCGCTGGAAAAAACTGGGAATGGGAGTTCGTCAAGACATCCTGTCAGCCGACGCCAATGGATCGGTTCGCCTGCTATACATTCCGGCGGGACAGGCCGTGCCTGATCACAGTCACAACGGTTTGGAGCTGACTTTGGTCTTGCAAGGCAGCTTTAGTGACGAGACTGGCCGGTTTGGGGTTGGCGACCTAGAAATTGCGGATGAGGAGGTGGAGCATACTCCAGTGGCGGATTTCGGTGAAGCTTGCATCTGTTTGGCGGCTACTGATGCGCGGTTGCGATTTAGCGCATTTATTCCAAGGCTGTTGCAGCCAATGTTTCGAATTTAGCGTCGCTTAAAGCTTAAAGAAAACGCAAGAAACTGTCGATTAATCGGCCGTTTCTTTTTTGTTTCAATGGGTTGAGTCACGAATGTGTGATGAATTGATCCTTTGCCGTCCTGCTGGCGTACCCCTTTTACGAATTGAAAATCAGACCGGGCTTACGACGTCCACTTTCAAGGAGAACCACCATGAAGCCGAACTTTAAAACTGCATTCTTCGCTGCGGCACTGAGCGTGTCGGCAGCAACTGCTCATGCTAACAATATCGTAGATATCGCCATTAGTGACGATCGGTTCTCGACTCTTGTGGCGGCTGTTACCGCTGCGGGTCTGGCAGAAACGCTTGCCGGGCCCGGACCTTTTACGGTTTATGCTCCGGTAAATGATGCCTTCGCCGCGTTGCCTGTGGGAACCGTTGAGACGTTGCTTAAGCCAGAAAACAAGGCGCAGCTTACCGACGTTCTGCTGTACCACGTGGACGACCGCAAATTGACAGCAGACATGATTCCAGCGGGGTCAAACTCCTTCAAACCCGTCTTGGCGAGCGAACGTCTTTGCATCACGGCGAACGCCGAGGGCGTCAAAATTGCGGACGGCACTGGTGAAATAGCCAATGTGATCATCGCGGACATTCAAGCCGATAACGGTGTGATCCATGTTGTCGACAAAGTACTTTTGCCTGGCACGCGCCCGGCGTGTCATTAATGGCAAGTAGCCTTCAATATTGTTGGTAGAAAAAATCTGGCCGGTGTGTTTCTTTGTGGAATACATTGGCCTCTTTGTTTGCGTGTCGGTTTTCTTTGTAGACCTTTTCCAAATGAAAGGTGTCCGACATATCGGTGGTCTCGGATAAAAAAGGTTCAAGTGTGCGCCAAACGCTGTCCCGGTCACGTGTTTTGAAAACCAAGGCAGCCCTAAGTTTATTGCTGAACTGACCTGGCGACACTTTCAACCGAGAAAGTCACAGGCGTCAACGACCCCGGTATAGGAAAAAATCGGGCAGATAGACCAAACTGCGAATGACCCATGAAAACGGTGCAGGGAAATCTGTTCGAAACGATCGCTTCTTCATGGCTTTCAGCAGCTTTTCTGCGGCAGCCTCTGGCGTCATGAGCATCGGCATATGAAAGCTGTTTTTTTCCGTCAATCTCGTCTGAATAAAGCCGGGATTGACCAAACGGACCACAACTCCGGTTCGCTTTAGATCAAACCGCATGGTTTCGGCAAGGCTTCGCAGTGCGGCTTTACTCGCGCCATATCCAATTGCGTTAGGCAGTCCGCGGTATCCAGCCAATGATCCGACCAAAGTAATGTCCCCTTCGCCTGCTTTGATAAATTTGGGAACAACTTCGCCAAGGACCCGTAACGCTCCTGCGAAATTCACGTCACACATCGTGAGCGCCGTGTCGCTGTCCCAGTCTGTTGTGGTCAAGGGTTCGTAGGTGCCAACGTTATAGATCACACCATGTAATCGGTGGATCTTGCTTGCGGCCTGTCGAACGGCTTCAGTATCTGTGACATCCAAAGGGAGAACACGAGCATCGGTAATTTCTTTGCGCAGACTTTCAAGTCTTTCTACATTGCGTGCCGAAATGATCAGTTGGGCACCTTCATCGCTTAAACGTTTTGCCAAGGCCCGTCCTAGTCCTTCGCTAGCGCCAATAAGCCAGTAGGTTTTGCCCGAGAATTTTGTCATTTCGCGAGGTCTTGATCGCTGTGCGATGTGGTTACAAATTGCTCCGGTGCAGGCTGTGCTTTTAGAAAGGGCGCCCGCTTTAAGTAAAGCTTCGCTGCTTGCCAATGGATCAGGGCAAGCACTCTTACAGCTCCCAACGGACGCCTGAAGGCCGCCCACAGCAAAGATGTATTTGTCGCCGTAAGACGTGTTCCTGACAAGGTGGCTAATACGCCACTACTCTTATTTTCATAGGAAATACGAATGTCGATTGCTGTCTCGTTGAAGTCGAAATTGAACCGATAGTGTCCCGCCACTTTTTGAAATGGCGATACATGCATCAATTTTTTAGCGACCATTGTGTCGCTCTTTCGGATCGGGCCAAAATCATCATGCGCACAAAAATAGCAATGGCGTTGACCAAAGGTGCTGTCGACCTCCGCAACAAATGCGCGCGGTGTGCCATCCACCACGGCGATCCAAAAGCTGACAGGGTTAAAGTGGAACCACAAAAAGCTGGGTTGGGTTAGCAAATACAACTGAGCAGTATCGACTTCAAAACCACAATCTGCCAGAATTTCCTTGAACCATCTCAGGCCGCGACCGGACCCACGTACGCCACCATGGCGATTGTCCCGCAATGACCAAAGGTTGAAATGGTTGCGCGATAATAGCAGGGGAGTCTCAACCCCAAAATCGGTCAAAACATAATCCACGCTATAGCTGAACGCATTTTTCAACGCGCCGCGACGGACGTGAAGTGTCCGGGCCTGAATATGCTCTAGCTTCATACATTAATTACGCGCGCGCGAGGTTTCTGGATCAAATTCCGCCAAAAAGATTTCCGCGGCAATTTTGATCCGTTGAGACAATGGCCGCGTAACAATTTCGAAACGTTTGCAAGATGAGGACAGCATGTTCGATCAAACTCATGGCCCGCGCAGGAAGGTCGCCATTGTCGGGGGTGGCATTTCGGGGCTGTCTGCAGCGTACTATTTGGCGGCTCATCACGATGTTACTCTGTTTGAAGCAAACCCGCGGTTGGGTGGGCATGCGCGGACGGTTTTGGCTGGTAAAAATGGCAATCAACCCGTTGATACGGGGTTTATCGTTTTCAATTATGTCACCTATCCGTATCTCACACGACTTTTCAGCGATCTCGACGTGCCTGTTATAAAGAGTGAGATGAGTTTTGGGGCCAGCATCGACGGGGGAAAGCTAGAATACGGCCTTTCCAATCTGAGCGCGATTGCTGCTCAAAAGACCAACCTTATGCGACCACAGTTTTTCAAAATGATCTGGGACATTATCCGATTTGGGAAACGGGCGGAGGCGGCTGCGAAGGACGACAACAAGACCATTAGTGAGTTAGTGGATGAGTTGGGCCTTGGAAAATGGTTTCGAGACAATTACTTGATGCCGATGTGCGGCGCGATCTGGTCGACCCGTGTGGCAGACGTCGATCAGTTTCCTGCAAAGTCTCTTGTACAATTCTTCCGCAATCACGCGCTTTTGGCCGGGACTGGTGAACACCAGTGGTGGACGGTCAAAGGTGGCAGCATCGAATACATTCGCAGGCTGGAACAAGCTCTGCTTGCACGTGATTGCACACTTCACATTAGCACGCCTGTGCAGAGTGTTCATCGCGACTCATTCGGGGTGCGCGTCAATACCGCTCAAGCTGACCCTATGGTTTTTGACGAAATTGTTTTGGCCTGCCATTCCGATCAAGCTTTGCGCATTTTGGGAAATGGCGCGACAAAAGGCGAGAGAGACGCGCTCGGCAGTATTCGATACCAGCCCAATAGAGCCGTTTTGCATTGCGATGCGGGGCAGATGCCCAAGCGCCGTGCTTGTTGGTCGAGTTGGGCCTATCGATCGCAAGACGGCGACATCGGCGTGACATACTGGATGAACAAGCTTCAGAGCATTCCGGAAAACGACCCTCTTTTTGTAACACTGAACCCTTCAACGGAAATTCCAAAAGACGCGATTTATGACGAAGTCTCGTACTCGCATCCCGTTTTTGACAAGGCGGCGCTGAAAGCTCAGCAGGATATTCGCCAGATGCAGGGGCAAAATCTCACATGGTTTGCGGGCGCTTGGAACCGGCATGGTTTCCATGAAGATGGCATCGCAAGCGCTATGCGCATCGTACGTGCACTTAATGATCGCCATAAATTTAAAGGTATGGAAAATGCGCCTTACAAACAAAGCCCTGAAGATGAATTTCCTGTCAACTTGCGAACGTCTGCGTGAAGGGCAACTGACACTGCGCACGCCTGAGGGCCAACGTTATCAATTCGGCCATTCAGGTCCCGAAGCTGAAATGGTTATCCGCGATTGGGCGGCAGTGTCGGCGATGGCTGCGCATGGGCAAGTTGGGCTTGGGGAAACTTATGTTCAGGGTTTGTGGGACACGCCGTCAATTGAAGGGTTGATGTCCGTGGCAATGAAAAATCGAAAATATTTGGGGGCGTATGATCAAGCCAATCCTTGGAGACGGGCTAAATTCCGCTTGGTCGACACAGTGATGCGGGCCAACTCGCTGCGTGGTTCGCGCCGGAACATTCGCTCGCATTATGATGTGGGCAACGAGTTTTATGCGCTGTGGTTGGATGAGGGAATGACATATTCATCGGGATTGTTTGAGGGGTCCGATGATGATCTGATGCGTGCTCAATCTCGAAAAAACGCGCGCGTTCTGTCCCGGTTGAGCGATGGGGATCGCACTTTGGAAATCGGCTGTGGGTGGGGAGGCTTTGCTGAACAAGCAAGCGAAGACGGGCACCACGTGACCGGTGTTACCATTTCAAGAAATCAGCAAAGCTATGCGGAATGCCGTCTTGATGGTCGCGCGGACATACAGTTGCGGGACTATCGCCACCTCAACGGGGAATATGACAATATCGTTTCGATTGAGATGATTGAAGCCGTCGGTACACGGTACTGGCCCGATTATTTTGCAACGCTTAAACGGAACTTGGCTGAAGGGGGGCGTGTTCTCTTGCAGGCTATCACCGTCAAAGACAGCTTTTTTGAAACGTACCGAAACTCGTCTGATTACATCCGACAGTATGTATTCCCCGGGGGGATGCTGCTGTCAGACAATGTCATTAATAAGCAAGCAAAAGACGCAGGCCTTCAGGTGCTCGACAATTTTGCGTTTGGACAAGATTATGCGAAGACCTGCCGAATTTGGGCGGATCGCCTTGGGGCGCAAAAGCCGCGGATCAGCCAGATGGGTTACAACGAGAGTTTTTTCCGCAATTGGGAATACTATCTTGGGATTTGTACAGCTTCGTTTGCAATCGGACACACCAACGTTGTTCAAGTCGAGTTAGCGCATGCGTAGCGTTTTGTCGTGTCCATACACAGCGTTAATTCCCCAATATCTACTGGATACCGGCGTCAACGTGGCGTGGCTTGATGCTGGTCAATTAGGCGTGTGATGCTTTACCCACGTATCAGCCTCTATGCCTTGATGTTGTCCGCTGCTGGTATTCCGCTTTACATCCATTTGCCGCGATTTGCCTCGGTGAGCCTTGGGGTTGGTTTGGGCACATTAGGCACGATCCTGTTTTTGATCCGCCTGGTCGATCTGGTGCAGGACCCTCTTATTGGTTGGGCGATCGATCGCTGGCCAAGAGCTCAGGTGTTCTTTGCTACGGCGGCGGCGCTTGGGTTGTCTATCGGGTTTCCCCTGCTGTTTCACATACGTCCAGGGCCCAACTTATTGACAAACCTAGTGATGGTTTTGGTATTGCTGTTTTCTGCCTATAGCCTCGGAATGATCCTGCTTTATGGCCGGAGTGCAACTCTTGCCAAAAGTCCGGCCCCTCAAGCGTTGATGACTCTGGCCGCGTTTCGCGAAGCTGGCATGTTGGCGGGCGTAATAATTGCTGCCATAGCACCAGCGATTTTTGTCAGTTTGGGAGCTGCGGCGTATGGATACCCTGTGTTTGGATTGTTTCTGAGTGCCATTGCCGTGCTGACCGCTGTGGTAGCTCTGCCCATCTGGCGGCGCGAACCCATATTGGGTGCGCGATTTTCATTTGCGGGCCTCAGCCAAGCAGGTTCGTTACGGCTCTTGATCTTGGGCTTGGTTAACAGTCTGCCAGTCGCAATTACGTCCACACTCTTTCTGTTTTTTGTCGAAGACCGTCTTCAATTGGCTGGAAAAGCAGGACCTCTATTGGTTTTCTTTTTTCTCAGCGCCGGCCTGAGTGTGCCTTTGTGGACGAAAGTGGCCCGGGGAGCTGGGCCAAGAGCCACTTTGATGATCGCGATGCCGTTGGCTGTTCTGGGTTTCATCGGCGCCGCGTTTTTGACGCAAGGCGACATAGTCGGTTTCTCCATTATTTGCCTTGCCTCTGGCGCGGCATTGGGCGCTGATATGGTCATCCTTCCGGCAATGTTCTCTGTGTCCCTGACCCTAGCCGGACTTAAAAGCTCCGTTGCCTTCGGCATATGGTCGTTCTCCGGAAAGTTGGGGCTTGCAATGGCAGCTTTCATTGTTCTGCCGCTGCTTGAATACAGCGGTTTCAGACCAGGTGTTCCCAACAGTGACGCGGCGCTGCGCATGTTGAATATCACTTACGCGATCATTCCCTGCGCACTGAAACTTGTCGCGCTGGCACTTGTCTTTAGACTCCCCACAGAGGACCAGGCCTTATGAAACTTCTATTCGTTCTGCCGTTGCTTATTCTTTTGCTTCTGCTTGCCAAAACAATCTTGTTCAGCTTTCGCGCACAGACGCCGTCTGACTATATCAACAGCGGTCCAGCGTTTTCGCTCAAAACCCATTTGTCTGGCGAAATTCTGTCCGAGGGATTGATTTTTGGACCAAACGGCAAAATGACCAACAGTTTCGTAGCGAAGATGTTCGGTCGCTGGGATGGTAACACCGGGACGCTTAGCGAGGAGTTCACGTATTCGAATGGCAAGCAACAAAGCCGAAAATGGTATTTGACGCTTGGCGAGGCCAATACATTTACCGCGACCGCCGATGACATCATTGGCTTAGCCCGCGGATCGGTTTCGGGCTCGACAATCAAAATGGAGTACAAAATCAAGCTGCCCGAAGAATCCGGAGGGCACACATTGACGGTAACAGACTGGCTTTATCTCACCAGTAATGGCGTGATCATGAACCGTTCTGAAATGCGCAAGTTTGGTATTAAGGTCGCAGAGTTGATCGCGACCATGCGACCGATTTCTCAGTGATTCTCGTTACATATCGCGTTCCTCCACGATGACTTGTCTGGACAAAACAGGACTGTGCACAAGGCTTGGTGCTGTCATGGGTTGCGGTTGCATGATACTTTCGCGCGTTGTCAAAATAGCAATGCAAAGACATTTTCAGCGGGTTCCGGCTTGAAACTGGGCAGGGCGGTTTAGTGGGGCTGCTATGGCAAAGCTTCGCCCTTTTCTCTATTTCAAAGCGAGCTCCAAAACTTTTCGACGGGCATTGATATTGTAAGTCATAGCTTTCTTTTACGTCGGGTTTAAGGCGATGTTGCTGCATAAACGACGCATTGATGTAAGCCATGAAGGCATCCGTTTCTGTTGAACAGAATTGGCCGCCCGTTTGTAAAATGAATCCGCAAAAACAAAATTGATCGGACGCGACATTGTTCGAATTGGCGGTCACGCCGCGACCAGATATTCGAGACGACCAAAGGTGAACAGCACAATTCTTCCTCGCGCTCCAGATCACTGAAGTGAGGTGCTGGCCGGTTTGTGGCGCCTAGCGCGCAGATCACCGGCCTTGTTGAGACTAGTTTAAACTGGTCTGACAACACAGGTCGCTATGTTTTTCATATCGAACGGCAGACAAACCCTGAATGGCTAGGGCGGATTGTCCCGTAACATCGCTTGTTAGAGCAGATGATTTGCATGCCGGTAAATTCACTCAATTTCTCTAAATTTCCGGCGAAGCACTATTCGAATTGATGTGAGTGATAGCCCAATGAGGTTGAGAGTAGTCTTTTGAGCGCGTGAAATGCTTCGTCAAAAAGATGAAATTCGGACATTGAGCAGGTGCGTCAGGAACGAGTCGTAGCAACGGGTTGGAACGAAGTCCTGTATTTGACCTGATGCTCTGCATCACATTTTTGGGGGCTCATAGAATGCCAGAAAATCTACTTGAAGACGTCGATGATCGTTTGACGTTCGAGCAATATGCCGTTTCCGAAAACTGGGTCGGAGGTGTGGACGATGATGGCGTGCCAGTGTTGAGCACGACTGTCGAAACTGTCCTCGGAGTGCCCTATGAACTTGAATTTAATCTTGCGTCAAACCTTGCGGCGGATGTGGAAAGCGTAAGAGTTGAAGTGATCTTTGGCGGCGAAAGCGTGGGCAGTTTTACTCATGTGGGTGGGGTGTTTGAGACTTACACGTTCGAGCTGGCTGGCGCAGGCGAGGCCCAAAACCTTGAGTTTAGGATAACCAGTGTTTTGGGCGGAGATCAGGGTTCCATTGATACGTCGGGTGTGGTGCCTTCTTATGAAAAAGCGATGACATTTGGCGGGAATGAGGTGACCGTCGATGCCTTTGCCCCCGGTCAAAGTCATGTTTATCAGGTTTTGAACGGGCAGCTTGTGGTTTTTGATCTGGAAACCAATAGCTACACAGAGGCCGAAGTTCCTAGAGCGGTTAATGTGAACGCGATTGGATATTCTCAAGAAGATGACCTGATTTACGGCATCGCACGCTCGAATGGCTTTGACGCAAACGGAAGCGAGATCTTAAAGAATGACGTGATTGCGATGGATGCGCGTGGGGCGACTTATGCAGTGTCTTCAGGTATTATGGGCTCGTATATCGGGGACGTGGATGATCAGGGCAATCTCTGGACATTTAGCGGTAATTTGGGGCAGGCGGTGGTATATGACCTGTCTGAAGTTGATGCCAATGGTGCATTGACCTATTCGGTCTTGTCGCTGCCGTCGCTTGATTTTTCGACAAGCGGGCTTGCTGATCTGGCGTATCATGGGCCATCTCAGACCTTTTTCGGTTTGGCGCACAGCGGCGTTGCAGGGCAAGATGGCACCTTTGTGTCGATCGACATCAGTGAAGTCGCGCTTGGCGGAGACCCCATCGTGACCACCCGGGCTGTGACAGGCACTTTGGTAGAAGGGGACATGCAATCAGGCATTCCAGTAAGCGCCTTTGGTGCCACAATGGTAGATGCGGATGGCAACGTCTATATCGGCGCGAACAACGCTGATCATGACTTGGATGTGACCACGCTGAAAACGGGTGGGTTCTATAAGATAACTGAAGTTGAAAATGGGTCTTTGGCGTTGGAATTGCTCGCGGATGCGCCACGCGTTTCAAGCAATGACGGTGCACTGGACACCCGTGGCGTCGACCCGTTCCTCGGCATCGATACTTCGTCCAGCGTGCTGCTACGTGCGCCAGTCCTGTCGGTGGCGCTTGCCGAGGACGATTTGGTGAAACTCGCAGCCAAGGGCGCAGGCGTGACGCTCGATCTGTTGGCCAATGATGATGTGGGCGCAGGAGACAGCCTGAGCCTGTCACATATAAACGGCATCGCGGTGTCGGTTGGACAAGAATTTGCCCTGAGCAATGGGGAAGTTGTAACCTATTTGGGCAATGGGCAGGTTCATATCCTGCCAGGCAGCCCGACGCGCGATGTTACGGCAGAATTGACCTATTCTATCGTGAACGAAAGCGGCACTTCAGACACCGGTACTCTGACCATCGAGACATCACCGGTTCAGGGAACAGCCGGGAATGATCACATTGTTGGTTTCACGGACGCGGATGGAACGCAGGTCGATGGGACCGATGGGGCGAACGAAGTTATCCTTGGCTATGGTGGCAATGACAAGATTTACGCTGGTGCAGGAGATGACGATATTTTCGGCGGGGCCGGCCGTGATTTTATTCGTGCGCAGGACGGCGACGACCTTGTTCACGGTGATGATGGAAACGACATTCTTGACGGAGGACGTGGTGCGGATCATTTGTTCGGGGGCGCAGGCAACGACACGTACTTTGTTGATAACGCTGAAGACGTGGTGTCCGAAGAAGGCGGAGATGGGACCGACACGGTGAAATCGAAAGTGGACTTCGTTCTTGGAGCTGGGTTGGAAAACCTCTGGCTGGACAAAGGTTCGACCGCGATTAATGGCGCGGGCAACGAATTGCGCAACATGATCGTGGGCAATGAGTTGGGCAATCTTTTGACGGGCATGGCTGGCAATGACAACATCATTGCCGGTGCAGGCGACGACACGATTTATGGCGGTGCTAATCATGACAAGTTGCATGGTGGAGATGGTGCCGACTTGCTCTATGGCGACGATGGCAATGACAAACTCCATGGAGGCAGCGGAAACGACACTGTCTTTGGTGGAAATGGAAATGACATTCTTTGCCCCGGTTTAGGCGATGACGTCATGTATGGTGGCGTTGGCAACGATCTTTTGTCGGGCAATGCGGGGGCGGACATCGCCTATGGCGGCCTAGGGAATGACACTTACAAGGTCAGTGACGCATTCGACACGATTGTTGAATTCGCGGGTGAGGGCCACGACGTCGTGCATGCCAAGGCCGATTTCGCACTGTCCGAACATGTTGAAGATTTGGTGTTCTTTGGTACACAAGATTTTGCTGGTGCCGGCAATGACGGCAACAATCGGATCACTGGCAATGTTGGCGACGATACTATGACCAGTGGCGGTGGGGATGACCACGTGGATGGTGGTGCTGGCGCAGATGTTCTGTCGGGTGATCATGGTAAAGACAAGCTTTTGGGGCGGATCGGTGATGATCACCTTTCCGGCGGTGCTGGCGCAGACACGTTGAGCGGTGGCGAGGGTGCAGATGTCCTGTCTGGTGGCGCCGGTTCTGATTTTCTGGCCGGGGATGCCGGTGCGGATATTTTTGAATTCAAAGTTGGCGATGGTCATGACCTTTTGCTGGACTTTGATACGGTAGAGGACACGTTACATCTGATCGGGGTCGCAGAAGAGGACCTGTCTTGGGTAGAAATCCGTGGAAGCGTTGAATTGAGCTACGGATTGCAAGACTGCATTTTTATGAATGGGCTGACGGTTGAAGAAATTGACGCGATTAACGTCACCTTCCTTTGATGTAGAGTATCTTCAATGAAATTCTGTTTTCACCACCGAGCGGCTTTTGGCCATTGGTGGTGAACCTTATTAGGTTGAACGAACTCTCCTAAAGTATAGGTGGGGTTATTCGAAATGGGCCATTGTGTGGCTGATGCGTGCGATGCAGAGGCGCAATAATGCCCTAGTAATCAGGAGACTTAAGAGGTTTCATCATGATTACTTTAATAAATGCGGCCCCCGACACTGGAAACCAAGGTGTGAGCGCACTGTGCCACTCGGTTGTTGCGGGGTTGACGCAACGTGGGGCGGACGCAGTAACAATCGCCGATCACGGCCGTGGTCAACGGCAGGCCGACTGGAGCTATTGTACGGTCAATCTGGTGGGGCTGACCCATCACCGCCGCTTCTGGCGCGGAGACAGTTTGCGCACCGCACTGTCGATGGTACGTGTCGGTGGCGGCTTTAGCGCTTCGGCGCGGGCAATTGCTCGGTCGAAGTCTGTACTCGACATTTCAGGTGGCGATAGCTTTACCGATATTTATGGCCCCAAGCGGTTCGAAGCGATGGTGATGACCAAACGCATGGCTTTGGCGGCTGGCGTGCCCCTTATCTTGTTGCCGCAAAAACTGGGTCCGTTTCACGCCCCCGAAAGCCTTGGCATCGCCGTGGATATCCTGAAACAGGCGGCGGCGGTTTGGGTGCGCGATGCCCAAAGTCTGACGTTTCTTCAAGAAAAGCTGGGCGAGGACTTTGATCCGGAAAAGCATCGTTTGGGCGTCGATGTAGCTGTGGCATTGCCTGAGCGCGCGCCGGTCGCCGTGTCGGGCGAAATACAGCATTGGTTGTCCGCAGAGCGTGACTTTCCGGTGGCCGGATTGAACGTGTCTGGCCTGCTATGCAACGCGCCGGCAGAGGCGCAACGGCATTTCCAGTTGGCTGACCCGCACGATCACCAGATCGAAGCGATGGCTCGGTCTTTGCTGCAATCTGAACCTAATCTCCGGTTGTTGTTGGTGCCACACGTGCACAAACCTAAAACCGAAGTCGAAAGCGATTTGGCCGCGGCGCACAAGTTGATCGGGCGTTTGGGCCCCTTGGCGCAGGGTCGTGTTTTGGCCGTAGAAGGTCAGATGGATGCGATGCAGCTGAAGTGGATATTGGCGCGGCTGGATTGGTTCGCAGGTGCTCGTATGCACGCCACAATCGGGGCCTTTTCATCAGGCGTTCCGACGCTGGGGCTTGGGTATACAGACAAGGCGAAAGGTGTGTTTGACGAATGTGGAATCGGCGGTGATGTGGCTGATCTGCGCGATCTGGATGCCGCGACGCTGGCCAATCGCGCGGTGGAGTCTTTCAAGGCGCGCGATGACATGAAAGTCGATCTGGCGACACGGCTGACCAGCATTCGAGCGCGCGCTTCAGGTGAGATGGACTGTATTGCCCGCCAGGCAGGGGTTTAAACGGATGCACATCGCGTTTCGAAATGGGCGGATACTGGCGTGGAGTGTACCGGTGTTGGCCGAAGCAGCGGCATTGGGTCGATCAGTTGTCTTCGCTTGGGCCATTGGCGCGGACGAACTGGGGCGCGCGATGATGCTGGCTCTGGCGGTACGTTTGGTTGAAATGGCAAGTGATGTAGGCGTCGAACGTCTAATTGTGCAAGCGCCGGATGGCGACACCAAACCTATGCAGGGCGCATTGCAGGGTGTCGCAATTTTGCGCGCTGGGGTTGCCTCGGTCGTGATGCTTGCGCTGGCCCCAGCGTTGGCGTGGATGTTTGATGATGGACCCACTGCAGCGACCTTTGCCGCATTGGCGGTGATTCCTGTTTTAAATGGATTTGGACATTTGGATTATCGCCGCGCTGAGCGGCAATTTCAGTATCGCCAGATGGCTGTCGTAGAGGTCGGCGCGACCGTGGCAATGCTCGCCGCTTTGGGACCCGCGGTCGCAGTTTGGGCTGACCACCGCGCCATGGCAGCGGTGTTGATTGTGCAAGCCGGCACGCGAATGATGCTTAGTCATTTGGTGGCGGCGCGTCAGTACGAAGTGCTGTTCTGCACTAAAACTATGATGCGCAGCTGGAGATTTGGCGCGCCTTTGATGTTGAATGCAGGGCTGTTGTTCCTAACGTTTTATGCGGATCGGCTGATCGTCGCGCAGGCTTATGACTGGGCGACACTGGCGCTGTACGGCGTCGTGCTGCAATTGGCGATGTTGCCAGCACAGATTGTAGGTCGCGCAGCCGGGTCCGTGGTCTTGCCGACTTTGCGCGCAGAACTTGAGAGCAGGCGTTTTGATGTTGTTTGGCCGCGTATCTTACTGAGTCATGTTGTCTTAGCAGGCGGCATGATCCTAGGGTTTACGCTGCTCGCACCAACATTGATTGACTTGGTTTACGGCAACGAATTGCGTCCGGGGCTTTGGGTCACCGTGGCGCTGGCGGTGGCGGCCGCAAGCCGCATTCTACGAACACCGTATTCACAATTGGCCGTGGCCACCGGGCGCACGGGCGATCCGGCGCGGGCGAATATAGTGCGTGCCGCGGCTGTGGCTTTGGCAGGCGGGTTTGCGTTGGCCGGGTTCCCTTTGGAAAGCATCGCATTAGCGGCCGCTTTGGGTGAGGCAGGTGCCACATTCAGAGCAGTGCATTTGGTGGGTTTGGCGCGCCCTCTCGTTAAAGGAGTAATGGTATGAACGGCGATCCAATCACATCGGTAGTGGCGCGCAACCAATGTACGGGCTGTGGCGCATGTGCCGGTGCATTTCCGGAATTTATTAAGATGGTTGAGGATGCTACGCATGGGCGGCGACCCCTTGTAACTCGATCCGAAGCAGGGTGTCAGGCATCGCGGGATGCAACCGCCGTCTGTGCCGGGCAGGGCAGTAATTGGACACAACTGCGTCTCGGAGACGAGATTGATGAGGCCTGGGGGCCAGTACGCGCGGCTTGGGAAGGTTGGGCCGAAGATCCTGAGATTCGCTATCGTGGCTCGTCGGGTGGGGCAGTGACTGGGTTGGGCCTTTTTGCCCTTGAAACCGGATTTGCAGGGGGCGTGGTACATGTGGCCGCGCGCCAAGACGACCTGCGTTTGAATGAAACAGTGATCAGCCACGATCGCGCGGGGCTGATGCGCGGGGCGGGGTCACGATATGCACAAGCCAGTCCTTGTGACGCATTGGCGCGGATCAAAGCTGGGGATGAAAAGGTCGTTTTCGTTGGCAAACCCTGTGATGTTGCCTCGGTCAGCAAGGCAATGCGCCATGACCCTGAGCTGGCCGAAAAGATATCACTGACCATTGCGATTTTCTGTGCGGGGGCGCCCAATCTTGTGGCCACCGACGCGTTGCTAAAAAGTCTTGGGGTGCCAAAGGGTGCAACTATCAGAGATCTGCGGTATCGCGGAAATGGCTGGCCGGGATTGATGCAGGCGACTTGGGTCGGGTCAGATGGGCAAGAGACCAAAAGCAATGGCATTCCTTATGGCGCGGGCTGGGGTGGAATTTTGCAATCTCATCGTCGTTGGCGGTGCCGGGTCTGTGCGGATCACTCTGGCGCCTTTGCGGATATCTCGGTCGGGGATCCATGGCATGCGCCGCCGAGCGGCAATGAAGATGCGGGACGCTCGTTGGTTGTGGCGCGCACCGCACGCGGACAGGCCTTTGTCGAAGCCGCACGACGGTCGCAATCCATTTATGTCGAGACCCGTCCAAGAGATGTGATCGCACGGGCGCAACCCAATCTGAGCGCCACCAATGGCGCGGTCTGGGGGCGCCGTATGGCCATGCGCATGTTTGGTCTTGGTGCGCCGCAGGACCGTGGCCAAAAGCTGCTTGCCCAGTGGTGGGCCTTGCCCATGAAGCAAAAAGCCCTGTCCGTCTTGGGAACTTGGAAGCGCATTCTGCGAGACCGCTTGTGGCAACCTGTACGGATTTCGGGTCGCACACAATGACTTTGGGCCAAGCATTCGTTACGCGACAAACGCACAATCTGGACGCACTGCGTTTGGGACTGGCGATATGCGTGATCGTAAGTCATGCGTGGCCGCTGGCTTTGGGTGCCGGAACCATGGAGCCATTGCAGGAGTTGACCGGTCGCTCATTAGGTGGATGGGCTGTAGGCGGCTTCTTTTTTGTATCTGGGTTGCTGATCACAGCCAGCGCGCAACGCGGCATCGGAAAAGCATTTTGGGTGGCACGAGCGCGCCGTATTTTCCCGGGGTTGGGCGCGGCACTTTTGGTGACACTTGCTTTGGCGGTGGCATCCGGGGCGACACCATCGATTGAGCAAAACGTGAATTGGTTTCTGCGCGCCGTAACCTTGGTTTCGATCGAACATCGTTTGGCGGGAGCCTTTGCTGCAAACCCAGTCGCCGAGGTGGTCAATGGGCCACTTTGGAGCCTGTTTCACGAGGTCGTGTCATACGTGACTTGCGCAGCGTTTGTCATGCTTGGGGGGGCGCGCCAAACTTGGATGGTTCTCGCGTTGGCCCTTGGTGCCACGGTTCTGGCGGCAGTGCATCACAGTCTACCGGGGCGGTTGGCAACTTTCGCGCCTTTGTTTGCAGCCTTTTCGTGGGGCATGGTGGCCTATATTTGGCGTGATTGGATATCGCTGTGCTGGAGCGTGAGTATAGGGTCGGCCATGTTGGGCGTTGTTTTGCAATGGTCATTTGCGTTGGGCCCTGTTGCGCTGGGTCTGGTGATGCTGGCTCTCATGGCCCCAAAGGTTGCATTGTCACGGGACGTGTCGTTTGGAATGTACATTTATGGGTGGCCAGTGGCGCAATCTATCGTGGCGCTGCAGCCGGGGATTGGGCCCATTGCGCTAGCTGTGCTGAGCGTAATTGGGACCTATCCCGTTGCTTTGCTCAGCTGGCAGCTGGTTGAACGGCCGAGCCTAACACGCCGTCGGGCGAAGGTCTGAACGATGGCTGTCGCGGCACAAAATTCTCGGACAATATTTGGCGCTCCGATGCCGATCATGATTTTTCTGCTGGCGATGATGTTACCAACAGCGGTGTCGCTGAACCTTGGCGGTTTGCGGTTGTCAGCCTATCGGGTGGTGTTGATCCTGATGTTTCTGCCGATGCTGTTTCAGCTGGTCAGCGGCCGTCGAGGCCGGGTGCATGTGTTTGATTTGCTGTTGCTGTCGCATTGCGGCTGGGCCTTGATGGCGCTAATCAAATGGGGCGGTCTCGCGCAAGGTATTGAGTCCGGCGGTATCTACATTGTCGAATGTGCGGGTGCCTATTTGATGGGGCGGCTCTATATCCGCTCTTATGAAGATTTTGCGGGGGTGGCGCGGGCTTATGTCGGATTGGTCCTCGCAACTCTGGTCTTCACGATCCCTGAAGCATTAAGCGGCATCCACATCTTGCATGATGGGATATCTTCCGTGTTTGGCGGGCCAAGGGCTGCGTTTATCGAACCGCGCATGGGTATCGAGCGCACCTTTGGACCATTCGACCATCCGATCCTATACGGTGTGTTTAGCGCGTCGGCGTTTTCTATGGCCTATTTTGTTGTGGCCGAGCGCCGCTTGATGAAACTGGGCGGCATGGTCAAAGTTGGCGGTGTGGTTCTGGCAACGTTCATGTCGGCGTCGGGAGGGCCCTATGTTGTTTTGATGATGCAGGGCTTCGTCGCCGCATGGGAGCGGGCATTAGGCAAAGTTCAGGGCCGGTGGGCCGCATTGTTTTCCCTCTTCGCGATTGTCTACCTTGGCATCGATCTGCTGTCGAACCGCACGCCCTTCCACGTATTTGTCGAATATTTCACCTTTTCCAAACAGTCTGCCTATAACAGGATCATTATTTTTGAATACGGCAGCGCCGAAGTGGCGCGCCATCCCCTGTTCGGAATTGGCCTTGGTGATTGGATCCGTCCGGTCTGGATGTCTGACAGCATGGATAACTTCTGGCTCGTGACGGCTGTGCGGTACGGATTGCCGGCGCTCTTTTTGCAGGTCGCCCTTTTGTTGGGCGTGGTTTGGGCGACAGGGCAGCGCAAAAACTTGCCGGTTGAATGGCGCCGCGCGCGTCATGCATGGGCGTTCACCTTGTTTGGGATAGGTGTCGCTGCCGCGACCGTACATCTGTGGAACGCTCTGTTTGTATTGTTCTTTTTCCTGATCGGATCGGGAACTTGGATTTTGGATGCAGCCCCGGCAAAACGTCGGGCATCGCTGCAACGTGCTGTTGCGCCTTTACTGGTGCAACCTGCGCGGCTTTTTTGAACGTTGAATGTTAGGGGCTAGGAATGGACCTGTCGATTGTGATCGTGAATTGGAACACCGAAGATTTACTGCGTGATTGCTTGCGCACCGTAGAGGCCGGAATTGGAGATCTTCGGGCCGAGGTTTTGGTTGTGGACAATGGCTCGTGCGATGGATCGGTGGCGATGGTCCAGCAGGAATTCCCTTGGGTGATGTTGATTGAAGCGGGAGAAAACTTAGGGTTTGCGAGCGGCAATAATGTGGCGTTGCGGCGCGCGACGGGGCGACATGTGATGCTACTCAATACCGATACGCTTCTGCACGGCGATGTGTTGACGGACTCGGTGGCATGGCTGGATCAACATCCGTGGGTTGGTGTGATGGGCCCAAGAGTTCTAAACACGGATGGTAGTGTGCAGGCGTCGTGCAGCGCCTTTCCCAGCTTGGGCAATCTAACGATGCAAACGCTTGGTTTGACCAAGTTTGCCCACTGGGACCGCTATCGCATGACCGGATGGGACCGACAAACTGAGCGTAACGTCGACGTGATTTCTGGTGCCGCTATGTTCGTGCGACGCACGGCGATGGAAGAGGTCGGGTTGTTGGACGAAGCGTTTTTCTTTTATGGCGAGGAAACCGATTGGTGCCGCCGCTTTAAACAGACAGGTTGGGAACTAGTGTTCTCGCCGATTCAAGCGGTAACACATTTTGGCAATGGTTCGGTACGTAAATTGAACCATCGCCGTGATGTGCTCATGACGCAGGGCACCACACGACTGCATCTGAAACACGGTGGATTACCAGCGGGAATGGCCTGTTTTACTGTGTTAGCAGCACACAACATGTCACGCGCACTTTTCTGGGCAGGGTTGAGCCTGTTCAAACGTCCCGGATCAAGGGAACGCGCGAAGCATTTCGTCCGTGTGTCGGCGGATTTGCCAAAGGCGTGGCCAGCAGGTCAAAAAGTGTTCTGATCATGAAAGTTCTGTTAATCGCCCCCAACATTGATTCCTCTGACGTGGGCGAGGCGTTTGTGGCCTTCAAATGGGCTCAAAACCTGTCTGAGCGTGTCGAGCTGACGGTCTTGGCGTTTCAACGCGCAGGAAGGTCAAGGTTGGAATTCCAATTGCCCAATGCACGAGTAATTTCTTGGCCTGAACCTGCCTGGCCGCAAAAACACGAGCGCCTGAACGCCATGCTCAAACCGGCTTGGCCTATCTTTGCAAAGCACGTGCGCAAATGGATGGGGCAAGCGCTGCGTAACGGCGCGCAGTTTGATATTGCGCATCAGTTGATGCCACAAGCCGCCCGCTATGCTTCGCCATTGCGCCATTTTGACGTGCCGTACATCATTGGACCGCTAGGGGGGGCGTTGAACACGCCCGACGCCTTTCGCGATGAGGCCGCGAGTGCGCCGTTGTTCACGCGATTGAGGGCATTGGATCAAATGCGTTTCCGATATGATCCATGGTTACGGGCCAGCTACTCGGGCGCAGCCTGTATTCTGGGGGTGGCTCCATATGTGCGGGATGTTTTACGCGATGTGCCATTGCGTCGGTTTGAACCGGTGTTGGAACTGGGTATTGATGACGTGGCGCCTAAGGTCGCCCGCCCGCAAACGCCGAGAGTCATGCGTGTCCTTCATGTCGGTCGAGGCGTGCGTACAAAAGGATTGCGAGATACTGTCCGCGCCATAGCTCTGCTCAAAGATTTGCCGGAAGTGACGTTGACCAGTGCGGGTGATGGAGAAGAGATCGAGGTCTGCCGCGCTGAGGCTGAGCGTCTAGGTATAGTGGATCGGGTGACATTTATGGGGCGCGTTTCCCGTGAAGAGGTCGAGCAGCTTTATGCCAGCCATGATCTGTTTTGCTTTCCTTCGTTCCGCGAAGCTGCCGGCGGTGTGCTATATGAAGCGATGCGTAACGGCCTGCCGGTTATTACCGCCGAACGGGGTGGTCCGGCGTGGATTATCGACGCGAATTCCGGTTTTCGTGTGCCAGTTACAACGCCGGAAACCTTTGCTAAAGACATCGCGCAGGGCTTGGCCCAGATGGCGCTTGATCCCGAGACACGGTGTCGATTGGGGGCCGGTGCGCGGGACAAGGTGGCGCGCGAAGGTCAGTGGAGCGGCAAGGCCGACAGGCTCGTTGATCTCTATCAGTCTGTGTTGTCTGGCCAGAAGGGCGAACCACTACCACTTTAGGTTAGCCCGGCTGTACCTTCGCGCCTGAGTAAGCGACCTTTATACATTAACATCAATAAGTTAATTCGAGTTATCCATTTGCTTGAAAGATCAAAAAGCAAACGGAGACATCGTCATGTTCGGACCTAAGAGAAGCAAACCTGTTGTCTTGGCGGTGTCTTCTGGCGGTGGGCATTGGGTACAGATGCAGCGTTTGGCACCGGCGTTTGGGTATGCCGACGTGCATTATGCCACAACAGAAAAAACAACCTCAGCGCGGGTGGGGGATGCGTGTTTGCATGTCTATCCCGACGCCAACAAAGATACGCCATTGCGTCTTCTGATCTGCGTGGCGCGGATGGCTTGGATCGTTGCGAGGGTGCGTCCGGACGTGGTTATCTCGACCGGTGCCGCAGGAGGGTTTCTTGCGATCAAGCTAGCGCGTTTGGTTGGTGCCCGCACAATGTTTGTTGACTCAATAGCGAATGCACGCGGGCTTTCGGTTTCGGCGCGATTGTCGTTGGGGGTCGCGGACAGGGTCTTGTCGCAATGGCCCCGAGTTGCCGCGAAAACTGGCGCTGAATACCGCGGCGCAGTGATCTGAAATCCCCCCAATAGAAATCCGAGGATAGAGTTATGATTTTTGCGACAGTCGGAACGCAACTGCCCTTTGATCGTCTGCTATTGGCGCTGGATGGTTGGGCAAAAGGGCACAGAGGTGTACCGGTTCTTGCTCAAACCGGAGACAGTTCTCAGCATTTTTCAACAATCGAAACCGTTTCCCATTTGGGCATGGTCGAATTCGAAGCACGGTTCGCCGCGGCCAGCCTGATTGTTGCGCATGCCGGCATGGGCACAATTCTATCCGCTGCGGAAATCGGCAAGCCAATCCTGCTGATGCCTCGCCGCGCGGATCTGAACGAACATCGCAATGATCATCAAAAAGATACCGCCCGCGAGATGGCGCGGTTGTCAAATGTAACAATTGTTGAAGACGAAACCGATCTGCACTGCGCGCTGGATCAGGCGCTGGCCTGTGAATTCGCACCTATGGCGATGGATGTCGACGTCGGGGCAGACATGTTAGGCCCGTTAATTGATGAGATCCGAGACTTTGTCTGGGACGAACAGGCCGCAGAGACGCCTACTCTGTCACTGAAAAATTCGGTGGCGTGATGTTGGCGACAATTTTGATCCCTGCCCACAATGAGGCCGCTGTAATTGGCCAAACATTAATGCATCTGGCTTGCAGTGCAAATCCAGGAGAATTTCGTGTCATTGTGATTGCGAACGCTTGCACCGATGCTACCGCAAGTCGCGCGCGTTCGGTCATGCCAACTGCCCATGTTCTTGAAACCGAAGTCGCCGGCAAGTGTCATGCACTGAACCTTGGTTTCATGCTGGCAGATCGCAACAAGCCGGTGATTTGTCTCGATGCGGATCTGGTGATTACATCCGAGTCCCTCGTGGCTTTGGTCGCGGCCATGGAGGATGGTCAAAAACAGGCGGCTTGTGGCCAGATGGATGTCTGCGCGGCTGGCGCGTCTTCTGTTGTACGCGCCTACTATAAAGGCTGGCGCACCAACCCTTATTTTGACTGCGGCAAATTCGGTGGCGTTTTTGCTCTGGCACCAGAGATAGCAATTCAGTTGTTTCCTTTGCCTCTGATTACTGCGGATGACGAATATGTTCGGCGTCATGTCGGCAAGGACCGGATCGCTTTCGTGTCCGATTCTCGGTTTGTCGCCCGCGCGCCAAAAGCCCTGAATAGCCTGATCCAGGTCCGTCGGCGCAGCCTGCGCGGCGCGCGTGAGGTCTCAAAAATGGGCCTGCAAAGCCCCGAACGCGGCAGCTCTGTCGCTGTTCTCGGACGGCTCATACGTCAACCCAAACACGCTCTTTCTATTGGTGTTTATGCCTGTGTCAACGCATGGGTGCGGCTATCGATGCGCAGTAGTGTATTTGCTGCGGGCCATTGGGAACGCGACATGACCTCTCGGGTTGGCGGATAGAGCCATGGTTGCTGTCGCGTCCGTAAATGTTGAAGAGAACCTTCAGCCACAGCCTATTCCTGAAGCGGAAGAAGTGCAGCCAAATCCTGTTGCAGCCCTAGGTCGGGCTTTGCGTGGCCGATGGAAAATCGGAGTCTCAGCAGGGGCAGTTCTGGTGCCCGTACTGGCAACCGTCGGGTACTTCTCTGGTATTCAACTCTTTGAATCTCGTGCGATTTTGCGCGTGTATCCGCAGGAATCCAACATTCTTTATGCGACTGGAGAAGCTTCGGTTCTCAAGATTTTCGATAGCTTTGTGAAAGCCGAAACCACCTATGTTGCCTCGCATCCTGTGATGGAACGTTCGGCCGAGACGTTAACGGACCTGCGGCCCGATCTGGGTGATGGGTTGAAGGCAATTGACCTGTCGAAGTCGATTGAAATACGTCGTTCAGACAGTCTGATCGTCTTAAAGACGATGAGTAAGGATGCGGCGTTTGCAGCGCAAAAGCTTGAAGCCGTGATCGGGTCCTACTTGCAGTTGAAATCCGAGGCCGAGGAAGTGCGTACCGCTGTTCGCCTGGAAGAACTCTATGCGCGCGAGAAACAACTGACCGAACGGCTGGAAGTTTTGCGCAAGGATCAACTGGAAGTTGGTGGTGAATTTGGGCTGAATGCTTTGGCCAAGGCACATATCGAAAAAATTGCTCAGATCGACAGCCTGTCCTCGCGTAAATCAGAGGTGGCAGCGACTCTGGCGACATTGCAAACAGACGGCATTTCTTCTTCTGCCGATACGTCCGATCAGGAAATCATGCGCGCAACGCTGTTGGATCGCGCGATGGCTGACCTCAATTTTGAACGCGCCAAATTAATGAGCGAACTTGCGGGGTTGCAGTCAGGGTACGTCACCCAGATGAACCCGCGCTACGATCGGAAAGTGAAGGCCAAGCAGAATGAAATCGCGGTGATCGAAACCGCGATGGCGAACCGGCGTGAACAGATACGTGTTTTGGGTCAGACCGGTGCGCTCACGGATGTCACCGAAAGTGGCGATGACACAACCGCACGCGAGATCAAATCTCTTTATGACAAAGTGTCCGGGCAACTGGACATCGCGCGTAAAGAGGCACGCGATTTGAATAGGCGGCGCATCGACATGGATGGGGTCGAAACCGAAATCGCTTCTGCTGTGCGCTTATTGGAAGAGACACGCCGCGCACTTGAGGTAATCCGGTTGGAGTTCGGGCGGGCTTTGCCGGGGTATGCGGTGGTCATGTCGCCCCCTTCACTTCCTCTCGAGCCGACCGAAGATACTCGAAAGATGCGAGCTGCAATGGGTTTGCTCGCGGGACTGGTTGCTGCCATGGCGCTGATGTTTGGCATGGCATTTCGCGAGCGCCGAGTGCGCTTTGCCGAAAGCCTGACACCGCTTGAGGCGCAACTGCCTGTGCGACAAGTAACGGATCTGGACGAAGCAGATCCCCACGCGGCTGATCTGTTGCGCAACGAGCTGCAAATGCAAAGCCTTAGAAAACCGCGTTTGGTTGGAAACGCACCTGTAATTGCGGTGACGAACGCCGGGATTTCAGACAGCTATGCAAGCGCCCTTACCCTAGCCGAAAGCTTTGCGCGGGCGCGTATGCGAACATTGTTTATTGATGCCGATATTACGCAAGGGCCTGACCCGGAGGCGGAAGCTGGCTGGCGTGAAATGCTCACCGGAGCCTGCGTGGAGGCGCCCACGCTTAATGAGCAGTCGGAAATGTGGGAAGTCGATAGTGGCGCTTTGGCGCATGTTGAGGATCGAACGGTTTCTGCACCAATGGTGCGCGCTGCGCTGCAACACGCCGCTCACATGTTCGACGTTGTGATTGTTTCAATCGGCGACATGCAAGACAGCCTTTCGGCCCAGTTCATTCTGACAAATGCGGATGTGGGTGTGTTGGTGTTGGACCCCACAGATTCGCGCGCCTCGGTTCAGAGGTTGGTTGAGCCACTTCATGATCTGCCACGCAACGGAAGCACCGCAAGCCTGCGCAACGCGCTGCCTGGCGATCCGTGGTTAGCGGTTCGGACATGACTTTTGCCTTGGGGAGGATTTTGGAATGGCAATGACCACAGTTAACACATGCGTCGTAAAGCCTAAGTTTCGGCTTTTGCGGCCCAAACGGGTGTTGGATTTAGCGATCTGTGTAGTAATGCTGCCCGCTGTGTTGCCGGTCTTGGGGGCCGCTGCTGCGGCGGTAGCGTTAACCTCAAAGGGGTCTGTGTTCTTTGTGCAAGAGCGCGTCGGGCGAGGAGGACACACTTTCTCCATGTATAAGCTCAGATCAATGAGCTCAGACGCCGAAGCGCGGCGGGCACAGGTAGAGCAACTTAATGAACGTGAGGGACTTTGCGTTAAAGTTAAACACGATCCGAGGATCACGCCGGTTGGGCGATTTTTGCGACGTTGGTCGTTGGACGAGCTGCCACAGCTGATCAATGTTTTGTTGGGAGACATGTCGATTGTCGGCCCTCGGCCCGCTTTGGTTTGTGAGGTGGCGAAGTACCCGGATCACGCCCATCAGCGGCATGCAGTATTACCCGGGATCACCGGGCTATGGCAGGTTTCTGGACGTGCGGATGTCGGGTTTGACGAAATGATCTCGATGGATGTCGAGTATGTGCGTCGGGTTTCGGTTGCGACGGACGTGTCGATCCTGCTGAGAACGCTGGGTGCCGTGGTAAGTGGCCGGGGCGCGTATTGAGTTCTATGTCAAAAAAAATCGGGCGCGGGTTTGGATCGCGCGCCCGATAATCCTGAAAAGTACTTCGAGTTAAAGCAGGTTTCTGTCTCTTGCAATCATTGCCGCATGGGTTCGGTTTTTGGCTTCAAGCTTGCGACAGAGAGTTTTAACGTGCAGCTTGATTGTGGCTTCCTGCAAGTCGAGGTTATTGGCGATTTCCTTGTTGGCAAGGCCATCGCAAAGTCCGCGCAGCACTTCGGTTTCACGCATAGAGAGATTACCGATCGGGGTGTCATCTTGTTGCATGAAATTGTAGGGAGCAAAGGTTTCGCCTGCGATCATGAATTTGACCGCGTTCCCCAGAGAGTGCGAGGCGAGTGTTTTTGGAACAAACCCAGAAGCACCCTGATCAATAGCCTCTTGAACAGCGGCACGGGACATATTGCCAGAAAGCAGCGCAACCGGTCGCCCTTCGTTGGCATTTTGCATTTTTTTCAACCCTTTTAGCCCATCCATTCCAGGCATCTTGAAATCTAGGAGGACCAAATCAAAGCTGCCTTGTTCGGTGACCAAGACCAAAGCCTGATCAAGATCGCAAACGGTCTGGACGTCTTCAATGCCTTCTTGAACCAGAAGGGCGGCAATGGCCTCGCGCACTAAATCGTGGTCGTCGGCAATCAAAACTCGCATACTTAACTCACCTTAGGAGGGGGGGCGGCGGCGCAACATGCGACAGACCCGGTACATCAACAATAGGCATATTATGCCTCGTTCAAATATAAACAACTTTGCTCGGACAATATTTTGAAACGGTTACGCATTCTTGCGATATTCCGGAGAATGACAGGAAAACAAGGTTGGCGAGCTATACGAAAGTATAGCGCCAATCCACCTATGCGACTAGGACGTCAAAATGGGTGTGTGGCAATATCCCTCAAACGACAATCACGAAAGAAGGTTAGGCTATGGGATACGTCAATCGAGCCGTTCTGGTATCAGTGCTCACTTGTGTGAGCAGTTTAGCGGTAGCAACAGAAAACGCAGTTTTGACCGTGTCGGGTAATCTTCCGATTGCCCAGGAGGACGGCAACATCCAGTTTTCGCTGGATGAATTGCAAGCAATGGGTACCGTAACGTTCGAGACCACGACACCGTGGACTGATGGAGTTCAGACATTTGAAGGGGTGCCTTTGGCCGCTCTCGTAAGCGCGTTGCAGCTGGAATACGGTTTCTTGGAAGCGACGGCCGTGAATGACTATTCGGTTAACTTTCCAGTTGATGAAGCCATGGCGGAGGGGCCTGTGGTCTCTTTTTTGCGCAATGGCAAACCGATGTCCTTGCGCGATAAAGGGCCTTTGTGGATTGTGTATCCATACGACTCTGACGCCGATTATCGTACAGAAATTGTTTACTCTCGCAGCATTTGGCAGCTTGATCGGATCGTTGTGAAAGAATAGCACTTCACATGACCCGACACTCTTCATGCGTGATAAGGCTATTGAAACACACAATCCCAAGGTTTCCATTACGCGCTCTGCACCGTGCCGGCCTGTTGGCGGCCGCGATTTCAATCGGGGTGATCGCTTTGACGATCTTTGTTGTGTCTGGCAACTTACGCGACCAGATTAACGAACAGACGTCGACAAAAAGCGATTCAACACAATGGACGCTGGCGCAGTCCGAAGTGGACCTGCGCGTGTTTCAGATTTCCGTTTCGGCCGCAATCGAAGGCACCGGTAGTATCAGCGACGTGCGTCGGCGCTATGACATTCTTTATAGCCGGATAAGCACACTTTCGAATGGTCGGCAGTTTGCTAATGTTCGTAAAGACCCGCAGGCTCAAGAGGCGTTGAATACGCTTTCCAAGTTTATTGCCGCCTTCGAACACGTAATAGATGGAAGCGATGCGTCGATTTCGCTGGCGTTGCCTCAAATGGCCGAAGAGTTGGTCCGGATTGCACCTGAGGCACGCCGCTTTGCTGTGGCTGGGGTTCGTACGTTTGCCGCAAATTCCGATCAGCACAGACGTTCGGTGGGTTCGCTGTTGTCACAGATAGCCCTTCTGACGCTGATCCTTGTCTTGATATTTTTCGTGGTTGTCTATTTTTTACTGGCGCTTGTACGCAGTTTTGCCGTGACTGAAGCTGGTGCTGCAGAATCCCGAAATCGATTGCAAGAGGTGATTTCCACGTCGATTGACGGCATTTTGACTATCGGTCAGGACGGTCGGATCATCGACTATAACGGCGCGGCCGAGCGTATATTCGGCTTTACGCGGGAAGAAGCCATCGGCGCTGTTATGAGCGAGCTGATCATACCTGATCATCTGCGCGATGCGCATGAAAATGGAATGGCTCGCTATCGCGAAACACGCGAGCATCATGTGGTCGGTAAGGGGCTTTTGCGTCTGGAGGCGATGCGAAAGTGCGGCCAGGTCTTTCCTGTGGAATTGACGATTTCAGCGGCGAGAGCCGTCGGAGATGATGTGTTTGTATCCTATATCCGCGATATCTCAGAACGGGTTGAAGTTGAACAAGAGTTGATCGAGACGCGAGATAAGGCGGTCGCAGGTGAAAAGGCCAAGGCGGATTTGATTGCTGTTATGAGTCACGAGATGCGTACGCCGCTAAACGGTCTGTTGGGGACGATGGAGTTGTTGCAGGGCACGGAACTAGACGCAAAAAAGAAAAAATACCTGTCGGCGATGGAGACGTCGGCCAACTTGCTTTTGCATCACGTGAATGGCGTTTTGAACATGTCCAAGGCAGATGCGGGACGGCTGGAACTGAACAAAGAGCCATTGGCTCCGGGTGCCTTTCTGAAAGAGTTAGTCGAAAGCCAGCATCCGGCGTTCGAAGCCAATGGCAACCGGATTTCCTATAACGCTAAACATGCGCCCAAAAAAATTTGGGTGGACAAGGTCAAGCTGTTGCAAGTGGTGCTGAACCTTGTGGCGAACGCGAACAAGTTCACCCGAAATGGCGATATTTCGGTGGAATGCGATCAGCTTTCGGATGGGCAAACGGTCGAGTTTCGTATTACGGATACGGGAATTGGAATTGCGCAGGAAGATCAGGAGGTCGTCTTTGAGGATTTTCGAACTTTGGACACAAGCTATGGGCGTATGGCGGAGGGCAGCGGACTTGGGCTCGGTATTTCACGTCGTCTGGTTGAAGCGATGGGTGGACGCCTTGAGCTGGAAAGCGAGCTGGAGGTCGGCAGTATCTTTTTGTTCAAGTTACCGGTCGGAATGCCTGATGTCGTAGGCGTTGAGACAATCGAAGAAAACGCGGGGCCCGCCGACGTCGAAGAGGCTCTTCGAATACTGCTTGTCGAAGACAACGAGATAAACAGGTTGGTGGCCACGGATATGTTGGCGAATGCGGGGCATGATGTCGTGGTCGCAGAGGACGGGACGCAAGGGGTTAGTTTGGCCGAAGCAAGCGCGTTTGACCTTATCTTTATGGACATAAGTATGCCGGAACTGGATGGCGTCGAAGCGACGGTACTTATTCGCAACGGAAACGGACCGAATCATGACGTACCAATAATTGCATTAACTGCACATGCATTGCCCGATGATCGCAAGCGGTTTGCGGCTGCGGGTATTTCAGAAACGATCGTTAAGCCCCTTAGTGTTAAATCGCTGAACGCAGCGATAGTTTTGGCTTTAAACCGTACTGGTCGGCCGACGTCGGACGGGCCAGAAGAGTCAAATGATGTTCTCGGTGTCCTTTTTCAAAAAGTGGGCGAAACCAAAATTCGCGCTTTGGTTGGTGAATTCGCGGATGAAGTTGAAAGTATGCAGCGTGCACACTCTGACGAGACCTCCAAAATATCCGCAGATCAAGTACACAGAATTGCAGGATCGGCATCGGTGCTTGGGTGCAAAAAACTCCATCGTTTGCTGCAAGTTTTGGAGAATGATGTGCGCTCAAAAAAGAGTATTTCTGATAAGTTCATGGCCGAGTTGTCCAGCGTTTGGGACGACGAAAGCAAGCCGCTGTTCCGGCGATAATGCAAGAGAAAATCTGGTCGCGGAAAGAGTGTTTCAAAATGCGCCGCACAGCTGATTTCACAGAGGCGGTTGTTTGTGCGCAGTGCAAGGGGCAGCGTTGATAGCTTGGAAGCGACCAGCTCGAATTTGCCTGAAATTACTTTCTTACGGGTGAAGTTAAGCCGAGATTAATTCAGCGAGTTTTCAAATGCTCCCCAAGCGGCTTCCAAAGCCTTAAAGTTGAAACCAGAAGCCGTTGCCGGAGCCTCATATCGAAACTACGTTTCGACTGTCGGGCAATGGGTGGGTCCAAACGCCGGATTTGGCGCAAGATATATATCGGGGTCGACGAAGAAAAGCTTGAGGTTCGGGCGGTCGAGGTCACCACCAGCAATGTTGGTGATGCACCGATGCTGCCGGAACTGCTCGACCAAATCCCACCCGATCAGGATATTGGATCAGTGATCACTGTTGGTGTCTATGAAACGCGCAAATGCCACTATGCGATTGCCACCCGTGGTGCCTATGCTGTCATCCCGCCGCGCAAGAACGCCAAGCCGTGAAAACCCACCAGCGCTGGAGCCGTCGCCCGGAACGAAACAGTCAACGCATCGCGATACCTGGGCCACGCCCTGTAGCGGCGATGGAGTGGGTATCACCGCAGAAGCCGCGTCGAGACCAAGAGGTGTTGAATGAAACTGCTCGGACAGTCGCTCAGGGCTCGCGATTTCGATCGGCAGTTCGAGGAAATCCAAATCCGCGTAGCAGTACTCAATCGTTACACCACTCTCGGCATGCCTGTCACACAGCCCATAGGATAAGTCTGTCCGGGAAAAGGTGAAGATCGACCTTCAACAGATTTGTGCAACAAAGCCCCTCCGGGTGAGCAGCCCCCCGAGGCACCCTCATTCATAACGAGAGTTTGCGGGTATTGATTTCATAATCGTCGGTTTCGTTTTGGGCAAGCGCGTCGTGCGCGGAGCCCTCAAATTGCTCGAGCGCTCGACGCGCTTCAGCGGGTGTTTGGTTG
>NZ_JBDVNC010000004.1:0-391865 GCF_039969785.1 Shimia sp. | reverse complement strand
AAACACAATTGAGGCGTTCTACCGGTTTTCGATTTCTCCAAATCTCCAAATAACACCGTCCATTCAATACATTGACAATCCACTGCTCAATCCGGGCCAAAGCAGCATCGCATTGTTTGGGTTGCGTGCGCGGATTGTATTTTGATAAGTCCGCAGAAGGAAACGACCATGTTTCGGATTGCCTTGCTAGCCATTGTTCTGGTGTCGCCTGCATCGGCTCAAGTTGGTCCAAACATAGATGAGTTGGCTAAAGAGCTCGCAAACCCAGGCGCCGCTAATGCGACATTGAATTTTAAGTTTGAATACAGGACTTTCACTGGCACGCTGCCAGGGGCCAAGGATCAGGATAGCTTTACAGCGACTTTCCAACCTGTGCTGCCCTTTGTTCTGAACAACGGGAACAATCTCATCTTCCGGCCTGCGTTTCCTTACCTTTCTGGCCAACCAAGTTATGATTCCAGTTCCGGCTCTTTTCAAACAAACAGCCGTTTCGGCGATATTCCCTATGATTTGCTGTATTCTTGGGGCAGCGATGGCTGGACATTCGGAGCAGGCCTTGTTGGTTCGGTTCCAACGGGTACTTCAAATTCCTCAGGAAATTGGCTGTTAGGGCCAAGCGCATTGGCGGTTAAGACACTGGATTGGGGGGTTGCCGGGTTATTTCCATTTCATAATGAAAGAATTGGAGGAAACGGGCCTGACACCTCGATTACATCGTTGCAGTATTTCCTGTTCTATGGGTTGGGCAATGGATGGCAAATCGGCACTGGTCCAACCATCAGCTACGATTGGAATGCTGCCAATGGACAGGAATGGACCGTTCCTTTTGGCCTCACCGTGGCAAAGACAACAGCCATAGGAAATCAACTGGTCAAGTTGAACATGGCGGCCGAGTACAACGTGGTTCGATCTGAAACGTTCGCGTCTGATTGGAAGTTCACATTCACATTCAGCCCTGTCACAAAAAATCCGTTTCTGAGGTGATGACTGCACAGCATTCGGTGTCGGAGCATACCTACTCAAAGGAAAGAAAAACAGATGAACAATGGATTGTTAATTGCCATCGCCGCTGCGGTCATTGGGATAGGGGTTTACACCCTGATGCCGGCCAAAGAACCGACGGTTCAGGACAAGTTAAAAGAGGCTCAGGAGAGCCTGTCAGAAGCGGCGGAAATGGCAAAGGATGCGGTCGAGGACAAGGTCGATAACGTGAGTTCGGATGTCGAGGCATCGCTTAAAGAAGCGAAGGCTCAGGCCGCCGAATATGCCGATGAGTTAACGCGTTTTGCCGAAGAAAGTGCCAAGAGTTCTTCTGAACTTAAGGCAAATATCAACAAAGAGTTTTCCGCAGGCGGCACTTTGCATAAAGACGGGTACAACTCCGAAATGGCTGTCTCTTCTTTAGAGAGCTTGGGGTTGAACAAGGAAGCCGCAATCAGACTTTCGAGCTGGCTTGAGACCATTTACGCAACACCAGAGCGTGCAGATGAAGTCGTTCAGGAAATTCGTCGTTCATTAGAGAAATGACCGATTGTGAAAGAAAGAAACTGCGGCGCACATTCATTGCAAGCGATCAAGGCGAGATCTCCCAGAAATGTGTTGGGGGTTTCTGGCTGGGGTATTTAAAGCGCCTCAATGCTGCAGAGTTTCAAACAAATCCAATAAGTAGAGGACCACAGAATGATACCTAAAATTTTGTTAACCGGGGTCTCGGCACTGGCGCTGGCGGCGGGCAGTTTATCTGCTCAGACGTCGACCAAATTCGGTACGGATAATCGGGCCATGACTCTCGGAGATCTCTCCGAGGATCAAGCGCTTTCAACGCTTAAAGATCATGGCCGTGTCTCGATGAGTGGAGCGTTTTTTGGCACAGGCAGCGCGGATCTGACGCCTGGCGCAGGTGAAGTTCTTTCCAAGCTAGCTAAGGTTCTCGAAAGCTTGCCGGGCGCCCGTCTTGCTGTTGTGGGCCACACAGACAATACAGGTACCCTGAACGGAAATCTTGAGCTTTCACAAGCTCGGGCTCAATCGGTCGTTGATGCGCTCTTGGGCGCTCCCAACAACGTCTCAGCGGATCGTTTGGCGGCAGTGGGTGTCGGGGCCATTGATCCCATTGCCTCTAACATTTCCGTAGAAGGAAAGGCCCTGAACCGCCGAGTGACTTTTGTCCTGATTGATGACGAAGGCGCCGTGCCAGAAAAAGTGGCCGGTTCGTGGCTGACAGATCCTGTGACGGGTTGCGCAATTTGGACGGCCGGCGATGCCGCCGCTGAAGAAGGCGCCCTGTGGAATGGCGCTTGCATTAATGGCGAAGCCAATGGCCGCGGTACTTTGGTGTTCTGGGACGCTTTTGGGTTTGAAGCCCGTTATGATGGAGACGTGCTTAACGGCCGAGCAGAAGGCAACGGAACTGTGTGGAGCAGAAATGACGACGGCACAGGTGTCGACACTTTCGAAGGTACATTCCGCGCAGGGAAACTGGATGGAGCAGTTAAGGCAACGTCCAGCACAGGCTATGTCTTTGACGGGGAAACCGGTGAAAACGAGGGCGAAGTCAGTGGCAAGTTGACGACGCCTGAAGGTTGGGTGGTCTCTGGCGATATCAAAGATGGGAAAAGTGTTGGCTCTTCTCTGGTCTACTACGAGACCGAAGAGGGTGAAGTCTATTTTGGAGATGCCAAAAACAACAAGCGCGAGGGTTTGGGGACATTGGTTTCGCCTGATGACACCAGCTATTTTGGCGAGTTCAAAGATGGCTCCGCCTCGGGAACCGGCATTTTTGAATCCCCTGATGGCAGTAGCTTTGCGGGTCAGTTTGAAGGCGGAGCGCCGAACGGCGTCGGAACTGCGATGGATGCGGAAGGCACGTCCTACCAAGGGCGGTTTGTCGACGGCAATGCGGATGGTCTTATTCTTGTGACTAGATCGGATGGCTCACAATCAACAGAAACGTGGAAAGACGGGAGCAAAGTAGAATGAATAATTTGTCTGAAACTCGACTTCGTGGCGGCATCGTTCTTGCAATTGGTGTCGCTCTCACGTTTGGAAGTGTTGCATCTGTGCAGGCGGGGCCCATTGGAAAAAGTGCTCTGCGCGGAGCAATTGCCGGTGCCGTCGTTGGAGAGATCGCGGGAGGAGATGCCGCAAAAGGGGCCGCGATTGGGGCCGGTGTTGGGGCTATTTCCGGGGCGATCAAGAAAAACGACCGACGTGATAAAATTAGACACCGTGGGGGGAAAAAACGCAGACGCTAACCGCCAATGCCTGGGCGTGGCGTTCTCCCCGCCCGCGCCCGGGCAACTTTTTGGGCATGGCTAGAAAGCTGTTGCTTCCAAAGCCGCCACGGTTTGGAATCAATACGAAGTAGAAAATAAAGAGTACCAATCCCAAAATGGCAATTTCCTCAGTATTAAAAAGCTTCCTGGCTGTGGTGATTGTTGCCGCCGCAACTTTCGCTTCCATTACACCACTCCACGCGGCCTCAGACGAGCTGCTGGCAAAAACCTCAAGTGAGACTGTGACTGCAGAGGCATTGCAACTCTTTGTTGTTCCGCTGACTTCATCTGAGTTGGCCGAACTTGCAGATGTTTGGCAAGGGCGATTGTCGGAGTCAATGGAAGTCTATGTTCTGCTGAATGAAAACATTAACCGCGTTGGCGAAGTTGAAGCAAAGGCCATGCGGGAACGTATCTCTGATGTAGCTGCCGAGAGCAAAATGAATACTGACAACTATCAGGTGGTTCTGGAGGCATGGAGTGCGAAGGGTGGAGCACCCGAAGACATTCTGGTGCACCAAACCTACCTGGATTCCGTAGGAGATGCCGCAGTCAGATCCACTGACCTGAGGACAGTCTTTTCGCTGGCGAAGAATTGGCTGTTATCCTCCGATGGCGGTTTGGGGTTGGTGATGCAGGGTGGTGTTTTTGTTGTAGCGCTGTTTGTGCTGCTTTTTGTGTCGCGCACCGTTCGAAAGCTGGCTGCCAGAGGGCTGTCTCGAATTCCCACGCTGTCTAAGCTTTTGCAAACCTTCATCCTGACGGTTGTGTATTGGCTCACGATGGGCCTCGGCATGTTGATTGCTTTAAGCTTGGTTGGTGTGAACGTTACGCCGTTGTTTGCCGTGTTTGGTGGCTTGAGTTTTATCCTTGGTTTTGCTCTTCAGGATACATTGGGAAATCTGGCTAGCGGGCTGATGATCATGGTTCTCAAGCCGTTTGACACTGGTGACTACATCGAGATTTCGGGCGCAAGTGGTATGGTCGACAGTATGTCGGTTGTATCCACTCAAATCCGCACTTTCGACAATCAGATCATCGTTGTGCCCAACTCCAAGATTTGGGGCGATGTCATCACCAACGTGAGTGCTGCCAAAACGCGCCGGGTCGATCTGGTGTTTGGCATTGCCTATTCAGATAACGCGGCGCACGCGATTGAGGCTCTCAAAGTCGAAGTTGCAGCCGACCCTCGCTGCCTTTTGGACCCCGCCCCAGAAATTTTTGTCGGCGAACTTGGTGACAATTCAGTGAACGTATTCTGCCGCCCATGGGTGGCGACAGATGACTATTGGGATGTTTACTGGGGATTGACCGGATCGGTTAAAGAGAAATTCGATCAGGAAGGGATATCAATACCATTTCCACAGCGTGATGTGCATCTCAATCCGGTAGAGAGCAATGAGTGAAAAACCATTGAGGGTGACGGGTCTTATCGATTTGATGAACAGGTGGGCAATGTCAGAGGAAACTCGGTTGTGAAGGGCAGGGTGGCGACCTAGCGTTGTCGAATGACAAAACGATCCCCTTTTCGGTACTTCAGAACGAGCCCTGAGATTATCCGCCTTGCGGTGATGCTCTATGTCCGATTTCCACTTTCATTGCGCAATGTGGAAGACCTGCTGCACGAACGGGGCATCGACGTGAGCCACGAAACCATCCGTTTTTGGTGGAACAGATTTGGCCCGTTGTTTGCTTCAGAAATCCGCAAACGGCGGGTTCAGCAACTCCGTTCTTATTCAAACTGGCGATGGCACCTGGACGAGGTTTTTGTGAAAATCAATGGCGTCCAGCATTACCTTTGGCGGGCGCTTGATCACGAAGGTGAGGTGCTGGAAAGCTATGTCACGAAACGACGAGACCGCGCTGCAGCCCTAAAATTCTTGAAGAAAGCGATGAAACGCTACGGCCAACCGGAGGTCGTCGTCACTGACAAATTGCGTTCATATGGCGCTGCGATGAAGGTCATCGGAAATGCAATGAAACAGGAAACAGGTCGCTGGAAGAACAATCGTGCTGAGAATTCCCACTTACCTTTTCGAAGGCGAGAGAGGGCCATGTACCGCTTTCGCCGGATGCGAAGTTTGCAGAAATTTGTTTCCGTCCATGCATCCGTTTTCAACCACTTCAATCAGGATCGTAGCCTTTCGAAAAGATGCCATTTCAAGCTGAACCGCACCGCTGCTCTCGCTGAGTGGCGCGGGCTTTGCGTGGCATAATGGACAGCTTCACTGGCCTAGCAGAGACTGGTTCGAATTTGTCTGACACCTCCAACTACAAGCTTCCATTAGCGCACAGCCAGACCTGCACAAACACTAGTCAAGTACACGTTTTTGCAAGAAATCTCACGTGGCCATCTCTTTATACCGTAACCAAGGGCAGGATGCATTGAATTCTGCAGCGCCGAGTGTTTCACGTTCCGACAACAGAGCGCCGGCATGAGTGATCTATTCTGGCTGAGCAACACGCAGTTGTCCAACCCGGAGCCCTTTTTTGAAATGTCACGGCAAGTTTTTAAATACCGTGCGAAACCCGGCCCATTGCAGCCTCGTCCTCGCGTCGTGGCTGATAAAGGTGCAAGCCAGATGAGCGATCGTCGCCAAATCCCTGAGCCGCGACTCTAAAAAATGAAATCATCTCCTGAATAGGCCAGTCCGACGCCAACATCGGCAAAGTCGACTCCGTTCAAGAGGATCGAATTGGTACCCGCCACGATGCGTGCTGTGCCGCCTGCATCCTGGAGGTGGTTCGCGAGCAGATCCGCGAACCCGGTGATTGCCACCACACCCGCGAGGTTGATTTTCTCCCCATCCGCCGCTTCGAACCCAAAGATCGTGTCGTTGCCAAAGCCGCTGGTAAAGACAAACCGGTCAAGCCCCGCACCGCCGGTCAGCTGATCTTGCCCTACGCCGCCATTGAGCGTGTCATTGCCAAGCCCGCCAAACAGTTGATCTGCGTTCGCTCCGCCGAACAAACGGTCGAACCCGACCCCGCCGCGCAGGATGTCGTTGCCCGCTTCGCCGAAAAAGACATCAAACCCGCCGCCGCCGTTCACGGTGTCGTTGCCGTTGCCACCAAACACCGTGTCCTGACCCGCATCGCCGCCCTGACCGTTGTCGTTAAAGAGGTCAAAGCCGTTGCCCAAGCGAGCCTCATCGCGCCCGTTGCCGCCAAAGACGGTGTCGTTTCCGAGACCACCCAGAAGCGTGTCGGCCCCGTCGCCACCAAAGAGCTCGTCAAAGCCCAATCCGCCGGAGATCGAGTCATTTCCGGTCTCGCCACGGAACTCATCCGCTCCGCCACCGCCGTTGATTGTGTCGTCGCCATTGCCGCCGAACACGGTATCCCGGCCAGCATCGCCGCCCTGAGCGTTGTCGTTAAAGAGGTCAAAGCCGTTGCCCAGGCGTGCTTCGTCGCGGCCATTGCCGCCATTCGCGGAGTCGTTTCCGAGACCGCCAAGCAATGTGTCGGCTCCGTCACCGCCAAAGAGCAAGTCAAAGCCCAATCCGCCGGAGATTGAGTCATTTCCGGTCTCGCCACGGAACTCATCCGCTCCGCCACCGCCGTTGATCGTGTCGTCTCCATTGCCGCCGAGGACCGTATCGCGCCCCGATTCTGCGACTTGGCCATTGTCGTTGAAGACGTCCGCGCCATCGCCAAGATTGGACGAATCACGCCCATTGCCGCCAAAGACGGTGTCGTTTCCGAGGCCTCCCACCAGAATATCAGCGCCGTCGCCGCCGAAGAGCTGGTCAAAGCCTGCTCCGCCCAGGATCGAGTCATTTCCGGCTTCGCCTCGGAAATCGTCGAATCCGCCGCCGCCGATGATCGTGTCATTGCCGTTGCCGCCGAACACGGTATCCCGGCCAGCATCGCCGCCCTGAGCGTTGTCGTTAAAGACGTCAAACCCGTTGCCAAGCCGGACTTCGTCTCGCCCATTGCCTCCAGCAACCGTGTCATTGCCAAGGCCGCCCAAAATAGTATCGGAGCCGAAGCCGCCCAAAATGCTATCGAGGCCTTCGCCACCGAGAATTTGATCATTGCCAAACAAGCCGCTTAGCGTGTCGTCGCCCGCTGCTCCCAAAAGCGTGTCCGCGCCGGTGGTTCCGTCAACGGTATTGGCATCGGCATCAGCAGACGAAACGATCTGACCGCGAATTTCTCCAGCAGGATTGGTTGTCGTGTGAACGTTGAAATAGAGCGGCACGTCGGTGCCCGGAGGCGTCGCTCCGAGTTGGCTCAGGAATGATGCGATTCCTTCGCCGCCGTCCCAAATTCCGGACAATGTAAACGAACCATCCGGATTCTGCGTCGCGGTCAGATCACTGTCGGTCAATACGTTGAAAGACACACCTCCATTCACCCCGCGAGCGCCAGTGTGAATATGCATCGCTGTGACATCGTCAGCCGTGTCCGCAGTGACACGGGCCGCAACCCCGGGAACCTGCGTGCCGAAATCCAGGCCCGAAATACGCAAGCTGTAAGTCAATGTGCCGGCAGTGGCGTCGAACTGGCCAAAACCGGTGCCTGTTGCGCTCGACCCGGAGCCTGATTGGTTCCCATCCAATGCGAACTGGTGAACGCGGTCAACTGGTACGGGGACCAGGGCTTCGACTTCGGCAAAGGTCAGAGTTTGGTCCGTGAACTGTAAGAACTCGATATCGTTCAGTATCAGGTCATTGCCTTCGGATGACGTGATTTCGACACCGTTTATATTTCTGGATACTGAAATGGCCGTACTCGCCGCCTGGAATACGGCCGTGTCGGTGCCCTCGCCCCCAGTCAGGGTGTCTTCGCCTGCGCCGCCATTGAGTATGTCGTCGCCGGTAAACCCGTTCAGTACGTCGTTGCCTTCGCCTCCATCGAGATCATCGTTGCCTTGACTGCCAAACAGCGAGTCGTCGTCATCGCCCCCGAAGAGAGTGTCATCGCCGAAGCCGCCACTCAGTGTGTCCTGACCTTCTTCGCCAGAAATCAAGTCGGCGTCGTCTGCACCAGAGAGTTCGTCATTTCCAGTGCCACCGTTCAGTGTATCCGATCCATTTCCACCCAAAAGCGTATCATCGCCGGTTCCGCCATTTAAACTGTCATCGCCGCTTTGCGCGTCGAATTCGTCATCGCCGTCTGCGCCAATCAGCGTATCGGCACCGGCTGCACCAAGGAATGTGTCATTGCCGGCGCCACCGTCAAGGTATCTGGCAACTGAATCGGTCGTATGGTTGACCGAGGCACGCAAACTGTCGTTACCCTCTCCGCCTTCAAGGGTATCCATGCCTCCAGAGCTGAAGATGGTGTCATCGCCTTCTAGCCCTTGGAGCAGGTTGTTGCCTGCATTGCCGTAAAGGAAGTTCGCGCCGGAATTCCCTATGCCCGTGAGGTTGTCGCTCCCGGCGAGCTCCAGACGTTCGATCTCGCTGAAGTTCCGAAGGTCTAGGTCAAAGGCCGCATAAACCCGGTCAATGCCTTCCCCCGGGTTTTCGAAAACGACATCGCCAACTTCACTGAGAAAATAAGTGTCGTTTCCGTCGCCACCGACGAGCGAGTCTGCACCGCCCCTGCCATCGAGACTGTCGTCGCCGGTCCCGCCTTCCAGCGTGTCCACACCATCCCCACCCGACAGGATGTCATTGCCGCCAAGGCCCTGAAGGAGTGTTGGTGTATTGTTGTTCTGCGTCGATATCGAATTGTTAAGTTCGTTGCCGATACCCGTTGGATTGTCTCTCGACAGGATTCGCATTCCTTCGACGTTTGCGCTCAGGGTATAGGTCGAGGCATAGGAAACGACAAAGTCGTTGCCTTCGTCCGCCTGTTCGATGATTTGTTCGTTGGTGTCCGAAACGACATAGTTGTCGTTTCCAAGACCTCCTACCAGCGTATCAACCCCGAGATTGCCATATAATTGGTCGTTGCCGTCGCCGCCAAGGACGCTGTCATTCCCATCACCGCCATATAAGAGATCGTCTCCTTCCAGACCGATCAGAGTGTCGTCCCCCTCTAGCCCGGACAATGTGTCAGCACCTGACGTTCCGGTGATGGAATTCGCGGTATCATCGCCCTGGGACACGATTTGACCACGGATGTCTCCACCCGGATTCGCGGTCGTGTGCACATTGAAATATAGCGGTACATCTGTGCCAGACGGCGTTTCTCCGAATTCCGTTTCAAAGGCGCCGAGCCCCTCGGAATCGTCCCATCGCCCCGACAGCAGCCATGATCCATCGTTAAACAAGCTTGCCCGCAGGTCATCATCCGTGAGGATATTGAAAGCAACCCCACCATTCGCGCCCCGCTCGCCGGTATGGATGTGCAATGCTGTCACATCATCTGACGTGTCTGCCGTTGCACGGTCGCTGAAACCGGGCACCACCGACCCGAAATCAAGGCCGTAGATGCGTAGCTGATAGGTAAATGAGGTGAAATTCGCATCGAATTCGGCAAAGCCGACTCCGGTCGCTGTCGATCCTGACCCCGACTGGGTTCCGTCAAGAACGACATTATGGGTGCGATTGATCGGCTCACTGGCAAAAGCGTCAACTTCGTCATAGGTCAATGTCTGATCGTCGAATTGAAAGGTCTCGACGTCATTTGCAACAATATCAACGCCATCGGCGGACGTGATCGCAAGCCCGTCAGTCACGCGCTCGACGGAAATATCCGTACTCGATACAGAGAAAACGGCAACGTCTTCCCCGTCTCCTCCGCTGAGCGAGTCATTGCCTTCACCTCCGTTCAATATGTCGTTTCCGTCCTGGCCATTTATGGTGTCGTTGCCGGCCAAGCCAGGTAGCGAATCGTTTCCGGTTGTCCCGTCAATCGCATTGTCCGTGTCATCCGCAGACGAGACAATCTGCCCACGAATTTCTCCTCCGCCCACCGTGGTTGTGTGGATGTTAAAATATAGCGGCATGTCCATACCGGGCGGGTTGATACCAAATGAGGGTGCAAACGTATCGAGACCCTCGCTGCTCTCCCAGATACCACTCATCGTCCAGGACCCATCCGGATTCAGGGTGGCCGTGAGATCGTCGTCATTGAGGAATCCAAACGCCACACCACCATTGACGCCACGAGGCGCGTTGTGGATATGCGCATTGGTCACATCATCGCTGGTGTCCGCCGTCTCGCGGTTCGCAAACCCCGGAAGGATCGTCCCGAAATCCAGCCCGGTGACCGTCAGGCTATAGGCAAATTCGTTTGTGGACGGATTGAAAACCCCGTAGCCTGTGCCAGTTGCGCTGGATCCGGTCCCTGCACCGGTACTCGCTTGCGCACCATTCAGCTCGAATTGATATACGCGCTCGACAGACGGAATCAGCGCATGAACCTGAGCACGGGTCAATGTCTGGTCAGAAAATTCAAGGTTCTCCACGGTAGTGCTAATGAAATCCACCCCATCCGCGGAGGTCACGATCAGCCCGTCGAAACCCAGAGCGACCGAAATTGCCGAACTGGCCACAGAGAACCGCGCAACGTCCGTACCCGTTCCACCGTCAATACTGTCGTTCCCATCTCCACCAATGATCGTATCGTCACCGCCGCCACCAATCAGAGAGTCATCATCCGAATTGCCTTCGATCAGGTCGCTTCCGCCACCGCCATCAAGCGTGTCATCGCCCAGAAGGCCCTCGAGAGAGTCGTCACCATCCAGACCTGCAATGTTGTTGTGGCCAGTGTTCCCGAGGATTTGATTGTCCAGCGCGTTGCCAACGAGCGTTAAGTCCCCGGTGTTATAGGTAGATAGTGTTTCAACGTTTTCGGCTAATGTGTAGCTGACCGTGGAGTACACTATGTCAAAGCCTTCGCCCGCTGTTTCGATAATCTGATCACCCGCGTCGTCCACATAATAGATGTCGTTGTCAGCACCCCCAAGCATCCTGTCTGCGCCAGCATCACCAAATAAAGTGTCGTTGCCCGCTCCGCCGCGCAGGTCGTCGCCACCATCCCCACCAGACAGCGAGTCATTGCCGTCATTCCCTTCGAGCATGTCGAAGCCGTTGCCTCCGGATAGAGTATCATCGCCTCCACGTCCCCAGAGCGTGTCAAGGCCTTCTCCTCCAAGTAACGAGTCGTCAAATCCGGCACCGGAGACGTTCAGGTCGCCACTGATTGCATCGTTACCCTCCCCGCCGTCTATCGTATCGCTACCATCATTTCCAAAGAGCGTGTCATCTCCGCCAAGACCTAAAAGCGTGTTGTTGCCAGCATTACCGTTAATGACGTTGGCCTCCGCGCTCCCCGTCGCCGACGCATTGGTTGACCCACTGAGGATCACGTTTTCGACGTTGGCAAAGTTTTGCAAATCCACATCGAACTCTGCCCGAATGGTATCTGAACCTTCATTCGGATTCTCAAAAACGATGTCACCGGCTTCTGTTAGTGCGTAGTCATCATTTCCATCGCCCCCAACCATCGAGTCCGCGCCGCTGCCGCCACTCAGCAGATCATTCCCGTCGCCACCCACAAGCGTGTCATCGCCGCCAAGAGCGACCAATCGGTCATCTCCGTCGCCACCTCCAAGCACATCGTCGCCGCCGGACCAGGCGTTGATTGTATCGTTCCCACCGAACCCATGAAGCGTGTCGTCAAAAGGTGTATCGGTGATCAGATTGTCATTGTCGTCCGCGATTGAGACAAACTGACCGCGAATGTCGCCCCCCGGATTGGTCGTCGTGTGAATGTTGAAATAGAGGTCGACATCGCTGCCCGCCGGCGTGGTGCTCAGATCGGTGGAAAAGCCCGAAATCCCCTCGCTGGAATCCCAAAGCCCCTGCAACGTCCACGATCCGTCCGGGTTGAGAGTGGTAGTAAGATTGTTGTCGTTCAGAAAGTTGAAGGCCACACCGCCATTTGCGCCCCGTGCTCCGGTATGGATATGCGCCGCTGCGACATCATCAGCCGTATCCGCAGTTTCGCGGTTCGGGAAACTCGCGGACAAAGTTCCGAAGTCCAGCCCGGTGATAGTGATGTTGTAAAAGAATGTGTCAATGCCCGGGGTATAAATGCCATACCCATATCCGCTGGCCGTCGAGGCCGTTCCGGCTTGAGTTCCGTCTAAAGTGAACTGAAAAAAATTCGACATCTATCTCTCTCCAAAAGTGCAATCTCACTGAGCCGAAAGAGAGAGGTGTCTGGCGCGCACCTGATCAATATGCGACTCCTGATTCGAAATTGGGTTGTTCTCTGACCAGGCGTGCTGTCTGCGCAGCTATTCGCCAAAAACCGATACTAGTTAAAAAACAACGGCGCGTCTAATGAATTGCAGTTTTTCTGACTTGGGCCTTGTTCGGGGAGGATTCAAGAACCTTGTCTGAACTGCTTTTTCTGAAACTGCGTTGCCTTTTGGGGGCGTAATTTGCCCCAGTAACCCGGTGCGTCAGAGACGTGGCATTTTACAAAGTTCTGTGCGCGCCTATGACAGCGTCTCGGTCCCGCATGAAAACTTGCGTCGGTATCTAAAGTTCTACAACACGCGGAGACAGCATTCATCGCTGGACTGGCAGACACCCGAACAGGCATATCTCAACCCGTCGCGACCAATCCCGGTGGTGGCATAACTGAGCGGAAAATCCACTTACGAAACGGCTCGAAACTGTTCAAACAAACTGACCTGCTCCCCGAAACTTCCCTCGTTGTGATGTAGAGTTTGCTCAACCTTTCGAAGGAGCAAACGAATGCGAAAGAGCCGTTTCACCGAGGCGCAAATCATCGGAATGATCAAGGAACAGGAAGTCGGAATGCCGACAGCGAAGGTGTGCCGCAAGTACGGCCTCAGTCAGGGCACGTTCTACAAATACAAGTCGAAGTATGGCGGCATGGAAGTGTCCGACGTCGCGAAGCTGAGGGCAATGGAAGACGAGAATGCCAGGCTCAAGCGCCTGCTGGCCAATACGATACTAGACAATGCTGTTCTGAAGGATCTTCTGGGAAAGAACTGACTACGCCGAATGAGCGGCGAGAGGCAGCGCTCAGGGCGATGCGGGATCACAATATCTCGCAGCGTCGGGCCTGCCGACTTGTCGGTGTCGATCCCAAGACGGTCAGGCGCGAACGCCCGCCTGACAACCCGGAGATCAGGGCAGAGATGAAGACCGTCGCTGCCAAGCGGCGGCGTTTTGGCTAACGGCGCTGAATCTGGAGTGCTAGTGTCCACCATTGATAGTGGACACTTAGGGGCGCTCTATGGCGGGAAAGCAGAAGAAGCGGCGTTGGCCGGATGAAGAGAAGCGTTCGATCTGTTTTCAGACGACGGCGGCAGGCGTTTCAGTAGCGCAGGTTGCGCGCCGGTAGCTGAAGTCACAAGGTAAAGGGGCGCGAACCTGTGTTGATCCATCCAAACGATGCCGCAACACGCGGGATTGTGTCAGGGGATATTGTAGAGCTGTTTAATGATCGCGGGCGGTGCCTTGTCGGGGCCAAAGTGACGGATGAAATCCGCGAGGGATGTGTCTTTTTATGGACCGGTGCGTGGTATGATCCGGATTTCGCGGCCCCGCAAAATCGGGACCGTCTCGGCAATCCCAATGCATTGACCCACGATCACCGAACGTCGTCCCTGTCGCAGGGCATTGCGGCCCATTCCACTCTGTTGGAGATGTTCAAATTTGAGGGGCCCGCGCCGGAAATAAAGGCGCATGTTGCCCCTGACTTCCTGTTTCTCGCGGAACCTGATACGACCGCGGAATTGGAGTAACGCTTTATGACCGAAGACGCCCCGAAAACACCCAAAGTCGACTCGACACTGTCCAAAGGGCTGAGCATTCTTGAGAATCTGGCTCATTCCCAAAAGGGCAAGGGCGTGACAGAGCTTTCAGTGGAACTGGGGCTGACGAAATCCAACACATTTCGTCTTTTGCAAAGCCTGACGACGCTTGGCTATGTCAAGCATCTGGACAACAAGGCCTATGCTGCGACGTTGAAGATGTGGCAAACCGGGCGCGCTTCGGTGGATAACCTGAATCTGCGCGAACTGGCGTCCTCTGAGATGTCGTTTCTGTCGCGAGAAACTGGTGAGACGATCTATCTTGCGGTGCCTGAAAACCTTGGAATTATCTATATCGACAAGATCGAAAGTCAAAAACCGATCCGATCCTGGAGCCCCATCGGTGGTAACGTCCCCATTCATTGTGTGGGCACCGGCAAGGCGATTTTATCAGCGAATTATGGCAAGCTACGCGAACGTGTCAAAACGCAATTGACGCGTCACACGGACAAAACACTTACGTCAATTACGGCTTTGGATAAGGACATGGATGAAACAATTGCGCGTGGCTATGCCGTGGACAGGGGCGAATTCCGCGAACGTATCTGGAGCCTTGGTGCAGCAATTACATTGCCAAATGGCGAGGCGATTGCATCGCTTGGCGTTTCGCTGCCCGATGTGAGCATGCCCGATGGTGGTGTCGAAAAATACGGTGCCCTTGTCGCGAACTGCGCCGAAAGCGTTTCTGAAAAACTGGCGCGTCGGTAAATGTTCCGCGCGAGTCTGAATTAACCGCGCGAAATAGCCGTCTTAGTCTAGGTTTTCTTTTCCGGGAATTCGACGGGGCCGCCTTGTCTTTCCCAAGTGGAAAAGCCTTCTTTGAGATGAGCAGCTTCAAAACCCATGTCCTGCAATGTTGCAGTTGTCAGAGCTGAGCGCCAACCAGATGCACAGTGGAACACAAACTTTTTGTCCTCCGCGAATATCTCCTTGAAATAGGGGCTGTCGGGGTCGACCCAGAATTCGACCATGCCACGTGGGGCGTGCACACTTCCGGGGATGAAACCGCCGCGCTGACGTTCACGCGGGTCACGAATATCGACCACAACAACATTCGGATCGTCCAGCATCGCGATCAGGTCGCTGGTTTCAATTTCTTCGATGCGTGATCTTGCCGCTTTCACCATGTCGCCTGATGACATTTTGAGTTTTTTCATAACGCGCTTTCGTGCTGATATATGGAACACATATTTCGTATGTTGACGCATGTGCAAAGCTGTTGCAACCTTTTCACACCTACACCGCCATTCCGTTTTAGTCAGGGATTCTTATGATGAGTGGGCAAGATGCTATTTCACTTTGGAACGCGTCCGCTGTCGAAGACGACTTTCATGCTCCATTGGATGTTCAGGGTGTCCTGGACGTTGTTATTATCGGCGGCGGGTTCACGGGCCTGTCTTCTGCGCTTCATTGCGCCAATGAGGGCTTGTCCGCCCATGTGCTTGAGGCGGAACAGATCGGCTATGGTGGATCGGGGCGCAACTGTGGTCTTGTCAACGCTGCGCTTTGGCTCCCACCACAGAAAGTGCGTGAAAAGCTGGGCGAGTCCTGTGGTCCCCGGTTTCTCGAAATGTTTTGCAGAGGCCCGGAATATGTATTCTCTTTGATTGAAAAACATCAGATTCGGTGTGAGGTCACCAGAACCGGCACGATCCACGGAGCGCATGCGCCATCGGGTTTCCGCGATCTTCAGGACCGTCACAAAGAATGGCAACGTTTGGGGGAACCGGTTGATTTGCTGTCGCGGGAACAAGTGTCCGAAATGGTGGGCACCACAGTTTTCCACGGCGGTTTGCTGGACCACCGCGCGGGCACGATCAACCCGATGGGATATGTGCGCGGCCTTGCGCGTGCGACACTTAGCGCAGGCGCCAGGATCAGCACCAAGGTCCGCGCCACAAAGCTATCCAAAGATGGCGATCTGTGGATCGTTGAAACGGACAAAGGCGCCGTCAAAGCCAAAGCGGTTGTTCTGGGCACAAACGCCTATACGGATGATCTGTGGCCCGGTTTGAAAAAGAACTTCACGCTGATCAACTATTTCCAGTTCGCAACGAAACCGCTTGGACCGGAAGCGGCGCATATCATGCCCGGCAAACAAGGGCTTTGGGACACGGGACAGATCATGTTCAACCTGCGCCGGGATGCGTATGATCGTTTGTTGATCGGCTCGATGGGTAAGGTACTGGGTGACATCAACCAGGGTATTTCGCAAAGATGGGCCCGCAAACAAATCGCGCGCCTTTTCCCGACGCTGGGTTATGTTGAATTCGAAGCAGCGTGGACAGGCCGTATTGCGATGACACCCGACCATCTGCCACGTATCCATGAGCTTGAGAAAAACCTCTTCACGACAATCGGCTATAACGGGCGCGGGATCACCACCGGAACACTGTTTGGGCGCACCATGTCACAATTGTTGACGGGAATGGATCGCGCTGATCTCCCACTTCCGATGACCGAAACGTCTACGGTAAAAAGTGCGCCAATTGTTTCGCGACTGTATCAAACCGCTTTCACTGCTAAGCAAATCCTAAAGGCAATTTGACTATGACACTGGCTTCTACACGCGTGGGCGTAGACATCGGCGGCACCTTTACGGATGTGGCATTGCAGCATGCGAATGGCCTGTCGACCTGTAAGGTGCTGACCAACTATACCCAGCCCGAACAAGCGATTCTGGACGGTATTATTCTGGCCGCAACGCAGGCAGGCATCGCTTTGGGCGACATTGAACAGGTGATCCACGGTACAACGTTGGTGACAAATTCTCTGATTGAACGCCGGGGCGCAAAGCTGGCGTTTATCACCACCGAAGGGTTTCGTGACGTCATCGAAATGCGGTCTGAGAACCGGTTTGAACAATATGACCTGAACCTGAGCCTGCCCAAACCGATGGTGCCACGTCAGGACCGGTTTACGCTGAACGAACGCATTGGAGCCAATGGTGAAGTTCTTTTGCCGCTCGCGCAGGACGAAGTCGATGCCATGGTGCAAACCGTGCTGGCAGGTGACTTTGATGCGGTGGCGATTGGCCTGATGCATTCTTATGCCAATGACAGCCACGAACGTCAGATGGCCGATGCACTGCGTCAGGCTGCGCCGGACCTTTCGATTTCGATATCCTCGGTGATTTCGCCCCAAATGCGGGAATTGCCACGCTTTAACACGGTGATCGTAAACGCCTATGTTCAGCCGCAGGTGGCGGACTATCTGGGCCGTTTGGTCGCGCGTTTGCGCGATAATGGCGTTACGGCGCCTGTGTTTATGTTGCACTCGGGTGGCGGGCTTATTTCGGTCGAGACGGCGGCAGAACAACCCGTGCGTCTGTTGGAATCAGGGCCTGCGGGCGGCGCCATCTTTGCCGCCGATTTCGCACGGGCACATGATCTGGACAAGGTGCTGAGCTTTGACATGGGCGGCACCACTGCCAAGATTTGTCTGATCGAAGACGGGGCTCCAAAAACCGCGAGCACTTTTGAAGTCGCACGCACATATCGTTTCAAAAAAGGGTCGGGCATGACCGTGTCGACCCCGGTTGTTGAGATGGTTGAAATTGGTGCCGGCGGTGGGTCCATCGCCTCAATCGACAGCATGAACCGCATCCAGGTTGGGCCACGATCTGCTGCATCGGAACCCGGGCCGGCCTGTTACGGGCGCGGTGGTGAGGAACCGACCGTGACGGATGCGAACCTGTTGTTGGGGCGGCTTGACCCGGACAATTTCGCAGGTGGCGCGATCCAGTTGCATGCGGATGCATCCGACACCGCCGTGGCCGCGAAACTTGGCGCGCCATTGGGTATCCAAAGCAGCGATGCCGCCTTTGGTGTGACCGAAGTGGTGGATGAAAACATGGCCAATGCGGCGCGTGTTCATACTGTTGAAAACGGGCGCGACATCGAGCATTTCACGATGATCGGCTTTGGGGGCGGCGCGCCGCTTCATGCTTGCAGGTTGTGCGAAAAACTGGGCATTCGGGATCTGATCATCCCGCCCGGGGCTGGGGTTGGCTCGGCGATTGGGTTCCTCAGGGCGCCGTTCAGTTACGAGGCAACGCGCGGTCTGTTCCAACGCCTCGCAGCGTTTGACGGGGCAGCAGTGAACGCAGCCCTTGCCGAGCTTGAACAAGAGGCGCGGGCCTTTGTTGAAGTCGGGGCCAAGGATGCCGACACCACATCAAAGCTGACCGCGTTCATGCGTTACGCAGGACAGGGTTGGGAAATTCCGGTGGCATTGCCGTACAAAACTTTTGCGGATGCTGACAAATCCGAGATCAAAGACGCCTTTGAGGAGGCCTATCGCGTGCTGTTTGGCCGTATCATTGACGGCCTTGCCATCGAGATCACAAACTGGTCGCTTGTGGTGGCGTCGGTGCTGCCCGAGGTCGACAAGGCTGCGCGGTTTGACCGCGGTGTGGCTGCAAACAAACGCTGCACGCGTCAATTTTATGATGCGGCATTGCGTAAATCTGTAGCGGCACGCGAAGTCGAGCGTCAGGAAATGAGCGCCGGGAAATCTGTCGAAGGTCCCGCCGTGATTATCGAAGACGAGACCACAACAATTGTCACATCTGCCTATACCGCGATTGGCCAGGGTGACGGCAGTCTGCTGTTGCGCCGCAAGGGAGACACAGTATGAGCCCGACCGCAATTGACTATCAAATCATGTGGAACCGTTTGATTTCGGTTGTCGAAGAGCAGGCGACAACCTTAATCCGTACCGCGTTTTCCACATCGGTGCGCGAGGCGGGTGATCTTTCGGCAGGGTTGTTTGACCGCAACGGTCGCATGATGGCACAAGCGGTGACCGGCACGCCCGGGCACGTAAATGCCATGGCCGAAAGTGTGACCCATTTTGTGCGCGAAATCGGGCCTGAAAACGTGTTCGATGGGGATGTGTTCATCACCAACGACCCTTGGCTTGGCACAGGCCACCTGCACGACATTACTGTTGTGTCGCCATCATTCCGCGATGGTAAGCACATCGGGTTCTTTGCCTGTACCGCCCATGTTGTTGATATTGGCGGTCGCGGATTTGGACCCGACGGCAACGAAGTTTATGAAGAGGGTCTGTTGATCCCGATCATGAAATTCGCGGAACGCGGGAACGTGTCCAAAGATCTTATTCGATTGGTGCGTTCAAACGTGCGCGAACCTGATCAGGTGGTGGGTGACATGTATTCGCTGGCCGCCTGTAACGAAGCGGGCGATCGTCGGTTGCAAACCATGATGGGCGAATTTGGCATTGCAGATATTGATGGTCTTGCTGATTTCGTGATCGAAACATCGCGCAAGGCAACGCACGAAGCCATTGCCAAAGTACCCGATGGCACGTTCAATCATTCCATGCAGGTTGATGGTTATGACGCGCCAGTGAACATGGTTGTACGTCTGGATATTAAGGGCGATCAGATCAAGGCAGATTTTGACGGCACATCAGGCATGAGCCGTTTTGGCGTGAACGTCCCCGAGGTCTATACGCGGGCCTATGCCTGTTATGGTCTGAAATGTGCGATTGCGCCTGAGGTTCCCAATAACACGGGGTCGCTGGAACCATTTGAAATCACGGCCCCAGAAGGTTGCATTCTGGCCGCGCGCCGTCCGGCACCGGTGTCCGTGCGTCACGTTTTAGGGCATTTGGTGCCTGATGTGGTATTGGGCGCCTTGCATCAGGCGTTGCCGAACACGGTGCCAGCAGAAGGTGCCAGCGCGCTTTGGAATATTCAAATTTCCGCACGGGCAAGCGAATCCGAGAGCGGCCTGCCTAATGCTGAGGTGTTGATGTTTAACTCGGGCGGCACGGGTGCGCGCCCGACGTTGGACGGCTTGTCAGCCACCGCGTTCCCGTCGGGTGTGTCCACCATGAGCGTCGAAGCAACTGAGCACGTTGGCCCGATTACTGTGTGGCGCAAGGACTTGCGAGAAGGCTCTGGCGGCGCGGGGGCTTTCCGTGGCGGTCTTGGCCAGATTATCGAGATCGAACCACGCGAAGGTTATGATTTTTATTTCAACGCAATGTTTGATCGTGTTGAAAATGCAGCGCGGGGCCGCGAGGGTGGGCTTGCGGGCGCTCAGGGTCGCGTCGAACTGTCGGACGGCACCAAGCTACGCAGCAAAGGCCGTCAATTGATCAAAAATGGTCAACGTCTTAAACTGAGCCTCCCGGGTGGGGGCGGTTACGGCGACCCAAGCGAGCGCGACAAAGCAGGGGTGGCCGAAGATTTGGCCGCCGGATTTATTACAGAAGAACAAGCGACCGAGCTTTACGGTTTGAAGAAATAGGAAACGATATGAGCAAACAACCAATCGCGCTGGTCACTGGCGCCGCCCAAGGCATCGGCTACGCCTGTGCAGAGGCCCTCGCAGAAGATGGCGCCAAGCTGATTTTGGCTGACATTAACGCCGAAGGTGTCGCGGCAGCGGCAGAAAAACTGGGCGGCGGTGCCGTGGGTATGACCTGTGACATGGGCGACGCGGCCCAGATCAATGCCATGTTCGACACCATCGAAGCCGAGCACGGCGATGTTGAAATACTTGTGAACAATGCCGGAATCGCGATGCCCGGTGATTTTCTTGAAACCTCGATCGAGAGCTTTCAAAAGGTGATTGATGTGAACCTGACCGGGACGTTTGTTGCGTTGCAACGTGCGGCCAAAACCATGGTGGCCAAGAATATCGAAGGCGCGATTGTGAACATGTCGTCGGTCAATGCGGTTGTGGCGATCCCGTCAATTCCTGCGTATTGCGCGTCAAAGGGCGGCGTGATGCAGTTGACCAAGGCAACTGCGCTTGCCCTTGCGCCGCACAACATTCGTGTGAATGCTGTGGGGCCCGGATCGATTGATACCGAAATGATGGCTGGTGTGAACGCGAACCCTGAAGCCATGAAAATGGTCATGTCACGCACTCCGCTGAAACGTATTGGAGAACCGCGCGACATTGGCGATGCCGTCGCATTTCTGGCCAGCAATAAAGCAAAATATATCACCGGGGAAACCATCTATATCGATGGTGGTCGCATCGGTATGAACTACACGTGCTGATGCCATAATGTCGAATTATCCGGAGACCTAGGCCGCGTGGCAGGCTGAACCAGCGGCTTTTTGGGCCAGTGCCTCCGAGGCAATTGATTGATTCACGCCACCGACGTCTGCGTTTAACGCAGACAAGGGATCCGATGGGTGTTGGTTTGATGGTGATCCTGCGGATTTAGAAAAAGAGCTCGTTCAGCTTTTGCGCGCCAAAATCGGTGCGATGGCGGTGTTCAAGCTTGCTGTGCCTGTGCTACGCCTGCCCAGGACGCGGTCGGGTAAAGTGCTGCGTGGGACGAAGCAGAAAATCGCCAATGGCGAAACTTACAAAATACCAGCGGCGATTGACGACCCTTTGATCCTGACCGAAGACTGCAACGCCCTTGCGGCGCGAAATTTGAGTGGAAAACCAAATGATTGAACGCATTCACACCTCTGAACGCATGAGCAAAATCGTTAAGCACAACGGAACCGCATATTTGTGTGGTCAGGTTGGTGCTGGCGACAGCGTTGCCGAACAAACCGCCGATTGTCTGTCGCGCGTCGACGCGCTTTTGATCGAAGCCGGATCGGATCGCGAGCATATCCTTCAGGCGGTTGTCTGGCTTTCTGATATGGCCGATTTCGCCGAAATGAATGCCGTTTGGGATGCTTGGGTGCCGGCGGGGCATGCGCCCGCGCGTGCCTGTGGCGAAGCCAAACTCGCCCGGGATGTCCTGAAAGTTGAGATTATTGTCACCGCCGCCGTCAAACCGTAACCGAGAGGATCACGCATGACCGCCGCAGTAGAAATGAAAGACGTCAATAATTTCTATGCCCCGTTCCATGCGTTGTAAGACAACAATCTGACAGTGGAAAAGGGCGAAAAGATCGTTGTGTGTGGTCCGTCGGGATCGGGTAGATTAACGATGATCCGCACTTTTAATCAGCTGGAAGTACACCAGTCCGGTGAAATCCGGATCAATGGTGATCCGATCAATGCGGATGCGTCCAACATGGAGGGAATGCGCCGCGAGGTTGGCATGTGTTCCCGACATTTCAACCTGTTCCCACATTTGTCGATTTTGGAAAACTGTAGGCTAGCCCCGATGGTGGCCCGCAAGGACTCTCTGTCCAAAGCATAAGCCACCGCAATGGCGTTTCTGAAAGAGGTGCAGATCGCCAATCTGGCGGCGAAATTCCCCGGCCAATTGTCCGGGGGCCAACAGCAACGCGTGACGATCGCCCGCGCCCTGTGCATGAAACCCGAAATCCTTTTGATTGACGAACCGACACCCGCGCTTGACCCGAGATGATCGGCGAAGTTCTGGACGTAACGGAAACTTTGGCCCGCGAAGGCATGACCGTGGTTTGTGCGACCCACGAAATGGGGTTTGCCCGCAAGGTTGCGGATCGCGTCATCTTTATGGATGCCGGTGAAATCATTGAGGAACACGATCCGGAAACGTTCTTTACGTCACCGGGAAACGAACGGACGCGTACCTTCTTGGATCAAGTTCTGTCACATTAAGCGTCAACTCTTTGCACTTGGCGCGTCACATTCTGCTTTGTGAACCGTTCCAAATGGTCTGGTTCACAAACAGTGTGGCTTCGCTTTGCAGATCCGGCAGGTTCAGCGTTTCTGCCGATTGCGCGATCTGGACCCAGACACCATCCATGTAGCCCTGAATCGCGTTTGTCTTAACGGTCAGATCCTGTGACGGAACAAGTTCGCGCAAAGAAAACATAACGTTGCTTTTCACACGTGCGCGGTTAATCCGATGAAGGCGCGCCAGCTTGGGATGGTATGGCGCAAAGGCCCAGAACTGCGTCCATACCCGGCATGTTTCTTTCGACAGAAAAAACCCGTCAAAGTTGGCCTGCACCACTGCGTGCAGTCGCTCTTCTGGGGTTTTGGCATCTTTCAACCAGCTATGATGCGCGGTTTTGAGGGCGTTCAAAAGATGAAGCATGGTCGCCTCAAGCAAGGCCTCTTTTCCTCCAAAATAGTAGTGAATGCTGCCGGTTGACACCTGAGCATCTTTTGCAATTCGCGAAACAGTCAGATCAGCAAACCCCTGTTCATAGATGGCCGCAATTGTGGCCTGAATCAGCTCTTCGCGGCGAATTTCACTGATCGTGGAACGAGTCATTTTATGCGTCTCCCGAGGTCTGGAGAGTCATACATCGAAAAAAATATAGCACAAATGTGCAATTTTCGGTATCAGTAATCAATAAATTGAATGAATGGCCAATTTATCGCTAGGGAAACGCGGAACTGAGGCTTGATTTTTTGAGTCAAACGGGAGGGACTTTTAATGGCGACTTTGCTGTCGATAATTATCACCTTTGGGATTGTGCTGGCGCTTGCGCTGGTCACGATCTGCGTCGTGAAATGGTGGAACCTGCGCGTGATCGGCGTGACCCCGGTGCCGCTGTTCACCTTTATGGCGATTTTGTTCACGTCCGGGCTGGATGTGGGGCTGATCATGTTCCCGCTGGGAGAATTCCCAACCTATGCCAACCCTGAAAACGTCGGGGATTATGGTTTTACCAACCCACTGGCGATTGAATTTGGGTTTTGGGGCTTTCTGATCTGGGGCTTTTATTTCCTGACCAGTTTCTACTTTTGTGTTGTCGAGCCACGGGTGAAATTCTTTGAAATTCCCTTTGTGAAAATCCTCAACAACATTGTCATCGTCGGCACATGTGCATTCACAGCCAGCTTGTTTCTGGTCTATCTGCCCTTCTATGTGCCCGAGATCGGAGACGGCGAAACTGTTCTGACGACATTCTATGTGGTTGTGTTCTGTGTGATCCTGGCTGCCGCCTATTCCAGCACCGACATCAAATTTGTGCGCGTGCTTAGCGTCGGATCAACGGTGATGTTCCTGGGCCTGATCGTGTTCATGTGGCTTTATGCAGGCATGGGTCTCGGCGCGATGGCCACCAAATTGGGGGAACTCACTTCAGGCTATTTCACCAACATCCACAAATTTGTAACACCCATCAACGATTACCACGAATTCTACCTGTTCTGGTGGTTCGCATGGTCGATCATGATTGGTCAGTTCACATCGCGATTTGTTGGCGGCATGCGCACTCAATACCTGTTGCTGGCGCTTCTATTCATTCCGTCTATCCCGCTCGCGGTCTGGTTTTCGGTTCTGTATTTTTACTATTCAAATGGTATTGATACCACTGGCCTGCTGAACATCTCGATGGTGATTGTTGGTGTGACGTTTGTGATTAACTCGCTGGACAGCCTGATCCGTCTGTATTCGGATAACCTGTCACTGACCCCGGCAAGGATGGGTAAAGCGGGTTACGTGGCGGCGAATGTCGCTGTCTTGTTCGGTCTGACGCTGCTGTTCAAATCTCAGTGGCTGCAAATCCAGTGGATTGGCGCGGTTGTCGTCGGGATTTATCTGGCCTGCGTCGTCTATATCTTCACGAAGAAGCGCGCAGAGGTCGCCTCGATCAAAGGCTCGCCTGAGGAAAACGCGCTGGATTTCTCGAAAATCGAAGCGACACATTAATCCCCGTCGATCTGCCCCCGCCTCTCCTCGAAAACTGGGGGCAGACTGACCCAAGCAAGCGTTCGCTTCCGACTTGAAGCGGACGCTTGCCGTTAACCCCATCCAAATTCTGCGCATTGATCGTCTTGACATGGGGCGATGGGATGACATCGTGACAGCGCCGCGTAGCGACGAGACAGACAAGGGAACCGGGATGAATATGCGCATCGCGAATTTGAAGGACCTGGCGCAGATTTTGGATTGGGCCGCCGACGAAGGGTGGAACCCCGGGCTGGGCGATGCGGCGGGGTTCTTTGCGGCGGACCCGGACGGTTTTTTTGTAGCAGAGCAAGGCGGCGCGTTGGTTGCGGCGATCTCGGTGGTCGCGCATTCTGCTGAGTTTGCGTTTCTTGGTCTGTACCTGTGCCACCCGGAATTCCGTGGGCAGGGCATTGGGTATTCTCTTTGGAAACATGCACTCGACCATGCGGGAACGCGGACTGTTGGGTTGGACGGTGTGGCCGATCAGCAAGCCAATTATGCCAAGTCCGGATTTGTCAAAACCGGGTCATCTGTTCGTTATGAAGGGGTGCTACCCCCGGTTGCCAGCCGGAATGTGCGCCTGGCCGATGATGCGGATGCGGGTGTCATTTCGACGTTGGATCAACAGGCCAACGGTGTCACGCGGCCCCGGTTTCTGAACGCATGGATCGCGCAAACAGACACGCGCAAAACGCTTGTTCTATGTTCAGGGTCTGAGGTGACGGGGTTTGCCACGATCCGGCGGTGCCGTCAGGGCGTCAAGGTTGGTCCGGTGATCGCGCCGGACACGGCACAGGCATTGGAACTGACCAAAGGTGCGCTACAGGCTTTGCCGTCGGACCATGTGATTATTGATGTACCGTCCGAAAATACAGCGCTGACCAATACATTGATTGGGGCTGGATTTGAGAGCAGCTTCGCAACCGCGCGCATGTGGCGGGGCACACCGCCAGTGGCGTCGGGGACCTTAGCGGCCATCGCGACAATGGAACTGGGATAGGTTGAAAACCCGCGTCGGCGCTGCGTCGGTATTCCGTCGGTATTTCAGCAGTATGGATTTGCCTATCCGCCTCGCCCTAATTGACATTGTTGAGCGTGTCAGACGGGCGTTCTCCGAACGCGGCGCGGTAGTCGGTAGCAAACTGGCCAACATGACTGAACCCGTGGCGTGCCATGATGTCACCCACACGCGCGGAATTTGACGTACGGCGTTTCAAATCCTGGCGTGCACCTGACAGGCGGCGTAGTTTCATAAAGGCTGCGGGGCTGACCCCCAGATGGTCGCGGAATGCCGTTTCAAGCGTGCGTCTGGATGTTCCGGCAATTCTGCAGAGTTCAGCCACGGTATGTTGTTGATGCGGGGTGTCTCCGATCAATTCGAGGCTTTGGCGCAAGGCGCGTTCATGGGCGCGTTCGTGGCGGGCGCCCTGATGAATGCCGGCATGCAAAACCCATGAAACCGTCAGGTGATCTGTGATGTCAGTGACCGCGGAAACCGTGGCTTCTGAAGCCTGAAGAACGCAGGCCTGCGCCAGATGAAGCGCGCGCGCATAAAGGGCTGGAGCCGGGCGAAACACCTCTGGTCGCCGATGCAGTGCGGGCAACCGGATATGTTCGCGTTCGGCCACCCGTTCGACATAGGTTTCGTCGATCGACAAACAGAAATTATTAAAATCCGGCCCGGACAAACAGTTTAAATCTGCGCCTTCGTGGAAAACCAATATATTGTTGTTCGACACAAACTGATGACGCCACCAAAGGTCATTCATTGTAGGGGGGAGGAGGACAAATGTGTGACGCTTGGCAGGGGGAGCTCCGGCTTGCATCAGAGCGGACCTGATAACCGAGGATCCGAAGTCTACTTGTCCATAGCGGGCTTGAAACAAATCGGCCACAATGTCGCCGTCGGGGGACTTAGCTAACGGCGCAAAGTCCAAGTCCCATAATCGAGCGGCATCGCAGAAGTGATCTACATCCGCAAAAGACGTCTGAAGAAGTAAGTTTCCCTGCTCGCTCAACTGTTGAATGCCTTTTGGCCGACTAAATTCAAAGGTGCAAAATTCGCGTCTGATCGTCTTGGAAATTGCGCAAAATCGATCATGATTTCCGCGCTTGGGTAGTAGCGTAGGACGGATGAGAACTTTGCGGAAGGAAAATCGATGAAACGCATACGGAACGCCGCGTCAGGGTTGGCCGTCTTGATGGCTATTGCGCTGGCTGCGCCAGTTGGTGCGCAACCACCCGAGGTTCAGGACCCGTCTTCAACAGAGGATATTCAGGCCGCGCTGGGCGGCGGTGTTCCGATGGGGCGCTGGAAGGAAGGTCTGACGTTTGAGGGAATTTCGCCGCAACCCTGGTTACAGAGCGCCGCAAACTGGTTTCCGCGTACTGAGGACGTGCAACCCAATGAGATGCGGATCATCTTTATGGGGTCCGCGCCTTTCATTCGCCCGGGCCAGATGAATACCGCCATTCTCGTTGAGTTGGGCAATGGCAAAATCTTTATGTTCGACATTGGTGAGGGGTCACCCGCCAATATCATTGCCAGTGGCTATGCCTTGAATGAAATTTCGGACGTGTTCATCACTCACTTGCATGTCGACCACTTTGGCGGCCTGCCTTATCTGTGGATGTTTGGTACTTGGGCCGGGGGGTGGCATGAACAGCTCACCGTGCATGGCCCATCAGGGCGAACCGAAGAATACGGCACCGCGACCATGGTGAAAGGCATGAAGATGATGACCGGCTGGCACCGGGACGCGTTCAGCGTGTTTCCGGTCGGAAAAGGCTGGGATATCATCGTCAATGAATTTGATTTCCGCGACAATGGCGGCGTAATCTACGACGAAGACGGCGTACAGGTCACCCACTGGCAACGCAGCCATGCCAAGGACGGCGCGTCTGGCTATCGGTTGGATTGGAACGGTCTGTGCTTTATCTGGACAGGGGACGGTCGGCCCAACATGATCGACATTCCTTATGCCAAGGGTTGTGATGTTTTCGTGACCGAGCAACAGCAGGAAATCATCGAGATTTCGTCTGGAGTTCAGGGCGTGCCGCCGTTTTTGGGGCGCTATACCGTGGATACGCATCACACGCCCAGTTATGCCGCCGGGTACATTGCCAGTCTGGTTCAGCCACGGCTGCTGATGAACACGCACATGAGCTATGATCCCTATCAGATCGAGGAAACCGTTGCGGAAATCCGGGAACACTGGAAGGGGCCGTATCATTTTGGTGCGCCGGACGGGATCGTTGTGAACGTGACCAAAGATCAGATCTGGGTACGCGAAGGCATTTTGCCCCGGTTCCCGAATTCGCGCGCGCCTCAGTTCGATTTCTCAAATGGTCAGCTGATTGTGCCCAAGCCGCCGCATGCGCGGGAGGACATTCAAGAGGCATACGTACGTGAGATGGAGATTGATCCCGAGATCTACTATCCCGAAGGGTATCATCCTGAGTTGCTGACCAAGTGGCCAGTCGACAGCGATCTGGTTGTGCCGCTGGATGCGCTGCCGGAGAACCTGAAAGACAGCATGGGGGCTGCGTGGCGGCTGCGTGAAAAGAACCGTGAGGTTTTGGAGGCGCAGGGCAAAAACTAGCCCTTCAGCGGACTAGAAAAACACAAGGGCAGGTCCGGTTGGGGCTGCCTTTTTTGGATGGTTATCTGCCCGCGCCGGATCATCTCGAGCGCATCACAATCAGGCAGCTTGTATAGGCGTCGTCCTTGGGGCAGTCTTCGGCACTTTGGCCCGGGTGATCGGTTGCCGAGGCGGCTGTGTGCGCCGCATGCAAGAACAGTTCCAGCGTATCGCGGCTGGCGCGGCGGCCTTGTGTGGCGCCAAAGCTGGTGTCGGATTTGCGTGCCAGATCGGCCTGACGCCATTGCAGCGCCTGACGGGCGTATTCCAGCGTTTTTTCGGGCACAGTGCCGTGTTTAAGCACATTGGCGGCGCTGTAGAGAAAGAAGTCGCGCCCGGCGATCTGGTTGTCCTGATGTGCCTTGAGCACGCGATCGGTGACGTCGATAAAGCGGGTTGTGTCAAACGGTACACCGTCGCCCAGCTGGTCGTAGATAATGACCATTTCGCTGTAGAACTCTGCAACCAATGCGTCGATTTCGAGCCCCGCATCCAGCGCGATGTTGCGGGCTTGTGTCAGCTGATCCAGCGCCTCGTCCGGACGGCCATCCGCATGCGCGAGACTGGCCTGACGTTGCAGCAGCGAATAGCGCTGGCGTGGCGATTTTGCGAGGTCAAAGGCCGCGGCCAACGCCGCCTCTTGGACGTCGGGGCGGTTGATCTCGGCGGCGGCCCCTGCAAGGCCGTCGAACACGTCAAATCCGATGTCAGAGATTTCGGGGGACAGGGTGCCCCACCAGTCGGGTATGCCGCTGAGTTGCCACGGGGTTTGGGTCATATAGCCCAGCGCGCGCAGATAGGCGTTGGCGCTTTCGCGGTGGCGTCCTAGTTTGAACAACGCCTCGCCGGTCAGCTTTTCCGCCTCAAGATTGGTGCCGCGCAGATCCGCCTCGGCAAAGCTCGTGTCCATTGGCAAAAGCGCGGAACCCGACAGCACCAGAACCCGGCCATAAGCGCCCGCATTCAGGGCGTCATAGGCCGCTTGTAGCGTCTCTTTGGCGATGTCGAGCGCTGATTGGTTGAAGTCGGACAATTGCCCCTCTGCCCACAGGTCGGCATGGGCCTGATAGTCGCCAACTGTATCCTCACCAAAGGACGTGATCAGGGTTGGAAGCGCCAGTATCAGCGTGGAATGTGCTTCGGACAGACGGCCCATATCGGCCAGCGCATAGGCGCGCGAGGCCATTAGCGCGGCGCGGAAATCGGCCTGTTCGGGGTTGCCCGCGATCAACGCCAGCCCCTCTTCGGCAACTTGCAATGCATAGGCCGGGTTGTCGGTTTCAAGGCGCAGGTGATCGGCCAGCATGGCATAGAAAATAGCAAAATCCGGGTTGATCACACCAGACGCCTTGGCGGTTTGCAGGAGCGATGTGATCTTGAGCGCAATTTCGTCAAAACTGGCGCCGCGTTCAAACAGCTTGTCCAGGTCTGCCATCGCCGCATCCAGCGTTTCAGGTTGGTCCTGTGCGCTGGTAGGTGGTGCCAGCAGCAGGCAGGTCAGACAAAGAGCCAGAAGAATGCGCATCAATACCCCCCATGTCCGACAACGACAAAAGGGGCCCACGCGGCGGGGTGGGCCAGGCTGGGGTCGCTTTCATCCTGCATCAGGGTCTGCATGGCCTGTTGCAGGGCCTCGGATTTTCGGCGCGTGCCGGGGGCGGCGCTGAGCGCGGTGAATGTGTCGGTGGTCAGCCGGGCGGCGGCATCGTCGCGCACCGGCCAGTGCGACACCAGGAGCGACCGCGCGCCTGCCAGCAGAAAGGCACGCGCCAGCCCGGACAGGCCTTCGGCGTCGGGGCGGCCATCGCTGCCGGCAGTGTTGCAGGCCGACAGCACCACCCAATCAGCAGTAAAAGACATGCTGGCAATCTCGGAACTGGTCAACAGGCCGTCATTGCCCGGTTCAATTTTGTCAGGCGGGGTCAGCACCAACGCCGGTTCCGCGAGCCCGCGCAATTCACCCGACAGCAGCCCGTGGGTGGCAAAAGCAATCACATCAGCGCGGTTCATCGGTGCGGCGCGCACCGCATGTTCGGACGCGTCTGCACCAAGGTGGATGGCGCTGCGGTCGCGTCCCAGTACGTCAGCCAGCCGGTTTATCTCGCGCCTTGTGTTAGGCAGGGGCGCCAACGCGCGGATGCTGTCCAGATCGGCGCCGCCGGAGCGAAAGAACTGACCGTCAGACGTGTTGGAGACTGCGCCGGAAAACACCGGGTCACCAAAACCCAGAAACGCCAGTTGATCAGCGCCGGGCGCAGGTGCGGCGCGGGTGACAAGTGCGAGGCTTTCTACAGAGGGCAAAGTGGTCAGCGCGTGACGCTGAAACAGCCACCCGGTGTTGCGCAACGCCTCGGGGTCATTGTCTTCACCTTTGATCTGAATATCCGTGACCAGCAGGCTCAGGGGCAGGCCGCTGAGCGGGCCGTCCACAACTGTGTATATGTGTTTGATATCAGCAAGATAGGGCTCAATCGGAAAGATCAGTTCGGCATAAAGCAGCCACGCATTGACCCGGTCAAAAGCCGGGATTGCCTCTGCGGAAAAGTCGTCATCCATCGCTTCGGCGCCGCGCAGGGTTGCGCCTGCCTGAAGCGACTGACGGATGGCCGCCACAGAATCGCTCAGTTCGGGTGTGCCCAGCGACAGGCGGTGCCATGTGGCCAGTTCGGGTGTGACCAGCCAGATAAAGCTGCGTCGTTCGCCAGAATAGACAAACAAAAGCGCCTCGTCTGGCTCAAGGTGGCTTTGTACATCCGGCACAGACAGCGGGCGCGGTCGGGCTTTTTGGTCAAAGTCAGGAAAGTCCCGAGAGATGTCTGCATCAAGCGCCGCGACTCGGGTGTTCAGCTGGGTGATGTCTCCGGCCAGACGGGTGAATTCGGCGCGTGCATTGCCCGCATCATCGGTGCCCAGCCGGGCCAGCGCGGCCTCGGCGGTTTCGACCTGATCGGCCAGAACCTGACGCTGTTGCAACGCTTTGGCGAGCGCGTCGTCGCCAGCCGCAAGGCGTTGGCTGGTCTGGTGCAGCGCGCTGCCCGCAGAGGAAAGGAACCCCCATTGCGCCGCCTGAAACGCTTCGTCCAGAAGCGTTGGTTGCACAGCGCGCGGCGCGGCCTCGGTTTGGCAGGCCAATCCGCCGAGCGTGACCATCGTGGCCAGATACAGCACCAGACGGCACAGCATGATTACCCACCCGCCGGAACAGCGTCGATTTCAAATTGCAACACTTGCCCGCCGGGGCCGTCGGTTTCGTCGTCCAGCGCGATGGCGCCCCGGGTGACGCTGCCAAATCCGGCCTGCATAAAGGCCGAGGCAAGGCTGGAGGGGGCCTCGCCACGTGTGGTTTCAAGTTCGTCCTGCTCCATAAAGGCAAGGTTTTCGACCACGGATTGCGGTTTCGCCGGGGTGATCACCATGATCACGCGGTCGCGGCCAAAGGCCGTATCAGTGATGCGCAACAGACCCTTTTTCAGGCTGTCGCCGGGTTGCATGCGCCCCGAGAAAAAGTGACTGACGGAATAGTCGCTGCCCACGTACAGCACGTTCACATCCACCGGCTGATCGGTGTTGTTCTGCGCGAGAATATGCACTTCGTCACCGGGGATCAGCTTGGGCACCGCCACGGTATCAAGCGCGCGCATTTTTTTGTTGCGCTTGTTGCGGGTGCGCAGTTCAACATCGACATCCAGATCGGACACGCCATACCCCGCGCCGATTTTCAGCAGGTTCAGCGCGCGTGACATGTGGGTCAGCGTATCTTCCAAGGTGAGCGCGAGGTCCTCGGGGGATTTGTCATCGACGCCGACTGAGGGGGTTTGTTCCGGGTGTTGTGGATCAAACAGGCCAGTGGAGGGCAGCAGCCAAACTGCGCCGGGGCGGGGGCTGTCGGGCAGGAATGCCATGCGGATGTCAGCGTCTTCTCCGGCGGGGACAAAGTTGATGCGGCTGTTCATCTCGCTATCGTCGCGGATCATATCCAGCGCCTGAGCCAGCGCGGCAGACTGGTCTGTAGTGCCGGATTCAGGCAGGGCCACGGTGAGCGAGAAATCGAGGCTTTCGCCCTGTTTGCGCAGGTAGGCACCTTTGGGGATGTCGTTCATGGCCATCGCCTCTTTGCCGTTGGCGGCGATGGGCACAACCTCGGCTGAAAACGTGTCGGCATAGTCGACCCGGAAATAGCCCAATACCGCGTCGTCGTCGTCGCTGGCGGCCGCGAACAGGGCCAGCTCAGCGCCTTCGGTCAAGTTGTGCAGCGCGCCTGCGGGCACGGTGACAATGCCGTCGCCAATCCCGGCGGGCCATTGAGTGACGGGGGCGACCGGTTCGCCAGAGAACACCACTGTGTCCAGATCGCCTTCGAACATCGGGGTCGAGCGGGCCATGTTTTTCACGGAATACCGGCGCAGTACCTCCTGGCCCAGCTGGCGATAGGTGATGCCGGGATTCTGAGCGAGGGTTTCAAACAGCACAAAGGTAAAGACGCCCTGCGAGCGACGGCCTTTTTTGCCTTTGGGCAGGCGTTTTTCCGGGGTGGTTTCGTTGGTTTGCGCGGCGAAAAAGGCAACAAAACCGCCCTCATCCGTGCCCGGAACCGGGCTTTGGGCGCGGGCGCGTGGATCGGGCAGCGCGCGCGAGGTGCTTTCGGCGTCGGCCAGTATGTGGTCAGGAATGCCCAGTGCGGACGGGTCGAGCTTGCGCAAGCGCACTTCGTCATCTCCGGTGGGCGCAGCGCGGGTGGCGGTACCGGAATGGCAACTGTCAAACACCGCCCAGACAGTGGCGCCCTTGGCGCGCAGCCCGTCGATCATGCGGCCAATCTCGTCATCAACCAGCGCGTTTTCAACCGTGCCGACGCTGTCATTCCAAGGGCCAATGTCGACCGGCAGGAACAGTTCGTCCAGCCCGTCAAGTTCGCTGTCCGGGTCCGTAGCGGGCGCTTGGGAGCCGTGACCGGAGAAGTGCAGATAGACAAAATCGCCGTCCTGAACGCGGGCCTCAAGATCGGCAAAGGCCTGACGAATTGCGGCCAGCGTGGGCGCGGCGGCGTTTTCGACCCCATCGGCCAGCACGGTGATATTGTCCGGCAAAAATGGCGCGCTGGGCGAGGTCGTCAGGAACCGTTGCACCAGATCGATATCGTTGGCGGGACCACGCAGCCAAAAGCGTTCTTCCAGATTGGTATAGGTCGAAGCGCCGATCAGGATGGCGTGGTTGTCACGCGCCAGCGCGGGCAGCGCCAAAAGCGCGGCGGTGGCGCTGGCAAGGAATGTTGTGCGAAACAGGGACATGACCATCCTCCTTAGTTTGTGATTAACGCATATTGGTTGTTGGCATCGCCTTTGTTGCGCACTTCGATGCGAAAGCCGCTGGTGGTGGCCGGACGCCAGCCGCAATAGGCGATGTCGCTGATGTCTGTGTCTGAACAGACCAACCTTCCCTGAGCATCATAAACATAAAGGTTCAGGTCGGTGTTGCCTTTGCCCTCAACGTAAATCTCGGCATAATCACCACCGGTAAAGGGCAGCGATTCATATTCGTCTGTTCCGCCTGCGCCGATGATTGCAACGCTGTAAACCGGGCCGTCCGAAACCCCTTTGGAGGTCTCAAACCGCACATCTTCGATCAGCCCCAAAAGTGCGTCATCGGCGGCGGCCAGCGCGGCGGCTGTCTCCAGCATGGTTTGCCATTCCAGAGTTGTTCCCGTCTCGACCTGCCCGCCGGTGGGCGCGCGGTCTGTGGGCGACAAGGACACAGACTTGCGCAGCTTGGCGGCGGTAAGAACAAGCAGGGGATCCTGTTGGGTTTGTCCCATGGCGAAAAGCTCGGCAGAGAGGCGCAACGCGCTGATCGGGCTTGGCTGCGCTGATGTCTGTGCATGGGCCAGCCCCTGCGCCGTGATGCCGGTTGCCAACACAAGTGCGGCAGTGCAAATGGCTTTGAAGGTCATGAAACTCTCCTGAAAAACGGTGCTCGGTGCAATCAACTTGTCCTTAATCTAAGGAGGCATGTTCCCGTGGAGCAACGGAATTCTGCATCTTCGCCAAATCTAACCGTATTTGTCATGAGCCTTGTCCGGGCGCGCTCGCTAGGGTGGTGGCAGGTTTTGACACTGGTTTCATGAGGAGTCCGACATGCGCATTCTGCCCCGTTTTGTTCTGATCTTGGTCCTGCCGCTGTGGCTGTTTATGGCACCCCAGCTGGCGCAGGCGGCCACCGGTTTGCGGCTGGCGGTCGAGGCGAGTTTTGTGGTGCGCTCTGACGATCTTGAAGAGCGGTTGCTGGGGTCGGGCTTTCGGTTTCTGCGCGCTGATCTGGCGATCACGAACGCGCATGTGGTGGGGTCGTCTGACACGGTTCTGATCGTCGGCGCGGATGGCAGCCGCGAGATTGCGACGGTGATTGCGCGCGATACTGTGCGCGATATCGCGGTGCTGCGCGTGTCGCGGTCTGACGCGTATCTGCGCCCGGCAGAGGGGCAGGGCGTGGTGCTGGGACAGGTCGTATACGCAATTGGCGCGCCTTATGAGGCCGAGTTTTCGCTGAGCCGGGGCATTGTGTCGGCGTTGGAACGCCAGATTGAGGCCAATGTGCCGGTGCGCATGGTTCAGCATGACGCAGCTGTCAATCCGGGCAGCTCGGGCGGTGCGCTGGTGGATGAACACGGGCGGCTTGTGGGCATGAACAGCCAGATCGCGGACGGGTTTCGCAGCTTTATCGGTATTGCCTATGCGATCCCGACCGGGTTGCTGATCGAGATGGTGCAGCGATTGGAACAGGGTGGGGCGACGGACTTGCCCCGACTGGGTTTGCGCACGCGTCCGATCAATCCAAAAATTGCCGCCGCAATGGGCTTGGACCGGCGCGACGGTGTGTTGGTGGATTCAGTGGCCGCTGGCGGCGCGGCTGCGCGCGCCGGAGTGCAACCGGGCGATATCTTGCGCGCTCTGGGCGGGCAGCCGTTAGAGCGGATTGGCGATCTGGCCTTTGCGCTTGAGGCCGTGGCCGGGCAGGACGGTTTTGTTGTTGTGCTGGAGCGGGGCGATAACACACGCGAAGTGACAGTGACAAAAGGGGACCAAACCCCGACCAGCGCGGCGCAAAGCGGCGAGCCGGCACGCCGTCAGGAATACCGGTTTGAGGAGACCGGCATGCAGATTGGCATGGACGGGGTGATCCTGTCGGTGACCGGGCAGAGCCTTGCGCATTATGAAGGCTTGCAGGTCGGCGACCGCATTCTGGCGGTCAACGGTATTGCAGTTGGCGACGGTGTGTTTGAGAGCTTTCGCATCACTGGCCCGGTTTTGTTGTTGCTTGAGATGTCAGACGGGTCAACCAAGCACATAATTCTGGACCCCTGGGCACGTCCCGGACGGATGCGGCCTGTGTCCGGTGCGAATGTGCTTGACGAAACGGTTGTACTCTTTTGAACTTGGCGAAAGGAATTTTACAATGACCAAACCCCCAGTTCTGATTATCGAAGACGATCCCGTCAGCGCCGAAACCATTGCAGAGGTCGCGCAAGGTCTGGGGTGTCACACGCAGATCGAAGACACGTATGACACGGGGCTGGCGGCGGCGACGGGGGGCGTTTTTGAACTGATCATTGTGGATCGGATGTTGCCCGGTGGTGACGGGATCGACGCGATTGCCAAGCTGCGCGGTGCGGGGTCCAATGCGCTGGTGCTGGTGGTCAGTGCGCTGGGCCGGGCCGCCAACAAGATCGAAGGGCTGGAACGCGGCGCGGATGATTATCTGGCCAAGCCGTTTGACGCGGACGAGCTGCGCGCGCGGGTGCAGGCCTTGTTACGCCGCGCCCGGATGCAGACCAGCGACAATGATCTGTTGGTATTTGGCGATCTGGAAATCCGGCTCAAGGCGCGCACGGTGCATTACCAGCTGACCCACATAAAAGTGACACCCAAAGAGTTCGACCTGCTGACGTTCTTTGCCCGGAACGCGGGCGAATCGGTGACGCGCATGCAGTTATTGTCCGAGGTCTGGAACCTGCATTTCGATCCGGGCACCAATGTGGTGGACGTGCATATCAGCCGGTTGCGCCGCAAGCTGGAGGCGGATACCGGCGTGACCTATATTCACACGGCGCGGGGCGAAGGCTATGTATTTTCGCCAGTTGCGCCAGAGGCGGCCTGACTGATGCCGACACGGGCCGCGAAATCCGCCAGTTTGCGTTTGACTGTGTTGATCGCCGGTGTGATGGTGTTGGTGTCGCTGGGCGGTTTGTGGTTCCAATACGGACAGGTTGCGCGCGCCTTTGATGCGCGTCAGGTCGAGGCTTTGCAGGCCGATCTGGACGGGTATTCCGCCTTGTATGATCAACGTCGCATTCCGGCGTTGCGGCAGGCGATGGAGTTTCGTGCGCATGCACAGGTTGGCTATGACCGGGTGTTTTTGCTGCTGGACAAACAGCACGCATTTCTGGGCGGCAACATTCCAGACTGGCCCAAGGGGGTCGATACAAGCGCAACAGAATTTACCGCTGATCCGGTGCAATGGTTCGAATATACGCTACCGAATGGTGAGTCGGGCCGGTTCATGGGCGTGGCGCGGTCGCTGCCCGGTGGGTTTCCGATCCTTGTGGCCACATCGCTGGCACAGAAACAAGCATTGATGGCGGATATGCGGGCGACCATTGCGCTGGCAGGGGGCATTATGGTGGCGCTCAGCATTCTGGCGGGATGGCTGGTCAGCCGCCTTGTGATCACCCGCATTGACCGGGTCAACCGGGTGGTGGATCAGGTGGCCGGTGGCACGCTGGGCGCGCGCATCCCCGGCGCGCGCAGCGACGATGAATTCGGGCGGCTGGAGACCCATGTGCATGACATGCTGGACCGGATCGAGACCCTGCAAAACGCCACCGCGCGTCTGTCTGACAACATTGCTCACGAGCTGCGCACGCCGCTGAACCGCATCCGCCAGGGGCTGGACCGGGTGCAGGGGCAAGACGCGGTTGTCGCCGGGCTGAAAGGCGAACTGAACGACACGGTCCGGGTGTTTGAGGCCCTGCTGGACATTGCCTCGGCCGAAGCTGCAACCGGCGATTTGCCGGGGCTGGCGCCGGTCAACCTGTCTGAGCTGTGCGAACAGTTGTTTGAGTTGTATGAACCGTTGGGCGAAGAGCGCGATTTGCAGGTCGGGGCCGATATTGCGCCAAACCTGTGGGTGGTCGGGGATCGTGCGTTGATTTCGCAGATGGTGGCCAATCTGCTGGACAATGCAATGAAATTCACCGGGGCGGGGGACAGCGTGACGCTGACGCTGGATCACGCAGGCGGGCGGCACCGGATGCGGGTCACGGACACCGGGCCGGGCGTGCCGGTTGAATTGAAAGAGCGGTTGTTTGAGCATTTTTCACGTGGCGAACCGGCGCGCGGCGTGACCGGGCACGGGCTTGGTCTGGCGCTGGTGCGTGCGATTGCGGCGCGCCACGGGGCCAAGCTGCATATTTTGCCGCAAGACAAGGGCTTTGCTGTGGAATGCCTTTGGCCTAAGGTTGACCCGATGTAAGCTGCTGCATCCAAATTGGGTCGAGATTTGATTACAAAACTTTTGCAAAGAGCGGGGGCTGTTGCTGCCATATTGCTGGCGGGCTGCTCGGTCGTGAATGAGCCGATCAATGTCACGTCGCGCGGGGGTATTCCGGGCGGGGCGGTCACGCAAACCACCTATGTTGTCGACGATGTTTTCATAGGGCTGGCGTTTTCCGGCGGGGGCACGCGCGCCTCTTCGTTTTCCTATGGCATGCTGGAAGAACTGCGCGCCAACGGTTTGCTGAAATATGTGCGGCTGGTGTCGGGTGTGTCGGGCGGGTCGGTGACGGCCGCCTATTACGGGCTGACCGGGCCCAAGGGGCTTAAGGGCTACCGCGAGACATACCTTATTCAGGACGCTGAAAAGTATATGGCCAACAATCCGGCCAATCCTTCGGTGTTGATCAAGGGAATTTCGGGCGGGGCCAACAATCGGACCACATTTGCGCGGTTTCTGGACGAAACCATCCTAAAAAACGCGACCTTTGCAGATCTGAAAAAGACCGGGATTGAAACGTGGATCAATGCCAGTGACGTGGCCAATAACACGCCTTTCCTGTTTTCGCCGGAAACATTTGCAGCGCTGTGCAGCGATTTAACCAAGCTGCCCTTGTCCGAGGCTGTGGCCGCATCGGCGGCGTTCCCGTTGGTGTTTTCACCGATCGTTCTGGAAAGCCATCAGGATTGCAATTACCGCGAGCCGGACTGGCTGACCGCGGCGCGCAACAACCCCGAGGCGACCTCGGCGCTGCGGGCGTATGGGCGGGCACTGGAGAGCTATCGTGATCCGTCCAAGGTCAAATATGTCAAACTGCTGGACGGGGCCGTGACCGACAATTTCGGCACCACGGGGCTGTCAGTGGCACGGGCGAAATCGCAGAATGATTATGGCCCGCTCAGCGCGAAACAAGCGGTCAAAATGCGCCGGATGATGTTCCTTGTGGCCAATGCCGGGGTGCAGCAGGACTACGACTGGACGCAAAAGATCGAAGGGCCCGGCGGGGTCGAGCTGGCCATGTCGATTGCCAATTCTTCGATGGGCGCGGCCACACGCGTCGGATTTGACGTGCTGCGGTTGTCGCTGGACCAATGGCATTCTGATCTGGTGGATTGGCGCTGCGCCTTGCCTTTGCCCGAAGTGCAGAAACTGCGCGGCTCGCTTGAGGGGTGGGATTGTCAGGATGTGAAGCTGTTTGTGGGCGAGGTGAACTTTGACCCATTGCCATCAGATATGCGCGACAAGCTTTATGAAGTCCCGACCCGATTGCGATTGCCAGAGGAGCAGGTTGATCTGGTGATCTCGGCGGCGCGCCAGTCCACCCGGCAGAATGCCGAGTTCAACGGCTTTCTGCGCAGTCTGAAATCCGCTGAACCAGTCGAGGGTGCGCGCCGGATTACGCCGAAAAAGACCACCCCGGTTCAGAATTGATGACAAATCCGTTCATGTTCCCGACGATGCTTGATCAAGGCGGAAACCTCAGTATCGTTGGATATTATGACCAAAACAGTTGAGACAAAATCTCATTACACCGGGCTGATCATGACAGTCTTCTGCGCGGCGCTTTATGTCCTGGGCGCCGCGCAATCCCGTGCCGAAACGCGCGCGGTATTGGTGGGGGTCAGCGATTATTATCATCTGGATGCAGACCTGAAGGGGCCACGCAACGATGTGGCGCTGATGATGCGCGCGCTGATCCGGCGCGGCGTTCCTGCGGGCCAGATCACAGTGCTGAGCGAAGGCATCGAAGATGCGCCGACGGGCGTTGTGCAAGATGCGCCGACACGGGCGGGTATACTGGACGCGCTGGACACCATGGCAACGGCCAGCGGGGCTGGCGACACGGCGGTATTCTATTTTTCGGGCCACGGCTCGCAAATGCCGGATCAGGATGGCGACGAACAGGGTGGGTACGATCAGATTTTCCTGCCTGCGGATGCCAAAAACTGGCAGGCCAGCATTGGTGCGGTTGAAAACGCGCTGGTGGATGATGAGTTTCGCGCGTGGTCAGCGCATGTGCTGAGCCGGGGCGCGCAATTGGTGGCGATTGTTGACGCTTGCCATTCGGGCACAGGGTTTCGCGCGCTGGACGGGGCCGCAGGGGTTGCGCGGTATGTCGACCCCGAAACACTGGGTGTGCCGGGGGATGCAGAACCCGGTGACAGCCACAGCGCGGATGCCGGTTTGTCAGGGGATTTTGTGTTCCTTTATTCGTCGCAGTCAGATCAGCGCAGTTTTGAATACCCGTTGGGAGATGGCGATGATCCGGCTAATTGGTACGGTGATTTCACCCGCAATCTGGCAGCGGTGTTAGAGAGTAATGAGACGCTGAGCTATGGTCAGTGGTTGCAGGGCACGCGTGACGGTATGCGCAAGGCGTCTGCCACAGCGACACAGACGCCGGATGGCGAAGGATCGTTGCTGGACATGGCAGTATTTGGCGAAGGCGCTGCGCCGGGTCAGCGGTTGGTGATCAAAGATGGCGCGCTTTTGCAGGGCGCGTTGTCAGGCCTGGCATCCGGTGCAGTGGTGAACGTGTATGATGCGGCCACGGGTGGTGACGCTTTGGGGCAGGCAGAAATTTCCGGTGCCAAACCAACCCGGTCGACCCTGCGGGGCCGCGATGGGTTTGTCTTGCCCAAACTGGGCTACGCTGAAGTGGTTGCGCCGGGCGTGCCCCCGGCAATGATCATCGCGCCACCGCGTTCTGCGATTGAACATGACGGATACGAATACCGCCCCCTGACCGAAGCGTTTGACGTGCTGGCGGCGGATGATCTGGTGGATGGCGTCACGTTTGGCGATCAGGGGTTTGATGCGGCATTGGTCCTGATGGACGGCACGCTGGTGTTAGCTGGGCGGGACGGCGTGGTTGATCCGGGCGGGCCGGAAAGCTCGCCCCGGTTCCGGTTTGATCCTGAGGCGGATGTTCAGGAACAACTGGCAGGCTGGTTAGAGCGTGTCGGCCGGGTGCATCGCCTGACGTCGGTGCTTGAAGGGGTTAAAGGCGGCGGGTTTTCCATTGGCGGGACCGGTCTGAAAGTTGCGCTGGAACGGCGCCCGACGCGCGCACGCGCCAGTGGGTGCGCCAAGCCTAACGGAAGCGAAGCCGTGGATGATGGCGGCGCGCTGCGCCATTGTGATCAGCTTTGGATCAACCTGACCAACCTGTCGCGCAAGGCGCAGGATGTGACCGTGCTTTACGTGGATCGCGATTTTCAGATCAGCGCGCTGTTTCCTGATCCAAACCTGTCCAACCGGGTGGAACCGGGCGGCAAAAAGAACATTGGCATGCGGATCGTGAACAACAGCGCCCCGCAAGACCCGTTTGCCAGCGGGTGGGAGGAAGTGATTGTGTTGGCAGTGCCGGTAGATCCGGACGCCCCCCGGGTCGAATTCACGTCATTGGCAGACGGCGCCCCGACACGCGCCACAGGCCAATCGCCATTGGAAAGCTTTTTGGGGGCGGCTCTGTCTGACGGATCTGAGCGCGCTTTGACATTGGGCGGGACTATGGCACCATTGAAAGTAAACAGATTTGCATTCGAGGTCCTGCCTCGGGAAGATTAATGGAATAGGAGACAAGCGATGAAAACCAAGCTTTTAAGCCATGTGTGTGTGCTGGCGATCACGATGGGATCAGCCTCGGTTGCACAGGAATTTGGCGGCGCGGGCACCGACCCGGTGATGGCCTCGCCTTTTAGGTTTGCAGAAAGCCAGAAAAAGGCGGAACGCGCCAAGGATATCGCGGCCGAGGACAGCGGGTCTAAAGTGATTGGCGGCACCGTGTCGGCGGATGGCGCATGGCCCTGGCAGGTGGCGCTGGTTGTCGGTGGGTATCCATTGCAGCCGGATATTCAGTTCTGCGGCGGGTCTTTGGTACTGGACCGGTGGGTGCTGACGGCGGCGCATTGCATTCACATGGCTGATGACGAAGGCACGTATCGCGACATCGATCCAAGCCGGTTCAACATTGTGGTGGGCACCAACCATCTGGCGCATGGCAACGGTGACATGGTGCCGGTCGAGGCGGTGTTCCGTCATCCTGGCTATGTCGGAACCGAGTTTGACAATGACATTGCGCTGATCAAACTGGCGCGCGCCCCCGGGGTGCAATATCAGACGATCACAGTGCCGGATGCGGAATTTGGCGACTATCTGGAACAGCCCGGCGTGACCACTTATGTCACTGGTTGGGGCCTGATCGAAGGGGCGCAGAACCCGGACCGGTTGCGCGAAGTTCAAATCCAGATGATGGAACGCGACATGTGCAACGGATTATTGCTGGAAGCGCGCGCAGAAGAGGCAGTCAAAGGATTTGGCTATGCCGCAGAGGTGTTTGGCATGGATGTCGCGACCGCCGAACAGGCCTGGTCAGAGTTTGTGCAGCATGTGCCGGAACCGATGACGCCAAATATGATCTGCTCAGGCACATATGAAGGCGGCAAGACATCCTGTCAGGGTGACAGCGGCGGTCCATTGGTGGTGCCGTTGGATGACGGGTCGTTTATTCAGGCAGGCGTTGTGAGCTGGGGCTTGTCCGCCGAAAATGGCAAGACCTGTGCCGAAGACGCGCTGTTTTCGGCTTATACCCGGACTGCGAATTATGTGGACTGGCTGAACGGTACAATCTCGCGCAACAACTGATCTGCGTGAGAGGTCTTTGCGGGACGTCCGAGGTGATCGGGCGTCCCGTTTTTGTCAAAGACAAGGGTGGTCGTCTTGCGCGCAACATGCAGAATTGTCCACTGGAGCGAATGCCTTCGACAACCGGGAATCGCCAGTATTCTGACACCTGACGTCAAGAAAGAAGAAAACACATGATCAGACATTTTGTGCATCTGAGATTTCAAGGCACGGTCAGCCCGCAGGACAAATCCGCGCTTTATGATGATCTGGCGGGGCTGTCAGGCCATATCGACGGTATTCTGGACTTTCAGACCCGCAAAAACGTGTCCGTGGAAACGCCTTTGGTGCGGGGTTTTAACGACATGTTCTGGTTCGATTTTCGAGACGTTGCAGTGCGAGACGCCTATCTGGCCGACCCGGCGCATCAGACGATTGGCGGGCGTATTGTCGAAAAACTTGAAGGTGGCGCGGATGGTGTTTTTGTCTGCGATATAGAGCTGTGATGACCGACCGCGCGATTTTGACCGACTTGTTTGACGCGGCCGTTGCCGCGGCGGACCCGTTGCAGGCGCTGACCCCGCATATGCCCAAACCGCCCAAGGGGCGCACCATCGTGATCGGCGCGGGCAAAGGCGCGGCGCAGCTGGCGCAGGCCTTTGAAACCTTGTGGGAAGGCGCGCTGAGCGGCGTGGTTGTGACCCGATATGGCTATGGCGCCCTGTGTGATCGGATCAAAGTCATGGAAGCCGCGCATCCCGTACCAGACGCGGCCGGGTTAGAGGCAAGCCATGCCTTGCTGGATGCGGTATCGGGGTTGGGGCCGGATGATCTTGTGGTGGCGCTGGTCTGTGGCGGAGGGTCGGCATTGTTGCCCAGCCCGCCCGACGGGCTGTCGCTTGCGGATGAACAGGCGCTGAACACGGCGTTGCTGGCGTCGGGCGCACCGATTTCCGTGATGAACGCGATCCGCAAACATGTCAGCATGATCAAGGGCGGGCGGCTGGCCAAGGCGGCGTATCCGGCGCCGGTGGTGTCGTTGATTGTGTCGGATGTGCCCGGCGATGACCCGGCTCAGGTGGCCTCGGGACCGACGGTGCCGGATGCCGTGTCCCGGGATGACGCGTTGCACCTGATAAAAAGCCATCAAATTGCGATCCCGCCTGCTGTGTTGGCGCACATTCAGGGCGAGACGTCGCACGCGCCGGACCCTGCCGACCCGGCATTTGCCAATCATACGGTCAAGGTGATTGCCTCTGCCGGCGTGTCGCTGGACGCGGCGGCCGTCAAAGCCAGGGCATTGGGGCTTCCTGCGGTGATCCTGTCAGACGCAATAGAAGGAGAAGCCCGCGAGATTGCCAAAATGCACGCGGCCATGGCGTTGGAAGTAAAGGGAAAAAATCGCCCGTTCACCAAACCCGTCGTGATCCTGTCTGGCGGAGAAACCACTGTCACGCTAACTGGCAAGGGGCGCGGCGGGCGCAACACTGAGTTCCTGTTGTCGCTAGCCCAAACGCTGGATGGCGTGGATGGGATCACGGCGTTGGCAGCCGATACGGATGGGATTGACGGATCCGAGGATAACGCGGGTGCGTTTGTGGATGGCGGCACTTGTCGGCGGCTGCGCGAAGCGGGCCGGGATCCGGCGGTTGATCTGGCCAGTAATGACGCGTTCAGCGCATTTGAGGCAATTGGCGATCTGTTTTCACCGGGCCCAACGGGCACCAATGTGAATGATTTCCGCGCTATTCTGATCCGGTAAACGTACGGTACCGTACGCTGGACTGTGCCGTTGAACGACCCGAAAAATTGCGCGGCGGCCCGTGTCAGGTCGCCGCGCTGTTGTTTTAGTCAAGGAAAGCAACCGCCTGATCGGTGTCCCACACCGCGTTTGCAATCATGCTCGCATTTAATATCGCGGCGTCATAGGCATCTTCTCCGGGCGCGCCGACGACGTCTTTGACAACCACCACATTAAAGCCTTGCTCGACCAGTTCGCGCATATGACTGTCAACGCACAGATTGGCCACAAATCCCCCCATGATGACCGTCTGAATACCGCGTTTGCGTAATTGCAGCGCAAGGTCGTTTGAGTCCGGCCCGTACACCTTGTGCGGGGTGGTGATCACCGTGTCGCCATCCAAAATCATCGCCTTGAGTGGGGCATAGAAATCCGCGCCGGACCCTTCGAACCCTTCATATTCTGCCGGGCCGTTGATCTTGAGCAAACCGGCCTCATGCATCAGCGCCTGAACAGGGCCACGATCATGCCAGTGTGCGTCATGCTCAAAATAGCCATGCGGGCTGACGAACACAGGAATATCCCCGTCTTTGGCCGTGCGGATCAGAGTTTCAATGTGATCATTGGACCCCAGTCGCATGACATTTTCGCCCACAAGGCCCCACCCTTTGCCGCCTGAGGACATAAAGTCGTTCTGAGGGTCGACGACCAAAAGGGCGGTTGTGGCCCTGTCGGGCTGAAATCCGGCGTGATCGTCTGCCAGTGCAGTATTTGGGCCAGCGAGAGAAAGCGCCAGAGCAAGAGTGGTGGCGACGGCAATCAGAGGTGTCTGTTTCATTTGGTTTTCCTTTTGTGATGTCCATTGGGTGGGCATGGGCAATCTAGGAAATCGGAAAAAGATAGAGAAATTGTAAGACAAAATTATAAACATTCATAAAAACTATTAATTAATATAAAGCTCCAGCAGGAACAACGAACCCAACGCCAATAGGTGTTGAGTCCCGTAATTCCGGCGTGGGTTCGGTTAATCCGGTATTGTTGTGTCGGTCAGCGCGCGCAAAAACTGTTCGATATCTGACACGTCCTGACGGCTAAGCGCATGGCCCCTGACCAGTGACAGATTGCGCCCCGGTCGGGAGTCGCTGACAGACGCTGCCACCACGCGGATGTCGGCAATTGGATCATCGGTGATCTCGCGCCCAAGCTGGGACACGGCCATCACGCGAATGGCCTCTTGCAGAGTTTCGACTGAGCCGTTGTGGAAATAAGGTGCAGTCCGCGCGACGTTGTGCAATGACGGGACGCGATATCGTGACGGTGCGCCCGCGATCAACAGGTCGTATTGCGCCATATAGGCGTTGTTCTGTGGGTAGACTGGAAAACGGCGGTAAACACCCAGCGGTTTTTCTGATCCGGCTGCCGAAAATACCGGGTCGACATGGCATCCCCGGCACCCAAATTCGTCAAACAAAGCCATCCCCCGCAAGGCGGCCTCAGACAGGGCCGCGTCATCGCCCCGGACATACCTGTCATATGGCGCGTCAGGGGTAATCAAGGTGCGTTCATAGGCGGCAATCGCCCGGGTGATGTTGCGGATGTTGATCGGGGTTTTGTCCGGGAGCACTGACTGAAATGTCGCTCTATAATATTGATTTTGTGCAACTCTGTCTTCGACGGCGGCCAATGAGGGCATCGCCATTTCCACCAGGTTAGTGAACGGGCCTTTGGCCTGTAGTTCCAGCGAGGCGGCGCGGCCATCCCAGAACAAACGGGTCAGAAAGGCGGCGTTCAAAACAGTTGGTGCGTTGCGGTCGCCGGTCTGTCCCAGATACCCGGTGGATGTGGGCGCGTTGTCGTCGCCACCATCCGTTAAGATGTGGCAGGACGCACAGGACACGCTGCGATCAAGTGACAGGTTTTTGTCGTGGAACAACATCTTTCCAAGTGCAATCTTTGCCTCGGAACTGCGATTGTCCCGGGGCTCCGGAGCCTGCCTTGGCAGGGCGCGCCATGTTCGAAATCCCAGGGGTTGCGTGTCGGCCGGTTCCGGCTGGACCGCCTCAACAGGTACCAGCGCGCGCAGTGTTTCGCGCACGGCTCTGCCGGAATGCGCCAGGGCTTGCCCGTCGGTTTGAAGCAACACGGACAGGATCAGAACTTTGATCCCGACCGACAAGACCCCCATGCCAAGCGCGCCGGACAAGACAAAGCGGGACGGCACCGAAAGGCGGGCCCGTTTGCCCAGTTCATTGGCCACCAGCGAGAGTGCCGTGACACCTACCAAAAGGCCCAGCAAGAGCGCGGGCAGGGCTGCATAAGACGTGATTTCCATCATGATCTCCCTTGTTGCCGCAAGAGTATGGGAGGTGTATATTGATACTGAAATTAAGTTCCTGAATTTTACCTATAGAAAAATGGAATAAATTGTGAAGCTGCGTCAACTTGAGTTTGCCCGCGAAATTGCCCGGACCGGATCGTTCAGCCACGCGGCGGATGTCTGCAACGCGACGCAACCGACCCTGTCCAATGCGCTGGGCCAGTTAGAGGATGAGCTGGGCGCAAAAATCTTTCACCGCACCACCCGCTCCGTGGAATTGACCCCCTATGGCGGTTATGTTCTGCCGTACCTTGAGGCGATCCTTGAGGCGCGCGACGAAATGGCAAAGGCCAGCGAGGCGTATCTGCATCCTGAGCACAAAGTGCTGCGGATCGGACTCTCTCCGCTGGTCGATATGGGATTGCTGAACGAGGTGTTAGAGCCGTATCGGCGCGAGAACCCCGATGTGTCGGTCTATTTCAAGGAATGTCTGCTGGATGATCTGGCGGGGCGGATGGACACCGGATCAGTCGACATTGCGGTCGTGCCGCGCGACATGATCGAGGCCGGATGGGATCACTTGCGGTTCTACGCCGATCCGCTGTTTTATATACCCAGCGACGGCACCGATATACCTGTCGGGCGGAACGTGACGGTTGCGTCTTTGCCTGCGTCACCCATCATCATGACCGGTGGCGGTTGTGGGTTGAACCGGTCGCTGGAACGGCTGTTTGTCCAGAATGCCGCGAATTTCACGCCCTACCCGGGGGCCGCCATCAGCTATCCGGTGATCGAACAATGGGCGGGTATCGGCATAGGCGCGGGAATTTTGCCCCGCGCCAAGCTGTCTGGCGCAAAAGACACCGCGCGGGCGCTTTTGTCAGGTGACGGCGCGCAAGCCGCGTTCGAGTTTCACTGGGTCTGGAAAACCGATCTGGCCTTTACGTCACATGTCACGGCGCTGCACGATCACATCACCAGGCGCGTGCCGTTGCTGGTGTCAGGACGGTTGGCAGAAGCAGTGCCTTAGGATTTGAATACGGCAGAATGCCAGACACGAAAAAAGGGCGCCCAAATGATCAGGCGCCCTTTGCGTTGCGCTTGAAGCGCAATCAGTTTGTAACGATGTAATAGCTGTTTCTGATCCGGCCCTGATTGACCACACCAATCAGGAAATACCCATCCCAACGTGGTGTCCACGAACAATAAAGCTGATCGGAATAGCTGACATCTTTGCAGATGACGTTGCCGTTTTCGTCTGTGACCAACAGGTCAAGATCTGCGTCGCCATCCCCGATAATTGCCAGTTCTGCAAGGCTGTTGCCATAAAACGGTACGCGGAACACGTCGGTGCGACCAGCGCGCAGACGGCTTAGCGTGCGCGAAGGCCCACCGATACGACCACGTGCACCTTCGGCCTCAACGTCTTCGATCAACCCCAGCACGGTTTCGTCCCCACCGGCCAGCTCGCGGGCCGAGGCCAGCATCATGTCAGCCGACACCGGTGCATCAGTTCCGTCGCCACCGTCTTCGACCTCAGCGGCGCCTTCGGTTGCTTTGTTTTCAACCTCGCGCTCAACATCGGTGACTTCGATCGACAAAGTGATCTGCGCCGCTGTCAGTACGGCCAGCGCATTTTTCTGCTGCATGCCATAGTTATAAAGGCTCTGCGCCATCGCGAGCTGCGCCACGGGGCCTTGCGTGCCTTGTGCATTATCGGCGACATTGGTGCCCGTTTTATCTTCGGCAAATGCAAGTGTTGCGGCACCCAAAGCGATGCTTGCAACGGCGGCCTGTATGAATGTTCTGGCTTTCATGAAAGGTTTTGCTCCTGAACTAATGCCCGGTTATCGGGCGGTATCTGTAGCCGGATATTGGCACTGCTGTGATCAATCACAAAGCCCTACTTGATGACAAATACGGTCAGAATTCGCGGACACAGCGCAAAATATTGCAAAACACAACTTTCAGGAGAAAAGTCATTTTAGTGGGCGAGTTAATGGGGAATGCGATGTCGCAAAGCAAGCCGCGCGTCAGGGCGGTCTCAGAACGAAACTTTGCCCTCGGCCTTGTTCAGCATGACACCCAAAAGCGGTTTCACTTCGCTGAGCATCTGTTCGACCTTGGTGATGTCTTCGGCGGTTGAAACGCCACCGCCAGCAACCACAAGCACGCCGTCGACATTGGGCAAAACCGCAAGAACGTCATCATGTTCCAGCGCAGGGGGCAGATCAAACAGCATCAGTTCCGGGCACAAAAGGTCCTGCAATTCGTCCAGCACGTCGGCTGTCATCGTGTCCTGAAACAGCTCTGCGGCGTCCATTTCCGAGGTGCCGTTCAGCCCAAAGGCCAGGTTTGAGCGGGTGCGTATCAGAAACTCTTCGGGATCAAGGCTGCCTTGCAGATATTCTGCCATGCTGTGTTTGGCCTTCAGGCCCAAAGTGCTGTGCAGCGAAGGCGCACGCATATCAAGGTCAAGCACGATGCTGCGCGAGGCTTCCAGCCGGGACACTGAATAGGCGAGATTTGCCGTCACAAAACTGCTGCCGCATCCACGGGTTGGGGCAGTCACGGCGACGCGGGTCCAGCCCTGTTCGTTCAGGGCCTGCAAAAGACGGGTACGCAACATGTCAAACGCGGCATGGGCGGGGTCGCTGCGTGCTGCGCTGATCACGTGGTTGCGCGCCAGAATGTCAGCATCCGGTTCGATCAAGGGCAGGCTTTGCCAGTACAAATCAGGATCGTGCACGGCCGGAAGCCGGTCTTTGGCCTCGTCCGTGTCAAATTCGATATCGTCGGTTTGATCCTCGATCATGGTATCACCTGATATAGTCGTTGCCCCTGTTTAGCAGGGGAATGCGGACAAAAAAATGGCGCGAATGCGGAGTCTTGTGCCGTTCAGAACCCAAACAGATCGGCGTCGTCGATGGCCTTGCGCAGGAAATTGTCGCGGCGGGGTTCAGGCGTCCAGCCCAAAACCTGTTTTGGCAGCGCATTGTCAAACGGTGAAAAATGCGCCCGGCTTTTCCAGTCGGACAGCGAAGGATTGGTCAGCCCGCCACGACGCAGCACATGTTTCTTAAGCGCGTATTTGACCGAAGCAGAGGCATAAAATGCGGTCAGATTACCGGGTTTGACCTTGATACGGGCCCCCAGACGGGCATGGATCGCATTGAAATAATCCTGTGCGGACAGCATCGGGTCGCCAACAAGGTTAAAGCTTTGCCCGATGGCGTCTTCGGTTTCGGCCATCAGGATCAGGGCCTCTGCGATGTCCTCATTCAACACAAACGGCAAAATGTGCCGCCCTTTGCCCCAGATCCGCACAGCACCCGCGCCATGCCAGCGCCCGATGCCCCAGTGTTGCAGCGGGCCACCTTTGCCCACCACAATTCCGGGGCGGGCAATCACTAGCGGCAGAGCGTATTTGCGGTGCATCTCAAGCAGTCGCGCCTCGCATTCCGCTTTGGAGCGGGCATAGATGTTGCGGTCTGACATGTCGTCGTCAAACCCGGTCTGTTCAGTGATTGTCGTACCCGGGTCGGACATATCATAGCTGGCAATGGTGCCGGTATAGATGAAGCGTTGCACGCCACAGGCATTGGCCGCGCGCGCGATGGTTTCGGTCACGCCCACGTCGTTTTTCAGCGCAGCGTCCCATGTGGCGTCCATGGATTTGCCAAGGTGATACACAATGTCGATACCCTCCATCGCCCCGGCCAGCTGGTCGGGGTTGGACAGCGACGCACCATAAAGTTCGACATGATCGGCAATGTCATCAAACGGGCCGGACTGTCCGCGTGACAACACCCGTACATCGCGCCCGCACGCGACCCATGCACGGGTCAGATCGCGCCCGATAAAGCCGGTACCGCCGATGATCAGCACGCTGGGTTTGGGCTTTTTGCGGGTCTTTGGTTTGGGCTTCTTTTCCGGTTTCGGCATATGCGCCAATGCCGCGTCAATGGCTGTCATCACCTGAACGGCGCTGTCGCCGTCAAAGCGTTTGTCCAACGGGCGCCCGGTGCGAATAGCGGTGTAAAACGCCGAGGTCATCCCCGCAAAGCTCAGCCCATAAGGCGATTTGCGGTTCAGAGATACAAGCTGGCGGGTGCCATTCACCACACCTTCGCGCAGATGCTGACCCGACAAGGACAGCTGCCGCAGCAATGGGTTGGCGACAATATCGGCGGCGTTTTGCGCGTCGACCACCAGCACATCGCTGGCATAGTCATAGCGTGCGGTCCCGGTTGAGCCATGCAGTGTCAGCGACCGGTCGTCCATGGTTTCCACCAGAGACAGGTTGATGGTGACCGCCACATCCCCGGCCGTCGCCAGAATGCGCAGGCTTTGCGGACGCGTGGTGTCTCCGGGCAGGGCAATCGATTTGGACAGGCTGACATGTTCGATGTCGAGCGGGCCAAACAGATCGACGGCAAAAGCAAAAAGATGCGGTCCCAGTTCCAGCAACAGGTTGTTGGGGTCACGCAACAACCACAACCCAAACGGGCCAGAGCGCAGCGGTGCCAGCGGGAAATGCCAATTGATTTCCGCCGCAGCCACCCGTCCCAGCTGACCGGTTTCATGGGCCGTGCGCAGGCGTTCATAGCCGGGTGTGCCAAGGAAATTGTGACCGGCGGAAAAAATGCGGCCTGCGGTTTGGGCAGCGTCATGTATCGCCTGCGTATCCGGCCCCGACAGCGCCACAGGTTTTTCGACCAGCACATGTTGACCGGCGTTCAGACAGGTTTCGGCCAGCGCGCGGTGGCTTTGGGGCGGCGTGACGATGTGCACGGCGTCGCAAATACCGGCCTCAAGCATGGTGGTCAGGTCGCTGTAGGGCGCTATGCCATAGGTTTCCGCCAATGCCACCGCCGCTGACTGCGACGTGTCGCACACAGCCACCAGATCAACGCCCGGCGTGGCCAGAATGGCCCCGGCGTGCCAATCGGCAATATAGCCTGCGCCCAAAAGGGCGGCGCGAATGGGGCGGTCAGTATTCAGGTCGGAAATCATGGTCACTTATACTCGATAATGCGCATGGCGCGGCCACACAGGCGGCGCCAGTGAAAGACAGTCATGCCAATCATGTTTGGCAGCTTGGACAGGGTGAGCAGGCGGGCATGACGGCGGGCCTCCCACGTGGGCAACCCTTCGGCGACCAAGCCTTTGCCGGTGCGGATGTATGACAGCGCGTAAATGGCCAGCACCGCCAGAAACAACAGCCCCGACTGGCACAGACCGACCACCGCCAAAAGCGGCAGGATCAACCCATAGGCCAGCACCCGAATTTGTTCGCGCCGGAAATAGGGCGGATGCATCCAGCCGACCTGCGCAAATCCGTGCCCTGATCGTACGCCGCGTGTCCACCATTGCCGAAATGTCAGCATGGCCGCGTCATGGCGGGTCATCTCCAACGGCAAGCGGCGCAGTTTCCAGCCCGATTTGGCCAGCCGCACACAAAATTCGTCGTCTTCTGCTGCAATGACCGTGGCGTCAAACCCACCGGCAGCCTGAAAGGCGGCGCTGCGCAGCATCATGTCGCCACCACAGGCGGCAATCTCGCCCGCCGGGCGGTGCCATTCAAAATCGCACAACGCGTTGTAAATCGAACGTTCCGGGTAAAGCTCGGCGCGCCAGCCGGTGATTAGCCCCAGCGCCGGATCTGCACGCAGCGCGGTTTCGCCCGCTTCGATCCATCCGGGCACAACAATGCAATCGCCATCCACAAACTGAATGAATTCGGGCAGGTCGCCAGACTGTTTCAGCGCCTCGAACCCGGCCTGACGGGCGCGGGCGGCGGTAAAGGGCAGGGTGTCGTCCAGCTCGACCACAAGCGCGCCGGCGGCACGTGCTTCGGCAACGGAATTGTCCCAGCTGCCGCTGTCGACATAGACAATCTCCACACCCTGAGCGGTCAGCGACTGCAGGCAGGCAATCAACCGGTTGCCTTCGTTGCGACCGATGACAATGGCGGAGGTCATGGCGTGCCCTCATCATCCATCAACGCGCCCAGACGCAGGGCTTCTTTGGTGACATCATAGGCCGCCTCGACACGCGCGCGTCCGACAATCCCCATACCTGTGGCGCGCGACGGGTTGCCAATGACCTTGGCAATCGCCTGTGCCAGCGCGTCCGGATCGCCGGGCGGGACCAGCAGGCCCGACCCACCGTCGGTGACCAATTCGGGAATGCCCGCGATTTGTGTGGCAACCACCGGGCGTTTGGCGGCCATGGCCTCCATCAACACAACAGGCACGCCTTCGGCAAAGCTGGGCAGCACAAACAGGTCGCTTGCAATCAGCGCCTCGGCGACTTCGGATTGCGATTTGTACCCGGCAAAGGACACATGGTCCGTCAGACCTGCGGTTTCGACTTGAGATTCCAGCGCCGCCCGACCGGAACCGTCACCGATCACGGTCAGATGCAGCTTAGGAAAATCCGGCACCAGCGTTTCCAGCGCGCGCAGCAGGATTGGCAGACCTTTCACAGGGGCAAGCCGTCCGACAAACAATAGATTGTGCCCCATCGGGTCTTCGAAATTGGTGTAGCGGTCCGGGTCGACGCCGCAATGCACGATATGCAGCTTGCTCCAATGGCGCGGATCGGAAAACGCCATCGCCTGAGACCGGCAAAAATGGCTGATGCACGAGACAAAACGGGCGCGGGCAATTTTTTCATCCAAGCGCCAGTGGTCCGGCGCAAAGAATATGTCCGGCCCATGCAGGGTAAAGCTGTAGGGAATGCCGGAAATTTCCGACGTCAGCATCGCGACCGTACAGGATGATTTGGCAATGTGGTTGTGCAGATGGCGCACGTTCTTTTTGCGCAGGTGTGCCGCCAGCACACCGGCCTCGGCAAAATAGAACAGCTGAAATAACAACGCCTTAATCCCGCCGGGGGACGTGCGAAGTGCGAGCCAGAGCGCGCGGAAATACCGTTTTGGACTGCGCAGCAGCGCCTGAAAATGGCACAGGATCAAATGGACAAGCCGTGCGGCAGGCAAGACGTAAAACGTGTTGGCGGCTTCGGCCTTTTGTTCGTCTCCCACCAGATGTTCGGTTCCGGTGCGGCGCACGGAACAGGTGATCACCTCGCGCCCCTGCGCGCGCAACGCGGCGACCTCACGCTGAATGAACGTGTCGGTGGCACGGGGGTATTCCCCCGTCAAATAGGCGATGGGCTGTTCTGATGTTTCGGTCACTTTGTCAGACTCTGCTCGATCTCGATTGCACGTGTCATAGACGTTTCAAACGGCAGCATTGTGACCGGGCCAAGGCGTTTGTGCATCCGGTCATTCCCATAGCGCAGCGGTTTGTGGCGCGCTTCCAGTACCGGACGGCTGAGCAGCCCCGGCATGCGACGTCCGTTGGGGGTGATTTTTGCCAGAAGCCGAGCCAATCCAAGCGGAAGGTGCAGCGCCACTTTGGGCCAGCCGGATTGACGAAATACCTTCAGAAACCGGTCTCGATCCGGCAAGGCGTCGTCGAATATATTTATGGTTTCTATGTCGTTGGGCGATTGTGCTGCGCGGATCAGGCATTCCGCCAGCAGGTTCACTTCGATCACCGGAACCTTGCCGCCGCCGTCGATCATGGCAATCACCGGGCCAACCGCAGGACCGATATGCGCATTAAAGGCCCGTCCGGGGCCAAAAACCGCGCCCGGTCGCAGAACCGACAAGGTGAACCCGTGCTGGCACGCTGCGTCCCGGAACAAGTGCTCCTGTTCCAACTTGGCCGCCGAATAGGCATCACGTCCCTGCATCAGCAACGGGCAGTCTTCGTTCAGCGTGTCATGGTCCTTGAGCGCCATCACGTCATAGACCGAGATTGAGCTGACCAGAACCACATGCGGAACTTTGGCGCTGACAATCGCCTCGAGCAACGTGCGGCTGGCCATCATCGTGTCGCGCGCATGATCGCCTGCCAGCGTGCCCGCAGTATGAACAACCGCAAACGCGCCTTCCAGTTGCCGGGCAAGGCCCTCTGGCACGGTCAGGTCGTGTTCGCGAATATCGATGCCGCGATCTTCGTGCCAAAGTTCAGGCGCGGCATGGGCGCGCCGCACCAGCGCCCGCACGGGTACGTCGATCAGCCGGGCATAGGCGACCGTGTGGCGTCCGATGAAACCGGATGCGCCGGTGATCGCGACGGGGCCGCTCATGTTGCCCAACTCATTGGCGCAACCGGATCACAGCGGGTGGTCATAACTTGTGCCCCTGTGTCCTCGCCTGCGTTTTGAATGGCCAGCGTGACCTCGTTCAGGTGCAGCGCAAAGTCAGACGACAATCGGCACGGGCGCCCCTCAGACAGCGCTTCCAGCATTTCCGCCGGACCCAGGGCAAAGTTCATTGCCGCCGCCCCCCAGCGTTCGACCTTGGGATGGGTTGTCTGAGCCAGCCGCATGCGTTTTCCAATCGGGTGCTCGATCAGGCGGCGGCGCAAAACAAACCGCTTGTGGAATCGCACTGAGGCCTCGTTGTCCCATGCCTGTTTGACCTGAAGCACGCCTTTGTCGCCAAACACCCGGATGCGGTGATCATGCGATGCTACAATGGAACAAGTCAGGCGTGCCGTGACGCCATTCTCGAAAAACAAGGTGGCCGTGGAAAAATCGGCGGTGCCTGTCACGGACTTGTCAGGCAATGTTTCCGCAGATGCAGCCACCACCCTGCGCACAGAGCCGAACATGCCAATCAGCCATGTCAGGTAATATCCGGCATGTTCCAGCGTACATCCTACGCGGAATTCATCTTCTGCAGGCCACGGCGCACCGGAGTCGCTTTGCCAGTCGGGGTACGGCGCTTGAGGGATGAAACCATCGTCCAGCTCTGCATAGACCAGGCGCACCGGGCCACAGACATCGTCGCGCACTGCCTTGGCCAGTGTTTGTGCAGCTTCGCCCAGCACGGAACAGGGGGCCGATGCCAACATCAGGCCCTTTTCTGCAGCCAATGCGTGCAACTGGCGGGCGTGTTCCATCTGCATGGCCAGCGGTTTTTCTGAATAGACGTGGTGGCCCGCGCTCAGGCAGGCATGGGTGACGTCAAAATGCGCGTCCGGGTTGGTGAGGTTGATCACTACAGAACCAACCGGAAGATTGCCGAGAAACCGGTCAAACGTTTCGGCGCTTCGCAGCTTCCAGTGATCCGCAAACGCCGCAAGCCGGGCCGGATTGTGATCAAATACTTGCGTCACGGCGATATCGGGATGTTTCGCGAGCGAGCGCATATAGAGGTCAGCGACAAAGCCGCAACCGACGATAGACAGTGACTTTTTCGGTCTGTCGTTCATGCTGATCTGCCTTTGCCCGCTGTGTTTTGGCAAAGTATAGGGCAAGACTGCTCCGAGGCCAGCGCTGCGGCATGTTAAGCGCGTGTTTGTGGCGCGCAGGAACCACTTTGATATCAAAGTGGACTAAAGGTTCTGGTCCGCACCGACCCAGATGCTAGGGTTGCGCCGACACAGTTCGGATGTTGGAGTGGATTCGTGGAATTTCAGGCGCTTGACGGGCCAGTCACGGTCAATATCCCAACCGCATCGGACTTGGAAAAAGCTGTCGTCACGCGGTTTGAGACAGGTGAGGGGTTTGCTTTGGCGACCATCAACCTTGATCACCTCGTAAAGCTAGGTCAGGACGCGGAATTTGCCGCCGCTTATCGAGCTCAGGATTTTGTTGTGGCTGATGGCAATCCCGTCGTGTGGTTGGCCAAACTGGCGCAGCAGCCTGTTGAGCTGATGCCCGGTGCTGATCTGGTGGTGCCGCTGGCGGAGATGGCGGCGCGATCTGGCGTAACCGTGGCTTTGATCGGGTCTACTGAGGCTTCGTTAGAGTTGGCGGGAATGGCGTTATGCGCCCGGGTGCCGGGATTGGTGATTGCGACGCGCATTGCCCCGCCGATGGGGTTTGATGCCGACAGTGCCGCGGCCAACACACTGCTACGCAAAATTGTCGACAGCGGTGCCGGAATGGCCTTTCTGGCGCTGGGCGCGCCCAAGCAAGAGCAGCTGGCCGCGCGTGGGCGGGTTGTTGCCCCCGGGGTTGGGTTTGCCGGTATTGGTGCAGGGCTGGATTTTCTGGCCGGGTCGCAAAAACGCGCGCCAAAGTGGGTTCAGCGCTTGGCGCTGGAATGGTTATGGCGGTTGCTCAGCAATCCGGCGCGGCTGGTCGGGCGCTATGCGCACTGTATCGCGATTTTGCCCCGCCTGACCCGCGATGCGCTGCGGTTGCGGCGCTCAAACGGCGATTCTGCGGGCTGACCGACGCCGCATCAACAACACGTCTTTTAGTTTTTCCTTAAGCCCGCGCGGCGGCAGGATTTCGCGATCCATCTCAAACACTGCACCGTTCAGAGACCGGTCGGACCACAAGGCCAGTGCCGCGCCCCAACCGGCGGCAATTTCGGGGTCCAGCCCCTCGGGAATACCCATATCGGTGGCCAGCATGCCCGGCATCCACGTGGTGATCACGATGCCCGGCAACCGGTCGCCCAAATCAGCCACCAACGTGCGGGAAAAGATCGTGCAGGCGCCTTTGGATACGCTGTAGGCGGCGCTGCAAGGGGGCGGTGCGATGTCGGAAAAGCTGGACACATTCACGATGCGCCCCTGTCCGGTTTCGCCCATGTCCTGCAACGCCTCACGCGTGCAGGCGACCATGCCGCCAAGGTTGGTGTTCACTGTGGCCATAAAGCTGTCGGCGGTTTCGTCAAAGATATCGCGATGAGGATACACACCGGCATTGTTGATCAGAATTGTCACAGGGGTGATGGCGCGCACCTGCTGAAACGCGGATTTGACAGATTTCGGGTCTGATACATCCGCCGGGATCGCCGTAAATCCCGCGCCTGCCAATTTCGCTGTGCCCTCTAGCGCCCCGGCACGCCGCCCCATCCCGGCGACCCGCACCCCTTTGGCACAAAGAGCAATGGCCAATGCCCGCCCCAGCCCGGATCCGGCACCGGTGACAACGGCCATGTGGTCTGGCGTCCGGTCAGTCATGCGGGGTCTCCTTTTGCAGGTCTTCAAACAGGTGATCGCCAACGCGCAGCGCATTGGCCGCAATCGTCAGGCTGGGGTTCACACCCATGGATGTTGGCATGAAGCTGGCATCCGCAACCCAAAGATTATCAATCGCATGTGCGCGGCAGTCCCGGTTCAGGACGCTGTTTTGGGGATCATCGCCAAATCGCAACGTCCCGCAGGGATGGCCATAATTCAGATCAGGTCCGCGGCCCAGAAACACCGAACGCACCCCTTTCAGGCCCTTGCGAATGGCCTTGCGAAACGCCTTGCGGCGGGTGCGCAATTCCGGTGCGATGTCGTATGAGATGGCCAGCTTGTCTGGCGCGTCAGGGTCAAACAGCACACGGTTTTGCGCATAGGGCAGGTCTTCCAGAATGCCGACAAAAATCTTGGCATTGCCAAACAGACGCACAGCCATGGCAGCAGGCAGGCGGGTCAGTTGGCGCAAGGTTTTGAAACGCCGCAGAACAGAGCGGTCAAAGGCCATGTTCAGGTAGTGCACAATCTCGCCATAGCGCGCCTCGATCCCCATCGCCTGCACCATGCCAAGGCGCAGGCCCCCACTTTGGTAAAGGTCCCGGAACGCCAGCGCCTTGGTTGGGGCCGGGCTGTCATGACCGCGCCCCGGCCACAGGGCGAACATTTCGGACAGGTGGAACATCAGGTTGCGCCCCACCATCCCGGACCCGTTGGCCAAATCGCCAGAGGCCATCAGCAACCGGGGCGAACTGAGCGCCCCGGCAGCCAGAACATATGCGCGCGCGGTCAGCGTGATTTGCGTGTCATGGCGCCGCGCCGAAAGGCCGGTGATCTGGCCATTCTGGCTGTGCAATTGGGTCACCTCACACAGGTCCAGCACCCGGGCATGCTCGGTCGCCAGGGCCGGTTCCACCCCGGCAGAACGCCCATCCATCTTGCAGGCGCGGGGGCATTTTGAACCCAGACACATCTGGCATCCCTCCAGATGCCGCAATGCCAAATGACCCTGATAAGGGTGCAATCCTGCGCGCTGCATGGCCTGCATCAGTGCCTTGTCAGCGGGCGGCATGGTGGGGCCTTGTGGAAGGTCGACCGCGTCGCCCAATGGATCGGCGCTGCCACAGACGTGAAATAGACGTTCCGCCTGTTCGAAATAGGGGCGCATTTCGGCGTAACTAACCGGCCATCCGCCAGTTGGGTGCGCCATGTCCGGGCTGTTGTCCAGATCATGCGGTTCGGGGCGTTCCAGCGTGGCGGCATAAAACACCGATGATCCGCCCACACCGGCCCCCAGAGGCGCGTTGAACATGGTGTCGATCCCGTCAATCCGGGCATGCATCGGTTCGGGCCAATAGCCGCGCACCAGACGCGCCTGCTTGTCCCAGATGTCTGCGCTCAGCTCGGTTTCTTCGGCGCGCAACCCGGCAGGGCCGCGTTCGACAAACAAAACGGACATCCCTCGTTCGGCCAACCGCCGCCCGATGGTGCCGCCGCCCATGCCGGTGCCAATCACAATTACGTCCCACCGGGTGTCCTGGAGGTCGGTCATGGCTGTGCCCCGCCGAAGATGGGCGCAAACATGCTGCGCATCGCCTTCGCGGCTGTGTTGGTGATGTGGTTGTTGTCGAAATAGAACCCCTGACCGTTCTGTATGGCATCGCACAGGAACTGATCACACAGCATGGGCCACGGATCGATCACTTGGGCACCGCTAGCGTCCACCGCGTTTTGACCCGAGGCCGCACGGCGTTCTGCATCACTGCGGGTGACTTGTGCAACCTTGCGGGCGTCTTGGGGCGTGATGCGCTTATGTGCCAGTGCGCGCGCCATATCTGGGGCGGCATAGGCGTCAATTTCCGGCGGCTGACGCAGCACAAAGACGTTGAGGTCGCGCACCGACAAAGACGCAATCGTGTCCTTGAGCGCCTGCGCCAGAAGCTGATCCTGAGGCAGGCCCGCGTCGGTCACGCCTTGCAGTGTGATCGTATTATGCGCGTCAATTCCGATGCCTGTTCCGGTCGCATAATAGGCCCAGCGTCCAATCAACAGCACATCACGAATGTCCGGCGTTGCCTCAATCGCCGCCCGAATTTGGTCATTGGCGGCGCGACAGGCGCGGTTTTGCGTGGCCGTCGCGCTGTTTTCGATTTTCTCCAGATCAAAGACCGGCGGGCACCCTGCGCGCCAGATCACCAACGCAGCCCGGCCTTGCTCCTGGGCGGCCAGTGCCAGCCCTTCGTAAAAGGCGCGCACATGGCTGTCGCCCCAGATCAACAATGTCGCGGTCTGGTCCGCTGGTCCAATGGGGCAGGTTTCCAACCCTTTCAGCGGGCCGGTGTCAGGCGTGGTGCAGCGCGAAAAATCCTGCAGGAAATCGCCGGATGCCGCGATGTGCACCTGCGTTTCTTGTCCAAACCGACCTGGCAAACCATCGGCGCGAAAGATCACCGCGCTTGCACCCACCAGCAGGACGGATGCCAACGCGGCACCTGCCAGCACTCCCCTGCCTGTCAGGTTTTTTGCGCCTCTGACCGGTTGCTCAATGAACCGCCATGACAGCGCGGCAAGGACCAGACAAAGACCAATCCAAAGCCCGGTTTCGATGATGCCTGAATAGGCCCCGCGCACATAGGTCGACAGGGTCAGAACCGGCCAGTGCCACAGATACAGCGAATAGGAAATCAAACCGATTGCCACCGGCCCGCGCATCGACAGCGCGCGGTTTACCGGATTTGCATGCTGTCCGTTCAGCAACAACAAAACGGTACCTGCGACGGGTATGAGGGCTTGCCAGCCGGGGAACCCATAGCCGGGCTGGATGAATGCGATACCCGCCAACACCAATGCCAGCCCTGCCCAGCTGAGCCACGCGCCATAGCGCCAGTCTGTTGCACGCTCAGCGCCCCAGACGGCCAGCAATACTCCGGCCAAAAGCTCCCATGCGCGGAACGGAAACAGATAAAATGCGGCGGTGTGGGCGCGGCTGGTCATGGGGATGGAACTGGCCAGTGACAGCACAAACAAGGCCACAAAGGCGCCGATCATCGCGCCGCGCGACCGGCCCAGCAACAGGAACACCAGCGGCAGGAACAGATAGAACTGTTCCTCGACCGACAGCGACCACGTGTGCAGCAGCACTTTGTCCTCGGCCGCCCCGTCAAAATATCCCGACTGGCGAAAGAACAGCACATTGGACAAATACACAGTGGCGGCGATCACGCCCTTAGCGGTTTCGCGAAAATCATACGGCAGCAGGATCACCCAGCCGACAACCAGCACAGCGGCGGACATGGCGACATAGGCCGGGGCCAGACGACGGATGCGGCGCAGATAAAACCGCCCCAGCGACAAACGACCGGTCATGGTTTTCTCGCGCCACAAAATGCCGCCAATCAGAAAACCCGAGATGACAAAGAAGATATCAACGCCGACAAACCCGCCCGAAAGGCCGGGCAGTCCGAAATGATACAGCACCACCGCCAGAACGGCGATGGCGCGCAGCCCATCGATTTCAGCCCTGTGGGGCGCTGTGGTGGTCTGGCGCATTGGCCGGAACATCCTGCTCTTAGTGGTGTTGGGCCTCAGCAAAACACTGTGGCACGGTTGGCATCAAGATTAAGCGGTGTGCAGTCCGAAGTTGCGAAACAACAGAGGTTTTGCGACAACGTTTTCAGGGCAATTTAATGGCAGGGGTCTGAAGGTGAAGCTGGAAATGAACGTATCGGCCACCGAACCGGACTGGACACGGGAAACTGTGACCGGGTTTTGGGATGCCGGCCCCAAGCTGATCCGGGCCGTGCGTCGTTATCAGGCGGCCAAAGAAAATGCTGGCCTGTTTGGCGGGGTGATGTCGAAATACTGGGTGTTGGTGCATCGGTTCTGGTCGATTATCACGCAGTCAGAGCTGCATTTGCATATGCCCATCGGGGGCGGTCTGAGGTTGCCACACCCGACCGGCGTGATTGTGCATCCCAATGCCAGAATTGGACCAAACTGCATGCTGATGCATCAGGTGACCTTGTCCGGTGCGGTGACGCTGGGTGGGCATGTCGATGTGGGCGCAGGCGCCAAGCTGTTGGGGGCGATCACCATAGGCGACAATGCCGAGATCGGCGCCAATGCGGTTGTGACCAGCGATGTGCCCGAAGGCGCGGTTGTGGTGGGGATTCCTGCACGCGTGATCCGTGTCAAAGGTCAGGACACAGACGTTACAGAATAGTCCGGCGCTTTTGCGGCTCGGGGATTTCGGTCTGGGGCGAGATTTGATTCTCATGACGCCGGCGGGCCAACATTTCGGCATGCCCCAGCAACATGCCTGAAATCACCCATGTCATTGGCGTCAGGGTCGCATTTGGCAACAAGTCAATCAGGTTGATGCCCAGCATCAGTGCCAACGGCCCGACATAAGGCGACACTTCGACCCGCGTGACCGAGGTATCCACATGCGCCCCGCCACGCATGGTATAGGTCGCCTTTCGCACGAACTGTGTGCGCACATCCGAGCGGGCTTTGCCCAGATGTCGCCACAGCAGGAAAATCGGCAACGAGAGCAGGCCAAACTGGGCGACATATCCAACCCAGCCCCACACACCCAGAACAATGACCCAATAGCCGTCTGACACAGACGTGATCAGCCCTGTTGTCGGGTCGTGCAGGTGGTTGCGCCCCCAGATGCCCCACCCAAACAGCGGTTTTTCAAAGGCGCGTTCGGCAAGGATGTCTTCATTTTCGAACCGGAACGCCAGTGATGAGGCACGTTCGGGCGAGATCTCTCTGGCCTGCGCCAGAATGGCGTCTGCCGGCACCAGATCGGCAGATTTGAGGACCGGATAGACACATGCAACCGCTGCAAGCACCACAGCGATGCGCAACTGTGCGGCCGTGGGCAGCATAACAATCATCAACCCCGCAACCCCGGCATAAAACAGCATCGCCAGCGTTTTACACAAAACCAGAATCACCACCAGATAGGCCGCTGCCACCAGATACTTGATCCGCGATTGTTGTGTATCGCCGCGCCAGATCGCCAGAGCGGCCAACAGACATACCAGCATGAAATAGGCGACCCAGATGCCATGGTACAAAAACACCATCGGGCGATAGCCGCCACCCCGGATGGTCTGGGAAAACAGATGCTGATAATACCCGTAAACCCAGTTGTTAATCTGTGGGCTAAGCCTGAGTTCTATCAGAATAGGCACAGTGTACACCAACCCGGCGATCAGCAGTGCAATCAACAGATCGCGCTGATCTTCGCGGGTTTGCAGATAATGGCGGGCCATCAGAAACCCGATCAGCGTAATGAACTGGTTGATGGGCTGGGCAATCGCATCCTGAAAGTGCAGTCCGCGAATGTATTGTTCCGAAAAAATCAGCGGTTCGCCATTTGTCATCACTGTCAGGATTGGTGAGAAAATGAAAATGACTACAAGCCATTTCGCCAGCTGGGACTCAGGTATCAGTTTTGGCTTTGCTTTCAGAACCAGCACAACAACCAGAAAAATCGCCAAATGTGGAAGCGAGCTTTTGTCGAGCGGCGGCATCAGCGGAAAATCGAATTTTGCCGGAGGCGGGGGAAGCAGCAAGTAGGCTCCCAATAGTGACCAGATCAGCGCACGCCCTTGCGGCAACACCAGAAAGAGACGCCAGACCACGATGGGCCAGCATACCAGCATCAGGCTTGCAAATGCATTGGGCATCCGACCGGGTCTCTCCTGAAACACAAAGCGCGCGCCCAGTATAGCGCGCGCGCTCAATCATGCCAGTTGTCGTATCAGACGCCGGTGCCCGCGGCCACTACCAACACTGTGCGTGCCACAATGGCGACGTCAGTGCTAAAGGATACGGCGTGGTCATAGTCGGTGTCATGCAGCGCCCGTTCGGCAAAGCTGCATTCGTTGCGCTCGGAAATCTGCCAGAACCCTGTGATGCCCGGACGCATCGCGTAATACGCAGTACCGGGGTACAGTTTGACTTGTTCAGGCATCATAGGACGTGGGCCAACCACGGACATGTCGCCGCGTAACACGTTCCAGAACTGAGGCAGCTCGTCCAGGGACGATTTGCGAATGATCCGCCCGATCCATGTGATCCGGGGGTCATTGGTCAGCTTCTGTTTTTCATTCCATTCCCGCCGCGCCGCCGGATTGGCGCGCAAATGGGTCTCAAGCATGCTTTTGGCATTCGGCACCATAGATCTGAGTTTCAGCATCTTGAAAGTCTTGCCGTTACGTCCCACCCGTTCCTGATAATAGAACGGCGACGCCCCGTCGCGCGCAATAATCAACGCTAAAATCGCGATGATAAGACCAACTGGAAGTGCAACAGCAACGACAAAAGATACGTCAAACATGCGTTTGACATAGGTGCGATATAAACCAGAACGAGGCGGCGCGACCGCAAATGCCTCGTCAAAATGTTTTCGCGAATAGATCGCCATCGGCGTCATCCCCTAGAGCCTCGAAAAGCAACGTCGAAAGATCAGAAGGCAGAAAGCTGGCCCAAAGAATGTGGCGTCCGCCAATATTGGCGCACGGTCAGATTCAGACCTCAGTTGTCAAAGAAAGCGTCCCCGGCAGCAGGGGCTTGTCCCAACAAGCAATCGTATTTCCGTTCTTCGAGTGCTCCTTCCCAAGAAGCGCCCACCCAAGAACAAACATTAGACACAATTTCCGAAAAATCTACCGTATTTTCGTGTCAAAAAATTGTAATGCATTGTTTTTAAACGGTTTCAATTGTGGCGCGTATTTGTCATCGGGAATTAACCCGGGTATTTGGAACAAATTAACTATATTTGCATTCACGAAATGGAAATAGTCCCAATCAAATGCACTGGATTGTTTCCAAAGGCTTTAGAACGCCGCGAAAAAAGAGCGATGTGATTCGGGCGGCAAACCCCGGTCTGGGGCAAATAAGGCGCAATTGTGGCGCCTTAGCGACCAAATTTCAGTATGATGGCGGCCAGTGCAGAAAAGCCCGCAACCATCAGGCCGATCTTTGCCCCAAAGTTAAAAAGACGCTTACGCCGATCACGGGGGCGCTCGATCACAGGGATCGCTGCAACCGCACGCATGCCGAGCTGACGTTCAAATTGCGTACGTGTCCAGATCACCGGGCTGCGTAATTCGGCAAGTATCACCAGAACAATAGCCAGCACACCGCTCAGCAGCCCGCCCATGCCCAGAATCTTTTTGCGCGACGGGGCAATTGGCCAATCTGGCGGCAACGCCTGTTCCAGCACGGCAAAGCTGTCGGACTGGCTGGTCGCTTCCAGCATCTGGTTCATTTCCGCTTCGGCTTTGCCCACTGTTATGGCACCGTATTGGTCTTCCAGCTTGGTGAGCTGGCGCAGCAATTTGTTGTATTGCTGTTCTACGCGCGGCGAGGCAGCAATGGATTCTTCGGTTTCGATGATTTCCAAACGGTACAGATCGCGTTCTTCCTGCAATCTGCGCACCTGTTGGCCCCGAATTGAATTGTCATTTGTGCCCAGCCCATCCTGCAAAGACACAATCTCGCGCTGGACCTCTAGTTCAATTTGCAGCAAATCCGCCAGCCGCGTCCGCAGAATGTCGACACCACCGGGCAAAAGCGCGGCGTTGCGTTTCTTAAATTCCGCGATTTCTTCTTCCAGCATCGTGATGGCATTGCCGATCCGGATTTCTTCGCCCTCAAAGAAATTCAGCGTTTCACGCACACGGGCGGTCCGGCGGTCTTGCTCTTGTTCAAGCACATTATTGACCAGCTCATTGGCGACATTTGCCGCCAGAACCGGATCATTCATGCGCACCGTCACCAAAAGCGCCGAAGGGCTGACATCCTGACGCCAGCGGAAATCGGGGTTGGTGATATGTCCAACCCGGGCAGCACTGCGCAGCAATTCCACTTTTTGAACCGAAGACAGGCCCTGTGCGTTGGCATAAAGCTGAAACTTGTCGATGATGGTCAAAAGATTATCGCGGGCCATCACCCTTTGTTCGACGATCTGCAGCTTTTGCAGCATGGCGGCATTGACCGATCCAAGGGTAGAGTCACCGGCCTGAATCGATGGTTGCTCGATCTGGATTGTCGCGGATGTTTCGTATTGCTGTGGCAGGCTCAGCGCATAGGCGAGTGAGATCAGAACACCCAACGTAATGACAGATGCCCACAGAAGAAACCTTCTGCGGAGCATGTTCACCACTTCTCCAAGTGTCTGGATCTTATCCATACTCAGTCCTCAATCGGTCACGGCGCGATTCATTTTTGCGCTCTGTTCACCATAATGTGGCGTCCGATTGTGGTTATCCAATGGCCGAAACTGGGAAATCTGCGTTTTGTGATCCTTGTTCAGCGCCCAGCGTGACCATTGCCAGAATATGACCGCCGACCGCCCCGCAATGACCAGAAAGCGTGCTGCCGGCCCGAATGGCCCCAACCGTGCGCCGGAACGTGGCAGTGAACTGGTCGTCCTCATGCAGATAAATTTCCACGGCATCAAACCCGAATAACAGGCGGGTCAGCGGAAATTGCGCTTTGTACACAGCCTCCTTGGCGCAGAATATCCGCCGCGCCGTGCCATGGCGTTGCGTGGCTGGCAGACTGGCCAACCACGCCCGCTCGGAGGGAATGCAAATTTCAGGCACCAGATCTTCGGGCAAAGGTGCGTTTGGTTCAACATCAACACCCAGGGCGCGAAACTGGCTGGTCAACGCCATCACTACAACACAGCTTGCCCCATCGTGGCTGATCGAGCCGGTCAGACCGCGCGGCCATTGCGGGGCCCGGTTGCGCGCGCCGGGAATGGCGCGTGGTTCAAGGCTCAATTCGGACATCGCCTGGCGCGCAGCGTGGCGTCCGGCGGCAAATTCGCGCCGCCGCGCCGGAACGGCATGCGCAATGGCGGGTGCTTCTTGTGGCCAGACGGGTTCGGCTGGCAACAAGGGGTTAGACACCGCAACTGCAACGCCTTCGGGTGCCCAAACGCGCGCACGCGCCTGCAATTGGTCAAGATGGTTTGTCGCTTCGATCATCAAGCACCTGTTCGACGGCGTGCGCGCATGGCACGACGTTTTGACATGGCCTCGGCCCGATCTGTTGCGCGGTCGGCAACATCCTGAGCAGGGGCGGTTTCGGGGCTGCCGGCAGGCTTGGCCCCACCGGTCAACTCTTCCAGTCGTCCGACCAGCGCGCCCAATACAGGAAAGCGGAAAATGTCGGTGATTGACAGCTTTGAAGCGCTGGTTGCGGCCCGGATTTCACGATGCGCCTGCACCGCCAGCAACGAATGCCCGCCCAGATCAAAGAAGTTATCCGTGGCCGAAATCTGGCTGACACCCAGCACACGTGCCCAGATATCGGCAACACTTTGGGCCAGATCGCTATTGGCATCCGCCTGCACCGGTATCGGCGTGGCAAGCGGTTCCGGCACCGCCAGCTTGCGGGTCGCTTCGGGCGCAGGCAGCGCCTTACGATCCACTTTTTTGTTCGGCGTCAGCGGGAAGTCTGCCAGCGCGACAAAATGCTGGGGTCGCATAAAGTCAGGCAGATTGGCGCGCAGATCAGCGCGGATATCCGCATCCGTTGGCACAGCGGAGCCACGCAGATAAGCAACCAGCCGCACGTCGCCGGGCGTATCTTCGCGCGCGATTACAACCGCCTGCTCAATTCCGGCAATCTCTTCCAGACGTGTTTCGATTTCACCCAATTCGATGCGATAGCCGCGCAGCTTGACCTGATGGTCGGCGCGCCCAAGGAAATCAAGCTGGCCATCGTTGCGCCAGCGCACAAGGTCGCCAGTGCGATAGAGCCGCCCGTCGCCGAACGGGTTGTCGACAAAGCGTTCCGCGCTCAGCGCATCGCGCTGCCAATAGCCGCGCGTGACACCTGCACCGCTGATATACAGCTCGCCAGCGACACCCACAGGGGCAAGTTCGCCTGCGTCGTCCAGCACGTAAAGTTGTGTGTTGGCAATGGGATGCCCGATATTTGCGACACCTTCGGATGCATCCGCGCTGGAGGATGACGACCAGATGGTGGTTTCTGTCGGGCCATACATATTCTGAACCTGCGCACGTGTCGCCGCGTTCAGGTCTGCCACCAACGCGCCCGAGAGTGCCTCGCCTCCGACCAGCAGATGCTGCACGTTGCCAAGCGCAAAGCGGGCTTCGTCATTCATCGCAATCATGCGTGCCATCGACGGGGTGCACTGCATATGGCTGACATCATGGCGCAACATCTGGGCGGCAATCGATGTATCAGAGGGGTCAAGTTCACCCCCTTCGTTGGCGCGACGCAGAACCTCGGCCAGCGGGCGCAGGCCCTGCATGACATTTGCAAAATCGATGCCGTAATCGATCAGACAGGCAATCTCGGTCACGCCAATGCGTTTGACCTGTTCAACCCGGTCCAGCGCGTCTTCGACAGTGCCGAACAACCCGCTATCTTCGAAATACCGCAGAAAGGCGAAGTCCAGAATTTCTTCCAGCTCTTCTTCTGACAGAACGCCAAGATCCAGCTCAAACGAATTGTTCACGCCCTCGGGGCGTTTGAACGCCGGGAAGGCCCAGGCATATGACTTGATCAGCCCGGCAGCGGCGCGCAGATAGTCCTTCATCGGTTCACGCGCGATTTCGCGGGCGGTTTCCCGGTCTTGTGCCAGGAAACTGTGCAACATCAGCGTAACGGTAAAGTCATCCGGGTTATGCCCGGCCTCGCGCAATGCATCGTGATAGAGCGCGATCTTTGCGCCCACTTCCTCAACGCTTTGACCCAGCAGGTGTGTCAGCACGTTGCACCCGTTGCGCCCCGCGTCTTTCCACGTTTCCGGGTTGCCAGCGGTGGTCACCCACAGTGGCAGCTCTTTGGAGACCGGCCGCGGTTGGGTCAGCACGGCGTGCATGCTGCCATCTTTGCGCGGGAAATCCACGGTTTCACCACGCCACAGACGGCGCAGGTCTTCCATTTGTTCAAACATCACATCGCGATTGCGCGGCGGCGTATTTTCCGGGCGCAGCACAAAATCGTCAGGTTGCCAGCCGCTGGCAATCGCCAGTCCGGCGCGCCCGTCGGTCAGATTGTCGATCACCGCCCATTCTTCGGCGATGCGCGCGGTGTGATGCAGCGGCGAAACACAGGATCCTGCGCGCACGCCGATCTGTTTGGTCACGGCCGCCACAGCCGCACCGGTGACAGATGGGTTGGGGTAGGGACCCCCAAAGGCGTGGAAATGGCGCTCGGGCGTCCAGACCGCACAGAACCCGTGTTCGTCGGCAAACTTCGCGCCTTCCAGCAGCATCTCGTATTTCCTGGACCCCTGACCATCGTCATTGCCCCAGTAATAGATCGAGAAATCCATCCCGCCAGCTGCCGCAGGCAACCGTCCGTTGGAAATCTGCGTCGAGGTTTCATCACCCGACAGCACCAGCTTGAAGCCGCGCGCCAGAGTCCAGAACAGCTCCAGCACCGAAATATCAAAGCTCAGCGACGTGACTGCCAGCCACGTATCGCCCGCCTGATGAGGCACGCGCGCATCCATACCGACAAAAAAGTTGGCGACATTGCCATGTTCGACCATGACGCCCTTGGGGGTGCCGGTCGATCCGGATGTATAGATCAGATAGGCCAGATCGTCGCCACCGGACACAGGCGTGGGGTTCACGTCAGAGGCGGCTCCCAAACGTGTATCGGTGTCCAGTTCCAGCACTTGCGCCTGATGCGGCGGCAAATCGGTGGCCAAAGACGCCTGCGTGATGATCACACCACAGCCGGAATCGGCGATGTAATGCGCCAGCCGGTCGTCAGGATAGGCCGGGTCAAGCGGCACATAAGCCCCACCTGCCTTGAGAATGGCCAACGCACCAACCACCAGATCGGGCGAACGCCGGGTGCACAGCCCGACAAGTGCGCCCCGTGTGACGCCCATATCGCGCAACACATGCGCGGCGCGATTGGCGCGGGCGTTCAGCTCGGCGTAGCTCAGGATGTCATGTTCGAACACCAGCGCCGGGGCATCCGGCGTCTTGGCAACCTGTGCCTCAAACTGACGGTGCATACAGAAATTCGCGTCAAACTCGGTCCGGGTTGCGTTCCAGCTTTCCAGCAGATGATGACGTTCTGCGTCGGGCAGGATCGGCAACGACCGAACGGGTGCGTCGTCGTCCAGCGCCGCGGCCAGAACTTCAAGCCGGGCGATCAGCCGTGCGGCATGATCCGCAGGCACGCGGGTCGCGTCATAATGCAGGGTCACAGATGCGTCCTGTACCACAAAGCACAGGGCGGTACCGTCAATCGGGCCATGGCTTGTGTCCATGCAAATCGCCAGATCAGGCGTCGTCAGTGATTGCAGTTGCGGGTCGCGGGCGATCAGATCACGGGCAAAGCCGCCATGACGGGCACATAGCGCGGCCTCACCCTGAACGGCGTTCTGCGCCTGCGCCACGCTGCCGCCCAGCAGTCCGGCATCGATACGCAGCGGCACCCAGTCGTTCAGGTACCCGGCGGCCATTGGCGCATCGGCGCTGCGAAACGCGATATCGCTGCCCTCGGGCACACCAGACCGCAGCGCCCAAAGCGCCAGGGCAGTCAGGGCCATTTGCGGCGCGGGCAACGTGATCGACAGACGGCGCATATCCGGCAAATCACCTGACGCCGCAACCAAAGGCAAAGTCGCCGGAACAAACCCGCCCAGACGCGCATGCCAGAACGGTTCCGATTTGGCGGCTTTGGTCATAGTGAGCGTCAGGGCATCGGCCGTTGCACGATCCGCCATTGGCAGACGCTCGCCCATGCGGATCAGGTGGGTCGGGATTTCGGATGTGCCGTTACTGTCGCTCAGCCCTGACAGCACCACGGCGCCACGGCCACAGGCCACGGTTACGGTGTCATCAGAGACCGCCAAAACAGCACCCGGTTCGCCGCGCCCTGCGCTTTCGGCCAGCTCGGCACCCTGTACCAACAGGATCTGCCCACCGGCCACCAGCTTGGGTGCGGTGATTGGGTTGAAATAGTCGCCGTGATCCAACGCGCGCACCATGGCCACGACGTCTTGTGCGTCGCAGCGGAAATCCAGACGTCCAGCGCCAATTGGCAGATGGCCACGCCCGAAATAGCTGCGCCGGGTTGCATCCTGAACGCGCCGCGCAGGCAGGCCGTCGGCCAGCGCCTGAATCACTTCGGGAAAGCTCTCGATTGCGGCGGCATAGCATTTGGTGTTCAGCGTCAGCGCGGTATCGGTTTGCGAAATATCGAACATGCGCTGAACAAGAATGTCACCAGTGTCTGCCCCGGCTTCGATCATGTGCCACGTGATACCGTGGCGCGGTTCCTGGGCAATGCGCGCCCAGACCGGCGCATTCAGGCCCGCATATTGCGGTAATGGGCCATCGTGGAAATTCACAGCGCCTTTAGTGGGCAAATCCAGTACGGACTGCGCCAGCATGTCGAGATTGGCCACCGACATCAGCCAGTCAAATTCAAACGCGCCAAGCTCGGTCACTAGATCTGCATCAGATGAGATCACGGTCAATCCGGCATCTTCGGCCCAGGTTTTGATGTCGGGCGCACGCGTGACAATTGCGGCGATCCCGCCACCGGTGTCGCGCCACAGGGTGGCACACTGGATCAAAAGCGATTCATTGCCGATGAAAACGGCGGACATTGGGGCGTTTGCGGAAATCGTATCTAGGCTCATGGTATCTCTCCCCCGCTTGCGGGTTCAGCTGAAATAGGAAAATCGGGTATTGAGGTACGTTCGCGCTTGGTCGGTTTGAGAGAGAACTTGCAGTAATGTTTGACCAGATCCCAAAGGAACCAGTCAGGGTCGCGGCGGGGTTTCCCGCCAATCAGACGGCGTAGCCGCCAGATGAGTCCACCAGCCAGATGGGCCAGTGTTGCGGTACCGGCATAAAGCCCGCCATGGTTCTGCCGAAAGAAATAAAGTCGGCTGTCGAACCAGTAACGGGGCATGCGGGTCCATGTTTTCATACCGGTCGAAACCGAGCCGATATGTGTGACTTCGCTGGTTCGCACGTAATCGGTGGCCCATCCGGCGCGCGCGGCGCGCAGACACAGGTCGGTTTCTTCGAAATAAAGAAAGAATGTTTCGTCAAACAGGCCGATCTGTTCCAGCACCTCGCGCCGGATCATCATCGACGCGCCTGCCAGCCAATCAACCGGTGTGGTTTCTGCCGGGATGGGCAGCGGCACGATGTGTTTCTCTAACATCTTGCTGACCACACCGACGCGCGCCGCCCCCTCCAGTTCGCCCCAGAGCGATGGAAAGCGAAAGGCGGTCAGATGCGGATCACCATCAGGCCCATGGATATAGCTGCCCGCCAACCCGGTTTTGGGGTTGGCCTGCAGATGTTGCATCAACGCGCGGATGCTGCCGGGATCGGGGAATGCGTCGGAGTTCAGGATATAGACATAGTCATAATCCTGCTGCGCCATGCCATGCCGCACACCAAAATTATTGCCTGCGCCAAAGCCGCCATTGTGGCCGGACGCCACAACTTCGATCCGGTCAGCGGGCCATTCGGGACGCATCAGTTCGCTTTGAATGGCTTCAAACGAGCCATCGCCGCTGTCATTGTCAACAATCACGATACCGCCATCGATCCCCTGCATTTCGCGCAATGCGGCTTGCGCGGATTGCAGCGTCATGTCAGCGGTCCGGAAGTTCAGGATGATGGTCAATAGACGAGGGCCGGTCATTCTGCGGCCTCCTTACGGATTTGGGCAGATGTCTTTTTTTCCGCCGCGGCAATCACCTTTTTCATGCGCGCCGCCAGAACCCGGACATTGGGCTCCAGAACCATGCTGTCATGATCGCCGGGCACTTCGAACACCTGCACGTCGGGCACCCATGCGCTCCAGTCATTGTCGTGGAAAACATAGGCGCGATCTTTGTCCACCAACCGCCCGTCACCCATGTCCCATTTGCCGGTCAGCGGCGGGCGGAAGAGCACCAGATTGCCGCCCCAGCCCTGCATGGGGTATTGCGCCACTGCGCGCAAAAAGGCAGTTTCGATTTCCGCATCGTGGAAATGCTGGCCAGTTGTGTCCTGCGCGGTCTCGTCAGGCAAACGGCGCTTTTCAAATTCCCATGCAATGCGGTTTTTCGCCCAGATCAACGGATAGCGCAGACCTTTGGACTTAAGTTCCGCCCACTGGATGCGCATGCGATCTGCACGGCCAAGTGCGCGGCGGACCGGTAAAGGCGTGTCCAACATGGCGACAAGCGAGACGGTTTCACCTGCGGCCTCGAGCTGTCGGGCGATTTCATAAGCGGTGATTCCGCCACCGGAAAAGCCACCCAAGAGATACGGACCTTGCAGCTGAACCTGCCGCATTTCAGCGATATAGTCTGTCGCGGCCTGCACCAGATCGTCATGCGGGGCTTCGTCTCCGAACAATCCGCGCGCCTGAAGTCCGAAAAATGGTCTGTCAGACCCGATAAGGTGCGCCAGATGGCGCAGGTTCAGCACATTGCCAAACATGCCCGCGACAAGGAAGAACGGTGTTTTTGAACCACCTTCGCCGTCATGCATCGGCACCAGATGTGTGAACCGACGGAGGGCAGGCGCCTCCTCGGGCGCCGGGGCGCCGTCGTCGGCGCCTTGGGTCTGCGGCCCAAGCTGTTGCGCAATCATGGCGGCGCATTTCTCAATCGTGGGCGCCTCAAACAACACCGAAATCGGAAACTCAATACGATAGGCTTTTTTGACCATCGCAAACAGGCGCACCGCGATCAGCGAATGCCCCCCGAGATCAAAAAAGCTGTCCTGAATGCCGACCTTTTCAACACCCAGCAAATCCTGCCAGAATCCTGCCAGCGTGCGTTCGATATCGGTGCCGGGTTCGACAAAATCAGACTCCAGCTCGGGGCGCTCAAAGGATTGCCCGCCCTGAGGTTCACTGTCCTGACCGGACTGCGTCTGCGCCATCAGAGACGGCAGATCAAGCGATGAAATCACCACCTGTCCAAGGGACCCGTGCAGAGCGTGCGCAAACATGTCTGCGCCTTGTTCGGGGGGAATGCCCTGGGTCAGGTTATGCGCCAGCCGCTCTTCGGCAGGGGACAGCGGAGAGTGTGCTTCGGCCGCGTCATCAAACGACACTTCTGACGCGCGCAAAGGCTGCGCACGCGCAAATCCCGCAGCGGTTTCCACCCGGCGCAGCGACAAACCCTCAACCTCACAACACACCTGCCCATCAGGCGTGCAGATGGTGACATCAAAGCTGGCCATTCCGTCGGCACCGTTGCCCGAGGCGAGGCGTACATGGCTGACGACGTCCTGGGCCAGGGGCGCAAGCATGCGCAAACGGGTATAGCCCACTGGCACCCAGAGATGCCCCTGCCCATAGCCCGGGATCAGATCCATGGCCCAGCCTGTGGCAATGTCCAGCAGACCGGGGTGCAGCAGGCAATCGTCTTGCGAAAACGCAGGATCTAGGCGCAAACGGGCCAGGCCTTCGCCGGTGCCCAATGCGGTTTCACGCAGCACTTTCCAGCGCGGGCCAAATTGCAGATGCACCTCTTGAGGTGCGGACAAAGCGGCACCGTCACCGGATTTCACGATCGGACAGCGGGCTTGTATCGCGGCAATTTCAATCGGATCGGCCTGTGCATCCGGCACCGGCACAAGCCGCGCTTCGGCGTGCACTTGCCAGCCCTTGCGTCCGCCAAACAAACAGTCGCTCTGAACCTCAAACCGATAGCCTTCGTCGCTTCGGATCAGCCCGACCCGCAACTCACGCGCCGCGCCATCTTCGATTTGGAAGGGGCGCAGGAACAGCAGGTCGCGAATTTCAAAAGGCCCCTCTTCGCCCTGAGCAGACAAGGCTTCGAACGCCAGTTCAATATACCCGGTGCCGGGCATCACGGCTTGACCATCTGCGGTGCGGTGCTGATCGAGCACCCAGCGCGAAGTGTCATAGTCGGCTGTAAAAATGCGATTGCCCTGCGGATCAAACCCGGCCGCATCCAACAGAGGCGCGTCGATCTGTTCATGCACCAGCGTGGGCATCATGCCACTGCGCGCGGCAACCGCTTCGGCGGCCATGCCAACCTCGGCCCAGAGGCCCCAGTTGATGGCCAGAACGCGGGTTTTGCCACCCGCGCGGGATTGCGCATAGGCGTTCAGATAGGCATTGGCGGCGACATAGTCGAGCTGACCGGCAGGGGCGGTTGCGGTCGAGGACGACGCAAACAGCGCCAGCCAGTCAATGCTGCCATCCGGGAACAGTGTCTCTAGCACTTGCGTACCGTGCAGCTTGGGCGCCAGCACATCGTCGATGGTGGCCGATGTCTTGGCCAAAAGCGGCCCGTCATCGATCACACCGGCAGCGTGGATCACACCCCGGATGTCGCCAAATCGGGACTGGGCGGCAGCAACCGCTGCTTCCATTTCGTCGCTGTTGCAAACGTCCGCCGCCAGACTCAGCACATTGCCGCCATGCGATTCCAGCCGCTGGACAGCGCGAATGCGCCGGGCGGTCCGGTCCATCGGGCCATGGCCACGCAAGTAACTGTCCCACGTGTCGCGTTCGGGCAGCCCGTCGCGCGATACCAGCACAACATTGGCCGCAACGTCGCGGATTGCACGTTCCGCCAGCGTCAGGCTGATGCCGCCAAACCCGCCGGTAAACAGATAGGTGCCGCCCTGCTGCCAGACGGGTGCCGCATCGTCGGAAAGCGACGTCTTACGATAGGTTTTCTCAAACCGTTTTTCGCTGCGTACAGCGCCGATCAGATTGCGCGGCTCTGCCATCAGATCATCCAGCAACCGCACCGCCAGCGCATCCTGTTCCTTGCGGGCAGGGGCCGGTACGTCCAAAAGCGCACAGGTCACGCCGGGCAATTCGCGCGGGATCACCTGAACCGCGCCCAACACCGTGGATTTCTCGGGGTAAGGCAGGGTTTCGGCGCGCACTTGCACCGCGCCAGAGCTGATCGTGGTAATATGCAATGGACGTGGCAGGTTTTCGTCGGAAGTCGCCTGCGCCAGGAAAAACAGGCTCATCAGCCCCTGTTCCTGATTGCGGTGGAAAAAGCTTGATCCGGGCCGATGAGTTTCTGTTTGCGTCAGCAACCACATATGCACGATCCGGTCGGGCACGCGGCCATGGCTCATCAAATCCTGAACCAGCGCGTCATAGCCATCGCGCCCGCGTTCCGGTGCCAAAGCATAGCTGTCAGGCCCGGTGCGGGCAAAGGCATCGCCTGCGGTGACAATCACAACGTCATGCCCCGCTGCGCGCAAACGTGTGGCCAGCGCAGTGCCGGTGCCGGCGTCATCCCCAAAGATCAGCCAGGAGTGATGCGGTGCTGTGGCAAGCTCGGTCTCAACGTCAATTTCACATTCGGCCAGCCGAGGTTTCCATGCCGGGGCAAAGGTCCAGTCACTGGTGTCCTCAAGCCGCATCAGCAATGCGTCGGGCGCTTCAACCTGCGCCACGCCGGGTTCTATGAAATAGCGGGTGCGCTGGAACGCATATGATGGCAGCACCACACGCTGACGCGCGATGCCCCCCCAATATTGATCAAAATCCACCGCGACGCCACAGGCCCAGAGCTGACCCAGCACCGTCAGGAAATAAGCGTCATCGGCAATCTCATCGTCCATGTGGCGCAGGCTGGACAGCACTTTGTCCGGTTTCACGCCACCATGCATTTTTACCAGCGAAGACAATGCCTTGCCGGGGCCAACCTCAAGATATACGCGGGCTGGTTCCTGGGACAGCGTGGTGATGTCGTCGGCAAACAGAACCGTGTTGCGCAGGTGCTGAACCCAATAGTCCGGATCGGTCGCCTCGGCAGGCAACAGTGCAGCACCGGTGCGGTTTGAAATGATCGGGACCTGTGGCGCGTGCAATTGGATAGAGCGCAGATAATCGCCAAACCGTGTCAGAATTGGCTCTAACATGCGCGAATGTGCGGCGATGTCGATGGGCACGCGTTGGGTGTCGACATCCTGTTCCGCCAGTTGCGCCGCGAGCGTCTCAAGCGCGGCATCCGGGCCGGAAACCACCGTTAACCCGGGGGCGTTCAGCGACGCAATGTCCAGATCATCGGTCAGGTAGGGCTCAATTTCTGCCTGCGGCAACGGCACGCTCAGCATGCCGCCGGGGGGCACCGTGTCAAACAGTTGGCCTCGCAGCTGTACCAAGCCAAGGCAATCTTCAAACGACATGACACCGGCCACACAGGCGGCGGTATTTTCGCCCATCGAATGCCCAACCAGCGCGGCGGGCTTCACGCCCCAGCTGATCCACAATTGCGCCAGCGCGTATTCCACCATCAGGATCAGCGGCAATTGCAGGGATGGGCGTTTTAACCGTGCCTCGGCCTCAGCCGCCGCGTCCCCTTGTGCCAACCACAGGGCACGCAGCTCTTCGCCGCCTTTGCCTGCAAGCACGTCAAAGCCCCGGTCCATCCATTCCTGAAACACCGGTTCGGTTTCATAAAGGTCGCGCCCCATTCCGACATATTGCGCGCCGCCGCCGGGGAACATAAAGACGACCTCGGGCGTGTCCGTATCAGCGGCATGGGTAAAGACCCGGCGCGGATCGCCAGACTCCAGCAGATCGGCCGTCTGTTCATGGCTTTCTGCCACCAGAACCCGGCGTTTTTCAAAGCCACGACGTCCGGTCAGCAAGGTATGCGCGACATCTTCCAGCGGTTGTTCCGGATGGTCACGCAGGTGTTGGGCAAGGCGGGCGGCATTGGCCTCCAGCGCCTTGTTGGACCGGCCCGATACCACGAGCAGTTGGAACGGCCAGTCCGATTGTTCAGATTGCGCGCGAACGGGGGCCTCTTCGACCACCACATGCGCATTGGTGCCCCCCACGCCCAGCGAATTGACCCCGGCGCGGCGCGGTCCCTTGTGGCTGGTCCAGTCGGTCAGGCTGTCGTTGACGCGAAATGGGCTGGTGTCAAAATCAATCGCCGGATTGGGCGCTTCATAACCCAGCGTCGGCGGGATCTGACGATTGTGCAGCGCCAGCGAGGTTTTGATCAGGCTGGCCGCCCCGGCAGCCGTGTCCAGATGCCCGATATTGGTTTTCACCGACCCAATGCGGCAAAACCCGGTTTCATCCGTGGTTTCGCGAAATGCTTCGGTCAGCGCGGCGACCTCGATCGGGTCGCCCAGATAGGTGCCGGTGCCGTGGCATTCGATATAATCAACGGTGTCGGCAGGCACGTCAGCAATCGCCAGCGCATCAGCCACGGCTGCTGACTGACCATCAACGGAGGGCGCCAGATACCCGGCCTTGGCCGAGCCGTCATTGTTGACAGATGATCCCTTGATCACGGCCCAGATGTGATCGCCATCGGCGATGGCATCAGCCAGCCGGCGCAACACCACCACGCCTGCGCCAGATCCAAACACAGTGCCCTGCGCCCGGTGATCAAAGGCATGGCAATGCCCGTCTGGCGACAGGATTTCACCGTCTTCAAAAACATACCCGCGCCCATGCGGCAATTCGATGGTTGCGCCCCCGGCCAGTGCCATGTCGCATTCACCGTTCAGGATGGATTGGGCCGCATAATGCACCGCAACCAGAGACGTCGAACAAGCGGTTTGCAGGCCAAGGCTTGGCCCCTTGAGGTCCAGAAAATGGCTAAGGCGCGTGGACATAAAGTCCTTGTCATTGCCGGTATGACGCAACAGGAACATGCCGGTGCCATCCACGAGATCGCGGTTGGAACAGACGTTGAAGTAGAAATAGCTGCCCATCCCGCAGCCCGCAAACACACCTATCGGACCGTCGAAATTTTCGGGCATGTGACCGGCGTTTTCCAGCGCTTCCCAGCTGACTTCGAGAAACTGGCGATGCTGTGGGTCCATGATTGCCGCTTCCTTGGGGCTGAGACCAAAGAAATCAGCGTCAAAATCGGCAAATCCGTCCAATGTGGCGGCAGATGGAACATAATTGCGGTGGCGCATGCGGGCCGGGCTTTCGCCATTGGCCTCCAGCTCGGCGTCGCTCAGGCGTGTGATCGATTCAATCCCATCACGCAGGTTCTGCCAATAAGCATCAATCCCCGGCGCACCGGGCAAATGGGCTGCCATGCCCACAATTGCGATATCCGTCTCGCTTATGGTTTTCGTAACCTCGTCAATCACTGCACAAACCTGCTGTCAATTTAGCGCCACAATTATACCGACCCTTGCGGTCAGTTCATATTCTTGAGTTGGAAGTTATGCCGCGAAGTGTGCGTTACAAAGGTAGAATCAAGGCAAATTGAGGGCGGATAGTCCGACAATCGCGCTCCAGTTGAACCATGCTGCAAGGGCTGTGATCGCGATCCCGATTGCCCAGAACACCATGTCATGCCGCGCGTCCCATGCTCCATGGGCCCGCGCAAGCCGCACCACAACCGGATAGGCCACAATCATCGCCAGACCTTGTCCAACCAGTGCGCCGGTCAAACCTGCGTGACTCGCCCCCAGTATCAGCCCCGTCATCACCAAACAGGCGCGGGTCGCAGCGGCAATAAAGAACCCACGCGAATCGCCAGCGGCCAGCGCGGCATTGTCATAGGTCAGGGCAATCAACTGCGGGATTTGCATCAGCGCCAGCAGAACAACCACGCCACCGGCTAGTTCATAACGTGGGTCATAGAGCAACCACACCAGGCACGCGCCAAACATCGCAAACACGAACAACAGCGCAAACAGCCCGCCTGACAGCATCATGCGCATCCGGCCAAGGGCTGCAAAGTTGGCGGCATTATCGCCCGGTGGTTTTTCACGATAGATAGGGATCATGATGCGCCGCACCACCATCCCGCCCAGCAAAAGCGGGAAAGACGCAAGGAAATACCCGATATTGTACACCCCCAACGCGCCAAGGCTCAGGTATTTCCCCAGCACAATCTTGTCGCCCTGGCTGAGCATGAACCCCGCGGCAGTGCTCAGGAAAATCCACTTGCCGAAATGAATCAACTCGCTTGCGCTGGGCCGGTCCCATCGCGGCTTGTTCAGCGCGCCGGGCAGGAAAACATTGTACAAAAACAATTGCATAAGGTTGGCGGCCATGGCGCTGAAAACCAGTGCCCAAACCGATCTGGTGATCCATGCAATCAGCACGCCAACACACAGCCCGAAGAACTGTGCGCTGAGATCAATGGCAGTGATCCGTCCCAGAATAAGCTTGCGATTGGCGCTGTCGCGTTTGGTCGGGATCAGACCCATGATAAACAGGGTCAGCCCCACTACCGGCAGCAATTCGCGCAGTTCCGGCGCGTTGTAAAACTCTGCGACCGGTGCGGCCAATGCCCATGTTGCCATCCAGAGGATCAGCCCGCGCAACACCTGAATGGTCCATGCCGTATCGAGAAAATCTTTGTCCTCGCCACGTTTGGATTGCAGGATAGACTGCGACACACCCATGTCCGAAAAATTGGACAGGCCCTGCAAAAACACCCACACAAGGCTCATTAGGCCAAAGGCTTCGGGGAACAGCAACCGGGTGAGGATCAGGTTTGACGCCAGCCGCATCGCCTGAGACCCGCCATAGCCCAGAATCGTCAGCGCAGACGAGCGCATCGCGCGCGCCGCCAGATTGTCGCCATGCATCAGTCTGGACAGGCGGTTCATCGGCCACGTTCCCATGCGGCGTCTTGCTGTGGGGTGAGTTTTACGATCAGCGCCACGCCGCCATAAATCGCAAATCCAGCCGGGTCAGACAGCGCAAGCGTCAACAGACCGCCCGGACCCAGCGAAGGCTTGTCATCATGGGCCAGCAACCCCGGGTAGAGCCGCGCCAGCTCGGCAACACCGGCGTTCTGCCGCCGACGCACACGCACAAGGTTGCTAAATCCCTCAACCAGTGGCCAATCATAGCCCGCGGACACGCCAATACGTTCTTTTGGCGCAAAACTGAGCCGCACAAACGTGTCGTCCGAAATGATGTCCGGAAATGCCTGCCAACGCGCGCGCCCGGCTTCATTGACCGCAAATAACCCCGCCCCGGGAACCCCGTGCGTGACAAAGGGAACGCGGCTGTAAATCCGGGCATAGGCGCGGGTTGCGGCGCTTTTGGCGGGGGCCAGACGCAACTGTCCGCTGGCATAAAGCGGTGCGTCGGTCTCAAGCGTTTGCGCGATCTGGCCAAACAGGGCGGCATCGACAATCACATCGGCATCCAGATAGGCGCGCATGCCAAACGCCGCTGCGCCGTCGCCCACATTCAGGGCGCCCATTTTGCCCAAAGCGGGCTGCTCCAGCACATTTAACATCCAGCCCCGCGTTTCCGCTTCGGTTGCAAAGCTGCGGGCAATCGCGGCTGTGTCATCAGAACACCCGTTGGCAACCACCACGATCTGCGCAGCCGCAGGCCCGTCGGACGCCAGCACTGCGGCCAGACATGGCCCAATATGTGCGGCCTCGTTATTGGCCGGGATGATGATGCTTATCAATGGTGCTCTGCCTTGCCAGCCTTGCCCTTGGCGGGTTCGGGGCAAAGGCTAACAGATGCCATCAGGGCAGGGCAGAGGGAAATTACGGCCGGTCGCGCCCTGTGTCACAAAAGCCCGCTGATAGGCAGCACCAACGCGGCCGTATCGCCAAACGCAATCGCCTCGATGTCGGTCAGCACATAGGTCGCCGTCGGGCTTTGCGCGCGCACCTGATTGCCATCCCGCGTAAAACTGTAATCGGCGCGGCTGCCTGGCAGTTCTGCGCGATCCGTTCCCGCCCCGCCATGCAACAGATCACCCCGACCGTTTGCCACCAGCACATCATTACCATCGCCACCGATGATCACGTCGCGTTTTGTCGTGCCCGTCAGCCGGTCCGCGCCATCGGTGCCGAAATATATACCGCCGTGCAGAAATACGTCGGCGGCCCGGTCTTCGTCCCAGTGGGCGCCGCGTTTGTTATAGGCAACCAAAGCATCGTGACGCGGTGTTTTGTCCCAGAGATGGCGCAAATGCCCCCAACTGCCCCATTTGCTGGGCTGGCCAACATCGGAATAGGCGTTGAACCCTTGCCCGCCCTGGCTGATCCATTGCACCAGCAACTCGCGATATATCTCGCCCAGTTCTTCACTGGTGCTGAACGTACCGAAATAATCCGTCAAAGTGCGGTTGTTTGTCCATTCACCAACCCCAACCACATGGCTGCCACCTTCGTACATCACCAGATCCAGCCCGTTTTCGCGTGCGGCCTTGACCTGATAGGGCAGCGCCTTGGTCATGATATGTTTCAGGCTGCCATCGCGCAGCGCCTGTGCGGTCTTCTGGTGCATCCCATCAAAGCGGTGTGTGTCTACATAGGCCTCTAATGCCGCGCGTTTCAGCCCCTGATCGGTTCCGGCCTTGCGCGCGTCGGCCTCTGCCTGTTCCAGCCACGCCACAACCTGTGGCGCGCCTTCATCCATGCCCATCTCAACGCCAAAATATCCGGTCACAGCATAGGCATCCAGAAAGGTCACAGGCGCGGGATTGCCCTCTTTCTGCCAAAGCGGGGCTTGCAGCATCCCTTTTTCCAATCCGGGCCAGTCGGTATGTGTGGCCGCAACCCGCACCAGCCGCGCCTCGGTGTCATCGCCGAACACCTCGCCCCAGATGCGGCCCATCTCGCCGGCATGCATGCCGACAATCTGCATCCACGCATCATCGGCTGCATTGGCGCCCCAGCGCGCCTCGGCCTGGGCCAGCGCCCATTGTGCCTGACGGAACCCCCAGTTCCAAAGCTCGTTGGAATACTCGACATGCGCTTTCAGGCCGGGATCAAGGTGATCGCGCACATAGGTCGCGAAATTCGTGGAATATTCATCATCGCCCATATGGGGCATGCAAAACCAAGGGTCTGCGCCAATTTCATTGGCCAGTTGCACCATGATTTCGACCGGTACACCGCGCCAGCTCCATGTGAAATCGCTTAGCAAAGGCCGGTCGTCCCAGACCTCCTGCGTGGATCCATTGGTGCGTTGCCAGTCCATAAACCGGACCAGTCGCAAATCCTGCACGATGTTCAGCCAGTCGGGGTTAAATACCGCGCCCGCCTCGTGCAGCGGCAAATGCGCCTCGGCCACAACTTGAATGCCGTGAACATAGTCGCCCGTACTTTCCGGGTCAGTCATTTCGATCTTAAGCCCAACCGGACCGTCCCCCGGCGTATACTCAAACCAGACCTCACGTGGGTTTTCGCGCACAACGCGCGCGCGCCCGGTGACGCTCAGCTCGCCTGTGCCCAGCCATGTCACCCGATACCGCCCGGCAAGGCCCGTCGCGGCTTCGGGCTGGTCGGTCAGCAAGAGCGTCTCAACCGACTCGATCTCTTCGGGGATGCCCCAGACCCAGCCTTCTTCGTCCAGCAACCCGCGCTGCATCAGGTCTTCTGAGGTGACTCCGCCCCATTGACCGGGCAAATGCCCAACCCAGGGCCGGGCGGTCTTCATGCGATCAATAAACGGGTGTTGTGTGGACCAGTCTGACACGCGCCCCAAGCCCATCGACAATGCCGGGTCTTTTAACCCCAAACCAACAACGCCTTGCTGGTCCGGGTCGCGTTCTGGGGTGGGAAAGGGCTGCGCGGCGTCCGTTTGCGCGGCAATCTTTGACGGCGTTTCGGCCAGCGTTTCAGACGGTACAGTGCCTGCAGTCACACGGTTTGCCATCATACGGTGAATTTCATCGCGCACCGCGTCGTAGTACAGCCGAACGTCTTCATGAATGCTGTCCGGCAGATCAACTGTCTCTGGCAAAGGCGCGTCATACAGCCCGACATAGGTGATCGCACCGGCCAGAAAATAGAGCGTCGCAGTGCCGTGCGGGGCGTCATCGGAATACAAATCCTCAGGCCCGAGGTCGAACAGAATACCGCCATCAAGGAGTTCCGCCAAAACGCTGGCCACAGGGATCAGCTCTATCTGCAAGTCCGGGCGTTCCGCCTGCAACTGCCCCAGAAAATCGACATACCAGTCGTGATATTTGCCAGCATTGTATCTTTGATATTCCTGCATCTTCTGATCATTCGGGGGAAACCCAAACCCGGCCATATCAGCCCAGCCTTCATACAGCACAAAGCGCGATATCGCGGCTTCGGACTGCATCCGGTCGAGCACGGTCAGCGTTGCTGAAAGCGGCGAACTGCCGTCATCATTCACGCCGTCATAAGGTTTGTCAGCAGGTTGATACTGAATAAAGTTGGCCGGGTTGAACATGACTGCATTCCATCCCACATCGCCAAAACTGCGGAATTGCCGGGTCCAGCCACGCGCCACATCACGAAACCGCCAGTTGGCCTGGGGTCGTCCGGGCTTGGCGAAGTCGCGCATGAAACCCCATTGCCCGTCCAGTTCAAACTCGTTCCCGGCGGTGCGTGCCAGATAGGCAATCCAGTGCGGTGCCGTAGTTTCGTCGCTGTCTGTCAGATGATGGATCAGGCTATTGCCAAACACATAGACCTTGAGCGCGTCCGCCCGGGCCATGCCGCCCAGGCACAGACATATCGCCAGAATTGTGCCGATCAACCGCATCTGAAATTCCCTCACGTTCGCTCTGTCTCAACTATGTGGCGATTCCTGTCCGCGTTCCAAGGGATTTGGCTGTATTCATCGGAAGAACGCTGCGACAAGGATCGGCAAAGAGCACAAAAACTACGTATTTTTACAGCCTTGCTCGTGCTTTGCGCCTGCGGGCACTCTATGTTGGGAACCGGGGATAAGGGAGGGATCATGATCGCAACAGCAGACCCGCACAGGTTGGGCTTTGACCCTGACCGGCTGGACCACATTCGCAGTTGGATGAACGCGCTTGTCGCGGATCGCAAATATGCGGGCACGTCGCTGTTGATTGCGCGACAGGGCAACATTGTATTTGAACACGCAAACGGATTGCGTGATATCGCCGCCGATGCCCCGTTTGAACGGACCACCGTCGCCCGCATCTATTCTATGACCAAGCCGATTACGACGGTTGCGCTTATGATGTTGGCGGAACGCGGCCTGTTTCATCTGGATGCGCCGGTGTCAGAGTTTATTCCCGAATTCTCGGACTGCCGCGCGCTGATCCCCGGGGCAGGCAGCATCGATCAGACCGAACCCTGCGCAACCCCCACGTTGCATCAGCTGGCAACCCATACCAGCGGGCTGAGCTATCCGTTCAATCCCGGTATATTGCCTCAGGCAATGGATGCCGATGACATAGTATTCAAACCAAATCAGGGATTGTTGGCCGATATGGCGTCGGCCGTGGCCGCATTGCCATTGGCGTTCCACCCCGGTCATCGGTGGGAGTATTCCGTCGGCATCGATATTCTGGGCCGTGTCATCGAAGTGGTGTCCGGACGCAGTCTGAACGACTTTCTGCGACAGGAAATTCTGGACCCTCTGGGTATGAATGAAACCGGATTTTCGGTGATCGACGGCACGCAGGACCGGTTTGCTGCGCTTTATACCCCCCTGGCGGGCGACGCGTTTGATCTTAACTCTGCCGAAACCGGCGGCGATACACTACGCCTGACCGACACGCCTGACGGGTCGCCCTTTCTGAACGCGTCCATGTATTCGGGCGGCGGTGGGCTGGTCGGTACAATTGATGACTATATGCGGTTTGCCGAAATGCTGCGCCGGGGTGGAGCGCTGGGCGACGTGCGCCTGCTCAGCCCGCGCACCGTCCGGTTCATGATGTCCAACCATCTGGGTGGCGATATTGCGTCGATGGGGCCGCAAAGCTTTGCGGAACAACCGATGGATGGCATGGGCTTTGGCCTTGGCGGTGCCGTTGTGCTTGACCCGGGGCGTGCCCGCAGCATCGGCAGCGTCGGTGATTTCAGCTGGGGCGGCATGGCATCGACCTTTTTCTGGATCGATCCGGTCGAGGAACTCTCGGTGGTGTTCTTTACCCAGCTATCCCCCTCCAGTAGCTATCCAACCCGACCCCAGCTTAAGGCGCTGGTGCACGGCGCATTGCTGGCCTGAGGCACACGCGGTCATTCAGGTATTTGGGTTTGACGCCAACTGCCCTAGGCTGATCCGGCGCAACAGGAGAGATCGCGATGCCGCTCAGGGATCACTACGGGAACCAACTGTCGACGATGTCACAACAGGCACGTGATCACTATGATCAGGGCGTGCGGCTGTTTCTGGGCGCCGAATACGGCGCGGCAGAGGCATTTGAACAGGCGGTTCAGACCGATCCGGGCTTTGCCCTTGGCCACGCAGGACATGCGCGGGCGCTGATGATGACCGGTGACATGCCCGCCGCCAAGGCTGCCATCGCAACCGCCACAGAACTGGCATCCGGCAATGCCCGCGACGCGTCGCATGTGGCGGCTTTTGCGGCCTTGCTGTCGGGTGATCCGGCCGGCGCGCGCCGGCTGGTCAAAGCGCATGTTCTGGATCATCCCCGCGATGCTTTAGTGGCGCAGATGTGCACCAATGTCTTTGGCCTGATCGGCTTCTCCGGCGAAGTTGGTCGCGAGGCTGAATTGCTGGCCTATACCAATGCGCTGTCACCACATTACGGTAATGACTGGTGGATGATGTCGATGCAGGCTTTGTCGCTTTGTGAGACCGGACAGACCGAGGCGTCTTTGACATTGATGGAGGTATCGCTGGCGCTCAATCCGCGCAATGCCAACGCGTCCCATTTCAAGGCGCATGCGCAGTACGAAGATGGCGATATTGCCGCCGGGCGTGCGTTTCTTGACGATTGGATGACCGGGTATGACAGCCGGGCCGTATTGCATGGCCATCTCAGCTGGCATCAGGCGCTTTGGGCGTTACATGACAATGATCCGGAAACTATGTGGCGGGCCGTGGATGCCGGTGTTGCGCCCGGTGCAGCCAAGGGGTTGCCCATCAATGTTCTGACCGACACGGCGGCGATTTATCACCGTGCTGAAATGGCGGGTCTGACGGTTGATGCGGACCGCTGGCAGACGCTGAGCGATTATGCCGCCAGGTTTTTCCCACAAACCGGCCAAAGCTTTGCCGACATGCATGCCGCTCTGAGTCATGCCATGGCGGGAGAGGGGGATCGGCTGGCCTATATCGCAGAGACGGCGCAGGGGTTTGCCGGTGATCTGGTGCGTCTGGTTGCGCGCAGTTGGCTTGCCATTGCCCGTCAGGACTGGGCGTTGGCGCTTGAGGGCCTTGTTACCGTCATGGGCAGCACCGAACGGCTGGGCGGCAGCCGCGCGCAGCGTGATCTGCTTGAACTGGCCTATGTCAACGTATTGCTGAAATTGGGGCAGACCGACGAAGCCCGCCGCAGTTTGCAAACCCGCCGTCCGGTTCTGTCGCCCGCGCCGCCACTGGCCGCCATGGTCTGAGATTTCCCTGCGTCGCGCGTTAACTCTTTGTCGCTCTGGGGTGAGGAAAACGAGACCGACGCAATACCGACGCGATACCGACATGTTGCCGATTGGGAATTTTCTGTCAGATCAGCGAATTAACCTGAGTTTTGCCAAAATATTGCTGACCATGAAAAAACACGCCGCAACACACACAATAGATGGTCCTGTGGGGGTGTCATATTGATAGGACACCCACAATCCGCCCATGGCCGAAGCCGCGCCGACACCCGCCGCGCCAATCGCCATTGTTTCCGGTGACCGGGCCAAAGCGCGTGCGCTGGCCGCCGGAATGATCAGCAAAGCAACAATCAGCAACGCGCCGACAACCTTGATGGCCACGGCCACAACCAAGGCGAGGCTGAGCGTCAGAACCATCTGTTCGCGTTTGGGATCAATCCCGCTGGCATAGGCCAGATCGGGGTTCAGCGTCGCCGTCAAAAGCGCTTGCCAGCGCCATGTCATCAACGCCAGAACCAACAGCGCACCGCTCCAGATCACGCCCAGATCGCCCTTGCTGACGGCCAGAATATCTCCGAACAAATAGGCCATCAGATCCAGCCGCACACCCTGCAGAAAAGACACTGCGACAAGGCCAAAAGCCAGCGCGGAATGCGCCATGACACCCAGCAGCGTATCCATCGCGTACCCCCGCCCGGTAAGGTTGGACACGGTCACGGCCATGATCAACGCAATCGCCAAAGCCCCTGTAAACACAGAGGTTCCAAGCGCCAGCGACAACGCCACGCCCAGGATTGCGGCATGAGCCGTGGCATCGCCGAAATAGGCCATGCGGCGCCAGACCACAAAGCAGCCCAAAGGTGCCGCAGCAAGCGCGATGCCGATCCCGGCCAACAGCGCCCTGACAAGAAAGTCGTCAAGCATGATGATGCGGATCCTCATGTGTGTGATCATGCGTGTGTTTATGGTCGTGGTCGTGGTCGTGGTCGCCGTCGTGGGGATGGTCGTGATCATGATGATGGTCATGTTCGTGACGGTAAAGTGCCAGCGCACCATGTGTTCCGCTGCCAAATAACGCGCGATATTCGGGCGCGGAAGCCACGATGTCCGGTGTGCCGTGACAGCACACATGCCCATTCAGACAGACCACACGGTCGCTTGCGCTCATCACGACGTGCAATTCGTGGCTGACCATCAAAATAGCTGCACCAGTGTTGCGCCGCACGTTTTCGATCTGGGTATACAAGTCCGCCGAGCCGGGTTGATCGAGGCCCGTAGTGGGCTCGTCAAGGATCAGCAAATCCGGCTTTTCCAGCAACGCGCGCGCCAACAAGGCGCGTTGAAACTGTCCGCCGGACAGACCCGCCATCGGACGCCTTTGCAACCCATCCGCCCCGGCCTGAGCAAGGGCGGTCCGAATATCCGACGCCGCACGCCGACGCGGCAGAGACAGGAAACGTTCCACGCTCAGCGGCAAGGTTGAATCGATGGACAGGCTTTGGGGAACATATCCGATACGCAGTTCGGGCGCGCGGGTTACGGACCCTGAGTTTGGCTGTAAGGCCCCGATTATACACCGTAAAAGCGTGGTTTTTCCTGATCCGTTGGGGCCGACAATTGTCACAATCTCGCCCTTGTCAACGTTCAGGTTGATATTCGACAGCGCCTGATGATCACCATGGGTGACGTTCAGGCCAGACACAGAAATCAGGCTCACGATGGTGTCTCCCCGGAGCAGGCGGGGCACAGGCCTTCGGCTTCGACAACAGTGGTTTCGATGGTGAAACCCAGTTGTTTTGCGGCTGCGCCAAGGCTGGCTTTCATTGGCATGCTGGTCTCTGCTACGGTGCCGCAGGCATGACAGATCAGGAAGATCGGCGCATGGTCGCCGCAGGGATGTGTGCAGGCAAGATAGGCGTTGAGCTTTTGAATTTTGTGTGCGAATCCGTGGCTCACAAGAAAATCAAGTGCCCGGTATACGACAGGCGGCTGCGCCGCATAGCCTTCAAGAGCCATCACGTCTAATATATCATATGCCCCCATGGCGCGGTGTTCCATCAGCAGGATTTCCAGCACCCGCCGACGCCCTTTGGTCAGCCGCAAACCACGGGTCTGACAAACATTTTCTGCGGCGTCCAATGCCCCGGACATACAGGCCGTGTGATCATGTGAACCAAATCCGACGTCGCTCATCTGCACCCTCTCCTGAATTGCTATTGATATAGTATAACATTTCTTTTATGGCCAGAGCTTGTTTCCGAAATCAGGACCGGATTATGAAAACCTTCATCAGTTTCCTTTCTTCTATCGCTGCGTTCTCTATTGCTGCGCACGCCGAACCGCCCAAGGTCGTAACAGATATTGCGCCTGTGCATTCGCTTGTTGCCGGGATCATGCACGGTGTTGAAACGCCGAAAAACTTGATTGCCCCAGGGGTATCACCGCACGGATACGCGATGCGGCCTTCCGAAGCGCGGTCGCTTCAGGGGGCTGATCTCGTTGTGTGGATCGGACCCGAGCTGACGCCAAGTTTGACCGAGTCAATTGAAACACTTGCCGGAGATGCGGTTCATATCGAATTGCTGGATTTGCCGGGAGTCGCGTTGCTACCGTTTCGGGAGACAGCCGTTTTTGATACGGGGGACCACGACGATCATGATGATCACGACGATCATGCTGATCATGACGACCATAAAAACCACGACGCACACGATGATGACGATGATCATAGCGACCACGCCGAACATAGCGATCATGAAGACCACGCGGAACATGATGCACATGACGCAGGTGAAGATCAGCACGCCCATGCGCACGATCACGATGGCGTTGATCCGCATGCATGGCTTGATCCGGTAAACGCGCAGATTTGGGTGCAGGCCGTTGCAGCCAAGCTAGCGGAAATGGACCCGGCAAACGCCGCAGTTTACGATACCAACGCTGCAGTCATGGCCGCAGATTTGCAAGATTTGATTGATCAGACCAGCGCACTGCTGGAACCGGTAAAGGGGCAACGTTTTCTAGTGTTTCATGATGCCTATCAGTATTTTGAAACCCGATTTGGCCTGAAATTGGCGGGTGCGATCGTGCAAAGTGACGGTGTACCGCCAAGTGCTGCACGGTTGCATGCTTTGCAGGAAGAGCTCGAGCGCGAGCAGGTGAATTGCATATTCAGCGAACCTCAGTTCAATCCCGGCGTTCTGAACGCCTTGACCGAAACGAAGGAGATCTCGACGGCAGAGCTGGATCCGATTGGTGTGGGATTGCAGCTTGGTCCAGAGCTCTACATCAGTGTGCTGAGCCACATGGCGCAAGATTTTGCGAGCTGTTTGGCAACCCAATCCTAAATGAGAACTCGATCAGGGTTTTCTGTAAAAAAGGGCCGCCCTTGGGCGGCCCGTTCTAATTTGATTATAGGTTTACGTCCAATGGAGTTGAGCCGGGCGAATTTCGAACGTAATGTGGTGCGCACCACCTTCCAGACCTGCCTTGGTGTGGTTGGACAGGGACCGCCAATAAGGCTGGATGGTTACGCCGTCGTCCTGCAGCATCTTTTCGCCTTTGGCCATCAGCCCGCGCCGAATTTCGACATCTGGCGTTGCCAGAGCTTCCGCCAAAAGCGCGTCAAATTCTGGGTTGGCATAGCCGAACTCGTTCCATGCTTCGCCAGAACGATACGCCAACGCCCAGATTTGGACGCCCAGTGGACGGTGGTTCCAGTTGGTCGAGCTGAACGGATACTTGGTCCAGTCATTCCAGAACGTAGATCCGGGCAAGATTGTACGCTTCACGTTAAAACCAGCGTCGCGCAATTGAGCGGCAACAGCATCCGTTGTGTTCTTGCGCCATGCGTCGTCGATCGAGTGGATTTCCATTTCGAAATCACCCATTCCGGCTTCGTCGAGCAGAGCCTTTGCACCTGCTGGGTCATGCTTGACCATGCCGATGTCGGCATATTCCGGATGGGCTGGTCCGACGTGGTGATTTGCAGCGACGATTCCGCGACCGTCAAAGCCCAGTTCCAGAAGAACGTTGTTGTCGACTGCCATGGCGATTGCCTGACGGACCCGCTTGTCAGCGTAGGGTTTTACTCCGTCGACCTCAGCAAGCTGGTTGGGGCGAATGACGATGGTCGCCATTGTCACAACATCGTTTTGGTTCCAGTCGTCCAGCGAGGCGATAATATCGATAAACTCGCCATCCACCGAGTAAAGCATGTCAATTTCTTCGGCCTCGGCAGCGGCAACCCAGGATGCTGGATCGGTGCCGTAATCGAGATATTCGACCCGGTCGACCCACGCGCCATTGCCCGCGTTCCACCAAGTGTGATCTTCGTTGCGCACCAACACAGCCTTGACGCCGACTTCCATAGATTCTGGAAGATAGGGCCCTGTTCCAATTGGGTTTTCCAGCGGGGCCTCGGCATTAAAGGAACTGTGCACAATCGCGGCGGGATAGTCGGACATGCCCGGAATGAGCGAGATGTCCGGGCTTGGCAGATTCAGGCGAACAGTGTGGCTGTCGACAACTTCGATTGCGCCATCCAGTGCTTTGTTTGTGTTCGGATCAATGAGAACGGCGAAACGACCAGCCATCGAGTTGCCTTCCACATCCTTTTCGCACCATCCTGCGATGCTGCGGGCGACGTCGTCAGCCGTGAAATCTTCTCCGTTATTCCATTTCACACCTTGGCGCACGTTAAGTGTGTAGCTCGTCGCGTCGTCAGATATATCCCAGCTTTCGAGCAGCATTGGTGTAATCGTGCCGTCATTTTGATACTGAACAAGGTATTCCAGCCAACCCTTGGAAAAGTTGGAAATTTCGTTCCAGTCGTAGGTGCGCGGGTCCTTCAAAGCGAGAACCGATTGTTGAACGCGCACGACGCCGCCTTGTTTGGCGGTGCCAGCTGCGTAGGCTGGTGCTGTCATGCCGAGCATACCATAAGCAGTTGCGGCGGTGGCGCCAAATGCGCTGGCAAGCGCCAGAAATTCACGACGGCTTACTGCGTCGTTGCCGACTTTAGCAGCGCTGTTGAGAATGCTATCGGGTAGCGGCTGTCCGTTTCGTTTCAAATAGGTCATGATCTTTCTCTCCGTTGGTCTGTCGGGTTTCCCCAGATAGCAGTGAACCTGCTTTGTTTTGTCTGTCAGTTAGAAAACTGGCTTTGTTTAGGCTTTTGGTCCCCATGAGACGCGCGGCGATCAGCTTTGTTTGTCGATTCAATCGTGTGCACGCGTCACAACTTTTTATATCCAGCCACAGCAATGGTCGTTTTAGCAACTGTTATCCGGTTTTTTTTCATGCAGGGTGAGCATCGAATTCTGGCACGACTTTCCTGCACCGGGAAAAACGTGAAACCGAACCCGGCAGGAAGTGTCTGTCAAAGCGCAAGTGCATGTTTGATTTTAAAGGCAGCAAGGGGCGGTTCCTCTGGTTCGAATGCGACCTAACAAATGCAATAATCGACATGTGATGTCGTATTTCGTCCATATTGATGGTGCGAGGGTTTTGATCTTCTAATGAAGGTGTCACCCGAAGGACTCATATTGGCGGCTCGCAATGGTCATTGGATGTGCGACGAACGTGATGCGTGTTACCAAGTGTTAAGAAGCAGATTTTGAGAGGTTCCGTGCGCGTTCTGAGTGTCACCAGTGTCCGCAACGAAGGGCCTTATTTGCTTGAGTGGATCGCACATCACAAGGCGGCCGGTGTCACGGATTTTCTGATCTGTTCCAATGATTGCGATGATGGCACGCACGAAATCTTGCAATCGCTGGATCATGCCGGTTTGGTCACGCACGTGCCGCACATTCCGTCAGCACAAAAGAGTATTCAGTGGCAGGCGTTGCGTCAGGCATGGCGTCATCCATTGCGCAAAGAAGCCGATTGGATATTGGTGTCTGATGTCGATGAGTTCTTGAACATCCACGCGGCGGGGCACACGGTCGAGGCTTTGCTGTCCAATGTTCCAGAAGACACTGACGCGGTTGTCTTGCCGTGGCGATTGTTTGGTCACAACAATGTTGTGTCCATCGATGATGCACCAGTGACGCAGCAATTTACCCGCGCGATTCCGCCCGAAACCCAGTTTCCGATTGCCGCAAGCCTGTTCAAAACACTGTTCCGCGCCAGGGGGCCATTCAATCAACTTGGGGTGCACCGCCCAAAACAAAAAGATCCGGCAAAGGCTGCGCTGCCTAATTTCGTGGATGGGTCTGGAAAGCCAATGCATCGCTTGTTGGCGCGCGCGCCGCATCGGTTGTCATTGTTCGATTTGGGCGTTGGGCGGGATCTTGTCGAACTCAATCATTATGCCGTTCGTTCTGCGGCTGCTTTTTTAAACAAGTGCGACCGCGGTCTGCCAAACAGAGCTCATAAGCCTGTGGATCTGGCATATTGGGCCGAACGGAATTTTAACTCCGTGCAGGATATGACAATTGCACGAATGCGACCCGCCACCGAAACCGTTTTGCACGATGTTTTTGCCATTCCGGGGCTAGCCAATCTGCACAAACAGGCCGTTGTTTGGCATCGAAATCGCTTTAACGCTTTGGTGAAAAATCCCGAGTATCAAACCCTGTTGACGCAAATTCTGGTTGCCGGGGACAGCGCAGTTCTGCCCAATAATTTGCAGCGCCAACTGGTTCGGTGGTATCAGGGCGCTAACAAAAATACTGTCTGACAACAGACAAAGACAGAGCAGGTTGCAGTTTCAGATGAAGAAACCAGAATTCAAGAGTTGCCTGATAGAACATTTTGAGTCTGGCGAAGTTCAGGTGTTGGATACCGTCGGTGTCGGGGCGGGCCGTGCGATTGCTTATCTGGCGACTGGAACACCGCCAGAAAAAGTACAGTCTTGTGGGAAAACAAAGATCACCAACCTGCGCAGTGTTGGAAACGGGCTGATCGCGGACCTGTCTTTTGAAGGGAATAAACCCGAACTGGATTTGGGCGGGCAAGTCTGCAAACTCAACGTCTCACGCGAAGAGACAGACTTGTTCGCCGGCATGAACACGGCATTGGCCATTCGAAACGGTGAAACGCCGGAAGTGACTGTTGATTGGTTGCAGTATCATGCCAAACATCACGGCATGGAGGCGGCGCTTATTCTGGATCGTTCGCAACCGAAGGACGCAAGGAAATATGCGAACAAGGTGCGGGCCGGTTCCAGAAAGATTGCAGGGCTAAAACAGGTGGTCGTTGTACATGCGGATATGCCGCTTGGGCAGCACGATCTGCCGCCCGAAGCGCACCCGTTCAATGCACCCGATGCGCCCGGTAAAGATCGCATGGAGGTGCCCGCGCCGTCGCCCTGGGATTCACCTTTGGGTGAATTGCAGGTGTTTGAGATGATGCGTTGGCGGTTTCTCAACCGGGTCCGCGCCGTTGCTCTGCTAGAGATTTCCGATCTTTTGGCGGACATATCAGGAGCGGATGTCGACAGCGACAATGTCTTTGATGCAGCTGTCGCATCCCCGTCTGGCGTTATCGCGCTTGTTGGGCGCAATTGTTATCCCTGGCGTGTGCGAAAAGGGGATGAGGCTGGGTTTGGCGACCATATTTGTGTGCAGTTTGACGCGACCAAGATGCGACGCCGTTGGTGTGTTGCGCCTGACAAGACCGGTCCAAAATCCGTTTGGCGGCTGGTGCGTATCGTGTCGGCGCCCCCCGGACCCGAGGACTGGGTTCAGTTTTATCGCTGTATGGGGCTGCGGCACCCGGCGGAGTCTGTGTCCAAAATTGTGCCTAAGACGTCTTTGATTGAGGACCCAAAACTAAGGGCTTTGTCAAGGAATGCGTTTGGTCACAAACCTTTGCGAATGCCCACAATTGAAAAGCCTGATGTGGATACGTCAAACAACGACGTCACAATCATCACCTGCATGAAGAATGAGGGTCCGTTTATTCTGGAGTGGCTGGCCTATCATCGGGCTATCGGGGTCAAAGACGTGATCGTCTACACCAACGATTGCAACGACGGCACCGACACGTTTCTGCAGCTCTTACAAACCAAAGGATTTGTGCAACATCGCGAGAATCCGTTTGAAGGCACTGGCTTGAAACCTCAGCACGCCGCATTGAAGGCCGGGGAGAAGGAACCTGTTGTTAAAAACGCGGACTGGGTGATTTCGATGGATGTTGACGAATTTATCAACGTCAAGGTCGGAGACGGCACACTGAAAGCGTTGTTCGGCGTGGTTGGTCCGGCCAACCTGATCTCGTGCACATGGCGTTTGTTCGGGAATTCGGATGTGCATGAATACCGCGACGATCCGCTTATGGCTCAGTTTACACGATGTGCACCCGAGATGACGCGCAAGCCGCATCAGGCATGGGGGTTCAAGACGCTGTTCCGAAATATCGGTCTGTTCAAGAAGCTGGGTGTGCACCGCCCAAAAGGTCTGAATCCGCAGTTGTGGGGAGAGATCAACTGGGTCAATGGGTCCGGCCAGCCGCTGCCCAAGGACATGTATCGCAATGCGTGGCGATCAACGGCCAGCACCGTGGGTTATGACCTTGTACAACTGAACCACTACGCGGTGCGTTCGGCTGAGAGCTTTCTGGTCAAACGCGATCGGGGGCGGGTCAACCACGTCGACCGGGACCAGGGGTTGGCGTATTGGTTTCGAATGAACAACAATGTCGATGAGGACACGTCTATTCAACGTTTGATCCCATTGATGCAGGCCGAAATGGATCGTTTGCTAGCCGACCCGGAAATTGCCGAGGCACATGCGTTTTCGGTGGATCGTCACCGAGCCAAAATTGATGCTCTGAAAGAGACGTCAAACTATTCTGATTTTTACGAAGACCTGACCGGCGCGCGGATGCAACGCCTTGCCCGCTTGCATCCGCATTTCGGGGCCAATGTGTTTCTTGCGGGCCCTGAAGTTATTCCCGATTGGGTGGTCGAGAGAGACTTGCCCGATGATTTCTTTTTCACGGTGGACAAACAGGAAACTGCGCATTGAAATGAGCGTAATTGGTCGTGAATTGCAGATGTAAATTCAGAGACAAAACCCGGAAGAACAGCTAAACTGTTTCCAAATCAAGAACAAAAGGCAGGCAAAATGGCAAAACTCCCAGAGATTGCGTCGTTGTGGATCGGCGGTCAGCTCAGCTGGTTGGAACAACTTTGTCTGAAGAGCTTTGCCGATGCAGGGCACCACACGACATTATATAGCTATGATGAGATCCCAAATGTGCCCGAAGGGGTGCATACGGCAGACGCAGAAGACATATTTCCGGCGGACCCGATGTATCGCCATGTCAGAACGGGCAGCCCGGCGATTCATGCCGATCTATGGCGCCTCAATATGCTGAAAAAAACCGACAAGATCTGGGTCGATGCGGACATCTATTGCTACCGGCCGTTTAAATTCACCCGAAAAACGGTGTTCGGCTGGGAAAAAGACGACCTCGTGTGTAACGCGGTCCTGGGGTTGCCAAAAACATCCAAGGCGTTGACCGCGATGCTGGAATTTTTTGAGGACGAGTACGCAATTGGTCCTTGGTTGCGCCCATGGCAACAGGCGGAACTGCAAGCTGAAAAGGAAGCTGGAAACCCGGTACATATGACGGCGCAAAACTGGGGCTTTACGGGCCCCGCAGCGGTGACCCATTTCTTAAAGCAGTCTGGCGAGATTAAATACGCAGAGCCTGTGGAAGCGTTTTATCCGGTGTCATTTAAAGACCGAAATAAGATGTTCCAAAGCCGGTTCGACATGGATGACTGGTTTACGGAAGACACCAAAGGCGTGCATTTCTGGGCGCGCCGCATGAAGCCGCGTCTACAGGAGAAAGAAAACAATCGGCCACGTCGTGGGTCGTTCATGCATAATGTTATGGTCAAGCACGATATCGATCCGGATGCAGCCCCTATTCCAGCGAAGATCGTCAAAGACAAGGCGCCGGTCGATGATCCGGACTTTCGGGCAAAGATCGCTATTGAGGCTTTGAAAGGCGAGGCGTCTGTCACCAAAATTTCGCGTGATTATCTCGTCGAGAAAAGCTTTATCAAGGAATGTCGGGATCGGTTGATCCAGTCAGCCCCAAGCCTGTTTCGCGAGGGTTAGGCCGTGGAGCATCGCCCCCGCATTTTGGAAAACTATCCGAACCAGCGTCATTTTCTTCAGCTGGTGAACGTACCTGTTTTTGGCAGCCCGTTTTTATATATGAAAAACCACAAGGCCGCGTGTACCACGGTGTTGGCAACTTTGATGGCCAATTTGCTGGAGCAAAAGGGTGAGGCGACAGAAGGGCTCGATATGAGGCTTGTCCATACTCCGCCCAATACGTTGTTGCTGACAGGGCCACGCGGGCTGAGTATTGCGCAAGTGATGGAAGCGTTGGCAGACAGGCGTGTGTTTCGGTTTACCATTGTTCGTGAGCCGGTGGCGCGCACGGTGTCGAGCTTTGCTGACAAAATTGTCAAAGGCGACAAGCAAAAGACCAAATTGATGCGCTACCTCAAGCGACCCGCCGACAGTGATTTATCCCTGTCGCAGTTTCTTGACATCATGGCGCAGGATCAGGGCGCCCGTGACGTTGATCGGCATTGGCGCAGTCAACGTCTTGAAGTGTCTTATGATTTTATCAACTATGATTTTGTAGGTGATATGGCTGATCTGCACGGTGCGCTGAGCCAGATTGTACGCCGGATTTTCCAGGTCGAGCGGCCCAAAGTGCAAGATACGCGTGCCTCGATGGGGCACAAATCGAAAAGCGCCGAATTGATTGAGGGGATGACCGCGTTGGATCGGCGTAATATCGAAAAGGCCTTTGGCCCCGATTTTGAGATGTACGAGGATGTTCGGCAAAAGCTGGCGCAGGTGGCATGACAATGAAAGACCAGCACGAACCGAAAACCCAGTCCGAATGGCAAACCAATCTGGAAGATATCGGAGCAAAAGAAGGGTTTTATGAAGCGTTAGGCGATCAGCACACTGCATTGTTCGTGGAACGCGGCGATACGTTAATCGTGACCTTTGAGAACCTGGATCATGTCTATGAACGTGGGGCAGATCGGATGCCGTGGGGGTATGACTTTGTTACCTCGCGTGGTTGGTCGATGCTGGGTTTGATGGCGCATGACTGGACCTGGTATCGTGACAGTGAGGTGCATGACTTTTTTGATCGTTTGCGAGACGAAGGGTTTTTCGAACGGTTTTCTAATGTGATATTTTATGGGGCTTCAATGGGGGCTTATGCGGCGGCTGTGTTTTCGTCTGCTGCACCCGGGGCAACCGTGATTTGTATTTCACCCCAGGCAACTTTGGATCGTGAAGTTGCCAGTTGGGAAACACGATACAAAAAGGCCTGGCGCCGGAACTATCATGACCGGTATGGGTACGCGCCTGATCTGGTCGCAGACGCCAGCGCGGTGCACATGTTTTACGATCCGCGCGCGCCGCTTGATGCGATGCATGTGGCGCTGTTTCGAGGGGCGAATATTCGCAAATATAGATGCCGGTTTATGGGCCATCGGATTGCATCGCTGTGGCTGCAACTGGGTATTTTGAAACCGGTTATTGAGGGATGTGTCGCAAACACGATGACCCAGGCCGAGTTTTACACGTTATTGCGTCGGCGTCGTGAGAATGGGCGTTTCCAAAAAGAAATGCTTCAGATGCTGCAAAAGCTTGATCGACCGAAAATGTTGGCCCGATACTGCACGGCAGTTTTGGCGCGACGGAGAGGACCAAATTTCCGAAAAGCGTTGCGGGCCGCGGAAGAGCAAATCGCCCGAACTAACAAGTAAGCAATGAGCCCTACTTGCGCTGCAACGTATCCCCAAAGCTGATCTTGGGTGTCAGCGCGAAACTCGCGCTTGATGTATCGCCGCGTACTCTTTCGGCAATGATTTCAGCGGCGCGAGATCCAATTTCATGTCGGCAGGCATCCATCGTCGCCAACTGTTGAGGCAAGCCTTGCAACAACTCAACACCGTTGAAACCTGCCAGCCCGATTTGTCCGGGCACATCGATTCCCTGGCCCGTGAGGTAAAGCAACCCACCCGCGCCGATCATGTCATTTGAATAATAAATGAAATCGATGTCCGGATTGCGGTCGAGCACGGTTTTTGTCATTTCGCGGCCCTTGGCCAACGCGGAACCACCGGAATAGAATTCCCGGTCACAAACTTCTAGCCCGGCTTTGGCGAGCGTTTCCGTGAACCCTTCAAATCGTTTCCGCGCACGGTGATCCAGTGGCATCTTGGTTCCGAGAAAGGCGATTTTCTTGTACCCGGCTTCCAAAATGGCCGCGGCCATTTCGCGACCCGCCCTGCGGTGCGATATCCCGACCATCGCGTCGACGGGTTCTCCGTCTGTATCCATTATCTCGACAACCGGAATGCCGCTGGCGCTGAGCATAGCACGTGAAGCGTCGGTGTGTTCGAGGCCTGCAATGATGACACCTGAAGGTCGCCAGGACAGCATTTCGTAGAGAACTTTCTCTTCTTTTTCAGGAAGATAGTCCGTCACACCAACGACGGGCTGAAGTTCAGTGTCTTCCAGCACCTGGCTGATCCCAGTGAGAACCTCCGGGAACACCATGTTCGAGAGAGACGGGATGATGACGGCGACCAGGTTCACCCGTTGGCTTGCCAAAGCACCCGCAATTTTGTTGGGTACGTAGCCCAAATCCTTAGCTGCTTTGAGAACTTTTTCTCGCGTTGTCGCTGAAACGTCACCGCGGTTGCGCAGAACGCGACTCACTGTCATTTCAGATACGCCCGACGCTTCGGATACGTCGCGCAATGTAAGTGAGCGCCTGTTGTCGTTTGTCACTGGAAACTTCCTGTTATCATCCCAAAAAGGTTAACTTGAACAGTCTGTGAAACACAAGCGCTGCCGGGTTCTGACGTTGTGACTTTTTGGCGTTTGACGCGACGGTCGTTCATTTCAAGCTTGGTAATTTGCTGCCGTTGCATTGTTCCAAAGGCTGACATCAGCAATCCAATTTGCTTTAAATGCCCCCTGAGCATGATTTCACAAGTCCACAATGGTGTATGAATTTAGGGTGAGTAGTTCATGATGAGATCGGTCCAGCGGCCTATCTACAGATGCTTGGCGGTTAGTTCGGCAATTTTGAGCGCAGGCCACCGGGCAATTGGGTCTGATCGGTGCTTGCTCTTGAGTTCGGTGGAACTTGCGGGCATGAGATTGCCGGTAATGTACAAAGGTATGAGGGTGCAATGGACGGGTCAGAACTCGCCGCGCAGGGGCTGGAACAGGCGCAACGATTGTGGGAGATCGCGCAAGGTTGGCTGTTAAGCCCCGCCGCGTGGTCACAACTCGGGCTGCTTGTTGTGGCCTATATTTTCGCGCTGCTCGTTGCACGCAAGCTCAAACCATTGGCCACGCGGTTGTTGACCCCGCCTGACATGCAGGATCACGCGATTGCCAAGATGCGCCGGTTTGTTCTGATTTTTGTGCCCCTGATGCTGCCGCTGTTGGCCTATGGGTTCACAGGGATCGGTGAATCGGTGACCCGGTCGCTGTTTGGGTCGGGTGCGGTGATCGCGTTTGGCAAACGGGTGTTCCTGTTCCTTGCGGTGCGCATTCTGGTGCGCGAGGTCATTGATGACCCGCTGATGAAAGTTCTGGGGCGATACATTCTGATCCCCGTTGCGGCGCTCTACGCTATCGGATTGCTGGAACCGGCGATGCTGAGGCTGGACGAGACGATTGTGCCTTTGGGCAACTTGTCGTTCTCGATGCTGTTTGCGATCCGTTTCGTGATTGTTGGCGGCGCGATTTTCTGGCTGGGCCGGTGGTCGAATGATCAGTCCACTCAGTTCATCAAGAAACAGGCCGAAATGCGCCCGGCCATGCGCGAGCTGATCGCCAAGGCGATCGAGATCGGGATATTTGGTGTCGCGTTCCTGTTGCTGATGAACATCATGGGCATTTCGCTGACGTCTTTGGCGGTTTTGACCGGTGTGATTGGTGTTGGTCTTGGTTTTGGGCTGCAGAAGATTGCGTCGAATTTCATCTCGGGTGTGATCCTGCTTTTGGAGGGGCAGGCTACGGTCGGAGATTATGTTGAGTTGGATGGCGGCGAGGCGGGCACTATTATCCGGATGACCGCGCGGGCGACTATTCTGGAGACTTATGACGGGCGCTGGATTGTGGTGCCAAACGAAGATTTCATCACTACCCGTGTGGTGAATTATTCCGATAGCGGGTCTGCCAACCGGTATGAGGCGCCATTTTCGGTCAGCTATGACACGGATATCAACAAGGTGCCCGATATCGTTGAGGCGGCGGTGGCTAAGCATCCCGGCGTGTTGAATGAGCCGTTCCCCCCGGATTGCGAACTGCGCGGGTTTGGCGAGAGCGGCGTGGATTTCGCGGTGGAAATCTGGGTGGAAGGCATTGATGACGGCAAAAACAAATTCATGTCCGACGTGTTGTTCCTGATCTGGAACGCGCTCAAAGAGAACGGCATTGAGATCCCTTATCCGCACCGTGTGATCGAGCTGAAAGGCGCGATCGAGACCCGGTCATCGTGACAGACGCGCTGATCATTGGGGCGGGGCCAGCTGGATTGATGGCGGCAGATGTGCTGTCAGCCGCCGGGGTAAAGGTGGTGGTGGCCGAGGCCAAACCATCGGTTGCGCGCAAGTTGCTGATGGCGGGCAAATCCGGGCTGAACCTGACGCGGGACGAAGCATTTGATCCGTTTCTGGCCGCATTCGACACAGCGGCCCCCGTGTTGCGACCAATGCTTGAGGCGTTTGGACCAGATGAGGTGCGCCATTGGGCCGAAGGTCTGGGACAGGAAATGTTCACCGGGTCTTCGGGGCGGGTGTTTCCAAGGGTGATGAAAGCATCCCCTTTGTTGCGGGCATGGTTGCGGCGGCTGGATGGGCAGGGGGTCACGTTGCGCACGCGCTGGCGATGGACCGACGGGGCGTTCCGGTTTGAGACCCCCGAGGGCATGCAGGACATTCGCCCAAAAGTCGCGGTTCTGGCTTGTGGCGGGGCCAGCTGGGCGCGGCTTGGCTCGGATGGGGCATGGGCCAACTGGATCGGGGTGCCGCTGGCACCTTTTCGGCCTGCGAATATGGGATTTCATGTGGATTGGTCGGATCACATGACGGCGCATTTCGGCAGTCCGGTGAAAACCGTTGCGTTAAGCGCCGGCGACATGCGGGTGCGCGGCGAATTTGTGGTGTCAGCCCGGGGTGTCGAAGGCGGCGGTATCTATGCGGTGTCGCGTCTGTTGCGCGATGGGCATGGCTTGACGATTGACCTGATGCCCGACCTGAACGAAGACGATTTGCGCAAACGTCTGGCCCGGCGACGTGGTAAAACCAGCCTGTCCAATCATCTGCGCAAAACACTGCGGCTTGATCCGGTGAAACAGGCGCTGTTGATGGAGTTCGGACGCCCCTTGCCGGATGATCTTGCTCCGCTGATCAAGGCTTTGCCGGTGCGTTTGTCTGGCCCGCGCCCAATGGATGAAGCGATTTCGACAGCGGGCGGCGTGCCGTTTTCGGCCTTGGACGGGACCTTGATGCTTGCGTCTCAGCCCGGCGTGTTTGCCGCCGGGGAAATGCTCGACTGGGAGGCTCCGACAGGTGGCTATCTGCTGACGGGCTGCCTTGCCACAGGGCGCTGGGCAGGGCAGAGCGCTTTGGCGTGGCTGAACAAAGCCTGAGCGTTCAGGGCCGTTTTTCGCGCAGTTTGCGAAAGGCAGGACGTGCGCGCACGATTTTGAGGTAGTCTTTGAAATCATCGTTGTCTGTCGGGAATTTCGCAGAGAGCGCCCAGCCGCCGCAATGGGTCAGGATAATGTCCGGAATGGTCATCATCTCGCCCATTAGATAAGGACCTTTTCGGCGCGCCAGAACAAAGTCGAGGTTGCGGCTATATTCCCAGATCAACGAAGATTTTACCTCGGGCACGCGTTTGTCTTCGGGCAGGACAAAGCTGTGGCGTGCCGCGGTCCATAAGACCGCATCAATTTCATCAAGCACCTGATGGGTGATGCTGTCCTGATGAGCGCGCTCGATGGTGCCCGCAGGAAAGGTCAGAGCGCCGTGTTTGTCGGCCAGATAGGTCAGGATGGCGGTCGAGTCTGTGATTGCCACGCCATCGTCCAGCAGGACAGGCACCTTTCCAGTGGGGTTCAGGGACAGGACTTTTTCGCTGCGCGGTTTTTCGGGCAGCGATTCATAAGGCTGGCCAAGCTCCTCCAGCATCCACATGACACGAAAACTCCGGCTGCTCAGCCCGCCAATGACGTCATACATGGTTCATCCTCCTGAAACTAATGCAAAGGTGGCAGGCCAGCTCGGGCACGACAAGATACAATTCATGTAGTGACGTGGGGTCGGGGCGCGTGGGCGGGCCTGCCCGGCCGGGCGCCCCGCCGGGCCCAACGCATTTGCCTGTGCAGCTTTGCTGCAGTGGCAAGGGGCGGGAGCAATTGGCTGGCCTATCGGCGTCCCAGCATGGCAAGACGCAGGAACAGCCGCTCAACCAGCGCCATATCCGGCGCGCGTTGCCCGGCTGAGCGCAACTGCAGGTCAGTATCTGTCAGTCCGGTCAGGGCCTGTTCCAGCTTGGCCGCGCCCCAGCCAGACGCCTGCCGCATCATCCTGTCCCGACGTGGGCCAAAAATGGGCGGGCGCATGCGTGCAATTCCGGCTGATGCGCCGCCGGGGTCAGATGCCGCCGTATAAAGCGCGCGAAAATGGCGGGTGGCCGAGATAAGGAGCGCGACCGGGTTCACACCTTGCGCCTGAAGTTTGCGCAATACCGGGCCAATTTCCTGCGGGCGGCCCTCGGCCACAATGTTAAGAACATCATCCAGAGCGGCCTCGGTTGATAGCGGGGCACAGGCCATCACGTCTTCGGACGTCACCGGCAGGTCATCTTCGAATTTATACAGCGCCAGTTTTTCGAGTGTCTGCCGAAAATCCCCCGGATCAAGCTCGCGGGCGAGATTATTGAGGTCGGTCATGGCTTCGTGTTCGACATTCTTCAGACCGGACCGCGCCAGATCTGCCTCGATCTCGGCACGCGAGGGTGGGTCATTGTAAATGCCCACCGCATAGGCGTTGGCGTGCACCTCAAAGGCTTTGCGTACTTTTGAGCTCGCCTTGAGCTGACCGGCTGTGACGATGATCTGCGCATCTCCCGGCGACCAGTCCTCTAAAGCGGCTAAAATTGCGGGCGCCGCTGCGTCGGTGGCGTCTTCGACAAAGGCCACCCTGGGTCCGGGGAAAAAGCTGATTTCCTTGATCGCGTCGCCCAGTCGTGCGGGGTCTTTGCGCAACTCGCCGCCGGGTATGCGTGTCAGGCGCATTTCCTCTTCGCCCTGTGGACCTATCAACGCTGCAATCACTTCCTGCCGCTTGAGCGCGGTTCGCATCGCGTCTGCGCCGTAAATCAGCAACCCGGTGCGATCCGGGTCCGGCGATGCGAAATAGCGCGCGCTGTCGCGGGCGGACAGTTTCATAGCGGGTTGGTGGTGGTATAGGCCTGCAGATCAGCGACAATACGGTCGGCCAGAATGACCATCAGTCGTTCGAAAGCGTCCGTTTCCGCCGCCAGTTCTGCAACCGTCGAACCGGTCGCCGAATAGCCGGTAAAGCTGTTGACTTTGCCCGAGGTGATCACCTCTTTCGTGTTCAGTTCGCGCAGCGAATATGTTGCCTCGCCAACAATGTCATAGCGCGACGTGACCTGTGCCACAGTTTTGCCAACCGATTCCTGATCGGTCTTGACCGAAAGCGATAAGCCATAGGTTTCGCCGCCAGATCCCCGACCTAGCCTGTCTTCCAGCTCGCGTGTCAAAAGATAAGACGCATTGTCACCGGGTTCATCCACCAACACGTTGTTCTGCAAAACGCTGGCGCCCCCTTCGGGTCCGTAAACCGGGGAAAAGCCGCAACCGCCAAGGGCAGCGGCCGAAAGCAGAAACAGGCGACGATTAAATGACAACATTCACAATCCGACCGGGGACAACGATGAGTTTCTTGGGCTGGGCTCCGTCCAGCGTGCGAATGACAGCTTCGTGGGCGAGAACAAGTTTTTCAACCTCTTCCTTGGGCATGTCCTTGGGTACGCTGATTTCCGCGCGTCGTTTGCCGTTGATCTGGATCGGCAGGGTGACACTGGCCTCGACCAGCATCGCTTCGTCCGCTACGGGCCAGGGCGCGTTGATGATCAGACCTTCTCCACCCAGCAACTGCCAGATTTCCTCGGACAGGTGCGGTGTCATCGGTGACATGAGTTGGGCTAGGACCCTGGTGGCATCGCGTTTGGCAGCGCTACTTGCCTTGGATTTGGCCAGCGCATTGGTAAAGGCATAAAGCTTGGCGATTGAGGCGTTAAAGCCAAAGCTTTCCACACCAAGTGTCACGTCGCGGATGGCTTTGTGCATCTCGCGCAACAATGCCTCGTCTTCGTTTGGATTTCCAGCATCCGACGCGATCACATCGGTCGCAATGCGATGCACGCGGTTGAGATGTTTGAACGCAGCTTCGGCGCCAGAGGCGGTCCATTCGACGTCGCGTTCAGGCGGCGAGTCCGACAGCACAAACCAGCGCGCGGTGTCGGCGCCGTAGGAGGTGATGATGTCGACCGGATCAACCACGTTGTTCTTGGATTTGGACATCTTGGCGGACGGGATAACGTCAACCTTTTCACCGGTTTCCTTAACAACGGTCACGCCGTCACGCTCTTCGACCTCGGCCGGATAGTGATAAATTGCGCGGCCGTTTTCGTCTGTGCGTTCGGCGTTCTTGAAAATCGCGTGTGTCACCATGCCTTGGGTAAAGAGCGCATCAAACGGCTCTTTGGCGGTTTCGGGCAGGTGACCGCAGATGTGCATCGCGCGGGCGAAAAAGCGCGAATAGAGCAAATGCAAGATCGCGTGTTCGATGCCGCCGATATACTGGTCGACATTCATCCAGTAAGCCGCGTCTTCGGCCACGGTCGGTGTCGTCGCGCGCGGCGCGGTGAAGCGGGCGAAATACCACGAGCTGTCCACAAACGTGTCCATTGTATCCGTTTCGCGTTTCGCAGGTGCGCCGCAGGACGGGCAGGCACAGTCGCGCCACGTTGGATGGCGATCCAGCGGATTGCCGGGCACGTCCAGCGTGACGTCGTCGGGCAGCTCAATCGGCAGGTTTTCTTTCTTTTCAGGCACCACGCCGCAAGCATCACAATGCACAACAGGAATCGGGCAACCCCAATAGCGTTGGCGGCTCAGCCCCCAGTCGCGCAGGCGGAATTTTGTCACGCCCTGACCCCAGCCCGCCTTTTCGGCAAAATCGATGGTGGCGTCGATTGCATCCTGTCCGGTGGCTTCATCCAGCCCGGCGAAATGGTTGATCCATTTGACCTTTTGCTCTTTGGGCGGCACGAAAGCCTCGTTTTCGACCGGCTTAGGTGCGTCGAGATCAAGGAACGTGTCGACCACGGGCAAATCGTATTTGCGGCAGAAATCAAGATCGCGCTGGTCGTGTGCCGGACAGGCGAAAATTGCGCCGGTGCCGTAATCCATCAGGATAAAGTTGGCGATCCAGACAGGCAGTTCCCAATCAGGGTTCAGCGGGTGTTTTACGGTGATGCCCGTGTCATAGCCCAGCTTTGGCGCCGTTTCGATGGCTTCTTCTGTGGTGCCGCCCTTGCGGCATTCCGCAAGGAAATCAGCCAGTTCGGAGTTGTCCGCTTCCAGCTCTTTGGCGATTGGGTGATCGGGAGAGATGCCAACAAAAGACGCGCCCATCAGTGTGTCAGGGCGGGTGGTGTAGACCTCGATCGGGTCGGCGCCGTCTGTGCGTTCAAAGCTGAATTGCAGGCCGCGTGATTTGCCGATCCAGTTTTCCTGCATCAAGCGCACTTTGGCGGGCCAGTTATCGAGTGTTTCAAGCGCGTCGAGCAATTCTTCGGAATAGTCAGAGATTTTGAAGAACCATTGCGTCAGCTCGCGTCGTTCGACCAGCGCGCCCGACCGCCAGCCGCGCCCGCCTTCGACCTGTTCATTGGCCAGAACGGTCATGTCGACCGGATCCCAGTTCACAACCGCGTTTTTGCGATAGACCAGACCTTCGTCGAGAAAATCGAGAAACAGCGATTGCTGCTGACCGTAATATTCAGGATCACAGGTGGCGAACATGCGCGACCAGTCGAGCGACAGGCCCAGCGGCTTCATTTGTTCGACCATGGTGTCGATGTTAGAATAGGTCCATTCCTTGGGGTGGCCGCCGATGGCCATGGCCGCGTTTTCCGCAGGCATACCAAACGCATCAAAGCCCATTGGGTGCAGCACATTGTGACCTGTCGACATCTTGTAACGTGCGATCACGTCACCCATCGTGTAATTGCGCACGTGGCCCATGTGCAGCTTGCCCGATGGATACGGGAACATCTCAAGCACATAGTATTTCGGCTTGGACACGTCCCGGACAGCCTTGAAGGTTTCAGACCTGGTCCAGGCTTGTTGCCATTTGGATTCGATTTCGGCGGCGGTATAGCGCGACATGAAGAGGTCACCCTTTCAATTCTCGAGGTGCCGCATTGGTGCGGCGCGGTTCGCAAATGGTGATATGCGGGCTTGGGTCTGTGGTCCAGTGCGCAGGAAGGTCAAAATGCAAATTGGCTGGGGTTTGCAGAGGGAAAACACACGTTATACAGGTTCAAAGCATAACAGGTAGTCAGGCAGTCATTATGAAGATACTTTTTATCCATCAGAATTTTCCCGGTCAGTTCAAGCATTTGGCGCCAGCTTTGGCAGCAAGGGGAGATGATGTTGTTTCGCTGACATTGCGCGTTAAGGAAGCGACAAATTGGCAGGGCGTAAAAATATTGCCCTACACAATTGCTCGCAAACCATCGCAAGGCCTGCATCCTTGGCTGGTTGATTTCGAAACAAAGTTGTTACGGGCCGAATCCTGTTATGCGGCGGCACGGAAACTGCGCGAGTCTGGATTCACGCCAGATGTGATTGTCGCGCATCCCGGTTGGGGCGAGTCGATGTTCCTGAGAGATTTGTGGCCCAGTGCCAGAATCGGGCTATTCTGTGAGATGTATTATTCGCACGAGGATAATGATGTCGGATTCGATCCCGAATTTCCAAAGAATGATGCCGAATCAGACACCATCCGCCTCAGACTTAAAAACCTGAACAATATGATGCACTTGCAGGTTGGTGACATGGGTATCAGCCCAACGGAATATCAGGCGTCAAGCTATCCGCCGGAATACAGGCAGATTATTGACGTGATCCATGACGGGATCGACACTGACGCTGTACAGCCCAACGAAAATGTCCGATTTGAACTGGAAGACGGCGTGGCGTTGACCCGTCAGGACGAAGTGATTACATTTGTGAACCGCAATCTGGAGCCTTATCGGGGTTACCATGTTTTCATGCGCGCATTGCCTAAATTGCTAAAGCAAAGGCCAAATGCCCGGGTCTTGATCGTCGGCGGCGACGACGTGAGTTATGGGGCCCGGCCGCCCAAAGGCTCGACGTGGAAGCAAAAGTACATTGATGAGGTGCGCGGACGCATTTCCACGCCTGATTGGCAGCGCGTGCATTTTTTAGGACGTATCCCCTATGACCGCTTTTTGAATTTGCTTCAGATCAGTAAGGCGCACTTGTATCTGACTTATCCTTTTGTGCTGAGTTGGTCTTTGCTGGAGGCAATGTCCGCCTGCGCGCCTATCATTGCAAGTGACACGGCGCCATTGCACGAAGTGATCAAAAATGGCGAGACAGGTGTGCTGTTCCCATTCTTTGACTCTGACCGGTTGGTAGAGGAAACCTGCGCAGTGCTGGAGAACCCGAAAAAAGCGGAAGAAATGGGGGCAGCGGCGCGTCGGTTTGCCGTGGAGAACTATGATCTGCAATCGTGCTGTTTGCCACGCCAGCTTGATTGGATCGACAGGCTATTTGCGATGCAGCCAGGCGCCGTTCGGACTTAAGGCGATCTGACAAGAAAAAAGGCCGTTCCTACACGGGCGGCCTTCGAACACTTTTCTCATTTGATTAATTTTACAGGCGACCGTCAGCTATCCTGATCTGACGTGCCCGCGTCAGGATCGCATCCTCAACTGCACGGATCGTGCCTTCGGAAACTGCTCCGCCGCCTCTGGTCTGCATTGCGACGTTCAACGAGCGCGCATCAAGCGAAGGGTCGCGGATATAGACCGTTGCCCGATAAGATCTGCCGCCACCCGGCGGTGTGCCATATCCCATGACGATCACGCCGGAAAACGGATCAACACTTTGAACTGGCAGGAAATCCAGAACTTCCAGAGATGCCGCCCACAGATATTTGTTCACACGCAATGTGATGTCGGAATCATCGGGACCAAAAAGATCCCAGATGGTTTCCCGTTCTTGTGAGTATTCCGTTGTGCGCCCATCCACGGCCAGGCCGGAGGGCGACTTTGCTCTGTTGTTGGCGCAAGCGGTAAGCACAGTAACAGCCAGCATCGCAACAATCAGGATAGGTCGGCGAACTGAATTCATGACGAAGCCTCAAGTCAACGTTTGTACCCGTCCTAGCCAAGCATGCCGGATTGAGCAAGGCTCTTACTGAATGTCTTAAGAAGTCGGAGCTTATCCTCATAGGTGGCAATGGGCGCATTTTGGCCGAGTCCGGGGATTGGCGAACCGGACTGTGGCAAGTCTGCACCATTTCCGGCGACTTTGCCCCCGGGTACTGCTGCCATGCTTGCAATGACCCCCCGAAAAGAGCGAGAGACTACGGCATACCCAGTGTGGGATTCTCCGGCTGGGCGCATGAATTGGAAAACCGAGGGAAAAACTATGAAAAAAGTTCTCTTCGCATCGACAGCCCTGATTGCTACCGCTGGCATGGCCGCTGCTGATGTTTCGTTTGGTGGCTACGGCCGCTTTGGTTTGGTATACACAGAAAATGCCACTCAAGAAGCAGTGCTGGATCACCGCTTTCGTTTGACCGTAACCGGCACAACCGAAACCGACAACGGCGTTAAGTTCGAAGGTCGTATCCGTTGGGAAGCCAACGACGGTACAGCTCCTTTGGGCACTAACTCTGCCGGTGGCGCATCAACTGGTGCAGCTGGTTTTGCTGTTTCGACCGGTGGTCTGCGTTTGGACGTTGGTCACGTTTCGGACGTCTTCGACTCGGGCGACGTTCTGAACTGGGGCGGCTACGGCGTTGGTTACACATCGTTCCTGGAGCAGTCTTCGAACTTCTCTAGCTTCGACAAAAAAGGCTTCGGCGCTGGTACCACAACTCAGCAGACTGTTAAGCTGCGTTATGCAACTGGCGACTTCACAGTGTCTGGTTCGTATACTCTGGACGACACCACAATTGCTGGTGACAACGACTACTGGCAGATCGGTGCTGGCTACAGCTTCGGCGATCACCGTGTAGGCGCTATGTATGGCGACGACGGCACCAACGGCCAGTGGGCTCTGGGTGTTGACGGCTCGTTCGGCGACTTCTCCTACGCTGTTCTGGTTGGCGACAACGACGTTGAAAGCGACACAATGTACGGTGCTTCGGGTTCTTACGCGATCTCCGCAGCAACCAGCATCCAAGCTGCAGTATCGGCCGGCGGCGCAACCGCAACCGACACAGCATTTGGTATCGGTGTTAAGCACAGCCTCGGTGGCGGTGTTACTCTGGGCGCCGGTGTTGGCTCCAACAGCGCAGGCAACACTGCTGCTGACGCAGGTGTAGTATTCAACTTCTAAGTTGAACACTCTCACTTAAGATTTTGGGCGGACTCTTCGGAGTTCGCCCTTTTCTTTTGCCCCCAAAGCGTGTTTTTTGCAGTCGGTTAGAGTAAAGGGCTGCAAATGTCGCTTGGCGAGATCCAAAACAGAATTCATAAAGCCGAGGCCGCTGCGGGGCGCCCTGAAGGGGCAGTTCAGTTGATCGCGGTCAGCAAACGGCAACCCGATGCTCGCGTTGAAGACACGCTGAAATTGGGGCACCGGGTATTTGGTGAAAATCAGGTACAGGAAGCGATTGGCAAATGGCCGGCTTTCCGCGAACAGTTTGCTGATGTTGCTGTGCACTTGCTTGGACCCTTGCAGACCAACAAGGCCCGACAGGCAATGGAGGCTTTTGAGGCGATCCATTCTGTTGATCGGCCAAAGCTGGCCAAGACACTGGCGCGCCTCGCACAAGAGTTGGGGCATTGCCCGCAATTGTTCATTCAGGTGAACACCGGCGAGGAAGAGCAGAAATCGGGTGTATTGCCCTTAGAAACTGACGGATTTGTTGCCGAATGCCGAAAAATGGATCTGCCAGTTGCAGGGCTGATGTGCATCCCACCTGTCACAGAAGAGCCGGCGTTGCATTTTGCGTTACTGGCCAGAATTGCAGAGCGCAACGGGCTGCACGGGTTGAGCATGGGCATGAGTGGTGACTTTGAGAGGGCAGTGGCCCAAGGCGCGACGCATGTGAGGGTTGGCTCGGCCATATTTGGCGATCGGGCATATTGAGCCGTATTCAGCGACCTTGAAAGCTGACTTTGTCCTTCTGAGAGTTTTGAACGGCTTAGACCGAAATGCCATGTCTAAGCGGGCGGTTTAATGCACAATCAAACGTGTGCCGGGCGGCGTGCGGTTGACGATCCAGCGCAGATGGTCACGGCGAAAGGCGATACAGCCTTCGGTTGGAAAGCCGGGACGACGCCATTGATGCAGAAAGATGGCTGATCCGTGACCCGGCGTGGCAATGGGCCAGTTCCAATCCGTCAGCAATACCAGATCATATAACGGGTCGGCCCGGCGCAGGCATTCGTGGCTTTCGCTATAGGGCGCCTGAACGAGTTGATTATAGGTCGAGGTATTGGGCGCGTCGGACCACAGATCATCCTTACCAACAGGCTCTGCCCAAGCAGTTGGGCGCGCCATTCGGTCGGCCCGATAGAGCAACCCGGTGATCCTGTGGATCCCGCGTGGGGTTGCGCCGTCGCCTTCGCGTTTGGTGCCGCTGAGGCCGCTGCGCCCAATCGTGCAGGGGAACACACGGCCATGAAATCGGACCCCGCGCGGTGTCAGGACAAGGTCATCAGGTGTCATCAAAGTACCGTCCGAAAGGTCAAAGCAGGTGACCGGACTTGGCAGCTTTGGTCGCCAGATAGGCCCGGTTATGGGCATTTTCACCAACTTTAAGGGCGACGCGTTCTGTCACTGACAACCCCGCGGATTCCATCATATCGATCTTGCGTGGGTTATTTGTGAGTAGCCGAACTTGAGAAAAGCCCATTTTTTTCAAAATGTTAGAGCCAATGCGAAAATCGCGCTCGTCGTCTTCGAACCCAAGCCGATGGTTGGCCTCAACCGTGTCAAACCCCTGATCCTGAAGCGAGTATGCACGCATTTTGTTGGCCAGTCCGATACCGCGCCCTTCTTGATTGAGGTATAGTAGAACGCCCGCGCCTTCGGCCCCCATTTGAGCCAGTGCGGCGTGCAACTGGGGGCCACAGTCGCATTTTAGGCTGCCCAGCACATCACCTGTGAAGCAGGCGGAATGAAGTCTTGCGAGCACAGGTTTATCCCGTGGCGGACGCCCCACTTCGATGGCGTAATGCTCTTCGCCGCCATCTTCGGGGCGGAAAATTTGCAGTCGCCCTGCATCGGCCAGCGCCATTGGCATCCGGGCGTGCGCGACGGGGTGCAAGGGGCTGGTGGCCTGCAGATGTGGCGCGGCCAGATCGGCAGGGATCATTGTTAAACCGTGCTCCAGCGAAAACCGGGTTGCGTTGTCGAGAGGTAAAACAAGAGCGGCGGGCAGAAGCCGGGCGGATTTGATCAGTTTGACAGCGGCACGGTGCAAATCGGCACTGCCCTCTCTTTCAGAGGCCAGAGGACCCTTCATAGGTGCGCGCAAATCGTCATCCGGATTGGCAACGCCGAGGAACCACGCCAGCCCCGCATCCTGAGGAGGGCGAATGCGTGCAACCTCCCCGTCATACGCCCTTGCCTTGAGGGTTTCTGCACGGCGTGCGGTGATCACCAGAACCGGCGCGCTGTCTAAGGTGTGCACGTCTTGCAGCCGGGTTGCGCTGAGGGTTTCAACGGACAGGACCAGGAGAGCGGTTCCTCCGCCGGTTAAAACGATGGGAACACCCATGCGCAAGTCGGCACGGGCGCGGGCAAGGCGTTCGACAATGTCAGGTGAAAAACTCATGAGAAGGCGATGATCCTGCTTGGCCGGGTGTCATGGATGTATGAGTGATGGCAGGATTATGAAACATTTACCAGCACAGGTACACGAGGCCGTGAGACTATTGCAGCAATTCTTGTCGAGTGCGTGAGGCGGAACCAAATCGGTGTATGAAAGAACAATGATGAAAAGCGAGGAAGTTCCATGGCACAGCTGAAAAAGATCCTGCTGGTGGATGATGACGAGGATTTGCGTGAGGCGCTGTCTGAACAGCTGATCATGACCGAAGATTTTGACGTGTTTGAAGCCGGTAACGGGACCGATGCCATGGCACGGGCAAAAGAGGGTCTGTATGATCTGGTAATTCTGGACGTAGGCCTGCCTGACACAGATGGTCGCGAGCTGTGCCGGTTGATGCGCAAGCAAGGGGTGAAAAGCCCGATTTTGATGCTGACCGGACATGACAGCGACGCGGACACTATTCTGGGTCTGGATTCCGGCGCCAATGATTATGTGACCAAGCCATTCAAGTTTCCGGTGCTGTTGGCGCGCATTCGTGCCCAGTTGCGCCAGCACGAACAGTCCGAAGATGCGGTGTTCCAGCTTGGCCCATATACGTTCAAGCCAAGCATGAAATTGCTGGTCTCCGACAATGATCGCAAGATCCGGCTGACCGAAAAAGAAACCAATATTCTCAAGTTCCTGTATCGGTCAACAGACGGTGTTGTGGCGCGTGATGTGCTGCTGCATGAGGTCTGGGGTTACAATGCAGGCGTGACCACACACACGCTGGAGACCCATATTTATCGCCTGCGTCAAAAGATCGAACCTGATCCTTCGAATGTCCGTTTGTTGGTTACTGAATCCGGTGGCTATCGGTTGGTGGCGTGACGCTGATGTCGCAGTTTGCAGATTCATGCTTTAGTTGTGTAGCGAAGATTGGCGAAATTTGATATGAGTCAAAGAAGCATATAGGCGACATCTTATATGTCATCACAAGAGATCCCGTGCATGTCCGGGTAATGATATGCACCTCCCTGTTGGACTGCCCGGGCTTCGCGCCCGGGCTTTTTTTGTTCTGAGATTGGCGCAAAACCACCGATATCGCGGATCGTCCAAACGCTGGCGGATGGTTTTGGAACACGCAAATGGCATCCGTGTCTATTGGTGATGGCAAGTCCCGCACCGGGGCGCTAGGGTTTCGCAGAATCTGGATACAGGAGCACGCAACATGGCCTTTTCACTTGCCACATGGAACATCAACTCGGTGCGATTGAGAGAGCCTATCGTGCTGAAATTGCTGGAGGAAGAAGCGCCGGATGTCCTGTGTCTGCAGGAATGTAAAAGCCCGGTGGACAAGATCCCCACCGAAGGTTTTGCGGCTTTGGGCTATACACATATGATTGCGCGCGGGCAAAAGGGCTATAACGGGGTCGCGATCCTGTCCAGGATGCCTATCGAAGATGTGGGCGACAAAGACTTCGCCAGCCTGGGCCATGCGCGTCACGTTGCCGGGCGGCTGTCCAATGGCGTGACCGTGCACAATTTCTATGTCCCGGCAGGTGGTGATGTGCCGGACCGGGAAAAGAACGAAAAGTTCGGACAAAAGCTGGATTACCTGACCGAGATGCGGGATTGGTTTCACGCCGAAAAGCCGGAAAAGGCCATTTTGGTAGGAGATCTGAACATTGCACCCCGCGAGGATGACGTCTGGAACCACAAACAGCTTTTGAAAGTTGTCAGCCATACGCCGATCGAGGTTGAGCATCTTGCGCAAACCCAGGATGCAGGCAGTTGGGTTGACATAACTCGTCAGGACATCCCCGAAGGGCAGCTTTACAGTTGGTGGAGCTATCGTGCGCGGGACTGGAATGCGGCAAACAAAGGACGGCGGCTGGATCACGTCTGGGCGACACCGGACATTTCGAACGCTGCCCATTCAAGCCGGGTGTTTCGCGACGCGCGTGGCTGGGAAAAGCCCAGCGACCATGCGCCGGTGTTTGCGTCCTTTGATCTTTGAGGCGCAGTCGCAGGAAAATCAGGATTGGGCCTTTGAAACCTGACGCCGGGGCGTCATATAGAGGCCAACCGAAATGAGGAATGACGAAATGCTCGAACTGGGACAAGGCACAGCGGCTCCGGCCGGCGATCTGATCAAGGATGTCAGCGAATCGACTTTCATGGCCGAGGTTGTGGATGCCTCAATGACGGTGCCGGTGATCGTGGATTTCTGGGCGCCGTGGTGTGGACCGTGTAAAACGCTGGGACCTGCGCTTGAGGCGGCGGTAACGGCGGCTGGTGGCGCGGTGAAAATGGCCAAGGTTAATGTCGATGAAAATCAGGCTATCGCCGGTCAGATGCGGGTGCAGTCGATCCCGACAGTCTATGCGTTTTGGCAGGGACAGCCCGTCGACGGGTTTCAGGGCGCGGTGCCGCCCAGCGAAATCGAGGAATTCGTGAAGCGCGTGATCGAGGCCGGAGGCGGAGAAGCGCCGGACAATGGGTTGGAAGACGCGTTGGTCGCCGCCGAAGAAATGCTGGCAGAAGGCGATGCAATGGGGGCAGGCGAAACATTTGCCGCCATCCTTGAACAGGATCAGAACCTTGTTGCAGCCTTTAGCGGATTGGCCCGGGCTAATATCGCTATGGGTGCGCTGGATCAGGCCGAAGCGGTGCTGAATGGTACGCCAGCAGAATTTTCCGCTGCGCCTGAGATCGAGGCCGCTCATGCGCAGCTGGAACTTGCCCGGCAGGCTGAAAACGCAGGACCGGTTGCAGAACTGCGCGCCGCCGTTGAGGCCAACCCTGATGACCTGACTGCGCGGTTCGATCTGGCACAAGCGCTGCATGCCAATGGTGACACCGAAGACGCGGTGGATGCGTTGCTGGAGCTTTTCCGGCGGGATCGTGAATGGAATGACGGTGCTGCAAAGGCGCAGTTGTTCACGATTTTCGAGTCGTTAAAGCCCAATGACCCGATTGTGTTGAACGGACGGCGCAAGCTCAGTTCGATGATCTTTGCCTGACAGGTGAAACCGGGTTAGGCTGGGCAAATGTTCAAAGCTGCTGATCTTCCTGAGACGCTGGCCATATTTCCATTGCCCGGGGCGCTGTTGTTGCCCCGTTCAAGGTTGCCATTGCACATTTTCGAACCGCGCTATCTGGCGATGCTGGATGATGCGCTAAAGTCGGAAAAAAGATTGATCGGCATGGTGCAACCCAACGAGGTGCCCGGACGCGAGGGCATCGGGTTGCAAACCATCGGATGTGTTGGCCGCATCACGCAATTTTCGGAAACCGACGATCACCGGTATCTGGTCACGCTGACCGGAATTTCCCGGTTTCGCGTTCTGCGAGAGGTTGATGGGTTTACGCCATACCGGCGGTGTGAAGTCAGCTGGGACGGGTTTGACAGAGATCTTGGCCCTGCAGAACACGATGCGCAATTTGACCGGGCTGCGTTTATGCACCTGTTGCAGCGGTATTTTGAAACGCTGGATTTATCCACCGACTGGGAAACGCTAAAGGATGCCAACGACGAATTGCTGATCAATTCGTTGTCCATGCTTTTGGATTTTGAACCCGAAGACCGGCAGGCGCTTTTGGAGGCGCCGTCGCTGGGTACGCGTCGCGAGACGTTGGTGACGTTGATAGAATTTGCACTGCGCGGCGGCGCAGGAGAGGACATGATACAATGAGTGAACAGGCCGAATTCGACCGTCGCATGCTGGAGGCGTTGGTCTGCCCGCAGACACGCACGACGCTAAGCTATGATGCCGCAGCGCAGGAACTGGTGTCCAAATCGGCCGGGCTGGCCTTTCCGATCCGCAATGGCATTCCGGTGATGCTGATCGATGAAGCACGGGTTTTAGAATAGGGCAGGGGCCTCGCGGTCTTGGCAATTCTCCATTTCCCTGTCGGCCCCTTCCAACCAGGTCATGACGCAGCATCGGACCGGATCACCGCATCAGATTGGGCAATTCTCCAGTCAGGCCTGCAGCCTCGCGCATGAAAGTCCGGCGCAAACCGGGCATGGCATTGATCACCCCCATGCCGATATCACGACCGGCGCGCAGGATGGGATTGTCATTCGAAAACAACTTGTTGCTGAGATCGGTGGCCATCACCAATGTCGCCGTGTCAAAGCGACGCCATTCCTGATACCGCTCAAGCACAAGGATCGACGCGATGTCTTCGCCGCGCTGGCGTGCTTCGGTCAGAACCTGAGCAAGGGCGGCAACATCGCGCAGACCCGCATTGAGGCCCTGACCTGCAATCGGATGCATGCCATGCGCAGCGTCGCCAACCAGTGCAACATGATCCGCAATGAAATTGTTCGCAACGCTCAGCGAGAGCGGATAGGTGAACCGGTTCCCGACCAGAGTGATGTCACCCAGAAAATCCCCAAAGCGGGGGCGCAGGATTTCCATATAATTGTCATCGGACAAAGCCTGGATATTGGCGGCGTTTTCGTCGGTTTCGGACCAGACGATTGACGACATGTTTCCGGGCAGCGGCAAAATGGCCAGTGGTCCGGGTGGCATAAAGAACTGATGGGCGATGCCGTGATGAGGTTTTTCATGGGCAATGGCGCAGACCAGTGCGGTTTGCCCATACCCCCATCCAGTGCGGCGAATGTCAGCCCGCTGGGCCACGCCGCTGCCACGTCCGTCACATCCGACCAGCAATCGCGCCCGGTGTGTCGCACCGGTCGAAAGGGTCACGGTCACTCCAGCCGGGTCAACCTGTTGATCCGTTACGCTGGTTTCGGACAACAGCGTAATTCGCTTTTCGGCTTTGAGTGCGGACAAAAAGGCACCATAGAGGTAGCGGTCTTCGAGCATGTAGCCCATTGGACCTTCTTCGATTTCGGTGTGGTCGAAATGCAGAAAGAAAGGCGACGGCCCCTGACCCGCGCGCCCGTCAGAGACTTTGATCTCCAGCAAAGGTTGCGCGTTTGCGGCGACATCTTGCCAGACGCCAATTGCTTTGAGCAGACGTTGCGAGGCCAGCGCCAGCGCATAGCCGCGCCCGTCAAAGTTATTTCCGGCGCGATCCGGGGCCGGACGGGCATCCACAACGGTTACGTCAAAGCCCGATTGGGCCAGAGCTAGAGCCAGCGCGGGGCCGTTCAGCCCGCCGCCGGCGATCAGAATGTCACTGTCATACGTCATGTGGCCAATATGGGTGCTGCTTCGGGATTGTCCATGTGCATCTGCGTCGCTACCGTTTGTTTCAGGGAAAAGCGAGGGACTGCAATGTTTGAGTGGCTGGAAAAAAGCGCCGCGGATCTGGGACGCGGGATTGCGGAGGGATCAATTGATCCGGTCGCGTTGACGCAGGCATTTTTGGGCGCCATCGACAGCCATGATCACCGGGACCGCATCTTTACACAGATTACGCGTGACCGGGCGCTGGCCGAGGCGGAAGCCGCGGCAGAGCGTGCACGGGCTGGCATGCGATTGTCTTTGCTGGACGGGGTGCCGATCAGTTGGAAAGACCTGTTTGACAGCGCGGGGGTCGAAACTGAGGCTGGGTCTGCACTTTTGCAGGGGCGCATTCCGGGGCAAGACGCAGAAGTGTTGCGCAATGCCACGGCGTTGGGGCTGGTGTGTCTGGGCAAGACCCATATGTCTGAACTGGCGTTTTCCGGTCTGGGGTTGAACCCTGTAACAGCCACGCCACCATGTATCAACGATCCTCAGGCGGTGCCGGGGGGATCATCGTCAGGCGCGGCGGCCTCTGTGGCATTTGGGCTGGCGGCGATCGGGATCGGTTCAGACACCGGAGGGTCGGTGCGCATTCCATCGGCCTGGAATGATCTGGTTGGGCTAAAAACAACGTCTGGTCGCATATCCAATACAGGCGTTGTTCCGTTGTGCCGGAGTTTTGACACCGTCGGCCCTTTGTGCCGCACGGTTGAAGATGCGGCGCTGATGCTGGCCATTCTGGAAGGCGGGCGTGCCCCCGATTTGCGCAATGCGGATCTGAAAGGAGCCCGGTTTGCGGTGCTGGAGACTGTTGCGCTGGATGAGATGCGGGAAGCGCCGATGGCCGGGTTTGAAAACGCGGTCAGTAAAATACGTCTTGCTGGCGCAGAAATCCGCGTGATCAAGGCGCCAGAGGTGGCGCGCGCAATGGAGCTGACCGGGGTTCTTTATACATCAGAGGCCTATGGCGAGTGGCGTGAAGAAATTGAAGAGGCGCCGCACCTGATGTTCGACCAGATATTGGAGCGGTTTCGCGCCGGATTGAGCTTTGCCGGGCCGGATTATGTGGCGGGGTGGAACCGGTTGAATGAATTTCGACAACGCTGGTCAGCCAGAGTGGCGGGGTTTGATGCTGTTTTGATGCCTACATCCCCGATCCTGCCGCCCAATGCGGAACGGCTGATGACGGATCAGGACTATTATGTGAATGAAAACCTGTTGGCGTTGCGCAACACGCGGATTGGCAACCTGATGGGCAGCTGCGGAGTGAGTTTGCCAACGGGAATTCCAAGTTGTGGGCTGATGATGCTGGGGTTACCGATGCAGGAAGAACGGTTGCTAAGACTGGCGGCTGCGGCAGAGGTTGCGCTGAGTTAACAGCTGGGCCTTCCGGGTCTTAATTTTGTTTTTATTGAGTATTTTTGGCAAAATGAAATCTGCGGACCCTCTTTAGACGGCTGGTGTGTCGGGGGCGACCCGAGGTATTTATCAGGTGTTGAGGCCAGCGCGCAGTCAAGGGGTGGCGCGCAAGCCACAAGGCGCGGGAATCCCGGCATTTTTCTGGACGAAGCGCGCGCCATTGGGTAACTTGGATGCAAACGGGGCGAAACGATCCCGTAATTGAGGCAGTTGAATAATGTTGTTCCCCGAGCGGTTCTCGAACCTTCCGGCCTATGCGTTTCCGCGTTTGCGAGCGTTATTGGATCACCTGGAACCAGGTGGACCTGTGGTGCATATGACCATAGGGGAGCCAAAGCATGTGTTTCCGGATTGGGTAACGGATGTCATTCAGGAACATTCCGCAGGCTTTAACCGCTATCCGCCCAATGATGGTACGCCCGAATTGCAGCAGGCGGCAGCGGATTGGATTTCGCGTCGGTATGGTGTGAATGTAGACGCTGCCACGCAGGTTATGGTGCTGAACGGGACGCGCGAGGGGCTGTATAATGCGGCCATGGCGTTGTGTCCCGAGGTCAAGGCAGGTGGCCAGCCTGTAGTTTTGGTGCCAAATCCATTTTATCAGGTCTACGCCGTGGCTGCGATTGCTGTGGGCGCTGAGCCTGTGTTTGTGCCAGCCACATCTGAGAACGGGTTCTTGCCCGATTACGCAGCGCTGCCGCAGGATGTGCTGGATCGCACGGCAATTGCCTATCTCTGTTCGCCGGCCAATCCGCAGGGCGCCGTGGCGAGCCGTGAATACTGGGAAAACCTGATTACGCTGGCGGAACGGCATGATTTTCGGATTTTCGCGGATGAGTGTTACTGCGAGATATATCGCGGTGCAGCACCGGTGGGCGCGATGCAGGTGGCGCAAGAAATGGGTGCCGATCCTGATCGGGTGGTGATTTTCCATTCCCTGTCGAAACGGTCAAACCTGCCCGGATTGCGCTCTGGTTTTGTGGCGACTGGCCCCGAAAACATGCGTCGAATGAAACAGCTGCGGGCCTATTCCGGCACGCCGGTGCCGTTGCCGTTGCAGCGCGCTTCGGAAAAAGTGTGGGCTGACGAGGCGCATGTCGAAGAAAACCGCCGCCTGTATGCAGCCAAGTTTGATTTGGCCGACGAAATTTTTCAGGGCGTTCCCGGTTACGCCAGCCCTGAGGCCGGGTTTTTCTTATGGCTGCCGGTAGAAGATGGCGAAAAGGCCGCAATAAAAGCTTGGACAGAAACCGGCGTGCGGGTGTTGCCCGGCGCTTATCTGAGCCGTGACGTAAATGGGGACAACCCCGGTAACAAGTATATCAGGGTCGCGCTTGTGGCCCCAAAAACCGAAGTGGCAGACGCGTTGAAAAAATTGCGCAACTGTCTGTTCGGATAAGAACGACGAGGGATCGAGATGGCATATCAGGCACGAGGGCGCGACCCGCTGTTGGACAGCAACATGCAGGCGGCAATCGAAAAACGGGGCAAGGAGCTGATCGGGGTGGTTCTGATCATCCTGTCGCTGATGGCTGCGGCTATGATTGCGTCTTACAATCCCAATGACCCGAGCTGGATTTCGGTCACGGATGCGCCGGTGCAAAACTGGATGGGCCGGTTCGGAGCAGCGATAGCCGCACCTTTGTTCATGATTATCGGTTGGGGCAGCTGGGGGCTTGCTGTTGTGCTGGGCGCCTGGGGTGTTCGGTTTGCCATGCATTGGGGCGAAGAGCGGGCCGTGAACCGTGTCATTTTGTCCCCGATTATGCTGGCTTTGGCGGCGGTCTATGCATCAACGCTGTCACCGGGCGAGGCCTGGACCCACAGTTTCGGGCTGGGCGGGTTGTTTGGCGACACCGTTATGGGGGCGTTGCTGACGATTTTGCCGGTTGAGGCGACCACAGGTGTCAAGCTGATGTCGTTGATCACTGGTCTGGCCTTTGTGGGAATGGCTTTGTTCGTGCTGGGGTTCACGCGTGATGAGATGCGCCAACTGTTGCGACTTGCGTTGATTGGCACGGTGTTGGTCTATGCATGGATCATGGCGCTGGTCGGGCGCAGCGCAACCGGGGCAGTGCACGCTGCCAAAACCGCGCAGACGCGCCGTCAGGAACGTAAAGCTGAAGCGCAGTCCCGGATAGAAGAAGCGGCTGAAACCGGATGGCAAGAGGCCGTGATCGAAGCGGAACCGCAACCTTATGTCGAAGAAGTTGCGCCCAAGCCACGGCTGCGCATGCCGTCGCTGATCAAACGCGCGGCACCAGAGCCGGACCCGATGCCGGAACCCGAACTGGTTGAAAACATTTTTGTGGCAGATATCGAAGGTGCGCCCGGTGAAGATCGGATCAAAGCCAAGATTGCTGATGTGGTGCGCAGCCGCGCGCGCCGCGGTGATGCGATTGCACCGCCTGAGCTGGACCCGGACAAGCCGTTGACCAAGGGGCGGGGTCGCGGGCCTGATCCATTGGTTCTGGATACACAGCCCGAGCCGATGCACATGGATTTGCCAATGGAGCCGCCGTTGACCGCTGGTGTGCCCTTGCGCGCCGAACCGCCGCTGACCTCAGATTTTGCGCCGATGGTGGAAGACACGGCACAGGACTGGTCAGAAGACGTGGACCCGTTGCCGTTGCAAACGCCGGTCGCCGCGACGCCTGTTCAGCAACAGATTCCAGTCGCTGAGCCGAAGAAAGTCGTGAAACCGCGCATGAAGAAAGCGGTGCAACCATCAACCCGGGCCAAAGCCGAAGCTCAGCCTTCGCTGGTGTTTGAAGAATCGCGCGTTGCCTTTGAATTGCCGCCGCTCAGCCTGTTGTCAAATCCGGTCGACATTAAACGCCATCACCTGAGCGATGATGCGCTGGAAGAAAACGCCCGAATGCTGGAAACGGTGTTGGATGATTATGGCGTCAAGGGAGAGATCGTTTCGGTGCGCCCCGGACCGGTTGTGACCATGTACGAACTGGAACCGGCGCCGGGTTTGAAGGCCAGCCGGGTGATTGGTTTGGCAGATGACATTGCACGCAGCATGTCAGCGCTGTCGGCGCGGGTATCCACCGTGCCCGGACGCAGCGTGATCGGCATCGAACTGCCCAATGAAAACCGCGAAATGGTAGGGTTCCGTGAAATCCTGTCGAGCCGAGATTACGGCGATGGCAACCAGAAACTGCCGCTGGCGCTGGGCAAGGATATTGGCGGCGACCCGATTGTTGCCAACCTGGCCAAGATGCCGCATTTGCTGATTGCCGGGACAACCGGGTCGGGTAAATCGGTGGCGATCAACACCATGATCCTGTCGTTGCTTTATAAGCTGACACCGGAAGATTGCCGGTTGATCATGATCGACCCAAAGATGCTGGAACTGAGCGTCTATGACGGCATTCCCCACCTGTTGAGCCCGGTTGTGACCGACCCCAAAAAGGCGGTTGTGGCTTTGAAATGGGTCGTGGGCGAAATGGAAGAGCGCTATCGCAAGATGTCCAAGATGGGCGTGCGAAACATTGACGGTTATAACAGCCGCGTTGCCGACGCCCTGGGCAAAGGCGAGATGTTCAGCCGCACGGTACAGACCGGGTTTGACGATGATACCGGTGAGCCGATTTTCGAGACCGAGGAAATCCAACCCGTCAAGATGCCTTATATCGTGGTGATCGTAGACGAGATGGCCGACCTGATGATGGTGGCAGGCAAAGAAATCGAAGCCTGTATCCAGCGGCTTGCACAAATGGCACGGGCGTCGGGTATCCACCTGATCATGGCCACACAGCGTCCCTCGGTGGATGTGATCACCGGGACAATCAAAGCCAACTTCCCCACGCGTATTTCGTTTCAGGTCACGTCCAAAATCGACAGTCGCACCATTCTGGGTGAAATGGGCGCGGAGCAGCTTTTGGGCATGGGTGACATGCTCTATATGGCGGGTGGCGCCAAGATCACTCGGTGCCACGGACCCTTTGTCAGCGACGAAGAAGTTGAAGAAATCGTCAACCACCTTAAGAGCTTTGGCGCGCCTGAATATGTCGGCGGCGTGGTAGATGGCCCGGCCAATGAAAAGGCCGATGACATCGACGCAGTTCTGGGGTTGAACACCGGTGGCAACACCAATGGCGAAGATGCGCTCTATGACTCGGCGGTTGCGATTGTCGTCAAAGACCGCAAATGTTCGACGTCCTATATTCAGCGCAAACTGGCGATTGGCTATAACAAGGCCGCCCGGCTGGTCGAGCAGATGGAAGACGAAGGACTGGTCAGCGCGGCCAACCATGTGGGCAAGCGAGAAATTCTGGTGCCTGAGCAATAATCTGCGCGCACGACTTTGTTAAAACCGCCGGGGCTGCAATCCCGGCGGTTTGTGCATAGGTAGAGTATATGATGATGAAACGAGTATTTTTGGTTCCGGCGCTTGTACTGGCAACCGCGATTCCTGCGATGGCCGACAAGCTGTCGTTGAACGAGATTTCCGCCTATCTGAATGACATGTCGATGGTTCAGTCGGACTTTACCCAGATTTCCGAAGATGGGTCTGTTCAAACAGGCAAGCTGTACATCAAACGACCCGGCAAGATGCGTTTTGAATACAACCCGCCCGAAAAGGCAGTTGTTCTGGCCAGCAACAATACTGTCGCGATCTTTGATGGGCGTTCAAACCTGCCGCCGGAAACATACCCGCTCAGACGCACACCTTTGTCGATCATACTGGCCAGAAACGTCAATCTGGGGCGGGCCAACATGGTGGTTGGGCATGAATATGACGGCACGGCGACGGTGGTGACGGCCCAGGATCCCGAACATCCCGAACACGGTTATATTCAGCTTAAATTCACCGGCGACCCGGTTGAACTGCGCCAATGGGTGATCAACAACGGATCAGGCAGCCAGACAACGATTGTCCTGGGGGCAACGGACAAAGACGTCACACTAAAGAATTCGTTTTTCAGTATTGAACGCATGGCAGGCCGCGACAACTGAGCGGCCTTAACTCTTGTGTCGTCGTCCTGCGCAGAGCTACCAAACCCGTGCGCATTTTCTGAGTTGTTCTGCGTACCGGCGTGACCGCGAGTCGACGTCATCGGCCACTCGCACCAGCCATGATTTGTTTTTGTACGTACCGCGGCTATAGCCGGTGTGGCCTTCGTGGTAGGCAAGGTACTGACCACGTGCGTTTGACAGGGAAATGCCGTTCTTTTCCTTGGTCTTGTTCATGTACCAGCCCATGAAATCAGTGGCATCCTTGATGTCATTGCGGCGCGCGCTGGGATTGCTGGTTTCTTTGCGGTATTGATCCCACGTTGCGTCCAGCGCTTGCGCATAGCCATAGGCGCTGCTTTGACGTCCCATGGGCAGAACGCCGAGAACGTATTTGTTCGGGGTGCGCGCATTTGAGATGAATTTGCTCTCTTGATAGAGCACAGCCATCTGCACATTCACCGGAACACCCCAGCGACGCTGTGTTGTTTTGAAAGCCCGTTTGAAATGCGATTTTTCCTGTAGAATCGCACAGGCGTTTTCCATGTTGCGCGGCGGAGATTTGTCGCCGCCACCACAGGAGGCCACGAACATCAAAATCACCAGGGCGCGAAAGAGTCTGCTCATCGGCCTCTCGCTTTGTCTTGTTTTTTTCGAAGGTTACCGGAAAACCGGCGGCAGGGGAAATCACATTCTTGCGGTCAGAGCAGAAGTCCCAGCAGAAGCGGCAATCCGAACACTGACGTCAGGGTTGATACAACGACATAACCGGCGACGGCTTCGCTGTTGGCGTCGAATTTTTCGGCCAGAAGATAGGCCGTGACTGCGACCGGCGTGGAAAGCTGAAGCACGAGAACACCAAAGCTGATGCCGGTTAGTCCGAATGCTGTGGCGATGCCCCAGGCAATGGCCGCACATACAACGAGCTTGGCAATCGAAAGCCAGACCGCGGTTACAACGCGCCCCGGAGCCAGGCGGGCCACAGCCACGCCCAGGGTTATCAGCATCAGCGGAATGGCCATCTGTCCAATCAGGTCGAGCGTGTTGGTGAGAAATACGGGTGTCTGCCAGCCCTGCCAGAAAAACAAGGCGCCCAGAGCTGTTGCCCAGACCATCGGTTCCTGGAACATGCGCAGAAATGAGCCACGCCCGGCAACAAGCCAGAGCCCTAGTGTGAACGAAAGCACAGATGTCAGAGCCAGCACAACAACAGCGTATTCCAGCCCCACCTGCCCATAGGCAAACAAGGCAAGCGGCAGGCCCAGGTTTCCGGTGTTGCCAAAGATGAACGGCGCCAGATATGTGCGCAGGTCCAGCCCGGCGGCCGCCATGATAGCCCAGCCAACACAGGCGATAACGCCATATCCCGCCAATCCAGCAAGCGAAAAGGCAGCCAGAGATTGAGGGTCAGCGGTGGATTGCATCAATGACGTGAACACCAGACAGGGCACAGCCAGCGTCATGGCAAGGCGCGTGACAAACTGAATTCTGTATTCAAATCCCAGCTTGACCCACGCAAATCCTAGCCCGGCCAGCAGGAAAACCGGAGAGACAATCTCCAGCACTGTTAAGATTATGTTCACAGACTGTTTCCCGCCGAAATGTGGCAAAAATTGGACAAAGACCCCTTGAAGGGTCTACCTTTGAAGGGTAGGGGCTGCAAGCAATGTTAAGAACGCGCGCAAAATATCATCTCGGTCAGGTCGTCAGACACCGCAAGCACCCGTTTCGTGGTGTTGTGTTTGATGTGGACCCAGAGTTTTCCAATACCGAAGAATGGTATGACGCTATTCCCGAAGACAGCCGTCCGATCAAAGATCAGCCCTTTTATCATCTGCTGGCCGAAAATGATCAGAGCTACTATGTTGCTTATGTTTCCGAACAAAACCTGATCGCTGATTATTCCGGTGAACCGGTTGGACATCCTGATCTGGATGAAATGTTCGGCCCGTTTGAAGACGGCACGTACCCGCTACATTTCCACCTGAACTAGAGTTCTTAGCTGGCTGATAACTGGCCAGATACCGTCAATATCCAATCGCGCAGCCATCTTTGCGCGGGTCAGACGCGCCCTCCAGCACGCCATTTTTATGAATGCGAATTGCCTGAGCGCCACCAATAGGTCCCTCGGGGATGGCAACGCTGTGGCCCATATCCGCCAGCACCTGTCGCACATCATCGCCATACCCACGTTCGACGTTCAGCATGCCGTTTTCGACAAAGCTGCGCGGCGTATCGATGGCACTTTGCGGCTCCATGCCATAATCGACCATGTTTGACAGCACGTGCGCATGCCCCGCTGATTGATATTGCCCGCCCATGACGCCAAATGGCATTTCGACCCGGCCATCGCGGCGCAGCATACCGGGAATGATTGTGTGCATCGGGCGTTTGCCCCCGTTGAGTTCATTAGGGTGACCTTGTTCCAGGGTGAAACCAGAACCGCGATTGTGAAACAGAATGCCGAATTTTTCAGACGCAATGCCCGAGCCAAACCCATGAAAAATTGAGTAAATTAAGGAAACTGACATCCGGTCACGGTCGACAACTGTGATATAAACGGTGTCTTTGTGTGTCGCTGCGCTAAGTGCGGCTGGCGCGGTCATGGCGCGGCGCGGGTCGATCAATGCGGCCAGCCTGGTGGCGGTTTCAGGTGCCAGCATATGGTCAAGCCGCGTTGTATGGTCCGGGTCTGCAATAAACCGGTTGCGCGCATCATAGGCCAGCTTGGCGGCTTCGGCCTGAATATGCACCCGCTCTGCGCCAAATGGGTCAAACGCCGTCATGTCAAAATGGCTGAGGATATTGAGCAGCAGGAGTGCGGTTGCGCCTTGACCGTTTGGCGGGTGTTCGACCAGTTCAAAGTCTTTGTAAGTGCCCGCAACAGGTGTGGTTTGTTGTCCGTGCGCTTCGGCAAAATCCTGAGCGCTGTGCACGCCTCCTAAGCTGTGAAGCGTTGCCAGCATGTCTTCCGCGATTTCGCCGGTATAAAAGGCGTCGCGCCCATCGCGCGCCACACGGCGCAAAACCTCGGCCTGGCCGGGCGCGCGGAACATGCCGTGAACCGGTATGGCCGCGTTATCGCGCAGATAAAAACGGCGGGCCGCACCCTGCAAAACGTTCTGCCGAAGCGCCCAGTCAAACGCGACGCGGGGCGCCACGGGCACACCTTCTTCGGCATAGTGAATGGCGGGTGCAAGGCAGGCATCCAGCCCGATAGTGCCAAACCGTTCTGACAAATTGCAGAACATATCCACTGCACCGGGAACGGTAACTGCATCCGCAGTGTAAAGCGGGACGGTTGTCTCACCTTTATCGCGCAACGCGGCTGCGTTCGCCCCGGCTGGGGCGCGGCCCGATCCATTAAATGCCAAAACGTCATCCGTCCCGGCGGGAGATACCAAAGCAAAGCAATCGCCGCCGATCCCGGTTGATTGAGGTTCGCAAATGCCCAGCAGTACCGCACCGGCGATTGCGGCATCCATGGCCGTACCGCCCCGTTTCAGGATATCGATCGCAGCCTGCGCGGCGATCGGGTGGGATGTGGCGCACATACCGTTTGTGGTCATGACAGCCGAACGTCCCGGCTGTTGAAAATCTCTCATGTGTCGCTCCCTCGTCCGCTGCGCGAGGTTAAGCACGGTTCAGCGGCTTGCCAATACCAGTTCACCCCACGATTTGAAAAGAGAGCGAATTCCAGCCTTTGCTGCGCTGGTATTGGATGTTGCGCGCCAGCATGCGCACCATCGACCAGCCAAATCCGCCCTCTGGGAGGTCTTCCAGGGCAAGGTCAACCTCTGGCGCAATCCCGGATGGCAGGTTGTGATCCGGCATCGGCATGCCGTTGTCCCGGACAAGGACGCTCCAACACTGTTCAGAGTGGTCACAAGTTAACGCAATGCGGCCGTCTTTGCGACCGGTCAGGGCATGCTCAACTACATTGTTAAGAACTTCGCCCAAAACAATTTCCAATATGCCCGCGTTGACAGCCTCCTTTTGGCCGTCAGCCAGCCGATTGCGCAGTGTCAGCAATGCTCGGCGCACTTCCTTTGGTGTGCCTTCAAGTTCAATGTGAATTGGGGAAATGGAGTTCATCGCGATGTGACGCGCCTTTGTTTTGCGGTTTTGGCGAGTTAGGAAGCGAGCGCGTCCTCAAGCGTTTGGTGAATCTGAAAAACAGTGTCCATTCGTGTCAAACGAAACACTTTGTCAACGTTTTCGTTAAGGCATGACAGATCAAGCCGATGGCTGGCGCCTAGCTGCTTCATGGCGGCGACAATTGCGCCTAACCCACTGGAATCAATGAAATCAACCCTCGAAAGGTTCAGCACAACGCGGCCGCTGGCCGTTTCTGTTTCTTCGCGCATCCGATCTTTAAACTGGATCGCGACCGAGGCGTCTATGCGCGACTCATTGACTGTGACGACCAGTGTGTCGCCCTCAACCGTGCTGGACAAATCCATGCCTGCAGCTCCTTTGTTTCAAACTGAACCAAAGCATAGGTGCAATTCCTTACCAATCGGTGTCTGGGTTCCGGATTTTGTGCCTCGGCTAAGACTTGCAGATTGTAATATCCCTGCAATGATTGGCGTGCACACAACAGGTGACATGCAAGAATTCCAAGGAGTTGATCGTGAAAAACGTGGTGATTGCAGGGGCGGCGCGTACGCCAATGGGGGGCTTTCAGGGCGTCTTTGACGGGGTTGCAGCTGCTGAACTGGGCGGAGCGGCGATCAGGGCTGCGCTGAAAAACGCCGGGGCGGATACCGTGGACGAGGTGCTGATGGGGTGTGTTTTGCCTGCCGGGCAAGGGCAGGCGCCGGCACGTCAGGCCGGTTTCAAGGCCGGGCTGGGTGAAGACGTGCCAGCCACGACGCTGAACAAGATGTGCGGATCAGGCATGAAGGCTGCGATGATGGCGCATGATGCCATTGCGCTAGGCGACCGGGACGTGATGATTGCGGGCGGCATGGAGAGCATGACCGAGGCGCCTTATGTGTTGCCCAAGATGCGGTCTGGTGCGCGAATCGGGCATCAACAGGTTGTGGACCACATTTTTTTGGATGGGCTTGAGGACGCTTATGACAAAGGCCGCTTGATGGGCACCTTTGCCGAAGACTGTGCCGAGGCGTTTCAGTTCACGCGTGAGGCGCAGGATATCTATGCGCTTAAGTCGCTTTCAAATGCGCTGGATGCCCAGAAAAACAAGGCGTTTGAGGGCGAAATTGCGCCGGTGACGTTGCAAACCCGCAAGGGGCCGGTTGAGATTGGTGAAGACGAACAACCGGGCAATGCGCGGCCCGAAAAGATCCCTCAGCTGAAACCCGCATTTCGCAAAGATGGTACCGTCACAGCGGCAAATTCTTCGTCGATTTCGGATGGTGCGGCGGCGTTGGTGGTGGCGTCCGAAGATGCCGCTAAAACCCTTGGGTTAAAGGCTCGGGCACGCATTGTCGGGCATGCCAGCCACGCCCAGGCTCCGGGGTTGTTCACCACAGCGCCGGTGCCGGCGACGCAAAAGCTGTTGGCCAAGATCGGCTGGCAAAAAGACGATGTGGACCTGTGGGAAGTGAACGAAGCCTTTGCGGTGGTGCCGATGGCGTTCATGCATGAGATGGGGCTGGAGCGGGACGTTGTGAACGTCAATGGGGGGGCCTGTGCGTTGGGGCATCCGATTGGTGCGTCGGGTGCGCGGATTATCGTTACCTTGTTGAATGCATTGGAAAAACGCGGCCTTAAGAAGGGAGTTGCGGCGATTTGCATTGGCGGGGGTGAAGGCACAGCCATCGCGATTGAGCGGGTCTAAACCCAACGTGAATTAATTTCCACGGAGGGCACGCAGCCCCCCATTTACTATACAGGCGTCCTATGATCGTTGACTTTGACACACTGGCCAAAACCGTTGCTGCGCTGACCGAAGGGGAAAGCGATCCGATTGCTTTGATGGCGACAATTGCCTGCGAAGTGCATCACAGCGATGATCGGTTTGATTGGACCGGTTTTTACCGTGTGGTGTCACCTAACCTATTGAAAATTGGGCCTTATCAGGGTGGTCACGGGTGTCTGGTGATCCCGTTTGAAAAAGGTGTTTGCGGAGCGGCGGCACGTACGGGCATTGTGCAGTTGGTGCCGGATGTTGAGGCGTTTTCAGATCATATCGCCTGTTCCTCTTCGACGCGTTCTGAGCTGGTTTTGCCGGTTTGGGACGGGCAGGGCGAGCTGATCGGGGTGTTTGACATCGACAGCGATCAGCCGGATGCGTTCACCGAGGCGGATGCAACGGCTTTGGCGGCGATTTTGAAGCGGGCGTTTGATCAGGTCTGAACGCGCCGCGCGAATCAGCCGAAGACTCCATAGTTAACAGGCATTTTCGGGATCGGCAGAACGTCGGTTGCGCGTCGGTATTGCGTCGGTATCGTTTCTTAAGTCATCCCCTTTAATGTGGCGTGCGCTGTTGCGCGGCAGCGCTGCAACGCGGCGTGAAAAAATTCTTGAAAATTTCACGAAACCGGCGCACCGTGAAATTTGAGCTGATATTTTCATGAGCTGAGTCGGAGTGGACCTGTGACATTGCATCAATTGCCAGACGATCTGGGCACGCTGGGGGCGGACATTCGCGCCTTGCGCAAAACGCGTGGGCTGACGCTGAGCGATATGGCGGATCAACTGGGTCGGTCAGTGGGCTGGCTTAGTCAGGTTGAAAGGGACATGTCCGAGCCGTCGATCTCTGATCTGCGCCAGATCGGCAAAGTTCTGGGCGTGCCGATGTCGCTGTTGTTCGGGCATTCGCGCGCGCCTGCAGACGAGCAGGGATATGTCGTGCGCTCCGGTGCGCGGCGTCCGATGGGGTCGGGCGAAGAAGGGTTGGTCGAGGAGCTGCTGTCGCCGGACCTGACAGATGATTTCGAGATGGTGCATTCCACATTCCAGCCCCGGTCTGCGATGCAGGTGCCCGCGTGCCGCCCTACCCAAGAGGTGGGCTACATCATCTCGGGGCAGCTGGACCTGAAAATTGGCGACCGGTTTTTCACGGTGGGCGCAGGGGACAGTTTCCGGTTTCGCGGCGAGCTGTACCACTGGGCCAACCCGTATGACACGCCTGCGGTTGCGATCTGGGTGATCGCGCCGCCGGTCTATTGAGGAGCGTGAAGATGCTGAACGGCAGCTGTCTATGCGGCGACATTTCCTTTGCCACCGAGGCCACGCCGCGTGGCACATCGATGTGCCATTGCGGTCAGTGTCGCAAGCAATCGGGTGGCATCTGGTCATCGGCCTTTGTGCCGGAAGCCGATTTGAATATTAGCGGGCCGGTCAGTTGGTTTGCCTCCAGCGATGTCGCCAGGCGCGGTTTTTGCGCGCGCTGCGGGTCTTATCTGTTCTGGAAAGCAAATGACGAAGACACGATCAGTTTTGCGCTGGGGGCGATTGACGGGCCGACGGGGCTGACGTTGGAAAAGCACATCTTTGTGGCGGACAAAGGTGACTATTACGCGCTGCGTGATGACGTGGCGCAAAAGGAATAGGCGCGATGATCGAGACATTTCTCAATATGGATCCGGTCACAATCGCGACTTTCCTGATGGCGGGAATTGTGCTGAACCTGACGCCTGGTGCGGATGTTGTGTTTGCCACCGCCAGCGGAATTTCGGGTGGCTGGCGGTTTGGTGTGGCGGCGGCCTTTGGCATTGCGCTGGGGGCGGTTGTGCACATCACCCTGGCGGCAGTGGGCATATCGGCGGCGCTCATGGCGCTGCCTTGGGCCTATGATGCGATCCGGTATCTGGGCGCGGCCTATCTGTTGTATCTGGCGGTCAAATCGTGGCGTGCGCCCCCCGAGACGGGCAACACACAGGGTGCCAAAGGGGCGCGCCAGGCGATCAGGCGCGGGTTTCTGACCAATCTGATGAATCCGAAGGTGGCATTGTTTGTGCTGGCGTTTCTACCGCAGTTCACAGCACTTGAGGCCGGTCCCGTCTGGCATCAAATCCTGATTTTGGGTGGGCTGTTCACCGTCACCGTATTTTTCATCACCGCCGCCTATGGCGCGGCGGCTGGTATTGCGGGCACAGCGCTGCGGGGCGCAAGTGGCCTGATGAACAAGATTTCTGCAATTGTTTTTGGTGGTCTGGCCGCCAAGCTGGTTATGGACTGAGGAGACGAAGATGTCCGATTTTCCAAAACAGGCCCGTGTGGTCATTATTGGCGGTGGCGTTATCGGCACCTCTACCTTGTATCATCTTGGTAAAAGGGGCTGGAGCGATTGCGTTCTGCTGGAAAAGAACGAGCTGACCGCCGGGTCCACATGGCACGCGGCGGGCAATGTGCCGACATTTTCGACCAGTTGGGGGATCATGAACATCCAGCGCTATTCAACCGAGCTTTATGCGCGGCTGGGCGAAGAGGTGGATTATCCGATGAGTTATCACCAGTCCGGGTCGATCCGGCTGGCCCACACCAAAGAGCGGGTGCAGGAATTTCAGCGTGCCATGTCGATGGGGCGTTATCAGGGTATCGAGATGGAGATGTGGAGCCCCGAGGAGGCCAGGGCGCGGTATCCGTTCCTGGAGACGCATGACCTTGAGGGGGTGTTGTACGACCCTTCTGATGGTGACATCGATCCGGCGCAGTTGACGCAAGCGCTGGCCAAGGGCGCGCGCGACATGGGCGGGCGCATTCTGCGGTTCACGCCCGCGACCGGTGTCACGCAGCAAGCGGATGACAGCTGGGTTGTGCACACGGAAAAGGGCGATATTGCCTGTGATTATGTGGTGAATGCCGCCGGGTATTATGCGCAGCGCGTGGGCGAATGGTTCAAGCGCTATGGCGGGCGCAGCGTGCCGATGATGGTGATGAGCCATCAGTATTTGTTGACCGAGGAAATCCCCGAGATCGAAGCGTGGACCAAAGACAATGGCGGGGCCAAGCTGCCGCTGCTGCGGGATGTGGATATTTCCTATTACCTGCGGCAGGAGAAGCACGGATATAACCTTGGTCCTTATGAGCCCAACTGTAAGGGCCATTGGATGACCGAGGACGACCAGATGCCGGAAGATTTCAGCTTTCAGCTGTGGTCGGACGATCTGGACCGGATTGAGGATATTGTGACCGACGCCATGGAACGGGTTCCGTTGATGGCGACGTCGGGCATCAGTCGGGTGATCAACGGGCCGATCCCCTATGCACCCGACGGGTTGCCGTTGATCGGGCCAATGCCGGGTGTGAAAAACGCGTTTGAGAATTGTGTCTTTACCTTTGGCATCGCGCAGGGCGGCGGGGCTGGCAAGGTGCTGGCGGAATGGATCGTGGATGGTGCGCCCGAGTGGGATATGTGGGCGGTCGATCCGCGTCGATATACCGATTACACCGATCAGGATTACTGCAATCAAAAGGGTATGGAGGTTTATGGCAACGAATACGCCATGCATTTCCCGCATCACGAATGGCCTGCCGCGCGCGACAAAAAGCTGTCGCCCGTGCATGACAAAGTGATCGCACTGGGCGGTGTGATGGGGGCGTATAATGGCTGGGAGCGGGCCAATTGGTTTGCGCAACCCGGCGATGACACGTCGCTGGAGGCCACGCATACATGGGGGCGGTTTGGCCCGTGGGAGCAACGCGTGCGCGAAGAGTGCGAGGCGGTGCGGGATGGCTGCGGCGTGCTGGATTTGCCGGGCTTTTCCCGGTTCATGGTGCAGGGTGAAGGCGCGGCGGAGGCGTTACGTGGGCTGGTCACAGGGGGATTGCCAAAAGTTGGACGCATCAACCTTGTCTATATTGCCGATGACCGGGGGCGCATTCTGACGGAAATGTCCTGTATGCGGTTGGGAGAAGATCAGTTTGTGATGATCACCGCGGCCACGGCGCAATGGCATGACCGCGATATCCTGACAGGTGCGATGCCCGCCGGTGTGACTGTTGAGGACGTGACCACCACACGAGACACGCTGATTGTGACCGGACCCAAGGCACGTGATTTGCTCGCCGGGCTGACCGACGCGGACCTGACCACCGGCTGGCTGACGCATCAGGCCGCGACGGTGGCAGGGCAGGCGGCGTATCTGATCCGGGTGTCTTTTGCCGGTGAGCTTGGCTGGGAGGTGCATGCTGTCAACGAGAACATGCCCGCCATCTATGACGCCATTCTGAACGCAGGGGCCAGGCCGTTTGGCATGTATGCGCTGGACAGTCTGCGGTTGGAAAAAGGCTACCGGACGTGGAAGGGTGATCTCTCGACCGATTATTCGCTGTTGGAGGGCGGGCTGGAGCGGTTTGTCAAGCTGGACAAGCCACAGGATTTCCCGGGCAAGGCAGCCATTCAGGCCGAGAAACAGCAAGGTGTGCAAAAGTGCTTTGTCACGTTGCTGGTGGATGCTGGCGACGCGGATGCGCCCTATATGTCGTGCATATGGAGCGGGGATGAGATTGTCGGGGAAACCACGTCGGGCGGTTGGGGGCATCGTGTGAATGCGTCGATTGCGCTGGGCATGGTGCGGGCCGAGTTAAGCGCGCCAGGCACAGAGTTGCAGGTTGAAATTTACGGCGAAAAACGCTGCGCTGTGGTACAGGAAGATCAACCGCTGTGGGATCCTGAAAACGAGCGCTTGCGGGCGTGAGTATCCAAGCGGCCCCTGTATTTGTCGGTGATTTGGAGGAACCTGTATGACCATTGTCGCGACCATGAAAGCCGTTGTCCTGATTGGTCACGGTGGACCCGAAATGCTTCAGTGGCGCGAAGATATCCCGGTGCCGGTTCCCGGCGCCAACGAGGTGCTGGTACAAGTTTCGGCGGCGGGTATGAACAACACCGATATCAATACCCGTATTGGCTGGTATGCGCCCGAAGTCACCGGGGCCACGGATCAGACCGTGGATCAGGAGGTTGAAAGCGGTGGCTGGGATGGCGCATTGCAGTTCCCGCGTATTCAGGGTGGTGACTTGTGCGGGCGCATTGTGGCGGTGGGAAATGATGTCGACATGGCGATTGGCACGCGGGTCACGGCGCCGCTTTGTCTGCCGCGTCCCACGTTGGACAACCCGGTTGGGTTGAAAGTGATCGGGTCCGAGATGGACGGGGCTTTTGCGCAATACTGCGTGCTGGAGGCGCGTGATGTTTTTGATGTGCGGGCTTCGCCGCTGAGCGATGTCGAGATCGCGGCAATTCCTTGCGCCTATGGCACGGCCGAAGGATTGTTGATGCGCGCCGGCGTCCGTAAAGGGCAGAACGTTCTGATCACCGGGGCGTCCGGTGGGGTGGGCATGGCGGCGGTGCAGCTGGCATGTCTGCGCGGCGCAGTGGTCACTGCCATCACTAGTCCGGCCAAGGCCGAGGCGGTGCGGGCGGCAGGTGCCAGCCACATTCTTGAACGTGGGGCGGTGCCGCAAAAAGCCAGCTATGACGTGGCGATTGATGTGGTCGGAGGCGATAGTTTTGGCGATTTGATCCGCGCGTTGCGTCCGGGCGGGCATTATGCCGTCAGCGGTGCCATTGCAGGCCCGATTGTGGCGGCTGACCTGCGCGAGATTTATTTGCCGGACATCACGCTGCATGGTTCCACCTATCAGCCGCCCGAAGTGTTCGAGCGGTTGGTTAAGTTGATGAATGAAGGGGCGTTTCGACCGTTGGTGTCCAGAACCTATCCTTTGCGCGATATCGGGCGGGCGCAGACGGATTTCATGTCAAAAACCCTTCCGGGTAAGCTTGTTCTGATCCCTCCACAGGAGGGCGCATGACCAAAGTTGTTCTGAAGGACGGCGGTTCCGGGCAGGAGTTGATCCGCCGATCCGCCATGCCGCCGCATCCGTTGTGGTCGGCCAAGGTGATGATGGAAGAACCGGACATTGTGCAGGGCGTGCATGAGGATTTCATCCGGGCCGGGGCGCGGTTGATCACGCTGAACACCTATACGGCGACACCTGAACGCCTGGCGCGCGAGGGCGTGCCGGAGATGTTCGAACCGCTGCAAAGCAAGGCGGTTGAGCTGTTGCGCGCCGCGCGTCACGCCGTGGGCGCAGAGGGCGTGCGCATTGCCGGATGTCTGCCGCCGCTGCATGGGTCGTACAAGCCCGACATGTCGCGCGGGCATAATGACCTGCTGCCCGCCTATCGCGAGATCGCAGACATTCAGGCAGAGGCCAGCGACGTCCTTTTGGGCGAAACGCTGTCTTCTGTGGCAGAAGTGACAGCTGCGGCGCAGGCAGGTGTGGAAACCGGGGTGCCTACTTGGGTGGCGATCAGCCTGAGCGATGATGACAGCGCAAGTTTGCGATCTGGCGAGCCGTTGACCCGCGCGCTGGACGCGTTAGAGGGGTCGGGGGTGGCCGGGGTCATGCTGAACTGTTCACGCCCCGAGGTGATCACGGCCAATATCGCAACTTTGCTGGCGCGCAGCTGGCCGGTTGGGGCCTATGCCAATGCGTTCACCGGGATTGCCGCGCTGGAGATTGGCGGCACCGTGTCGGAGCTGAAGGCGCGTCAGGACATGACACCAGAGGGCTATGCGGATTTTGCTATGGGCTGGGTTGCCTTGGGGGCGGCATTGGTCGGGGGGTGTTGCGAGGTCGGGCCTGACCACATTGCGGTGCTTGCGCAGCGCTTGCGCCAAGGCGGATATGAGGTGGTGTGAATGACCGCGACCATGCCGTCAGCGGCCAGTGAGGCGCAAAAGCTGTTGCAGTTCGACATTTATGCGGCTGAGGGTTTCGTGCTGATCGAACTGGCCGGGTTGCTGGAAGTGCTGTCGATTGCCAATCGGGTTGGTGCCGGGCCGGTGTTTGAATGGCACTTTTATTCGGCTGAGGGGGGACCGCTGCGCAGCAAGACCGGAGTTTTGCTGGAAACCGAAAAGGTGCCGACGCGGATCAGCGCGGATTACCTGTTTGTTCTGGGCAATTCGAACCCGGATAATCCGGCGTTGTCCGTGGGCAAGCTGGTATTGGATTACACGTTTCGTGGCGCGCAGGTGTTTTTGTTGGCCGAAGCCGCAAGCCGCTATATCCGGGAGCATGGTGAACGCCACGGACATCTGACAACCCATTGGGAAAACAGCGCTTTGTTTCGGGAGCGGCAGGGCGGTTTTGAGGCTGGTTCATCGCTGGCTGCGGAAGACGGGCGGGTTGTGACCTGTGCCGGGATGGGCGCGACAATTGATCTGGCGCTGTGGTTGATCGGGCAGCATGTGCCTGCGGGTCAGCAGATGACCACTGCGGATATTATGCTGCACGAACGCATTCGCGACTTTTCGACCGAGCAGCCGTTTGGCGGCGTACATGGCAGCGAAACCGGGGATGCGGCGCTGGACCGTTGTATCGAGCTGATGCGGGCCAATATCGAGGACCCATTGCCCATCCAAGAGATCGTGCGCCTGCTGGGGGTTTCAAGCCGGTCGCTGGAGCGGCGGTTCCGGGCGTTGCTGAACGCAACCCCAAACAATTTTTATCGAGAACTGCGCATGGTGCGAGCCAATACATTGTTGATGAACACCACCATGAGCGTGCGTGAAATTGGCCTGGCCTGTGGGTTCAGCAATGGGTTCAGCGGGTTGTACAAAAGCTTTTATGGCATCACGCCAGTTGCGCGGCGGCGCGCGAACCGACGAAACCGGCCTGCAGCGCGGAGATTATCGCAAGATGGGTGACGTTTTTGGCACATTTTCTGACGCATGACCGTGGCAGGCTGTGCGCAAATCAGGACGACAGGAGAGCATGATGTCTGATCTTCCCAACAAGGCCCGCGTGGTCATTATCGGTGGTGGTGTCGTGGGGTGTTCGGTGGCCTATCACCTGACCAAGCTGGGTTGGCAGGACGTGGTTCTGTTGGAGCGCAAGCAATTGACCAGCGGCACAACATGGCATGCGGCGGGGTTGATCGGACAGTTGCGGGCGTCATCGAACATGACCAAGCTGGCACGCTATTCAGCCGAGCTGTATCAGGGGTTAGAGGCGGAAACCGGTGTGGCCACAGGGTTGCGTCAGGTCGGATCGGTGTCTGTGGCGCTGACGGATGAACGGCTGGAGGAGCTTTATCGCAACGCGGCGATGGCGCGCGCGTTTGGTGTGCCGGTTGAGGAATTGTCGCCCCGTGAGGTCAAAGAACGTTATGAGCACGTCAGTCTTGAGGGCGTGACGGGTGGCGTGTGGTTGCCCACTGATGGACAGGCGGACCCGGCCAATATCGCGCTGGCGCTAGTCAAAGGCGCGCGTCAGTGTGGGGCGCTGATCAAGGAACGCACCAAAGTCTCTGGCATTGTGCGCAAAGGCCGGCACGTGACGGGCGTCGACTGGATCAGCGATGATGGACAGGCGCAGGGTCACATTGCCTGTGACATGATCGTCAATTGTGCCGGTATGTGGGGACATGAGGTCGGCAAAATGGCCGGAGTAAACGTGCCGCTGCATGCGTGCGAGCATTTCTATATTGTGTCCGAACCAATTGCCGGGCTGAGCCAGATGCCGGTGCTGCGGGTGCCGGATGAATGCGCCTATTACAAAGAAGATGCGGGCAAAATGATGCTGGGCGCGTTTGAGCCCAATGCCAAGCCCTGGGCGATGAAGGGCATTCCTGAGAGTTTCGAGTTTGACCAGTTGCCCGAGGATTTTGACCACTTTGAACCCATTCTGGAATGGGCAGTGGAGCGGATGCCAATGTTGGGCACAGCAGGGATTCACACATTCTTTAATGGACCTGAATCGTTCACACCGGACGATGCCTATCACCTTGGGCTGGCGCCTGAGATGGACAATGTCTGGGTCGCTGCCGGGTTCAACTCGATCGGTATTCAGTCGGCCGGGGGGGCAGGCATGGCGCTGGCACAATGGATGGAAGACGGGCAAAAGCCGTTTGACCTTGGCGACGTGGATGTCAGCCGGATGCAGCCCTTTCAGGGCAACAAAACCTATTTGTTTGAGCGCTCAAAAGAAACGCTGGGTCTGCTATATGCGGATCATTTCCCCTATCGTCAAAAGGCCACCGCGCGGGGCGTGCGGCGCACTCCGTTTCACCACCATCTGAAAGAACAAGGTGCGGTGTTTGGCGAGATTGCCGGGTGGGAGCGTGCCAACTGGTTTGCCAATGCGGGGCAGGACCGGGAATACCAGTATAGCTGGAAGCGTCAGAACTGGTTTGAAAATGCCGCCGCCGAGCACCGGGCGGTGCGTGAAAACGTGGGCATGTATGACATGTCGTCCTTTGGTAAGATCCGGGTTGAGGGACCAGATGCGGAGGCATTTCTGAACTATGTGGGGGGCGGAGACTATTCGGTGCCCATTGGCAAAATCGTCTATACGCAATTTCTGAACGCACGCGGCGGGATCGAGGCGGATGTGACCGTAACCCGGTTGAGCGAGGTGGCGTATCTGGTGGTAACACCTGCCGCGACCCGATTGGCGGACCAGACATGGATGATGCGCCACAAGGGTGATTTCCGGGTGGTGATCACCGATGTGACAGCGGGCGAAGCTGTGCTGGCGGTGATGGGGCCAAATGCGCGCACGCTGCTGGAAAAAGTGTCGTCGGCGGATTTCAGTAACGCGGTCAATCCGTTTGGTACGGCGCAGGAGATCGAGCTTGGTATGGGTCTGGCGCGGGCGCATCGGGTGACCTATGTCGGGGAACTTGGTTGGGAGCTGTACATGTCGTCGGACATGGCGGGGCACGCGTTTGAGACACTGTTTGAGGCCGGGCAGGACGTGGATCTGAAGCTGTGCGGTATGCATATGATGGACAGCTGCCGGATCGAGAAAGGGTTTCGCCATTTTGGTCATGACATCACTTGCGAGGATCATGTGATTGACGCGGGTTTGGGTTTTGCCGTGAAGACGGACAAGGCGGATTTCATTGGTAAGGATGCGGTGTTGGCGCGCAAAGAGAGCGGGCCGGAAAGCCGGATTGTGCAATTCCGGCTGACAGACCCGGAGCCACTTTTGTACCACAACGAGCCATTGATCCGGGACGGCGAAATTGTCGGTTATCTGAGTTCCGGGAATTACGGTCACACACTGGGGCGCGCGATCGGGCTGGGATATGTGCCCTGCAAAGGCGAAAGCGCGGGGGATGTTCTGGCGTCGACATATGAGATTGATGTGATGGGGACACGGGTGCGGGCCGAGGCTTCGCTGCGTCCGATGTATGATCCCAGGTCGGAGCGGGTGAAGGTCTAAGACGGGTCGGACAAGATTGCCCGACCTACGTTGAGGTTGCGTTAACCAAGGTGTGTTCACAATGGGGTATGCCAAAATACAGACGTGATAGAACGCCCGGGGGCACGTGGTTTTTCACGGTTTGCCTGCGCGACAGAGCCAGCGATTTGCTGACCCGGAACGTGCCGGTGTTGCGCGAATGTGTGGCCGGGACAATGATAACGCAGCCCTTTAAGGCGCGGGCATGGGTCGTATTGCCCAACCGTATGCACTGCATTTGGACATTGCCACAGGGGGATGCGGATTTCTCAAACCGGTGGAAGGCCATCAAGGGGCGGTTTTCACGCCGGATGCCGGATGAGGCAGCATTTGTACGGGCCGCGCGACGGCCGAGAGAGAAAGGGATCTGGCAGAACCGGTTCTGGGAGCACCGGATACGCGACGACGACGATATGCGCGCACATATGTGGTTTGTGCATCAAAGCCCTGTAGAAGCGGGGCTGGTGCGGCGGGCAGAGGATTGGGCCTACTCCTCGGTTCATCGGGGCCGGGTAGGTCGGACAAAATTGTCCGACCTACGACATCGCCAAATGTGATGGGCAGGCGCACAAAATGAGATGTTTCATTTGGCCATGTCGGTGCCATAACGTGCGGGTAACGATCCTGGAGATATCAGCATGGCTCAGCCCGCCCCCCGCAAAGCGGATCAAGACACGCCGGCGGGCCTGGCCTTTGCGCTGGGCGCTTATGTGTTTTGGGGGTTCCTGCCGCTTTACCTGAAACTTCTATCTCACATCCCACCGGTTGAAGTCGTTGCGCACCGGGTCATCTGGTCAGTGCCATTGGCGGCGCTGGTTCTGATTTTGCTGCGCCGGACCAGTGATCTGATGGCGGCACTGCGCAATCCGCGGGTGTTGTTGATGGGGTGTGTGACGGCGACTTTGGTGTCGATCAACTGGGGCATTTACGTCTGGTCCATCTCGATTGACCGGACGCTGGATGCAGCTTTGGGGTATTACATCAACCCTTTGTTCAGTGTGGCGTTGGGCGCGATCCTGTTGGGCGAGCGCTTGAACCGCGCGCAAATGGTGGCCATCGCCATCGCAGCTGCGGCTGTTATTGTCCTTTGGGTTGATGCCGGGTCGCTGCCTTGGGCGGCGATTGCATTGACGCTTTCATGGGGCTTTTATGCGTTTTTCAAAAAGTCGCTGCCCATTGGTCCCAATCAGGGGTTCCTGCTGGAAGTGTTGATTCTGACGATCCCGTCATTGGGGTATCTGGCGTGGCTGAATGCTAATGGCGGCGGGCATTTTGGTGGCGAGACAGCCGACACGTGGCTGTTGGTTGGAGGTGGCGTTGCCACGGCGGTGCCGCTGTTGCTCTATGCTAATGGGGCCAAGTTGTTGCGGTTGTCGACCATCGGAATTCTGCAATACATCGCGCCGACGATGATTTTTTTGGTGGCGGTTTTGGTGTTTGACGAGCCGTTCGACCGCGCGCGCATGATCGCCTTTCCGATGATCTGGCTGGCCCTGGTGATCTATTCGGGATCCATGCTGCGTCAGTTGCGGTCGTCTTCTCACTAAGATCAGGGCGCCAGCATGGCTGCGCGGATCGGTGTGGCCAGGAGCCGTGCCCAGAGCCTGTAGGCCTCGGGGTTCGGATGATAGCCGTCGCTGGCCATGAAGCGCGGTTCAAACGGAATATCCAGTGCCACATGTGTCAGTTCGGGGCGTTGGTCAGCAAAGGTGGCCAGTGTTTTGTCCAGTCGGATGGCGTGGCTGCCCAGAACCCAGCGCAGCGGTTGCGGCAGCATAGGGTATTGACCCATGGGAGGCAGGCCGGACGCGATCAGGCCGCGGGCTTGAAACTGGGTGGTCACAAGGTCCAGAAGCTCAGACTGATCACGGGACCAACGGCAGGCCGAGCGCGCGCGGGTCACGTCATTTACGCCCAGAGCAGAGACGACAATGTCAAACCGGCGTGGTCCGATTGTGCGCAGGCGACGCAACGTATCGCGGGTGGCGTCGCCCGTTTTGGCTTCGAGCCGCCAGTCGACGTGAAAGTCCTGGGCAAGCTCTGCCACCAACTGCCCCGAGAGTGCGGTGTCCTGGGTTGGCGCGCCGACCCCGGCGGCAGAGCTGTCGCCAGTGATCAGCAAACGCAGGGGCGGCCCGGTGCCGGCCTGTCCCTGACGCGGGCCGGGCGGTTCCGGCAAAAGCTGTGTGCGGCGCCGGACGTTCAGCCCTTGCAGCGCGAGTAAAGGGGCGAGCGGGGCGCGGGCGAGGATGTCAGGCGGCGGCCACATATCTTAGCCAAGCGCGTCTTTGTATTTGAGAAAACGCGGGTCTGTCATCACCCGTTTGTTCATCGCTTCGCGCAGCGCGCCGACGGATTTATAGGGGCGCATGGCGACCTCAAAAGTCTGGATCAGACCATCATTGTTCAGAGTGATCAGGTCGATGCCCACAGCGTCAAGCGCGCCGATTTTGCATTGAAACTCAAGCGCCCAATCGACACCGTCGCCCATGATCCGGCGATAGTGAAAATCGCTGAACTCCTGCCCGACATGTCCCAGAACGGCTGCGACCGGTTCGCGACCGTGCCATGTGGCCCAGTAGGTCGGCGGCATGAATGCCACGTCGGCCGCCAGAAGCGGGGCGATGTCGTGCTCATTGCCTTTGGCGACCACGTCGATCAGTTGTGCGATTGTGGCGTGCATATCGTTGTCTCCTGATGGGTGCTGCCAGCCTGACGCATGTGACGCATGAGGCAAGCATGACGTTGGGTTGCCGGTCCGCCCGTATGCGCCTATTTGGGGCGCATGACGTTTTCTTCTGATTATCATCCGCCGATGGACCCGCTGGCCGTTTTACACGAGGATAGCGATATTGTGGTGGTGGACAAACCTGCCGGATTGCTGTCGGTGCCGGGGCGCGGGCCGCATCTGGCGGATTGTTTGCTGAGCCGTATTCAGGCTGCGTTTCCAACAGCGTTGCTGGTGCACCGGCTGGATCGGGACACATCGGGGGTGATGGTGTTTGCGCTGACGCCACATGCGCAGCGGGATTTGTCGATGCAGTTTGAAAAGCGCAAGACACGCAAGACCTATGTGGCGCGTGTTGACGGGCATCTGGAGCCTAAGACCGGCACTGTGGATTTGCCCTTGATTGTGGACTGGCCCAACCGGCCACGTCAGATGGTGGATCACGAGACGGGCAAACCGGCCCTGACCGACTGGCGGGTGCTGCGTCATGGCGAGGGCGAGAGCCGGGTGCGGTTGATGCCCAGGACCGGGCGCAGTCATCAGTTGCGCGTGCATATGCTGGCGCTGGGGCATGTGATTCTGGGCGATCCGCTGTATGCCGAAGGGGCGGCCGCGCAGTTTGACCGCCTGATGCTGCATTCCGAAGAGCTGCGGCTGAACCACCCTGAGTCTGGTCGGGGCATGGGGTTTCGGGCGAAAGCGCCTTTTTGAGCGGGCGTTTGGGGCGCTGCCCCTCTGGGCGCGGGGCGCCCATTCACCCCGGAGTATTTTTGGCAAAATGAAAGGGCGGTTTGTGACTCGCAATGAGAACAAAAGGTGAATATAGTGTCAAACTGCTATGGTTGCTGAGCTTTGTATCACATCTAATTTCACCTTTCTGACCGGGGCGTCGCATCCGGAGGAATACATGCGCCGTGCGGCGATGACAGGGCTGGAGGCGATTGCCATTGCGGATGTGAACAGCGTGGCAGGGATTGTGCGCGCGCATACAGAAGGGCGCGAGATTGCCCGCAAGGTGCGGGACCGGGTGCGGTTTGATGCGGCGATGGGGTTGATCGGGCCGCCACGTCCAGAGGGGGTGGCGGCGCCAGCGCGCGCGCCGATTTATGCGGTGCCCCGGTTGATCCCGGCGGCGCGGCTGGAGTTTGTCGATGCGCCCCCGATCACGGTATTACCAGAGACCCGGCAGGGCTGGGCCAGCCTGTGCCGGCTTTTGTCCAAGGGGCGGTTGAGGTCGGAAAAGGGCAGTTGCACGCTGTATCTGGCGGATTTGCTGGATCATGGCGCGGGGATGCAGTTGATCCTGCACCCGGGGACACAGGCGCTGGCGGGGCCGTGCGGCGCGGGTGGATGGGAGACATATTTGCCCCGGTTGACGCGCCGCTTTGCGGGCCGGATGCAGCTGGGGCTGACGCCGGGATATGATGGCGAGGATGCCGCGCGGTTCCGGGCGCGGGCGGCAGAGGCGGAGCGGTTGGGTCTGCCGCTGGTGGCGACGGCGGCGCCGGTGATGCATCACGGCGCGCGACGGCGGTTGGCGGATGTGCTGAGCGCGGTGCGGCTGGGGTGTCGGGTGGACGCGCTGGGGCGCGGTGCGCTGGCCAATGGTGAACAGCGGTTGCGCAGTGCCGCCGAGCTGGCCCGCTTGTTTCAGGGCTATGAGGCGGCGCTGGCGCGGGTGGACTGGCTGGTGGCAAAATGCACGTTTTCGCTGGACGAGCTGCGGTATGAATATCCCAGCGAGGTGGCGCAGGGGGAAACCGCCAGCCAGCGTCTGCGGCGGTTGGCGCATGAGGGATTGCGCTGGCGCTATCCGCATGGTGCTCCGGAAAAGGTGCAGGGCATGCTGGAGCATGAGCTGGCGCTGATCTCTAAGCTTGGTTACGAGCCTTATTTCCTGACTGTGCGCGATGTGGTCGCCTTTGCCCGATCGCGCAATATCCTGTGTCAGGGGCGGGGAAGCGCTGCGAATTCAGTGGTTTGCTTTTGTCTGGGGGTTACATCCGTCAGCCCCGAGATCGGCACGATGGTGTTTGAGCGGTTTGTATCTGAGGCGCGCGACGAGCCACCTGATATTGACGTGGATTTCGAACATGAGCGCCGTGAGGAAGTGATCCAGCACATCTATGAACGTTATGGTCGTCACCGGGCGGGGCTGTGTGCGACGGTGGTGCATTACCGGGGTAAGCGGGCGATCCGCGAGGTGGGCCGCGCCATGGGGCTGACCGAGGACACGATTTCTGCGCTGTCGTCACAGCTGTGGGGGTTCTTTTCCGCCGCCGGGCTTGAGGATCAGCGCATGCGCGAGATCGGGCTGGACCCGAGCGACCGCCGTCTCAGACAGACCATGGAGCTGGTTTACGAGGTCATCGGCTTTCCCCGACACCTGTCCCAGCATGTCGGCGGGTTCATCATGACCGAGGGGCGGCTGGACGAGCTGGTGCCAATTGAAAACGCCACAATGGAGGACCGCACGGTCATTTGCTGGGACAAGGATGACATCGATTCACTGGGCATTCTCAAGGTGGATGTGTTGAGCCTTGGTATGCTGACCTGCATCCGCAAAGCCTTTGATATGATCGAACGTCACCACCATCTGCCGCTGTCGCTGGCGTCGATTCCACCAGAGGATCCAGTGGTTTACGATATGCTGTGCAAGGCTGACAGCGTGGGCGTCTTTCAGGTCGAGAGCCGGGCGCAGATGAATTTCCTGCCCCGGATGCGGCCGCGTAATTTCTATGATCTGGTGATCGAAGTGGCGATCATCCGCCCCGGTCCCATTCAGGGCGACATGGTGCATCCCTATATCCGGCGGCGCAATGGCGAGGAACAGGTGACGTTCCCCTCGGACGCGTTGGGCGAGGTGCTGGGCAAGACATTGGGTGTGCCGCTGTTTCAGGAACAGGCGATGCAGATTGCCATCATCGGAGCCGGGTTCAGCCCGGAAGAGGCCGACCGGTTGCGCCGGTCATTGGCAACGTTCAAAAAGCACGGCTCAGTCAGCGAATTTCACGACCGATTTATGCGCGGCATGAAGGCCAATGGCTATGACGAAGAGTTCGCGGCGCGGTGTTTTTCCCAGATCGAGGGATTTGGCTCTTATGGGTTTCCCGAAAGTCATGCCGCGTCTTTTGCGCTGTTGGTTTATGCCAGCGCGTGGATCAAATGCCACCATCCCGGCATTTTCACCTGTGCCCTGCTCAACAGCCAGCCGATGGGATTTTATGCACCTTCTCAGTTGGTTAGGGATGCGCGCGAACATGGGGTTGAGGTGCGTGCGGTTGATATCAACGAAAGCTACTGGGATAATGTGATGGAGCCGGACGGGCGTGGCGGGCTGGCGCTGCGCCTTGGGTTTCGCCAGATCCGGCGGCTGCGAGAAGAGGATGCGGCATGGATCACGGCAGCGCGCGGCAACGGCTATCTGACGGTCGAAGATGTCTGGCGGCGCGCTGGTGTGGCGCCGCATGTGCTGACCCGGCTGGCCGAAGCGGATGCATTTGCCTCGCTGGGTCTGAAACGGCGCGAGGCGTTGTGGGAGGCCAAGGCGATCACATCGGACAAGCCATTGCCGTTGTTTGCCGGGGATATGGATGGCGAGGGCATTCTGGAACCCGCCGCCCACCTGCCCGAGATGAGCGCCGGGGAACAGGTGGTCGAGGATTACGTGGCGATGCGGCTGACATTGCGGCAACACCCGGTGGCGTTGTTGCGGCATCTGCTGACGCCGGGGACCCCGAATCAAGGGTTAACTGACTGATTTACCTGAAAAGCCCTATGTCGGCAGCGCGTCGGTAACATGTCGGTATGACATCGGTGCACAAACCACGCCCGGCCCTATTAAATATGCGACCGGTGCATGTGCCATTGGGCGAAAACCTTGCCGGGTATTTTTGCGCATGCTACGCCTTGCGCAACAAGGAGCCCCGCAGATGAAAACTCTGGTCAAAAAGCTGCTGACCGCTGCCGGGTTTTCGGTAACGCGGCTCGGGTCGCGGGTCGAGATTGACTCGGCCTGGGGCCCCAACATTCTGGACTATGCGCTCAAGGAGCTGGCCGCCCGCACAGACCGCCCGCTGAAAATCGTTCAGGTTGGCGCGCATGACGGGTCGGACCATGATCCGCTTCAACAGTTTTTGCTGGATAATGAGTGTCGCGCGCTTTTGATCGAACCGATGGACGCGCCTTTTGCGGTTCTGGCGGCGCGGTATGCGGGCGTGGATGCCATCACCACCACGCAGATCGCAATCCACGACAGCCCCGCAACGCTGGACATGCATTATATCGTGAACGGGGATGGTGCGCCGGACCTGACGCTGTTTTCGTCGTTTGATCACGCCACGGTGGCGCATAATCTTATGGTACGCCAACGCGAGGATGACGCGTTGAAAGATCACCACATCCTGAGCAAGCCAATCAAGGCTGACAGGTTGAAATCAGTCATGGATGCCAGCGGGTTTCAACAGGTCGACGCGATTGTCGTGGATGCCGAGGGGCTGGACTACAAGATTGTCACCAGCTTTTTGGCCGATGGTGTGCTGCCCGATATTATTCGGTTTGAATATTGCAACCTGTCGCGCCGGGACTTCAACGATCTTCGGCAGGTGCTGAGTGCGCACGGATACGAGATCGTGCGCGCTGGCGTGGACATTTATTGCCAGAAAGAAGGCTTGCTGCGCTGACCCGGGCCTGTCCTCAGGTCAGATCACAGGTGAACAGCCGCACCCTGAGCCCACCATGCAAAATTGGCGCACCGGGGGATGTCAGCGGCAGGCCGGTGGCGCGCGCCAGACCGGCTTCGGTGGTGATGATCCCAACGCGCCACCCGTCAAACCGGGTTTTCAGTGCAGTGCCCAAACCGGCATGCAGGCCATAAAGCTGCTTTTTGTTGCCCACGCGGCTGCCATAGGGCGGGTTCACAATCACAATGCCGGGTGTGTCGGTGGGCGGGGTGATGTCAGCGGCGTCGCCTTGGGCAAAGCTCGTCCAATCCGCCACCCCGGCGCGCGCCGCGTTGGCCCGAGCCGATGTCACCGCGCCTGCGTCACGATCTGAGCCATAGAACTGCACAGTCGGCGCGACAGGTGCAGCAGGTGCGCGCATCTTATCCCAGATATCTGCATCAAATGTGGTGAGATGCTCAAAGGCAAACGCACGTGACCGCCCGGGCATCAGCCCGGCAGCCATTTCGGCGGCTTCGATTGGAAACGTGCCCGAGCCGCACATCGGATCAAATACCGGTTGCGTGCCGTCAAACCCCATCTGGCGCAGGAACATGGCAGCCATGGTTTCGCGCATCGGCGCCTTGGCCACGGCTTCCTTGTGGCCGCGTTTGTGCAGGCTCTCACCCGAGGTATCAAGGCTGAACGTGACCAGATTGTCATCGATCCGCGCCTTTAGACTCACCGGCGCATCCGGGGCGCTGACGATGCCCGCCTCTTCAAACAACGCCTTTTCAATGCGTTCTGCCGCAGCGCCCGCGTGATAAACCTTTGACTTGCGGGTTGTGACCTCAACCTTGACCGGTATGTCAGGGTGCAGCACATGCAACCAACCAAATTCGCGCGCGCGCTTGTCCAGCGCGCCAAGACTCATGGCGGAAAACGACCCCAGCCGCGCCAACACACGCACCGCGCCCCGCAAGCACAGATTGGCGCGCCAGACATCCTGCCAGTTGCCGCGAAACCGCACGCCACCGGGCATCATTTTGGGTTTGGCAAACCCGGCGTCACGCACCTCTTCGACCAGCGCTTTTTCAAGCCCTGGCGCGGTCACAAGGTAAATTTCGAACTTTTTCATGCCGCCCTGCTTAACGACAAGCTGCACCCGCTTCGACCCTTTTCGCGCCCCGCCCCTTCATTTTGCCAAAAATACTCCGGGGGGGAGCGCATCGCGCGATGGGGGCAGCGCCCCCTTGCCCGCTCAGGACAGGCGCGATCCACCGGCCTCAAGCGTAATGGCAGCCGCTGGATCGGACGCAAGCAGCGCGTCAATGTCGGCCCCTTCGACGACATCGCCAAACAGATGGCAGGCCGCCTTGGTGGCATGAAACGCACCGGTGCAGGGGCGCAGACATCCGACCATGTCGACATGGCCCGAAATTTCGAAATCCTCCGGGATCATATCCCCGCCAGCCAGAATCGACCGGCACAAACGACGCGCAATTTCATATCCGGGCTGACAAGGTGCGCCGGTGTGGGGACAGATGGTACAGGTGGTGATTTTTTGAGTGACAGGCCGGTTCATGACGCCCTCCGCGATGTCTCGGGGGGGACAGAAAAGCCATCATTTTTGCGCGACGTATCGCCATAAGTCAGCCTCCTGCCGGAACACCCCGTCCGGTTTCATGGGTTCGTTTCAGTGATGGCAGGTCTCCTGACTTGCGGGTCATCGCGGGTCTGAACCTTCCCGGCCAAAGCCAGTGGCATCTCTCAGAATCGCTCGCCGCTTACAGTTGCGGGGGCAGTCGCGGAATTGGTCATAAAAGACCGCACCGTGTTCCCTTTTCCTGCCCGGAGTGTCGGACAGGAACCATCGCGCACAGTGTTAGGTTGGCCATAGCACCCTGTAAAGCGGCAAGTTGCCCTCAACAGCCATGGACAGCCCCGAATGGGCGCGGTATTCCATCCCGGCTATGGCCAAGAAAAAGAAAATCACAGACCCGAATTATAAGGTGATCGCCGAAAACCGGCGCGCGCGCTATGATTATGCGATCGAGGATGATCTGGAATGCGGCGTCATTCTGACCGGGTCCGAGGTCAAATCGCTGCGCGAAAACTCTGCCAATGTGGCCGAAAGCTATGCCGCGGTGGAAGACGGCGAATTGTGGTTGGTGAATTCTTATATTGCGCCTTATGAACGTGCCATGTTCCCGCATATGGAGCGGCGCAAGCGCAAGCTGCTGGTCAGCCGCAAGGAATTGTCCAATCTGTGGAATGCGACCCAGCGCAAAGGTATGACGCTGGTGCCGCTGGTGCTGTACTTTAACCACAAAGGTCTGGTGAAGCTGAAGATCGGTATCGCCAAAGGTAAAAAGAACCACGACAAGCGGGCCACTGAAGCCAAGCGTGACTGGGGTCGTCAGAAACAGCGGTTGTTACGTCACAACGACTGAGGCGGCGCGCCACGCGTCACACCAAAGCCTGTCCACCTCTGCCAACGCGTCCGGGTCGAATCTGTCTAGCATTTCCCAGTAGCGCCCCGTTGGGGCCACATACCCAAGCTGTTTCTCACGCTCCAGCACCGGTGCCACAAGGGCCGGGTCGGGCTGCGTCACCACGGGCAGTTCCGCCAGATCTTGCGCTAACGCGTGTGGAAACAGCAAGCGGCTGGGGGCCGTGGACAAGTTCACGCATAAACACCCCTGTTGCGCGGCCAGAAACCAAAGCCGCGCGGATTTGGCCTCAAGGTTTTGCAAGGTGATGTCTTCTCGCAGCGGATCGGCCGTGCCGGTGCCATAAAAATGTGTGTCTCCGGTGCGTGGATAAACCATATCGCAACCCATAAAGGCCATTACGCGGGGACGCAGCGCCCCAAGCGCCCAATACCCTGTGGTGAACGCCATTGTGCCCCCGGCATAAACCACGCCGCCGAACCGGTTTTGCTCGGGGATATAATCAAGATAGGTGATCTGCTGTTGATCCGGCGCCATATCCGCCGGGCGTCGCTCTGGGGCAAAATCTTCGGGGTGGATGTGGTGGGTCCAGTCCGGGCGCACACGCCACGCGTTGTTCATGGCTACAACATGATCGAATTGCCCGCCCGGCCAGTCCGCCGCAAGGGGCGCGTTGGGTCCGCTGCCAAGGATGAGGGCGATGCCGCCACTTGGGTCATTCATATTTCTGCCTCTTCCACCCAATCGGGGGAAAACCCCGAGGAAATTCCCGTTTCGACCCGTCAGACCAATCCGTAGGGTCGCCTTTGAAATGGGTACGGGTCAACCCTGTTCATCGGATCACAAATGGCCCGAACAAGAGGAAAAACGATGGAATTATTGATTTCTTTGCTGGCAGGCGCCGTTGGCGGCAACGCGGCAGCTAAGGTTGTGGGCAAGATTGATCAGGGCGTTCTGATCAACTCGATCTCGGGCATTGTTGGCGGTGGTCTTGGCGGAACTATTCTTAGCGCCCTGGGCGCAGGTGGGCTTGCCGGTGGCGGCATGGATATCGCCGGAATCATCGGCCAGCTGGCCAGCGGTGGCGTCGGCGGCGGTGTTGTGCTGGCGATTGTCAGCGTGCTGCGCAACGCGCTGGGCAAATAGGACAATTTGCGCGGCCCTGACCGGGGTCGCGCCCTTGCCTCTGCCCGCCCCCGGTAGTAGGCAGGGAACGACTCTGACTTGGGGGCTCATATGGCACAAGACGATCCCAGAACGCTGGTTTCCACACAATGGCTGGCGGCGCATCTCAAGGACCCGGACCTGCGCGTGGTGGATGCCAGCTGGCACATGCCCGCCGAAGCGCGCGACGCCAAGGCCGAGTATGACGCCGAGCATATTCCGGGCGCACGATTTTTCGACATAGACGAAATAGCTGATCTGCGCAGCGCGTTGCCTCATATGGTGCCGCCCGTGGAAAAGTTCATGTCGCGGATGCGGGCAATGGGCATTGGCGACGGTCATCAGATCGTTGTTTACGGTGCCAGTGGTGCGTTTTCCGCTGCGCGTGTGTGGTGGCTGTTCCGGTTGATGGGACATCACGATGTTGCTGTGCTGGACGGCGGATTTGCCAAGTGGAAAGCCGAAGGGCGCCGGATCGAAGATTTGCCGCCGGTGGTACGTGATCGGCATATGACGGTGCGCCGTCAGAACCAGATGGTCAAAGATGTGACACAGGTCGCTGCGGCGTCAAAGCTGGGCGATTACGAGATCATTGATGCGCGCAGCGGCCCACGGTTTCGCGGCGACGTAGAAGAGCCGCGCGCCGGATTGCGGGCGGGGCATATTCCGGGGTCGCGCAATGTTCCATTTAATGAATTGTTGAATGATGACGCCACGATGAAGACGCCAGACGCGTTGAAAGCGGTGTTTGAAGCGGCAGGTGTGGATTTGTCAAAACCCGCGATCACCACCTGCGGATCGGGCGTCACTGCCTGTGTTCTTGCCCTTGCCATGGAGCGTTTCGGCAAGTCCGACTACGCGATCTATGACGGTTCCTGGACCGAGTGGGGGGCCTTTCCCACTCTTCCCATTGCCACTGGAGAAGCCTGATGCTGACCAACCTGAAAGAACAACCCAAGGATAAAATTCTGGGACTGATGGCCCTGTATCGTGAAGACCCGCGCCCGACCAAGATTGATCTGGGTGTTGGGGTCTACAAGAACGCTGAGGGCGTGACGCCGGTGATGCGCGCGGTCAAGGCGGCAGAGCGCAAGCTGGTCGAAGAGCAGACCAGCAAATCCTATGTTGGACTGGCGGGTGATCCGGCCTATGCCGAGGCGCTGAGCGATCTTTTGCTGGCCGATAGCGTCGACCGCGCCCGGATGGCGGCGGTTGCCACCCCCGGCGGCACCGGTGCCGTGCGTCAGGCGTTTGAGCTGGTCAAGCTGGCCAACCCGGATGTGCGGGTGTTTGTGTCGGACCCGACATGGCCCAACCACGTGAGCATTCTGGGCTATCTGGGCATTCCGGTGGTCAAGTATCGGTATTTTGATTCCGAGTCCCGCGGTGTGGATTTCGAGGGTATGATGGAAGACCTTGGTGACGCGACGCCCAATGACGTGGTGTTGTTGCACGGGTGTTGTCACAACCCGACCGGGGCCAACCTGAATCTGACGGAATGGCAGGCGGTGATCGATCTGATCAACGACAAAGGCTGTTTGCCGATGATCGACATTGCCTATCAGGGTTTTGGCGATGGTCTGGAAGAAGACGCAGCCGCCACTCGTCTGGTGGCGAGCTCGGTGCCCCAGTTGTTGATTGCGGCCAGCTGTTCAAAGAATTTCGGCATCTACCGCGAGCGGACCGGGTTGCTGATGGCGATCAGCGCCAAGGCTGGCGACACGGCGATGACGCAGGGCAATATGAATCACCTGAACCGGCAGAACTTTTCGTTCCCGCCGGATCATGGCGCGCGCGTGGTTACAACAATTCTGACGGATGATGCGTTGAAGGCCGACTGGATGTCCGAACTGGAAGAGATGCGCAGCGGTATGCTGGGTCTGCGACAGCAGCTTGCCGACGAATTGCAGCGCCTGTCCGGGTCCGACCGGTTTGGGTTTATCGCGCAGCATCGTGGCATGTTCAGCCAGATCGGCACCACGCCTGATCTGGTCGAGCGGTTGCGGGCGGAACATGCGATTTACATGGTCAGCGACAGCCGATTGAACATCGCCGGGTTGAACGCACAAAGCGTTCCGATTTTGGCCAAGGCGATTGTCGACACCGGAATTTGAGCAGGCCTTATCTGCGATAATTATTTAGAAACGCGTGCCGGAAACGGTGCGCGTTTTTTGTTTCGATGTTTAGGTAATTGGCTTAGCGTCTGGACGCGCGCGAAAGGGGTTTGAGATGAAATACGTGTTATTCTGGCTTGCAGGTTTAGCTATGACGGGACCCGCGTTGGCGGGCGATCCATCTTTTGACTGTACAAAAGCTGCAAGTTCCGCTGAAGAGGCGATTTGTGCGTCGGATGATCTGGCCGCGCTGGATCAGGAGCTGACCCGGATTTACCGATTGGCGGTGCGGGATGAAACGCTGAGCACCGAACGGGTGGCCGAGTTGAAAACGACGCAGCGCGGGTGGATCAAAGGGCGCGACGAGTGTTGGAAATCTGATCTTGGGGTCGAAACTTGTGTCGCGGTTGAATACGGGTATCGCATTGCCGAAATCCGCACCGGATACGCGGCAGCGCGGGACGGGGACAACACTTCGATCGGGCCGTTTGCCTATGTGTGCGAAGGCATGGACGTTCCGCTGAGTGTGGTGTTTGTGAATGCGGGCACCGCGCGTGCGGTGATCACATGGCGCGACGGGGCGCAGGTGCTGACGGCCGGACCAACCGGGTCAGGTGTGCGATACGAGGCGTCGGACATGGTGTTTCACACCAAGGGGGATGCAGGCATGCTGACCCTGAACGGGCAAACGATGGATTGCCGTCAGGACGACATAGGATAGCGCGCCCGTGTGGGTGGCGCGGGGCGTTTTGTCACCCCGACCGGTTCAGGCCGGGCCGACGTCTATGTGGATAAATCGCGACACTGCTATTTCGTTAGCAACAGCTTTCCGGCGCGGGTGATGCGCAGCGTGTAAAGCTGATCGCCAAGCTGAATATGAGCCAGGCCATTGTCGCCTGTCAGGTGGGCGGCGTTGTGCACCGGTGTGCTCTCTGGTTGAGCTGTAAGTGGCAGTTGAATTGTCATTTTACCCTCGTTCGATACGCGTTTCCGGCTGGCTTTCCGCGAGGTCGGCTGGCGTATACTTTAATCTGACAAAAACAGTCGGATAAGTCAAGCTGGATTGAAGGCCTGTGTTCACGGAATTTCGAGAACCCGTCAAACTCTTGTGATTTCCCGCCATTGGCAGTTTTGAACCCTGAAAACAGGGGAGGGGGTGCCTATCTTAATTTCATAGTCAAGTACACCACTCACTCACGAAACCCGGTTCGCACCCAAAGAAAGGAACCCGATATGGTCAAACGCATGCACGCCGCCCTTTTGAAGGCTCTGAGGCTTTCAGAGCGTCCTGATGGATGGAAACATCTTGCTGCAACGCCGTCGCGGGGACCTGACGGGGTGCGGGCCGGACGCACATGGAGTGATCCACATTCCGGATCGCTTGTGAGCCTCTTGAACAGACAGATTGCAGATGCACAGGCGCGCCTGAAGGGTCTCAGCGACCCGGTCGAGCGACAGTCACAAACGCGGCTGATCTCGGAATTGCGCAAGCATTTGCATTTGGAGTTGAAACCTCAGCACGTGTGCGCCTGAGGGGACAGCAGAAGGCCCGGGCGATGGGGAGCCCGGGCCTTACTTTTGTTTAAACGATGTCCGGCAGGATTAGCCGTTGGTGAACTCGGGGTAAGCTTCCATACCCAGTTCAGCCATATCCAGACCGTTGATTTCGGTTTCTTCGTCAACCCGCAGACCCATGGTGGCCTTGAGGATGAACCAGACCACACCCGAGGTCACGACAGTGAAGGCACCGACGACGAGGATCGAGTAAAGCTGAACACCCAGCGATGCGTCAGAGTTGGTGAAGACAACCGCGATGGTGCCCCAGATACCGCAGATCAGGTGAACCGGGATCGCGCCAACAACGTCATCAATCTTGAGCTTGTCCATCATTGGGATCGCGAAGACTACGATCACACCACCGACTGCACCGATCAGAGTGGCTGCGCCCAGAGTGGGGGTCAGCGGTTCTGCGGTGATCGACACCAGACCAGCGAGCGCGCCGTTCAGGGTCATGGTCAGGTCAGGCTTTTTGAACATGATCTGCGAAACGATCATGGCTGCGATGGCGCCACCGGCGGCGGCTGTGTTGGTGTTGGCAAAGATGCGCGATACGTCGGCAACGTCACCAATTGTGCCCATGGCCAGCTGAGAGCCGCCATTGAAGCCGAACCAACCGAGCCACAGGATGAACGTACCCAGAGTGGCCAGAGTCAGGTTTGAACCGGGGATTGGAACGGTTTTGCCGTCTTTGTTGTATTTGCCGATACGTGGTCCAAGGATTAGCGCGCCGGTCAGAGCGGCCCAGCCACCCACAGAGTGCACAACAGTCGAGCCAGCGAAATCAAGGAAGCCTTTTGCGTCAAGGAAGCCACCGCCCCATTTCCACGATGCCTGCAACGGATAAATCACACCGGTCAGCACGATCACGAAGATCAGGAAGGGCCACAGTTTGATGCGCTCAGCCAGCGTACCTGACACGATCGAAGCCGTGGTGGCACAGAACATCAGCTGGAAGAAGAAGTCCGAACCGGTGGAGGCGTAGGAGTAATCGTCAGCATCGGCAGCAGAAACGCCGACAGCTTCGAGAACACCGGGGCCCCAGACGCCGGACAGGACGCCGTCAATCGACCATGTGCCCAGTGGGTACATCAGGTTGTAGCCGATCAGGTAATAGAAAATGGCGGCCAGCGAGAACAGTGCAACGTTCTTCATCAGCTGCATGGTCACGTTCTTGGAGCGCACAAGACCTGCTTCGAGCATGGCAAAGCCTGCGGCCATCCAGAACACAAGGAAACCACCGATCAGGAACAGCAGCGAGTTCAGGATAAAGACCGAGTCGGTCGACGCGTTCACGCCAGCCGTGGGACCTTCGTCCTGAGCCATGCCCATCGCCGGCAGCGCGATAAGCGCGGCGGGCAGAGCGAATTTCATAAGGGTATTCATAGTCTGTCTTCCTTCCCTTGGGACGCTTAGATAGCGTCCGCGTCTGTTTCGCCGGTGCGCACGCGAATGGCCTGCTGCACGTCGAGTACAAAGATTTTGCCGTCGCCGATTTTTCCGGTCTGAGCTGTTTTGGTGATGGTTTCGATAACCTGGTCGGACATGTTGGCCGGTACGACCAGTTCGAGTTTGACCTTTGGTACGAAATTCACCGCGTATTCCGCGCCGCGGTAGATTTCTGTGTGTCCCGACTGAGAGCCGAACCCTTTGACCTCGGTGACCATCATGCCGCGTACGCCGATGTCGGTCAGCGCCTCGCGGACCTCCTCAAGCTTGAACGGTTTGATCGTTGCGATAATGAGTTTCAACTTACTTCCCTTTCCGTTGCGAGGGGTGTCCCGCGAATTGTGCAGGTGCAGAAAAACCCGGGTTGGGCGGGGAATCGAAGAGCTGGCGCCTGAAAAGGTCGCGTTTGTGTGTGTGAATGATTAAAATTTGAGCGAAGAAGTGCGATTGCACAAAAAATAATCAGATAAGAAACGCATTCTGCCCGAACGATGGCTCAACAACCCCGGCATTTAGGGCTAGAGTGACAAAAAACAACGTGCCGGGCAGAACAGCAGCATGAGTGATTCAGGACGCAAGAAACCGCCTCTCGTGGCGGAAAGACGCTATGGCAAGTCGTCTAAACCGACGGCAAAGCCAGCCAGAAAGGCTGCCCCTAAACCGACGCGTAAAGTGGCGTCAAAAGGGGCATCGGCCAAGTCCAAGCCCGCTGCGCGCAAAGCCAGCCCAAAGAAACGCAAGTCGCCAAAGAAAAAGCGCAACCCGGTGGTGGCATTCTTTCTGAGAATTCTGCGCTGGATCTGGGGGATCGTGTGGGCGTTTACGTGGCGCATTGGTCTGATCTGTGCGCTGATTTTGGGTATGGCGGTCAGCTATGTCTATGTGAGCCTGCCGGACGTGACCGAGCTGTTGGACGGGCGGTCGCGCGGATCGGTGACGCTGCTGGACCGCGACAACAAGGTGTTTGCGTGGCGCGGTGATCAGTTTGGCGGCGTTGTGACGGCGGATACGATCAGCGAAGATCTGAAAAACGCGGTGATTGCGACCGAAGACAAGCGGTTTTACCGCCATTTTGGTGTCAGCCCGCGTGGTATTGCCAGCGCGGTACGCATCAACCTGAGCGAAGGGCGCGGCCCGCTGAGCGGGCATGGCGGATCGACGATCACGCAGCAAACCGCCAAGCTGATGTGTCTGGGTGTGGAATACGTCGAATCCGACTGGGAGAGTGAAGCGGATTATGTGCGTGATTGTCGGCGCGGGTCGTTGTGGCGTAAAGCCAAAGAGGCGATTTACGCACTGGCGATGGAGGCGAAATATACCAAGGACGAAATTCTGTCGGTCTATTTGAACCGCGCCTATATGGGGGCCGGGGCCTATGGCGCCGAAGCCGCCGCGCAGCGGTATTTCGGCAAACCTGCGGCCAATCTGAGCCCGGCAGAAGGTGCGATGCTGGCCGGATTGCTGACCGCGCCGTCATCATTGGCGCCAACCGCAAACCTGCAACGGTCACAGGACCGGGCGGCAACCATTCTGCGGCTGATGAATGAACAGGGCTATTTGTCGGATGAAGACACGGCGCGCTGGCAGCAAAATCCGGCGGTGTTGTCAGCAGCGGCCGAGGCCAAGGCGGGTGGTTATTTCGCCGATTGGGTGATGGGCACAGGACCCGAGTTTTTCACGCGCAACACCACCGAGGATGTGGTTTTGAAGACCACCATGGACCCGCGCATTCAGAAAGCTGCCGAAGAGGGGCTGAAATGGGTGTTCGACAATAAGGTCAGCGAAGGCTCCAAAGCGCAGGCTGCTATTGTGGTGATGAGCGCGGATGGCGCGGTGCGTGCCATTGTCGGCGGGCGGCGCACCAAAGTGTCCGGCGCGTTCAACCGCGCGACGCAGGCGAAACGTCAGACAGGATCGGCGTTCAAGCCGTTTGTCTATGCCACCGCGCTGGATTTGGGCCGGCATGCGTTTGATACGGTGATGGACGCGCCTTTTTGCATGAACATCCCCGGGTCGGGGCAATGGTGCCCCAAGAACTATACTGGTAAGCATTACGGCGAAGTGTCGCTGGCCTTTGCGTTGCAGAATTCGCTGAACGTTCCGGCGGTGAAAGTGGCGGAGGCGGCGGGGCTGGAAAACGTGCGCACCGTGGCTGAGATGTTTGGCATTCAAAGCGATCTGGCGGCAGGTCCGGCATTGGCGCTGGGCGCGTCGGAAAGTTCCTTGCTGGAAATGACCGGTGCTTATGCGGGCATTCTGAACGGCGGTTCGTCGGTGACGCCTTATGGGCTGATCGAGCTGCGGTTGCTGGGCGATGACAACGCGTTGATGGGCACAGGCGGTGGTATTGGTGAACGTGTGATCAGCGATGCATCTGCGCGCGAGTTGATCTGGATGATGGAGAAAGTGGTGAGCGACGGCACCGGCGGGCGGGCGAAAATGCCCGGTTGGCAGGTGGCGGGCAAGACCGGAACCACACAAGCCGCGCGGGATGCGTGGTTTATCGGATTTACCAACGAATATGTGGCAGGCGTGTGGATGGGCTATGATGACAACACGCCGCTGACCGGGGTCACGGGTGGTGGATTGCCAGCAGACATCTGGCGCGAGGCCATGGTGCGCGTGCATGAAGGACTGACGCCGACGCCTTTGCCTGCCTTTACACCAGCGCCGCCCAAACCCAAGGCCCAACCGAAGGCAAAAAAGAAGAAGAAAAAGGGCTTGGATGACGTGTTGAACGGGATCATCCGCGACATTGTCGGCAACAATTAAAGCCGACAGGTCAACCTTGGTGTTGCAGAGACTGCAGAATTTGCAGAGCGCGTTCTGCGCTGTCTGAGGGCACAAAGGCATGATCGTGGTGGAACGCGGCGATCATGTTGCAGGCGATCCCGGCCTCTGCAAGGGCGGTGGCAACGGCGGCGGTCAGGCCAACCCCCTCTAGCGAGGAATAGACGTTAAGCGTGATGCAGCGCATCGGCTGGTCTGTGTCAAAACCGGCCTGTTCCGCCCGCTCTGACGACAGCACAAGCGAGACGCCTTCACTTTCCCTGAACGTGGCGACGGCGTCAGCTGCCAGAGTGGCGACCAAAGCCGGATCAGGTGTGGTGGCAAAGACAAACGTGCCGGGACGCAATTCCGGCGACATACCGGAAATCATCTCATGCGCTGACGTTGCAATCTGGCTCATGTCGTCCGTCTCCCCTTTTCGCGTGTCGCAGGATTGCTGTGGCGGTGACCAAAAGCAAGGCAAATGGAAAAGCCCCACGCGGTCAGACCTTCGCTGATCTCAGACCAAGCCTGTGGATTGGAGACCTGATCGACGTGGTTTTGGCCGATAAACGCGACCAAGGTTTTGAGGGGGTGTTCTCGGCTGGTTTCCGCCGGGCATACCGAGGGGTTGATCAAATATGTCGAATTTGACCGGTGTGCGTGGGGCAGTCATCAAGGATGACCGCCCGATGACCCGATTGGCAGATCGGATCAGCCAGCCTTCTTGAGGTCAGCGATCAGGCCGTTGATGTCGCCTTTGCGGCGGTCCAGCATGGCGCCGATTTCAGCTTTTTCAGACAGACGCAGGCTGATGCCTTCGATGATCATGTCAAAGAATTTGCTTTTGCCGGATCGGTCAGACACGAGAAAGTTCACGCCAAACGGGGCCTGACCGCGGAGTTTCACAGATGTTTTGACCTCGTGAAAGCTCTTGACTTTGCCGCTGCTCAAAACGGTGATCTGACCGCCAACAAATTCGTTAAAGCGTTTGCCGTATTTGCGCGACATGTAGCCCTGAAAGGCCTTGGTATAAGCGTTTAGCTGAGATTTGCTGGCGCGGCGGGCATCGGCCCCCAGCGCGGATCGGGCGATAATCGGGACATCGCCATACTTGACGAAAATACGCTCAAAATCGCGGATCATGCCGTTCAGCGACTTGCCGGAATTGATCACCTTGTTGATGTCGACAACCGCTTTGTCGATCAGGGATTTGGCCTGAGCATCTGTCAGCGCAAAGGCCGATGTTGGCAGGGCAGCGGCCAGCGTGGTGGCGGAAATAGCCGCGACAAACCCGCGGCGGGTAAAATCAGAACTCATCATACGGATCCTCGTAGGGGTCGAAGTCAGGGTCGACGTAAGCGTCGCTGCCTTCTATTCCAAGCTGATGCCGTCGATTCTGCAAATAAATTATCCGTGCCTGCGCGTAGCTGTCGGCGCTGTCATAAAGAACGGAGTCGATAGTCGCATCGAAGTCGTAACGATTGCCCATTGCGTCGATCACATAGGCCACAGCGCCGATGTACTGGGTCGGTTCGCGGAACACGACAACAAATGGGTTCAGGAAGATATCGGTTATCAAACCAACCGTATCCCGTGATGTGGACGGCCCAAAGAAGGGCAGTTCGACATAGGCGCCTTCCTGCACGCCCCAGACATGCAACGTTTCGCCAAAATCCGTGTCGTCGCGCGGAATTTCCAGCGCAGTGGCGGTGTCAACCAGACCTGCAAAACCGAAGATCGTGTTCACGACAAAGCGAATTGTTGTGACTGTCGCCTCTTCCAGATCCCCCTGAAGTGTGTGGTTGATCACATCATTGGGAAGCGACAAGTGATCCGCGAAATTACTGAAGCCCTGGCGTACCGGAGCGGGGAAAATCGAGCCATATCCGTTCGACGCAGGTGAGAACAGGTACTTGTCCACGCCTTTGTTAAACTGGTGCATCTTCCTGTTTGAGTCTTCTTTCGGGTCATAAATACCCGAGCGACTCACTTCGGTGTTGGAAGAGCACGCGGAAAGGGCTAGCATCCCGCACAATAAGGCGGGTGCGAGTCTGCGTTTCAATACTGACTTTTGAATGGAAGACACCACAGATTCTCTCACCACTAAACTAATTCCGCGATATTTAGAGTAGTTGGGGCACGTTCCCAACAGGGCGCGCAGCTTCCCGCAATTTTGTGGCAGATAGGAAACAGGTGCGCGTCAGTCAAGGTGTAATAAGCCCATCTTCGAGGGCGGAAAGCAAGAGCAAGATCAGGATTTGCATATGGTAACAGAGAACAGGGACGCCGGAGCTGAAGAGCTTCGCAATGCGCGAAAAGAGAGTCGCGGCTTGTACTGGGCGGTCGGGATTTTCAGTTGTTTCGTGAATTTGCTGATGCTGACAGGCCCGATTTTCATGCTGCAGGTATATGATCGGGTGCTGGGCAGTAAATCGGAGGAAACGCTGTTTGCCTTGGCGCTGGTGGTTGCATTCCTGTTCGCGATGATGGGGCTTTTGGATTATGCTCGCGGACGGGTTATGGCGCGGGTTGGCGCTCGGTTTCAGTCGCGTCTGGATAAGAGGGTTTTTTCGGCCGTCATGCGCCGGTCTGCAATCGGTCCGTCGCAGCGTGCGCAAACGGGTCTTGGCGATTTGGAGGCTATTCAAAGGCTTATGACATCGCCGGTTTTGACAAGTGTTTTCGACATGCCCTGGACGCCGATTTTTCTGGCAGGCATTTCGTTGTTTCACCCATGGCTCGGAATTCTGGCGATGGCCGGAGGCGGTCTTTTGATTTTGGCGACCGTGCTGAACCAAGTTGCTACCAAAAAAAGCACCGAAACTATGGGCACAACGATGAACTGGGCGTCGAGGATGTCGAGCCAGATGATATCGGAAGCGGAAATGATCCGTTCCATGGGGATGCAACGGTCGGCGTTCGAACGCTGGAAGACCGCGCGGGACAAATCTCTTAAGGCGACAGTTTCCGCAGCGGACATCGGCGGCGCATTTACAGTCTCCACAAAAACATTTCGGTTGTTTTTGCAGTCGGCAATGCTTGGCCTTGGAGCATATCTTGCTCTTAAAGGCGAGATAACACCCGGGGCAATGATTGCGGGTTCGATCCTGATGGGGCGTGCGTTGGCCCCGATTGAAATGATCGTCAATCAGTGGCCGGTCGTTCAACGTGCAAGAACCGGTTGGGTCAACCTGAGCGCCCTTTTGTCAGAAGTCGGGGAAGAAGTTCCTCGCACAGCTCTGCCGGTTCCGGAGGCAAAACTGATTGTCCATCAACTGACAGTTGTTCCGCCGGGGGAAGCGCAAGCGGCGTTGCGAATGGTGTCTTTCCAAGTAACGCCGGGACAGGCCGTAGGAGTGATTGGCCCATCTGGCGCCGGGAAGTCGACGCTAGCGCGGGCGTTGACCGGAACCTGGCGCGCTGCGGGTGGCAAGGTACGGCTGGATGGAGCGTCGCTTGACCAATATTCGCCCGAGAACCTGGGTCAGTATATTGGTTATCTGCCGCAACGGGTTGAGCTGTTTGATGGGACGATTGCGGAAAATATTGCCCGGCTGACGCTGAATCCCGATCCGAAAAAAGTCGTCGAGGCGGCGCAAAAGGCAGACGCGCACGAAATGATCCTGAAGTTGCCGCATGGGTATGACACGCAAGTTGCGGCGCATGGCGGACGTTTGTCAGGAGGGCAGGTTCAACGCATCGGGTTGGCCCGCGCGATGTTTGGGGACCCGGTTATACTTGTCCTAGATGAGCCGAATTCAAATCTCGACAACGAAGGATCTGAGGCTTTGAATACAGCCATTCGGGCGACAAAGGCGGCGGGTGGGTCGGTGCTCATCATGGCGCACAGACCCGCGGCAATTCAGGAATGCGATACGCTTTTGGCGTTGGACAGCGGCGCCGTTCGCGCGTTTGGGCCACGCGATAAAGTGATGCAGGAAGTCTTGCAGAACTTCAAACAGATCAAAAATGCGCCCGGTCCGGGAGGTGTACAGTGAGCGAGACTAAGAAATGGAGTGCCAAGGCACCCGTCATTCTGGGCGCTGTGACGCTTTTGATTTTGGTTGGTGGGTTTGGCGTGTGGGCGGTAATCACCAACATCTCGGGTGCCATTATTGCTTCTGGAAGGGTTGAGGTCGATCGCAACAGGCAGATTGTCCAACATCTTGATGGGGGCATCGTCACCGAACTGAACATCGACGAAGGCGACACTGTCGAAAAAGGCCAGGTTATGGTTCGGCTTGACGACAAATTGTTGATGTCCACGCTTATCGTAACGGAGGGGCAGCTTTGGGAACTGGTTGCGCGCCGTGGTCGGCTTGAGGCCGAGCGTGATGGTCAGGATCACATTGTGTTCGAGCCGGAGTTGTTGGAAAGCACCAAGGATGACCCGATTGTTGAAAACATTGTTCAGGGTCAGGAGCGGCTGTTTGAAGCGCGGTTGAAAACCCAATCTCAGGCTGCAGAACAACTGTCGAAACGGGCCGCGCAAATCGAAAACCAGATCGATGGAATTGACGCGCAGCTTGTATCATTGAGCACTCAACTTGACCTGATCAGGCAGGAATTGGGAGACCAGAAAATCCTTTTTGATAAGGGATTGGCGCAAGCCACCCGAATTCTGGCGTTACGGCGCGAAGAAGCCGGTCTGGCAGGTCGCGTCGGAGAACTGACCGCGTCCCGCGCCCAAGCCGAAGGCAGAGTTACCGAAATCGAGTTAGAAAAGCTGAATTTAGTGGCCACGCGCCGCGAAGAGGCGATTAGCGTATTGCGTGACTTGCGATATCGCGAGCTTGAGTTGACCGAACAACGCCGCAGCACTAAGGAACGATTGTCCCGTCTGGACATACGCGCCCCTGTGTCCGGAATTGTTTATGGTATGGCGGTCAATGCGCTTTTGTCCGTTATCCGACCCGCCGAGCCGTTGATGTTCATTGTACCGCAGGACAGACCATTGGTGGTTGAAGCCCAGGTTCCAACGATCCACATTGATCAGGTGTACCCCGGTCAGGAGGCGTCACTGCGGTTCTCGGCTTTTGACCAACGGACGACGCCGGAATTGATCGGAGAAATCGTTCGTGTGTCACCGGATGCGTTTCAGGATGAGGTGACAAAATTGTCATATTATCGCGTGGAGATTCATCTGAGCGAAGGAGAAATCACCAAGTTAGCCGACAATGTCGCCTTGATCCCCGGCATGCCGGTGGACGCTTTTTTGCGCACGCAGAGCAGGACGCCGCTGGCCTATCTGGTGAAGCCGTTGACTGACTATTTCACCAAGGCTTTCCGGGAAGGTTAACCCCGGTGTTGCGAATTCGGTTTCCTTGGTGGCGCGCGCGGTTTAGCGTCGCCGCGGAAATGGTGATTCACGGAGTGAAATGATGAGCGCAATCGAAGCAAGGCTGGCGGAACTGGGTGTGATTTTGCCAGATGCACCTGCACCAGCAGCCAACTATGTCCCGTTCGTTCAGGTCGGTGACGTGGTTTACGTTTCAGGACAGATTTCCATGGGGCCGGATGGTCTGATCACTGGAAAGCTGGGGGCTGACATGACCGTTGAAGCCGGGGCAGCCGCCGCGAAAACCTGTGCCATCGGGTTGCTGGCACAGCTCAAGGCCGCCTGTGGCGGTGATCTGGAGCGGTTGGTGCGCGTGGTCAAGCTGACTGGATTTGTGAATTCGACAGCGGATTTCACCGATCAGCCCAAGGTGATCAATGGCGCGTCTGATTTTCTGGTCGAAGCATTGGCCGACAAAGGACGCCATGCGCGTTCGGCAGTATCGGCTGCAGCATTGCCATTGGGCGTCGCGGTTGAAATCGAAGGCATTTTTCAGATCGTATGAGTACCGGATTGCATGACAGTTTTCTGAGTGTGCCGTTGGCGCATCGTGCCTTGCATGATGTGTCTGACGGACGTCCGGAAAACAGCCGCGCGGCCATTCGCGCGGCGATCGACCTTGGCTATGGCATCGAGATTGACCTGCAACTGTCAAGTGACGGGCAGGCCATGGTGTTTCACGACTATCAACTGGATCGCCTGACCGCTGAAGCCGGCCCGATCCGTCAGCGTACGTCGCAGGAGCTGGCGGATATTCATCTGACCGGCGGTAGCGAAGGCGTGCCGACTTTTGCAGAGGTTCTGGCGCTGGTTGACGGGCAGGTTCCGGTGTTGGTTGAGATCAAAGATCAGGACGGTGCGCTTGGCACCGATGTCGGCCTGCTGGAAGAGGCCGCCGCGGCTGCGCTTCAGGGATATAACGGGCCGGTGGCGGTTATGTCTTTCAATCCGCACAGTGTGGAAATGATGGCGCAGTTGGCGCCGGATGTGCCGCGCGGCTTGGTGTCAGAGGATTTTAACCTGCGGGAATGGCCGTTGGTGTCCAAAGATGTGCGCGACCGGTTGAACGAGATCCCCGATTACGACCGGGTTGGTGCGTGTTTCATCAGCCATTTGGCCTGTGATCTGGGGCGTGCCCGTATTGGTGCGCTGAAACAGGCTGGGGCGACGGTGCTGTGCTGGACGGTCAAGTCGCCTGAGGCCGAAGCAGAGGCGCGCCGTGTTGCCGATAATGTGACCTTTGAGGGATATCTGGCGTCGTTTACGCGTTGATCTAGCTTGAACAGGCGTGGTTCGTTGCCAGATAGTGAAGGCAGGGAGACGCGCGACATGGATGGTGGCCAGATTGAGATAGAGATGCACGCCACGCTGGACAGCGTGACAGCGCAAGACTGGGACGCTTGCGCCTGTCCCGAAGTTGCGGATGGCGGGCGCGCGCGTGATCCCTTCACCACCTATCGGTTCCTGAAAGCGCTGGAGGACAGCGGGTCGGTTGGGCCGGGCACCGGATGGCAGCCTCGTTATCTGACGGCGCGTCTGTCGGGCCAGGTCATCGCCGCCGCGCCGCTTTTTGCCAAGTCGCACAGTCAGGGCGAGTATGTGTTCGATCACAACTGGGCGCATGCGTATGAGCGGGCGGGTGGGCGCTATTATCCCAAGTTACAGATGGCCGTGCCGTTTACGCCAGTCAGCGGACGGCGGTTGCTGACGCGTCCGGGGTTTGAAGCAACCGGGCAATCTGCGCTGGTGCAGGGCGCGGTACAGGTGGCCGCAGATAACGAGCTGTCGTCGTTGCACATCACCTTTTGCGATGACACCGAAGCCACTGCAGGCGCGGCGATGGGGCTGATGCTGCGCACCGGGCAGCAATACCATTGGGTCAATCAGGGCTATGCGGATTTTGATGGCTTTCTGGCGTCGTTATCCTCGCGCAAACGCAAGAACATGCGCAAGGAACGGGCAACGGCGCAGGCTTTTGGCGGTGAGATTATCTGTGTGACCGGAGCCGATATTCAGCCGGAACACTGGGACGCGATGTGGCGGTTTTATCAGGACACTGGCGCGCGTAAATGGGGCACGCCTTATTTGGCGCGGTCGTTTTTCGACATTGCGCACGAAACGCTGCGCGACGACATTCTGCTGATCTTTGCCATGCGCGACGGGGTGCCGGTGGCCGGGGCGATGAACATGATTGGGCGGGACTGTCTTTATGGGCGGTATTGGGGCTGTATCGAGGATCACCGCTGTCTGCACTTTGAACTGTGTTATTATCAGGCGATTGACTGGGCCATCGCGCATGGGCTGGACCGGGTCGAGGCCGGGGCGCAGGGGGAACACAAGCTGGCGCGCGGATATCTGCCGGTTCAAACACAGTCGTTGCATTGGATTGGCGATCCGGGGTTTGCTGAGGCGGTGGGCAATTACCTGACCGCCGAACGCGCGGCGGTTACGGAAGAAATCGAAGTGATGACGGCCTGGGGGCCGTTTCGCAAAGAAACCAGAGAGGAGCACGAATGACGGAACTGCTGAGTGATGCAGCCCGCGATGCGGTGCTGGCGCCGCTGTTTCAAAGCGGCTGGGCGATGGTAGACGGGCGCGATGCGATCACAAAGACCTATCGGTTTGACAGCTTTGTGGATGCGTTTGGCTGGATGAGCCGCGCTGCGCTTTGGGCTGAGAAATGGAACCACCATCCGGAATGGTTCAATGTTTACAACCGGATCGAGGTGGTGCTGACCACGCATGATGTGGGCGGCGTGTCATCGCTGGACGCCAAGCTGGCCCGCAAGATGGACAGCCTGTAACGTTTTTGACGTCTGAAAATTGAAACGGGCCAGAGAGGGATACGCGCTGGCCCGTATGTATTTTTTGGGGTGCCGGTATCAGAGCGTTGCGAGCAGTGTTTCACCGGCGGAAATCTCGCATACTCCTTTGGCCTCTTCGACGTTCAGCGTCGTAACGGTTCCATCGTCGATCACAGCGGCAAAGCGGCGCGCGCGGTTGATGAAGCCAATGGCAGGCACAGAAAAATCCAGACCAATGGATTTTACAAACTCACCTGCCGGATCGACCAGCATGGTGACACCAGCGTCAGACGCGCCGGTGGATTTGTCCCAGGCATCCATGACAAACGGGTCGTTCACAGAAATGCAGATAATCTCATCAACGCCCTTTTCTTTGAACGCATTTGCTGTGCGCATAAAGCTGGGCAAATGGGCCGATGAACAGGTTCGGGTGAACGCGCCGGGCAGGCCAAACATTACCACTTTGCGTCCCTCAACCAGTGGCGCAAGGTCAACCGGTTCAGGGCCTTCGGAGCCGACTTTCATCAATGTGGCCGCGGGTAGTTTTTCACCAGGTTTTATCGTCATGAAAAAGTCTCTCTCGTTGCGTTTCCCAGACTCCGCGATATAGAGTCGCGCTGGGCATTCGCAAACGAAAACAGGAGCGTGAGATGCAAGTTATTGTGATCGGGGCCGGTCAGGCCGGGTCGTCCTGTGTGACAAAGCTTCGAAATCTTGGATTTGAGGGCGATATTACGCTGATTGGCGAAGAACCTGCGCCGCCCTATCAGCGCCCGCCCTTGTCGAAAAAGTATCTGTTGGGCGAAATGGATGTGGAACGGTTGTATCTGCGTCCCGAGAGTTTTTATGGCGAAAACGGCATTGATCTGCGGCTGAACGAGCGGGTTGAGGCGATTGATCCGGCGGCAAAGCAGGTTGTCACTTCTGCTGATGCGTTGAGTTATGATCATCTGGTGCTGACCACCGGGTCTACGCCGCACCGTTTGCCGGGCGCGATTGGGGGTGCACTGGACGGTGTGTACACGGTGCGCGATCTGAAAGACGTAGACGCGATGGCGCCGGAATTTGCCGAAGGTCGGCGGGTGTTGATTGTTGGCGGCGGCTATATTGGCCTTGAGGCGGCGGCGGTTGCTGCGTCCAGGGGTCTGCAGGTCACGCTGGTTGAGATGGCGGATCGCATTCTGCAGCGGGTGGCAGCACCAGAGACCAGCGATTATTTCCGCGCTTTGCATGCCAGCCACGGGGTCAACATTGTCGAGGGCGTTGGGTTGGAACAACTGACCGGAGAGGGCCGTGTCAGTGGCGCGGTGTTGAGCGACGGCTCAGAGTTGGTGTTGGATTTTGTCATTGTCGGGGTCGGGATTGCCCCCGCAACCGGGTTGGCCGAAGTTGCGGGGATCACGTTGGACAATGGCATTCAGACGGACGCACAGGGGCGCACGTCTGATCCGGCGATCTGGGCCGCCGGGGATTGCGCGTCGTTCCCGTATCGCGGAACGCGCATCCGGTTGGAAAGCGTGCCAAATGCGATTGATCAGGCGGAATGCGTGGCGGAAAACATCATGGGGGCGGGCAAAGATTATGTCGCCAAACCGTGGTTTTGGTCGGATCAGTATGATGTCAAATTGCAGATCGCCGGGTTGAATGTGGGCTATGACCGGGTGGTCAGCCGGATCAACGACGATGTGTCCCGGTCGTTCTGGTATTATCAGGGCGAGACGTTGCTGGCGGTGGATGCGGCCAATGCGCCGCGCGATTACATGGTGGGTAAACGCCTGATCGAAGGCGGTAAATCACCTGATCCGGCGGCGATTGCCGACCCGGAGACGGATATGAAGGACCTGATGCGCCTGTGAGGGTTATTGCCGGACAGTTTCGCGGAACGGCGCTGGCCAGCGTCGGCAAGGGGGATGCGGGTGCACATCTGCGCCCCACAACCGACCGGGTGCGCGAAAGTCTGTTCAACGTATTGATGGGCGGCAAATTTGGCGACCCGATCAGCGATGCGCGGGTGCTGGACCTGTTTGCAGGTACTGGCGCGCTGGGGCTGGAGGCGTTGTCGCGTGGTGCTGCGACGGTGGTGTTTGTCGATGACGGACGCAAGGCCGGGTCGCTGATCCGGGAGAATATACGCCTGACCCGGTCCAAATCAGACTGTCGCCTGATCTCTCGGGATGCGACCCGGTTGCCCGCAAACGATGCTACGCCGTTTGATCTGGTGTTTCTGGACCCGCCATATGGCAAGGGCATGGGGCTGCGCGCGCTGGAAGCAGCGTCCGCCGGGGGCTGGATCGCGCCGGGTGCGTTGATTGTATGGGAAGAGAATGCGCCGCAAATCGCGCCGCAAGGGTTCGGGTTGTTGGATCAGCGCAAATACGGCGACACGCATGTGACATTTCTGGAGACTGCGACATGAGACCGGAGTTGGTCATTTTTGATTGTGACGGTGTTCTGGTGGATACTGAGCCAGCAACGGCTTTGGCGGTGTCGCGCAATCTGGCCCGGCATGGGCTGGATATGTCGAGCGAAGTCAGTCAGGCGCTTTTTACGGGCGGCACGATGCAGGGCACGATGGCCGAAGCCATCAGGCGGGGGGCTGATCTGCCGTCGGACTGGCTGGATGAAATTTACGGCGAGATGTTTGCGGTCCTGCGCAAGGGCGTGCGGGTGCTTGACGGCGTTCACGAGGTGCTGGACCGACTGGATGGATTGAAAATTCCGTTTTGCATCGTGTCCAACGGGCCGCCGAAAAAGATGCAGGTGTCGCTGGGGCCATCCGGGCTTTGGGATCGGTTCGAAGGGCGTATCTGGTCGCCGCATGTGCATGGCTATCCCAAACCTGACCCGACATTGTTGCTGATGGCGGCCGAGGCATTTGCAGTTGCGCCCACAAATTGTGTGATGATTGACGACAGCCCGGTGGGCGTGATTGCCGCACAAAAGGCAGGCATGCGCGCCATTGGGTTTGACGAAGCGGGGGCCTTTGGGCGCCTTGATGGGCTTGGCGCCGAAATTGTCGAATACCTGGACGAATTGCACGGATTGCTGTCGCTGACAGAATAATCGCGCAAATGTTCCCTTGGATTTTCGGGCATTGTGCTATGGTGGTCTCATGATGCAGGCCGCCTGACGGTTCGGACCCTGCCACTTTTGGGTTTGAGCATCCTGCATATCTTCGCGATTCACGCGGCCTGTCTTGTGCAAGCAAGGAGGACGCAATGGTTGAGACAATTGGAAATCCGCTAAGCTGGGGCGCTAGGGCGCTGAGTGGCGCCGGGCATGCTGCCGGTGATGTTGCGGAAGGGCTGGCGAGCGATGCGCGCGTGTCGCCCCGGGTACACAGTCTGCATATGAGCGATATTGCCAAGGCAATAAAACTGGGGCTGGCCGATATGGGGCGCAGTCGCAGTGATGTGATGGTGTTGGTGATGATTTATCCGCTGATCGGATTGGTGCTGACATTGATGGCGTTCAACAGCGCGATGATCCCGTTGGTGTTCCCCATGGCGGCGGGATTTGCGCTGTTGGGGCCAATGGCGGCGGTGGGGCTGTATGAAATGAGCCGCCAGCAGGAAGAGGGCGCTGAGGTCAGTTGGGCGTCAGCGCTGGTTTCGCTGAGGACGCGGGTATTTGGCCCGATCATGGTGTTGGGCTTGTATTTGCTGGTCTTGTACGTGGTCTGGATGGTGGTCGCACTCGAAATCTATGGCGCAACGATGGGGCCGGACTTGCCCAAAACGCTGACCGGGTTGCTGCGCGACGTTGTCACAACCTCGGCCGGATGGGCGCTGTTGTGGATCGGGTGTGGCGTGGGCTTTGTGTTTGCCGCTGTGGTGCTGGTGACGTCGATGGTCAGCTTTCCGATGTTGGTGGACCGGCCTGTCGGGCTGCCGGTTGCAGTGGCCACGTCGCTGCGCGTGGCTGTCAAAAACCCTGCGGTTGTGGCCGGATGGGGATTTGTCGTGGCCGCAATGCTGGTGGTCGGGTCGATCCCGTTTTTGATCGGTCTGGTGATTGTGCTGCCGGTGCTGGGGCACGCGACGTGGCACATGTACAGACTGGCCGTCAGTTATGACTGAAAAAACCGGCGGGGCCACGCGGGCCGCGCCGGAATTTGCCGGGGCGTATGCCGCCTAGCCGTAGGTCGGATGGAATTTGTCGGCAGGTGACAGGGTGAAAATTTCACACCCGTTTGCGGTCACGCCTACAGAGTGTTCGAATTGCGCGGACAAGGATTTGTCGCGGGTCACGGCCGTCCAGTCATCCGACAGGACCTTGGTTTCCGGGCGGCCCAGATTGATCATCGGCTCGATGGTGAAGAACATGCCTTCTTCGAGGACGGCGCCGGTGCCCGCGCGCCCGTAATGCAGCACGTTGGGCGGAGAGTGGAACACCCGGCCCAGCCCATGCCCGCAGAAATCGCGCACCACCGACATGCGTTGGCCTTCGGCAAATGTCTGGATGGCGTGGCCGATGTCGCCAAATGTGTTGCCGGGTTTCACGGCTTCGATGCCCTTCATCAGGGATTCATGTGTGATCTGGATAAGGCGTTCGGCGCGGCGGTTCAGTTTGCCCGCGACATACATGCGGCTGGTGTCACCATACCAGCCATCCACGATCACGGTGACGTCGATGTTCAGAATATCGCCGTCTTTGAGTTTCTTGTCGCCGGGAATGCCGTGGCAGACCACGTGATTGACGCTGATACAGGAGGCATGTTTGTAGCCGCGATAGCCGATTGTGGCGGATTTTGCGCCCGCTTCGTCAACTTTGGCTTCGATCACGCGGTCAATCTCTCCGGTGGTCTGGCCGGGGACGACCAGTGGGATCACCTCGTCAAGAATACGCGCCGCCAAAGCACCGGCTTTGTGCATGCCAGCGAAATCTGACGCATCATAGATGCGGATGCCATCACGGGTTTGGCGGGGTTTGCCGATCATTGGGTCTGCTCCATCAGGCCGATGTTTGAGTGTTACTTAGGGGTTTTATTGAGAAAGAACCAGAGGGACAACATTTAGGATTGTGTTGTTGTGGGGCGCTGCCCCCACCGCCGCAAGCGGCGGCTCCCCCGGAGTATTTCTGGCAAAATGAAGGGGAGGCGCGGGGCCTAGGGATCGATGAATGGCAGGGGTGGGCCCAGCGTGATGGCGTCAGGTGAGATATGGCAGGCATGTGCCAGAACCCCGACCCCGGCGGCGCGCGCGGATTTAAATGCGGCGGCGTAGGTCGGGTCGATGTCGGCGGCCAGCGTGACCTGTGCGGCGTCGGTGCGTTGCACAAGGTAAAACATCATGGCGCGGTGGCCGTTGGCGACCATCTGTTGCAGTTCGTTCAGGTGTTTGGTGCCGCGCGCGGTGACGCTGTCGGGGAATTCGGCAAGGCCGGGCGTGCGCGACAGGGTCACGGATTTAACCTCGACATAAAGATCGGGCAACCCGTCGCCGCTGAGCAGGAAATCAATGCGGCTGTTTTCGCCGTATTTCACTTCGCTTTGCACGGTTGGATATATGCTCAGGCCGGGCACTTGCTGCGCCAGAAGCGCGGCTTTGAGGGCGCGGTTTGGCACGGAGGTGTCCACGCCGGTGAAATGGCCGTTTTCATGTTCGACCAGCCGCCAGCCGAATTTCAGCTGTTTTTTAGGATCATCGTTAGGTTCCAGCCAGATGCGGCTGCCGGGGGTGGCCAGTCCCATCATTGATCCCGGATTGGCACAATGCGCGGTGACTTCGGTGCCGTCGGGCAGTGTTGCATCGGCAAGAAAACGTTTATAGCGGCGGATGAGCACGGCGGGTAAAAGAGGGGTTTGAAAGCGCATGCGCCCAGCCCTATACCTGCTTAGACGCTCTGACAAGGAGACCTGCGCTATGACCAATCCAACAGCAGCCATGCTGGTGATCGGGGATGAAATCCTCTCGGGGCGGACCCGGGATGCGAATATGCATTACCTTGCCAGTGAACTGACCAAACAGGGGATCGATCTGTGCGAAGTGCGGGTTGTGGGGGACGCACCTGACGTGATTGTGGCGGCGGTGCGCGCCCTGGCCAGCACCTATGACAGCGTGTTCACGTCCGGGGGCATTGGGCCGACGCATGATGACATTACCGCCGATTGCATGGCCGCGGCGTTTGAGCGTGCGATTGATGTGCGCGCGGACGCGCGGGCGTTGTTGCAGGCGCATTATGACGCCACAGGGCGCGAGATGAACGCGGCGCGGCTGCGTATGGCGCGCATCCCGGAAGGGGCAGTGTTGATTGACAATCCAGTGTCGGTGGCGCCGGGATTTACCATCGAAAACGTGCATGTCATGGCCGGGGTGCCGTCTGTGTTTCAGGCGATGGTGGCCAGTGTGTTGCCAACCCTGACGGGCGGCGCGCCATTGTTGTCGCAAACTTTGCGCCTGATGGTGGGAGAAGGCGATATCGCGGGGCCACTCGGGCAGTTGGCGCAGGATTTTGATGACCTGTCGATGGGGTCGTATCCGTTTCAGCAAGACGGAGTTTACGGCGCGAATATTGTGATCCGTGGCCGGGATGGGGCGCGAGTGGATGCGGCCATCACACGTCTAGCGGAGTTATTTGCATGACGGGTTTGCCGGATGCCGCAAAGATGTATGAGATTGTCGAGGCGACCTGGCCGCCCTTTGCCACGACGCGTTGCGGGCCGTTTATCGTGCGTGATGGGCGAGGCGGCGGCAAACGCGTGTCAGCGGCGACCGTCGAAGGCGTGGCAAATGCTGAGGATGTTGTGGCAGCTGAGGTGGCGATGGCGACGCTGGGGCAAGGTCCGTTGTTTCAGATCCGCGAGGGAGACGACGCCTTTGATGCGCTGTTGGAGTCCTTGGGGTACGAAATTATCGATCCTGTGACCATGTACGCCGCAGATGCGCGCGACATTGCCACCGAGCGTCCACCTCGCACGGCCGCCATTCCTGCGTGGGATCCGCTTAAAATCATGGAAGAAATGTGGGCCAGTGGCGGTATCGGGCCTGAGCGCATTGATGTGATGCATCGGGCGGCAGGCCCAAAGACGGGCTTTGTGTCGCGCTGGCGGGACCAACCGGCGGGCACATCATTTCTGGCGATGCATGATGGCGTCGGAATGGTGCACGCGTTGGAAATTCTGCCGCATCAACGCCGACAGGGTGTTGCGCGCTGGCTGATGCAACGCGCCGCGTTTTGGGTTCTGGAAAATGGCGGACATACCGTGGCGGTGATCTGCACCACAGCCAATACCGGCGCAAACCGGCTCTATTCTTCCCTCGGGATGACGGTTGTGGGAAAGTACCACTACAGGCACAAGATAACGGCATAAGGGAGACCCCATGTCCAAGACCGCTAAACCCACCGCGTTGGATATTCCAATGATGGATCCTTTGCCGGAAGACACGCAGCGCTATTTCGATATTTGCGTGGAAAAGCTGGGCATGGTGCCCAATGTGCTGAAGGCCTATGCGATTGACGAGGCCAAGCTGAACGCGTTCACGGCGCTTTATAACGATCTGATGCTTGCGCCCAACGGGTTGAGCAAGCTGGAACGTGAGATGATCGCAGTTGTCGTCAGCGCCATCAACAAGTGCTTTTATTGTCTGGTCGCACATGGCGCGGCGGTGCGTCAGTTGTCGGGTGATCCTAAGCTGGGTGAGATGATGGTGATGAACTGGCGGGTCGCGGAACTGGACGCGCGCCAGACCGCGATGCTGGCTTTCAGCGAAAAGATGACCATGGCGTCTTGTACCATTGACGAAAGCGACCGGCAGGGGTTGCGCGACGTTGGGTTCAGCGATCAGGATATCTGGGACATTGCCAATGTCGCCGGGTTTTACAATATGTCCAACCGTGTTGCCTCGGCCACCAGGATGCAACCCAATGACGAGTATCACGCACAGGCCAGATGAAACACGCGATTGCCATAACGCTGGCGTTTTGGCCCGGGATGGCGCTGGCATTTGAGCCAGCGTTGCCAAGTGGTACGCAGTTGCTGGGCGAATACCTGACGGAAGAGGGGTTTTATGCCGTTCCGACCGGGCCATTTGCCAATGGTACGGTGCCCAGCGACCGGTTGCCGGGGTCGGTGCGTCAGCGCAGTTGGCGATTGGTCGGAGGGTTCACCGGTACGTCCGGGCTTATGGCGGATTTGAGCGCGCAGGTTCTGAGCGCGGGGTACGACATCGAGTTCGCCTGTGATGCGGACCTGTGTGGCGGCTTTGATTTCCGGTTCAACACCAACGTGTTACCGCCGCCTGAGATGTTCGTGGACTTGTCCGATTTTCTGTTTCTTGCGGCGCATCGCGATGGCGAAAATGGGCCAGAGGCGGTTTCCGTTTTGGTCAGCCGCACAGAGCGGTCGGGCATGTTGCAGGTGATCGAAGTGGCACCGGACCTTGATGCGCGCGCGACATTGACGCCAGAGCCGGGCGTGCGCCCGGTTGACCCCGTTGACCCTGAGGACACGCCCAGGATTGGCCAGCCAAATGAGGTTGGGGATCCGTCCAAACTGCGTCCGGCGGTGGTGGAGGCGGACAATATTCCGCTGTGGCTGGAACGCACAGGGCACATAGTTCTGTCCGATCTTGTGTTTGAAACCGGGTCATCCCGGCTGGGCGAAGGGCCGTTTGTGTCGCTTGAGTCCCTGGCTGCGTTTCTGAATGCGGACGCGACCCGGCGGGTTGCGCTGGTGGGGCACACCGACAGCAAAGGCTCATTGGCACAAAATACAGAGCTGTCGCGCAAACGCGCGACTTCTGTGCGTCAGCGGCTGGTTGATGTGTACAAGGTGGCCAAGGCACAGCTGGAGGCGCGCGGGGTTGGGTTTTTATCACCGATTGCGTCCAACCTGACCGAGGACGGACGCAATGCCAACCGACGCGTCGAAGCGGTCTTGCTAAACACCGAGTAGGCTGAGAGCACCCCGGGAAAAGTGGCGAAGGGCGTCTTAATCCAGCGCAACAACGAGGGCAGTTGCTTCGCCGTCGATTGGGCGCGCGCCGTGGCCGGGACCGGATGTATCTTCCATCAACAGACGGTCTCCGGGGCCAAAAACCCGGCGATCCCCCAGGCTGGTCCAGCCTTCGACGCGCCCGGTCAGAACGATAAAGAGCTGGCGTCGCGGTGAGGGATGCGCGTCGTCGCTCCATCCTTTTGGAAACCTGAACCAAAAAGCGGAACTGGCAGGCATTGAGGCTGATATATCCAGCGCAGGTGCGGGCGGTGCATATTGCACAGAGTTCAAATCGATCTCGAAGTCCTGAAAATGACTGTCGCCATTGTCGTCGCAATAAAGGCGCGTGCAGGTCATGGGGGGCGACATGGGGTCTGACATGGTAATCCTGTCTGTTTGAAAGTCAGAAGTATCATAGCTCGTCTGGCCATCGGTCAAGTCCGAGGAAAATTCCGGAACAAAAAGAAAAAAACCCGGACCATTTGGCCCGGGTTGAGTTTTGCATTCACAATGTGAATAGCCAGGGAAAAATCTTACCAGTCGGCAGGGCCTTTGTCGGCAAAGGCGTGCACGAGAAAGTCAATAAACGCGCGCACTTTGGGCTGAGTAAAGCGGCCCGGCGGGTAAACCGCGTAGATGCCTTGCGTTTCGGTTGGAAGCTCGGGAATGGCGTCTTCGACCAGACCTTGTTCGAGCGCGTCGGCATAAAGGAAGCTTGGCAGATAGGCGATGCCGAGACCGGAGATGGCGGCGTTCAGAAGGGATTGACCATCATTCACCGAGAGCCAGCCAGCAGTGCGCACCTGACGTTTTTCGCCGGATGGGGCGGTCAGTTTCCAGACCGCACCGTTGGACTGGCTGGAATAATGCAACAGCTTGTGATCATTGAGATCGTCAATTTTTTCGGGACGTCCGTAACGTTCGAAATATTCCGGGCTGGCGATCATGCGTTTGGTGGTGTCGGTCAGCTTGCGGGCCCGCAATGTGCTGTCTTCCAGTTCCCCAATGCGGATGGCCATATCAAAGCCTTCGGAGATCAGTTCGACATAGCGGTTGTTCAGCACCATATTGACGGTGATATCCGGGAATTCATTGAGGAATTCACCCAGAACCGGGCTGAGATGATTGACGCCGAAATCTGTGGCCACCGAAATACGCAGCAGGCCCGAGGGCGCGGATTGCATAGAGGTGACAAGCGCGTCGGCTTCTCCGGCGTCATTCAAAACGCGGCGGGCGCGGTCGTAATAGGCCAGACCAATTTCGGTCGGGCTGACGCGGCGGGTTGTGCGATTGAGCAGCCGGGCGCCAAGACGCGCTTCAAGGCTGGAGACGTGTTTGGAGACGGCAGATTTTGAGATGCCCATCTTTCGGGCGGCATCTGTAAAGCCCCCTTGGTCCACAACGGTGGCGAAAGCTTCCATTTCGGTTAGGCGATCCATGTGTTCTACCTCTGAATTCCTGTTCGAGGACCAGATATCGCGGTCAATTCGGGCAGGATGAGGGCAAAGGGCGGACAATATCGGGGATTTGTCGCGGATCGTTTGCGGCACGGAAACAGAGAAACAGTCGGCCAGATCGTTTCCGAATGGGAAATCAGGGCTGGCTGAACAGGGAATTGAACGCGGTTTCCCCGCTTGGCGAGAACCGCAAGACCCGGCTGTCGGGTTCACGGACTACCCAGCTTTTGTGCATAAAACCGTCAAGCATGGCGCGCCCAAGCCGTCCGGCCAGATGCGATTGCCGTTCGGACCAGTCAAGGCAGGCACGACACATAGGCGTGCGCGATTTGGGCAGGCGATCCAGATCGATCCCCAATCCAGTGACAAATTCTGCGCCGCGTTTGGTCAGGTCAAGCTGATCGCCGGCCTCAAGAAGATACCCGTTGGCCAGCATCGACTGGTACATTGCGACGCCCATGTCACCGGCCAGATGGTTGTAGCAGACCCGGGCTTTGCGCAGTTTCAAATCGCGCGGGCCGGTCCGTGTGCGCAGATGTCCCGAGCTGGCCGCCAGTCCCATCAGCGATTCCAGAACCGTGGCAACCTGTGCATCGGCCAGCGTGAAATACTTGTGCCGCCCGGATTTGCGCGGTGCAATCAGCCCGCCATCGGACAAACGAGCCAGATGAGAGGACGTGGTCTGAAGGCTGACACCCGCTTCGCCGGCGAGTTCAGATGCGGTTAACGCCTTGCCGCTCATGAGGGCTGCAAGGATGTTGGCGCGGGCCGGGTCCCCGATCAGGGCGGCAACGCGGGCGATGTCTGGTCCGTCTTTCATAGTTCGATCATGGCCGAAGCATTTCGGCGCGTCAATGTGCGATAAATGTCAGGTACAATAGGAGACCGAAATGCTGACATGCGTCATTCAATATCAGATCGACCCAACCCGGAAACAGGCGTTCGAACAATATGCGCGAAACTGGGGGCAGGCGATCCCGCGCAGCGGGGCGGACCTGATCGGGTATTATGCGCCTCATGAAGGGTCGAGCACGCTGGCTTATGGGATTTACAATATCCCCAGCCTTGCCGCGTATGAAAGCTATCGTGCGCGGTTGGCGGCGGACCCTGTAGGGCAAGAGAATTACGCGTTTGCGCAACGCGAGAAATTCATTCTGCGCGAAGAGCGGACCTTTCTGAAACTGGCGTCGACGCCACACGGAGCAGCCACGTGATTGCCGTCATTTTTGAAGTGCGCCCCGCGGCCGGTAAAAAGCAGGATTATCTGGATATTGCCGCCGGCTTGCGACCGGTTTTGGAGCAGGTCGAGGGCTTCATCTCTGTTGAGCGGTTCCAAAGTCTGAGCGACCCGGACAAGATTTTGTCATTGTCCTTTTTCAAGGATGACGCGGCTGTTGAGCGCTGGCGGGCGCTGACACAACATCGGGGCGCACAGGCCAAAGGGCGCGCGGGCGTGTTTGAGGATTATCGCTTGCGTGTGGCACGTGTGATCCGGGACTATGGCATGACGGACCGCGCTGAGGCCCCGGCAGACAGCCGTGAGTTGCACGGTTGAACGCGGGTCGTCAGCCCGTTTCGTTTACAAAGACGCGGCCAGCCGCGTGCCCTGATCGATGGCGCGTTTGGCGTCCAGTTCAGCTGCCACATCCGCGCCACCGATCACGTGGGGTGTGATGCCTTGCGCCTCAAGCGCGTCTGCAAGTGAGCGGTTGGGCAGTTGCCCGGCGCAGATCACCACATTGTCCACCTCGATCACCTGAGGGTTTTCGCGCGCCTCGCCAAACGAGATATGCAGGCCCTGATCGTCGATCTTTTCGTAATTTACGCCGCCCAGCATCTGCACGTCTTTCATTCTGAGCGCGGCGCGGTGAATCCAACCGGTTGTCTTGCCCAGTCCTTTGCCAAGCGCCTTAGCCTTGCGTTGCAGCAATGTGACTTGTCGGGCGGCAGGGTGTGGTTGCGGACCTTTTGCCGCCAGCCCGCCGGGTGTGGTTTCAGGGTCGCCGACGCCCCATTCAGCCAGCCATTCCGGCAGGTTCTCGGTCAGGCTTTGGCCTTGGTGCACAAGGAACTCTGAGACATCAAAGCCAATGCCACCTGCGCCAATCACCGCGACACGCTGCCCGACGGGTTTCTTGTCGCGCAGCACATCGAGATAGCTCAGAACCTCGGGGCGGTCCTGACCGGGGATGCCCGGATCGCGCGGCATGACGCCGGTGGCGATGATCACCTCGTCAAAGCCTGACAACATCTGTGGTGTGGCGGTCTGGCCCAGCCGCAGATCTATGTCAGACGCTTTGACCATGGTGTCATACCAGTCGACCAGCCCCCAGAATTCTTCTTTGCCGGGGATCTGTTTGGCGATGTTCAGCTGCCCGCCGATTTTGTCGGCCCGGTCAAACAGTGATACTTTGTGGCCCCGGTTGGCCGCCGTTAGCGCCGTGGCCAGCCCGGCGGGTCCAGCCCCCACAACAGCGATCGATTTGACTGTGCCGGCCGCAGGAATGACCAGCTCGGTTTCGTGGCAGGCGCGCGGATTGACAAGGCAGGATGTCAGCTTGCCGCCAAATGTGTGGTCCAGACAAGCCTGATTGCAGCCAATACAAGGCGCGATCTGATCCGCCTGACCGGCGGCGGCCTTGTTGACAAAATCTGCGTCCGCCAGAAACGGGCGCGCCATCGACACCATGTCGGCGCACCCCTCAGACAGCACGTCTTCGGCGACGTCGGGCATGTTGATCCGGTTCGATGTGATCACCGGGATGTCGACCTTGCCCATCAGCTTTTTTGTGACCCACGCAAAGGCGCGGCGCGGCACAGACGTGGCGATGGTGGGAATGCGCGCTTCGTGCCAGCCGATGCCGGTGTTCAGGATGGTGGCACCTGCGTCTTCGATGGCGCGCGCCAGTTGCACGACCTCTTCGTGGGTCGATCCATTGGGGATCAGGTCGATCATCGACAGTCGGTAGATGATGATAAAGTCATCCCCCGCGGCTTCGCGGCAGCGGCGCACCACTTCGACCGGCAGGCGCATGCGGTTTTCGTAAGACCCGCCCCAGCGGTCGGTGCGTTTGTTGGTGTGGGTGACAAGGAACTGGTTCAGGAAATACCCTTCTGACCCCATGATCTCGACCCCGTCATAGCCAGCCTCGCGGGCGCGTTTGGTGGCGGTGACAAAGTCCTGTATCTGCTTCTCGATGCCGTCTTCGTCCAGTTCCCTAGGCGGAAACGGTGAGATTGGCGATTTCACGGCAGAGGCAGACACGCATTCGGGACCATAGGCATAGCGTCCGGCGTGCAGGATTTGCATGGCGATCTTGCCACCTGCGTCGTGAACGCGGTCCGTGACCACGCGGTGATTGGCAATGTCCTGATCCGAAAACAGACCTGCCGCGCCGGGAAAAACGCCGCCTTCTCGGGATGGGGCCATGCCACCGGTGACAATCAAGGCCACGCCACCGCGCGCGCGTTCGGCATAAAATTCCGCCACCCTGTTCCAGTCCCTGGTCTCTTCTAGACCGGTGTGCATCGACCCCATCAGGACACGGTTTTTCAGGGTCGTGAAGCCAAGATCAAGCGGTGCCAACAGGTGCGGGAATTGAGTCATAGAAGCCTCCTCAGGTCGGCCCAAAGAAATCGCAAAGCGTGGGCATTGTCACCTTGAACGCGGCGTCATGATCAGGGGCGGCGCGCAGTGCCGTTGCGCCGAGTTGTGCGAATCATGGTTAACGCCCTTGCTTTGCTGGGGTTTGGCCCGTCGGCGCGACGTCGGTATTTTGTCGGTAATGCGTCGGTGGGCCAAGTGCGGATTTGCCGCGTTAAACCCGAGGGCGCTGGGGCAACAGATACGCAACCCTTTCATAAGTCGGCGGCATGGCCACAGAGCCGGGTGGGAGTATTGGGGCGGGGGCGCGTTGATTAAGTGGCCGCGCAATAAGATGCTGTCTCACGCCAAGGACATATCCGGAAGCGCCAATTCTCACTTCAACGAATTGTTCCCGTCCAAAGACCGATCAATTCGTGTTCTTGGCAATACCTGAAACCGGTTGTCTGTCATTTCGATACTTTGCAGCCGGTCGCATCGAAAGGTTCTGACGTCGCCACGGTGATGATCGAAGGCAAGCACATACCAAACCGGATAGTTTAGCAAAAGGTAATGCGCCTCGATTTCCCGTGTCGTGGTTTTCCCACTTTCGTCTTTGTAGCGGACAATAATGGAGTGCTGATCCAGAAAACTTTGATGCAGTTTCTGAATGGTGCGTTCATCACCAGACGCGACGGTTCCCTGCACGAAAGTCGAGGCGGTGGTGCCAACCAGAATTCTGGATTTCAGACGATCAATGCGTGCGCGTTTCTCCGCGGAAAACGAGGCGATGAGTTGTCGTCTTATGGACGACAGGTTGGCCAGAAAGTGCGGTGATTTCATTTGCTCGGCAACGGCGATGCTGATGAGGAGGTCGACTGCTTCGCCATAACTGAGATTCAAGCGGCCGATACCCCAATTGCGGTCTAAACGCACACCACCTCCGCGGCCGCGATCGGCATCAATTGGCAAGCCTTGATCACGCATCAATTGCAGGTCTCGGGAAATTGTTCGTTCGCTCACCCGGTGCATTTCAGCAAGATCTTTGATCGTGCAAAAACCTTGTTGCTTGAGATGCGCGGCCAATAGTTCCAGCCGTCTTAACCGATCAAATGAATTTGCACGTGCCATTCAAGAAATACGACATAAAATGTCTTATTAAGCAATAGGCAGGGCGGCGACACTCAAAGTTTGAAGGAGAGAAAATGTCACCCGTAACTGTTCTTGCCCCGATCAAATTGGCCAAAGGTAAAACTGAAGCAGACCTGCTGGCCGCTTCGGCCCTGTTTAAGACGGAATTTGTCGCGCATGAGGCCGGGGTCTTGCGCCGTGAGCTCGTGCGCAAACCCGACGGCACTTATCTCGATATCATTCAGTTCCGAAGCCATGACGACTATTTGGATGTGGTCAAAAAAGAGATGGAGTCTCCGGTCTGCGCTGTGTTCTTTTCAGTCATGGATCTCAGTGATTTTGATCCTGAGGCCGAGATGGAGGTGTATGCCACATTGGAGACGCATTGAGACAAAATTGCGCACCCGGTCAGGGGGAGCACGTGGGCTGTCTTAAACCGAGCCCTGAAGCGTTTTGGTGCGTACCTACGTGTGAAGTACGCGCCAAAGGCTCAGCGCAGCTGAGCCATGCCCAACCCTGTGAGGTGCAGCTTGCTGCGGCCTCAAAAGGGGCGGGAGCGCGCCGGTCCGGTAAAAGCTACATGGTTTCGACGCAGTGGCGCCGGAAGGCGCGTTTCAGCATGTCCAGTTCGGCGCGCAACAAATCGATCTCGGCGCGAATGTCGTCGGCCAGCGCTTCTCCGGAAATAAAGGTGATGGTGTCCAGCCGCACACCCGAGCTGCGATCGGTGATCAGAATGGTCTGCACGCCGTCATTCAGGCTTTCGGCCGGGATCGGCACACGCAATACCCATGCGTCGCTGTCGGTGTGCGGCGTTACCGTCACATTCGCAACCGCGCGCTCTTCATAAGTCACATCCAAAACCGGTTCCGGGCCGCTGCCATCATCATAACGCAGGGCCCCTTCCCATGTGCCTTCAAACAGGCGGGTTTTGGTCAGGGTCAGTTGGCTCATGGTTCTGCTCCCAGAGAAAAGGCCATGTCAGAATTCGGCGCGTGGGCGACGGCTAAAGGTCACATCTCGCAAAATGACCTGATTCATTTCGGGACCCTCAAAAATCAGGTCCAGCCACATCTGTTCGACCCGCTTTTCGTTCAGGTTAGAATAGGCGAGGTCAAATTCGACGCGAATCTCTTCTTCCTTGAGAGGCAGTTCACGCACCACCTGTTCGGTGTTTGGGCCATGGCGAATATTGAGACGGGCAAAGATTTCCAGCGGCTTTTCCATTTCCACAATCGTATCGACCCGGATCACATGGCTGCGCTTCAGGCCCTGAACCGACTCGGGCGGCAGATCGATAACCAGCGACAGGAAGGACCCGTCAAAACGGAAAACGTCCATCCGCAAGCCAAACGGCGCCAGATCACGTTGGCGATTGTTGCGCAGCTGGCGCAAGGTCAGTTCCGAGATACGGCAATCATGAAACAGCGTGACCTCTTCGCCCAGCTTTTCCTTGTTCTCAACTGCAGCGCGCCCCTTGTCCGGAATGGGTTGGCGCCAGAGCTGAGGTCGCCATGACCAGTCTGTGCCATGCGGTTTGGGAAACGAGTTAGAGCCAATCATCGGCAAAGCCAGCCGGCTTTCAGCCGTTGAAATCAACGTGTCCAGATGTTGGCGCAACGTCCGGGCGCCAAGCCGTTGCGCGCGCAATTCAGGCAGATCGGCAGATTTCGAATTTCGCGCAATACGCGCCCAATAGCGTGACACGCCTTTTTGGTAGAACCGTTGAAGGAATTTGCTGCCTTGCGCCATTTTGCCCCTGATTGCCTTGTATTGTTTCCCAACGAGAAACAAAGCCCGGTTGGTTTTTACATTATCTACCCAATTGATTGCCATGAAACAAACGTACATTTGCGGATCCGGCAAGAGGGTGAAGGATTTTGTCTGTCAGCGCGTGGAAAATGCACCGCCCACAGAGACGGGGGCGCCCGGTTCAGGCGGGAACCGAAAGGGATCGCGGAGGTCAATAGCGCTTTCCCCGGTTTAGCAAACCGATTAGGTCACATGCATGTCTGTTTATCGTCCTCATGATCATTTGATTGCCCCTGCACGGGCCAGCGCCGCGCTCTGGCGGTTGGGTTTGGGTGTCGTTCTGATTGTGGTCGCGTTTTTTACGCTGAACGTCATATGGTATGGGTTTTTGCGCGACATGCCGGATGCGGCAGCGCTGTTTACTGAGATTGCTGTTGGCAACACCGCACGTGGCATGGCGCTGTTGCTGGGCAGTTTCGCCTGTCTGATTGTTGCCCTGATGATTGCGCTGCAGGTGGTGCATCGCCGGTCACTGGTCAGTTTGGTTGGCCCAATGCATGCGTTTGCCGTTCAGAGTTGGCGTGTGTTTCGGGCCTGTCTGTTGCTTTATGTTGTTATCTATCTGATCCCCATGCCCGCAGCGCTGGCACCGGAGCAAGCGATGCCATTGGGGCGCTGGTTGACGCTGGTTCCGCTCACTCTGGCCTTGCTGATCCTGCAATGCGGCGCCGAAGAGCTGGTGTTTCGTGGCTATCTGCAAAGCCAGCTTGCAGCGCGGTTTCGCGCGCCCTGGATTTGGATGGGGCTGCCAAGCCTGTTGTTTGGGGCGCTGCATTATGAACCGGCGGTGTACGGCGATGTGGCTATCTGGCTGGCGCTTTGGTCTGGCCTTTTTGGGCTTGCTGCGGCCGATCTGACCGCACGATCCGGCACGCTGGGCCCCGCGATTGCGTTGCATGTGGTCAACAATTTTTCTGCCATGGGCCTGACCGCAATGCACGGCCATTGGGATGGTCTGGCGCTTTATACGCTTCCGATTACGCCCGAAGATACCGACGCATTGATGCAGTTGATGCCGCTTGAGGGTGCCATTTTGATCTGTGCGTGGCTGGCCGCGCGAATTGCGGTGCGACGCTGATTGCATTTTCTCGCGCGGCGTCCTATTTCAGGCGTGTTGCGAACCCGAAAGGCGAAAGAACGCATGAACTGGATCACCAACTATGTCCGCCCGCGCATAAACTCGATTTTCTCGCGTCGCGAGGTGCCGGATAATCTTTGGACCAAGTGCGATGAGTGCGGCACTATGCTGTTTCATCGCGAGCTGTCGAACAATCTGAATGTGTGCACGCAATGTGATCATCACATGGCGATCACGCCACGCGACCGGTTTGGTGCGCTGTTTGATGGTGGCGTGTTCACCGAAGTGGCCGTGCCCGAAGCGCTGGCCGACCCGCTGCAGTTCCGCGATCAGAAAAAATATCCCGACCGAATGAAAGCAGCGCAGAAAAAGACCGGCGAGCAGGAAGCCATGCTGGTGGCCGAAGGTGAAATGGGCCGCACGCCCATCGTTGCCGCCTGTCAGGACTTTTCGTTCATGGGCGGATCCATGGGCATGTATGTGGGCAATGCGGTCATTGCGGCTGCGCAGCGTGCCGTGGCGCTGAAACGTCCGTTGATTGTGTTTTCTGCGGCTGGTGGCGCACGCATGCAGGAAGGCATTCTGAGCCTGATGCAGATGCCGCGCACAACTGTGGCTGTGCAAATGCTGAAAGAGGCCGGGCTGCCTTATATCGTTGTTCTGACACACCCGACAACCGGTGGTGTGACCGCGTCTTATGCGATGTTGGGCGATGTGCAGATTTCCGAACCCAATGCGCTGATTTGTTTTGCGGGACCCCGGGTGATCGAGCAGACGATTCGCGAAAAGCTGCCCGAAGGGTTTCAGCGTGCGGAGTATCTGCTGGATCACGGCATGCTGGACCGCGTCACCAAACGTACCGAGATGCGCGGAGAGTTGATCACCATCACGCGCATGTTGTTGGGCTTGCCGCCCGCTGTGGCCGGAGATTTGCCACCGCCAGATGCTGATGCGGATAAGGCTGAAGCGCCGGGCGAGGCGTCTGGCGCTGCTGATGCGGTGCAATCGGATAAGACCGCCGGGAAATGAGTACAGCGACATCGGACGTCATTCTGGATCGGATGATGGAGCTGCATCCCAAGATCATCGATCTGACGCTGGACCGGGTCTGGCGGTTGTTGCATGCCCTGGACGATCCGCAAGATCGGCTGCCACCGGTGATCCATCTGGCGGGTACTAATGGCAAGGGGTCCACGCAGGCCATGATCCGCGCAGGGTTAGAGGGCATGGGCAAGCGGGTACATGCCTATACCAGCCCACATCTGGCGCGGTTTCACGAGCGCATTCGGTTGGCAGGCGATTTGATCAGTGAAACACATCTAAGCGACGTGCTGGACGAGTGTTATGCGGCCAATGACGGCGCGGACATCACCTATTTTGAGATCACCACATGTGCGGCTTTGCTGGCTTTTGCCCGGACCCCGGCAGATTTCACATTGCTGGAAGTCGGTCTGGGCGGTCGGTTGGATGCGACCAATGTTCCAGAGGCGCCTGCGTTAACCGTGATCACACCGGTTTCGATCGACCATGAGCAGTTTCTGGGGGATACGCTGGAAAAGATCGCGTTTGAAAAGGCGGGTATCCTGAAACCGGGCGTGCCGTGTGTGGTTGGCCCACAACAAGACGCCGCCATGGACGTGATAGAGGCTCGCGCGGCCGCGCTGAGCGCGCCATTGATTGCGTATGGCCAGCAGTGGCACGTTTACGAAGAACGGGGCCGATTGGTGTTTCAGGATGAAACCGGATTGTTGGACCTGCCGTTACCGGCGTTGCCGGGGGCACATCAGATGTCCAATGCCGGGGCGGCCGTGGCGGCGCTGCGGTATCTGGGGGCGGATGAAAGTGCTTGTGAAGCGGCAATGCGCGACTTGGTCTGGCCTGCGCGCATGCAGCGATTGCGCAGCGGTCCGTTGGTCGAGGCCGCGCCGGAGGCCGAGTTGTGGCTGGATGGCGGGCATAATGCGGCGGCCGGTGAGGCGCTGGGCGCACACTTGGCGGGGCTGCCCACGCGGCCAACCCATTTGATTTGCGGCATGCTGAACACCAAGGACATTTCCGGTTATCTGAGGCCTTTGGCCCAAGTGGCCGACAGCCTGACCGCGGTGTCTATTCCGGGCGAGGTCAACACGCTTTCGGCAGAAAAAACCGCTGCGGCAGCGCGCGCAGTCGGCATGGTCGCGAATGAGTCAGACACGGTATTGGCTGCATTACAGGGAATTTATGCAGATGATCCACATGCGCGGGTGCTGATTTGTGGGTCATTGTATTTGGCTGGCGCCGTATTGCGAGAAAACGGTTAGTGCGTCCTTGATCAACTCTTTGAGGTTCATCTCCGCGTAAATCTGGGAATGCTCCTGCCAAATTCAGACACAAACCTCGCAAAACCGAACTGATTCGTCCGATTCGTGCAAATTGATTCGTTTTTGCGAATCACCCCATTGACTGATTCGAATCGCCACGCCTATAGTCAATTCAATCTCGGTTTTCCGCCAATTCAGACAAAACAGCAGTGAAAACCATAAGACCATCGGGACAGGCAGGCAGGCAAACGGGGGGCACAATGCCCCCCAAATAATTTGTAAGTGTGTAATGTTGATTGGCATACACTGACTTTCCCCGGTAATAGACTGACAGCGTGCAATTATTGAGCGCGTTTGGGAGATTTTTATGGAAGCAGATTTTGCCATAATCGGAGGCGGTGTTGTCGGCCTTTCTGTGGCATGGGGTCTGCTCAAGTTTGGCCACCAGGTTGTTGTTCTGGACGGTGACGACACCGGATTGCGCGCCAGCCGGGGGAATTTCGGGTTGGTTTGGGTTCAGGGTAAGGGGCTTAACCAGCCGCGCTATGCCGTGTGGAGCCAGGAATCAGCTGCATTATGGGGCGATTTTGCCGAAGAGTTGGAAGATGCATCCGGAATTGAACTGTCGCTGGTTCAGGACGGCGGGCTTGATCTGCATTTCAGTGAACAAAGCCTGCAGAACTGTGTCGAAAATCTGGAACACATAAAAGGAAACCTGAACGGTAAATATCCATTTGAGGTTCTCGATCCCGAAGCGTTGCGTTCACAAGAACCTGCAATTGGCGATGGCGTTTTCGGGGCTGTGCTGCATCATCAGGATGGGCACGTCAATCCGCTCAGGTTGTTGCGGGCATTAAGCGCGGATGTACGTCGTCGTGGGGGCCATGTGTCAGGTGGAAAAACCGTGACTGATGTGGTCGCGGGCGACGGATTTGAAGTGACCTGTGCCGACGGAACCGGCGTGCATGCGGAGAAAGTAATTCTTGCGGCTGGTTTAGGCGCTGCAGAGCTGGGACCCAAACTGGGGTTTCAGGCGCCGTTGACGCCCGAACGAGGACAAGTTCTGATCACTGAAAAGCTGCCAGAGATCATTCGACGCCCGTCTTTGATTGCACGGCAAACCGAAGATGGTGCTGTGCAGATCGGTGCAACCAATGAGCTGGTTGGGTTGGATGATGGCGTGACGCGTAAAGGCATGACACAATTGGCAGCTGAGGCTGTAAAGGCCTATCCGGCGTTGGCGGATGCCAAAGTTTTGCGCAGTTGGGGGGCTTTGCGGGTGATGTCGCCGGACGGGCTTCCGATCTATCAGGAAAGCACACAAGCCCCCGGCGCGTTTCTGGTAACGTGTCACAGCGGAATTACATTGGCGGCCGTGCATGCACGCAGTCTGCCGAATTGGTTGACCGGTGTTGGTAAAGTGCCAGATTTGGAGGTGTTTGGTGAATCCAGATTCGCGATTTAAAGACCTGAATCCTGACGCGCCGAAAGTGTCAGTGAAATTTGGCGGGCAGGATTATCTTTTGCCCGACGGAGCGAACCTTGCTGTGGCGTTGTTGATGGTGGGTATCGAAGCTTTTAACCAAACTGTTTCGCGTGGCGTGGGGCGTGCGCCGTTCTGTTTGATGGGTACCTGTTTTGACTGTCTTGTCGAGGTCGACGGGGAAACGAGTCAGGCGTGTCTCATGCAGGTCAAAGAAGGGCTGGATATTCAGCCCGCGCGCCAGATGCGGGAGGGGCCGTATGCAGCGCGCTGATCTGGTTGTCGTCGGAGCCGGTCCGGCGGGGATGGCCGCCGCTGCAGAGGCCGCGTCGCATGGATTGCAAGTCTTGCTGCTGGACGAAAACCCGTCTGCAGGTGGGCAAATCTATCGCAATGTTGAAACCGCCGCCGAGCGGTATCCCAAAATACTGGGGCGAGATTTTTCCAAGGGTTTGCCCTTGGTGGGCGCATTGTCCACGCCGGGGATAACATATGTGCCTAACGCCTGTGTTTGGTCTGTTCAGGACAATAGTGTGTCTTATCTGACGGACGAAGGTAGTCAGAACGTGCAGGCCGATCATGTTCTGCTGGCGACCGGAGCGTTGGAGCGTGCCATGCCGATCCCGGGTTGGACTTTACCCGGCGTGATGACGGCAGGTGCGGCGCAAATCATGCTGAAACAGTCAAGTGTTGCGGCCCGTGAAGCAGTGTTGGTTGGGTCCGGGCCACTTTTATATCTGGTGGCGGTACAGCTTTTGCGGGCTGGCTGCCCGCCCAAAGCATTGGTCGAGACCCAGACACGAGGAGATATGCGCACGGCGCTGACGCATTGGCGCGCTGCGATGCGGGGCTGGCGGTATTTACAACGTGGAGCCGCCATGCTGAACGAATTGCGCAACGCGGGAATTCCGCGTCATGTCGGGTCAATAAAGCTGGCGTTGCTGGGCAGTCGACGGGTTGAAGCGTTGCATTTCACTTGCGGCGGACGAATTCACGAGCTGGCCTGTGACACGGTGTTGTTGCACCATGGCGTTGTCCCGAATGTGCAAGCAAGCAATGCGCTTGGGGTGTCGCACGACTGGGACAAGCGTCAACAGGCTTTTGTCCCGCAAGTGGATCAATGGGGCAAAACAGATAAAGCCGGGTTATGGATTGCAGGCGATGGTGGCGGAATTGGCGGTGCTCTTGCGGCCGAGCTGTCGGGGCGTATCGCAGGGATGGGGATTGCGCAGGCGCTGGGTGGTCTGACGCTACTGGATCGTGACCGGCAGGCGAAGCCTTTGATCGCCAACCGCGATATTGAGCTTAGCATTCGCCCGTTTCTGGATCGCGCCTATCCGCCTTATGCAGCCGCCATGTTGCCTGAGGACGACGTCACCGTGTGCCGGTGCGAAGAGGTCAGCGCCGGCGACATTCGCGCCGCTGCGGCGCAGGGATGTCTGGGCCCCAATCAGGCCAAGGCTTTTACCCGTGCGGGCATGGGGCGGTGTCAGGGTCGCTATTGCGGACTAACCGTTTCGAACTTGCTGAGCGATGCGCATGGACAAAGCCCGGACGACACCGGGTATTACCGTATTCGCCCGCCGCTCAAGCCGGTTTCCCTTGGACAGCTTGGCGCGCTTTACGACCCTGACGATCCGTTGGAACAGACCGCGCCTCATGATTGATCCGTTGGCCCATGTCGTCTTCTTTCTGACTGTGGCGGCCACGGCCGTGATGGCTGCGTCCGCGGCAATTCAGGGTGTGCGGCATGAACTCGACCTGTTTGGCGCGATTGTGATTGCGGTGGCGGCGGCTGTTGGCGGCGGCACGGTACGCGATCTGTTGTTGGGGCGCGTGCCGGTGTTCTGGATCAACGATCTGACCTATTTGCTGACCGCGATCCCTGTCGCCGTGGCGGCGTTTGTTATTGGGGCGCGGTTGCCTTCGGGCAATGGACGCCGATTGCGTTTGTTGATGCAATTTGATGCGGTTGGGCTGGCGTTGTTCACTTTGGTGGGCATTGAGGTTGCGCTGGAAATGCAGACTCATCCGCTGATCGCGGTGGTCATTGGCTGCATCACAGGAACCGTGGGCGGCATGATCCGGGACATCCTGTGCAATGTCACGCCGTCGGTGCTGAAGGAAGATTTATACGCCACAATTTCGCTGATTGGCGGAGGCGTTTTTGTGCTGGTCGAGCCACATATGGATGAACCCGTGGCCATTGTGGTGTGCTTTGCGCTGATGCTGATCGCGCGTCTGATTGTGATTGCCCGTTTCGCCCGGGACTAGCGCCCGGTCGGCTGATCCTTGATACGCTGCCATGCTGCGGTTGCCATGCCTGCGGGCAGGGTCAGGCCGAACCGGTTGGTCAGGATGGTTTCGAATTCTTTGAGCGTGTCGATCATGCGCGTTTGTCCCGCCTCGCGAAAGGCGCGGTTGAACAGGCTGATCCGTCCGGATGGCAAGTGGCGCGCCATCATCAGGTTTGTGCGAAACGGTGCTTTGTCCCATGTTGCGCACAGGTGATTGGCAGCTTCAAAATCAACCGGCGCAACTTCGATCCTGTCAAAGCTGAACAAGGAAAACCAACCCGTGCCAGACATCTTGTCGAGCACTGTTTCATTGGTCGTGTCATCGTGGCTGATGCGATATGCGCCGCTTGGGGTGTCCTGTGTCGTCTCGGTGCTTATGCGCAGCGGTGCGATAGAACCTGCGCCACCAAACCCAACATCCGCGAGGTATTCTTTGCTTTCAATGGCCACGATCCACGCCTGATGTGACCGTGCGCCGCCATGTGGCGCGCCGTTGCGCACGCGCGCCAAAAGCGGTTCGGCGGCAAAACCCCATTCGCGCAAGGCGCATCCAAACAGTGCGTTTTGCTCGAAACAATAGCCGCCGCGCCCCTGTTTCAGCATTTTGGTCTGAATGGCGCCGAGGTCGAGATCGGGTACGATGCCCAACAGCGGATCGAGATTTTCAAAAGGGATCGCGTGCAGATGCGCGGCCTGCAGGGTCTGCAGTCCCTTGAGCGTATGAGGCACCGGTTTGGCAAGGCCCAGACGGGCAAGATATGCGTCGGATTGCAACATCGCGTCAGAACAGACCGAAGTATTCGGCCTGCTCCCATTCCGAGAGCGCGCCGACGTATCGGTCCCACTCGGCGCGTTTGATGCGGGTCAGATAGTCGACAAATCCATCACCTAAAGTCGCGCGGTAGAGGGCACCTTGTTCGAAATGCACAATGGCATCCAGCAGGCTTGCAGGCAGGGCTTTGGCGGTGGGATCATAGGGTTGTTCGCAGGGCGGCGGGGCCGTCAGAGATTGTTCAAGACCGGACAAGCCAGAGAGGATTTGCGAGGCGATCACGTAATAGGGGTTGGCCGCACTTTCCGGCACGCGGTTTTCGATGCGGCTGGCGGGATCGCCGGGCAACATGAGCGCGCGCAGCATGGCGCCGCGATTGTCTTGTCCCCATTGGATACGGTCCGGGGCCAGCTGAAACGGCTGATACCGTTTGTAGCCGTTAATGGTTGGCGTGGTCAGCAGACAGGATTCTTCGGCGTGGTGCAGCAATCCCGCCATCCATGCGGAGGCGTATGGTGTTGGCGTGCCCTCGGTTTCGGGCATGAACAGGTTCCGGCCTGTGGCGTCTGACAGGGATTGATGAAGATGCCAGCCGGATGCCGCGACATTGTCCAGTCGAGGACGGCACATAAAGGTGGCGTGTAATCCGCGCCGTGCGCAGAGTTCTTTGACCATGGTGCGGAACATGATCATCGTGTCGGCATGGGTCATCGGGTCTGCCGGCTCAAAGGTGACTTCGAACTGCGATGGGCCCATTTCGACTTCGGTTGAGCGCACCGGCATACCCATCGCCTGCGCTGTGCGTCGGATGTCATCCATAACCGGTTCGAGCACGTCATAAATTGCGTCAGTCAGAAACTGATACCCCGGCGCAAGCGGGCGGGTGCGTGGCGGGTGCGCGGGCATGGTGGCTTGACTGTGTTCCGGGGCGGGGTCGAGACGGTCAAAGACATGAAATTCCAGCTCTAAACCCACGGTCAGTGTCAAATCCCGCGCGGCCAATTTTTCAAGCGCCCTGCGCAGGACCGTGCGCGACGAAAATGGGATTGGTGCGCCGGTCTTGAAATGTGCGTCACACAACAACCACGCGGAATGCGGTGCCCATGGCAGGGGGTGAAAGGTGGATGGGTCCGGCGCCAGCAGGATGTCACCCGCGCCACGCATTGGATCGGCTTCGGTTGCGGCCTCGCCTGTCCAGACCGGAAACACCGTGCGGTGGGATGTGTCTTTGAGCAACAGTGTAGAAGGTGCTGCCATACCATTGGCCAGAACCGAGGGCAGGGCAGAGGCCACAATAGCTTTGCCGCGCAAGATACCATGTTGGTCTGGGAACAGGACGCGGATCGTTTCAAGATCAGAGGCGGCAATTGTGTCAGCCAATGCAGTTGCGGCGTCGATGCCGTCGGAGTCAAGCAGGCCCAGCTGCGCCAGCGTGCCAGAGGCAATATTGGTCCGGGTGTCGGTCAATGCAGATCCTTAGAAATAAAGCGCGTGGTACATGGTCTGATCATGTGGACGGTTCCGTCGCGGTGGCATCGCGCAAATGCGGAAAATCGCCGGTGTCTATATAGGCTTGCTCGGCGGGTGTTGAGGCGCGTCCGTAGATCGGGTTGCGGTGGGGATGGCGCCCAAACCGGGTGATGACGTCTGTCACAATAGATTGCTGGCCACGAAAGTTGCCCGCGAGATCGGCAAGCGGCTCTGGCAAGCGTGCGATAATACGTTCCACAACCGTCTCAAGCGCGTTCATCCGCTCAAGGTGGTCGGGGCCTTCGCAATGTGAAATCGCAATCACAAAAAAGGTCTGTTCCCAAGGGGCGAGTTCGTCAAAATGTCCGTTTTCAAGTCCTTTGAGCGCCAGACGGGTTGCCTTGATGTCTTGCCCAAACGCGGCAGGTGTATCGCGCCAGAGCGAGCGGGGAAACTGATCAAGCGCGATCAGTAACGCCAGACGTCCGCGCGCGGTTTTGGCCCAGTGATCCAGCTGGCCTTGTGCCGCGGCCAGCGTCAGATCCGCGAAATCGCGGATAATTGCGTCATCCATTCCGCCTTGCATGCGTTCCTGCCAGAACGCGCCATGGGTTTCGAGGCTGTTCTCATGGCCCGTATCGGGAAACCAGAATTGCAGGACCTCTTGGGGTTCGTGAGGCATAGACGTGTCCTTTTGCAAACCGTTTAGGGCAGGCTAGCGGATAAATGCTGGTCTGTCTGCCAGGTGTGCGGTGCGGGATCAGGAAGAGATTTTGGCGTCCCAGTTGGTGCAGGCCGCGCGTCGCGCCGCATCACCCTCATGGTAGGACTTGCGCCAATCCCCATCGCTGGACAGCGTGTCGTTGGAAATCGGGCCGTGAATTGTCGCCGGGTCGACCCCGTTGCGCATCGGGAGCGCAGTTTCGTCGCCGTCCTGCAGTGCCTTGATCGCGGCGCGCAATTTGCGGCGATAGGCGATGACGGCAATGTCGGTTTTGCCCAGATGTTCGCGGGTGCGGTCCTGAATGGCACCCATGCTCTCGACCGCCCATTGGTCGTGCACATTGATGTCCAGCCCCATGCCGGTATAGGTCAGCGCGCCTTGTTCTTCGGCGTCATAGCCATAATTGTTCTGCTTATTCTTCTTAGGCGCATAGCTGGGCAGCACATGTTCTTCGAGCCGCTGCGCGCGCATCAGGTCTTTGTTCACCGGTTTGTCGAAGCTTGTGAACATCGAGTACCAATAACAGTTTTCGTCATCAATCGGCACGTGCCATTGGGTGATAATCATCTCGCGGGACATCGGGATGCTGATCGCCTCGGGGAAAATCTGATTGGTGACACGCACATGGGTGCGGCCATCGTCCAGATGGCGCAGCGCAATGATGCGCATGCCATAATCGGTGTCTTCCACGCTGATTTCAGGGCGAGGATATTCGCGCAGCAGGCGGGTCATGGGAATCTCGGTATCGGCGGCCTTGTCGCGGAATTGTTTGCCATAGCCATCGTCCGGGTCTTCGTCCTGAAGGAAGCGGTGCAGGAACGACGCATGCGCGGGGTCGATGCCGACCTCAAGCGCCTGCAACCAGTTGCATTCCCAGAGACCTTTGAACGCAAACACATGTGTGTCAGGCGCGCGAAAGCAATCGAGATTGGGAAAGGCAGGTGGATCGCCGGGGCCCATATAGGCAAAGATGATGCCGTTCTTTTCGATCACGGGATATGCGGTGGCCTGAATTTTCTCATGCATGCGCGACCCTTCGGGTTCGCCGGGTTGTTCGACGCATTGGCCGGAACGGTTGAAGTGCCAGCCGTGAAATGGACAGCGCAGGCCGTTATCTTCGAGCCGACCATAACACATGTCAGCGCCGCGATGTGGGCAGGCGCGCTGGATCAGGCCCAGTTCGCCCTGACTGTCACGAAACAAAACAAGGTCTTCGCCAAGCAGACGCACCGGCACAACCGGACGGTTGCCGGACAGTTCGTCCAGCAGCGCAGCGGGTTGCCAATAGCGGCGCATAACGTCGCCTGCTGGTGTTCCGGGGGTGATACGGGTGATGATATCGTTCATTTCCTGGCTGAGCATATGGGCCTCGCTGTTCGCATGATTGGTCGATAGTCGCGCAAGTTTGCGATTATCGCAAGAAAAATATGTCCGGTTCAGATTGACCGTTGTCTGAGGCGCCGCGTAGAAACAGGAACGCTGGGACAGGATGGATCACGTGCCACAGAACCGGGACATTTCGCTGACATTTGTAAAAGGCATGTCGGTGCTGAAAGCCTTTGACGAGGATCACAGCCACATGACGCTAAGCGACATTGCGCGGCGCACCGGACTGGATCCTGCGGCGTCTCGGCGATTGCTGCTGACGCTGGTGCATCTGGGATATGTGCGTCGCGAGGGGCGTGTTTTCTCGCTGACCCCACGCATTCTGGTGCTGGCGGGCAGCTTTCTGCGCGGAAATCAGTTTGGTCGTGTTATCCAGCCGTTGTTGAACGCGGCATCGGCGGAGTTGGGGCGAGAGGTTATTCTGGCAATGCCCGAGGACGGCGGCGCGTTGATGGTTGCGCAATCCACTTTGCGCGCGTCAGGCGTGACCTATGGCTTCACAGTGGGCAGCAGGTTGCCGATGTTTCATACGGCGGTTGGTCGGATGCTGTTGGCGTGGGGACCACCTGATGAATCCGACGCGTTGATCGCAGCGTCAAACCCGGAGCCATTCACGAGCGAAAGTGTGACCGATACCGCAGCGCTGAGCGCAGCAGTGCAACAGGCGTCGCAAGCGGGCTGCGCTGTGGTGACGGGTGAATTTGAGCTGGGTGTGACAGGTATTGCCGTGCCGGTTGGCCCCAGGGGCAGCGTCAAGGCCGTACTGGGCGTGCAGGATTCGCAAGTAGCCCTGGCTGACGTCGAAACGCGCGATTTGGTAACAGCGGTGTTGCGCCGTTGCGCGATGGAGTTGACGCAGGCGGGCGTTTTTTAAAGACAGGTGCGAACGTGATGTTGCAAGAACTGGGATGGTCGGACGCCGTTGGGATTGTGGGCGCGCTGGTGATCGCGTGGGCGTATTTTGCGGCTACTCGTGGGCAATTGCCTGCGCGGGGGGCGGCGTTCAATCTGCTTAATTTGCTGGGGGCTGGTTTGATATTGGTGTCGCTTTGGGTGCGGCCCAATATCGGGGCGATTGTGATTGAGTTGCTTTGGGCGCTGATTGCGCTTGGCGCGTTGGTCCGGTCGTGGCGACAACAGCGTTGATCTGACGTGACTTGAGGACGGGATTTGAGGACGGGGCTTGCGGTGCTTTGCGCGCGGTTGCAGTGTGTGCGCGAGCCACACGGAGCCTGAGATGAACATCATCGAAACATTTCCATTCGAAGTCGAAGAAACGCCGCATGTTCACATTCCGATGCCGGATGGCACACGGTTATCGGCCCGTATCTGGCGCCCTGTCGGGACGGGGCCGGTTCCGGCGATTCTGGAATTTCTGCCTTATCGTAAACGCGATGGCACAACGCAGCGCGATGCGCTGACCCACCCTTATATGGCCGGGCATGGCTATGCCTGTGTGCGGGTCGATATGCGGGGATGTGGCGACAGCGAAGGGCTGTTTGACGACGAATATTCGCCGCAAGAGCTGGCTGACGGGGGTGCGGTGATCAACTGGTTGGCAGAGCAGGACTGGTGCAGCGGCAAGGTTGGCATGATGGGGATCAGCTGGGGTGGTTTTAACGGGCTACAAGTTGCCGCGCTGGCACCTGAGCCACTAAAGGCGGTGGTCAGCATCTGTTCGACCGTAGACCGATATGCCGATGACATTCACTATAAGGGCGGGCTGATGCTGGGTGAAAACCCCGGATGGGCCGCCACGGTGCTGGCTTGGTTCTCGTTGCCGCCGGATCCTGAAATTGTTGGAGACCGGTGGCGCGATATGTGGTTGGAGCGGTTAGAGAATACGCCGTTTCTGGCCGAAACGTGGGTGCAACACCAGCAACGCGACGCATATTGGGAACACGGGTCAGTGTGCGAAGACTACAGCGCCATCAAGGCTGCGGTTCTGAGTGTTGGCGGCTGGCATGACGGGTATCGCAACACGATTGCGCATCTGGTGGACAATCTGCAGTCGCCGGTCAAAGGGCTGGTGGGGCCATGGAACCACAAATATCCGCATTTCGCAGTGCCCGGACCTCAGATCGACTTTTTGGGCGAAATGCTGCGGTGGTGGGATCGCTGGTTGAAGGATGAACCCAACGGGGCGGAAGATTTGCCAGAGTACCGGGTTTGGGTGCTGGACAGCGTGCCGCCACAAACCAGCTATTCCATGCGGCCCGGTCGTTGGGTCGGCTTGCGGGATCGAAAGGGCGAAATCACACCGGAGCAATGGCACCTGAGCGGCAATACTCTGAGCGACGCGCCGGGCAGTGCCGCGCGCAAAGTGTTCCCTGCACTGGCCTGTGGGCAGGCGACGGGTGAGTATTTTCCCTTTGGGTTTGGTCCGGGTGAATTGCCGGATGATCAGCGCAGCGATGACGCGCTGAGCTGTTGTTTTGACAGCGCGACCACAACTGAAGGGCGCGACATCATCGGAGCACCAGTTGTGACGCTGCGGGTGCGGGCGGACAAGCCGCGTGCGCAAGTGGCGGTGCGGTTGTGTGATGTGCGCCCGGACGGCTCTAGTGCGCTGATCGCGCATGGGTTTCTGAACCTGCGCCAGCGGAATGGTGCGGATAAGATGGTCGATATGCCGGTGGGCGAATTTGTTGAGGCAAAGGTTGTGCTGGATCAATGCGCTTATCACCTGCCAGAGGGGCATCGGTTGCGGATTGCCATTTCATCCAGCTATTGGCCGTTTGCGTGGCCCGAGCCTGAGCTGGCCGTTCTGGAGATAGACGAGGGAACGCTGGACCTGCCGGTGCGTCCGGCGCAGGACGATGAGGCGCTGCACTTTGATCCGCCGCGCTCCGCCAAACCGCTTCAGGAGGAGCAGTTGCGGCCGGTGCAGGAAGCCAAACGACTGATCCGGGACAGCACAGCGCGCAGTCTGACGCTTGAAATCGAAGGCGACGCGGGCGCAGTGCGTGACCTTGAAACCGGGCTGGTCAGCAGCGAAGTCACGACCGAAAAGTTTGTAATCTGCGAAGATGACCCGTTGTCGGCAAGTTCGGAATTTCGGTGGCAGCGCGAGATGTCGCGCGACAACTGGGGCGCGCGGATTGAAGCCAGATTGCAGATGAAAGGGACGGCGGACCACTATGTTATTGACGCCGAACTGAGCGTGTTCGAGGGCGACGAACAGGTGTTTGAGCGTCAGTGGAATGTATCGGTGCCCCGTCTGTGACAGGGTGACCGAAGGGATTTTCTTAGTCCCAATGACGGCGAATCCCCTCTGTTTTCGGACGTAAACCGGTTGCAGGTCGTCGGAATACGGCGCAACATGAACGAGTAACAAAAAAAGCGCCTTCTAAATTCATGTATCAAAAAGACGAAAAGTGTCGGATTTGGCGCATGAACCGACGGAAATCAAGGGCTAGGCCATGAAACAGGTTTCGCCACAGGAAAAATGGCAAGAAAGTTAAATGGCCGTAACAATTTTCCTTGATTTGTGTCGCACCTGAACCGCAGCATGGCGCAAAACAACAATTCCAATGGGGAGAACAATAATGAATGACGAACTGAAGTATCTGAGCCGCCGGGCAGCGATTGGTGGAATTTCGCGTCGCAAGTTCCTCGGTCGCGCAAGTGCGCTGGGTCTGACTGCCGCTGCTGCTGGCACAATGTTGTCTGGCGCTGTGCATGCTGCCGGTCCGCAAACGGGCGGCACCATCAAGGTTGGCATCGAAGGCGCGTCAACGACAGACAGCCTTGATCCGGCGACCACAACAAACTCGGCAATGACCATGGTCAGCCGCATGTGGGGCGAGCCGCTGATGATTCTGGCGGCGGATGGCAGCCTGGAACCACGCGTGGCCGAAAGCGTAGAAGCCTCTGCTGACGCCAAAACATGGACCTTCAAAATCCGCAGCGGAATTACCTTTTCGAATGGCAAATCGGTCACCGCAGACGACGTTCTGGCGACCATCGAGCGCCATTCTGGCGAAGAGACCAAGTCGGGCGCTTTGGGACTGTTGCGCGGCATTTCAGGCATGCGTGCCGAAGGTGACAACTTTATCCTTGAGCTGGAGCAGGCCAACGCCGATCTGCCCTATCTGCTGACCGATTATCACCTGCTGATCCAGCCCAATGGTGGCAAAGACGGTGTGGACGCGGCCATCGGTACCGGCCCCTACATTCTGAAAAGCGCCGATATGGGCGTTCGGTTTGTGGCTGAAAAGAACCCGAATTACTGGAATTCGGAGCTGGGCCATGCCGACACAATCGAAATCATCGTGATCAACGACGACACAGCCCGCGTTGCCGCGCTGCAATCCGGTCAGGTCGATATGGTCAGCCGCGTACCACCACGTACCGCTGGTTTGGTCACACGCGTACCGGGCATCACTGTGCACTCAACAGCTGGTCCGGGACACTATGTGTTCATCATGCACTGCAACACGGCGCCGTTTGACAACAACGATCTGCGTCTGGCGCTGAAGTACGCAATCAACCGTCAGGAAATGGTCGACAAGATTCTGTTTGGTTATGGTTCCGTCGGAAATGACTCGCCGATCAATGCGTCTTATCCGTTGTTCACCGAAGCCGAGCAGCGCATGTATGACCCGGACAAAGCCGCGCATCACTTCAAGAAGTCCGGTCACGAAGGGTCTGTTCTGCTGCGCACATCGGACAATTCGTTCCCCGGTGCACCGGATGCGTCTGCGCTGTTCCAGCAATCAGCTAAGGCAGCCGGCATTGATCTTGAGATCAAGCGTGAACCAAACGATGGTTACTGGTCGGAAGTGTGGAATAAACAGCCGTTCTGCACAAGCTACTGGAGCGGTCGCCCGGTTCAGGATCAGATGCTGTCGACAGCTTATCTGTCTTCGGCTGACTGGAACGACACTCGTTTCTTCAACGAAAAGTTCGATCAGCTGCTGGTGACAGCACGGGCCGAGCTGGACGAAGCCAAACGGACCGCGATGTATGCTGATCTTTCGACCATTATCCGTGATGAAGGCGGCTTGATCTGCCCAATGTTTAACGACTTTGTAAGCGCGTCTTCTGACCGGGTTGCCGGTTGGGTCGACAACCACAAAGGCTTTGGCATGATGGATATGCAGGCACCGCTGAAAATGTGGGTCGCGGGATAAGATGTCTCCCATTGTAAAACTACTGGCCCAGCGCATTGCGCTGGGACTTCTCTTGTTGTTCCTTGTCTCCATTCTGATTTTCGCAGGCACAATCATCCTGCCAGGAGACGTGGCTCAATCCATCCTCGGACAATCAGCAACCCCCGAAGCTCTGGCCAATCTGCGCGCAGATCTGGGCCTCAATGATCCCCCGGTTCAACGGTACTTCAGTTGGCTTGGCGGCATTATGCAAGGCGATCTGGGTACCGCGCTGACCAGTGGACAGGACATTGCGTCCAGTCTGGGTAAACGTCTGAAAAACACGCTATTCCTTGCCTTCTGGGCGGCCATTATATCGGTCCCGCTGGCAATTTTCCTGGGATTGCTGGCGGTGCGCTATCGCGACCGGTGGCCTGACAAGATCATTTCGGCGGTCACATTGGCGTCGATTTCGATCCCTGAATTTCTGATCGGCTATATGCTGATGTACATCGTCGCGGTGAAGCTGCGTTGGGCACCATCTGTGTCGATGATCAATGATGGCATGTCGTTGGGTGAAAAGCTGAACTCGATCGCGTTGCCGGTGATGGTGCTGACGCTGGTGGTTCTGGCGCACATGATGCGCATGACCCGCGCGGCCATTCTGAACGTGATGCAGTCTGCTTATATCGAGACCGCCGAATTGAAGGGCATGCCGATGTTCTGGATCATTTGGCGTCACGCCTTTCCAAACTCGATCGCGCCCATTGTAAATGTTGTCATGTTGAACCTTGCCTATCTGGTGGTTGGGGTTGTGGTGATCGAAGTGGTCTTCACCTATCCCGGCATGGGGCAATATCTGGTGGATCACGTGTCCAAACGCGACATTCCGGTGGTGCAGGCCTGTGGGCTTATCTTTGCTGCCGTCTATATCGGTCTGAATATGATTGCCGATGTGGTGTCCATTGTGGCCAACCCGCGTTTGCGGCATCCGAAATAGGGGGGAGCAGAGATGAAGAATATACCTCTTGCCGCCCTGATTGGGCTGAGTTTCACCGGGCTTTACTTTTTCATAGCGATCTTTGCGCCTTTTATCGCGCCTTACGGTATGGCTGACATTGTTGGCGATGTCTGGGAGCCTTCCAGCGCTGAGCATTGGTTGGGGACGGACAATATCGGACGCGATCTGCTTAGTCGTATGATTTATGGCGGACGTACGACGATCTTTATCGCAACGGCGGGTACGATCCTGAGCTTTGTTACCGGATCGATCCTTGGGTTCGCAGCCGCAGTTATTGGCGGCTGGGTGGATCAGATGATGAGCCGGTTTGTCGATCTGATCATGTCCATTCCGTCGCTGATCTTTGCGTTGGTTGTGTTGTCGGTGATGCCGGTAACGGTGCCTGTGCTGATTATCGTCATGGGCTTTCTGGACAGCACACGTGTGTTCCGTCTGGCGCGCGCCGTGGCGGTTGATATCAATGTGATGGACTACGTCGAAGCCGCCAAGCTGCGCGGCGAAGGGCGGATCTGGGTCATTTTCCGTGAAATTTTGCCCAATGCGCTGAGCCCGCTGGTGGCTGAAATGGGACTGCGCTTTATCTTTATGGTGCTGTTCGTGTCGACCCTGTCGTTCCTGGGGCTAGGGGTGCAACCACCCGAAGCCGATTGGGGCGGTATCGTGAAGGAAAATAAGGACGGGATTGTCTATGGCATCGGAGCCGCGCTGTATCCGGCGGTGGCGATTGCTACGTTGGCGATCAGCGTCAATCTGGTGGCTGATTGGGTCCTGAACCGTACCACGTCACTGAAAGGGGGCCGGGGATGAGCGAGGCATTGTTGAAAGTCCGCGACCTGAAAATTGGCGCAACGGTCTATCCACCGGGCGAAAAACCCCATGACATCGAGATCGTGCATGGCGTGTCGTTTGATCTGGCGCCAGGCAAGGTGTTGGGTCTGATCGGCGAATCCGGGGCCGGGAAATCGACCATTGGTCTGGCCAGTATGGCCTATGGCCGGGGTGGCGTGAAAATCACCGGTGGCGAGGTCTGGGTCAACGGGCGCGACATCATGAAATCCGGTACGCAGGACATACGCAAACTGCGTGGCGGCGAGGTGACGTATGTCAGCCAGTCGGCTGCCGCGTCGTTCAACCCGGCCAAGCAGATCATGGATCAGGTGACCGAAGCGTCTATTCGCCATGGAAAGTTCTCAAAGAAAGAGGCTGAAGCGCGTGCGGTAGAGTTGTTCCGCAAGCTTGGGTTGCCCGATCCGGAAAACATTGGCGACCGGTATCCGCATCAGGTGTCCGGTGGACAGTTGCAGCGGTGTATGACGGCGCTGGCGCTGTGTCCTGAACCGGATCTGGTGGTGTTTGACGAACCCACAACCGCGCTTGATGTGACCACGCAGATTGACGTGCTTATGGCGATCAAGGAAGCCATTCGCGACACTGGTGTTGCGGCGCTTTATATCACGCATGATCTGGCCGTTGTGGCGCAGGTCAGCGACGATATTCTGGTGCTCAAGATGGGAGACATGGTCGAATACGGCTCTGTTGACCAGATCATCAATGCGCCACAGGAAGACTATACACGAGCGTTGGTGTCGGTGCGGTCGATTGACCATGTCGAGAAACAGCCAACGTCAGAACCGGTGCTGAAAGTCGAGCATATCACGGCGCGCTACAAGGGCACGAACTTTGATGTTCTGCACGATGTGAATGTCGAATTGCACCCGGGACAGACGCTGGCGGTTGTTGGCGAAAGTGGCTCGGGCAAGTCGACGCTGGCACGGGTGATCACCGGGCTGTTGCCACCTAAAGGCGGCAATATCCACTTTGCCGGGCGCGACTTGTCGTCTGATCTGGCGGGGAGATCGCGCGAGGATTTGCGCGAATTGCAGATGATCTATCAGATGGCAGATGTGGCGATGAATCCACGCCAGACGGTGGGCACGATCATTGGCCGTCCGCTGGAGTTCTATTTTGGTCTGAGAGGCGCAGAAAAACGCAAACGCGTGCTTGAGCTTTTGGAAGAGATCGAAATGGGTGAAGGCTTTCTGGATCGCTATCCGGCCGAGCTGTCAGGGGGGCAAAAGCAACGTGTGTGCATTGCGCGCGCGTTGGCGGCCAAGCCCAAGATGATCATCTGTGATGAGGTCACAAGTGCGCTGGACCCGTTGGTTGCGGATGGCATTCTGAAGCTTTTGCTGAATTTGCAAAAGGTCGAGGACGTGGCCTATCTGTTCATCACACACGATCTGGCCACGGTGAAGGCGATCGCGGATTCGATTGCGGTGATGTATCAGGGCAAGGTTGTGCGTTATGGCAACAAGACCGACGTGCTGAGCCCACCCTTTGATGACTACACGGATCTGTTGCTGAGTTCAGTGCCCGAGATGCGGCTGGGGTGGCTGGAAGAGGTCATTTCCAACCGCAAAATGGAGAGCGCCGGGAATTAGGGCAAGGCCGCCCGTTGGGCGGCGGATGTGAGTATTTTTGGCAAAATGAAGGGGCGTGGGAGCGCCCTTTCCTGTGTCTGGAGCAGTGAGGCGGGCGCGTCATGCAAAACAAACTGTTGTTGATTATTCTGGACGGAGTGCCGTGGCGCAATTGCGGGCGTTTGTTTGGCAATCTGGAGGGCTGGGTTGACAGTGGCGCGGCGCGGAAATGGCGCATGACTTCGGTGCTGCCGTCAACCTCGGCCAGCTGTTATGCTTCGATCCATACCGGGGTGACGCCGCAGGTGCATGGTTGCACCGGTAACAGCAATGTGTTTCGCCTGAGGCAGCCGGATGTGTTCAGTGAAGTGCGCAAAGCTGGTGGTGTGACCGGGGCGGTGGCGCATAGTTTCTGGTCTGAATTTTTCAATCGTCACCCGTTCGATCATGTACGGGACGTGGAGTATGATGAACCTGACAGCACGTCGATCAATCATGGCCGGTTTCATTCTATGGCGGGGTATGGCCACGCCAATCAGATGACGCCAAGTGACAAGGATTTGTTTGCTTCGCTGACCAACTTGTGTCAGCGGTTTGAGCTGTCTTACGGCATGTTACACACCTGCACGCTGGACAGTATGGGGCATCGGTTTCACCATGACTGCCCCGAGATGGATCACGCCTGTTTCGTGATGGACGAGATGCTGGCGCCGTTTATTCCACGTTGGCGGGCGGAGGGGTATGAGGTGATCGTCACCGCAGATCATGGACAGGATGCGCGCGGCCATCATGGCGGGCGGGATGCGTTGCAGCAGGATTTTGCGCTCTATTATTTCGGTGAGGGCGCGGGGCCATCCGAGGATACCGCTCTGCGTCAGGTTCAGTTGGCGCCGACCATATTGCGGCGGTTGGGGGTGGATATCCCCGCCACAATGACCGCCGCGCCGTTTCTGAGCTGATGCGTTATTCGGCAGCTGCGCGTCCCTGGGTGGCATTCAGCAGCGCGGCGAGTTCGGGGCGGCAGGATCCGCAGTTTGACCCGGCTTGCAGCGCGACGCCGATCTGATCGACGCTGATCAGCTTTTGGCTGGTTATGGCGTCGATGATCGTGTTGACCCCTACGTTGAAGCACGCACAGACCGTGGCGCCGGGGTCAGGCTGATCCATCCCCGGATGGCCTGCCAGTACGGCCGTGCCGGAACTGCCGATCAGGTTAGCGACATGGGTGCGCGCGACAGAGACCGGGTCTGGTGCGGTGAACAGGGCGCCAATCAGGGTGTTATCCTTGTGCAGGGCGATGCGTGCTGTGCCTTTGGCATGATCGATCACGCTGGATATCCGGGCGTCTGGCGCGCGGAACAGGTCCTGAGCAAAGTGTTCCCAGTCTGCTGGCGTGGATCGCCCGGCCAGTTCCGTGCGCCAGCCTGTGGCATGGCGGGCCGTAGCCCAGTAATCTGTGTGGGGAATAATCTGGTGATGACCAACCGCAAACCCGTACCATTCGGGAGCGTATGGTTTGATGGAGACATTTGCCCCCTTGCTGTCGGGCTGACCCGAGACCGGGTCAGTGCGGTCCGGCAGAACCGCGCAAATCCGTCCGGCAGAGGCGAACTCTGTCGTCCAGTGGATTGGTGCAAAGACGGCGCCCGGGCGTACCCTGTCGGTGACAAGAACACGTAACACGGCGTGGCCGTGCTCGGTTTCGACCTGAGCCAGGTCTGCCGGTCTGAGGCCAAGGGCAAACGCGTCTTCCGGGTTTATTTCCAGAAAAGGCTCGCCGTAGTGCTGGCTGAGGCGGGCGGCACGTCCGGTGCGGGTCATGGTGTGCCATTGGTCGCGAATGCGTCCGGTATTCAGGCGGTATTGCGTGGACGGGGCAAAGGGCGCATCATCGGCCAGTTGTTCGACCGGCAACATATTGGCGCGCCCGGAGGGGGTAAAGAACTGCCCATCCGCAAAAAACCGTTCGCGCGGAGCGGCCTGGCCGGGGACAGGCCAACGTGTCGGGCGCAATGCTTCGTAGGCAACGTTGGTAATGTCAGCCAGACCGGAAATGTCGAAATCCTTGCCCTGGGCCGCAGCATAACCCGACAGCGCCGCGTGTTCGCGAAAGATTTCTGCTGGGTGGGCAAAGTCAAAGGCATCCTGCCATCCCATGCGACGGCCAACATCAGAGATGATGTCCCAGTCGTGACGTGCCTGTCCCGGTTTTGGCAAAACCGGGCGCTGGCGGCTGATGGTGCGGTCTGAATTGGTGACAGTGCCGTCTTTTTCGCCCCAGCCGGTGGCGGGCAAAACCACATTCGCCAGCCGCGCGGTGTCGGTTGTGGCGGTCAGATCGGACACCACGGTAAAGTCACAATTCTGAATGGCGTCGCGCACAAAGTTCGCCTGTGGCAGGGACACGGCTGGATTGGTGCACATGATCCACAGTGCCTTGATCCGGCCATCGGAAACGGCGCGGAACATGTCGACGGCTTTTAGCCCGGCTTGCTCTGGCATGGCCGGAGCGGACCAGAAGCCGCCAACCAAAGCGCGGTGGTCCGGGTTTTCGATGTCCAGATGACAGGCCAGCATGTTGGCAAGACCGCCCACCTCGCGCCCGCCCATGGCGTTGGGTTGTCCGGTCACGCTGAACGGGCCCATACCGGGTTGGCCGATGCGGCCTGTGGCAAGGTGGCAGTTCAGGATGGCGTTGACCTTGTCTGCACCCTGCGCCGACTGGTTCACGCCTTGTGAAAAGACGGTCACAACTTTTTCAGTGCGCAGCCAGAGATTTAGAAATTCGGTGATTTGCGTGTGGGGCAGGCCGGTGACGGTTACGTCCGACGTGCTGGCGGCGTCAAGCGCGTCGTTGAACCCGGTGACGTGTTTTGTGACAAAGTCGGCGTTCACAGCGCCTTGCTGATAAATCTCAGTCAACAGACGGTTGAAGAGCGCCACGTCTGTGCCAGCCTTGAGCGGCAAATGCAGGTCGGCCAGGTCGGTGGTGGCGGTGCGGCGTGGATCGATGGTGACGACGCGCATATTTGGGCGTTCGGTCTTGGCGGCGGCGATGCGTTGATAGAGAACCGGGTGGCACCACGCGAGGTTGGAACCCACCAGCACAATCAGGTCGGCCTGTTCGAGGTCTTCATAGGTTCCCGGCACAGTATCGGTGCCAAACGCGCGCTTGTGTCCGGCCACCGTCGAGGCCATGCACAGGCGTGAATTCGTGTCGATATTGGCAGACCCGATAAAGCCTTTCATCAGCTTGTTGGCGACGTAATAGTCTTCGGTCAGCAGTTGTCCGGACACGTAAAATGCCACGCTGTCGGGGCCGTGTCTGGCGATGGTGTCCTGAAACCGTGAGGCCACCAGATCGAGCGCTTCGTCCCAGCCTGCGGGACGGTTGTCGATCTGCGGGGTGAGAAGACGACCGTCGAGATCGACGGTCTCGCCGAGCGCCGACCCCTTGGAACAGAGACGGCCAAAGTTGGCCGGGTGGTCGGGATCGCCTTTGATCTGAAGCCCGCCCGCACCATCAGGGGTGGCGAGCACGCCACAACCGGTGCCGCAATAGGGGCAAGTGGTGCAGGTGGGTGCGGGCTTGGGATCATTGGCGTGCATCAGGCGGCGACCTCGGTTGAAAGCAGTGTGGCATCCAGCATGACCCGGCCGTCCAGAATGCGCGTCGGGTATGTTTCGATCTGGCCGTCATCCGCTCCCTGGGCTTCGCCGGTTTCCAGCGAAAACACCCAGTTGTGCAGCGGGCAGGTCACTTTGCGACCATGCACAATGCCTTCGGACAATGGTCCGCCCTTGTGAGGGCAGCGGTCCGAGGTGGCGAACACTTCGCCCACATCCGTGCGGAACACCGCCACACATCCAAGTGCGGTTTTTACGATCCGCGCGCCGCGCAGGGGGATGTCGTCAATTGCGCCAATGTCGATCCAGCTCATTCTGCAGCCTCCAGTGTCAGGTTTGCGATGGGTTGATAGGTCTCTGCCTTTTCTCTGGCATGCTCGGCCCAGGGATCGGTGCGGTAGACAGACTGAGACAACTCGAACCGGTCGGCCAGCGCCTTGCGGTTGTCCGGATCGTCGACGATCTGTTCCTTGACCCAGTCAAGACCCACTTTGTCGACCCATTTGAAAATCCGGTCCAGATATTTGGCGTTTTCGCGATAGATCTGGGTCATGGCGCTGATGACCTCCATGGCTTCGTCCTCGGTTTCCACCTTGCACAAAACCTCGGTGCCTTTGATTTCCATGCCTGCGGCGCCTGCCACATGGATTTCATAGCCGCTGTCAACGCAAATGACCCCGATATCCTTGCAGGTCGCTTCGGCACAATTGCGCGGGCAGCCTGATACCGCCAGTTTCAGCTTGTGTGGTGTCCAGGACCCCCAGAGGTGTTTTTCCAGCTTGATACCAAGTCCTGTGGAATCCTGCGTACCAAAGCGGCAGTGGTCCGTTCCGACACAGGTTTTCACCGTGCGCAGGCCTTTGGAATAGGCATGTCCTGACACAAGACCGGCCTGATTGAGATCATACCAGATCGCAGGCAGGTCTTCTTTTTTAACGCCCAGCAAATCGATGCGCTGACCGCCGGTCACTTTGACTGTGGGCACAGCAAACTTGTCCGCTGCTGCCGCGATGGCGCGCAGCTCGTCCGGGGTGGTGATGCCGCCCCACATGCGCGGCACCACGGAATAGGTGCCGTCTTTTTGAATGTTGGCGTGGTTGCGTTCATTCACAAAGCGCGATTGCGGATCGTCGGCATACTCCAGCGGCCAGTCGGCCAGAAGGTAGTAATTAAGTGCGGGGCGACAGACATGGCACCCGTTGGGTGTTGACCAGCCGAGTTCCTGCCAGACCGCTGGCTGAGATTTCAGCTCGCTTGCCTTGATCAGGCGGCGTACGTCTTCGTGGGTAAGGTCCGTGCAACCGCAAACCGACGCGGCAGCGGGCATGACAAAATCATCCCCCAGCGTGACGGAAAGAACCTGTTCAACCAGCCCGGTGCAGGTTCCGCACGACCCGGAGGCTTTGGTTTGGGCGCGCACCGCGTCCAATGTGGTGGCGCCACCTTGAATGGCATCCACAATCTGACCTTTACATACGCCGTTGCAGCCGCAGATTTCTGCGTCAGCCGGTAAGGCTGCAACGGCTGCCATAGGGTCCAGGGCGGCCCCCCCCTGATAGGCAGGACCAAAGATCAGCGTGTCGCGCATTTCGGCCACGTCGGTGCCGTCCTTGATCAGGCCAAAGAACCAGTTGCCATCGGCCGTATCGCCATACATGACGGCGCCGACGAGCTTGTCGTTTTCCAGAACCAGCCGTTTGTAGACACCGCGCGCCGGGTCACGGAACACGATGTCTTCGCGGCCTTCGCCATCAGAAAAGTCACCCGCTGAGAACAGGTCACACCCGGTGACTTTCAGCTTGGTTGACACTTCTTTATTGGCAAAAGCGGCCTCTTCCCCGATCAGAGTTTTGGCAAGCACCTTGGCCTGATCATAAAGCGGCGCGACAAGGCCAAAGACGTTGCCGTCATGTTCAACACATTCGCCAAGGCCGAGGATGTTTTCGTCAGATGTGACCATCTGATCGTCCACATGGATGCCCCGACCCGTGGCCAGACCCGCATCAGCGGCCAGCGCGATGCTGGGACGGATGCCGACCGCCATGACCAGAAGATCGCAAGGCAATTCTGTACCATCGTCCAGCAACAAGGCTTTGACATGGCCGTTTTCGCCCAGAATTTCTTTGGAGTTTGCAGAGCATTTGACCGTAATTCCTTTGTCGGTCAGTGCCTTACGCAAAAGATAGCCCGCAGCTTCGTCCAGCTGGCGCTCCATCAGGTGGCCCATGATGTGCACCACGGTCACATCCACACCACGCAATTTAAGACCAGCTGCGGCCTCAAGCCCCAACAGACCACCGCCGATGACAACCGCCTTGGCGTCGGGCTTTTCGCCCAGTGCAATCATCTGATTGGTGTCTTCAAGGTCGCGATACGCAATCACCCCGTCCAGATCATGCCCGGGAAGTGGGATGATGAAGGGCGCCGAGCCGGTTGCGATGACGAGCTTGTCATAGGCCAGCACATCACCATTGTCCGAGGTCAAGGTTTTGGCAGTCCGGTCAATCGCCACCACCTTTTCGCCAAAGCGACAGGTGACGTCGTTCTCTTCGTACCATTCGGCGGTATGGGTGACGATTTCATCAAAGCTTTTGTCACCGGACAGAACCGGAGACAGCATAATGCGGTTATAGGTGCCGCGGGGTTCGGCATTGAACAGGGTGACGTCATAGGCGTCAGGAGCTTGGTCGAACAGATGTTCGAGCGCCCGTCCCGATGCCATACCGGCCCCGATTATGATCAGTTTCTCAGTCATGATTTACTCTGCTGCGATGGCCTTGGCCGGTTTGGGTTTCGGGGTGGCGCCGTGTTCGTATTCCTCAAGAAAATCGAGCACTTCCTGACGGAAATGGTAGTAATCCGGGTGTTCCAGCAGGGCCTTGCGGCTGCGCGGGCGGGGCAGGTCGACATCGACGATTTTGCCGATTGTGGCCTGCGGTCCATTGGTCATCATCACCACGCGGTCGGCCATCAGGATGGCTTCGTCGACGTCATGCGTGACACAAATGGCGGTGACTTTGGTGCGGTCCCAGACTTCCATGAGCACCTCCTGGAGTTCCCAGCGGGTCAGGCTGTCGAGCATGCCAAAAGGTTCATCCAGCAAGAGAAGTTTAGGAGACAGGGCAAAGGCGCGGGCGATGCCGACACGTTGCTTCATCCCGTTGGACATGGAATGCGCGGGGCGGTCCATGGCATCGCCCAGACCGACGCGTTCCAGATAGTATTCGACCACGTCCTGCCGTTCGCCCTGAGACGCACGGGGATAGACTTTGTCCACACCAATCGCGACGTTTTCCTTGGCAGAAAGCCATGGGAACAGGTTGGGGGACTGGAACACAACCGCGCGTTCAGGGTCAGCGCCAACAACGCCGCGCCCATCCAGATTGATCACGCCCTTGGAGATGTCATTCAGGCCGGCCGCCATGGTCAGAACCGTGGATTTGCCGCAGCCAGAATGCCCGATCAGCGAGATAAATTCGCCTTTGTTCAGCTTGAGGTCAAAGTCTTCGACCACGGTCAGCGGACCTTTGGGCGTTGGGTAAATTTTGTGCAGTTGCGAGAATTCGAGGTAGCGATCTGTACGCAGGCTTTGCGTGGCTTTTACATCGGCTTGCGCCTTGGGCAGGTTGTGGATTGCCGTGACGTTGGGCAGTTCGCGCGAGCTGTCGACCTTGGCCTGAATACCGACGTCCATCAGGTATTTGGTGATTTCGGCGCGCAGGGCTTTGAAACCGTCGTGATGGTTCATTTCCATGCGGTCGCGTGGGCGGGGGATGGTGACCTGAAACTCTTCGCCCAGCGTTCCGTCGGGGTTTAACGCGATGATACGGTCGGCCAGAATGATGGCTTCGTCGACGTCGTTGGTGATCAGAACGCAGGTCTTTTTATCGGCTTGCCAGATCGCCTCAATCTCGTCTGCAAGATTGGCGCGGGTCAGGGCGTCGAGCGCAGAGAGCGGTTCGTCCAGCAAGAGCATTTCCGGGTTCATCGCCAAGGCGCGGGCGACATTGACGCGCTGACGCATACCACCCGAAAGCTCGGCAGGGCGGCGGCCTGCGGCATGTCCGAGACCGACCATCTTGATGTAATGCGTGGCCTTTTCGATCTTTTCCGTTTTGGGCATGTTTGGAAACACCGAGTCCAGCGCGAGCATGACGTTGCCGGTGACGCTGAGCCAGGGCATCAGCGAATAGTTCTGAAAGATCACACCGCGTTCGGGGCCGGGGCCTGTGATGGGTTTGCCCTTGAGGGTCACGGCACCTTTGGAAGGCATTTCCAGCCCGGCCATCAGGTTGATGAGCGTGGTTTTGCCTGAGCCGGAGAAGCCGAGAAGCACAAGGAACTCGCCTTCCTGTACGTCGAGGTTGATGTTTTTGAGCACTTCGGTGCGGGCTGTGCCCTCACCGAAGTCTTTGGAAACGTTGTCGAACTTTAGGATGCTCATGTCAGATCACCGGTTAGAGGAGAATGTGAAGAGCGACTGGATGGCGTACATCAGGCGGTCCAGAAGGAAGCCGATGATGCCGATGGTGAAGACAGCCACCATGATTTTGGCCAGAGAGCTGGACGAGCCGTTCTGGAACTCATCCCAGACAAATTTGCCAAGACCGGGGTTCTGGGCCAGCATTTCGGCAGCGATCAGCACCATCCAGCCAACACCCAGCGAGAGGCGCAAACCGGTGAAGATCAGGGGCAGGGCCGAGGGCAGGACCAGCTTGGTGATTTTGGTCCATGTGTTCATTTTCAGAACTTTGGACACGTTCACCAGATCTTTGTCGATCGATGCCACACCAAGAGCGGTGTTGATCAGCGTGGGCCAAAGCGAACAGAGCGTAACAGTGATGGCCGAGTTCAGGAAGGACTTGGAAAACAGCCCGTCGTCAACCGTATAAGTCGCCGAGACCACCATGGTCACAATCGGCAACCATGCCAGTGGTGAGACTGGTTTAAATATTTGAATCAAAGGGTTGATGGCTGCGTTGGCATAGGGAGACAGGCCCGCCATGATGCCAAGTGGGATGGCAATTGCCGACCCGATCAGGAAGCCGAAAAACACGGTTTTGATCGAGGTCCAGATTTGTTTGTAATAGCTGGGGGCGCCGGTATAGGCGATTTGTTTGACCTTTTCCGGCTCGCCCTTGTCGATGAATTTCTGATTGCGCGCGTCCAGCCGGTCGTAGAACTTGGCCTCTTTGGCGGCCTTGGCTTGCGCGTCATGGTGCAGGTTGACGGCTTCGACCATGACTTGCTTGGGGCCGGGCACGGCGCCGAGTGACGTTTGCACCTGTGGGGCAAGGGATGCCCAGAAGAACAGGAAGGCGCTAATCGCCAGAAGGGGCACACCAAGCAGGCGCCAGATTTCTTTGGCTTGTGCTTTTGGGTTGTCGCCAGCGACAGCTTTGAGGATCGGGGTGATGAAGCTGAGGCCCAGGACCTGGAACCAGGTGTCGGCCTTGTTGATACGTGTGAAGAGACGGGCGCGGCGCGCCTCGCGGTCTTCATCGGCCAGTGTTTGTGGGTCTATGGCGGTCATGGTCGGGTCCTTGGATCGGGGTGAAACCGGGATCGGCATCACGTCGGTATTCTGTCGGTATTACGTCAGTGTGAGAGGACGGTGCGGCGCTCGTGGTTCCTGGGGAACCACATCGCCCCGCCCGCCCTCCCAGAGGCGCGTCAGCCCTGAATTTCAGTGCCGATGATTTTCTGTTCGCCCTTCAGGCCGATAGGCAGGCTGTCGAGATAGGCGTTGGGGGTTTTGCCGTCATAGCCAATGCCATCGATGATGTCGGCGGCAGGCGTTGGGGCCTTGTAGCCGTCGCTGTCCCAGGGGAAGTCATCGGCGTTGGCCAGACCTTCGTCGACCAGCAGTTTGGCAGCTTCGAGATAGATTTCCGGCTTGTAGACCGATTTGGCGACCTCATCATACCAGCTGTCGGGTTTGGCTTCGGCAATCTGGCCCCAGCGACGCATTTGGCTCAGGTACCAGACTGCATCAGAGTAGAACGGGTAGGTCGCGTTGTAGCGGAAGAACACGTTGAAGTCGGGGACGTCGCGTTTGTCGCCTTTTTCGTATTCAAATGTTCCGGTCATCGAGTTGGCGATCACGTCGTAATCCGCGCCGACATATTCCGGCTGGCTGAGGATTTCGACGGCTGCTGCGCGGTTGGCGTTGTCGTTTTCATCCAGCCACATGGCCGCACGGATCAGCGCCTTGACCAAAGCGAGCGTGGTGTTGGGGTTTTCTTCGGCAAACGCAGCGGTGATGCCGAACACCTTCTCCGGGTTGTTTTTCCAAAGCTCATAATCGGTGATCACCGGAACGCCGATGCCTTTGATCACGGCCTGTTGGTTCCAGGGTTCGCCCACAGAGTAGCCATAGATTGTACCGGCTTCCATTGTGGCGGGCATTTGGGGCGGCGGGGTCACGGACAACAGCACGTCGGCGCCAATTTGGCCGGTGATGTTTTGCGGGCTGTAATAGCCGGGCTCGAGACCGCCGGCAGCAAGCCAGTAGCGCAGTTCGTAATTGTGTGTCGACACAGGGAAAACCATGCCCATGTTGAACGGTTTGCCGTTGTTCTTGTAGTCTTCAACAACCGGCGCCAGTGAGCTGGCAGAGATCGGGTGCTGCGGACGACCATCCTCCATCAATGGCACATGTGGTTTCATCTCTTCCCAGATCTGGTTGGAAACGGTGATGCCGTTGCCGTTCAGGTCCATTGAGAAAGGCGTAATGATGTGGGCCTTGGTGCCATATCCGATGGTTGCGGCGAGCGGTTGACCGGCCAGCATATGCGCGCCGTCCAGCTGGCCGTCGATCACGCCGTCCAGAAGAACCTTCCAGTTGGCCTGAGCTTCGAGTGTGACAAACAGGCCTTCGTCATCAAAGAAGCCTTGTTCGTAGGCCACCGCGAGCGGTGCCATGTCAGTCAGTTTAATAAAGCCGAAGGTGAGTTCGTCTTTTTCCAGTTCCAGTTCCGCCATGGCCGGCGTGACCAGCATGGTTGTGGCCGCAAGAATTGAGGCAATGCGTTTCATGAAGTGTTCCTTAAGAGTTGGCCCCAGTGAGGAGGAGGGGGGCAGGAAAACAAAAAAGCCGCTGACCGACGCTGCAGGTTTTGCAACGGGTCGAGCGGCTTTGCTCAGGTCTCCACGTCATCGCGGAGGGTGGACTTGCGAGACATCGTTGCCTCGGCTTGTGACTATTAAACGGGTCCGGGTCGGTGTGGACAAGGGCGGGCGGTCTAATTTGCGGGTCAATGCTGCGTTGCCGCATGAAAATGCTGCAATTGCACAAAAAATGGTCAGTTATTGGATGCCGGGTCAAATACGCGCCCGTCAAAAAAGGCGTCCGGGCCGAGAATCAGTGTTCCGGTTCCGGATTTTGCGGCGGTGGGTGTGTCGAGCGCACCTTCGAGTTTGACGGAGGCGGCGGGCATGTCGGCGCCCATCGGCGCGAGGTGGCGGCGATAGAGGTCAGAGCGAAACACTGTGGCGGCTTTTTCGGCCGATTGGCTGGGATCAAGGCCACACCTGTGGGCCAGCTGAGCGCCGATCCATGCCGCTTGTGATTTCCATGGGAAGGTGGCAGCGCCGTCGTAGAAGTTGACCATGCGGGGCACACGGTGGGCGCGGGTTGAGCGTGAGATGACCATACGACCTGTCAGCGCGCGTTCCAGTATTTCGGCGGGCAGGCCGAGATATTCAGGCCAGCTTAATATCTCGGTTGCTGTTGAGAGTTTGGATGTGTTGCCCAGCCAGCGACCGGCCTTCCAGACAGCGCGCAGGAGGCGGCCCGCCATGTCGTCTTGGGTCTCGGCCCAGTCGCGCCGCACGGCCAGGACTTTTTCGGGGCTGAATTGCCAGATGCTGGCGCAGGGCAGCAGCAATTCACCGCCGCCGTTTTCGACCGTGATAGAGCCCCACGGTTCGCCCACACAAAAAGCATCAATTTCGTTGGCGGCAATGGCGTCGGCCATCAGGGGCGGAGGAATTGTGTGCACGCTGATCGACAGGTTTTCCGGCAGGCCCAGACCGGCGAGCCAGTAGTGCAGCAGTTCGGCATGCATGGAAAACGGGAATGGCACGCCAATGCGCAGGGTGCCGTCCAGTTGCGCCAAAGCCAGCCCGGCGGTCGTGGCATCCTGAAAATCCGTTGTGAAGCCGTTGGCGCGCAGGCGGGCAGCAACAGTGTTTGAGACGCCGATGACGTTGCCATTGACCGAAAGCACCGACAAAGCGTCCAGTGGGGTGGCGATGCCGCCAAGCCCCAGGGCCATGGCCACAGGTACGGGCGACAGCATATGCGCGGCTTCGATCTGACCAAGGACAAGCCGGTCACGCAAGGTGGACCAGGAAGGCCCGCTTTGCAGGGTGAGGTTCAGCCCTTCTTCTTCGGCAAACCCAAGTTCACGGGCAATAATCAGCGGGGCGGCATCGATCAGCGGCATGAAACCGGCGGTCAGGGGCAGGAGCGTCATGAGAGCAGCTCGGCAGCAGTGACAAGTGCCTGTGCAACGTCGGCGATTTTCTTGCCTTGTCCCATGGCGGTTTTGCGGATCAGCGCATAGGCCTCGTCTTCGGTCAGGCCGCGGGCGCGCATCAGGATACCTTTGGCGCGGTCGATGATCTTGCGTTCTTCGAGGGCGCGTTTGGTGGCGGCCAGTTCGGTGCGCATGCGTTGAAACATGTGAAACCGGGCAATGGCGGCGTCCATCACGGGTTTGATCCGGTCGGCGCGCAGGCCGTCAACCACATAGGCGGAAACGCCTGCCTCGATCGCGGCTTTGGTCAGGCCATCATCGGAACGGTCGACAAACATCGCCACGGGGCGGTCCAGCGGCGACGAGGCAAGCGTGAGTTCTTCGATCACGTCGCGCGACGGGTTGGTGACATCAACCAGTACGATGTCCGGGTTAAGCTCGGCAGCGGAGCGCGCGAGGCAGGTATGACCGGCGAGGACCATGATGTGGTGGTCGCCGGTTTCGGTCAGGCTGTCGATGATGGCGCGCGCGCGGTCTTTGTCGGGTTCGACAACAAGGATGGTGAGCTTGGCGGACACAGGTTGGTGGCTCTCTTGCGGATAGCTGATCCAACCGTGGTAGGGCCGTGTGGGGGGGATTCACCAGAGGTGCGGCGGGTATCAGGAGATGAGTGCCTGAAAATGGTGCAAGGTCTGAGTGAATGCGTAATTTTTGTGCTGCGTGAGACTCGTGGGCGCGGGGGCCGGACCGCGCCCGGTCTGGTCAGATGCAGCGCCCGCCATCGACCTCCATCAGGGTTCCTGTAATCAGGCCCGCCTCGTCTGAACATAAGAAGGCTGCAGCGTTGCCCATATCGTGCGGTTGGGAAAACCGGCCCATCGGGATGGTGGCCAGGAATTTGGCACGTATTTCGGGGGTGTCTTCGCCCATGAAGCTTTTGAGCAAAGGGGTTTCGCCCGCCACCGGGTTCAGTGCGTTGACGCGAATGCCAAAGGGAGCAAGCTCGACGGCCATGGTTTTGGTGGCAACGTTCACCCAGCCTTTGGAGGCGTTGTACCAGTTGAGGTTGGGGCGAGGGGACAGGCCGGCGGTGGACGAGACATTCAGGATGGCGCCGGATTTGCGCGCCTTCATGTGAGGCACCAGCGCCCGGGCGATGAGGTATATCGATTTGCAGTTCACCGCAAAGACGCGGTCGAAATCTTCGTCGCTGATGGTTTCCATCGGTGCGGGCAGATGCGTGACCCCGGCGTTGTTGACCAGAATGTCCACATGGCCCCATTGGCTCAGCGCGGCGTCAACCATTGCCTGAACGCTGTCGCCATCTGCGACATTCACGGTGCAGGGGATTGCGTTGTCGTGTTCGCTGGCTTTGCTCTCGGCGGCGTCGGCGTTGATGTCGGCGACCATGACGCGGGCGCCTTCGGCCAGAAATTTGTCGACAATGCCAGCGCCGAACCCCTGGGCGCCGCCGGTGACGATGGCGGTTTTATCTGCGAGGCGCATGGTGGGTTTCCTTTTTGATTTGTTGTTTTGAGCCGGGCTGTTGGATCGCCTCCGGCGGGAGTATTTTGGGCAAAATGAAGGCGTTAGCCGTGCAAGGCGGCCACGGTTTTGAGTTGCGAGAAGTGGAACAGGGCCTCGAACCCTTTTTCGCGGCCATGGCCGGATTTTCCGGTGCCGCCAAAAGGCAGTTCGACACCGCCCCCTGCGCCATAATTGTTAAGGAAAACCTGACCCGCATTCAGCTGCTTGGCCAGCCGCATCTGGCGGGCGCCGTTTTGCGACCAGACCGAGGCGACAAGGCCAAAATCGGTGCCATTTGCGATGGCGAGCGCCTGTTCTTCGGTATCAAACGGGATCAGGACCTGCACCGGGCCGAAGATTTCCTGCTGGGCGAGGGTGTGATCGGGCGGAACGTCTGCAAACAGAGTGGGCGCGATATAGGCACCGCCTGCCGGGGCATTTGCGACGATGTCGCCGGTGGCGGCGGTTTCAAGGTCCGCGCCCTGATCGAGGAAACTTTGTACAATCGCTTGTTGGCGGGTCGAGATCAGGGGGCCAAGTTCGAGGTTTTCGGTCGCGGGTGCAGCGCGCAGTTTGGTGTAGGCGGTTGCCATGCGGGCGCGCACCTCGCCATAGACGGGGCGCTGGACCAGGATGCGGGATGAGGCAGAGCAGGTTTGTCCCGCGTTCTGGATGCCTGCGTTCACAAGAAACGGCAGGGCGGCGTCAAGATCGGCGTCAGCAAAGACCAGTTGCGGGGACTTTCCACCCAGTTCCAGCGTGACCGGCACCACGTTTTTGGCGGCGGCAGATTGGATCAGGCTGCCGGTGGCCACGGACCCTGTGAACGAGATATGCTTGATCCCCGGATGTTCGGCCAGCGCCGCCCCGGCTTCGGCGCCCAGTCCGGGCACAACATTGAGCGCGCCTTTTGGCAATCCGGCCTGCATCGCCAGATCGGCAAAGGCGAGCGCGGTCAGGCAGGCCTCTTCTGCGGGTTTGAGGACACAGGCATTGCCCATGGCCAGCGCGGCGCCGACAGAGCGGCCAATGATCTGCATCGGGTAGTTCCACGGCACGATGTGGCCGGTGACGCCGTAAGGTTCGCGCAGGGTATAGACGGTGTAGCCATCCAGATAGGGAATGGTTTCGCCATGCACCTTGTCCGCCGCGCCGCCGTAAAATTCGCAGTACCGCGCCAAGGCGATCACGTCGTTGCGCGCCTGTGTCAGGGGTTTGCCGACGTCGAGCGCTTCGAGCAGCGCGAGCGTGTCGGTGTGCTCCAGCACCAGTTGGCCCAGCCGGGTGAGGATGCGGCCACGTTCGACAGCCGTCGCGCGGCCCCAGTCGCCTGCGCGCGCGCCGTGGGCGGCGGCGACGGCGGCGTCGATATCGGCAGAGGTGCCGCGCGCGATGGCGCAAAGAAGGGTTCCGTCGGACGGGTTCACAAGGTCGAGGGTGTCGCCCGAGGCAGGCGGCACCCATGCGCCGTTGATCAGGCAATGGGACGGGGTGAACCACAGGTCAGGCAGGGACATTTGCAGCGTCTTTCAGATGGGAGAGATCAGGCAGCACCGGGGCGGCGGCGATCAGGGTTTGCGTGTAGGGGTGTTGCGGGTTTGAGAACACGTTTTCGGTGTCGCCCTGTTCGACGATTTCGCCAGATTTCATCACCAGCACGCGGTCGGTGACGGTGCGCACCACGCTGAGGTCGTGCGAAATGAACAGGTAAGACAGGTTATGGCTGCGCGACAGGTCCGCGATCAGGTCGAGAACCTGGGCGCGGACCGAGACATCCAGCGCCGAAACGGCCTCGTCAAAGATAATCAGCTCGGGTCGAATGATCAGGGCGCGGGCGATGGCGATGCGTTGACGTTGGCCGCCCGAGAATTCGTGAATGTATTTGGTGGCGTCCGAGGGGTGCAAACCGACAGCGGTCAGCGCGTCACCAATGGCAGCGTCACGCACGGCTCCGGTGGGCGGATCGGGCATCAGGTGGAAAGGTTCGGTGATAATGCGAGCGACGCGATGGCGGGGGTTGAAGCTGCCATAGGGGTCTTGAAACACCACTTGCAGGCCGGAGCGTAACGCCGGGTCGAGCGTGGGGCCAACTGGTTTGCCAAAGACCGTGATCGACCCGGATTGCAGAGGTTCGAGGCCAAGAATGGCGCGGGTCAGTGTGGATTTGCCACAACCGGATTCTCCGACCAGCCCGACCCGTTCGCCCTGGTGAATTGTAAAAGAGATGTCGTTGACCGCGCGGTGATGTTGACGCGGAGCGAACAGACCGGTGCGCGGTAAGGCATAATCGCGGATGGCGTTTTTGACTGTAAGAATTGGGTCGGGGCCGTCGGGGGCGTCAGGGAGCGTGACCTGATGGCCGGACGCCTCGAACAAAGCGCGGGTATAGGGGTGTTTCATGTCGGCAAACAGCGCGCGGGTTGGCCCCTGTTCGACAATGTCGCCGTGGCGCATGACAACAATCCGGTCCGCCATGTCCGAGACCACGGCAAGGTCATGGGTGATCATCATCAGGCCCATGCCAAATTCGGCCACCAGCTCTTTGAGAAGATCGAGGATTTGCGCCTGCGTGGTGACGTCCAGCGCTGTGGTCGGCTCGTCCGCGATCAAGAGGCGCGGACGCAGGGCGATGGCCATGGCGATTACCACGCGTTGCCGTTGACCTCCGCTGAGTTCATGCGGGTAGCGCGACAGTGGGAACCGGTCCGGGGGCAGGCCGACGCGGGTCAGCATATCGCGGGCCTGACTTTCGGCGTCTGTTTGCGTGGCATTCGTGTGGATCAGGATGGTTTCCATCACCTGTGCGCCAATGGTTTTCACTGGGTTGAGCGCGGTCATGGGTTCCTGAAACACCATGCCGATGTCTTTGCCGCGCATGGCGCAGAGCTGCGGTTCGCTGAGCGCGAGCAGATTTTGATCGCCCAGGCATATCTGGCCAGAGGTTTGCGCGCTTTCGGGCAACAGCTGCATGGTGGCGAGCGCGGTCATGGATTTGCCAGAGCCGCTTTCGCCAGTGACGGCGACGATTTCGCCGGGAGCGATGGAAAACGAAATGTTTTTCAGGATCGCGTGCGGGCCGATTTGCAGGGTGAGGTTTTCGACGCTGAGCCAGGTCATGAGCGGGCCACCCGGATTTTCGGGTCGAGCAGATCGCGCAGCCCGTCGCCCATCAGATTCAGGCCCAGAACAGCAATGACAATGGCAAGGCCGGGCACCAGTGCGAGGTGGGGCGCAAAGCTGACCATGGTTTGTGCATCGGCCAGCATACGGCCCCAGGAGGGCGTTGGCGGCTGGGCGCCAAGGCCGACATAGCTGAGGCCCGCTTCGGCGAGGATGCCAAGCGAAAACTGGATGGTGCCCTGAACGATCAGCAGATTGGCGACATTGGGCAGGATGTGTTCGACGCTGATCCGGGGTTTGGATTTTCCGGCGACGCGGGCGGCCAGGATAAACTCGCGTTCCCAAAGCGACAGCGCGCCAGAGCGGGTCAGGCGGGCGAACACAGGGATGTTAAAGATGCCGATGGCGATGATCGCGTTCACGGCGCTGGCGCCCATAACGGCGGTGATCAGGATGGCGATGACAAGGCTGGGAAAGGCAAAGATCAGATCATTACCACGCATGATGACCTCGTCCGTCCAGCCACCTTTGTTGGCGGCGGCCCAAAGGCCAAGCGGTACGCCAAGCCCCATGCCGATACCCACAGCAACAAAGGCCACGGCCAGTGACGTGCGTGCGCCGACCATGATCATCGAAAAGATGTCACGCCCGAAATGATCAGTGCCAAACCAATGCGCCATGGTTGGTGTCTTGAGTTTGTTGGGGATATCCATCGCGGTGAAATCATAGGGCGTCCAGACAAAGCTGATCAGTGCGGCCGCGATAACGATCAGGCAGAGCGTGCCCCCGATATAGAGATTGCGCGCGCGGATCATGTGCGGCTCCTTAGGCGGGGATCGACGGCGGCATAAGCGAGGTCGACAAAGAAGTTCACAAGGATCACCGAGAAGACCAGCAGCATCACAACGCTTTCCACCACAATCAGGTCGCGCGCCGAAATGGACTGAAAGATCAGCCGCCCGAGGCCGGGCAGGAAAAACACCTGTTCAATGATGATGCCACCCGCCAGCAGGAACGAGAATTGCAGGCCAATGATGGTAAGCACAGGGATCAGCGCGTTGCGCAATCCGTGACGCCAAAGCGCCTGACGACGGCTGAGGCCTTTGGCGCGGGCAGAGCGCATGAAATCCTCGCCCAGGATATCCAGCAGAGAAGACCGCATGACCCGCGCAAGGATGGCCGATTGAGGAAGGGCAAGCGCGATGGCAGGCAGGGTCAGGGATTTCAGCGAAACAAAAACGCCTTCGTCCCATCCCGGAAAACCACCGGCAGAGAACCAGCGCAAGTTGATGGCAAAGATCAGTACCAGCATCATGGCAAACCAGAAATTGGGCACGGCCACACCCAGCTGTGTGGCGCCCATTACGGCCATGTCCCCGGGTTTGCCGCGACGCGAAGCGGCGTAGATGCCAGCGGGAAAGGCGATGAGGGTCGACAGCGTGAGTGCATAAAGCGCCAGTGGCAGCGACACCCACATCCGGTCGGCAATCATCTGTCCAACAGGGGTGCGATATGTGTAGGACATGCCGAAATCGCCCCGCATCATGCCACCGATCCAGTTGAGGTAGCGCTGGGTTTTGGAGACATCCAGTCCCAGTTCGGTCCGCAATGCCGCAACGGTTTCAGGCTGGGCGTTGATGCCCAGCATATAAGACGCCGGATCGCCAGGGGCGACTTCGATCACCAGAAAGATCACCAGTGAGGCGATGGCGAGGCTGATCGAGAGCGACAGAGCGCGTTTCAGGGTATAGCGGAGCATGATGTTCGGAATGTTAGGAGGCTCCGGCCCTGAAAGTTGGGGCCGGAGTAGGTTTCAGGGTTGCTTTAGTCGGTCCAGTGCACAGCGCTCAGATCATTTGAGGCGGTTGGCTGGTTGACCCAAAGCCCCTCGATTTTGACGTTGGCAACGGTTGGGAAGGCAAGCTGGAACAGGTAACCGTTCACGTAATCCTCGGAAATGATGGTCTGTGCCTGCGCGACCATTTCCGACCGCTTGGCAGGGTCAGTGGTGCGGTTCAGTTCCGACATCAGATCCTGGAACGCTTTGTTATCATACTGGAAATAGTATTCAGGGCGGGCATAGATACCGATGTCAAAAGGTTCGGTGTGGCTGACGATGGTCAGGCCGAAATCTTTGCCCCGGAACACCTGTTCCAGCCACTGTGCCCACTCCAGATTGCTGATTTCGGTTTCGATACCAACTTCACGCAACTGAGCGGCGATAATCTCGCCCCCGCGGCGTGCATAAGATGGAGGCGGCAGTTTCAGTGTGGTTGTGAACCCATCCGGGAACCCCGCTTCGGCAAGCAGTTTTCTGGACATTTCGGGGTCATAGCCTGAGTTGCCGGTCAGATCGACATAGTCGGGATTGTGGGGCGCAAAATGGGTGCCAATCGGGGTGCCAAGGCCAAACATCGCGCCGTCGATGATCGCCTGGCGGTCAATCGCGTGGGCGATGGCTTTGCGGACTTTGACGTTGTCCAGCGGTGGCATCTGGTTGTTGGTCGACAGGATGGTTTCGCCCTCTGATGATCCGTTCAGCACCTTGAAACGTGGGTCCGCTTCGAATTGCGGCAGGTTTTCCGGCGCAGGGAAGTTCGAGAAGACATCCACATCTTCGGCCATCACGGCGGCAAAAGCGGCGGTTGGATCGGCGATGAATTTGAACGTGGCAGATGCAATGGCCGGGGCATCGCCCCAATAGGCGTCATTGCGCATCAGTTCGATTTTGTCGCCCTGCACCCAGTTTGAAAACTTGTAAGCTCCGGTGCCCACAGGGTTGGTCTTGATGTTTTCAATGCTTTCCGGTGCGACGATCACCGCGTCCCCCCAGGCCATGTTGAACAGGAAGTTACCATTCTGTTCAGACAGCGTGACCTGCACCGTCATCGGATCAACCACGGTGACGTCCGAAATGGCTGCAAACAATGCTTTCTGGGCGTTGGCGCTGTCTTCGGCGCGTGCGCGGTCGAGGCTGAATTTCACATCTTCGGCGTCCATGGCCGAGCCGTCGTGAAAGGTCACGCCTTCGTTCAGGTGAAACGTATATGTCAGGCCGTCGTCAGAGATGTCCCAGCTTTTGGCAAGCCCGGGCACAACCGCGCCGTCGGACATAAAGCGGGTCAGACCTTCGAACACGTTGGAATACAGCACCGAATCGATGGCCTGCGCGGCAGCGCTTGTGGGGTCGAGATGCGGCGGTTCCAGTTGGATCGCGATGGTGATGTCGTCCTGAGCGGCCTGTGCGGCGCCCAGCCCTGCGGCGAGGGCGAACATGCTGGCCATGGCCAGCTTTCCGGCTTGAATACGCATTAAGTTTTCTCCCTGACTGTTTGTCTTTTTCAAATGTTTATGCAGCGTCTGACGGCAGCAAAAGCTGTGCCAGACTGTGGGCCATGACCTTGGCGCTGTCGACCATGTCGTCGATACCAATAAATTCATCCGGCTTATGCGCCATTTCGAGAATGCCGGGTCCATAGGCAATACAGTTCTTCAGCTTGCCGATCCGATCAATATGTTTTTGGTCGTATGTGCCCGGAGACGCGACATATTCCGGTGCTTTTCCAAGGATTTGCGTGATCGAGTTGTCGACCGTGGCCACCACCGGCGCAGAGCGGTCGGTCATAGAGGGGGCAACGTGGTTGATTTCGCGCATTTCATAGCGGAAGTTTTCGCGGTTGGTTTCAAGGTCTTTCAACAGCGATTCCACTTCGCCCGACACGGCGGCGTGGTTTTCTTCGGCAAGATAGCGGCGGTCGATCACGATGCGACAGCTGTCGGGCACGCAATGGGCGGGCAGGCCGGTATAGTCTGCGGGTTGTTCGTTTTGTCCACCATGGATCGAATTGATGTTCATGGTCGAGCTGCGCGCGCCCTCGGGCACAACGGGCATATCGGTGTGGCGGGCGGCCATGGCCGGGAACAGGTCGGCTTCGAATTTGTCCAGCACCGCGCCCATGTGACGTACGGCGCAATCCCCGAGAAAGGGCATAGAGCCATGTGCAATCTCGCCAAAGGTTTCGATCTCGGCCCACCAGCCGCCGCGATGGCCCAGACATATGCGATCTTTGTGCAGCGGTTCGGGGATGATCACGTGTTGCACCCGATCAGGCGCGAAAAAGCCGCGTTCAGCGAGGTAGGCCACGCCGCCATAGCCACCGGATTCCTCATCTGCCGTGCCAGAGATTTCAATCGCGCCGCAGAAATCGGGGAACTCCTGAAGGAACGCTTCAGCGGCGATAATCGAGGTTGCCAGCCCGCCCTTCATGTCACAGGCGCCGCGGCCGTAAATCTTGCCGTCAGAGATTTCGCCGCCGAAAGGATCAAAGGTCCAGCCAGCGCCAACTTCGACCACGTCGGTATGCGAGTTGAAATGTACGCACTCGCCCGCATGTCGGCCTTCTTTGCGGGCGACAATGTTCCAGCGGGGGTAGGCGTCGCTGTCGCCCGGTGCGCCGACGGCCCGGATCATCTGGGTGTCAAACCCATGTCGTCCCAGACGTTTGTCGAGATAATCACAGATGTCGCGATAGCATTCGCCCGGAGGGTTGAGGGTTGGAATGCGAATAAGATCCTGCGTCAGGGCAACCAGATCGTCACGCAAAGAGTCGATGCGGTGCATCAGGGCATCAAGGTTGGGCAGGTCTTCTTGCGGCATGGGGGGTCCTTGAGACGGGGTGGTCATGGTCGTAGCCGGAGCTTAATGCGCCGGTCGGTACAGTCTGTCCAAACGAAGCCCGACACAGGGAAACCGGTGCGACGCCTGGACATGGGCAGAATGGCTCAGGGTGTGCTACGGTATCAATACCGTAGGAGTACGGTATGCAATCTTTGAGGGCGACATGGATCTGGACAAATTAGCTTATGACGCGGCGCCGGTTGGTATTGTGCTGAGCGAGCAGCGGGTGATCCGGGCCTGCAATGCGGCGTTTGCCGAGATGCTGGGATATGATCGATCTGATTTGGTGGGGCAATCATTTCGGGTGCTTTACGGAACGGTCGAAGAATTTGACCGGGTGCGCGACATTGGTCTGGCACCGTTGCAAGAAACCCATGTTTACACAGATGAACGCATGATGCGGCGACGCGATGGCAGCCAGATATGGTGCCGGTTTCGAGCGCATTCTCTGACGCCCGAGGATCCGCTGGCGCAGCTTGTCATGACATTTGCGGTGATTTCAGACAGCCCGCCCGGAGCGCTGAGTGCGCGCGAGCGGCAGGTTGTGGGTGGCCTGGGGCGCGGGTTGACCAGCAAGGAAATTGCGCGCGAGCTGGGTCTGTCGCCGCGCACGGTCGAAGATGTCCGCGCGCGGTTGCTAAAGCGGTTTGGCGTCAGGAATGCCACGGAATTGCTGGGGCAGTTGACCTATCTGGCGCCCTGATTCTGGCGCCCGGATCAAGTCCTGAAACGGGTCAGACTGACACCGCCTCAAGCAATTCTTCGCGGGTGAGTGCCTCGGCAGGGCCGGATTTGACCACGGCCCCGCGCCGCAGGATGACAAAGCTGTCGGCGTGTTCATAGGCAAAATCAAAGAACTGTTCGACAAGGATAATCGCCATATCGCCCCGGTCGCGCAGATAGTCGATGACCTTGCCGATCTGCTTGATGATATTGGGCTGGATGCCTTCGGTGGGTTCATCCAGCAGCAAAAGTTTGGGCTTGGTGATCAGCGCACGTGCGATGGCCAGTTGTTGTTGCTGTCCGCCTGACAGGTCGCCGCCGCGACGATGCAGGAAGTCCTTAAGGATGGGGAACAGTTCGAATATTTCATCCGGGATGAAATGTTCTGAGCGCGGCAGGCAGGCAAAGCCGGTTTCCAGATTTTCACGCACCGTCAGCAGGGGGAAGACGTCGCGCCCTTGTGGCACATAGCCGACGCCCATCTGGCCCATCATGTGGGCAGGCAATCTGTCCAGCGTCTTCCCGTCAAAGGCAATATCGCCTGAGCTGCGCATGTGCGTGCCCGAGATCGCCTTGAGCAGGGAGGTTTTACCAACACCATTGGTGCCCATGATACAGGTGGTCTTGCCCAGTTCGGCCTGCATCGAGATATCATGCAGGATTTGCGAGCTGCCATAATGCAGGTTCAGATTGTCGATTTTCAGCATGTCTTAGCGTCCCAGATAGACATCGATGACCTCTTGGTTCGAGGTGACGTGATCAAGTGAGCCTTCGGCCAGAACGGCGCCTTCGTGCAGGACCGTGACCCGGCAATTCAGACGGCGCACGAACTCCATGTCGTGTTCCACGACAACAACAGCGCGGGTTTTGGCGGCTTCGACCAGAATGGATGTGGTGTGTTCGCGTTCTTCGGGGGTCATGCCCGCCGCCGGTTCATCAACCAACAGCAATTGCGGGTCTTGTGCCAGCAACATGCCGATTTCGAGCCACTGTTTTTGACCATGGCTCAGCTCGCCCGATTTGCGGGGCAGCTGATCTGACAGGCCAATCTGATCCGCGAGGTCATGGACTTTCTGAGTGTCAGACGGGCCGCGTTTGTAGAACAGCACCGAGAACGGGTTGCGGTCTTTCTTGAGCGCGAGCAGCAGATTGTCAAACACCGTCTGGTCTTCGAACACGGTGGGGCGCTGGAATTTGCGGCCTACCCCGGCGCGGGCGATTTTGGCCTCGGACATTTTCAGCAGTGAGACGGATTTTTCGCCCCAGATCACGCGCCCTTCGTCCGGTTTGGTTTTGCCGGTGACGATGTCCATAAAAGTGGTTTTGCCAGCGCCGTTGGGGCCGATGATGGCGCGCATTTCAGCAGAGCCGATCTGAAAGGACAGGTTGTTGATGGCGCGAAAGCCATCAAAGCTGACCGAAACGCCGGATACTTCGAGAAGGGTGCTCATGCTTCGGCCTCCTGTTCCTGTAACGAACCGCTGCCCGGACCCAGATCAGAGCCGTGGCGGTTGGGTGGCTTGCGCCCGCTCCAGAGATCAAACAGGCCACCGATGCCTTTGGGGGCGAACAATGTGACCAGCACAAAGCTGAGGCCGAGCACGACCTGCCACCAGTCGACCCAGTCGATGGTGTAAAAACCAAGCGGAATAGAGGGCACCTGACCACCGGTGAACCATGTCGAAACAAGGCTGACAAAGGCTGCGCCGATGACCGCGCCGTAGAGCCGACCGCGTCCGCCGATGGCGACCCAGACCGCGAGGTAGATCGAAGCGATGGGCGCAATCTCGGCCGGGTTGATGATGCCGGCTTGCGGGTAATAGAGCGCCCCGGCGATGCCGGCGATGATGGCGGTGACGGTGAAAATGAAGAGCTTGTAGCCTTCGACCGAGTAGCCAAGGAAGCGCACGCGCGCCTCGTCATCGCGGATGCCGCGCAGGACGGACCCAAATTTACCGGACACGACCCAGGCGGCAAAGATATAGCCCAGACCAAGGGCTGCGGCTGAGGCCCAGAGGAACCAGAGTGATACGGTGGCTTGCGGTACGTCTTTCAGGCCGGGCAGGTTTTGCAGGCCCGACAGGCCGTTATTGCCGCGCAGGCCGCTGTCGTTCTGGAACAGGTACAGCGCGAGGGCCAGCGTCATGGCTTGCGTGAGGATCGAGAGATACACGCCGGTGACGCGGCTGCGGAAGGCGAGCCAGCCAAAGACCAGCGCCAGAAGACCGGGCACTGCGACCACGAGGATCAGTTGCAGGGTCAGGCTGTGAGAGAAGGCCCAGATCAGGGGAAAGTCCGAGCTGCCAACCACGCCGAAAATCTGATTGCCGATGGCGTCGGTGACTTCCTGAGCGGTGGGGGGAATGTCGTTATTGGCCATGGAGGACAGGATGATGTCGCGGGTGCGTTCATACATCAGCCACATACCAATCATATAGCCGCCCAGTCCGAAAAAGGCGAAGTGCCCCAACGAGAGAATGCCGGTGTAGCCCCAGACAAGGTCCATCGCCAATGCGATCAGACACAGGCACAGGGTTTTGCCAAGGGTTTTGACAAAACTGGTCGAGATCAGACCGGTGCCGACGGACTCGGACAAGGCGGTGACGCCAAGCGTGAACAGGGCCAGACAGGCGAGAAAGATCAGCACCGATGGGTTGCGTGCAAAGAGGGAACGGGTCATGAGAATGTGCCCCTTTTGGCAGCCGGGAGGGGGGCGCTGCCCCCGTCGCCACGGGCGACTCCCCCGGAGTATTTCTGGAACAAGGAAAGGCGGGTCAGCATCAGGGCTGAAAAGCAAAGCGGCATGTCATCAGTCTCCTGCTGCGCGGCCCTTGAGGGCGATGATGCCACGGGGGCGGAACTGGATGAAAATGATGATGAAGATGATCATAAAGGTCTGCGCTGCCAGCGTGTTGGACGGGTTCATCCATTCGATGCCTTTTTGCAGGAAGCCGATCATGGCCGCCCCGGCAAGGGTGCCCCAGATATTGCCAACCCCGCCCACAACCACCGTCATGAAGGATTGTACGATATAGTCTGAGCCAAGTTCGGAGGTGACTTTGGCAAACAGGCCGATGGCGACGCCGGCAATGCCTGCGATGCCCGAGCCAAGCCCAAATGTCAGCATGTTCACCTTGTCAGGGTTGATACCCATTGAGGCGGCCATGCGCGGGTTCTGGGTGACGGCGCGGGTTTCAAGGCCAAGCCGGGTGCGCTTCATGATGAACAGAAACACGCCAAGGAATATCAGCGCCAGCACGAAGATCGCGATGCGGATATAGCTGATCGACACAACGTCATTCATCACCCATGCGCTATCGAGCCAGCCGGGTGCGGTCAGAGGCCGGGCCTGTGTGCCAAAGATGTTCTTGGCCACTTGCTGTAGCGCAATAGAAATCCCAAATGTGGCCAGCAGCGTTTCCAGCGGGCGGTTATAGAGGTGGCGGATCACCAGCCGTTCCATCACCACACCGGCGGCAAATGTGACGGCAAAGGCCAGCGGCAGCGCGATCAGGATCGACACAGTGTAATTGGGCACCAGCTGTTGCACGACGTAGCCTGTATAGGCGCCCATCATGATGAATTCGCCATGCGCCATGTTGATCACGCCCATCACGCCAAAGGTGATGGCAAGGCCGATGGCCGCAAGAAAGAAGATCGAGGCCAGTGAAACGCCATCAAGCACGAGATCGAGCGCCTGATTAACGCCAACCCGGGTTTCGATGCCCGACAAGGCTTTCGCCGCCGCATCGGTGACGGGTTTGGAGGGCTCGACATAAGCGTCAAAGAAACTGTGGGCGGCCAGCGATGCCGTGACCTGTTCGGCAGTTGGGTGCGCCGGGGCTTTGCCATCCGCCACAAGGCGGGCATAGGCGCGGGCGCGGGCGGCGTCTGTGTTCAGGCTGGCGATTGGCACGCCGCCGACTTTGCCACCTTGAATGTTCTGAGACAGGGCGATGCGTTGTTCATTGGCGGGAACCAAAGCCGGGGCCAGTTTTTGCGCGGTCAGCAGGGCATAAGCGTCAGGTGCTGTTAAGGCGTCGGTGCCCGGTGTCAGCACGGTTGCAACATTTTCGGAGGCAGGCATGTCGCCGGGGGCAACCTTGCGGGTTGTGGTCAGTAGCGTGTTCAGCGTGGCGCGGGTGTCCAGCGAGATGTCCGAGGAAATCCGGTCGATGGCAGCAATGCGGGCGGCTTCGTCGGTGTCAAAGCTGATCGTGAGCAGGGTTTCAAGCTCTTGCTTGCGGGCCTTGATGGCCGGATCGGTTTCGCCGTCAATCGAGGCGCGCAGCGGGGCGAGGTGGCTGGTTTCAGGGTCGCGCTGAATGGCGGTGAGCGCCGCAAGACGCCGCACAGGGTCAGGGTCGGACAATTGAAACTGGACCAAAGCCACGCCGATCAGGGCGCGCACGCCGCTGTTGGGTTTAAGTTGCTTGAGGTCCTTCTTGTCGAACTCGCCAACTGGTTCGCCAGTGTCGAAATCGGTCAGGAGATAGGTTTTCTTGGCCACTTCTTTGGCGGCAAAAAACAGCCCGTCAGATTTGCGGCGCCACATGTCCTTGGCTTGCCATGTCTGCAGAACAGACTGGGCTTGAGGAATGCCGCTGGCGGCAATGGCGTCGATGGCCGGGCCGATTGTTTTGCGCGAGCCTTTGGCGATAACGTCGCCATGGGTCTGCAACACCTCCTGTATGGTGCTGGTCTGCGCTTGCGATGTGGGGGAGAGGAACAGGATGGCCGCGAGGGCGACGAGAATAACCCGCATAAGTCCTACCAGATAGTCAGAGGAGTGGGGCAGGGGAGTAGTCCCCTGCGCCCTTGGATCAGGTGATCAGTAGTTGGACAGCTGTTGCACGCAGCTGTTGGTTTCGGTGTTGTACATACCGCAACCCAGGTCTTTCCAATCCGACTTGAGGATTGCCGATTCCGGCAGGAAATCGGTCCATGCATCGCCGGGGACTTCTTCGGTCTGGCTGATGATGTCAAACTGACCATCGTCCTGAATTTCACCGATCAGAACCGGCTTGGCCAGGTGGTGGTTAGGCAGCATAACGGCTGTACCACCGGTCAGGTTTGGCACTTCGAGACCATACATCGCTGTGCGAACGGCATCGACGTCTGCGGTGCCGGCGGCTTCCAGTGCTTTGATGTACATGTTGAAGCCAATGACGTGTGCTTCCATTGGGTCGTTGGTGACACGCTCTTCACCCATGCGGGCTTTCCATGCGGCGATGAATTCGTCGTTCAGATCGCTTTCTGCCGACTGGAAATAGTTCCATGCCGCCAGGTGACCAACGAGGTTGGTTGTGTCCAGACCGGAGAGTTCTTCTTCGCCAACCGAGAATGCAACAACCGGAATGTCATCTGCAGAAACGCCAGCTGCGGCCAGTTCTTTGTAAAAGCCGATATTGGCGTCGCCGTTGATGGTTGAGATCACGCCAACCTTTTTGCCGTCAGCGCCCAGTGCGACAACGTCTGCCACGATCTTGGACCAGTCAGAGTGACCAAAGGGTGTGTAGTTGACGAAGATGTCGTCAGCCGCAATGCCCTTGTCCTTGAGGTAGCTTTCCAGAATGTTGTTGGTGGTGCGGGGGTAGACATAGTCGGTGCCCAGCAGCGCGAATTTCTCAACGCCCAGTTCTTCCAGGAAGTAATCCGTGGCCGGGATCGCCTGTTGGTTTGGCGCGGCGCCGGTGTAGAAGACGTTCTTAGAGCTTTCTTCACCCTCGTACTGCACCGGGTAGAACATCAGGCCGTTCAGCTCTTCCAGAACCGGCAGCGCCGATTTGCGCGATACGGATGTCCAGCTTCCGAAAATCACGTCAACTTCTTCTACGGTCAGCAATTCACGGGCTTTTTCCGCAAACAGTGGCCAGTCAGAGGCCGGGTCAACAACAACGGCTTCGAGCTGTTTGCCCAGAACGCCGCCCTTTTTGTTCTGCTCATCGATGAGCATCAGCATGGTGTCTTTGAGAGTGGTTTCAGAGATGGCCATTGTGCCGGAAAGAGAGTGCAGCACGCCAACCTTGATGGTGTCTTCAGCGGCAAACGCGACGCCGCCAAAGCCAGCGAGCATCACGGAACCAGCAAGAGTGGTTTTCAGGAAATTCATGTACGTCCTCCTGCAAGGAATAAGCCGGTCCCCTTGCGCAAAAGCGCATTTGGCCCTACCCCGATCCTTGCAACTTTATGTTGCGATCCGTGTGGCGGCCCTTTTCGAGATCCAAATCGTCGGGTCGTCACACACCCGATAAATGAGACAGACTGTCCGCGCGTCGGGTGCCTTAACCTTCTGCGTTGCGGCGAGAGGTGCAATTTTAGGCGCTGGGTTTTTAAGCATTTCCGGGCGTCTGCTCGATTTTTGGGCGGACGCTCCGGTATTCGCCTGATTATTGAGCGTCTGGAATGCGAATTTCTTACCGAAGTATTAATTTCCAGACCTGCGGCAGGTTGGTTCATCGCAGGATTTGCCCAAAAAACGAGCCGATTCCCACATTATTATTGGGGCGGATGGTGGACTATGTTTTTGTAACCACCGGTGTGGGGCACGGACCCCAGCCAGCATCTTAGTCAAAGACAGCATTGATAGGCGGCGCAAAACCGGCTCTCAGGCATCACAAAATTGCAGGAGTCTCTTGCAAATACGGGCTTGGGATGGCACCCGTCGAGACCAGACCCGCGACTGGGACACGCTTTAGCCAGGGAGGCCCGCCATGCCTGATCTTCGTTCAAAAACCTCTACCTTTGGCCGCCGTATGGCCGCTGCGCGCGCTTTGTGGCGTGCGACCGGCATGAAAACCGGGGATTTTGGTAAGCCGATTGTGGCCGTGGTCAACTCGTTCACTGAGTTTGTGCCCGGGCACGTGCACCTGAAAGACATGGGGTCGCTGGTTGCGCGTGAGATTGAAAAGGCCGGTGGTGTTGCCAAAGAGATGAACACCATTGCTGTGGATGATGGCATTGCGATGGGCCATGATGGCATGCTGTATTCGCTGCCTTCACGTGAAGTGATTGCCGACAGCGTGGAATATATGGCCAACGCGCATTGCGCGGATGCGCTGGTTTGTATCTCGAACTGTGACAAGATCACGCCCGGTATGCTGATGGCAGCGATGCGTCTGAACATCCCGGCGATCTTTGTCTCGGGCGGGCCGATGGAAGCGGGCAAGGTTCTGTTGAAAGATGGCGAGCATAAAGCCGATCTGGTGACGGCTATTGTGGGCGCGACGGATCAGGACCGCTCTCAGGAGGAAGTCGACAAGCTGGAGCGCTCGGCCTGTCCAACCTGTGGATCGTGTTCCGGCATGTTCACCGCCAATTCGATGAACTGTCTGGCCGAAGCGCTGGGTCTGGCATTGCCGGGCAATGGATCGCTTTTGGCCACACATTCCAAGCGCAAATCGTTGTTTGAAGAAGCCGGACAGAAGATCGTTGAGCTGTGTGATCGTTGGTACAAGGAAGACGACGTAACCGCGCTGCCCCGCGGTATTGCGACGTTTGAAGCATTTGAGAACGCGATGGCGCTGGATATCGCGATGGGCGGGTCCACCAATACAGTTTTGCACCTGTTGGCGATTGCCTATGAGGGTAAGGTGGATTTCACCATGGCTGACATGGACCGCATGAGCCGCCAGATCCCGCATCTGTGCAAAGTGGCGCCGTCGACGCCCAAGTATCACATGGAAGATGTGCACCGGGCCGGTGGCATCGCGCGTATTTTGGGCGAGCTGGACCGTGAGGGCAAAATCCACCGCGATTGCGCCACAGTGCATGAAAAGACGGTTGGCGGATTTATCGACAAGTGGGACGTGCGCCGCGAAAGCGCGGGCAACGAAGCGCGTGATCTGTTTATTGCCGCGCCGGGCGGTGTGCGCACGGTTGAGGCGTTCAGCCAGTCGCGCATGTATACCGAGCTGGATCTGGACATCGAAGACGGCTGTGTGCGTGATTTTGACAATGCGTATAGCCAGGAAGGTGGCTTGTGTGTGTTGTTCGGCAATCTGGCGGAGCAGGGCTGTATCCTGAAAACCGCCGGTGTGATCAAAGAGATGTACGAATTCGAAGGCACGGCGGTTGTGTTTGAATCCCAGGACGATGCGGTTGAAGGCATTTTGGGCGGCAAGGTCAAGCCGGGGTCAGTTGTGGTGATCCGCTATGAAGGCCCCAAGGGCGGACCCGGCATGCAGGAAATGCTGTATCCAACCGCGTATCTGAAATCGATGAAGCTGGACACCACCTGTGCGTTGGTCACGGATGGGCGTTTCTCGGGCGGGACTGCAGGCTTGTCGATTGGGCACGCGTCCCCGGAAGCGGCGGAAAAGGGTGTGATCGGGTTGGTAGAAGATGGCGACAAGATCACCATTTCGGTGCCTGAGCGGTCGATCCAGCTGAACGTGTCAGACGAGGTTCTGGACGCGCGCCGCGTCGCGCATCCGCAGGCGGACAAGAAAGCGTGGAAGGCCGTGGGCCGCCCGCGTGCTGTGTCGACGGCGCTCAAGGCCTATGCGGCCCATGTGGCAAACGCGTCGCTGGGTGCTGTGCGGGTGCTGGATGAAGACGACGACTAAGTCTGTCCTGGGTTTGGAAATAGGAACGGGGTCGCAATGTGCGGCCCCGTTTTGTGTTTGAGCCCTGCGATATGTTTCAGAGCTCGATGGGCTGGAACGCGGCCGTCAGTCCCTGACCGCCGCCAATGCCGATCATGGCCATAGCGAGTGATGAGGCGGGCGCCGGATGGCGCACCAGCTGAGAAAACAGCCGGGTGACCAGAATGGCGCCGGATGCGCCAAACGGATGGCCCAGAGCAATGGCTCCGCCAGCCGGGTTGGGCAGGGTTTGGGGCAGCTTTAGCTGATCAAGGCAGGCCAGTGCCTGGGCGGCAAAAGCTTCGTTGAATTCCAGATGTGTCAGGTCGGACAAAGATATGTCCGACCTACGGGACAGCAGCTTTCGCGTCGCGGCCACGGGGCCGATGCCCAATTGGGTCGGAACGACTCCGGCGCTGGCGGCGTCAACAAAGGCCAGAGCGTGTGCATGCCCCAGCTTTTGGGCGCGGCTGAGCGAGGTGACGACAAGTGCCGCTGCGCCGTCGTTCAGCGGGCAGGCATTGCCCACGGTCACAGTGCCACCCGGGCGAAAGGCCGGGCGCAGTCGGGCGAGGCGTTGGGCTGTCATGGTGTTGCGAATGCACTCGTCCTGGGACTGTCCGTCGACGGGCGTTATTTCATCGACAAAGTCGCCTGCGCGCTGGGCGTGATCGGCGCGGGTTTGGGATTGCAGGGCAAAAGCGTCCTGCCTTTCCCGGGTGATGTGAAACGTTTCTGCCACGTTTTCAGCTGCGGCCCCCATGTCGGGGTCACCAATTGTATCGGGCGCAAAGCGGGCGCGGGCGTAGCTGTGTTCGTTCAGGTCTTTGGTGGCGGGCAGGCGGCGCAGGGGCGCACGGCTTTGGCTTTCGACGCCGCCGGCCAGGATCACATCGGCAGCGCCGGATTGGATCTGGCGACAGGCCTGAATAACCGCTTCCAGCCCCGAGCCGCATTGCCGGTCGACCGTGACGCCGGGAACTGAAGTCGGAAACCCGGCCTGCAACAGCGAGAGGCGGGCGACATTACCGCCGGGGCCTGCGGCGTTGCCAAGGATGACGTCGTCAATTTCTGCAGGTTCAAGCCTGGCGTCCTGCGCGACCGCTTGCAGGACGGGGGCGGCAATCTCTTCGATTTCCAGCCCGGAGAACATGCCGCCCGCACGACCGATGGCGCTGCGCCGGGCAGCGATGATAACCGGTTGGCGGTCAGCGGGCAGGTTCAAGCGGGGCAAGGCGGGGGTCACTTTCTGTCAGCCATGTTTCAAGTGTGGCCTGCGCGATCTTGCCGCTTTGGGTGCGGGGCCACGCGGCGACTGTATAGAAGGCGCGCGGGGTTTTGTAGCGTGGTAGATGTCTGGCGATGTGGTTGTGTAAATTTTGAGGTTTGAAATCGGGCGCGGGCAGGATCACCGCTGCCAATACCTGACCACGCGCGCGGTCGGGTTGGCTGAGCACCACGGCAGAGTCGACACCGGGGCAGTTTGTCAGATGCGCTGCGACTTCCTGAGGGTAGACGTTGAAGCCACCGCTCAGAACCATTCCGCCTTCGCGGCCCAGCAATGTCAGGCTGCCATCGTCATTCTGGCGGCCAATATCGCCAACTGTGGCCCAGTCGCCCTGACGGCGAAAGCCGCTGTTGCGTCCGCCGGACAAGTAGCCCGCAATCGCCAGATCACCGCGTACAAATATAGTGCCGTCCTGTCCCGGTTCTACGTCGGATCCGTCCTGCATCATGCGCATGTCGACATGCGCAAACGGGTGGCCGACGCTGTGGGGCGGGGCGCTGGAGCCTGTTTGTGCGTGATGCGCGACGCTGACAAAGCCCAGCTCGGATGCGCCGTAATACTCGTGGATCGTGGCAGCTGGAAATGCGCTGCGCAATTCGGTCAGGCGGTGCGCGTCGAGTTTCGAGCCCGCCGTGGTCACGTTTGTCATGTCAGCGAACGGGCCGCGTGTGGCAATTGTCTGGATCATAGAAGGCACAGCGACGAGGCGGCGGACTGGCTGGGTGTGCATCAGGTGGGATGCGGCAAAGGCGTCGAAATGATCCAGCCCATAAAACGACGCGCCTGCATCCAGTGTTTCGGCAAAGGCATAAAGTGTCAGACCGTGGGACAGCGGTCCGGGGGCCAGCGTGTGGGTGCTTGGGTCAAGATCGAACACAGGTTTCCCGGCGCGGAGGCTGGCCTGCCAGCTGTGGCGGTTACGGGCAAAGGCCTTGGGGCGGGCGGTTGTACCGCTGGTGAAGCCAACCAGAAAGGTGCCTTGGGGATCGGGTGTCGTGGGGTGGAAGTCGCAAGGTTCAGGCAGCGCCAGATCAGCGAGACAGATGGGTATGCCAAGCGTGTTGGCCTGCGCGATCAGCCTGTTTTGATGAGACAGGGCCACCAGAACATCTGGGCGCGGCAAAGTCAGCATGTCGGCCAGTTGCGTGGCAGGCCAGGATGGGTCCATGACCATGACACCGTGATGGGTGGCCATCCCGGTGGCCAGCACAACGGCGGCAGACGGATGGTTGCCAAGCGACGTGGCAATCAGGCGGCCTTGGGGTGGTAATGACACGCCGGGTTGAGGTGTTGCGGGCTGCACCTGTGCCCAGCGATCAAGGCCCGACACCTGACGCACAAGCTCTTGATAGGTCAGCGACTGTCCGGAAACACAAACCGCCAACGCCTGGGGGCGCTGGCGGGCATGGGTTGCGAGTGGCGCGGACAGCGGCATGGATCAGAGCGCCGGATAAGCCCGGCGCACGCCTCGTGTGATGATCGCCGCCAACACCACTTTGATCAGGTCGCCGGGGATATAGGCCAGCATGATGGTCACGGCTTTGCTGAGCGGAAGCTTGGCGACAAGCGCCATCCACGGGATGCCAATCGCATACATCACCAGGATACCGCCAAAGGCGATAATGGCGGCCATTTTGACCAGCCCTGCGTCCCGGTTACGTTCCAGCAACCAGCCAATGACACATGCCGCGACCGGCCATGCCAGAAGGAAGCCGCCGGATGCGCCAAGCAAGACGCCAAAGCCTCCGCGTCCGCCGGACAAGAGCGGCAGACCTACAGCGACCAGCACGATAAACAGCGCCAGCGCCAGACCGCCACGGCGGGCACCGGCCAATGCGCCGGCAAGCATTACGCCAAGCGATTGCGCGGTGATCGGGGGCAGGCCCAGACCGGCAAAGCTGATTGGTGGAAAAAGAGCCAGCGCGGCGGTGAGGGCGGCGAACAGAGCGATATAGACGATGCTCTTGGTGTCCATGTTGTGCGTTTCCTTTGTGTCGTTGACAACTTGGAGGATGGCGGGCGTGGTAATGCTGCGGGTGCGAAAAGGCAAGTGTTGGCTTTGTATCAGCGCTGGTTCGGCCCGTTTAAGGACGGTATCCCCGCGCCTCGATCGCATCAGAAATATCGTCCGCCATTTTAAGCATACGAATGGCGACGGGCATGGCTGTGGCGATGATCGAACGTTCCAGCCCGCGCGCTTTTTGCGCCTCACGCACTTCGGTGGTGAGCTGTGCCAGAACGGGGATGAAGCGCAGGGCCAGCGAAATGGCCAGTCCGACCTTGGCCGGGTTCACGCCAATCGGGCGCAGAAATCGCAGGGCGTGGGTGATGGTGTCGATCATGTCGCTGGAACGAGTGGTCAGCGTGACCAGACCGGCGAGCATCAGCAATGTGGTCAGGCGCAGAACGACAAAGGCGGCAAGCTCGGGGCCGCTGAGCCACCATTGCAGTGCGAGGAAAAATAGCAGGATCCACAGTACCGGGCGGGTCTGGTTCCATGCCTGCCGGAGTGTGAGCCTTGCGAGGGCATAGAACGCCAGCACAAGGGTCAGTGCCGTAAGCGTTACCCATATGTTTTCAAACAGAAAAAGCGTGGTGCCGCCCAGCATCAGCGCACCGATTTTCGGGCCCGGTGACAGGCGGTGCAGCGGCGAGGTGCCCGGTGAGTAGAGGTCAAGCATCAGGCCATCAACCGTTCATATGCCGGGATGGCGGTGGCGGGGATGTCGTCGATCACAACACGGCCTTCTTCGAACACCAGAACCCGGTCATAGTCAGAGATCAGGTCTAGATCGTGGGTGGCGAGAATGATGGTCTGATCCAGCGCGTCCAGTGCGGCGGCAATGCGCCGTTTGTTGCGCAGATCAAGCAGGGTTGTGGGTTCGTCCAGCACAACAATGGCCGGGTCCATGACCAGCACGCCCGAGATTGCGAGCAATTGTTTCTGACCACCCGACAACAGATGTGCAGGGTGTTCGCGCAAATCCTGCATGTCATATCGTGTCAGGATTTCGGTTGTCTTGGCGGCAATCTTATCCTTTGAAAACCCTAGGTTTTTCATGCCAAAAGCGAGGTCTTCTTCGACCACGGGAAAGACGATCTGGTTGTCGGGGTTCTGAAATACAAAGCCCACTTTTTGCCGGACATCCTTGCCATGATTGCGGGTGTTGAGGCCTGCGACCTGAACGTCGCCTGTGCTGGGCAGAACCAGACCGTTGAGCAGGCGGGCGAAGCTTGATTTGCCCGAACCGTTGGCACCAATGATGGCGATGCGACGTTCGCTGAGGGTGAGCGAGATGTCATGCAGCACCGTGCGGGTGCCGTAGCTGAGGCTGACATTTGTGATCTCGATCATGCGCCGGGTCCAAGGTAGTTTGAGCGCTCTTAACGCAAAATTCCGGGTGATTGAAGCGGTCAGGTGTCGGGTGCGCTTTTGGGGGATTGGGTGTCTCGGCATCCCGTCGTTGTGGCGTCGGTAATGCGTCGGTTTCGTCAGGGGGCGCTGACATCATAGGCGACCAGATCAACCGGGTCGTCAAAGCCACGCAGGACATGTTGTCCCTGATCCGCCGACGAAGCGGCGCAGGCGCGCGCAAATTCGCGTGTTGCCACAAGCGGCTGGTTCAGGTCTCGGGTTAACGTTTCGCAGCGGCTGACAAGGGCAACGGCGGCGCCGGTGGCGGTAAAGTCCAGACGTTTGAGTGTGCCGACATTGCCGTAGATCACATGGCCGACATGCAGTGCCACGCCAAAGCTGAACTCGGGCAGGTCTTCGGCCTGACGTTTATGATTGATTTCGAGTGCGCGGGCAAAGGACTCGCGCGCTGAGGACAGTGCCGCGTTACACATGTTGGCACGCGGGCGTGAGCCCGTTTCGATTGGAAAAATTGCAAGGATGCCGTCGCCCACGAATTTGAGCACTTCGCCACCATGATCCAGCACAGCGCCAGCTGTGCAGTCAAAATATTGATTCAGGGTTTTGAGGTAACAACTGGTATCCAGGTCCTGAGACAGACCCGTAGAATTGCGCAGGTCGCTGTAGAGCAAAACGCAGTCGATGCTCTGAACATCGCCGCGCGCAGACTGACCTGTTAACACGCGCTGACCGGTGGTCTGGCCGAGATATGCTTCGAGCAGTTCGGACGCCAGAAAGCGTTCTGTGGCCATGCGTACACAGACAAAGAGCGGCTTGAGAAGGTCATCGATGGTTTGGAGCTCTGACGGGGAAAAGCCGCTGAAGCGTCGGGTTGAAAAAGATATCAGCCCGCCGACGGCCAGATACTGACCATGATCCGACGTGGTCCATTTGGCGCCGAATTCAACCAGATGGGCGACATAATCGGTCATGCCTTCATCAGCAAACTGACGAAACAGGACATAGTCATCATGCCCGGGGGATTTGCGCGGGTCAGCATGCAATTTGGTGACCCGGCCCTGAAGCAGATCGCCAAACGGCGATCTTCGGGATTCTTCTCGGGCGACTCGGTGGCGTGGGGTGATGTCCAGCGATACGCGGTCTGTGTCGGCGTCCCAGACCAGAGACATCAGGCCAATGATGGGATGCATCATCGGACGGCCCAGAGAAATTCTCGCGACAGGCAGGCCGCCCTGCACCAGTCGCGTGCCGAACCCGGACAGCGTGTCCTGAAGATCGAAGTCTTCCAGAGCCCGGGACAAAAGCCAGTCCCTGATGCATGTGGTCAGGTCAGACATCGTGCGTTTCCTGTTTCGGTTTCCCTTGTGAATTGAGGCCTTGGGAGCTTGTTCGGGAATACAGGGTTTGAGCGTCGTTGTCATCTTTGCCCAGGCAAACCGGCGGCGCGCCTTTGGCGCACAGGTTTTGCGCACCTGGCGGTGCTCGGGGCGAGGCGCTGCCTCGCGCACCGGAGTATTTGGGGAAGATGAATGTTTGGGTCGTGATCAGGCGGTGCCCTAGGGCAGGGTAGGCAGGCCGCCGATTTCTGCGATCAGGGGCAGGATCTGGTCGACGCCGGTGCCGTGGCGCAGGGCGGCGAAGACAAAGGGGCGACCGGCGCGCATTTTGGCGGCGTCGCGTTGCATCACATCCAGCGACGCACCGACGTGAGGGGCCAGATCGGTTTTGTTGATCACGAGGATATCGGAGCGGGTTATGGCGGGGCCACCTTTGCGCGGGATTTCTTCACCGGCAGCAACGTCGATCACGTAGATGGTGAGGTCCGCGAGTTCCGGGCTGAACGTGGCGGAGAGGTTGTCACCACCGGATTCGATCAACACCACATCCAGATCGGGAAAGTCTTTGTTCAAATCGGCGATGGCGGCAAGGTTGATGCTGGCGTCTTCGCGGATGGCGGTGTGCGGGCAGCCGCCGGTTTCGACGCCTTTGATCCGCTCGAGCGGCAACACCTGTTGGCGCATCAGTTCTTCGGCGTCCTCCTGAGTGTAGATGTCATTTGTCACAACCGCGACCGAAAGCGTGTCGCGCAGGGCGCGGCAGAGATTAGCGGTCAGGGTGGTTTTTCCGGCGCCGACAGGGCCGCCGATGCCGATACGCAATGGGCCATTGGGAGAGGTCATGAGCGAAAGAGCCTTGAATATTGGGTTTCGTGGGTCATCGATGCGATGTCGGTGGCAAAGGCCGAGGCGGCAATTGCATCTGGCGGTTGGGTGATCGCGTGGTCCGCGATTGACTGGCACAGCGGGGTGATCGCGTGCAGCGCGGACTGGCCTGCGGTTTGGCCCAGTGGCACAAGGCGGATCGCGGCGGATGTGAGGTTGGCGGCAAACGCGTGCAGGAACAGGCGGGCGGTGTCGCGAAGCGGCAGGTTTTGCAGCCGGGCGGCGCGTCCGACGGCGACAGGATAGGTCAGGGCAGTCAAATCCGTGGCAAACACGGCCGCGGTGGTTTGCGCAAATGCCGCGCCTTGTTGGTCGGTTTCCAGCAGGCGTTCGGCCGAGGGGGCGAGCGCGCGCGCGAGGTCATCAATGTCCTGCAGGGTTTCCGGGTTGGCGCTGTGCCATGCTACGGCCAGCAGGATCACATCGTTGCGTCCGGCGCCGTGTTGTAAAACATCGCTTAGCCAGTCTGAGAAGCTGTTGGCGTCGTGCACGCGCCCTGCGTGCACAGCCTGTTCGAGGCCATGACTATAGCTGAATGCGCCGACCGGGTAGGCGGGTGACAGCCATTGCGTCAGGGTGAGGATCGGATCAATCGGCATGGGAATGCGAATGATCGTGGCCATGCGTGCGGCCATGCCCGTAGGCGCCGCCTTCGGGGGTGAAGGGTTCGGTGACGTCGGTGACTGTGGCCCCCAGCAGGATCAGCATGTCGCGGATCACGTGGTCGGGCTGAATCAGCAGGCGATTGCCCAGTATTTGGCAGGGTGTGTGCCGATTTCCGACGTGCCACGCAATGCGGGTGAGGTCAGGTGCCGTGATCTGCAGGAGCGGTTCCGGCGCGGCCTGAACACCTATCTGGCGTCCGTCCGTCAGAATCAGAACACCGTCATGATCCAGAGACGTGGTGCGGGGCAGATCGACAAGGATGCGTTCGCCTTGGGTCAGCACCAGCGTTTTGCGGCGCAAAAAGCGGTCTTCGTAGGTCAGGGCGACGTGGCCGGATACGGGGCCATGTGCATGCGCGTGATAGTCGCGGGCGGTTGGCAGGGAGGCTGTCATGAGAACCCCCGCTTAGCCATAACCGCCCCGGACTGGGTCAGACGTGGAAGCTTGCGCCGAACGCTTCGCGTGCAATGTCTTCGCGCTTCAGACCGCGCACCGCCAACTGTTCGTCGGTCAATGAGGCCAGAAATTGCGCCCGACGGTATCTGCTGTCTTTTTCGCCGATTGCGATCAGCCAGTTGCCGAATGTAACAAAGGGTGCGGCCAGGGTGGAGGCCAGTGAGCGATGATGGACGGCTTGAGTAGCTGTATGTGCCATTTTGAACCTCTTTTGGAATTGGAAGAAAGTTCCTCCCTTGGTTCAAGATATGGGTCATGATTGCTGCCATGTGTAGGCCTTTTTTGGCATAGCCGTGTTGCATTTGCTGCAATGCGGCATTTCAGTTTTGCACAGACTCTATGCGTGTATAGGTGAAGCGGTCGGCGGGTTTGTTTCTTTCTTTGATCTCAACCAGGTACGCGAACCCTAATTCAGGAAGATAATGCAGTTTCTCCTCGTAACCGTCTTCGTCGTGGTAGATTGTAATGATGGGATTCATGTCATAGCTGCATCCGCCCAAAGTGATCTCGGTCAATGGCCCAAAAATGTAGCTTTCCCGCTCGCTGAGCACTTCGCCGCCACTCAGACTGAGAACCTCGGTGTCCCAGCGCGCTCCGTCCACTGGCAAGGGCGCATCGGCGGGTTTGAGGGGAAAGGCGTGGGTGGAACGGCTGCCGGAGACCGGGCTACCGTTTTCGAAGTCGAACTGCTCGACAAGGTAGATGCCCTTCATCAGCAGGTATTCGGAGCCGGACGCAGCAGTGTCGTTGTAGACGCCTTTGACAAAGTAGGTGGATTGAGTGCGGTAGGTTTCCGTGCCTCCGTCAAGATCGGTCAGGCGGATACCGGTTTCCATATCGGCCACGGTGGGGCAATCTGCGAGGGCTGGGCCAGAAATTAGTGTAGACAAAATGCCGAACCCTGCAGTTATCAACACAAATGATTTGTTCATGTAGCGTTACCCATGCGCGAGCTTAGAATTCCAGAATGTGGATGCTTGAAAATTTCGTGGATTAAACCCTGGACTAGTTTTTGGTGAGTCAAATTCGGCACATCTGTGCCGCAGTACCTCTCTAAATAGGATTGAAGAGCAAGTGCAAAATCTTGCCAGCTAATACTGACAATCTGCAGGTTTGATAGCACGTAATGTATGGGCGTTTTTTTCTCTTCGAGTCGACCCTTGATGCTGTTCTTTGCTCCATTTAAGAGTACTTCGAAACCGGGGCATACAAATTGGCCGCCACATTTTTCTAGATGTTCCGTAAGTAGTTTTTCGGGCCGTGGTGAAATGTATAGTAGGCTGTATTTTTTGCTCTGCTGCGAAAACGCATACTCTGTTGCAAAGGCCAGAATATACTTTGCGATTTGATCCAAGGAGGTGCTTGCGTTAAACTTTATTTCAACCCCGAGCACCCAGTCTTCGGCAACGAAAAAACCATCAGGCTGGCTGAAATCCCTTAAACTTGGATCACCGATTTGCTTTCCAAAATCTGCACCAAGAGAATAGAGAGGGCTTGAAGCCTCCTTCCCACAAGTCGACGAGAAAACTTGTCGAGCTCCGCGTTCATCAAGTATACCAAATGTAAAGTCAAAAATGTGATTGAAGAGTTCTTCTTGTCTGTTTGCAAACTCAGGGAAAGTTTTTGCCGTTGTTACCCGTCGGTAAAGTGGCCCTTTGAAATTGACCATGTCATCCGGTACGGAAACACGCCCTTGTTCTTTTTGCCAGAAGCGTTGCGGAATAGACTTCATACCCAAATAGTCAGGCGTCCAATAAATTTGTTCCAGCATATCCCAGTATTTGTGTGTCCAACTCATGTGGCTTCTAATCCTTAGAACATGAAGTAGCGCTGCGCCATGGGCAGCACGTCTGCGGGTTGGCAGGTCAGTAACTCGCCGTCTGCGCGCACTTCGTAGGTCTCGGGGTTCACCTCGATTTCGGGTGTAGCGGTGTTCAGGCGCAGGTCGGATTTTCCGATGTTGCGGGTGTTGTGAACCGGGACCGTGGTCTTGGCCAGCCCAAGTGTATCTGCAATGCCTTCGTCCTGCGCGGCTTGTGAGACAAACGTGACGGCAGAGTGTTCGACCGAGCGGCCATAGGCGCCAAACATCGGGCGGCTGTAGACCGGCTGTGGTGTCGGGATCGAGGCGTTGGGGTCGCCCATTTGGGCACAGGCGATGGTGCCGCCCAGCAAAACCATCTCCGGTTTCACGCCAAAGAATGCGGGCGACCACAGGACCAGATCGGCGCGTTTGCCTTCTTCGATCGAGCCGATGTCGCGGCTGAGCCCGTGTGCGATGGCCGGGTTGATGGTGTATTTGGCGATATAGCGGCGCACGCGTTGATTGTCGTTGTCGCCGGTTTCCTCGGGCAGGGCGCCGCGTTGTTTCTTCATCTTGTCAGCGGTTTGCCATGTGCGGATCAACACTTCGCCCACGCGCCCCATGGCCTGACTGTCGGATGCGATGATCGAAAAGGCGCCCATGTCATGCAGGATGTCTTCGGCGGCGATGGTTTCGCGGCGGATACGGCTTTCGGCAAAGGCGACGTCTTCGGGGATCGATTTATCAAGGTGGTGGCACACCATCAGCATGTCGAGATGTTCGTCGACGGTGTTCACCGTAAAGGGGCGGGTCGGGTTGGTGGACGAGGGCAGAACATGTTCTTCGCCGCAGATTTTGATGATGTCCGGCGCGTGACCGCCGCCTGCGCCTTCGGTGTGAAAGGCATGAATGGTGCGGCCTTTCATGGCGGCGACGGTGTTTTCGACAAAGCCGGATTCGTTCAGCGTGTCGGTGTGGATCATAACCTGTACGTCCATGTCGTCAGCCACACCAAGGCAACAATCGATGGCGGCGGGCGTGGTGCCCCAGTCTTCGTGCAGTTTCAGCGCACAGGCGCCACCCTTGACCTGTTCCTCCAGCGCGGCGGGCAGCGAGGCGTTGCCCTTGCCTGCAAAGGCGAGGTTCATCGGAAACGCATCCGCCGCCTGCATCATGCGCCCGAGATGCCACGGGCCGGGGGTACAGGTGGTGGCCAGCGTGCCATGTGCCGGGCCGGTGCCCCCGCCCAGCATCGTGGTCAGGCCGGAATGCAGCGCGTCGTCGATCTGCTGGGGGCAAATAAAGTGGATATGGCTGTCAAATCCGCCAGCGGTCAGGATGCGGCCTTCGCCTGCAATCGCTTCGGTGCCGGGGCCAACAATGATGTCGACACCGGGTTGCGTGTCGGGGTTGCCCGCCTTGCCGATCTTGTGAATGCGCCCGTTTTTGAGACCGACATCCGCCTTGTAGATACCCGTCCAGTCGACGATCAGAGCATTGGTGATCACGGTGTCCACCGCGCCACCCGCCCGCGTGACCTGAGACTGTCCCATACCGTCGCGGATCACCTTGCCGCCGCCAAATTTGACCTCTTCGCCATATACGGCTGCATTTTGACCGGAACCGCCGCTCTGAGCAGCGCCAACGGCTTCGGCAGTCAGATCACGTTCGACTTCGATGATCAGATCGGTATCGGCCAGCCGCAGCTTGTCGCCAGTGGTGGGGCCGAACATGGCGGCATAGTCAGAGCGAGAAATTGTTGCAGGCATTTGGCGTGGTTCCGTTTGACGTTCGGGTGTGTTTTGCAGCGAAGCTCAGATCAAGGCACAGTTGGACCATTGGAAGGGCTGAGGGTCTTGGGCCCGCTCATGCCTGATCTGTGCGCTGTTATTTAGTTGTTTTGCCGCCCTGAAGTGTCGGGGGTTTGGAAGGTGCGCGCGGGCGACGTGAGGCTGGTTTGGGGGCCGTTGCCTTGGTTGCTGGCTTGGTGGCAGACTGTTGCGGCGCAACTGTTTTGCTGACCGGTTTCGGTTCGCCCGTTTTGGGCGCCACTTTGGCGGCGGGCGCTGGCATGACAGGAACTGGCGTCGCCTTTGGTGCGGGCGTCGCGGCCACTTTTGCCACAACAGGGGCCGGTTTTGGTGTGCTTACCGCCGGGGTCGTTTTGGCTGGAGCGGCTTTGGCCGGGATAGATTTGGCAGGTGCGGCTTTGACAGGTGCAACTTTGGCTGGCGCCGGTTTTGCGACAATAGTTTTCGCAACTGCTGGAGCAACTTTGGTGGTTTTCGGCTTGGGCGCTGGTTTGGGTGCTTTTTCAGGAGCGGCGTCCACGAGCTTTGTCACCGTTGCTTTCGTCTTTGCAGCCGGTTTGGCTTTGGCTCTGACGGGGGGCTTGACGACGGGTTTTGCGGCAGGCTTGGCGACAAATTCACGCGCCGGAGTCGCGGCGGGGCGCAGCAGCGGGTTGGATTCAATCATCGCCTGACCAAACGCGTAGGTGAAACGCATCTGTTTTTCCAGCAGAGTTGAAAACAGAGTGAAACCGGCGATTGGCGCGGCAAGCGGGGTGGTGGTTAGGTAGGTCATATCAGATCTCTTTTTGTGATCAGTCACGAAAGCGGGCCCATGACTATTTGATTAAATCCATAAACAGTTCGCGCGCCTGAAAGAGGAATCAGCGCCACTTCGCGGCGTTGACCCGGTTCAAAACGAACAGCGGTGCCAGCGGCGATATCAAGCCGTTGGCCCGTGGCTGCGGCGCGGTCAAATTCAAGCGCCGGGTTGGTTTCGGCAAAATGATAGTGGCTGCCGACCTGAACAGGCCGGTCGCCGGTATTGGCCACCATTAAAACAGTGACGGTGGCGCCGGAGTTGAGTTCCAGATCGCCAGAGGCCGGGATCAGTTCGCCAGGAATCATCGGCGGGCCCAGAGCAGGCGGGCCAGACCGGCCACGACAACCGTGCCCGCAATCAGTGGCAGCCACGAGGGGTCAGACGCATGGGGGTGCATGTGCAGGCCCTCATGCGCGAAAAGTGGAGTGGAAATCAGGGCGGCGGCGGATGTGAGGAAATATTTCATAAGGGTTCCTGTATCTTAGCGGATCGGATCGTGCACTGTGACAAGTTTGGTCCCGTCGGGAAATGTGGCTTCGACCTGCACTTCGTGGATCATTTCGGCGATGCCATCCATGCAGTGTTCGCGTCCGATCACCTGAGCACCGGCCTGCATCATGTCCGCGACGGAACGGCCATCGCGCGCGCCTTCGACCACGGCGTCAGTGATCAGGGCGATGGCTTCGGGGTGGTTCAGCAGGACACCACGGGCCAGACGCTTGCGCGCCACCTCGGCGGCCATGGCGACCAGCAGTTTGTCCTTTTCTCGGGGGGTAAGTTGCATGTCAGAGCATCCATGTTCGGGGAAGGTCACCACCACGCAAAATGCGCAGGGCAGGTATCAGAATTTGGCGCAACGCGTGGCCGTCCTCGGCCAGCAGGCGGGCAAACAGCAGGCCATCGCGGATCAGGCTGACGCCGCAGGATTGGGGAAGGCAGGCGCGCATGGATGGCAGATGGCGCTCTGCATCGGGGGCGGCCAGCAAAATGGCGGCCATGGCGCGCGCGCCACCCGCGATAAAGGGGCGATCAAGGTGGGACTGAACATCACCGTCCAGCGCAATGCGGTCGGCAAACGTGACCTGGCCGTCGCGGCGCAGGGTGATGCGGTCGCGCACGTTGGCGTTTCGGATGGTTTCGCCCATCGCGGTACGGCCGAAGATCATCGGTTCAACCATCAAAAGCCGCGCTGACGATGGTATGTCGATGTCCAGTGATCTGTCGATGGACGCGCCATCAAACAGGATGGTTTCCTGAGGCAGCCAGTTGAGCTGTGCGCCGTCTTGCAAAGTCAGATGTGTGCGAATGCGGCCCGGCTGGGCGTCAATGCTGCGATAGGCGCGTTCGGCAGCTTGCGTTGTCAGGGTAAGATGCGTGTCGGTGCCAGCCACAGCGCGTGTTTCAAAACTGTCACCTCCGGTCACGCCACCCGAGGTGTTCAGTAACACACCCTCAAGAACCGGGTCCGTGCGTCGTGGGAACAGCATCCGACAGGACCCGGACAGGCGGAAGTCATCCAGAACCGTCTGCGTGCCGCGCAGTTTGGTCTGAATCAGCGCCGTCCCGATTGCGCGGGGCTGTGCCGTCACCGGTGTGGCCGGAAGGGATATTTCGGCAAGCGCGGATATGGCGACTCTCCTGTGGTTCGCTTGGACCATGGCAGGGCGATGTGACAGTTCGAAGATAAGCTGCCGGAAAATTAGGCTTTTTCGGGCAAAAGCGACCAGTAAGCGGGCAGTGTTGGCTGGTGCGATCAAAATTTAAGCAGAGTGAAAACGAGCGCACAGGCTGGTCAGCGGCAATTCTGTTTGCACTTTTCCCTTTGCCCCCGCATTTTCCGCACAAACGTCGAATCGCCCTGAGTGTGGGATGGTTCGGGCCTTGTCTTATGCCCGTTTTCAACCCTGAAGATGGCGCTGTCTGCCAGAGATCTGGCGGTGTTCAACTGAAAGGGAACGCGCATGTCCTTTGATCGCAATATCAAGATTGCCCCATCGATCCTGTCCGCAGATTTTGCCAATTTCGGGCAGGAAATTCGAGCCATCGAAGAACAGGGTGCCGATTGGGTGCATGTCGACGTGATGGACGGGCATTTTGTGCCGAACCTGACCTTTGGCCCGCCCGCGGTTAAGGCGTTTCGCCCACATGTGAAGACGTTCATGGATGTGCATTTGATGATTGCGCCGGTGGACCCGTATATCGAGGCCTACGCCGAAGCAGGTGCAGATATGATCACCGCCCATGTTGAGGCTGGTCCGCATATTCACCGCACGTTGCAGGCGATCAAGGCGCAAGGGGTCAAGGCGGGGGTGTCGCTGAACCCCGGAACACCGCTGGAGAGCATCGAACATGTTCTGGATCTGGCTGATATGGTTCTGATCATGACCGTGAACCCCGGGTTCGGTGGACAAAAGTTTATCCATTCGGGTGTCGAAAAAACCCGCAAGCTGCGCCAGATGATCGGGGATCGTGAGATTCACATCCAGATCGATGGCGGCGTGACCACCGAAACGGCGCCTTTGGTGGCCGAAGCCGGGGCAGATGTGCTGGTGGCCGGGTCTGCTGTGTTCAAAGGTGGCAGTGTCGACAAAGCGGATGTCTATGGCGACAATATTCGCGCCATTCGGGCGGCGGCTGCTGCGGCTCAGTAAGCGGCGAACATGACTTTGGGGCTGTGATCAGACGGCGCGCATCCTGCGTGCGCCGTCAGTCGCGCAGTTCTTCGGCTTTGACACCCCAAAGATCAGACTTGCGCGCCCAGCCTTTGTAACCGGCGGCATTCACGCGGCACCAATCGGGGCGACATTCTTGCAATCGGGCGACAACGCCCAGTTCAAGCTGCGCAATCATCGGTGTTTCTGGTTCCGGACGCATGTTCAGCGGCATCATATCCCGTTCAATGATCACGGTGCGCGCGCCCGACAGAAGCGAATAATGTATCCAGCCGCCCGCACCTTCGATGTCGCGCACGCGACGCCAGTGGCCATATTCTGCGGTGATTTCCAGCGGCATGTTTTTGCGTTTGAACACCCAGTCGATCCGATGGGTCAGCGACGGGCCGCGCCGCACATTGGCCTTGTTGGCCTTGAGCGATACATAGCGCGGCATTGGCAGGTTCGTGACCGGGCCACGTGCCTGTTCCGCTGCTGCGGCTCCACAAAGCGCCACAATCACTGCGGCGGCTATGCTGAAAAGCGTCTTTGTCCCCATTGCGCGTATCTTGCCTGATTTTATGCTCTGAATGTCTCGCGGGTTCTTGTGCCCCGTCTGTGTGTCAGGCAGTGTGGCACCAACGCGCTGATTTGAAAAGTATTGGGAGGCCCTGCATGCCAAAGCAACGTCTGAGTGTTGTCGTTACGCGACGCTTACCGGAAGATGTCGAAACCCGACTGTCCGAACTTTTTGACGTTAAGCTGAGGGATGATGACGCGCCGATGTCGCGCGAAGAGCTGGTTGAGGCAGTTCGGGACGCGGATGTTCTGGTGCCGACGTTATCAGATCGGATCGACAGCACGCTGATTGCACAGGCAGGCGAGCGCATGAAGTTGATCGCCAATTACGGTGCGGGTGTGGATCATATTGACGTCTCTACCGCCCGTCAGCGGGGTATTCTGGTGTCCAACACGCCGGGTGTGTCGGCGGATGACACGGCGGATATGGCCACAGCGCTGATCCTGAGCGTGACACGCCGTATTCCCGAAGGTCTGAACCGCATGCAAAGCGGTACCTGGGATGGCTGGGCGCCCACGGCATTGCTGGGCGGTCGGGTCAGCGGAAAACGGCTGGGCATTTTGGGCATGGGCCGGATCGGTACTGCCGTTGCACGCCGCGCGCAGGCGTTTGGCATGCAGATACATTATCACAACCGCCGCCGGTTGCGCCCCGAGATCGAAGAACAATACGAGGCGACATATTGGGAAAGCCTTGATCAGATGCTGGCGCGCATGGATGTGGTGTCGGTCAACTGCCCGCACACGCCGTCGACATTCCATCTGCTAAATGCGCGTCGCCTGAAATTGCTTAAAACAGGTGCTGTGATTGTGAACACGTCACGCGGCGAAGTGATCGACGAAAACGCGATGGTGCGGATGTTGAAGGCGGGCGAGATCGCCGGGGCCGGGTTGGATGTGTTTGAGCACGGCAACGAAGTGAACCCCGATCTGCGCGAGATGCCCAATGTTGTGTTGCTGCCTCATATCAGCTCGGCCACGGTCGAAGGCCGGATCGAGATGGGCGAGAAGGTGATCATCAACATCAAAACCTTTGACGATGGCCACCGCCCGCCGGATCTTGTGGTTCCGGCGATGCTGTGATCGCGGGGGCGGATGCGGGCCTTTGTGGCCATTGATCTAAGTCCGGACCTGAGCGCGCAAATCGCGCAATTGCAGGCGCGCGTGCCGGTTGGGCGGCGTGTGTCGGTGGACAATCTGCATCTGACCCTGGCGTTTCTGGGCGATCAGAGCGAACGTGATCTGGAAAGTTTGCACGAAGCTCTTGTGGGCCTGTCTGTTCCACCCTTTTCTTTTGATCTGAAAGGGTTAGAGATTATGGGCGGGCGCGCGCCTCGGGTGTTGTGTCTGCGGGCAGAGCCATCAGGCGGTTTGGCAAAACTGCATGATGGCGTGCGACGTGCTGCTCGGTTGGCCGGGTTGACGTTAGAGCGCCGACGTTTTCGTCCCCATGTCACACCGGCCCGGTTTGGCCGGGTTTTGCAGGACACGGAACAAGCCCGGCTGAGCCGGTTTGTTGCTGATGCCGGGCTGGACCCGGCCTGTCGGGTTGATGTGCAGAGTTTCAGCTTGTTTGAGTCTGTTCTCACGCCAGAGCGGGCGGTGCATCACGTTTTGGCGGATTATCCATTGTCGGGTTTGGCGAATGTGGATGGCTGACCTAAGGTTCACGAATTCGCGCAGAGGGAATCGCATGAGACATTTGAAGACGGCACCGTTTTTGACACTGACATTAACCTTAGGGCTTGGCGTGGCAGGGACCGTTTGGGCGCAAGAGGCTGCGGATGCAGTTGCACCCGAGGCGGCGTCTGTTCTGGGGGAAATTGTGCCCGAGGCGCTGAAATCTGCGCAACAGGCTAAGGATTCAGGCGTTCCGTTTAAGGCTGAGAACTGGATGGTTGCCGCCGCCAATCCACTGGCGGTTGAGGTTGGCGCCGATGTGCTACGCAACGGCGGCACGGCGGCAGATGCGATGGTCGCGGTTCAGGCTGTGCTGGGGCTGGTTGAGCCGCAAAGCTCTGGGTTGGGCGGGGGGGCTTTCCTTGTCTGGTACGACGCACAAAGCGGCGCAGTCACCACGCTGGATGGGCGCGAAACCGCGCCTTTGGCGGCGTCGCCGAGATTGTTTCAGGACGCAGAGGGCCAACCGCTGAAATTTTTTGACGCTGTGGTTGGCGGTCTGTCAGTGGGGGTGCCGGGCACGCCAAAACTGATGCAAGAGGCGCATCGTCGTTGGGGGCGGTCTGAATGGCCGGATTTGCTGGCGCCTGCCATTGGCTTGGCTGAGGCCGGGTTCACAGTGTCGCCACGCATGGCAGACTCGGTTGCGCGTGACGCGGAACGTTTGGCCACACATCCCACAACCGCCGCCTATTTCCTGCCCGGAGGGGTGCCTGTTGCAGCAGGGGATACATTGCAAAACGCTGCTTATGCACACTCATTGAGCCAGATCGCGCAGCACGGAACCGCGCCGTTTTACACAGGCGACATTGCCGCAGATATCGTTGCCGCCGTGCGGGGTGCCGCGCTGCCAGGTGTGCTGAGAGATGTGGATTTGGCGCTGTACCAGGTTAAGGAACGCCCCGCGACCTGTCTGGAATACAAAGGCCATGATGTGTGCGGCATGGGGCCACCGTCGTCAGGCGGGCTGACAGTTGGACAGATCTTAGGGCTGGTGGAACCGTTTGATCTGGCCGCGATGGGGGCAGATGATCCGCAGGCATGGCGGCTGATCGGGGATGCGTCGCGGTTGGCGTTTGCAGACCGGGGCCGGTATATGGCGGACAGCGATTTTGTGCCGGTGCCGGTGCAGGGATTGTTGGCAGATGATTATCTGAATGCACGTTCAGAGTTGCTGAAACGGGACGACGCGCTGAGCGACGTTGCACCGGGCACACCCGAGTTCGACCACGCGTTGATCTGGGCGGATGATGACGCGATCGAGCTGCCATCAACGTCACATATCTCGATTGTGGATCAGTATGGCAACGCATTGAGTATGACGACCACCATCGAAAACGGCTTTGGCAGCCGGGTCATGGTGGGGGGCTTTTTGCTGAACAACGAATTGACCGATTTTTCATTCCGCTCGCATCGCGACGGCGTGCCTGTGGCCAATCGGGTTGAACCGGGCAAACGCCCGCGGTCATCCATGGCACCAACCATTGTTCTGAAAGACGGCCAGCCGGTTCTGGTTGTAGGCTCGCCCGGGGGCAGTCGGATCATTGGCTATGTGGCCAAGACGATCATCGCGCATCTGGACTGGGGCATGGATGTGCAACAGGCCGTGTCGATGCCGCATCGGGTGAACCGGTTTGGCGCATATGATGTCGAAACCGACGAACTGGTTGCACCGCTTGAGGCGCTGGGGTTTGAGGTCAAGCAACGCGGCCTGAACTCTGGCCTGCATGCGATTTCGGTTGGCGACCATCTGAGTGGCGGGGCTGATCCGCGCCGTGAAGGTGTGGCTTTTGGCGAATGACGCAGGCTAACTTGGCGCAATAACAAATATTCGACGACAGGATTGAGGGAGCAATAATGTCCAACCCAGTGGATTTGCCGCGCAACGAAGAGGGTATCGTTGCGGCGATTGGCATTCTGAAACAACGGTTTGGGGAAAAACTCCAAACCGGGCAGGCGGTTCGCGAACAGCACGCCCACACGACCACATGGATCCGCAATCAAGCGCCGGACGCAGTGGTATTTGCGCAAACGACGCAAGAGGTTTCAGAGATCGTCAAAGTGTGCGCGACCCATAAGGTGCCGGTGATTGCCTTTGGTGCGGGCACGTCGCTGGAGGGTCATGTCAATGCGCCTGCGGGGGGCGTGTGCATTGATATGTCGGATATGAACGCGGTGTTGGCGGTGCATTCTGAGGATCTGGATTGTGTTGTGCAGCCGGGTATCACACGTAGCCAGTTGAACACCTATCTGCGCGATCAGGGGCTGTTCTTTCCGATCGATCCGGGGGCTGATGCGTCTTTGGGGGGCATGACATCCACCCGGGCCAGCGGCACCAACGCGGTGCGCTATGGCACAATGAAGGACAATGTCCTGTCGCTGGAGGTGGTTCTGCCGTCGGGCGAAGTGATCCGAACAGCGAGCCGCGCCAAAAAATCCAGCGCGGGGTATGATCTGACGCGGTTGATGATCGGATCTGAGGGCACATTGGGCATCATCACCGAGATCACGTTGAAATTGCAGGGAATTCCCGAGGCCATGTCTTCGGCGCGGTGTTCGTTTAAGACCGTGGACGCGGCCTGTCAGGCGGTCATGGCGACGATTCAATATGGCATTCCGGTTGCCCGGATCGAATTGCTGGATGAACTGAGCGTCGGAGCGGCCAACACCTATTCCAAGCTGGACCTGCCCGAAACGCCCCTGTTGCTGCTGGAGTTTCACGGGTCCGATGCCGGAGTTGCGGAGCAGGCCGAGATGTTTGGTGACATCGCGGACGAGTTTGGCGGCACGGGGTTCGAATGGACCACCAGGGCAGAGGATCGCAACAAGCTGTGGCAGGCGCGCCATGACATGTATTGGGCGTCCCTGGGGCTGCGTCCCGGGGCTAAGGGTATTTCGACCGATGTGTGCGTGCCGATTTCGCGATTGGCGGAATGCGTGAATGCGGCCCAGAGCAAGGCGGCGGAGCTGAAATTGCTGGCGCCTATTGTGGGGCATGTCGGGGATGGAAATTTTCACGCCTTGCCATTGATCGATATGGATGACGCCGAAGAGGTTGCGCGGGCCAGCGAGTTTGTGTCGTGGTTGAATGAATTGGCAATCTCGATGGAGGGCACCTGCACCGGTGAACATGGGATCGGACAAGGCAAAAAGGCCTATCTGCGGCGCGAGCTGGGGGGGACGGTGGATGTAATGGCGTCGATCAAAACAACCATCGACCCGGATAACATCATGAACCCGGGTAAGATATTGGAATGATTATTGGTGGGCACGATCTGTGATCGAGACCACAGTTCGTGCCTATTCTCCCTCGTGCGCGCAAATCAGATTGTGTTTCGGCCCCTAACGTGTGTCAGCGATAGACTTCGTCCTCGCCGGGGAAGCTGCGGTCTTTGACTTCGTCGGTGTATTGGCTGACGGCGCGTTCGATGGCGGGGCCAAGATCGCCGTAAACGCGGACGAATTTCGGTGTCCATTCGTTCAGGCCGAGCATGTCTTCGAGCACGAGGATCTGACCGTCGCATTCGGCGCTGGCACCAATGCCGATTGTGGGGATTGCCACCTGTTTGGTGATGCGCACAGCCAGAGGTTCCACCATGCCTTCGAGCACAATGGCAAAGGCACCCGCATCTGTCACCGCTTTGGCGTCGGCTTCGTGTACGGGCCAGTCGTCTTCGTCGCGGCCTTGGGTTTTGAACCCGCCCATGACGTTGCTGGACTGGGGTGTCAGGCCAATATGGGCCATCACCGGGATGCCGCGTTCGGTCAGAAAGCGGATGGTGTCTGCCATGCGCGCGCCGCCTTCCAGCTTGACCGCGCCGCAGCCGGTTTCCTTCATGATTTTGGCCGCATTGCGAAACGCGATGGAGGGGCTTTCTTCGTAGGTGCCAAACGGCATGTCCACCACGACCAGCGCCTTTTTAGTGCCGCGCACCACCGCCTTGCCATGCATGATCATCAGATCAAGCGGCACGCCGACGGTGCTTTCCATGCCATGCATGACCATACCGAGGCTGTCGCCCACCAGAATGAAGTCGGCGTATTTGTCGACAATGGCCGCTGTGTGCGCGTGATACGAGGTCAGCGACACAATCGGTTCGCCGCCTTTGCGCGCGGCGATCTGGGGCACGGTGGTCCGGCGGATGGGGGTTTGTTTGCTCATGGTGTGACGACCCTTTGATCAATCAAAAGAATGTCTCCGAAAGCAACGGAGAGCATGATGGCAGCCGGGCCGGTCAGCGGCCCGTCAATTTCAGTGAGGCTTTCAGCAGCGGCGATGTCCAGCCCTTTGAGCGCGGCGCGTGGCTCTGACGCGATAACGCTGACGATGGCTTCGCGCAGGGCCCTTTGAGTGGGGTGTTGCGTCATGATCGTCTCGGCCTTGTTCAGCGCGCGTGACAATACCAGCGCCGCCGCACGATCCGGCGCACTGAGGCGGACGTTGCGCGATGACATGGCCAGCCCGTCAGGTTCGCGCACCGTGGTACCGCCGATGATTTTGACCGGCATGTGCAGGTCGGCCACCATGCGCTTGATCACCTGCAATTGCTGATAGTCCTTTTCGCCAAAGAAAGCGGTGTCTGGCTGGACGATGTTGAACAGGCGGCAGACCACGGTTGTGACGCCGCGAAAATGCCCTGGACGGACCTGACCATGCATTATGTTGGCAAGGCGCGTCGTCTCGACAATGGTCTCGTCGCCCGGCGGGTACATGGTGTCGACATCGGGCATAAACACCAGATCAACGCCCGCGGCCCTGAGCATTTCCAGATCGCGGGTTTCGTCGCGTGGATAGGCATCAAGGTCAGCGGAGTCACCAAACTGGGTTGGGTTTACGAAAATGGACACGACGGTCCGGTCGGCGCGGGATTTGGCCAGTGCAACCAGCGACATGTGCCCGGCATGCAGAAACCCCATTGTGGGCACCATGCCGACGGTCTCTCCCGCTTTGCGAAATTCGCCAATGGCCGCCCGACACTCTGCGACGGTTCTGCAAATCTTCATTTTTCGCGCATTTCCCCAGTTTCTGTGCGCATTTTCTTAGCAGTTTACGCCGCGCTGCGGCAAGAAATTTACGGATGGGCCCCGGATTTGCGACATCATGCCCGCAAATGGTCGCAAATCCTGCCAAATTCCGTCCGGTCTGTGCGTCAGGGTCGTCTGCGGGGAGACAGGTACGGGAGATTGATATGGGGCGTGTAGCACCGTTCATTTTTGTGGCATTGGCAGTGGTTGCAGGCGCGACCTATCAGGCGCGCACGGTTCAGCAGACTGCGACAACGCCTTTGATCCCGTCAGATCCGGTTGTGACAACGGAATTGCCCACGCCCTGACCCGCAAATTCGATCAATAATTCGATGCATTGTGCGCTTTCTGGCGTATCTGGTCGGTTTTGTCCGAAATTCGGTCGGATGGACCCGCCGGGATTGGTCAGGATTTGTCAGATTGCCCACAAGATAATTTAGTGGGAGTCGCCCGGACATGAAAACTCAAGTCAAAGCGTTGGTTGTTGGTGGCGGTGCCGTCGGAACGTCAATTGCGTATCATCTGGCCAAAGCCGGTTGGGATGATGTGATGCTGATCGAGCGGGACGAGCTGACGTCCGGGTCGACATGGCATGCGGCCGGATTATTGCCGCTGTTCAATATGTCCTATGCGACCACCCATATCCACAAATATTCCGTGGATTTCTACAAGACACTGGAAGAAGAAACCGGGCTGAATGCCGGGTTTGCTGTGGTGGGCAATTTGCGCATGGCGCAGACGGATGAACGCATGGACGAATACATGCTTTATGCCTCGACTGCGGAAACCTGCGATGTGGCTTATGAATGGCTGACCCCTGACCAGATCAAAGAACGCTGGCCGCTGATCCGCACCGATGATCTGAAGGGGGCGATTTATCACACCGAAGACGGTTACATTAACCCGGCTGACGTGACCATGGCGATGGCCAAGGGCGCGCGCCAGCGTGGCGTTGAGATTGTGCGCAAAATGCAGGCCGACGCGTTTCACTGGACCGGTACGCATTGGGAAGTGACCTGTACTAAAATGGTGGAAAAAGGCGGCAACCTTATTCCCGGCGACGAACAGATCGTCATCACGGCTGAACACGTTGTGACCGCTTCTGGCAACCACGCACAGCGTACCGCCGACATGCTGGGCATCAAAATGCCTGCGGTTCCGGTTGAGCATACATTTATCGTGATGGATCAGGACCCTGAGCTGGTCAAATACCGCGCTGCCGGCAACCCTGAGCATCCCGTTGTGCGCGACGCCGACGCACAATCATACGCACGCGAAGAACGCGGTGGCTGGATTCTCGGCATCTACGAAAATGGGGCTCCTGCGCGGTTTGAACATGGTGTGCCCGACAGCTTTCGCGCCGATCTGTTCCCGCTCGACCTGGATCGCATTGCCGAACAATACATGGCGATGACAGAACGCGTGCCGTCCTGCGAGGACTCGGGTCTGAAAGACGATTTCAACGGCCCGATCTGTTACACACCGGATGGCAACCCGCTGGTTGGTCCGGCACCGGGGCTGCGCAATATGTGGTTGGCCGAAGGGTTCTCCTTTGGCATCACCGCTGCGGGGGGCACCGGGTATTATCTGGCGCAGATGATGGTCGACGGCGAGGCCGAGATCGACATGGCGTCTCTGGACCCGAAACGCTATTCGCAAAGCTGGATGACAACCGAGTTCGCCGCGCGCAAGAACGAAGAATGTTATGATCACGTCTATGTGCTGCATCACCCGGACGAAGAGCGCCCGGCCTGCCGCCCGTTGCGCACGGCACCTGCATATGATCGGCAAAAGGCGCTGGGCGCGCAGTTTGGCTGGGTGAATGGGTGGGAACGCCCGAACTATTATGGGCCCGTTGGTGCGGCTGAAAGCTTTGATCTCGATGCGCGGTCGTTCCGGCGTGGTGGCTGGTGGCAATATGCTGTGGACGAGGCCAAGGCGATCCGAAATGGCGTTGGGCTGGTGGATGCCACAGCGTTCACCAAACATGTGGTCAAAGGCCCCGGCGCGACACAGTTTCTGGACTGGTTCACCTGCAACAAGCTGCCCAAAGTGGGGCGGATCAACCTGACCTATGCGCTGACAGCGGCCGGCACAACGCGCACCGAATATACCATCGTGCGCAATGGTGAGAACAATTATTACCTCGTTTCAGCAGGCGCTTGGACCGAATATGACGCCGATTTCCTGCGCAAGGCCGCCGAAGACAAGATGGACGAATTTGGCTACATCGAAATTCAAGATGTGACCACGCAATGGGGTGTTTTCGCCATTGCCGGACCGAAATCGCGCGACGTGCTGAAAGAGGTGATCAACGACGCCGATCCCGAAACAGCGCTGAGCAACAAGCGGTTCCCATGGCTGAGTGCGCGCAAGATTGAACTGGGCATGTGCCCGGTCAATGCGATCCGTGTGGCGTATACCGGAGAGCTGGGCTGGGAGCTGCACCACCCGATTGAAATGCAGAACTATCTCTGGGATTTGCTGGTCGGTGCGGGCGAGAAACACGACATGAAGCTGGTTGGTGCGCGGGCACAGAACTGGCTGCGGCAGGAGAAATCCTATCGCGCGTTTGGCACCGAACTGGGCCGCGATGCGACCCCGGCAGAGGCGGATTTGCCCCGGTTTATTGACCTGTCCAAAGAGTTTCACGGCAAAGACGAAATGCAGGTGCTGGGTGTGCGGGTGAAATGCTGCACATTGCTGATCGACGGACCTGATGACGCTGATCCGTGGGGCCGCGAGGTGCTTTACACGCCCGAGGGCGACCGCGTTGGCCGTCTGACATCAGGCGGGTATTCGGTGGCGTTCGAAAAATCCATTGGCATGGGCTATGTCCGCCCGGAACTGGCGGTGGAAGGCACCAGGTTGAAAGTGAAGTTACAGGACAAGCTGTGGGATGCGGTTGTGACCTGTGACAGCCCGTATGACCCCAAAAACGAGACCATCCGCGCCAACGGGTAACTCGACGAAAAACTGAATTAGACGGGGTCGCAGTTATGCGGCCCCTTTTTTTGCGCAAATTGTAACTTGTCAGGTGGGGATGGGTTTCGCACCATGGCGCAATGCTTTTTTGATTGAGTGATTGTGATGCGTTTTATTTCCCTTCTGCTGTGTCTCGTTTTTTCGTCATCCGTCTGGGCGCAAGACGCCACCGATCCGTTTGAGGCAATAGAGGCGGCCAAAGTGCATTTCGAAGAGGTGTACCGGGCTGGCGATTATGACGCCGCGCGTGACATTGCGGATGCGGCGATCGCGCTGGCCGAGGAAAGCTGGGGTGAAAACGCGGTTGTCGCGCTTGAGATGCGATTGAAATTCGCGCAGGCCGTGGCGCGCAAGCATGGCAATACCGAAGCCCGGATATATTTCCGGGATGTCTATACGCGTTGGCAGGAAAACTACCCCGAAGCCCATCCGGGTCGTATGCTGGCACAGATCGAATATGCGCGGGTATTGTCGACCCTGGATGAGGCCGAAGAGGCGTTGCCGCTGGCCTTAAAGGCGGTGCGGTACGCCGAGCAGGTCTTTGGTGCGGACGAAGAGGTGACGTATATCTGGAAGGCCACGCTGGCGGGGATTTATTATAAACTTGGCTATCTGAACGAGGCTGTCGCGACTTATGAAACGCTGTTGGCATTTTTTGGCGACAGACCGGGAGGATTGAACCCGCGCCGGGCGGCGATTTATGCTTATGATCTGGCCCAGCTTTTGGACGAAGCGGGATATGCGCAAGACGCCGCGCCATATTGGCAGGAAACGGCAGAGCGTATGAAGGTTGCCTTTGGCGAAATGCATCCGACGGCTGTGGATGCTGGATTGAACCGGTTGATCAACCTGTACCGGGTTGGCGAATATGATCTGATGCGCGCCAGTCTGACCGATCTGGAGCCGCGTGTTGAAAAGGTGTACGGCACGCAAAGCCCACACATGTTTTTACTGCGGGAACGCCGGGCGCTTTTGCAGGCGACTACAACAGAAAAAGGCAGCCCTGCGTTTTTGGATGCAGCGGCAGAGATGCGTGCGGTGGCCACGTATTACAGCAAAACATTGGGTGAAACATCTGAACGGGCGGGCAAAGCGTGGCTGGACTTGTCCCCAATCCTGACAGATGCGGGGGACGCGGCCGGCGCACTGGAGGCTGCATTGAACGCAGAAGATGCCGGATCTGGCAGCCGCAATACGTTGTATTATGCGCTGAGGAGGGCGGTCGAAACGGGTGTTCTAAGCGAAGATGCTGCCGCAGAGCATGCGTTTCGCATTGCCCAGCTGACCCACAACGGCAAGTTCAAGGCGGCAGCCCGCAGTCAGGGGTTGCGGCTGGAATTCGGGCGCGGGGCCGTGGCCGATGCTTATCGAGAACTGACAGACCGGGTTGGGGAGGAACAGACCATGCAACAGGTGCTGGCGGGATTGGTCAATTTACCACTGAACGAACGCGATCCGGCGCAAGAGCGCGCTTTGCAGGCGGACCTTGCGACAAATGCTGCCGAAATCTTACGACTGACGTCTTTCCTGAAGGATAACGAGCCAGCGGGTGCTGCGATGCTGGGCGATGCGGAATTATCGCTGAGCGAGGCGCAGCGGTTGTTGCTGCCGCATGAGGCGTTGGTGTTGTTTGACATTGATGACGATGATGACGGCAACCACCACGTTATTGCCGTTACGCGGGACCGTGTTGTCTGGCGACTGACCGGTACGACGCGCCACAATATGGGGCTGGCCGCAGCGGATACGCGGGAAAGCATCGATTTGAAATTCGGGCTGCGGGCTGCGGAATCGCTGGATGAGGAGGACGACGGCGAACAGGATGACAGTTTCAACTTTTATGCGGCCAGCTTCCTTTATGACATGACCTTTGGAACCGTCGAAGATGTCATCGGTGACAAAACCCATTGGTTTGTGGATTTACGTGGGCCGCTTTCAGGACTGCCGCCGCAACTGTTGCTGAAGCGGCCGTTAAGTGACGAAACAACATGGGATACGGTTGAATGGGTGGTGCGCGATCACGCGATCACGGTGATCCCGTCTGCATTTGCGCTGAAGGTGACAGAGTTGGCGCAGGCCACACAGCCGGACCGCAAAAGTCTTTTGGCCTTTGCGGACCCGGATTTTGGTGCCCGGCCCGAAGACACGATACAGGTCGCTTCATTAAGTGCCGGTCAGGGCGCGCTGCGTGGCGCGTTGGCACCGCTGCCGGAAACCCGGGATGAGGTCCGCGCCGTGGCTGAGGCGTTGGGGCCGGACAGTGGCGTGTTGTTTGAAGGGCGCGCGGCAACCGAAGCCACGGTCAAGTCACAACGCCTGCAAGACTACGAGATCCTGTACTTTGCCACGCATGGGTTGATTGCGGGGGATTTGGTGCGTGATGGCGAATTGGCCGAACCGGCCCTGGCATTGACAGCCGGGGACGGGGAGGATGGATTGCTGACGCAATCCGAAGTGGCGGGATTGAAACTGGACGCTGACCTTGTGGTGTTGTCGGCTTGTAACACCGCTGTGGGCGGCGAACCGGGGGCCGAAGCCCTGTCCGGGTTGGCGCAGGCGTTTTCATACGCGGGCGCGCGGGCGCTGATGGTGTCGCATTGGCCGGTGGAAAGCCAGTCGGCGGTGGCTTTGATGACAGAGATGTTTTCCCGCAGGGCCGCAACGCCGGGATTGCCGATGGCAGAGGCGCAGCGCGCGGCCATTCTGAGTCTTTTGGACAACCCAAGACGCCCGGAATGGCAGCACCCGGCCTATTGGGCACCGTTTGTGTTGGTTGGCGACCCGGATTGAGCCGCCAATCTGTGGTTGGTTTTAGTAGTCGCCCGGTGCCAGAATACCGTCGCCGTTTTTGTCATTGGCGCTGAACCAGCGGCGCAGACCCGCCTCAAACTCGTCGCGGGTGACTTTGCCATCAAGGTTGGTGTCAAAGTTATTGCGCCCAAACCCGTGCACTGCGCGCAGCGCCAGAGGTGCGCCGGTTCTTTCGGCTGTTGCCGCGCGGGCTTTGTCAAACTCGGTATATTCGGCGTTGTTCAAGGCACCGTCGCCGTCTTTGTCAAAGGTCTCAAAGATGTGCTTGCGCAATTCAATAAGCTCTTCCCACGTGACGCCCCCGTTTGCGTCCAGATCCCAGTCATCGAGAAAATCGGGCCCTGCGGCGCCTGCCTGTGTGCCGGCGACCGCAAGGGCCGCGAGCGGCATCAAAAAACGTTTCATGAGACGGTAAATCCTAGCTTTTTTGCGTGTTCAGACGACCTTACGGTGTCTGGTCAGGGATGTCAGCCCGCGGAAAGCTCCTGAAAGCATTCCTGTGCTTTGGCGGCATACATCATCGACGGGCCGCCGCCCATCTGGATGGTCATGCCCAGCACATCGCCAACCTCTTCCTGTGTGGCCCCGGCTTTGACCAGCGCCTCGCAATGCAGAACGATACAAGCCTCGCAGCGCATGGCGACGGCGATCCCAAGCGCAATGAATTCTTTTGTTTTGAAGTCCAGCGTGCCGCCTTCTTTGACCGCTTTGCCCAGCCCGCCAAAGGCGCGGGTGGTGTCGGGGATGGCTTTGTTCAGTCCGCGCAGTTGGTTGCGGGTGTCGTTCAGTTTGTCATTCCAGCTCATGTGAGGCTCCGGTTTATAGGTGTTTCCGGCAGTCAGATCATGAAATTTGAATATGAGCTTTGATCCTGATCAGTTCACCAATTAATTTGGCGCAGAACCGGGTTTGCGCCAGCAAAGGGCCAGATTGTTGGCGGGCATATCAACGATGTCGGATACCTCAAGCAATGCGTCGGTGCCCCAAACGATCACATCAGACCTGCACTTATAGCCAATGGTTGCGTCCTGTGCCTGCAGGCTCGCGTGAAAGGCGGCGTCGCTGTCGCTGATCAGCTTGTTGTCGCGCATGAACGGGCCATAGATGATCAGCATTCCACCCGGCGCCAGCGCTTGGGCCGCTTCGTGCACAAGTGTTTCGGCTTCGGTGTGGCTGATCAAATGCAGCAGGTTCGCCAGAAAGATCAGGTCTTGGCCGTGATGCTGCCTTCCCCAGCTCGAAGTGGTCGCGTCCAGCGCCACCACCGGTGCAACGTTGGTGAGTTCGGCCTGAGCCACATAGGCGGTTATGCTTGGGTGGCGTGCTTTGTCGAATTCGGATGGCTGCCAGCGGAGGTTGGGGCAGGCGCGGGCCAGTTCGACGATATGTTGGCCGGTGCCGCTGGCCAGTTCCAGTGCAGTTCCGGTTGCCGGGGCTTTCTGTTTCATCAACGCGACAATGGCTTTTGTATTGCGCGCGGCAGAGGGCGAAAACAGCTTGTCGTCTGAGGTTGGTGTTGCCACCGAGGCCATTTTTGGCGGGATGCGCAGATTGGACATCAGGCAAACCTTTCCGGGGACAGTGCGCTCAGCGTTTGGGCGTCCAGTTCTGACGGGCGTCCGGCGATCAGGTCGGCAACAAGCTGAGAGGCTGCCGGTGCGCTTTGAAAGCCATAGCCGCCCTGACCCGCGACCCAGAAAAACGCCGGGTCGTCGGTTGCCGGGCCGATGACCAGATTGCGATCCGGGGAAAAGGTGCGCAGTCCGGCCCAGCTGGCCTCAAGCCGGGTTACTTCTGTGGTGACGTATTCCTGATAACGGGCAAGACCTTCGGCCAGAACCATGTCATCGGCCCAGGCGTCAAACGGTTGCATTGGATGTTCTTCGGCAGGAGAGACCAGAAGGCTGCCTGCATCGGGTTTGGCGTACCAGTTTTCGTGAATGTCGATGATCATCGGCCAGCCCGTCACATCGTGTCCGCCTGGGGCGGGAATACGCGCCATGGAACGCCGCATGGGCGTGAAGCCAAGCGGTGCAATACCTGCCAAAGCCGCGATCTGATCCACCCATGCCCCGGCGGCGTTTACAAGGGTGCGCGCGGTGAAGCTTTGGCCATTGGCCGCCACCTGCCACCCGGCGGCGGTGCGGGTGATGTTGGTCACGTCCTGACCTGTCAGGACCTTGCCGCCATTGTCGCGGGTGATGCGGGCGAAGGTCTGAATTTGCAGGTCTGTATCGATGTCATAAGCGGCCTCGTGATAAGCCGCGAGCCCGACGGTTTCGGGGTTGAGGATGGGCACAAGGTCAATCGCGCGCTCCATCGGCACAGGTGAGACGTGAAATTCGTCACACGCTCTGGCGAAAGCTTCGGGTTCGTCCGCACGGGCGACAAACATCAATCCCCGCGGGCTGAGAAAACCGCCATAGGCGTTGGCGTGAAAATCTGCGCTGGCTTTGCTCAGCGCGACCGTGCTGGGCAGTCCATAATTGGATTCAAACAAGGCGGCAGAACGCCCCGAGGCATGATACCCCAATGCGGTTTCACGCTCCAACAACTGGACATGCCCCAGTTCAGACAGGCGGGCCGCAGCGGACGTGCCAGCGATGCCGCCGCCAATTACCAGAAAATCAATCATGTCGTCATCCGTGTGCAGGAGTGTTTTTCACAAATAATACGGGTTCAATGTGGCCTCAGACTTCGGCCAGTCCTGCGGCGACGTTGGCATGGATTTGAGCGGGGTAAAAGAGGCTGCGATGACAGGCTCTATTGAACCACGGCATTTTCCCATTCCTGCAGGAAATTCTGTTTCTTCAGCGAGTCCAGGTAGGTCATCAGAGCCGGGCCCAGCGATATCGTCGGTTGGCGTTCAATGTCGCGCGCCGGGCTGAGCGGTGGCAGCGGAAACCCGTCCTGACCGTTGTTTTCCAGCTGTAATCCGGCCAGAAAGCGGATGAAGGCGGCGGCAAATTCCGGATGGCGTGAATGGGAAGAGACAAAACCGGTGCGCATCATTGTGGTCGGGAAATCTGATGGCAACACGATTTCCAGAATATCTTGGGCGTCTTTGCGTGCCGAGGCATAGCTGCCCAGCACATTGTAAGCGACGACAATTTTGCCTGTGGTCAGATCGTTGATCATGTCCCCGGAACAGCAATAGAGGTTCAGGCCCATGCTGCCCATCACCTCCATCAGACGCCAATAGGTTTCTGTGCTGCGTGCGTCTTGTGTGGCAAAGAGGTAGCCCAGACCCGATTGACGCACATCATAGGTGCCCAGTCGGTTTCGGAACACGTCGGGGCGCGCGCGCAAGGCCTGGATCAGCTCTTGTCGTGTTCCGGGGATCGGGTGCCCTTCAAATGCCTGCCGATTGACGACAATGGCAGCGGGTTCGGTGGTGAACGCAAACAGGCTTTGACGCCATTGTGCCCAATCGGGATGAGAGATGTCTTCGACTTTGTGTGCGTGGCCGTCATTGACCAGCTTAAACTGCAAATCCATGGCGCTGGAAATTACCACATCATAGCTTTGCGGCGATTGGCGAAACGTTTGGTCCAGCGCGGTGGTGGAAGTGACAAGATATTCCACCGCCAGTTGCGGGTTTTGCGCCAGAAACTGAGCGATGATGGGCGCGAAAAACGAGGTGTCTGTGCTGGAAATTACGCGCAGGGTTCGCGCCGGATTGGATGGACCAAACAGTTGTTGGTCTTCCCAGTCCTGAGCTGTCGCCAGAGTGCCGAAAAACGCAAAGATCAGAAGGAGAATGTAACGCATGCGCCGCCCTCCGGCCGGTTTGACAACACCAATGCGCCCTGATGGGCGACGGCGACGTCCTGAGCAATGGTCAGGCCCAGGCCGGACCCAATGGTGTTGCCGGCATTCTCGCCCCGGGAAAAGCGCGACACAAGTTCTGGCATTCTGTCGGTTGGAAACCCGGCGCCCTGATCGCGGACGTCTACTCTGGCGACGGGATCGGCGCTAACGATGATGTCTATGTTGCTTTCGCTGGGGGCATATTTCAACGCGTTGTCGATCAAGTTTCGCAATGCGTTTTGCAGCAGGATCGGGTCGCCTTTGACCTTGACGTCTTTATCCCCACTCAGCCGCAGTTCGATGTCTTTCATTTCGGCAATCGGAGTCAGGCGCAGCACCAGATCGCGCACAAGATCCACCAGATCGAGATCCTGCAATTCAAGGTGATCTGCGCGAAAGGTAATCATAGCGTGGTCCAGCAACTGCCCGGCGGCGCGCGAGCTTTCATCAATGGCACGCATCATGGCGCGCAGGGCCTGACGGTTGTCTTCGCGTTCAACACGGTGGAGCGTGGATTCAGCATGTGACCGGACCGTGGCCAGTGGTGTGCGTACACGGTGTGCGGCCTCGGCGATAAAGTCTTCGGATTGTTTCAGCGAGTGATCCAGCCGCGCCATCAGGTAATTCAGCGACGATACCAAGGGCGCCATTTCCACAGGCACCGGTTTCACAAACGGGCTGAGGTCCTTTGGGCCGCGCCGTGTGACCGAATTGGTCAGGCGCTTGAGCGGGGTGATGGTGGTGGATGTGGCCCAGAATGACAGCAATGTCGCGAGCAGGAAGAAGCCCGCGACAAACAGGCCGACATTGCGGGAAATGCGGTTCAGCGTGCCGGATAGCGCATCCTGAGTTTGCGCCACAGAAACCTTGATTTCGGTACGCACATCCGCACCGATCAGAACACGCGTCGCGGTTGCCAGCCGCACATTTGCACCATTGAACAGGGCAGAGCGAAAGTCGCGGTCATGGGTGCCCTGAATTTGGGGGCGGGGCAGGTCGGGGTAGCCGGATAAAAGAGTGTCGTCCTGATGAATTGCATAGAATACCCGATCATCCGAAGGGGTGCTGAGCATCGAAAAGGACGCATAGGGAAAGTCGATCTCGATCTTTCCGTCGCGAATGATGGCGGCATCCAGGATCGAGGTGACAGAGGCACCCAGAACGTCATCCTGTCCTTGTTGCGCGATTTGGGCAGCATAGTTGCGCACCACCAGAAAGATCAGGATCGCCAGAATGGCAGCACCGCCCACCAGCGTATAAGCCAGCCGGTTGCGCAATGATCCGTGTATGTGCGCCGAGTCAGTCATGGTCCAGCCGATATCCCAAACCACGATGGGTTGTGATCCTGAGTTGGGACTTTTCAAGGTGTTTTCGCAGGCGCCCGATATAGACCTCAATCGCGTTTTCGGACACGTCGTCGTCATAGGAAAACAGGCGGTCGAACAGTTTCTGTTTTGAGAAGATCTGCCCCGGCGCATTGAACAGAAGTTCCAGTAATCGCAATTCGCGGTTTCGCAACGGTATCTCGTCCGCGCCGATTTTCAGCGCGCCTTTGACCGGGTCAAAATTCACATCCGCGAGTTTTACAACGGTTTGCGTCGTTCCGGTCTTGCGTCGCAAAACGGCGCGACACCGGGCCTGAAGTTCTTCGTGATCGAAGGGTTTGGTGACGTAGTCGTCGGCGCCAAGATCAAGCATGCTGATTCTGTCAGAAACTTGCGAACGGGCGGTCAGGACGATGACCGGCGTGTCATTTTGCCCAGCGCGATGTCGTTTGAGAAACGACCGGCCATCCCCGTCGGGGAGCATGATGTCGAGTAATATCAGATCATATTCCCCGGTTTCAGAGAAAGCCTGCGCGTCCTTAATTCTGTCAGCATGGTCAATAACATGGCCGTCCAGCTGCATTCGGGTGCAAATCGCCTGTGCGAGCTCGAGATTGTCTTCGACCAAAAGAAATTTCATCGGCCTGATTACCTTTTGTAGGACGTGACAGGTTTATGTCAGGTTCCGGTGTTTGACTACGTTCAACTGAGCCGTGTTTCGGACAGTTGTCAAATTGGGAGGATAATCTGATGACATTCAAACTGGGCCGCCGTGCCCTGATCGCAACCGCTGTTGCAACGATGGCTTTTGCAGGTTCTGCAATGGCAGATGGGCACAAAGTGCTCGACAGTATTCACTTTCTGATCCCCGGCGGTGCCGGTGGTGGTTGGGACGGAACAGCCCGTGGCACGGGTGAAGCGCTGACCAAGGCAGGAATCGTTGGCAACGCTTCGTATGAGAACATGTCAGGTGGTGGCGGTGGTAAGGCCATCGGGTACCTGATCGAAAACGCAGACAGCAACCACGGCACGTTGATGGTCAACTCGACCCCGATCGTGATCCGGTCGCTGACAGGCGTGTTCCCACACAACTTCCGTGACCTGACGCTGGTTGCGGGCACGATTGGTGACTATGCCGCGATGGTCGTGGGCAAAGACAGCCCGATCAACTCGATGGATGACCTGATGGCGGCTTATGACGCCGACCCATCCAAGACCGCCATTGGCGGTGGCTCGGTTCCCGGTGGTATGGACCATCTGGTTGCAGCCATGGTGATGGAAGCGGCTGGCAAAGATGCGCTGGGCGTCAAGTACATCCCTTATGATGCAGGCGGCAAAGCCATGGCAGCCTTGTTGTCGGGTGAGATTGCAGCATTGTCGACCGGTTTCTCTGAAGCAGTTGATCTGGCCGCTGCTGGCGAGGTCAAAATCATCGGTGTGACATCGCCGGAACGCGTGTCTGCAGCGCCAGATGCAATGACCATGACAGAGCAAGGCATCGACACAACGTTCGTAAACTGGCGCGGGTTCTTTGGCGCGCCGGGTTTGCCAGCGGAAGAAGTGGCCATGTACCAGAAAGCGCTGGGTGAGATGTATGAAACCGATGCATGGGAAGAAGTCCGTGCACGCAACGGTTGGGTGAATATCCACAACTCGGGCGATGACTTTAAAGCCTTTCTTGAAGAGCAAGAAAAAGTCATTGGCGATCTGATGAAGAAGCTGGGCTTCCTCTAAGACTTTTATCGCTCATTTGGCAGAGCGGGACACCGCTCTGCCGTTCCCAAGGGAGGGACACATGGCTCTGGACCGCTGGATAGCTTTGGTATTGTTGGGCATTTGCCTGGCCTACGGATATGCCGCCTGGTTTACGATGGATGGCAACCTTGCGCCGTTCATGAAACGCAACCCGATCTGGCCAAGCACCTTTCCCAAGGTGTTGTCTGTACTGGCCACAATTGCTTCGCTGACAATTCTGTTAGGCCTTGAAAAGGCTGAAGAAAAAGAGGCGGATATCGATTACCGCCGTTTGATGGATTACAACCTGTGGCAGGCCGTGTTCCTGCTGGTGCTGATGGTGGCCTATGCTCTGTGCCTGCGCCCGTTGGGGTTCATTTTCTCGACTTCCGCGTTCCTGATCCTGGGGTCATTCCTGCTCGGAGAACGCAAGTGGCATATCATGCTGATTGTCTCGCTGATCGCGACGTTTGTCGTTTGGTATCTCGTCCAGCAGGTGCTGGGCATCTATTTGCGCCCGTTGCCGGGCTTTATCGGAGGCTGATGACATGCTCGAAGGACTATTGATCGGCCTGCAAACGGCGCTTTCTTTACAAAACCTGTTGATGGTCATTGGTGGCTGTCTGATCGGGACATTTATTGGCATGCTGCCGGGGCTGGGGCCGATGTCGATCATCGCCATCATGATCCCGGTGGCGATCTCGATGGGCGATCCATCCGCGGCACTGATCCTGTTGGCCGGGGTATATTATGGCGCCATCTTTGGTGGCTCGACCTCGTCGATCCTTTTGAATGCGCCGGGGGTCGCGGGCACCGTGGCGTCCAGCTTTGACGGCTATCCGATGGCCAGACAGGGCAAAGCCGGTAAGGCGCTGACCATTGCCGCCATCGCCAGTTTTGCAGGCGGTAGCGTCGGCGCGCTGTTGTTGATGATCTTTGCGCCTGCGCTGTCCTCCGTGGCGCTGTTGTTTCATTCGGCTGAGTATTTCGCACTGATGGTCGTCGGTCTGTCAGCCATCGCCGCCTTTGCGGGCACGGGTCAGGTGGCCAAGGCGATGTTGATGACGCTGCTGGGGCTGATCATGGCGACCGTCGGTGAAGGGGCGTTATTCAACATGCCGCGCTTTACCATGGGCATCATGGATCTTCAGTCCGGGTTCGGATTTATCACGCTGGCCATGGCGATGTTTGCCTTGCCCGAAGCGTTGTTTCTGGTGCTGAAACCCAAGAATATCTCGGGTGACGGGGATGGGGAAATCAAAGACCTGCGTATTTCGGCCGCTGAAGCCAAAGCTATTGCGCCAGTGATCGGACGTCAGTCGCTGCAAGGGTTCTTCATTGGCGTTCTGCCGGGTGCGGGTGCCACCATCGCGAGCTTTCTGGGCTATGCGGTGGAGCGCAATATCGCCACCAAGGAAGAGCAGGAAGAGTTCGGCAAAGGCTCGATCAAGGGTCTGGCTGCACCGGAGACGGCCAACAACGCCGCCTGTACCGGGTCGTTTGTGCCGCTGTTGACGCTGGGCATTCCGGGGTCAGGCACAACGGCGATCCTGCTGGGCGCGCTGATTGCGCTGAACGTGACGCCGGGACCGCGGCTGATGATCGACGAACCTCAGATTTTCTGGGCCGTCATCATGTCGATGTTCATTGGTAACCTGGTTCTGTTGATCCTGAACCTACCTTTGATCCCATACATCGCCAAGGTCTTGTCGGTGCCGCGCAACTATCTGATCCCGTTCATTTTGTTCTTTACCCTTATGGGGGCTTATATCGGGCAAAACAACGCCACCGAGCTGTTGTTGCTGGTGGGTTTTGGCGTGTGCGCGACCGCCTTGCGGTTTGCGGATTACCCGCTGGCTCCGCTGCTGATCGGCTTCATTCTGGGTGGCATGTTAGAAGACAACTTCTCGCGTTCCATGCAGCTTTATGATGGCATCGGCTTTATCTGGGAACGTCCCATGACGCTTGGATTGCTGGTGATTGCCGCGATTTTGGTTGTGTTGCCAAGCTATCGCGCGCGGCGCGCGCGGGCGCGGGCCGAAGGTGTCGCAGACGGCGATTGATCTAGAGTGTGGCCTGGCCTAACAGCCAGGCCACAACGTTATCGCGGGCCGGGTGATCCCGGTTGGGATGCACGATGTAATAAGCATCCGCGTTGTGGGGCGCACGCCAGATTTCCACGAGATTCCCATTCATCATCGTATCACTGACCAAAAGGCGCGGAGCCATAGCAATGCCTTGTCCGGCCATGGCCGCATCGATGGCCAGGGCAGTTTGATTGAAGCTGAGCGCCACTGTGGGCGGGGCGAGGTCGCGGGACTGGAACATGCGGGTCCAATGCCGGTGGCCGTCCTGAATGAGCTTGTGGTCGGAAAAATCCTGAATATCTTCAATCGCTTGCCCCGACATCTGATAAGACGGACTTGCGACCGCGCACAGATCCAGCGAGGCCAGCCGGTGCACGTTCAATCCCTCTTCTCTTGGGGTCGCGCCCTGACGAATGGCCAGATCAACCGCGTCACGGCGAAAGTCGGTGAGCGCTTCGCTGGCGCTGAGGTCGAGAGTGATAAATGGGTGCGTCTCGGCAAATTGCGCCAGGCGCGGCACCAGCCATTTTGTGGCCAGAGATGGCGGCACAGAAAGGGTGACATTGGTCGTGTCCGGGCGTAGTGCCTCGGTTGCGCGGTCAATAAGGTCAAGCGCCTTGCGGATATCGCGGTGATAGCGCGCGCCGGAATTCGTAAGCTCTAAACCTCTGGGAAGGCGCGTAAAAAGCGGTTGACCGAGATCCGCCTCAAGCTTGCGAACCTGTTGGGCCACAGCACCCTGGGTCAGGTTCAACTCGTCAGCAGCCAGCCTGAAATTCCCATGGCGCGCGGCGGCGTCGAACATGCGAAGGCTGTTGAGAAGAGGTTTGCGCATCAGAGAAGCCTGTAGATTTTCTACAGTCTGGCCATAGGAGACATGATTGGTCAAGGGCGTTGGCAAACCTTAGTTTCAAAGTCGAAACAAGGAGTATGGCGATGACCAAAGTTGCGATGATTACAGCCGGTGGCAGCGGCATGGGGGCCGATGCGGCGCGACGGTTGCATGCGGACGGGTTCGAGGTGGCAATTCTGTCGAGTTCAGGCAAAGGCGAGGCGCTGGCGGCAGAGCTTGGCGGTGTTGGCGTGACCGGGTCCAATCTGGTGCAAGACGACCTGAAAGCCCTTGTAGATAGGGCGATGGACCGTTGGGGGCGGATTGACGTGCTGGTGAATTCGGCAGGTCACGGACCCAAAGGCGACATCATGGAGATCAGCGACGCAGACTGGCATCTGGGCATGGACGTGTATCTGATGAACGTGATCCGCCCGACCCGTTTGGTGGCGCCAATCATGGCCGAACAAGGGGGCGGCGCAATTGTAAACATCTCGACCTTTGCGGCCTTTGAGCCAGACCCGCTGTTCCCGACATCTGGGGTTTTCCGCGCGGGATTGGCGAGTTTTGCCAAGCTGTTCGCAGACAAGTTTGCTGCCAAAAATGTACGCATGAACAACGTCTTGCCAGGATTTATCGACAGCTTGCCCGAGGCCGACGATCGCAAGGCGCGTATCCCGATGGGCCGGTACGGACAGGCGTCAGAGGTGTCATCTTTGGTGTCTTATCTGGCCGGAGAGGGCAGCTATGTGACCGGGCAAAACTGGCGTGTGGATGGCGGGTTGACGGCGCATGTCTGACGCAGTTTTAAGCCGCCGGATTGACGTTGCTTTCATTATCAAATGGGCGGCGTCGATTGTTCAGATATTGGGATACACGGCCACGGCATTTGGCTTAGTGCCTTGGAACATAGTGTTTTTTCTGATCGGCTTGACCGGGTGGTTTGCCGTGGGCGTGCTTTGGAACGACCGCGCGATCATGTTGATTCACGCGGTCGCGTTGTTGGCCATGGTGGCTGGATTGTTGACCGGCGCCTAGTACGGATTGGCCGGGGCGCGGGTGTCTGACAGGGAGCCTTGTCGTTCCAGAACCAGCGCCTCGACTGCGTCGGCCAGATGTGCTTCGGCGATATTATAGTCGCCGCGTTCCACCCGAAGCCGGTGCGCACGGATCAGTACGTCGGCGTGAGTGCAGCCCACGGGTGGCTCAAATTTATAGGTGGCCAGTTCGATCAAAAGGCCCATTGGATCATTGAAATAGATCGAATCCATAAAGCCGCGATCCCGCGCGCCGGAATGTTTGATGCCGCGTTCTTCAAGTCTTTCAATGGCTTGCAACCAACTAGACCGGCCCAAATTAAACGCGATGTGGTGCACGCATCCCGGTTCGGTTGGGGTGCGGCGCGGGTCGGGGGTGCGGGTTTCGTTGGTGAAGACGGTGATCAGCCGCCCGTCGCCGGGATCAAAATACAGATGACCTTCGTTCGGGTCATCCAAATTTGGCTGGTCAAAGATGAAAGGCATGCCAAGCACGCCTTCCCAAAAGTCGATGGATGTTTGCCGGTCGGCACCGGTGAGGGTGATGTGGTGAACGCCCTGAGCCTGAATTTTGCGCATGTGAATTCCTCCTGTTGCGACGAATGTAGTGCGAGTTTGGCGCGCCGCAAACTTGCGCATGTGCACGGGTGTTGTGCGCAATTCGCCGAATCGTGGTTAACGGCCTGAAATTACAGGATTTTGTATTTCGGCATCGCGTCGGTATTACGTCGGCATCGCGTCGGTTCCAATTTGCGGCCCATGGACAGGCGGATCAGGTTACCAGACCGTGCGTTGCTTGTGACGTTTGGTCATCCGAAGCGGCGCTTTTCGGGTTTTGAAACTGGCGGACATCCGTGATTAAGTGCGCGCAGACCGTTTTGGTTTCCCCCTCATGTGAAAGTGCTTCGCGATGCAGTTGAACCCTCTTTTGATCACGGCGCTGGCGATCAGCATTGGCATTGCATTGTGGGGCCTTGTGGACCCGCAGGGATTGGGTGCGCTGTCCGCCGCGGTTGTCGCGGCGCAATTTGACAGCCGTGGTTGGTTTATCATGCTGGAGGCCAGCGGGTTGCTTATTCTGGCGATCTATCTGGTGCTGTCGCGCTTTGGGTCGGTCCGGCTGGGGCCGGATGGATCAGAGCCGGAATTCTCGACACCGGCGTGGATTGCCATGTTGTTTGCGGCAGGGATGGGAGTCGGTTTGTTGTTCTACGGGGCTGCCGAACCGTTGACCCATTTCTCTGTGCTGCGCGCGTATTCCGGTGATCCGGCGGCCGCCAGTCGGGCGCTGTTTGTGACCTATCTGAACTGGGGGTTTCACGCCTGGGCAATTTACGGCGTGGTGGGGTTGGTGATTGCCTATTTTGCATTCCGGCGCGGGCGGACATTGTTGTTGAGTGCGCCGCTGACCGATGTTTATGGGGATCACGGCTGGACCCGGGCGCTGGCGTGGGTGTTTGACCTGCTGTCGATTGTTGCGATTGCGGTTGGGCTGGCAGGATCGCTGGCGATGGGCGTGTTTCAGATACAAACCGGGTTGGCCGGGCTGATTGGCATGGCCGAGCCTGATAAGCTGACCATGCCGGTTTTTGTGGCGATGTGTCTGGCGTTTTTCGTGCCGCTGCGCCGTGACCTTGGCGACGGTATGGCCAAGCTGTCCAATCTGGCGATGACGCTGGCCGTTGTGTTGCTGGTCTTTCTGCTGGTGAGCGGTCCGACATCGTTTGTGATGAATTCGATTGTTTCGGGATTTGGGCGCTATGTGTTCCAGGTGCTGCCTGCCGGGTTTTCGACAGTTGAGTTTTTCGATACGACGGTGGTGGACTGGTTTCAGGGCTGGACGCTGAATTATATGATCTGGTGGCTGGCGTGGTCGCCATTTGTGGGCATTTTCATTGCCCGCATTTCGCGCGGGCGCACAATACGCGAGTTTCTGATTGGCGTGATTGTGGCGCCAACGCTGTTTTCGATCTTTTGGTTTGGCGTGTTTGGGGGCATCGGTTTTTTCGATGTGCTGCGTGGCAACGGTGATCTGCTTGAGGTCAATGCGCAGAGTCTGGATGCCACGACATTTGCGTTGTTGCAGAAATTCCCGGTCAGCGCAGTGACACAGGGTCTGACGATATTTGCGGCGTTTCTGTTTGTGGTGACAAGTGTGGTCAGTGCGGGGTTCACGCTGGCGATGATCGGGACCGGCGGGGATGAAAATCCGTCGCCCAATATCCGCACGATCTGGGGGGGTGTTTTGGGCGCGTTGGGGCTGGCGATGATTTTTGTTGGCGATGTCGGATTAGTGCGATCGATCATTGCGCTGTCGGCGATTGCGTTTGTGTTTATCGTGCCTGTTCTGGTCGTTTGCCTGTTGCGGTCACTGCACAAGGAGGGTCGGACATGAGCGGATCAATTGCTGATACAGTTCTGAACCTGATCGTGTTTGCCTATATCGGGTTTCTGATCTGGCTGGCGCTGCGCGACATCTGATGCGAAGTGCTGAAGGCACTTGCCTCCAGCACCGCTTGGTGAGGGCTCTGTTTCGATCAGAGCTTTGCACTTTAAAAGTCGGAAAAATGACCGCCTTGAGAGCTCAGTGGACGGGTCAGAAACTGGCCATGCATTCCCGCGCACGGTCAATGGCATTTTTCGGTGTCTTAAGCTTGACCGTAACGGTGCGGGGAGACTCCGGGAAGGCGACGAATTCGCGTGCTTCTTCGAGGTCGCGCACAAAGTTTGGATTGTCAAAAACGATGTAGCCGCCCTTGAAACCGCCGGACAGCGACCGTGACACTGTGGTCGCCGTGCCAACATAGCGATTTCCGTTCAGCAAGATGGACGTTTGGTGTTCGCCTTCCGCTGGTTCAAAATCTTTCAGAAAAGCGCCCAGATAGCCTGCGGTCTGAGAGGCTGTTAAACCGGCCTGTACAACGCTGTTCTGGCTGCGCCATTCGATAAAACAGGAGCCGCGCGTCTTGTTCTTGAAGACTGTCCAGTATTTGCTGCTCAAAAAGGTTTCGATGCTATCGCCTGAGGTTGGCAGGACGTTTTCGTCGGCGGCCGTGGCCAGCGATGCTGCGAGCATCATGGCGGCGGCGGTTGTTCCGACAAGGACAGTTTGAATAGATTTCAGTTTTCTCATTGATTTTTAATCCTTTTGCCTCTGAAAATCGGGCTGATTTTTCTGACCGGCCCTAAATTGGTGAACTGATTATCAAGTTAGGAGATGAACGGCGCCTGGTCTATAAATTTATATTCCTGAGTTCGCATATTGAGCATTATTCGCCTGAACGGGCTTGCGGGCGTTCAATTGGCGCGCGTCCGGGGAAGGTCGCTAAGATTGCGCTGTTGGGGCGCTGTGATGCCGGGCAATTGCGGCAATAAAAAAGGCCCGCCGGTTGGGCAGGCCTTTCCTGGATACTGTGGCGCGCGATCAGTTCGGGATCGTGCCTTCGATGCCTTCGACATAAAAGTTCATGCCTGCCAGCGTGCCGTCGTCGGCAGTTTCACCTTCGGCCAGCCAGTCGGAACCGTCCTGTTTTTTGATCGGGCCGGTAAAGGCGTGGTAGGAGCCATCTGCCAGCGAGTCCTTGAGGGCGAGGGCAGAGGCTTTGATCTCGGCGGGAACCGCATCGGAAATCTCACCGATACCAACCATGCCGTCGCCGATGCCGTGCCATGTGTTTACGCTTTCCCATGTGCCGTCCATGACAGCCTTGGTGCGGGCCACATAGTAGGGCGCCCAATCATCAATGATCGATGACACGCGCGGGAACGGAGCGTATTCGCTCATGTCAGAGGCCTGACCAAAGGTGACAACATTTCCTGCTGTCTGAGCGGCAGCCTGAGGGGCGGTGGAGTCAGTGTGCTGCAGGATCACGTCAGCGCCCTGTTCGATCAGCGCCTTGGCGGCGTCAGCCTCTTTGGCGGGATCAAACCAAGTGTAGGCCCAGATCACCTTGAACTGAACGTCCGGGTTGACCTCTTTGGCATGGATATAGGCCGAGTTGATGCCCCGGATCACTTCGGGGATCGGGAAGGATGCTATATAGCCAATGGTGTTGGACTTTGTCATCTGACCGGCGATATGCCCCTGAACGGCGCGGCCTTCGTAGAAGCGGGCTGAATAGACTGACACGTTGTCGGATTGTTTATAGCCGGTGGCGTGTTCGAACTTCACCTTGGGGAATTTCTTGGCCACGTTGATGGTCGGGTCCATGTAACCGAACGAGGTGGTAAAGATCAGGTCCGCGCCCTGAAGCGCCATCTGAGTGATCACGCGTTCCGCGTCCGCGCCTTCGGGCACGTTTTCGACATAGACGGTTTCGACCTTATCGCCGAATTCTTCGACCACGGCTTTGCGGCCCTGATCGTGTTCATAGGTCCAGCCGCCGTCGCCCACAGGGCCGACATAGACAAAGCCTACTTTGGTGTCTGCGGCCATGGCGGTGGTCGCCAGACCCAGCGCCATGGCGGCGCTTGTGAGAAGTTTCGTGAGTTTCATTATGGTTGCTCCCCGGTTGATAGCAGTTTTTGTTTTGGCCTCATTGTGAGGCATGGAAGGTACGCCCAAGCGAGGCGGGTGCACCGCTTTTGTCAGCAGACATGATAACCAGCACAAGGATGGTGATCAGATACGGAGACATTGCCAAGTATTCGACAGGAATTGCAATGCCCGCGGCCTGCAGGTTGAGTTGTAAAACGTTGATACCGCCGAAAAGGTAAGCACCAAGTAAAACCCGCCAGGGTTTCCAGCTGGCAAACACCACCAGCGCAAGGGCAATCCAGCCGATCCCGGCGGTCATGCCTTCGGTCCATTGGGGCACGCGGATCAGCGAGATATAGGCCCCGCCCAGACCGGCACAGGCCCCACCGAACATGATGGCAAGGATGCGCACGCGGATCACGTTATATCCCAGCGCATGGGCGGCATCGTGGCTTTCGCCCACTGCGCGCAAAATCAGGCCGGCACGCGAGAATTTCAGCATTGCCCAAACCGCCGCAATCAGCGCGATGCCGATATAAAGCACGGGGTCATGGCTGAACAGGATCGGGCCGATCACCGGGATGTCCGAGATCACGGGAATGTCCAGTTTGGCCATGGCCGGGGGTTTGATGCCCACATAAGACTGGCCCATGAGGGCAGAAAGGCCGAGGCCAAACAGGGTGAGTGCCAGACCGGAGGCGACCTGATTGGCCAGCGCGAACTGGGTCAGGAAGGCAAAGAGCAGCGACAGCACCGCGCCGCCGATCATTGCGGCGACGAGCCCCAATATGGGCGAGCCGGTTTCGACGCTGATCGCAAAGCCCGAGATGGCGCCGACGATCATCATGCCTTCGACACCGAGGTTCAGCACCCCGGCTTTTTCAACGACAAGTTCGCCAATGGCGGCCAGCAAGAGCGGCGTGGCCGCAACCATGAGAGAGGCGATCAGAAGGACGGGGTTGATGGCTGAGAGATCCATTATGCAGTCCCCTTAACAGTGAATTTCACGCGGTAATTGGTGAGCAGATCGAGGGCTAGCAGGAAGAACAGCAGCATGCCCTGAAACACCTGAATGGCAGAGGAGGGCAGGCCGAGATTGCCCTGGGCAATTTCGCCGCCGATATAGGTCAGCGCCATCAGCAGCCCGGCCAACAGGATGCCGACGGGATGCAGGCGGCCAAGGAAGGCGACGATGATGGCGGTAAAGCCGTAGCCGACGTTAAAATCGATGCTGACTTGTCCTGAGGGTCCGGAGATTTCGAACAGGCCTGCAAGACCCGCCAGAGCACCGGACGCGCCAAGGCAGAACAGGATCAGCCGGGTTGGATTCACCCCCGAGAAACGGGCCGCACGGGGCGCCTCGCCTGTCAGGCGGATATTGAAGCCAAGGATATGGCGGTTGAGCAGCACATAAGAAAAGATCACCGCGATAAAGGCAAAGGCCATGCCCCAGTGCAGACCGGCTGCCTCGTTGATCCAGCTGGTGGCAGAAGGGTAGTCATTCAGGTTGCGAGACCCGGGAAAGCCGTGCCCGTCGGGGTTTTTCAGAAGCCCCAGCGACATTGAGGCCAGCAATTGTTCGGCCACGTAGACAAGCATCAGCGACACGAGGATTTCGTTGGTTCCGAACTTGACCTTGAGCAGGGCCGGGATCATCGCCCACGCCCAGCCGCCAAGCGCGCCGGCAAGGATCATCAGTGGGAAGATCAGGATGCTTTCTGTTGGGTAGAAGGCAAGCCCAACCCCGGCGCCACAGATGGCGCCCATGATGTACTGGCCTTCGGCGCCAATGTTCCAGATGCCGGCCTTGAAGCCCAGCGACAGGCCGATGGCGATCAGCACAAGAGGCGCGCCTTTGACCAGCAATTGCGGGCGATAGTAAAAGGCAAATTCGCCAAAGATCGGATCCCAGAAAATCGTGCGGATGGCCTCAAAAGGGTTTTTGCCTAGCGCGGCAAACAGCAAGCCGCCTGCAATCATGGTGATCACCACCGCAATCAGCGGCGTGGCCATCGACAGGGTGCGCGATGGCATGGGGCGTTTTTCGAGAGCGATCATGCGCTGGCTCCTTCGGTTTCGCCCACATGAGCGACTTCCATTCCGTGGGCACCGCCCATCATCAGGCCAATTTCATCAATGCTGAGACCCGCCGCCGGGCGGATGTCTGACAGGCGGCCTTCGTTCAGGGCGCCGAAGCGATCCGAGATTTCCATGAGTTCGTCGAGATCCTGAGAGATCACGATAATCGCCGCGCCATTGGCGGCGAGATCCAGCAAGGCCTGACGGATGGCGGCGGCTGCGGCGGCGTCAACGCCCCAGGTGGGCTGGTTCACGACCAGTACTTCGGGGCGTTGCAACACCTCGCGACCGACGACAAATTTTTGCAGATTGCCGCCAGACAGCGCACGGGCCGCCACATGGGGGCCGGGGGTGCGCACGTCAAAGGTCTTGATGATGTTCTCTGCGAATTCTACCGTGCCCGACCAGTTCACAAAGCCGTTTGAGGTCAGGTTTTCGCGGATGGCCCCGGTCAGAAGTGCATTTTCGGTGAGGCTCATATCCGGTGCGGCGGCGTGGCCGAGACGTTCTTCGGGGGCGGCAAGAATGCCGAGGCCGCGCCGGGCATTGGGGCCAAGATTGCCAACCTCGTTGCCCTTTACCTTGATCGCGTCCGGCCATGTCGGGGTTTCGCCCGAGAGCGCGGCCAGCAATTCGTCCTGACCGTTGCCTGCAACACCGCCGAGGCCAAGGATTTCACCGGCGCGCACGGTGAAGTGGATGTTCTTGAGCGTGGTGCCAAACGGGTTGGACGGTTCCAGCGACAGGCCGGACACGTCCAGCACAACTTCGCCTTTCTTTTCGGTGGTGCGGGTGGGGGTTTGCAGCGTGTCACCCACCATCAGTTCCGCCATATCGCGGGCCGAGGTTTCGGCGGGCACACATTCACCCACGTTTTTGCCCAGTCGCAAAATGGTCGCGTGGTCACAGAGCGTGCGGATTTCTTCGAGCTTGTGAGAGATATAAAGGATCGAGGTGCCTTCGGCCTTGAGCTTGTTCAGAGTCTCAAACAGAATTTCGACCTCTTGCGGGGTCAGCACGGATGTGGGTTCGTCCATGATCAGCAGTTTGGGGTCTTGCAGCAGGCAGCGGATGATTTCGACGCGCTGGCGTTCCCCGGCAGAGAGATCGCCCACGGTGCGGTTGGGATCAAGCGGCAGGCCGTAGGTTTCTGACACTTCGCGGATGCGCCGGGCAAGATCGCCCATCTGGGGCGGGTCTTCCATACCCAACGCGACATTCTCGGCCACGTTCAGCGCGTCAAACAGGGAAAAGTGCTGAAACACCATGGCGACACCCGCCGCGCGGGCGGCTTTGGGTTCGGGCGGGGTAAAGGGCTGACCCTTCCAGGTCATGGTGCCGCTGTCGGGTTTGACGAGCCCGTAGATCATCTTGACCAGTGTGGATTTTCCCGCGCCGTTTTCGCCCAGCAGCGCGTGCACTTCGCCTTCGCCGATATCAAACGAGACGGTGTCATTGGCCACCACGCCCGGATAGGCCTTGGTCAGGCCTGAAATGCTTAGCAGTGTCCCCGTCATGGTCGCGTCCCCTTTGCCGTTTTTCGGCTTGCTTTTTTCGGTGCAATGCAGGCCCCGAAACCCTTTTTCGCGCCTTAACCCTAGGGAGCGGGGCGCAGATTCTGCAAGGGAAACTTGGGGTTAGTCGGGGGGGCAAAAGCGGGTATGCACACTAAATGAACAGCAGTTTTTCGGAAAATCCTTGTGTTATTAAGGGGTAATGGCGTGGAATTTTCAACGTTTCATTGAAAGTGTTCCAATCAGCGTGCGATTATCATTTTGGCAGTTTTGCACGGCTGGCATGGCCGGTCGGCGCCGTTTGCCATTTTTGCCTTGAGGATATCTTGCGTATATCTTGAGTAATTCAAGAACAATCGAGGGCGCGGCGGGTTCGGGATTACATCGGTTGCACAGCTGCGATAGGGTCGGCGCATGAGCAGCGAACCCCGATTCATTCACCTGAGAACCCACACCGAATATTCGCTTTTGGAAGGCGCAGTTCGGGTTAAGAAACTGCCCGGTATGTGTGCCCAGATGGACATGCCTGCGGTGGCGATCACCGACAGCAACAGCCTGTTTGCAGCGCTGGAGTTTTCTGTGACGGCCAGCGATGCGGGCGTGCAGCCGATTGTTGGCTGTCAGGTGGACGTGGCGATGCCCAACCCGGATCAGTCCGGGCGCAGCCAGCCGCCCGCCCCGGCACCGGTGGTGTTGTTGAGCCAGACAGAAGCGGGGTATGAAAACCTGATGAAGCTGAGTTCGTGTCTGTATGTGGATGCAGGCGGGCAATTGCCGCAGGTGACGCTTGAGCAGCTGGAGGCGCATTCCGAGGGGCTGATCTGTCTGAGCGGCGGTCCGGATGGGCCGATTGGGCGCATGTTGCAGCATGGCCAGCGCGCGGATGCCGAGGCGTTGATGGCGCGTTTGCAGCGGGCCTTTGGCGATCGGCTTTATGTCGAATTGCAACGCCACCCGGGAGAGAGCGGGCAGCCTGAAGCCGAGCGGCTGACCGAGCGTGGATTTGTTGAGATGGCCTATGCCATGGACATTCCGCTGGTGGCGACCAACGACGTCTATTTCCCCGAAACTGAGATGTATGAGGCGCATGACGCGCTGATTTGCATTTCGGAGGGTGCGTATGTTGACCAACAGGACGGGCGGCGCCGATTGACGCCGCAGCATTATTTCAAAAGCCAGCAGGAAATGGTGACGTTGTTTGCCGATCTGCCTGAGGCGATTGAGAGCACTGTCGAAATTGCAAAACGCTGCGCGTTCATGACCTATCGGCGCGATCCGATCCTGCCAAAATTTGCCGATGACGAGGTCGCTGAGCTGCGCCGTCAGGCGCAAGACGGGTTGGCCTATCGTCTGTCGATGATCCCGCATGCGGTGTCGGTCGAAGACTATCAGGCGCGGTTGGATTTTGAGCTGGGCATCATTGAGGGCATGGGGTTCCCCGGCTATTTTCTGATCGTTGCGGATTTCATCAAATGGGCCAAGGATCACGGCATTCCGGTTGGACCCGGTCGGGGATCGGGTGCGGGCAGCCTTGTGGCCTATGCGCTGTTGATCACTGACCTTGACCCGCTGCGCTATTCCTTGCTGTTTGAGCGGTTTTTGAACCCGGAACGGGTCTCGATGCCGGATTTCGACATCGATTTCTGCATGGACCGGCGTGAAGAGGTGATCCGCTACGTTCAGGAGAAATACGGGCGCGATAAGGTGGGGCAGATCATCACCTTTGGTGCGCTGTTGTCCAAGGCGGCGGTGCGCGACATCGGGCGCGTGTTGCAGATGCCGTATGGGCAGGTGGACCGGTTGTCCAAGCTGATCCCGGTCGAAGGCGTAAAGCCGATGTCGATCAAGGATGCTCTGAAGGAAGAACCCAGATTGCGCGAAGAGGCGCGCAATGAAGAGGTTGTGGAACGGCTGTTGAATTACGGGCAGCAGGTTGAGGGGCTGCTCAGGAATGCCTCGACCCACGCAGCGGGGGTTGTGATCGGGGACCGGCCACTGGATGCGCTGGTGCCTTTGTATCAGGACCCGCGTTCCGACATGCCGGCGACCCAGTTCAATATGAAATGGGTGGAACAGGCCGGGCTGGTAAAGTTCGACTTTCTGGGTCTGAAAACGCTGACGGTGATTCAGAACGCGATTGAACAAATCCGCGCGTCGGGGCGCGATATTCATGTCGCTGCGGATGGCACGGAATTGTATGAGCCCGCCGAGGGCGCCGTGAACGAGATCAACGCCATCCCGCTGGATGATGAGCCAAGTTACAAGCTTTATGCCTCGGCCAAGACGGTGGCGGTATTTCAGGTGGAAAGTTCGGGCATGATGGATGCCCTGAAACGCATGAAACCAACCTGTATCGAGGATATCGTGGCGCTGGTTGCGTTGTATCGTCCGGGCCCGATGGAGAACATTCCGACCTATTGCGAGGTCAAGAACGGACTGCGAGAGATCGAATCCGTGCATCCGCTGATCGATCACATTCTGGAAGAGACCCAAGGCATCATCGTTTATCAGGAACAGGTGATGCAGATCGCGCAGGTCATGGCGGGCTACAGTCTTGGCGGGGCTGACCTGTTGCGCCGGGCGATGGGTAAGAAGATCAAAGAGGCGATGGACGCCGAGCGCCCCAAGTTTGAAAAAGGCGCGGGCGAAAATGGTGTTCCGGCCAAAAAGGCGTCCGAAGTTTTCGATCTGTTGGAAAAGTTCGCCAACTATGGGTTTAACAAATCTCACGCGGCGGCCTATGCGGTGGTGTCTTATCAAACGGCTTGGCTTAAGGCGAACCATCCGGTTGAGTTCATGGCTGGCGTGATGAATTGCGATATCCATCTGACTGACAAGCTGGCCGTCTATTTTGAAGAGGTCAAAAAGGCGCTGAAGCTGCCGTTTGTACCGCCGTGCGTGAACCGGTCGGATGCGACGTTCAAAGTAGTCGATGGGGCGTTGGTATACGCGCTGGGCGCGCTTAAGAACGTCGGCGTTGAGGCGATGAAGCTGGTGGTTGAGGGGCGTCGTGTGGACGGCGCGGACAAGCCTTTTGCCACGTTGTTTGATTTTGCCCGTCGGGTTGATCTGAAAAAGGTCGGCAAGCGCCCGTTGGAGATGCTGGCACGGTCGGGGGCGTTTGATCAGCTGGACCCAAGCCGACATAGGGTTCTGGAAAGCCTTGAGTCGCTGGTGGGATATTCATCTGCGATTTTTGAGCAGAAAAGCAGTAATCAGGTGTCGTTGTTTGGTGAGGCCGGAGATGATTTGCCAGAACCGCGATTGTCGCCGGTTGGGGAATGGATGCCAGCAGAGCGGTTGGACGAAGAGGCGCGTGCCATCGGCTTTTTCCTGTCCGGGCATCCGTTGGAAGATTACATGCCTGCGCTGAAGCGCAAGAAAGTGCTGACGCTGGATGAGCTGACCGACAAGGCGCGGGGCGGGGCGATGATTGCCAAGATCGCCGGGCGCGTATCGGGGCGGCAAGAGCGCAAGTCGGCGCGTGGCAACCGGTTTGCGTTTGCCCAGCTGAGTGATCCGACCGGGGCCTACGAGGTGACAATTTTCAGCGAAACGCTGGAGAAATCGCGCGAATATCTGGAAACCGGGTCCAAGGTTGTGGTGACGGTTGAGGCAACGATGGAAAGTGATCAGCTTAAGCTGTTGGCGCGCTCGATTGCGCCTGTGGACACGATCGTGGCGGATGCGGGCGCAGTTGGGCTGAAGATTTTCCTTGAGGATGTGCAGGCCGTGACGCCGGTGGCCAATGTGTTGCAGGGCGCGGCAGAGAGCCTGAAAGGCACGCCGCGTGGGCCGGTCATGTTATGTCTGCTGAACCCGGATTTGCCGGGCGAAGTTGAGATGGACCTGAAGACGGAATTTCCGGTGAACCCGCAGATCAAGGGCGCGCTGAAATCGCTGGAAGGCGTGATGACCGTTGAAGAATACTGAACACTGAACACTGAACACGGAACAAGGCCGCAGGCCAGCGCGCGCACGCTGACCTGTCTTCTTAGGCGACGCGGGTTTGACCTATAGAACTTCGCGAAAAACCTGAATCACTTAACGCTGCCTGAAATCAAAGATTTCAACGCGTTAAGTGATGCTTGATGTTTCAAGTATTCGGCGAAGTGCTTTAGCGTCGACGTCTTGTCGGTTTCTTGCGTGTTTCGGGCGGCACGGCCCCGTCCAGACCCAGTTGATCACGCACGATGCGGCGGCGCACCTCTTCGACGCCGCCGGATTTCAGGTCGCCCAGCTGGAACGGGCCATATGAGACGCGGATCAGCCGGTTCACGGTCAGGCCGATGGCCTCCATCGCGCGCCGGACTTCGCGGTTTTTGCCTTCGCGCAGACCAATTGTGGCCCATGCATTGGCGCCTTGCTGGCGGTCCAGTGTGATGTCCATCGGTTGAAACCGTTCACCATCAACCGTCACGCCCTTGCGCAGGGGGGCAAACGTGTCTTCGGTCGGGCGGCCATTGACCCGCACGCGGTATTTGCGCAACCAGCCGGTAGAGGGCAATTCGAGCGTGCGTTTGACGCCGCCGTCATTGGTCAGCAACAACAGACCTTCGGAATTGATGTCCAGCCGGCCCACAGTCATCACGCGCGGCAGGGTGTCGGGCAGGTGATCAAAGATCGTTTCGCGGCCCTTTTCATCGCTGTTGGATGTCACCAACCCGGTGGGTTTGTGATAGAGCCAGATGCGTTCGGGCTCGGGTTCGCTGATTTGTTTGCCGTCCACCGTGATACGGTCAAGCAGGGTCACGTTCAGCGCCGGGCTGGAGAGCTTTTTGCCGTTCACGCTGACGCGCCCGGCCTCGATCATACGCTCGGCCTCGCGGCGGGAAGCGACGCCTGCACGGGCGAGAACTTTGGCGATGCGGTCGCCTTTGGGTGTGTCTGGTGTGGGGCTTTTCTGGGTCATGCTCTCTCCTCTAGCGGGGTTTGGGGGATTGCGAAAGGGGCCAAGGCGGGGCATGTGATGAGGTATGACGTTCACAAGCCACATGGATCAGGCGCTGGTTGAGGCGCGCGCAGCCGCGACGCGAGGCGAAGTGCCCGTGGGCGCGGTGGTTGTGTCCCCCGGGGGCGTGGTTGTGGCGGCGGCTGGCAACCGCACGCGGGAATGGTGTGATCCGACGGCGCATGCCGAGATCGTGGCGCTGCGCGAGGCCTGCAGGATTGTGGGCAGCGAGCGATTGGTGGGGCATGATCTGTATGTGACGCTGGAACCGTGCCCGATGTGCGCTAGCGCCATCAGTCAGGCGCGCATTGCGCGGGTGTATTATGGCGCGTCTGATCCCAAGTCAGGCGGCGTGGCGCAGGGGCCGCGTGTGTTCTCTCACGCTCAGAGCCATCATGTGCCCGAGGTTTACGACGGGATTGGTGCTGATGCGGCTGAGGACTTGTTGAAGGCGTTTTTTGCGGCACGGCGTGAGGCTTGATCCAGCGGGATGCGGCGCGTTGCGCCGCATGCAGTATTAGCCCTTCGGGCGACTGGCGCTTTTGGCGGGGGTTCCGTTCAAATGTTGCGCGTGATCTGGGTTTCGAGCAGGCTGAATTTCCGTCAGGGCGGAACCACATGGATGTCGCGGGGGATGTCGGCAAGTGGTTCACCGCCACTGGGCGTGATCACAAAGCTTTCGGTGATGGCCACGCCCCAATCCGCTGTCCAGAGGCCGGGCATCAGGTGAAAGGTCATGTTTTCCTCAAGCACTGTCGTGTCACCCGGGCGCAGGCTCATGGTGCGTTCGCCCCAATCGGGCGGATAGCTGAGACCGATGGGATAGCCGGTGCGGTTGCCTTTGATGTAGCCTGCTTTGGCAAAGCTGTCATAGACGCAGGCGGCGACCTGTTCGCAGGTGGCACCGGGTTTGGCGGCGGCTAAGGTGTCGTGGATCGCAATTAGGATCGCCTCTTCGGCGCGACGGATATCGGCAGGTGGGTCGCCCAGATACAGCGTGCGGCTGATTGGACAGTGATAGCGATGATAGCATCCCGAGATTTCGAAATATGTGGCCTCGCCCGCAGTCAGTGGGCGGTCGTTCCATGTGATGTGGGACGCAGAGGCTTCGCGTCCTGAGGGCGCGATGGGTGCAATCGCCGCGTAATCACCTGCCAGACCGGGAAGACCAGCCACACCGGCGGCCTGCACTTCGGCCACCAGTTCGTGTTTGGGGCGGCCGGCGCGGAACCCCTGGCGCAAAGTGGTGTGCATATGGGCCGAGAGTTGACCCGCCTTGCGCATCATGGCGAGTTCGGTGTCGCTTTTGACGGCGCGCTGCCAGTTGACCACGCCCGTGGCGTCGTGGATCTGATCCTGACCAAAGGCGGTCAGCAGCACCTGATGCGCGGCGGCGGAATAGTAGTAATTGTCCATCTCGACACCGATAGCGCGGGTCAGATCCCGGTCGCGCAGATGGGTGACAAGCGTGTCATAGGGGTGGTGATCGGGATGTTGGACATGTTCTTCGGGCCAGTCGAGCAGGTGATCCGCGTCAAGCCATGTGGTTTGCGCCGCGCCGGGGCGGTCTTGCGTGCGCCCCCACCAGATCGGCGACCCGGTGGCGGGCAGGATCACCGCCTGAGGCACATAAAAGCTCCAACCGTCATACCCTGTGAGCCAGGCCATATTGGACGGGTCTGCCACAATCAGAGTGTCGATGCCCCGCGCCGCCATGGCGCTGCGGGTTTTGGCGATGCGGGCGGTGTATTCGTCAGAGGTAAAGTCGCTGGCGGGCATGGACACTCCTGTCAGGTTGCAATGAGCTGATAGGTCAGATGATCACCGTCCAACCCTTTGAGCGGGGTGGATAGGGGGGTGGAAAAGGCGTGGCCGGGGCCATCACCCGCGATCAGGCGGGTGGCGTCGGACACGCGGATTTCTCCGGGCGTGGTGGCGGCGGCGACACGGGCGGCTTTGTTCACCACGGTGCCAAAGAAATCGTCATGTGACCGGATCACCTCGCCGGTGTGAATGCCGATACGCACGGCAATGGTAGGTTGTTCCGGGGTGGTCTGGATGCGGCTTTGCAGATCGAGCGCCGCCAACAAGGCGTTGCGGGCAGAGGGAAAGGCCGACATGGTGCCATCACCCAACGATTTGACCAGCTCACCGCCGTGGGCGTGAATGCAGCTGGTCACGATTTGCATATGCCGGTCCAGCACGCCGATCCAGACGCGATCCCCCACCAGCGCGGCCAGTTGGGTTGAATCCGCAATGTCGGTGAACATGATCGAGGCGAGCCCTTCGGTGCCAAAATCGTGGTCCTCGGCCTGCGCAGCATCCAGCAGGTCGCGGAAGGCGGTGTGTTCGATGCCCAGCTTTTCCATATTCGACGCGGCTTCGGACAGGTGATGATGCACGAGCTTCCAGCCGCCATGTTCCATGACAAAAAGGTAGGTTGCGCGGTGCATGCCGGTGGCGCCGGTCGCATGAAAGGTGAACCGGCTTTGGTAATGGCCCCAGCCTGTATCGCCGTTTTCGTAAGCCGTAATGGAGATGTCGTCTTCGGAAAAATCGGGCACTTCGCCCAGATGTGCCGAAATGCCATCCCGCACAACCTGACCATGCCATGTTTCGTCTTCGGCGGTGCCGATATAGGTCAGGCTGTCGTCCTGAGACAGATAATGTGGCAGGTCCTGAACGTTATGGGTGCGGATGGCAGAGGTGAAACGGCGGATAATAGCCTCGATTTCAGGGGATTTTCGGATCATGCGCGCCACGCCAGTTCGTGTGTTAAATGGTCGCCGTCAAACCCTTTGAGATGGGTGGCCTGAGCATCAGAAAAACGAAAGTCAGGGTGATTTCCAACCATGGCGCGGGTTTCGCCGGACAGACGGATTGTGTCGGGGCGGGCGGCGGCAGTAACGCGGGCGGCCTTGTTCACCACATTGCCGAAAAAGTCGTCATCCGATTGAACCACGTCGCCGGTGTGCAGGCCTATGCGCAGGGCCAGCGTGGGTTCGCTGGTTTGGTTTTGCATATGACGCTGGATGTCTATGGCCGCTGAAAGCGCCTGTTTAGCAGAGGAAAAGCTGGACATGGTGCCATCGCCCAGCGATTTGACGAACTGGCCCTGGTGCGCTTCGATGATCTGGCGCAGGTCGACGAAATGCGTGGCAACAAGCGCCGACCAGCGCCGATCCCCCACGGCCCCGGCCAGAGTCGCGCTGTCGACGATGTCGGTGAACATGACCGAGGCCAGACCTTCGCGCTGACCCAAGGCAAAACCCTGTTGCGCGGCGTCGCTGAGGGCCTGAATGGCGGAATGTTCGTTGCCGATGATGATCTGATTGGCAACCGGGGTCGACGCGTGGCGCTGAACAATCTTCCAACTGCCGTCTTCCAGCGCAAAGACCAGCGTGGTGCGAAAGGTGACAGGATCGTCGGGGCGGGTTTCAAACCAGAACTTATGCAAAAAGCAGCACCAGCCGACGGGGCCGTTTTCAAAGGCTTCCCCAAGAATTTCTTCGGTTTTGAAGATTGTCGGGACTTCGTGAAAATGGTCTCCGATGGCCTGACGTACAGCCGGGCCAAACCAGCGTTCGTTCTCCGCGGTGCCGATAAACCGCAGATACGCGCTGGTGGACAGGAAATTCTGCAACTCGCTGTCCTTGCGCGTGACGGTGACTGCCTGGAACCAGCGGCGCGACACAGCCATAAGCTCGGGGGATGGTTCGATCATGTCTGCCACTCCAATCGGTGAATGTGGTGCTCGCCTTCAAATCCTTTGAGCGGCGTAGAAATAGCCTTTGAGAAGGAAAACCCCTGTGCGTCGTCCACCATCGCGCGGGTGGCGTCGGACAGGCAGATTTCACCCGGACCAGCGACTGCGGTGATGCGGGCGGCCTTGTTGACGACCGAACCAAAGAAATCCTCGTTCGCCTGCACAACGTCACCGATATGGATGCCGATGCGCAAGGCGATGGCGGGTCCATCAGACAGTTGGGTGGCCTTTGCAATCATCTGTGCCGCTTTGAGCGCAGGGATGGGCGAGGCAAAGCTGGACATGGTGCCGTCCCCCAGCGACTTGACGAACTGTCCGCCCGCGTCTTCGATGACATCGCGAATGGTGTCAAAGTGGCGTGTCACTTCGGACGACCACAGACGATTTCCCAGTGTCAAGGCGAGGCGCGAGGAGTTCACGATATCGGTGAACATCACAGAGGCAAAACCTTCGCGCTGATCCAGAGAAAAGCCCTGTTTCGCGGCTGCAACCAGATCCGAAATGGCGGTTTGTTCGGTGCCGGTGAACTCGATGTTCGGGATCGGGACCGAACCATGGCGATGCACGATCTTCCAGACCCCATCTTCAAGCGCGAGAATGAGCGTGCTGCGGACCGGAAAGGCACGGTCAGGTTGAGTTTCGAAAATCAGTTCATGCGAGAAACATACCCAACCTGTGCTCCCGTTTTCATAAGCTTCGGCAAATGTCTCTTCATGTTTGAGCAAAGGCGGTATGGCTCCGAAAAAACCGCCGATGCCATTGCGCACCGCATTGCCTGTCCAGATTTCGTCATCACCCGTGCCTACAAAAAGCAGGTGTTCTCCGGTGGTCAACATATTGCGAAGCTCGGTTGGCCGCCGGTTCGGAATTGCCTCGATCCAGCGGCGCGCCACTGCCAGCAACTCGGGCGAGGGTTTGACCGCACTCATGGCTGCCATTCCAGCCGGTAGATGACGTGTTCGCCCTCCAGCCCTTTGAGCGTTGTGGTTGCCGGTTTGCCAAAGTCGAATGCGGACGCGCCCCCGACCATAACGCGGGTGGCGTCGGAGACGCGGATGTCATCCGGAGCGGTCATGGCGGCGACCCGGGCGGCTTTGTTGACCACTGTGCCAAGGTAATCGCCATCGGTTTCAACCACGTCGCCGGTATGTACGCCAACCCGCAGACGCAGGCGCGGCTCGGCGTCCAGAGCCGCATTTTCCCGTTGGATATTCGTTGCCGCTGTCAGGGCCGCGCTGGCGGTGGGAAAGGACGACATGGTGCCGTCACCAAGTGTTTTTACAAGCGTGCCACCCGCGCCTTCGATCAGGGCGCCAACCGCCTTGAGATGTGCATTCACAATCCGGCTCCACACCGCATCACCGCAGGTTTCGGCCAATGCAGTGCTGTCAGCAATATCGGTGAACATGACCGACGCAATCCCGGTTTGCCCAAGGTCGGTCAGCGTGTTCTCGGCGGCGTCCAGCAGGTCTTCGAAACCGCGGGATTCATACCCCAGCGCCTCCATGTTCGAGACCGGGTTTGAGTTGTGCACATGCACAATGCGCCAAACGCCCCTTTCCAGATGCAGGACAAATGTTGAGCGGAAGGTGATTTCTTTGCCGTTGTCCAGTGCGATGCGTTCGCCAAACCATTCGACCCAGCCCAGGTTTCCGCATTCAAAGCCGCGAAAATCATCCCGGTCCCAGGAGAAATTCGGGATGTCGTCAATATAGCTCATCATCCCGCGTCGCAGTGTATTGCCGCGCCAGATTTCCCCGTGCGAAGAGCCGATATAGCCCAGGGCCGGATCATCCGAAAAGACGTTGACCACCGCGTCCTTGTCGCCCGCCGCATAAGAGCGCAGCCACCGGCGCACAATCGCGCCCAGTTCCGGCGAGGGCGTGATGTCGCTCATGTGTTCACACCGAAATTGCCTTAAGGACCTGCGGTTCAATCACATCAACGCCGGGCAGGCCATCAATCAGGTCCTGTGCGGATTGTTCAAGGATTGGAAAGGTTGTGTAATGGCAGGGGATCACGGTTTTGAAGTTGAAATAGCGTTTGGCCGCATAAGCCGCGCCTTTCATGTCCATGGTGAAATGCCCGCCCGCAGACAGAATGCCGATATCGGGTTTATAGTAATCCCCCATCCAGCCCATATCGGCCATAATGTCAGTGTCGCCTGAAATATAGACGGTCTTGCCTTCGGCGCGCAGCATGTACCCAACTTCAGACCCGGCCGCTTTGGGCCCCTGATCGCTGCCAAAGGTGGAACTGTGCGACGCCGGAACCATCGAAAGTGTGACGCCGCCCAGATCGACAGTGCCACCTTTGTTAAAGCCGACGGTTTCAATGGTCTCGTGTTCGCTCCAATACCCCATCAGATCGTATTGGCCGACAACCGGGATGTTCAGTTTGCGTGCCAGAGGCAGCATGTCGGCAACATGGTCGAAATGCGCATGGGTCAGGATCAGATGCGTGGCGCCAGCGACGGCGGCGTCGTGTTGATCCTCGGGCAGGGTGGGGTTGCCGGTGAGCCAGGGATCAATCAATAGCACGTGGTTTCCGGTTTCGATGCGAAATGAGCCGTGGCCAAGCCAGATGATGTTCATGTGAATGCTCCGTTGAATGGGCCCGGTCTGTGCCCGGATGATAATGGGAACAGACTAGCACGGGCGACGCATGAGGGAAGACATTGATGGTCCTGGTTTGTGTCGCGGGTGGGAATGGCTCGTGCCAGCGGCCCGGGCGGATTGCTCCGAATGTGAGTCTGGCACTGGCTACGCGTTGCCTTGATGAGAGAATCACAAAGACAGACACAGGCCGGATTGCCTGCAAACACATTGCATTCGCGCCACGTTTGCGCAGTGCTGGATCAGCGCCCTGTATTGCCCGCAATCGTTGGTTCCGTGGGAAGCCGCAGGCGCCTCCGGCGGGAGTATTTTGGGCAAAATGAAGATGTGGGCCCTGCTTTTTCATTTTGCTATAAACACTCAATCAGGCTCAGCTTGCTGAGCCGGGCCCAACTGGCCGAAGGGCATCTTTGATGCACAATGGCCGGGCGGGAGCGTTGCGGGGTGTGAAAGCAACCCAACCGCTTGCACCAACCCCGACAGAGCGGTAAAGGCTGTCAGCACGTTTCAACCGGAGAGATCCCGCATATGTCGATCGACAAGGACACCGCCGCGCGCGTCGCCAAGTTGGCGCGCATCAAGGTCGAAGAAGATGCCCTGCCTGCCCTGGCGCAGGAGTTCAATACTATTCTGGGCTTTATCGAACAGCTCAATGAAGTGGATGTTGAGGGCGTCGAGCCGATGACGTCGGTCACTCCAATGCGCCTGAAGCGGCGCGAAGATGTCGTTACCGATGGCAATCAGCAGGACAAGATTCTGTCAAATGCGCCAGACGCGCGTGAAGGGTTTTTTGCGGTTCCAAAGGTGGTTGAGTAATGAGCGATCTGAACAAGCTGGGGCTGGCTGAAGCCCGTGACAAACTGCGTGCCGGAGATGTCACTTCTGTAGAATTGACCCAAGCCTGTCTGGGCGCGATTGAAAGCGCAGGTGCACTGAATGCTTTTGTGCACAACACACCTGAACTGGCGATCGAGCAGGCCAAAGCCGCGGATCTGCGAATTCAGTCGGGCGATGCGCCGGACATGTGTGGTCTGCCTTTGGGTATCAAAGACCTGTTCTGCACCAAAGGCGTGCCAAGTCAGGCGGCCAGCGGCATCCTGAACGGATTTGTGCCCGAGTATGAATCGACCGTAACCCAGAACCTGTTTGATGCAGGTTCGGTGATGTTGGGCAAACTGAACATGGACGAATTCGCCATGGGCTCGTCCAATGAAACTTCGGTGTACGGCAACGCCATAAACCCGTGGCGGCGCGGCAACGAAGACACGGCACTGACCCCGGGCGGCAGTTCGGGCGGTTCGGCTGCAGCCGTATCTGCAGACCTGTGCCTGGCGGCCACTGGTACGGATACCGGCGGCTCGATCCGCCAGCCTGCGGCTTTTGTTGGCATTACCGGCATCAAGCCGACCTATGGACGTTGCTCGCGCTGGGGCGTTGTGGCTTTTGCCAGTTCGCTGGATCAGGCCGGTCCGATGACCAAAAATGTGCGCGACGCGGCCATCATGCTGGAAACCATGTGCAGTCATGATCCCAAGGATTCCACCAGCGTCGATCTGCCCGTGCCAAATTTTGAGGCCATGCTGACCGACGACATTCGTGGTAAAAAAATCGGTATTCCCAAAGAATACCACATGGACGGCATGCCTGCCGAGATTGACGCATTGTGGGCCGAAGGCCGCGAAATGCTCAAGGCCGCCGGAGCCGAGCTTGTTGACATCAGCCTGCCGCACACGAAATACGCCTTGCCCGCCTATTACGTGATTGCCCCGGCCGAAGCGTCGTCAAACCTCGCGCGCTATGATGGTGTGCGCTATGGCCAGCGCGCGACGCTGGCACAGGGTGACGGCATCACCGAGATGTATGAAAAAACCCGCGCCCAGGGGTTCGGTCACGAGGTGCAGCGCCGGGTCATGATCGGCACATATGTGCTCTCTGCGGGCTTTTACGACGCCTATTACAACCGCGCCCGCAAAGTGCGCGCTCTGATCAAGAAAGACTTCGAAGACGTGTTTGCCGCCGGGATCGACGCGATCCTGACACCGGCCACGCCCTCGGCAGCGTTTGGACTGGGCGAAATGAGCGATGCTGACCCGGTCAAGATGTACCTGAACGATGTCTTTACTGTCACGGTGAACCTTGCCGGATTGCCCGGTATCGCAGTGCCAACAGGTGTGGATTCACAAGGTTTGCCCCTGTCGCTTCAACTGATTGGCCGGCCATGGGAAGAAGGGGATTTGCTGAACACCGCCTATGCGTTGGAGCAATCTGCCGGATTTGTGGCCAAGCCGGGGAAATGGTGGTAAAACCGCTGTCAGGCAAGAAGAGCAAGGCAGAAAATGAAGCGGTTACTCCTGACAGGATGTGCGCTGGCAACGCTAATGGCGTGCCAGCCTAAAATACCCGATAGCGCGGCAGGCGTTGGTTTTGACAATCCGATCAATTCGCCGCAGGCACGTGCTCAGCGTGATGCGCAACTGACCGGACAGGCGATCCCACCCACGCAAAGCGTTTCGCAGGAAACCATCCCCGAAGCGCCGCGGGTGGCAACCGCGCAGTCCCAGGCACCGCTTTCGGCGACGGTTGTTGCCCCGCCACCTCAGACGCAAACCACTCAGTTGCGTCCGGCTCCTACGGCAACCGCGGCTGCCACGACAACGACGCGCAGTTCGACATCGCAGGATGCCGCTGACATTGCGCGCGAAACCGAAGCCGCGCTTGCAGCCGCCAGCACAAATTCAGGCCAGCGCCCGGTGGATGCCAGCCCGTCCAACCCGGCGCCTACGGTGATTTCAAACCCGGGCATCTCGGATGAAAACGATTTTTCTGCCGTGGGGCAGCGTCGCTCGATCGAGGCAGATGCCGCACAACGTGAGCGTAATAAGGCCAGCTATACGGTGATTCAGCCCACAGATGTGCCCAAAAGATCGGGAAGCAGCGGGCCGAACATTGTGGCCTATGCCTTGTCGACAACCAATCCCAAAGGCACACGGGCCTATCAGCGGATTGGGTTCAGCAAGGCGTCGCGCTATGACAAAAATTGTGCCAAATATTCTCATGCGGATCAGGCACAATCCGCGTTCCTGTCTCGCGGCGGACCCAAAGTAGACCGGCTGGGGTTGGACCCGGATGGTGATGGTTATGCCTGCGACTGGGATCCGTCCCCCTACCGCAAGGTCAGTGGAAACTGAGACTTGGGCGACGCGCCTTTGATCCTGCAAACCCCGTCTGACAATTTCGGGCCGCGCCGCGATGGTCTGCGGCCCGAACTCATCGTGCTGCATTACACCGCGATGACCAGCGCCGAGGCTGCGTTGGAGCGTTTGTGTGATCCGGAAGCAGAAGTGTCGGCGCATTACCTGATTTGCGCGCGCGGGCGGGTTTTTCAGATGGTCGACGAAGGCATGCGTGCCTGGCACGCCGGGGCCGGGACGTGGCAGGGCAAAGACGATATCAACTCGCGCTCTGTCGGGATCGAGCTGGACAATCGCGGCGATCACCCTTTCTCAGAACCCCAGATGGCGGCGCTCGAAACGCTGTTGCCCGCCATTATGGTCCGCTGGAACATCCCGCCTGCGGGCATTATCGGTCATTCTGACATGGCCCCGGGTCGCAAGATCGATCCCGGCCCCCGGTTTGACTGGCGCCGTTTGGCGCGTCAGGGGCTGGCGGTCTGGCCGCATGATCATCCGGCAGATGGCGCGGCATCGGACACCTGGCGGGACCTCGCCAGCAGGTTTGGCTATCCGATGGACGAGCCCGAAGGCAGCCTGAACGCCTTTCGCGCCCGGTTTCGCCCATGGGCGACAGGTCCGTTGGACGCCGAGGACCTGCGAATAATGACCAAGCTTACCAACGTGCGCTCTGCCTGATCTTCATTTTGCCAAAAATACTCAAATCCAACCTTTCCCCGCATCGCAGCAATTGACGCATTGGGCGCAACCCCCTATGCCAGCCCTGCGCAGAGGGCCGGATGGCCGCGGGGCTTTCGGGCTCCGAGGAAAGTCCGGACTCCACAAGGCAACGGTGCCGGGTAACGCCCGGCCGGGGCAACCCGAGGGAAAGCGCCACAGAAATGAAACTACCTTTGGGCATCGCTTGCGGTGCGCTTGGGAAAAGGTGAAACGGTGGGGTAAGAGCCCACCGCGCGTCTGGCAACAGAGGCGGCACGGCAAGCCCCACCGGGAGCAATGCCAAATAGGGATCGCGCGTGAGCAATCACAGGGGTGTCTTGCCCCGGGCAGATCCGGGTTGGCAGCTAGAGGGCGTCCGGTAACGGGCGCTTTAGATGAATGGCCATCGGTTGCGGGGCGACCCGCAGCAACAGAATCCGGCTTACAGGCCCTCTGCGCATATCATTTCTGTTTCCGCCACGGCGGGGCAGACATTCCGGTCAGAATATGTCTAACCTTGGCGAAAATGACCGGGGAGCCCGCATGACATTTGTCGAAGAAATCGCCCTGCGCCAGTCGATCCGGCTGGCTTTGCTGACTGTCGGACTGGTGGCGGCGGCGCTTTACGCCTTGTTCCTATGCCATCGCGGCCCGGGGTGGGGCAAAACCATCGTCAAGGCGATCCCGATGCCTGCCTTTGGCGTGGCCGTTGCCGTCAGCTTTGGGTCCCCGGTGATCGTCGGAGCGCTGGCATTGTCCGCCCTTGGCGACATTGCCCTGTCACGCCCCTCGCGCCGCGCGTTTATGGTGGGGCTGGTCGGTTTTGCCCTGGCGCATGTGGCCTATATCTACCATTTCTGGACGTTGTCAGGTGGTGCGGTGACAGACGCGTGGCTGGCCGTGGGGGCGTTGCTGATTTTTGCAGCTTCAACCGAGGTTTGGCTTGCGCCCTTTACCGGTGATCTGAAAGGTCCGGCGCGGATATACGTGGTGCTGATCACCCTGATGGGGCTGACGGCGTTGGGATTGCCCAACGCGCCGCTGGCGGTGATCGGGGCATTTGCGTTTCTGGCCTCGGATACACTGCTGGCGCTCCAGCTTTTTCGCATGCCTGAGACGTCGCGCTGGCATCGTCTGACGTCTGTGCTTTTGTGGGTGCTTTATGTTGGCGGGCAGTTTGCGATACTGGCTGGTGTCGGTTGGGCAACGCCGCTCTTTCAAATCTGGTAAAATCGCACTAGGTGGAGGGGAGTATTTCCGGAGGCCCCATGGCGTTTTTCTCAAAACTCAAGGACAGGTTGTTCAAGTCGTCTTCCAAGTTGGAGGAAGGGCTGGACGCGATTGTAGAAGATGGCGGCGAAGAAGTCGCGGCAGAAGCGCCGGTTACACCTCAGCCGACACCCGCTCCTGCGCCAGAACCAACGCCAGAACCGACAGTTGCGCCGGTCAGCGTTCCTGAACCTGAACCGGCCCCCGAGCCTGTGCGTGAACCAACTCCAGAGCCCGTTCACGACCCTGAGCCTCTAGTGAAGGACATTGTCACGACTCCGCCGGTTGAGCCAGCGCCCATTGCCCCGGTTCCTGAGCCTTCACCTCCTGTGACGCCAACACCGCAACCCAAGCCCGTCGTGGTAGAGCCGGAACCGGAACCTGTGGCAAAACGCGGGTTTCTGGCTCGTTTGACGGGCCGTGCGGCGGCCCCAACCGAGGTCAAACGCGTGTTGGATGACGACATGCTGGAAAGCCTTGAAGAGTTGTTGATCACGTCTGATATGGGCGTGGACACGGCGCTGCGTGTCACCGCGAACATCGCCGAGGGGCGGTTTGGCAAACGCCTGTCGACACGTGAGATCAAAGAATTGCTGGCCGGCGAAGTGGCGCGTGTGATGGAACCTGTGGCCCGGCCATTGCCGCTTTATGCGTCCAAACCGCAGGTGGTGCTGGTGGTTGGCGTCAATGGCTCTGGCAAGACCACGACCATTGGCAAACTGGCCAGCCAGTTTCGCGGCGCAGGCAAAAAGGTGGTGATTGCGGCGGGCGATACGTTCCGTGCCGCGGCTGTGGAACAGTTGCAGGTCTGGGGCGAGCGTGCCGGTGTGCCGGTGCTAACAGCGCCCGAAGGATCCGATCCGGCCAGCTTGGCGTTTGACGCCATGACCAAGGCCGAAGCTGATGGGGCGGACCTGTTGATGATCGATACGGCGGGGCGTTTGCAGAACCGTCAGGACCTGATGGAAGAACTGGCCAAGATCGTACGCGTGATCCGCAAGAAAGACCCGGATGCGCCGCATAACACTTTGTTGGTTCTGGATGCGACCACAGGTCAGAACGCGCTGAACCAGGTCGACACGTTCCAGAAGCTGGCGGATGTGACCGGGTTGGTGATGACCAAGCTGGATGGCACTGCCAAGGGCGGTGTGCTGGTGGCGCTTGCGGACAAGTTTGGCCTGCCGATCCACGCCATTGGTGTGGGCGAGCAGATCGATGATCTGGCGCCGTTTGATCCCGAAGAATTCGCCGCAGCGCTGACCGGACTGGAAAACCGCTGAGCCGGCATTTGCCCATACCGAAAAGGCGCGTGGCGTGAGCGACTGGCTGATTTCTCTGGAAGGCACCGCAACCGGGCATCAGCTGGCGCTGTACCTTGCCTTGCTGGCGGCGTTTCTGCATGCGGTGTTTGGCGCATTGCAAAAGGGTCGGCATGATCCGTGGCTGTCACGGGGGGCGATCGATTTCTCCTATGCGGCGATGGCCGCGCCGTTTGCGTTTTTCGTCGTTCCATGGCCCGAGCCTCACTTGTGGGCCATTCTGGCGGGCGCGTTCTTTATCCATGTCGGCTATAAGGTGATGCAAAGCTGGGCCTATACCAAAGGCGCGTTTACCGTGGTTTACCCGGTGGTGCGTGGCACAGGGCCGTTTTTCACCGTCATCGGTGCCTATCTGATCTTTGGCGAGACGTTTAACGCTGTGCAATGGCTGGGTGTTCTGGTGCTGATGAGCGGCATTCTGGGGCTGGCGGTCTATAACATGGTGTTTATGACCTCGGGTCGCGAAACGCTGGGCATTGCCATGTTGCTAGCGGTGATCACCGGATTGTTTGTTGCGGTTTACACCACATATGACGCCTATGGCATTCGTGCGACGGCGGATCCGTTCACCTTTCTGGCGTGGTTCTTTTTCATCGACGGCCTGTTCTTTCCGGTGCTGGCGTTTCTGCGCTGGCGGTCTATGGCGCACCGACCGGCGCCCGGCCCGCTGATGTTGCGCGGGTTTATCGGCGGGCTGGTGGCATTTGCCAGCTTTGGCTCGGTTATGTTGGCCACGCGCTTGGACAAAGTGGGCGAGGCGGCCGTGCTGCGCGAAACTTCGACGGTTTTTGCAGCTGTGATCGGCTGGATTTTCCTGAAAGAGACTGTCGGCCCGCGCAGGGTCGCATTGATGGCATTGATTGCAGCCGGGGCTGTGATAGTGGAAATGGGAGGCTAAAGAGGACACCGGATGGCTGAGAAAAAGATCAACCCGATGCTGAAGACCGGGCTGGAGATGGGCCCGATTGTTGTATTCTTTGCGGCCTATCTGTGGTTGCGGGAAAAGACGTTTGTCATCGGCGGCACGGAATACGAAGGCTTCATCGTTGTGACGGCCATGTTCGTGCCGCTGATGATTTTGTCCAGCCTTGCGCTGTGGAAGCTGACCGGCAAGCTGTCCAAGATGCAGATCGCGACGCTGGTGCTGGTGGTGATATTTGGCGGATTGTCAGTGTGGCTGAATGATGATCGGTTTTTCAAGATGAAGCCGACGATGATTTATCTTTTGTTCGGGGGCATGCTGGGGATCGGGCTGCTTCGGGGGCAAAGCTATCTGAAATACGTGATGGAAGAGATGCTGCCCCTGAAACAGGAAGGCTGGATGATCCTGACGCGCCGGCTGATGATGTTTTTCTTCGGGCTTGCGGTGCTGAACGAAGCGATCTGGCGCACGCAAACCACGGACACGTGGGTCTATTTCAAAACATTTGGGCTGACGGCGGCGATATTTGTGTTCTTCATGACGCAAGGCAAGCTGTTTCAGACCTATGCGGATGAAAGCAAATAACGTTGCCAACTGCGCCCAGGCTCAGCGCAGCTGAGCCATGCCCAACGCTTTGAGGTGCAGCTTTGCTGCGCTGATAAGGGGCGGGAGCCCACCGGGCGATCTGGCGTTGCGCTCACTGGCTTGTCCGCAGGGTCAGGCGTAAACGGCGATACTGCTTTGGGGCCGCGTGTGTATCTTGCGCAATCAGCAGATTTTGCAGATAGGCCAGCGGATAGCGGTTCGGATGATGAAACAGCGCGCGGTAGAATGGAAACACCCCCGGGCGCAGATATGTTGACCAGTGACAGTGCCTGCGAAGCGGCGGTGCTATGTCAAATCCGGTCGCGGTAAGCTGCGCCAGTGTGTGCGCGTCGTCCAGCCGCAGTGTCAGGGCGTTGGGCGCGCTCAGCCCTTCGCCGAGCAGTTTATCGCGACGGCGTAAAGCATGGGTATATAACCGATCAAAAACAGCGTTTTCGCGGCTGGTTATGTTAAACAGTTCCGAATGCCTGCCCGCCTGCGTTTTCAGCGCTTCCTGCGTTTCGCCCTGAAAAGCCGCCGCATTCAACAGCAATACCCGGCCTATGTCGCCGCCGCTTAGCCGCGCCATGGCGCCAAGTGCCACCGGTGCCCCCATAGAGTGCGCGATCAGATGCACCGGGCGTCCCGGGGACAGTTGCCGGAGCGTGGTGATCAATGACGCCAGCGCCCGGGACGCATCCCGGGCAGAGTTGAGCGCGTCGCGCAGGCTGCCGCGCGCGTTCCAGCCAAATGCAACCCCAAGACCACGCCGTGTAACGCCAAGCCGTTTGGGCCAGCTTGGCACCCCGGGGCGTTCGACATCAGGTGCCCCAAGGATATGTGTGTGCGGGCAATGATCCGGGTCTTCGGGGAGAAACCGATAGCCGTGGATCATGATCAATATCGGACCCCGGGACCGGGATGCGCGCTTAAGAACTGGCAAAAGCGGGCGTTTGATCCCGTGCAGCTCAGGTCGTGGACCCGTTGCATTGATTCTGATCAGGGCCATTTGGGAATGTCCACGACATCTGGAGCGCGTATATGAAATGTTGCTGCAAATGGTGTGAAAATGCGGTTTGCCCACCGTGACGGTGTTGACGCGCAACACCCCTCGGGGTAATCCAACCGCGTGGCGATTTGTTACCGGATTGCGGGCCACGTTAAATATGCCGCTAAAGAGGTCAGGAAGAAGGAGCCCCCTTTCGCTTGGCCGAGACGGGGCTTTTTTAATGGGCGGAGCTGCGCCCTGGGAGACGACTATGAGTGATTGGAATAACCGCACCAAGCTGGTTCATGGCGGCACGCGCCGCAGCCAGTATAACGAGGTAAGCGAAGCGATCTTTCTGACGCAGGGCTTTGTTTATGAAAGCGCGGAACAGGCCGAGGCCCGTTTTATCGAATGCGGCCCGGACGAATTCATTTATGCGCGCTATGGCAACCCGACCGTTGCGATGTTCGAAGAGCGTATCGCGCTGCTGGAAGGCGCCGAAGACGCATTTGCCACCGCCAGCGGCATGGCTGCGGTCAACGGTGCCCTAGCCTCAATGCTCAAGGCTGGCGATCATGTGGTGTCGGCCAAGGCGTTGTTTGGCTCGTGTCTTTATATTCTGGAAGACATCCTGACCCGCTTCGGTGTGGAAGTGACCTTTGTCGAAGGGACAGATCTTGATGCTTGGCGCGCGGCGGTGCGGTCTGACACCAAGGCTGTGTTCTTTGAATCCATGTCAAACCCGACGCTTGAGGTCATCGATGTGGCGGGTGTGTCGGAAATTGCGCATGCGGTTGGCGCTAAGGTCGTGGTCGACAACGTGTTTTCGACGCCGGTTTTCTCTAACGCAATCGCACAGGGCGCTGATGTCGTGATCTATTCCGCGACCAAGCATATTGATGGACAGGGGCGCACGCTGGGTGGGGTCATTCTTGGCACCAAAGAATTTATTCGCAAGACCGTCGAACCTTACATGAAGCACACCGGCGGCAGTTTGTCTCCATTTAATGCCTGGGTGATGCTTAAGGGTTTGGAAACCATCGATCTGCGGGTGCGGGCCCAAGCGGCCAGCGCGCAGGCGATTGCCGAGGCATTGCAAGGCCACGAAGCTTTGTTGCGGGTGATCTATCCGGGATTGAAGGACCATGCACAGCACGGTTTGATTCAGTCTCAGTTGGGCGGCAAGGGTGGCACTGTTCTTTCGCTGGATCTGAAAGGTGGTCAGGAGGCTGCGTTCAAGTTCCTCAACGCGATGCAGATCGGGGTGATTTCCAACAACCTTGGCGATGCTAAGTCGATTGCGACCCATCCTGCAACCACCACACATCAACGGCTTTCGGATGATCAGAAGGTCGAGCTTGGTATCGCGCCGGGATTGGTGCGGTTCTCGGTTGGGCTTGAGGATGCTGACGATCTGATTGGGGATCTGCTGCAAGCCATTGCCGCGTCTCAGGCCTGACCCAACCTAGCCTAAACCTCACGTGGTTTTGATCGCGCACCCGTCAGACATTGTGGAATAAAGTGTTCCACGACTGATCTGGCGGGTCGCTTTTTGCGTAATTGTCTTCGAGATTGGTAAATTGGCCGGGCATCTCTTAGGTTAGTCTGGCGAAAACACGCATCACGAGGCAGGACGCCGATGAATATTCAGACGCCCAAAGGGTCAGACAGTCTTTCACGCGAAGACGCTGAAGAGGCGTTGGCGCGGCTCCGGGAATGGGCTGGTCAGGCCTCGGTCACAGAGATTGCCGAGCTGGACCCGGCAATTGCGCGGCTTTTGCCGGAGCAACCTTTGGCGAACTATCCCGACCTTGCGCGTGATTATCCCGATGATTTTGAAGTAGATGCTGCCTACCGGGCCAGTTTGCCGGATTTGCAGAACGGGCCCAGCAGTCTGATCAAAGGCGAAAAGCAGCAGATTCAACACGTGGGCATTTCAAATTTCCGCCTGCCGATCCGGTTTCATTCCCGTGACAACGGGGATGTATCGTTGGAAACCAGCATTACCGGCACGGTCAGCCTTGAGGCCGACAAAAAGGGCATCAACATGTCCCGGATCATGCGGTCGTTTTACAAACACGCCGAAAAGACGTTCAGCTTTGAAGTGATGGAGGCGGCGCTGGCCGACTACATCACCGATTTGGAAAGCTTTGATGCACGGTTGCAGATGCGGTTCAGCTATCCGATGAAAATCGAATCCCTGCGCTCAGGGCTGCAGGGATATCAGTATTACGACATTGCGCTGGAAAAAGTGCAGATGAACGGTGAACTGCACAAGATCATGCATCTGGACTATGTCTATTCGTCGACCTGTCCATGTTCGCTGGAGCTGAGCGAACATGCGCGCAAGTCGCGCGGACAATTGGCAACCCCGCATTCCCAACGCTCGGTGGCGCGGATTTCAGTGGAAGTTCGGGACGGGGAATGTCTTTGGTTCGAAGACCTGATTGATCTGGCCCGTGCGGCGGTGCCGACGGAAACGCAGGTGATGGTCAAACGAGAAGACGAACAGGCGTTTGCGGAATTGAACGCCGCCAATCCGATTTTCGTGGAAGACGCGGCGCGGTTGTTCTGTGAGCAATTGAAAAGCGACCCCCGGATTGGTGATTTTCGGGTGATTGCCAGCCATCAGGAAAGCCTGCACAGCCATGATGCGGTATCAGTGCTGACGGATGGTCCGTTTTTTGCGGCGCAAAGCCTTGATCCAAAGCTGTTTACAACGCTGTTTCACGTCGGTTGACGAAGCCACAAAATGACGATGCGGGCCGGGTAAGCCGGGAACCTGCTTGACAGCGGCACCGGCGCACGCCAACGCTTCGCCCATGTTTGACCTGCGTCCTGTCGGATATGTGATTGGCCTTTTGGTGGCTATGCTTGGTGCGACCATGCTGTTGCCGATGATGCTGGACCTGATAGACGGGACCGGGCATTGGTCCGCGTTTTTTGTGAGCGCGGTGATCACGGTCTTGTCTGGCGGGCTGGTATCCCTGTCCTGTCACAATGGACGCGGTCAGGGGCTGAGCCTGCAACAGACGTTTTTGCTGACAACCGGAGTTTGGCTGGCGTTGCCGTTTTTTGCGGCGATGCCGTTTATGATGGGCGTTACCGAGGCGCGCTTTGTCGATGCGTTCTTTGAGGCGATGTCCGGGCTGACAACCACCGGGTCAACGGTGCTTTCGGGACTGGATGTGATGCCGCGCGGCATGTTGTTGTGGCGCGGATTGCTGCAATGGCTGGGGGGTATCGGGATCATTGTTGTGGCGATGGTTTTCCTGCCGGAACTGCGTGTTGGGGGCATGCAGATCTTTAAGTCCGAAGGTTTTGACACGATGGGCAAAATCCTGCCGCGTGCGACCGAGATCAGTTCGCGGATCTCTGTGATCTATGTGGCGCTGACAATGGCCTGCGCGCTGTCTTATGTGATTGCCGGACTGACACCCTTTGATGCGCTGGTGCATTCCATGACAACCGTCGCAACTGGTGGATTTGCCAATTACGATGCCTCTTTTGGCGCCTTTCCACCGGGCAGCGAGTATGTTGCGGTTCTGTTCATGATACTGGCGGCGCTGCCATTTGTGCGCTTTGTGCAGCTGACGGCGGGCACGGCTAAGCCGCTGCTGAAAGACAGCCAAATCCGCGTGTTCCTTATGACGGCGCTGGTCATTGTGGCGATGCTGGCCGGATGGCAGTTTCTGGCAAATGGTGTGCGTTCTGAAGAGGGTATGCGCAAGGTTGTGTTTAACTCGGTCTCGATCCTGACCGGCACTGGGTATGCCAGCGCTGACTATATGCTTTGGGGTGGTTTTCCGGTGGCCGTTTTGTTTTTCACCGGATTGATCGGCGGTTGCGCGGGATCGACGGCTTGTTCGATCAAGGTGTTTCGCTATCAGCTTTTGTTTGCGTCTATCAAAGCGCAATTGCACAAAATTCAGCATCCCAGCGGCGTCTTCGCAGCCAGATATCAGGGGCGCAAGATTGACGACGATGTGCTGAGTTCGGTCATGTCTTTCTTTGTGTTTTTCACGGTGACACTTGGGGCGCTGGCGGTGTTGCTGGGCATGACGGGCTTGGACTTTGTCACAGCACTTTCAGGTGCAGCAGCGGCGATTGCAAATATCGGGCCGGGATTGGGCGACACGATTGGCCCGTCGGGGAATTTCGCCAGCCTGAATGACGCCGCCAAATGGTTGTTGACGATTGGCATGCTGATTGGCCGGCTGGAATTGTTGGCGGTCTATGTGTTGTTTACGGTTCAGTTCTGGAGAGCGTAATGGCGGGCATTGAAGATGTGTCGCGGACGGTGGGTGCGCAGATTTCCCTTATGCTCAAGGCGCGCGGCGTGGATGTCATTTTTGGCATTCCCGGCGTGCACAATGTTGAGATGTATCGCGGTCTTGAAGAGGCCGGTATCACGCATGTTCTGGCGCGCCACGAACAGGGGGTCGGGTTCATGGCGGATGGCTATGCCCGGGCCAGTGGAAAACCGGGGGTGGCTTATGTGATCACCGGACCGGGGCTGTGCAATATCATGACGCCAATGGGGCAGGCCTATTCGGATTCGGTGCCGGTGCTGGTGATCTCGTCCTGTCTGGATGACACCGTGTCCAAACGTGGCCAGCTGCATCAGATGCGCGATCAGCGCGGGGCGGCCGCGACAGTGTGTGACTGGTCAGAAGAAGCACGCAGCCCTGAGGCTGTCTTTGACCTGATTGACCGGGCGTTAGTGGAATTTGACGTCAGGCGCGCCCGCCCGAAACATATTCAGGTGCCAATTTCCCTGCTGGGCGAAAAAACAGAGGTCGCGCCGGAGGCAATACCCGGGTTTGATGGGCGCAGCGGTGGTATTCTGCGCGCTGGATGTCAGCAAGCTATGGCCGAGGATATTCTGGCAGCCCGCAAGCCTTTGTTCATTTTCGGCGGTGGTCTTGCGACGCAGAAAAAACCGGCATCAGGCGAACCCAAGAATGAGGTCTGTGTACGCGACGTGTTGCGGCGCAGTGGGGCGGCGGCATTTACAACATATGCCGGGGGCGGGCTGTTGGCGGTTGATGATCCGTTCAGTTTTGGCTGCTATCTGGGGCGCCCCGAAAGTGAGCGCATCATTGCTGAAAGCGACCTTGTGATCGCGATTGGTACAGAGCTGAGCGAATGTGACTTGTGGCGCGACGCGTTAGGACACTCAGGAACGCTGGTGCGGGTGGATATTGATCCAGAAATGTTGGCAGACCGGCACCGCGCGGATGTTTGCATTCATGCGGATGGGCTGGATTTCGTGCAAGAGCTTCTTGAGCATCTCCCACAGGACGCGCCGCCAAAATGGGAGACTGCAATCATTCGTGCCCAAAAGGCAGGGTTTCGCGCCGAAGTGGATGCCGCTCGGCCCGGGATTGTCCCGATATGTGACGCGTTGAAAGGTGTGATGCCCGACGATGCAATGGTCTTTTCCGATATGACCCAGTTTGCCTATGTGGCCAAAGAGGTTTGGGATATGCAGCAGTCCGGGCATTGGCATCATCCTTCGGGATTTGGCACTTTGGGCTATGCCTTGCCTGCCGCCATTGGCGGTGCCATGGCACGGCGGGATGCGCCCACTGTGTGTATCGCCGGAGATTACGGGTTTCAGTATTCTGTGCAGGAGCTGGGCGTGGCGGTGGAAATGAAGCTGGCGATCCCGATATTGCTTTGGGATAACGGCAAGCTGAAAGAAATCGAAGACAGTATGGTCGCCAGCCAGATCGCGCCCAATGCCGTCGAAGCGTTGAACCCTGACTTTTGCAAGCTGGCCGAGGCTTATGGGTGTTTGTCAGAGCAACCCGCCACGGTGGGCGCGTTAAAAGAAGTGCTCTTGGCGGCGTTTGAGGCAGATCGGCCAACGGTCATTCGCCTGACGCCGGACATGGCTGTTTACAGAACGAAATGAAAAGAGGCGCCGGAATACCGGCGCCTCTTTTCCGTTATTCGATTCAGATAGCGGCGCTTAGTCCCAGCAGCTGACCAGCACGGTCATGCCGCTGGCATGCCGGGTCAGGTCTTCGGGGGCCATTGCGGCGTCGCCATTGGACGTGGCTGCGCGAATGCCTTCCTGTTCCAGCAAAGCGCGGATGGCATCGGCGTTGACCGCGAAATTCACGCGTTCAGGCAGTTGTTGTGTATTTCCTGTGGCGCGGGGAAGGAGCATGCCGAACACAGAGCCACCGGCGTCAAAGACGGGACCACCTGCATCACCGGGCTGCGGGGCCAGCTCGAGCCGCGCCAGTTCCTGTTCGCCGCCCAGACCGCGCACATCCTCGAGCTGGCCGAAGGTCATGGTGGGCGCGCCAAGCGTGCCTTCGTACGAATAACCCGATACGGCAATGTCCGAATTCAGACGCGGCGCACCAAGGCGCAGCGTGGCAACGCTCATGGGGGCGAGCGCTGTGCCGGGCTCCAGAATGGCAATGCCCAGGGCTGCGTCAATTGTGTTGACGGTCATTTCGTACTCGTCTTCCAAAGTGACCTTGGTGCAGTTATTAACCGCCTCAGCGGTTGTCACGACACGTCCTTTTGTGTCGATAAAGAACCCGGATCGAGACAGGCGTGGTTTGCGAATTTGAAGGCCCGCGATCAGGTCGATGTTCTGGGACGGGTTGCTGCCGGCTGCCGGGTCAAGCACGCCATCGATGCGCTTCAGGCTGTTTTGCATTTCCGTCAGAACCCGGGTGCGGCGTTCTTCGTCACCTGCAGGCCAGACCAGCGTGAAGCCTTTGATCTTGCCATCTTTCAGCACGGCCTCGGTATGTGACACGATCTGGGCGTTTTCGCCGGTCAACAGAAAGCCACGATCCTTGCGGTCGCGATGGCCTTCGAGCGGTACAATTTCGAGCGTCTGCATAATGTCATACAGGCCAAAAAGCGTGGATTGATTGCCTTCCTGACTGATCAGCAGAACCGTGGCAGGCACGCTGCCGGTCGCGTCATAATTGACGAACGGGTATTCGGTCACTGATTTGGCGACCACACCCATGGGCACGAGCATCTCGATCCCGGCGTCATAGTCGGTGACCAGTTGCAGGTTCATGCCCTTGAGGACAGCGTTATACTGATCCTGAAGAACTTGACGCTGGCGTGTGGTCATAACGCCGGTTTCTTCGAAGTTATTGGCATTTTGCCATGCTGCCATGGACGCGCGTGTGCCCCGACCAAACGCGCCATCAATGGCAGCGCCGTAAAAGCCGGCCCATTTCAGCCAGCTTTGCAGCTCTTTGCGCTCATCTCGTGTCAGGCGGGCTTCGCTGGCGCGGGCCTCGCGCACTGTCTCGTCAGACGGCTCAAGCGGTGTCGGGGCGACGCCCTCAGCCGGTGCTGTCACCTGGGCCGTGCTGGTGGTGGGCTGCGCCGTTAGCAAATTGGCGCCCACCGGCCAGAACTGGCTGCGATAGCTGTTTGAGGCGGTGATATAGGAATCGATCGGGATCAAGCCTTCGGACCGATAGACCCGCAAAACGGACTCAGCATCGGCCTGAAGATATGGCCCAAGCGCAACAGCGTACCAGCCGCCGCCCAGTGAAAATCCGTTCACATCCTGCATACGGTCGGCATATGCCCGGATACGTCTTTCGGCCACGGTCAGGCTGGGTTGGGCTTCGAGCTGGACCCAAACGACGTCGTCGTTCCCGGACTGTGAAATAGCTGCGGTGGTGCAGAGAAAAGTAGTGATAATCAGCGACAAAATTACACGCAACATATTCGAGCAAGCCCTTGAATTTCGATTAGGTGTCTATGTCGGACCTGTTTAGCAGGTTCAGCGCGTCTTGCACCCCTATTTTGCGGTATCGTGCAATTGACCCCGCCCCTGCATGCGCATAAGCAAGAGCCGCGTTTCCAAGGGGCAGGACCATGGCACAAAGCGACAGCAAACCACGCAGTTTTCAGGAGATCATCCTGCGGCTTCAGACGTACTGGGCCGCCAAAGGCTGTGCGATACTGCAACCATATGACATGGAGGTTGGGGCAGGTACGTTTCACCCGGCCACAACATTGCGCTCTTTGGGCAGCAAAAGCTGGGCTGCGGCCTATGTGCAGCCGTCGCGTCGCCCGACAGACGGGCGTTATGGTGAAAACCCGAACCGGTTGCAGCACTATTATCAATATCAGGTTGTGATCAAACCCAGCCCGCCCGATTTGCAAGAGCTGTATCTGGGCAGTCTGGAAGCCATCGGTATTGATATGGCGTTGCATGACATCCGGTTTGTCGAAGATGACTGGGAAAGCCCCACTCTGGGCGCCTGGGGGCTTGGCTGGGAAGTGTGGTGTGACGGTATGGAAGTCAGCCAGTTCACATATTTCCAACAGGTCGGCGGGCATGATTGCCACCCGGTCTCGGGCGAGCTGACCTATGGGTTGGAGCGCTTGGCGATGTATGTGCTGGGCGTGGATCACGTGATGGACATGCCGTTCAACGATCCCGACGGACCCATTGCGCTGAGCTATGGTGACGTGTTCCGCCAGACCGAGCAGGAATACAGCCGTTGGAATTTTGACGTGGCCAATACGGACGTGTTGCTTAAGCAATTCGAAGAGGCCGAGGCCGAATGCGAGGCCATTCTGGCGCAGGAGCATGACGATCCAAAGACCGGCAAGCGCATCATCATGGTGCACCCGGCCTATGACCAGTGCATCAAGGCCAGCCACCTGTTCAATTTGCTGGACGCGCGCGGCGTGATTTCGGTGACCGAGCGGCAGGCCTATATCGGGCGCGTGCGCGCTTTGGCCAAGAAATGCGCCGATGCCTTTGTGCTGACCGACGCCGGAGGATTTGCCGCGTGATCTTTTGTTCAGGCGAGCCCGGGCAACAACACCTTGGCACCAGCCACGATCATGCCGATGGCAATCGCCAGCAAAATCATGCCCATCAGACGGGACATGATGGTGCGCGCCGTGCGCGAAAGGTGCTGGCCGATGTCGCCTGCAAAATACAGCACCACTGCGAGAATGCCGATGACAAGCCCGACGCAGATTGCATAAGCCACCCAGTTCGCCACGTTTTTGGCCTGTCCGGCGAACAGGATCAGCGTTGTGATCGTTCCCGGACCCACCAGCATGGGGAAGGTCATCGGGTAGAACGCGATGCTGTCGCGCGTCGCGTTGTCGGCCTGTTCGGCCTGCGACCCGTGATGTGCGGGGCTTTCGTTGCCGTTGAGCATGTGAAACCCGATCTGCATCAGCACCAGACCGCCCGCCACGCGAAACGCGTCGATGGAAATGTCGAAAAAGCTGAGGATGGCAGAGCCGCCCACCGCGACAACGCCGCATGTAATGGCCGTGTAGAACACAACCTGAATGGCCGCGCGTCGCTGATCGCTGCGCTGCATGCCTTCGGTCAGGCCAAGGAATATGGGCAGATTCACAAACGGGTTCATGACCGCAAACAGCGCGCCGAACATAGAAATTACAAAACCGTCTGTCATCGGATGCCGAACCTCATTGATCTCTCTTTAAGCGCGACTATGGGTGGCAATGCCGGGCGGTGCAAGGCCAACACTTTCACACATGTCAGGAGAGCGGCATGATCGGAAAATTGCTTGCGGGGTTCATCGTTTTGACAGCTTTGGTTGCTGGAATTGCCATGTATTGGCTTCAGGTTTACGCCTATTATGACGCTGTGCCAGCGTCCGGGACGGATGATGTTCAACTGACAGTGATGGCCAGCGCCATGCCGGAACCGATCCTGTATGAGAACTTTGAGGCGATTGATTCCGACAGCTCGCCAATCCGGTATCGGGCCTGTTTCACAACGCCGATGAGCTCGGGCCTGTTGACCGAAACCTATGAACCCTATGAAAACCCCGAGCCGTTGGTGGCCCCGAAGTGGTTTGATTGCTTTGACGCCAAAGAAGTCGGCTATGCGCTGGAAGAGGGCGAAGGGCTGGCCTTTCTGGGGGCGGCAAACGTGCTCTATGGCATCGACCGGGTGGTTGCGATCCTGCCGGATGGGCGGGGGTTCGTATGGCACCAGATCAACACATGCGGTGAGGTTGTGTTTGATGGCAAACCGTTGCCTGAGGGCTGTCCGCCCAGACCGGAAGAGTAGCTCTGCGCATGGGACATGAGATTGTCATACCGGATTTTATAACCGCGACGCTTGGGTTTGCGGTGTTTCTGCTGGGCGCACGCCTGACCCGCAAAGTTGCGTTTCTGCGCGAGTTTAACATCCCCGAGCCAGTGACCGGCGGATTGATTGCCGCAGTGGTGTTTGGTGTCTATGCGGCGGTGTCGGGCAATACGCTAAGCTTTGAGATGGGCGCGCGGGACTTTTTCCTGGTGCTGTTCTTTGCCGGTATTGGGTTGAATGCACGGTTGGGGGATCTGGTGGCGGGCGGCAAACCGCTGGCGTTGCTGTTGGTCCTGACCATGGCCACCATTGTGTTGCAGAACGTGATTGGTGTGGCCGGTGCTGTGTTGTTTGATTTCCCGATACAATCTGGCGTGCTGTTTGGGTCTGCGTCGCTGATTGGCGGGCATGGCACCGCGATTGCGTGGGCGCCGGATGTGGCGGCAACAACCGGTTTGGACAACTCGGTCGAGCTGGGTGTTGCGGTGGCGACACTGGGGTTGGTTTTGGCCGCCCTTGTTGGGGGTCCGATCGCGAAATATCTGGTGGGTCGGTATGACCTGCAACCGGCGCGCCCGGACGAGACCAATACTGTGGGTTTGCCGTTTGCCGATGAAGATCAGGACGCTTCGATCACGCATGTCAGCCTGATGCGCACGTTTCTGGCGCTGAATCTGGCGATACTGGGCGGGTATTTCCTGCATTCGGTATTGGATGAGGCGGGGCTGCGGTTGCCGCTGTTTGTGCCGTGTCTGATTGTGGGCATCGCGCTGGGGAATGCGCAGATGTTGCTGTTGCCGCGCGCCAAGCCGATTTCGCGCACACCAACGCTGGCGGTATTGTCGGATTTCGCGCTGGGCGCATTTCTGGCGATTTCGCTGATGACGCTGGATTTCGGGTCACTGGCCGGATTGGGTGTTGCCATACTGGCCACGATCAGCGTGCAGACGTTCGCGACCGTGGTGTTTGTGATCTATGTTTTGTTTCCCATTCTGGGGCGCGGATATCGCGCCGCTGTTCTGGCGGCGGGGTTTGCCGGATTTTCGCTGGGCGCGACGCCCACAGCGATTGCCAATATGACCGCCGTCACCAAACGCTATGGCCCGTCCCCCATCGCCTTTGTCGTTTTGCCGCTTGTGTCGGCTTTTTTCGTGGATATCGCCAACGCGATTGTCATACAGACAATTGTGAACTTCTAAGGACCTGTCATGCCTGATCTGCTGATCGAACTTTTTTCCGAGGAAATCCCCGCCCGCATGCAGGCGCGGGCCGCTGATGATCTGAAAAAACGCGTCACTGGCGGTCTGGTCGATGCCGGGTTGACCTATGCGCATGCCGAGGCGCTGAGCATGCCACGTCGTCTGACACTGGCGCTGGAAGGGGTGTTGGCGCAAAGCCCAACCGTGCGCGAAGAACGCAAAGGTCCCAAAGTGGGCGCGCCGGACAAGGCGATTGAAGGGTTTCTGCGCGGTGCCGGGGTGGCAAGGGACGATCTGGAAGAGCGCGAGACGCCCAAGGGTGCTGTTTATTTTGCGCAGATCACCAAGCCGGGACGCCCGGCGGCAGAGATCGTGGCCGAGGTTCTGGAAGATGTTGTGCGCACCTTCCCATGGCCCAAATCCATGCGTTGGGGCGCAGGCAGCCTGCGTTGGGTGCGCCCGTTGCATTCAATCCTGTGCCTGCTGAGCGATGAAAGCGGGTCTGAGATTGTGCCGCTGGACATTGACGGCATCGTTGCAGGCGATACCACCCAAGGGCACCGTTTCATGGGCAGCGGGCGGTTTGCCGTGACCGGGTTTGAAGATTACGAAACCAAGCTAAAGCGTGACCACGTTATTCTGAACGCTCAGGAACGCGCCGAACACATCTGGAACGACGCGACAAACATGGCGTTTGCCCAGGGGCTGGAAATTGTCGAGGACAAAGGTCTTTTGGCCGAGGTTGCCGGGCTGGTCGAATGGCCGGTTGTGTTGATGGGCGACATTGCCGAAGACTTTTTGGGTCTGCCGCCCGAGGTGTTGCAAACCTCGATGAAGGAGCATCAGAAGTTCTTTTCTGTGAAAAACCCCAAAACGGGTCGCATAGAAAAGTTTGTCACGGTGGCCAATCGCGAGACCGCCGACAATGGCGCGACCATTCTGGCGGGTAATCAAAAGGTGCTGTTCGCACGGTTGTCGGATGCCAAGTTCTTTTGGGAGAATGATATTCGCGTGGCTGGCACCGGCGCGCAGGCGTGGCTGGACAGTCTGAACAATGTGACGTTCCACAACAAACTGGGCAGTCAGGGTGAGCGCATTGCGCGGATGAGCGCGCTGGCCGCTGAGCTGGCGGGTGTGACCGGTGCAGACGCCGCAGACGTCGAAGCGGCGGCCAAGTTTGCCAAGGCCGATCTGAGTTCCGAGATGGTTTATGAGTTCCCGGAATTGCAGGGTCTGATGGGGCGGTATTACGCCGCCAAAGCCGGGTTGAGCGATGCGGTTGCGGCCGCAGCAGAAGAGCATTATTCGCCGCTTGGCCCGTCAGACGATGTGCCCTCAGCTCCGGTTTCTGTTGCGGTGGCGCTGGCCGACAAGCTGGACATTCTGACCGGGTTCTGGGCGATTGACGAGAAGCCGACCGGGTCCAAAGACCCGTTTGCGCTGCGCCGCGCGGCGCTGGGTGTGATCCGGTTGATTTTGGAAAATGATCTGCGGATGCCGCTGGATCGCCATTTCGATGCACAGCTGTTGCGCCATGAGATTGCGCAAAACGGGGATGACGAAGTGTCGGGCGTGTTGATGCAGGACATGATGTCAGAAGTGGCGGATCATGGTGTATTTGGCGCAGCAGTGCGCACGGTTCTGGATGTGTTTGACGGTGATTTGCCGGAACGTATCGAAGAGTTGAAGACCCGTTTGCCAGATACGTCCAGCGATCTGTTGTCGTTTTTCCACGACCGTCTCAAAGTGTATCTGCGCGATCAGGGCGTGCGTCACGATGTGATTGACGCCTGTATCGCCATGCCGGGCAATGATGATCTGACATTGTTGGTAAAGCGCGCCAGGGCGTTGCAGGATTTCATGAGCATGGATGATGGTGAAAACCTGTTGCAGGGCTTTAAACGGGCCAACAATATTCTCAGTCAGGCTGAGGAAAAAGACGGGGTCGAGTATTCCTTTGGGGCGGATGTGAAATTTGCCGAGGATAACAGCGAAAAGGCCCTGTTTGGCGCGCTGGACCAGGCCGAGGGAGCGATCTCTTCGGCCATCGAGGCCGAAGATTTCGCGTCAGCCATGGGGACCATGGCCTCCCTGCGCGCACCGATAGATGCGTTCTTTGAGGCGGTTCAGGTCAACAGTGACAATGAGGTCGTGCGCCGCAATCGGTTGAACCTGTTGTCGCGTGTACGCGCAATTTGTCTGAGCGCTGCCGATATGACGCGCGTCGAGGGGTAATTTTCCGCCGCAGGGTGATTGGGCAGCTTTCGCTTGCCACGCTGCGGCGGGTGCGTATGCTGCCTTTTCAAAGGAAGGTGCCGCAGTGCAGCAAAATGATCCTGATATCACTCTGATCACGGCCGACGCGCCGGTCGCGGCCAATACACATGGCGGGCGCGCAAAATGTTTGCAGCGGCTTGTGCGGCTTGATCTTCCAGTTCCTGAAACAATCGCGCTGAGTTTTGACCAGGTGCACCGCATAGCCGCCGGGCGTGTGCCGGATATGGCGCCGATACTGGCCCCGTTTGCGGACGATCAGCTGTTGTGTGTGCGGCCATCGTCAGAGGACCCCGATTGGGGCGGTCCGGGCGCAGTTTTGAACATCGGTATGAACGGGGCGCGGTTGGAAACGTTGAGCGAGCGCATTGGCGCGCGCGCTGCGGCGCGGCTTTATGTGAAGTTTATCCAGTCCTATTCGATCCATGTTGCCCGTCTGGACCCGGATATTTTTGACGATCTGGATCTGAATGCGCCTGACGCCGTGGTGCAGGTGTTGGATGCCTATGAGGATGAGGCGGAAGAACCTTTTCCACAGGCGCGTGGCGATCAGCTGATTGGCGTTTTACGTTCTATGGCGCGCGCCTGGGAAGGCACGACGGCGCGTCTGTTGCGCACGGCCAAGGGCGCGCCGGCGGATGCGGGTCTGGGTCTTGTGGTGCAGTCCATGGTGTTGGGTGTCGGGCAGGGCGAATGCGGTTCGGGTGTTCTGCAGCTGGTCAGCAGTGAAACCGGCTTGCCGCAAGTGACGGGGCGGTATCTGAGCCAGAGTCAGGGGCGGGATGCGCTGCAAACTGGCGCAGCTGCGCTGTTTTTGGAGCGTGATGATCGCGGACCGTCTCTGGAAGAACAGGCGCCGACCGCGTTCGAGCACCTAAAGGAACATGCCGCTGTGATGCGGGCGCGGCTGCGCGAAGAGATGCAGTGTGAATTCGCGGTTGATAACGGTGTGGTTCATATTCTGGACGGCGTGCGCGTGCAGCGCACGGCGCGGGCGGCCGTGCGTATTGCGGTATCATTGGCCAAAGACGGCGTGATTCCGCGCGAAGAAGCTGTAATGCGGATCGAACCGCGGGCGCTGAACGAACTTTTGCACCGTCAGATTGATCCGAACGCTGAACGTGACGGTGTTGGCAATGGCGTCGCAGCAAGCCCCGGCGCTGCGACTGGCAAGATTGTCTTTTCCGCTGCCGAAGCGCAGGCCAGTGCCGCGAGAGGCGAGGCATGTGTTCTGGTCCGGCGCGAAACCAACCCCGAGGATATTCGCGGCATGCACGCAGCCAGCGCGGCACTGACGGAACGTGGCGGCATCACCAGCCACGCGGCAGTGATTGCCCGTGGCCTGGGCCTGCCATGTGTGGTCGGAGCCTCAAGCATGCGGTTTCAGACACGCAAAAAGCGGCTGATTGGTATGGATGGGCGGGTGTTCCGCGAGGGGGACGTGATCACCGTAGACGGATCAAACGGACAGATTTTGGCGGGCGAAGCACCGATGGTCGAGGCGGCGCTGGACGATGCCTTTCAGTCCCTGATGACGTGGGCGGATGCGGTGCGTGATATTGATGTGCGGGCCAATGCAGACACGCCGGATGACGCACGCACTGCGCTGAATTTCAATGCGCAAGGCATCGGATTGTGCCGCACAGAGCATATGTTCTTTGAAGCGGATCGGTTGATTGCCATTCGCGAAATGATCCTTGCAGATACGCCCGAAGACCGCAGCGCGGCATTGGCGCAATTGTTGCCATTGCAAAAAAGCAGCATTGCCGAGCTGTTTCGGATCATGCAGGGCATGCCTGTGTGTGTGCGTCTGTTCGATCCGCCCTTACACGAGTTTTTGCCAACGGACCGTTCGGGATTGCGCGATTTGGCCGAAGCGTTGAACCTGCCGTTGTCGGATGTGACCCGGCGGGTCGAGGCGTTGGGCGAATATAATCCAATGCTTGGCATGCGCGGGGTGCGATTGGGCATCACAGTGCCGGAAATCTACGAGATGCAGGCGCGCGCGATTTTTGAGGCTATGTTGCTGGCAAGAGCAGATGGTACGCCGGTTTTGCCAGAGATCATGATCCCGCTGGTATCGGCCAAGCGTGAAGTCGAGCTGGTCAAAACCCGGATCGATGGGATTGCGGCTGCGGTGCGCACTGAAAGTGGGCAGAATTTCGATTATCGTCTTGGTGTGATGGTGGAAACACCGCGCGCAGCGTTGCGCGCAGAAGACATCGCGCCACATTGCGACTTTTTCAGCTTTGGGACCAATGATCTTACGCAGATGACCTATGGTTTGTCGCGCGACGATGCCGGGCGGTTCATGTCGCCTTATGTGCAGCAGGGCGTATTCCCGGAAGACCCGTTCCACATCATGGACCGTGAAGGCGTTGGGGAACTGCTGAAACTGGGCGCCGAACGGGGTCGTAAAGCGCGCCCTGAACTGATCCTGTCGGTCTGTGGTGAGCATGGCGGTAGCCCCGAATCGATAGCCTACTGTCGGGAGCTCGGAATGAACTATGTGTCCTGTTCTCCGTTCCGAGTTCCAGTGGCGCGTTTGGCCGCAGCGCAATTGGCGATTCAGGATAAAATAGCGTAATTTAACCAGTTTTTGCTGGATGTGCTTGACATTCAGACAATATGCAAACCGCCCGTTTTTGTGCATGGGTGGACGATTTTGTGCAATTCAGGTAAGACGTCGCGAGTTTCGGACAGGGAGGGTCCGGATCAAAACCGAATCGAGGTCGTGATGCGTAAGCTTATTGGCGCTGTATTAACATTGACACTGGCTGGCACAATGGCGCTGGCCGAAGCCCCGTCCGGGACACCCAATGCTGCCAAAAAGCAGCAACGTGTGGTTCTGTTTGATGGTAAAAAGCTGCGCGAATTTTTTGCGCCAAAAGCCGAAAAATTGACTGAGATTTCATATAGCCGCGCTTGGATCGACACGATGCCAAAGGTCGATGGCAAGAAACGTGACGCGCAATGGCAGTGCCTTTCAGAGGCGCTTTATTTCGAGGCACGTGGTGAAAGCGTACGCGGTCAGTTTGCGGTTGCCGAAGTGATCATGAACCGCGCCGATCATGGCCATTTCCCCGACAGTATCTGTGGTGTGATCAAGCAGGGCACAGCCAGCGGACGCAAATACGGGTGCCAATTTACGTACAATTGTGACGGCGTCACAAACCGTATTCACGAAAAAGGCGCGTATGAGCGTGTGGGCAAAGTCGCCAGACTGTTGATTGACGGTGCACCCAAGGCGCTGACCAACGGTGCCACGCATTATCACACCAAGGCCGTCAGCCCGTCCTGGTCGCGTAAGTTCACAAAGACGGCGACCATTGGCGTGCATCACTTTTATCGCATGCCAACACGCCTGTCGCAAAACTAGGCCGTCTGCCAAGACCAATTGACTGTGCATTGTGACGTGTTTCGCCACTGGTTTGCCGCGATACGCTCTGCTAGATGCGTTCGGACCGCATAATCTGGCACCTGCCTGACAACGCATAGGAGCGGCGTGATGACAAATGAAATTCGCCTTGCCTTTGCCCATCCTTCGGAGCGTTCCGAGGCGACATCCGAGGGTGATCCGCTGGACCGGATTTCGCTGCGGGATCACATCGTTGACGTTGATATCGGCGCCTTTCAAACTGAACGTGGCAGCACCCAGCGCATTTGTTTTAATGTTGTGGTCGAAGTGCGTGTGCTTGCGGATCCGGTGGACGATGATGTTGATCGCATTCTGTCCTATGACCGTGTGACCGAGGCGATTGCATTCGAGCTTGCCGCAGAACGCCTGAACTTGCTTGAGACGCTGGCCGCGCGGGTTGCAGAGCGGATTTTGCACGAACCTCAGGCCATGCGTGTGTTTGTGCGCATCGAAAAGCTGGATCGCGGACCGGGCGCGTTGGGTGTTGAAATTGTGCGCAGTCGCACGAGCGAAGTTGCCGCCGTAGATGAGACCGCAGAAGAAGAGGCGCCGCATCCGCGCGTGGTGTACCTGTCCAATGACGCGATAACATCACCGCATCTCAAAGGGTGGATCGACCAGCTGCAAGACGGCGGTATTCCGGTGATCTTTTGTGTCGGTGCCGCGGATGTTGCGCCGCCAAAGACCGGACACGCCATGACACAGCGTCGTATTGATTTGTTGGCGATAGAGCAGAACGCATGGGTTCTGGCGTCCAAAGATGACCGTTGTGTAGTGGTGAACACCCGGACCGAGTTGGACTGGGCCATGAAAAATGGCCAGACATGTGTGTGGGCGCCGTCAAAGATTGTTCTGGACGCTGTCGATGGACCTTCGGCGCAATCGCGTGACTCGGTGACGCTGGCGCATTGGTTCGCACAAGAAATGCAGGCGCGCCGGTTTTGGATTATCGGCGCAAACCCGCCGGAACCCGGCCTGTTGCCCCTCAGGGTTATGGGCGCAGATCAACCTGACCTCTGAACGCTTGCGTTTCGACCAGCAATTGAGCATTCAACAATGATGACCGAATACTATCGAGCGATCCCCCAGACGGATGCTGCCCGCCCGAAAGAGGCGAACACGCTGGCCGGTGGCTGGTGTTGGTTTACCCATGCCGAACGTTTGACACGAGATGGGCCTGCGCAGATCATTGCGGCCTCTGACGTTCCACAGGATGTTCTGGAAAGAATGACCCGCGCCCGGCCCAAACTGGGACGTGTGCGCATGGACCGCCCCCAGATTATGGGCATTTTGAATGTCACGCCGGACAGCTTCTCGGACGGCGGTGAACATGTCGGGCCGGCACGTGGGCTGGCGCATGCGCGGTCTATGGTTGATGACGGCGCGAGCGTGATTGACGTGGGTGGAGAATCCACGCGCCCCGGATCAATCGAGGTGCCCGCCGAGGCAGAGATTGCGCGTACAGCGCCGGTCATTGCCGCTATCTCTAACGTCCTGAACGTTCCGATCAGCATCGACACGCGCAAATCCGTCGTCGCCAGCACCGCGCTGGACGAAGGCGCGTTTTTGGTCAATGACATCTCGGGCTTTACCTTTGATCCAAAGCTGGCCCCGCTTTGCGCCAAAAGAAACGTGCCGATTTGTGTGATGCATGCGCAGGGTGATCCTGAGACGATGCAGCTTGATCCGCGTTATGACGATGTCCTGTTAGACGTCTATGACTTTCTGGCGGCGCAGGTATGCATGTTGTCCTCTCTGGGGATTTCGAAAGACCAAATTCTGGTCGATCCCGGCATTGGGTTTGGCAAGGCGATCCCGCATAATCTGGCGCTGTTGTCTCGGATAAGCCTGTTTCATTCGCTGGGGTGCCCGGTGCTTCTCGGGGCGTCTCGCAAAGGTTTTATCGGCAAGATCGGATGTGGTGTCGCCGCGGCAGACAGGGCGGCAGGCTCGGTAGCGGTTGCGCTTGAAGGGATTGCACAGGGTGTGCAGATTGTGCGTGTGCATGACGTGGCCGAAACCCGGCAGGCATTGCAATTGTGGCAGGCAGTAACAACAGGTGAATATCATGGCGCGTGAGCTTTTTGGAACCGACGGAGTGCGGGGCAAGGCCAATCAACATCCGATGACGGCCGAAATGGCGTTGCGGATCGGGTCGGCGGTTGGGCGGTATTTTCGCAATGATGGCACCAATCAGCACCGGGTTGTGATCGGTAAAGACACGCGGTTGTCGGGCTATATGTTCGAAAATGCTTTGACGGCGGGTTTGACGGCAACCGGCATGAACGTGTTCCTTTTGGGCCCTGTGCCAACACCGGCTGTTGGACTGCTGACAACGTCCATGCGCGCCGATCTGGGTGTGATGATCTCGGCCAGTCACAACCCGGCAGAGGACAATGGCATCAAGTTTTTTGGCCCAGACGGATTTAAGCTGTCGGACGAGGCTGAAATAGAAATCGAACGTTTGATTCAGGCCGGAGTGGAACCTGCACAGGCGGCCAATATCGGGCGCGCCAGACGGATCGATGATGGTCGATTCCGATATATTGAACGCGTCAAAAGCTCTTTGCCGCGTGCGTTGCCGCTGAGTGGTATCAAAGTGGTCGTGGACTGCGCCAATGGCGCGGCGTATCGCGCAGCGCCCGAAGCGTTGTGGGAACTTGGTGCCGAGGTGATCCCCGTTGGGGTGACACCAGACGGGTTGAACATAAACAAGGATTGCGGCTCGACCAAGCCACGGGTGGCCAGCGAAACGGTGGTTGCGCATGGGGCCGATGTGGGCATTTGTCTGGATGGCGATGCCGACCGTGTCATGATCATCGACGAAACCGGCAAAGTTGCGGATGGCGATCAGATCATGGGTCTGCTGGCCTCTCGCTGGGCTGATGTGGGCCGTCTGAATGGTGGCGCATTGGTGGCAACCGTGATGTCCAATCTGGGGCTGGAACGGTTTCTGGAGGGGCGTGGCCTGCGCCTTGAACGGACAGCCGTCGGGGATCGCTATGTGGTCGAGGCAATGCGCAAGGGCGGGTTCAATCTGGGTGGAGAGCAGTCCGGGCACATTGTGATGACGGATTTTGCCACCACCGGTGACGGGTTGATGGCCGGTTTGCAGTTTCTGGCGGCTATGGTCGAAACCGGACGCAAGGCCTCGGAGCTTGCGAACGTATTCGAAACAGTGCCGCAAATGCTTAAGAATGTGCGTTATCAGGACGGGCAGACACCATTGGACATTGCCTCGGTTCAGGCGGCGATTGCGGCTGCTGAAGCGGATCTTGCCGGATCCGGGCGTTTACTGATCCGCAAATCGGGAACCGAGCCTTTGATCCGTGTCATGGCGGAATGCGAAGACGCAGCGGTTCTTGAACGTGCAGTGGACGGAGTTGTGCAGGCGGTGAGCGACGCTGTGAAAGTCTGATCAGCGCCCGCTGAACAGACGTTTCAAGTCGCCATACTGGCTCAGCCCCAGCCCGGCCAGAATAAGCAGGGTGGCCCATAGCAGCGACGATTGCAGCGGTTCGCCCAGAAAAATGACGCCTAGTGTCACCGACCAGAGTGGCACCTGATAATTTGTCAGGTTCATGAACACGGGGCCTGCGCTGCGGATGAGAACCACCCGCAACAGATTTGCGCCTGCCGTGGGAATAAGACCCAGAAGGGCAACCAGCAAAAGTCCGTTCAGAGGCGGCACAGGCGGCAGGCCGTGTTTTATCAGGGCCATTGGGATCACGAAGCACATGCCAAAGACCAGCGTTGCCGCCGACAGCCCAACCGGGTCAATGGGCGGCAAACGGCGCATCATGATGGATGACACCGCATAACAGGTTGCCGCACCAAGACAGGCAAGACGTCCGATGCTTGCCAGGGTGTTGCCGGAACTGATAAACGCACCCGGCCCGATCAGGACCAGCACCCCCAGAAAACCAATCACAAAGCCCGCGGCGCGACGCAGTGTCATACACTCTCCGGGCACCAGAAAATGGGCCAGCGGCAGAACAATCAGCGCGACGGCTGCCATAGAGACGCCAACGAAACCCGTCGTGACAAATTGCTGGGCCCAGGCGAGCAACATAAACGGCACTGCCGCGCTGAAGATCGAAACAAAGAACAGCCTGCGCCAGTCTGTCTGGGTTTCGGTAAACATACGGCCCCCTTGTAATTGCCAGAGAGCGACGGTTACGACAGCGGCAAAGCTGATGCGCCCGGCCGCGACCCACAAAGGCGGCAAATGTGCGAGCGCGAGTTTTTGCACCATGAACGTACCGCCCCAGACCAACCCGAGAACGACGACCATGATCCAGTCTGATGCTTTGATTTCGATGGTGTCGCGCATGGGGCAGGCTTTCTGAAATACGGCCCCTCGTTCAGAGGGGCCGCTATGCTTAGCCGCGCAATTGATGATGAAGCAGAATAGGAACAACCAGATCTTCTTCGTCACGCAGGTGACGGGTTAGAAACAGTCCTATCTCTTTTGTCAAACCATGCAAGAGCTTTGCTTGCTCGGGGATTTGGTCCGGGTCGAGCTGATGCAGTTGCACGATGCGGTTTCCTTGTCGGGTAAAGCGGTCAAGAACATCATCCAGCTCAACATGGTCACCTTCTAACATGTCCAGACCACGTTCGAACCGCGGGTCGGCTGCGTTCAGTTCAGGGAAAAAGGAATGATCCTCCCACCCGTGATGGCCGTGCAGATTGCGCACCAAAAGAGTGCCGAAATGCGCCAGCCGATCGGCGTAATGCGCCGGATCAATGGTGCGATCCATCATCTTTTCCGTGTCCTTTTGCGTGATGCCAGCCAACTGGCGAAACATGTGATGAGCCCCCATCCAGTTGCGGATGGACTCGGCGAAATCCGGGTGATCCGGCCATGCGTCGCGCGGATAGTCCCGAAGCAGAAGTTGCATCTCTGGTGGCAACCCCTGTCTGGTGTGAATGGTTGTCTGTGTCATGCATTGCAGATGTGTCGGGTGGGTTGTGATCGCAATCTGCACAAGTGCACAGAAGATGTGAGTGGCGATGGGTTGATTTTAGGTAAGTACATACTTACGGTAAGTCATGGCTAACTTAAATGGTATAGAATCAGATGCATGTGGCGCGATCTTTGTCGCGCTGGCTGATCCAACCCGGCGCAAGCTGTTTGAAACGCTGACGCGCGGGCCTCGCTCGGTGGGGGATCTGGCCAGAACGCTGCCTGTCAGCCGCCCTGCCGTCTCTCAACATCTCAGACATCTGTCCGACGCCGGGCTGGTGCAGTCGACCCGGAAAGGCACGCGCAACATCTATGCCGCCCGCCAGGAAGGGGTCGAGGTTTTGCGGAGGTATCTGGAGTCGCTTTGGGGTGATGTGCTGACCGCATTTGCAGACAAAATAGATCAGGAGAATTTGAAATGACGAAACCCATTGTGAAAACCGTAACCGTGGCGGCAGACCCGACGCGGGCGTTTGAAGTTTTTACTGCAAACCTGTCAGAGTGGTGGCCGGGCGACCGGCATTCGGTGTCTGCAGGCAAGGGCGAAGTACCGCAGAACGTTGTGCTGGAACCGCGACAGGGCGGGGCGATCTATGAAATCCTGTCAGACGGGTCGCGCACCGAATGGGGTGTCATTCAACGTTGGGAGCCACCTGCCGGGTTTGAGATGACATGGCATCCGGGGCAGGGTGCAGATATGGCCACGCGGCTGGCGCTGCAGTTTGAGGCAAATGGCGCAGGCACACAGGTTACGCTGACTCACAGTGGCTGGGACGTGATGGCAGAGAAGGCCGAGGAGATGTCGCAGCATTACAGCACGGGTTGGGATCATGTGCTGGGCACCTGTTTTTGTGGTGCCTTTACGCAGTAAACGCAAAAAGGGCGCCCCGTTTGGGACGCCCCCTCTATCTTGTGATCGTTGGCAGTGCCGGGATCAGTTCTTTTCTTTGTCGACCATTTTGCCAGCCGAGATCCATGGCATCATGCCACGCAGTTTTGCGCCGGTTGCTTCGATCATGTGCTCGTCATTGGCACGACGCGACGCTTTGATGGTTGGCTGACCAACAGCATTTTCCAGCATAAAGTCACGAACGAATTTACCCTGCTGGATGTCTGTCAGAACGTCCTTCATGCGGGCTTTGGTTTCGTCGTAGTTCAGAATGCGCGGGCCGGTGACATACTGGCCATACTCGGCAGTGTTCGAGATCGAGTAGTCCATGTTGGCGATGCCGCCTTCATAGATAAGGTCAACGATCAGCTTCACTTCGTGCAGGCATTCGAAATAGGCCATCTCAGGCGCGTAACCGGCTTCAACCAGCGTTTCAAAGCCACAGCGGATCAGTTCTACCAGACCGCCACACAGAACAGCCTGTTCGCCGAACAGGTCAGTTTCGCATTCTTCGCGGAAGTTGGTTTCGATGATGCCCGAGCGACCGCCACCGATGGCAGAGCAATAGGACAGACCGATTTCCAGCGCTTTGCCAGTTGAGTCATTGTCGACAGCTACAAGGCAAGGCACGCCGCCGCCTTTGACATATTCGCCGCGTACGGTGTGGCCGGGGCCTTTGGGCGCCATCATGATCACGTCAACGCCTTCTTTGGGCTCGATCAGGCCAAAGTGCACGTTCAGGCCGTGGGCAAACGCGATGGCGGCACCCGGCTTGATGTTGTCGTGTACGTATTTCTTGTAGGTTTCAGCCTGCAGTTCGTCGGGCATGGTGAACATGATGACGTCGCACCATGCTGCGGCTTCGGCGATGCCCATAACGGCCAGACCTTCGCCTTCGGCTTTCTTAGCCGAGGGGGAGCCTTCGCGCAGTGCGACAACAAGGTTCTTTGCGCCGCTGTCGCGCAGGTTCAGCGCGTGCGCGTGTCCTTGCGAACCATAGCCCAGAATGGCGACTTTTTTGTCTTTGATCAGGTTAATGTCGCAATCGCGATCGTAATAAACGCGCATGTCCGGCGCTCCCTATATGTGATGTCTCTGCCGGCAGATCATATCGTGTGCAATGCCAAAGGCGAGGTTGCGAGAGGGTATTATTTTCGAAAAGTCGAACTTTTTATTCGTGTGAATTTATAATAGTGATAGATTCATGCTTGATGACCTCGACCGACGCATTCTTCGCCACATGCAGGCGGATCCTGAACAATCGATTCCCGATTTGGCGGATCGGTTAACGATGACCACGTCGCGCCTGACACGGCGACTTGAAAAGCTGCACGAAAATGGTGTGTTGCGTGGACAATGCGCGGTGATCAACTGGCAGGCGCTGGGGTATGCGGTTGAGGTCAGCCTGAGAACAACGCTGGACAAGACACAATCGCGGGCGTTTGACGACTTCATCGTTGCGGCCCGCGACATTCCGGAAGTGATCGAGATACAAACATTTTTGGGGCAGGTCGACGTACGGCTGTCGGTTATTGCGCGTGACATGGCGCATTACCAAGAGGTCTATCGCACCCGTATTCTGACCTTGCCCCACATTGCCGACATTGAAGCGTTGATGCATGTCGCCCGCATCAAGTCAGATGAAAGCCTGCCGGTATGATTGACCTGGATGATGTTGACCGTGGGCTGCTTAAAGCCCTTGCCCGGGACGCTACGCAGAATTCCGGTGCATTGGGGCGACAGTTCGGGTTGAGCCAACCAGCAACGTGGCGGCGAATCAAGCGGCTACAGGAAAGCGGGGCCATTGCCGGGCGACGGCTGGACCTTGATGCGGACAAGCTGGGATTTGGCGTGACCGTGTTTCTGGGGGTCAAGCTGGCGACCAAGGGGCAGGTTTCGCTGGAGGATTTTGAGCGGGCGGTGACGGCTATTCCTGAGGTGCAAACGGTAGAGCATGTGTTGGGCATGTATGATTACCGGCTGCGGGTTGTTGCGCGGGATATCCCGGATTTTGAACGCGTGCTGCGCCGCAGGGTTATGACATTGCCGGGGGTTGGGAATGTCGAGGCTAATGTCTTGTTGAGCGAAGAACGTCGACCCGGTCCGTTGTGATTGGGGCGGAAGGCCATATCCAGTATCATGCCGTCTGGTGTGTCGGTATTGGGAACGTTGCCGGTTCCAGTTTGAAACGCTGTCGAACGTGCATTGACGAATCCCATACACAGGTCAGTATTATACTTCGTTGTTTTTGATCGTTTCCTAATTCAGAAATTCTATATGTCACTTATTGCTCTTAGATATTTGCGATTTTCTTGGCCCGGCGTTGCCAAACCTGTTCTCGACATCGAGAAATTCGATCTGCGCGCTGGAGAGAAAGTCATGTTGCGTGGGCCAAGTGGCTGCGGAAAGTCCACGCTGTTGTCGGCGATTGCCGGAGTCATAGATGTTCCTAAATCCTCGGTTCAGGTCGCCGGTGTTGATGTCGGTGGGCTGTCGGGCAGCGCGCGTGATCGTTTCCGGGTCGACCACCTTGGGATCATTTTTCAGGTATTCAATCTGCTGCCCTGGCTCAGTGTGATTGACAATGTTGTGTTGCCTTGCCGGTTTTCGGAGCGGCGCCGGGAAAACACAGGCGGGGACCCGGTTGATACGGCGGCGCGATTGTTGGGCGATCTTGGCTTGATGGATCCGCGCATGCTCAAAGGTCCAGCCAGCGCCCTGAGTATCGGCCAGCAACAAAGAGTGGCGGCTGCGCGTGCTTTGATTGGGGCGCCCGAAATCATTTTGGCGGATGAACCCACATCGGCGCTTGATGAAGATGCAAAGGACGCATTTGTCGATTTATTGTTGAGGGAGTGTGAGGGAGCCGGATCAAGTTTGCTTTTTGTCAGCCATGATCGGTCGCTGGAAAAGCAATTCGACCGAACCGAAGAGTTGGGTAATTTGAACCGAGGGGCCGCCTGATGCTCAACCTCTGTAAAAAAAGCCTTTTGAACCGACGGTTTGTCGCGGGTTTGACGATCCTCAGCATCGCCCTGAGTGTGGCATTGATATTGGGCGTGGAACGCTTGCGGACCGAGGCACGCGCAGGGTTTGCCAATTCAGTGTCCGGGGTGGACTTGATCGTAGCCGCACGTGGAAATGACGTGCAAATCCTGATGGCCACAGTTTTCGGCGTTGGCTCTACGGGGACTGGCATCAGGTGGGAAAGCCTCGAGATGCTGGAGGACATGCCGGAAATTGAGTGGACCGTTCCGCTTATGATGGGTGACACGCATCGTGGATATCCGGTCATCGGCACGTCTGCCGCTTATTTCGAACGTTTTCGCCACAGCGGCGGCCAAACCCTGAGCTTTGAGAAAGGCAGCGTTTCTGGCAGCCCTGAGGATGCCGTGGTGGGCGCGGATGTTGCGCAGGCTTTTGGGTATGAACCGGGAACCGAAATCGTGAATGCCCATGGGGCGGGTCAGGTTTCCTTTTATGTTCATGACGAGTCCCCATTCATAGTCCGAGGTGTTCTGGCGCCTACAGGAACGGCTGTAGATCGTATGGTTTTCGTGCCTTTGGAAGGTTTTGACGCATTGCATGAGAACGCCGCGCAAAAGGTCACGGACCCGTTTTCGCGCGCTGAAACTTCAGGTGATCGCGAAGAACGAGCGGAACCGGATCGCCACGCCGGGCATGGCCACCACGGCCACGCGCCCGACACAATCAATGCCATTTATGCGGGTCTTAAAAGCAAACCGTCAGTGCTTTCTGTTCAGCGCAAGCTTGCGAATTACCGCGAAGATGCTTTGACGGCGGTTCTGCCTAATGTTGCCCTGCTTCAGCTGTGGTCCATAACCGGCACGGCGGAAACGGCCCTCAGGTTGATGTCAGGTGCGGTGGCGCTGGCGGGCGTTATTGGCATGGTGGTAATGTTATCGGCAGCACTTGACGCACGGCGCCGTGAATTCGCCATCCTGCGATCCGTAGGGGCCACACCCGGCAATATCTTTGTGCTGATTATTTCCGAAGCGGTGATGTTGTTGTTGGCGGGAATACTTCTTGGGTACATTGTTCTGAGCGTTGTTACGGTTGCGGTCGATCCCATTCTAGCAGCGAAATTTGGGCTTCGGATTGGCTTGGGACTACCAACTCTTCGTGAGGCCCTTCTCATCGCGATGATTTTCTGCTCTGGTCTTATTGCGGGTGCTGTGCCCGCGTTTAGAGTGTATCGGATGACGTTGGCCGATGGGCTTTCAATGCGGCTTTGAGGTGAGGTTCAGGAATGATGAAGACATTGAGCACGGTGCTTGCCGCAATCCTCGCATTTTCGGTGGCACACCCAGGCTGGGCCATCGAACCGCTTGAAATCACTTGGGTGGATCTGTTGCCCGAAGAGCGCCCGTACCATGATCCATTTGCGGAGTTGGAGTATAGCCAGTTGCTTGATCTGGTGGAATTGTATCGCATTGAGGTCCTGAAGACCGTTGAAGAGAACGATGAAACACGCGCCATGGCACTGGAAATCCGCGAAAGTCTTGTCTCCCAGGGGCTGGACCCCGATCAGTTGTTCAAACAGCGTGACATTGTCATGAACCAGCGCAAATTAGAGGCGACTGAGCCAAACCCAGAGCTGCTAGGTAAAACCGTGCGATTGCCGGGGTATTTGTTGCCATTGGAAATGATCGATCAAAAAGCTGTCGAGTTTCTGCTGGTGCCGACAGTGGGCGCCTGCATCCACACACCACCGCCGCCGCCCAACCAAATGGTGTTTGTTCGCTATGATCAAGGCTTTGATGTCGATGAGCTGTACAAACCAGTCTGGATCAGCGGCGAGATGCGCGCTGAAAATCAAACAAATGAGCTTAGCCTTGTGGACGGGCAAGCCGACATTGAAACAACTTATTTTGTTCAGGCTGTTTCGGTGGATATCTACAAATAGACATCAATCTTTGGCCGGGTCGGGGACAGAGCATGCCGCGATGATCGGCGGCTTTCGGTCGTTTTGGCCGGTTTGCAATTTTAGAGTTCAACAATTCCACCCTGTGGCGCATAAATCTCCTATGTTCAGGAAATTCCTTTCGTTTTTGCTTGCTGCAGGCCTGATGGTTCCCACATCCGCCATCCCTTGCGGATTTCACAATTATGCGCCACTGCCGACTTTGGTTGATCAGCTTTTGGGCAGTGATGAAATCGTGCTGGCCCGATCCGCCCCTGACAATCCGTTCCGATTTGAGGCCATTGAAGCGCTTGAAGGCCCCATTGGGGTGTCTGAAATTCCATATCTGGTCGACAGCGGGACCCGTCGCCGGCTGGCAATAGACGCTAATGCAGCAGTTCTGTTTGCTCGGGATGGGGCCTATGGGCCCTGGCAACGCCTTGCTTTTGTCGACACGCCGATGGCTTCGGTGTTGACCGTAATCATGGAGCGATTGCCTGCGTGGAAAATCGGGGATGACCTCGGTCGGTTCAGGTTTTTCGCCGGACTTGTCGGGCATCCGGATGATCAAATTCACAAACTGGCGCTGCGTGAACTGGATCAGGCTGACTATAGCATTCTGCGGGCCCTTGAGGTTTCCATTGACCCGCAGCGATTGCTGGTCCGGATAAACGACCCGAATGAAGCACAATACAGAGCGATACGGCTCTTGTTGTTGGGGCTGAGTGATGATGCCCGTCTGAGCGCAAGGTTGGAAAGGGGCATTCAAAGTAGTGTCAGTTCCGAAAACCGTTTTCTCGGGGCCTATGCGACAGCTTTGATCGAACTTGCCGGTCCTGATGCGGTGGCCAGTATTGCCGCAAATTATTTGACCGACCGACAGCTTTCACTGCTGTCCCGCGAGGTGCTTATCGAAGCTGTCGCGTTGCACAGCGGGTCACAAGACATAGCATTGGAAAGATCCATTTCGAAGGCGGTGAACACTGCTATCTGGCTTGACCCAAGACTTGCAGGCGCTGCGGCGCGGCAGTTTGGCGCTCGAGGAAACTGGTCGCTTCAGCCAATTCTAAGAACGGTGCTTGAAGAGGGGACGTTGTTAGACGTAGCGGACAGGCAGGACGCGCTTCAATATGTGACGCTGGCTCAAGACGCGACCATACGGCAATAATTGTGTGTCAAAACGCGTGGCCACTGTTCGTGACTTCGAAGCTCACGTAGGTCGGACAAGATTGTCCGACCTACCTTCCGGCGCTTTCGTCTTGCATTGATGACAGATGGTACTAAGCCTTGATGCAACAGATAAGGAGTTGCACATGGCGAGCGATATCGATCCCGGTGGATTGGACGAGTTTTCGGTGGTCTTCACAGATCGGTCTTTGAACCACATGTCCCAGACATTTCAGCAAGTTATGCGAGACATTTCGGATATGCTAAAGAGCGTCTATTCCGCTCAGGCTGTGGCATTGATACCCGGCGGTGGCACATATGGCATGGAGGCTGTGGCGCGCCAGTTCGCGCGTGGCGGCAAAACGCTGGTGGTGCGCAACGGGTGGTTCTCCTATCGCTGGAGCCAGATTTTTGAGGCTGGTGGATTTGCGGCCGAAAGTGTCGTGATGAAGGCGCGTCAGGCCGGCAACGGTTTAACAGCGCCGTTTGCCCCGGCGCCAATTGAGGATGTTGTCGCCAAAATTCAAGAGGTTAAGCCGGATGTGGTGTTCGCTCCGCATGTCGAAACCAGTGCCGGTGTGATCTTGCCTGATGACTATATCGCAGCGATGGCTGCAGCGGCGCATGATGTTGGCGCGCTGATGGTGCTGGACTGTATTGCCTCGGGATGTGTCTGGATCGACATGGGCGCGTTGGGTGTGGATGTGTTGGTGTCGGCGCCGCAGAAGGGATGGTCGGCTTCGCCGAGTGCGGGGTTGGTGATGATGTCTGACAGGGCCCTGAAAAAGCTGGAAGAGACCGAGTCCGACAGTTTTGCGATCGACCTAAAGAAATGGCATTCGATCATGATGGCGTATGAAAACGGCGGCCATGCCTATCACGCCACTATGCCTACGGACGCGCTCAGGGCGTTTCGTGACACCATGGCCGAAACCCGGGACTACGGATTTGACAAGCTTCGCGACGCGCAATGGGCGTTGGGTGATGGCGTGCGCAAGATGCTGAAAGATAAGGGTATTACATCCGTTGCGGCCGATGGATTTGGCGCGCCGGGGGTGGTTGTGAGCTATACGTCAGATCCTAATATTCAGAATGGCAGCAAGTTTGCGGCAGAGGGCATGCAGATTGCCGCCGGTGTGCCGTTGGCCTGCGACGAGCCTGAAGGCTTCAGGACTTTCCGGTTGGGATTGTTCGGTCTGGACAAACTTTATGACGTTCCGGGCACGCTTGGGCGGTTGAAAACGGTGCTGGATAAAGTGCTCTGAAACAGGCCAAAACACGCATCGGCAGCGCGTCGGTATTCTGTCGGTATTGCGTCGGTTTGGTTTTTTGGATGGGGATGGGGTTTGGCGGCTATCGCACGCCCAGCCCCATCTGCATCAGCGTCTTGCGCACCGGCGCCATCGAATAAAGTGCATTCAGCCCCATCGCACGGGCATCGCGCAGCGGTTGCGGTGCAACCATAGAAGCACGGTTCAGCAGGTCGATGCCTTTGACCCGCAGCTTGACCTCGGTAAAGCGTTTGCGGTGATAAGTTTCCAGCATCTGCGCGTCGCCCAATTTGTCCGGGTCGGCGCGGGCCAGATCAAGCAGAACGCGCATGTCGCCAAGGCTCATGTTCAGACCCTGCGCACCGATGGGCGGCACGACATGCGCGGCCTCTGCTACCAGCGCCAGCCGTTCCCCATAAAGACGCTCGGCAGATTGCGAGATGATCGGCCAGAGCGTGCGGCGCGATGCCAGCGTCAGCGGGCCGAACAACGAACAACTGCGTCCGGTCATAGCCGCCTCAAATTCCGGCACATCCATGTCGAACAGGGCCTGCGCACGCGGACCACGCTCCATCCAGACCAGCGCAGAGGAAGGTTTGCCCTGATAATCCGGCAAGGGTACCAGCGTGAACGGCCCACCAGAACGGTGGATTTCGGTGGAGACATTGCAATGCGGGATCGGGTGCGTGATGGCAAAGGCCAGCGCCTTTTGTCCGTAACGTGTGGTGTGCACATCGATGCCTGCGGCCTGACGCATGGGCGAATTGCGGCCATCGGCGGCGATCACCAGCCTGCAGCGGGTCTGACTGCCATCCGAGAGAGAAACGCGGGCCTCGCTTGTGCGGGTAAACAGGGATGTGGTCGCAGTGCCAAGGCGCAGATCGACATTGTCCATCTCGGACAGTCGGGCCAGCATTTCGCGGCGCAGTAACCAGTTGGGCAGGTTCCAGCCAAAGGGTTGATCCGAGATGTCGGAGGCGTCGAAATCTTTGATGATGCGGGGTTCGGGAATTTCACCGCCAGCATCGACAATGCGCATGACCTGAAGCGGTGCGGCATGGGCGTCAAGGCGCTGCCATAGACCAGCCTCTTCCAGCAGGCCGCGCGCTGGTTGCAAAAAGGCGGTGGTGCGCAGATCGGAACCGGAGGCATCGCGTTCCGTGACAGGTGGCGTCGGGTCGACGCATTGCACCGAAAAACCCGCTGTGGCAAAGGCGGCTGCCGCTGTCATCCCGGCGATTCCACCGCCGGACACAAGGATGTCGACCTGAGTGTGTGTTGTCATGGGCTTGGCCTCCTGTGAGGCGCACCCTAGACCCGGCGCGCGCAGGTTCCAAGAGGGCGCGCGCTATCCTCGGGTGACGATTACCAGCAAGACCGCGAAAACCGGCACCAACAGCACGGCGGGCATGTAAAGGCCCGGCACGCCCCAAAGCGCAATCGCGCCGCCCCACAGGCCAAGGCCGCCAGCAAGCGCAAGATAGATGTTGCGGACAAGATTGGGGGATTGGACGTCTTTGTGAGGGGGTTCGACGCCTTTCGAGGCAAGATCAGCTTCAGACTCGATATGCTTCATGATGGCTCCTGAGATTGCAGTTTTGAAATATGTATTTCAAAAGTATCTTTTATTGGGCGCGATGTCGCATGTCTTGTTTCGGGGCGATGTCAGGTGAGTTTGGTCAGAAAACCGGGCAAGTCATCTGTGTGATGGTGGATATGATCCGCATCATGAGGATCGGGGGCCACGTGCACGGTGCGCATGCCCATGTCATGTGGGGCCTGAAGATTGCGGGGGTCGTCTTCGAACATCGCGGCCGTTTGGGTGGTGACGCCGTCCAGTGCAAAGATCGTCTCGAACGCTGCGCGTTCGGGTTTTGGCAGGAAATTGGCATGTTCGACGCCGTAAATGGCATCAAACTGTCCACCCAGACCGCGCGCCTCGAGCACACGTTCGGCATACGGCGCGGTGCCATTGGTGTAGACAATACAGCGTCCGGGCAGCGCGCGAATTTGCGCGGCAAGCAGCGTGTCAGTTTCAAGGTGGTCCAGAGAAATGTCATGCACGTCGATCAGGTACGGCGCGGGATCAAGATCATGCTCGCGCATCAGCCCGGTCAGCGTGGTGCCGTATTGGTGCCAGTATTTACGGCGCAGCATATCGGCATGGGACTTATCGACCTTGAGAGCCTGCATCACATACGCCGTCATCCGCGTTTCGATCTGATCGAACAGGCGGGCCTGTGGCGGGTACAGAGTGTTGTCGAGATCAAACACCCATGTCGTAACGTGTGAAAAGGCTTCCTTTGGCATGATGGCACGGTAAGGTTCCTGAAAGCGCGGTGCAACCGGGCTTTGGCCTGTCGGATATGGATGCCAATGGGGTTGCATGATCAAGGTGAGCGCTTAGTCTGCCTTGTGTGAATGGGAGAGATGCAGATGGCGCAGGGTAAGCCGACCAACAAAGACGCGTATTCGCTGATCCTGGAGGCGATCGATGTCGGGGTTTACAAGCCGGGCGATCGGTTGGTCGAAAGCGATCTGGCAGAGCGGTTTGGGGTGTCGCGCACGCCGATCCGCGAGGCCTTGCAGCGGTTAGAGACGCAGTCATTGCTGGCGCGCGACGGGCGCAGCCTGATTGTGTCGTCGTTGGATCACAACCAGATGGCCGAGCTGTATGTGGTGCGCACCGAGCTGGAAGGCCTGGCGGCCCGATTGGCGGCGCGGCATGCAACCCGCGAAGAGGTTCGGGTGCTGCAGGACATGGTGGATGAGGATCATAAGCTGGTCGATTCGCCATCTGCACTGGCCCGGTCGAACCGGCGGTTTCACAAGCAAATACATCTGGCATCCCATAACCGTTATCTTGTGCAGCAGCTTGACCTTGTGCATCGGTCGATGGCGTTGATGGCGACCACGTCGATTGCCGCCGAAGGGCGCAGCAGCGATACGTTGGTCGAGCATCAGGCAATTGTGGACGCTATCGCGTCACGGAACGAAGATGGTGCCTATGGCGCCCTCAAAGATCATATTTCACAGGCATTTGTGACGCGGCTGCGTCAGGAGAGCGAGAGCTGATCGCCGGTGGCTGGTTGATCGCTGGCAACAAGACCTCTATGCCTTCGGAGGTTTTCCCGTGGGCTGTCTTGTCCCAGTAATAGGGGGCGATCATCAGTTCGATAAGCGCTTTGTAGGCTGCGAGTGTGGCCAGCGGGAAATAGAACACCATGGTCAGCACCCATGGGTAAAGGCGCGCCCGGCCCTGGCCGAGCACTGATGTCAGCGCGATCGCAGAGTTTATGATGCTGGCAAATATCAACAAAGTGCAGATCATTCGGATCGTGTCCGGTGACACATATGTTTGCAGAGGATGGGGCAGGCCAAACGCCGCGCACCAAAAGCTCCAGATCAGCGGGGCCAGCACAAATTGGGTGAGGGTGGTCATGAAGACCATGTGAAATCCGATAAACCGGCGGGCCCCGAGTTCGCGCCAGAGCCGGACCGGGTTTCGCATGTGCACCAGATACGTCACCATGAACCCCTTAAGCCAGCGCGAGCGTTGGCGAATCCACGCGATCAGGTGACAGTTCGCCTCTTCCTGTGTGACTGTGCGCATCAGTTCGGTGCGATAGCCAAAGCGGGACAGGCGGTAGCCCAGATCGGCGTCTTCGGTGACGTTGTGCGCATCCCAGCCCCGGACTTTTTCGATGGCGTCGCGGCGCAGAAACAAAGTGGTTCCGCCAAGTGGAATGGCAAGCCCCAACCGCGCCAGACCCGGCAGTACAATGCGAAACCACGTGGCGTATTCGATGGTAAAACACCGCGACAACCAGTTCGTATAGGGGTTGTAATAGTCCAGAACACCCTGAAGGCAGGCCACGTCGGGTGCGGCGTGGGCAAAATGGCGCGCCACTTGTTCCAGCTGATCTGTCGCGGGCGCGTCTTCGGCGTCCCAGATGCCAATGATCTCGCCTTTGCAGAAATCCAGCGCATAGTTCAGCGCCCGTGGTTTTGTGGTCAGCCCGGATCCCGCCGGTACCTGAACAACACGCATCCATTTAGGCAGGCGCGTCTGCGCGATGGTTTGCCGGGTCAGTGTGTCTTTTTCTTCCAGAACCAGAACAACATCCAAAAGCGCACGGGGATAGGTGAGCCGGGTCAGACGGTGGATCAGGGCGTGGGCGATCTCTTTCTCGCGAAAGAGCGGCACCATCACAGATATGCGCGGCAGGCGCGTGTTCGGAGGCAGGTCAGGTATTGGGGGGTCACCCCGATGCCAGAGTTGCAGGGCAAAGGCGGTGGTTTTCATGGCCAATGCAACACATAGCGACAGCAGAGCCCAGATCATCAAACCGCCAAGCACCACGTCAGGGGCCGCATAGACGGTCAACGCAAAAGTTGCGAACAGGCACAGCAAAAGAAACGTCTTATAGGGTGCACGCTTGTCCCAGCCTCGGCAGCTATGCTTTGCGGACACCCGGGATTCCGCAAAGCGCGTCAGGTATTTTCGATGAAATGCCGCGATGTGGTCGTGCACCTGTTGTTCTGGTGCTGTGACAATAAGGGCGCCGCGCAAGGCAGGCGGCAACGCGCGCCGGATTTCCGGGATGCGATCCGGGCGTCCGGTGGCGAGAATGTACAATCCGCCAACCTGTGCCCAAGGCAATACGCAATGTTTGAGACAAAAATCAGGGAGCAGTGCCTGCGCCAGTTTTTCGTCCGGGGGTTCGCGTTGCAGATCGACACGTTGTGCGGTGATCTGGACCGACAGCACCGTGAGCAGATCAGACTGGCTGATCCAACCACGGGACAACAGGATTTCCGCCAGCGTCGCGTTCCACAGACGTTGGCATTTCAACGCATAAAACAGCTGCCACGGGGTGATCAGATTGCGGTCGATCAGGTCGCGGCCCAAAGAGATCGGCACGTCCTGAGCGGACGTGGCCGTTGCTTGTGTAATCCGCAGTACCGGGTCGCTCATCCAAATTGCCCACACCAAATCGCCCGTTCAGACAAGGTGCCAGTTGGATGGTTAATAGCCCGTTAAAATAGTGCGGCCTGTTTGTAGTTAATTAAGCTTGTTCAGCCATGTAGCTGGCAAATTTCTCAAACAGGTAAAAGCTGTCTTGTGGGCCGGGGCTGGCCTCGGGGTGGTGTTGAACCGAGAACACAGGGCGATTGGCGATGCGGATGCCGCAGTTTGATCCGTCAAACAGCGAGACATGCGTTTCTTCGACACCTTCCGGCAAGGTCTGGCTGTCGACAGCGAAACCGTGATTCATCGAGGTGATTTCCACTTTGCCGGTTTCATTGTCTTTGACCGGGTGGTTGGCACCGTGGTGACCGTGGTTCATCTTGACCGTAGTCGCACCCAGCGCCAGCGCCAGCATCTGGTGCCCCAGACAGATACCAAACACCGGGATCTCTGCATCGAGCACATCTTTGATCATCGGCACGGCATATGTGCCGGTCGCAGCCGGGTCGCCGGGACCGTTGGACAGGAACACACCGTCTGGCTTGTGCGCCAGCACCTCTTGGGCGGTGGCGGTGGCGGGCAGAACGGTCACGTCACAGCCCGCAGATGCGAGGCAGCGCAGGATATTGCGTTTGGCACCAAAATCCACAGCGACAACTTTGTGCTTGGGGTTTTCCTGACGGCTGTAGCCTTCGGGCCATGCCCAGCGCATTTCGTCCCAGCGATAGGATTGAGCACAAGTTACGTCTTTGGCCAGATCCAGACCTTCGAGGCCGGAAAAGGCGCGCGCCTTGGCGACCAGCGCAGCGGTATCGAAATTGCCGTCGGGGTCATGCGACAGGGCCACATGCGGCGCGCCTTGCTGGCGGATGGCGCGGGTCAGACGACGGGTGTCGACGCCGCCGATAGCGATGCGCCCACGTGAAGCCAGCCAGTTGGACAGCGTATCGGCCGAGCGCCAGTTGCTGGGCTCGGTCGGGTCCCATTTCACAACCATGCCTTCGGCCACCGGCTCGGCGGTTTCATCGTCTTCTGGGGTGACGCCGGTGTTTCCGATATGGGGGAAGGTAAATGTCACAACCTGACCGGCATAAGACGGGTCGGTCATGATTTCCTGATAGCCGGTCATCGCGGTGTTGAAACACAGTTCCGCAACGGTGTCGCCGGTGGCGCCGAAACCGCGGCCGTAGAACAGCGTCCCGTCGGCAAGAGCAAGACACGCTGTCGGGTGGGAAGGGGGCTGCTGGTCCATGGGGCGACTCTCTGGCTGACAAATCGGCCGATATCTATGTCGGGGCGGCATCAGCGTCAAGGCGTCGTTGGTGGTCTTGGGGGTGACGTTTTCGGTCAGCTCACCCCAATGACAGGCGGTTGCGAACCAAGATACCTTTCAGTAAGGTGGCACACTTATGTTTGGCAGCAAATGGCAAGGCGAATGACATTGCGGAACGAAATCAATACGGCCCTTAAGCAGGCGATGCGTGATCGGGCGACCGATCGGCTGTCGACTTTGCGGTTGATCATGGCGGCGATCAAGGATCGCGACATTGCCATGCGCGCCGAAGGCGAAGAACGCACCGGCGTCGAAGATTCAGAGATTCTGAGCATTTTGGCGAAAATGGTCAAACAGCGTCAGGAAAGCGCGCGCACCTATGAAGAAGGTGGGCGGCTGGATTTGGCCGAGCGTGAATTGAACGAGATCACGATCATCGAGGAATTCCTGCCCAAGCAGCTGAGCGACGACGAAGTGGTCGCGGCGATTAAGGCGGCAGTGGCCGAGGCCGGCGCGGATTCAATTCGTGACATGGGCAAGGTCATGGGCGCACTTAAGGCGAAATTCACCGGTCAGATGGATTTTGGGAAAGTTGGCCCGCTGGTCAAAACCCAGCTGAGTCAGGGTTAATCTGAGTTCAAAAGTTCAGGGATGCCCGAGTTACTAAAGCGGCTCGGGCATTTTTGCGTTTGCGCCGCTTAGGGTTTGAGGATCGGAAACCAGTCCTCACGCAGCTTTTGTCCGGACACCATGTCGTGCCCCGGAAAAGGCGGTGACGTCGGGCCGGGCCGCTCAACATAACGCGCATCGTCGCCCAAAAGCCGCAGCGAAAAGGCGCGGCGTCGGGTGGTTGATGTGTTGCCGCGCGCACCGTGCAGGATGTGGTAATTGAATGCCACCGCATCGCCGGGCATCATCTCCCATTCCAGAACGCGCATGCTCTGGGCGTCGGGATCAGGGATGGGCATATAAGCGTCTTCATCCGCAAAGAAGCTTTCTTCGCTGACCCAGCGGGTGGGCAGCACCGGCTTTTCCCATTTGTGAGAGCCTGCCACCAACCGCAACGTCGCGTCAGTGACCGGGTCCAGCGGCGACCAAAAGCTGATCGTCTGATGGCCTTCGACAAAATAATACGGGCCATCCGTGTGCCAGGGAGTTGCCATTGAGGTGCCGGGTTCCTTGACCAGCACGTGATCATGGAACATTTGCACGCTTTGCGATTGCATCAGTTGAGCCGCAACCCTGGCCGCAGGAGAGGTTTCGATCACCTCACGGAATTCGGGAATGCGTTGCCAGTTGCAATAGTCGTCAAAGAACCGCCCGGTTTCGCCGTCTTTCTTGTTTTCTGACGCATAGGGACCGGGATCGGCCATGTTACGTGCGACGCCCGCGCGCAAAGTGTCGACGTGGTCGGCAAACAGCCCACGGATCAGGACGACGCCATCGGTTTGGAACGTCTCAATGTCGGCGTGAGAGAGTGTCACCATTGCGCTGCCCTTTTCGGTTGTCTGAATGACACTGTGAGAGCGCCGCCTGCGAAGGTCAAGGCGTGGTCGCGTGTGGGCTTGTGCCGTGACGTTACACCGTGTCCGCCGTGCTAATCCGGTCGGTGTTGTTGACGGCTTACAATGTGCGATGCGACAAAAACATCGGTGCATCAGAGGAGCGGCGGATGGCGGATCGACAGGTTGTTTCAATCGAAGTTGTGGGAGAGGTCGCGCTGATCTGTATCGACAATCCGCCAGTGAACGCGGGCGGGATTGCGGTGCGACGCGGGCTGGCCGAGGCCGTGGAACGTTTTGGCGGTCAGGACGGGATCAAGGCCATCGGGCTTTATTGTGCAGGGCGCACATTTGTGGCTGGCGCGGATATCAGCGAGTTTGGTAAACCGCCACAAGCGCCAATGATGCCGGAATTATATGACATCGTTGAAGCCTGCGCTGTGCCTCTGGTTTGTGCGCTGCATGGAACGGCGCTGGGCGGAGGGCTGGAACTGGCGATGGCGTGTCATGCGCGGGTGGCGGTGGCATCTGCGCGGGTCGGATTGCCCGAGATACATCTTGGGCTGTTGCCCGGAGCAGGCGGAACGCAGCGTGCGCCCCGGCTGATCGGGATCGCCAGCGCGCTGGATCTGAGCCTGTCTGGCCGTCAGGTTGCCGCCCCCGAAGCCCTGGACATGGGGTTGATTGACCGGATCGACACGGGAGCGCCGCGCGACATGGCATTGCAGGCGGCACAGGACGTCGTGGCGGGTATCCTGAAGACGCGGCGCACGCGGGATTTGCAGACTGCGCCGGATGACGACGCAATTGCCACAGCGTTGGCACAGGTGCGCAAAAAGTCTCCGTTGTTGGTGTCGCCGGTGCGCTGCATCGAAGCGATTGCAGCGGCAACCGGCCCGTTTGAAGCAGGCATGAAAGTCGAGCGCGCGGCGTTTCTGGAGTGTTTGGCGACGGACCAGAGCAAAGGCATGATCCACGCGTTTTTCGGTGAACGCGCCGTTGGCAACATTCCCGAGAAAACGGCCATGGCCCGCGATATTGCACAGGTCGGTGTGATTGGCGGCGGCACGATGGGCTCGGGCATTGCCACATCTGCGTTGATGTCAGGTCTGTCGGTCACTTTGGTCGAGGTCACGCAAGAGGCGCTGGCGCGCGGTGTCAGCACCATCACCAGCAATCTTGAGGGCGCGGTCAACCGCGGTAAAATGACAGCCGCCGCGCGGGATGCCGCAGTGGCGCGGTTGAATCCGGTGACAGGTTTGGAGGGGTTGGCCGAGGCTGATCTGGTGATTGAAGCGGTGTTTGAGGACATGGCGGTCAAGAAAGAGATCTTTGGCAAGCTCGACACATTCTGCAAACCGGGCGCAATTCTGGCGTCCAACACATCTTATCTGGATATCAACGAAATTGCAGCCTCGACACGCCGTCCGGCGGATGTGCTGGGCCTGCACTTTTTTTCCCCGGCACATATCATGCGGCTGTTGGAGGTTGTTGTCGGGGCGCAGACCGCGCCTGAGGTTGTGGCCACAGGATTTGCGCTGGCCAGGCAGATGAAGAAGGTGGCAGTGCGCGCCGGGGTTTGCGACGGGTTCATCGGCAACCGCATTCTGGCGCACTATTCCAAAGTGGCGGCCTATCTGGTGCTGGACGGGGCCAGCCCGACGCAGGTTGATACCGCGTTGGAAACGTTTGGGTTTGCGATGGGGCCGCATAAGGTGGGCGATCTGGCCGGGCTGGACATTGGCTGGATGACACGCAAACGCAAAGCCGCGACCCGGTCGCCTGACGAGCGATACGGCGGCGATGTGGCGGACCGGATTTGTGAAAACGGCTGGTTTGGATGCAAGACTGGGCAGGGGTATTATGTTTATGACACAGGCTCGATTGAGCCCAATCCCGAGGTGTCAAAGATCATAGAGGCCGTGCGGGTCGAAAAGGGTATTCAGATCCGCGCGTTTGACGATCAGGAGATTGTCGAGCGCTATATGACGGCCATGATTTGCGAGGCGGTGCGTGTGCTGGAAGATGGGATCGCGCGCAGGCCGGTGGATATCGATGTGGTGTTTCTGATGGGCTATGGCTTTCCCCGGTTCCGGGGCGGGCCGCTGCATTACGCCGACACGATCGGGGCGGCGGAACTGGTGAAACGGGTCGAAACCTATGCCGCCGAAGACGCGCATTTCTGGCAGGTGCCTGCAATGCTGCGACGGATGGCGGACACAGGCGGGCGTTTCGGCGATCTGAACAAAAGGGGCTGAGCCATGGATTTGCGGTATTCTGACAAAGAGCTGACCTTTCAGGAAGAGGTGCGCGGTTTTCTGAGCCAAAACCTGCCCGGGCATATTGCAGATGCGGTGCGGTCTGGTGGCGAACTGACTAAGGCGATTATGGAAGACTGGCACGCCATCCTGCACGCGCAGGGGTGGTTGGCAACCACATGGCCCACGGAATTTGGCGGCCCCGGATGGACGCCGGTTCAGCGACATATTTTTGAAGAGGAATGCTGTCGTGCCTATGCGCCGCGCATTGTGCCGTTTGGGCTGAACATGCTTGGGCCGGTGTTACAGACATTTGGCAGCGCGGCGCAGCAGGCGCATTATCTGCCACGTATTCTGGATGGCACGGATTGGTGGTGTCAGGGCTATTCCGAGCCGGGCGCGGGGTCTGATCTGGCATCGCTGAAAACCCGCGCGGAACGCGACGGCGATCACTGGGTGATCAACGGCCAAAAGACATGGACCACGCTGGGTCAGCATGCGGATTGGATTTTCTGCCTGTGCCGGACAGACCCGGACGCCAAGCAACAGGCGGGCATCAGCTTTATCCTTGTGGATCTGGACACGCCGGGGATCGATATGCGGCCCATCCGGTTGATCGAAGGCGGTCATGAGGTGAACGAAGTGTTTTTCACCGATGTGCGGGTGCCGATTGAAAATCTGGTGGGAGAAGAGAACAAAGGCTGGACCATTGCCAAGTTTCTGCTGACCCATGAGCGCACCGGGATTGCCGGGGTTGGGTTTTCCATTCAGGCGTTGGAAGAGGTCAAGGCGCTGGCTCGCAAGCAACGTCGTGGTGGCAGGCCTCTGATCGAAGACCCGTTATTTGCCGCCCGGATTGCGCAGGTGGAAATTGATCTTGAAGCGATGAAGATCACCAATCTGCGCATGTTGTTCAAGGCACAACAGCAGGGTGGACCGGGGCCGGAAACCTCGATCCTCAAGATCAAGGGCACGGTGATCCATCAGGAACTAAAAGACCTCGCCCGCCGCGCGCTGGGCCCGGCGGCGGCGCCGTTTCCGGGGCATGTGAGCGATGGCAACCTGACATTTGGCCCGCCGGATACAGCCCAGAACGCCGCGCGCTATTTCAACAACCGCAAGACGTCGATCTTTGGCGGATCAAACGAAATTCAGCGCAATATTGTGACCAAAACCATGCTGGAGCTTTGAGATGGATTTCAATCTGACCGAAGACCGGCAAATGCTGTCGGACACGTTGACCCGGTTTCTGAGCGCTCAATACCCGGTCGGACATCGCAATCAGGTGGCGTATGAGGCCCCGTATCATGATCCGGATTTGTGGGATCAGATGGCTGAGCTGGGTGTACTGTATGCGCTTGTGCCTGAGGCAGCGGGCGGTTTTGGGGGCACCGGGTTTGATATTTCGGTGGTGTTTGAGGCGTTGGGGCGGGCCTTGTGCCCCGAGCCGGTGCTGGGCGCTGTGATGGCGGCGCGATTGCTGGGTGCGGCAGGCGAAGACGCTGCACCGTTGATGATCGGGGCCAGCAAGTTCGCGGTTGCTTTGTCTGAGCTGGATGCGCCGTATGATTTTGCGGACATCGCAACCACCGCAAGTGCGCAAGGTGCGGGGCATGGTTTGTCGGGGCGCAAGAGCATTGTGTATGGCGGGCAGGTCACGGATGTGCTGCTTGTCTCGGCCATGCTGAACGGTCAGGTGGCGCTGTTTGAGGTGCGCGCCGGTGATGCCAGCGTCACCGGGTATGGCATGATGGATGGCGGCGGCGCGGCAGAAGTGTTACTGGACGACACACCGGCGCGGTTGTTGATCCCAGACGCGGCCGAGGCGCTACAGGATGCGGTGAATGCCGGGATCGTGGCGCTGTGCGCCGAGGCGGTTGGTGCGATGGATGTGATCCATGCCATGACGGTCGAGTATCTGAAGCAACGCAAACAGTTTGGCGTGCCCATTGGCAAGTTTCAGGTGCTCCAGCACCGCGCCGTGGACATGCTGACCGAGATTGAGCAGGCGCGTTCGATCACCATCAAGGCGGCGGCTGATCTGGGGGGCGGGGATGCCACGCGATTTGCGTCGATGGCCAAGAACATGATTGGGCGGGCGGCGCGGTTGGTGGCCGAAGAGGCGATCCAGATGCATGGCGGCATTGCCATGACCTGGGATTATAGCGCGTCGCATTATGCCAAACGTCTGGTGATGCTGGATGCGCAACTGGGTGACACGGATTACCATCTGTCGCGGGTAATGGCGGGCTACGTTTCGGAGTGATCCGGCACGGGTAAAATCGGGCAGGTACACCGTTGGGTAAAAAGAGCGTCAAACTCCGACCTTGGTCTGCTTGCGCCGGACATTGGGCGGCCCTAGGGTGGCCCCACGCGCGGCGTCAAGGAGGACCAGACCATGCATATGAGCGATCAACGTGAGATAGCAGCCCCCGTTTCCGAAGTCTGGGCCGCGCTGTTGAGTGCCGAGATTCTGGGCGCGTGTGTTCCGGGTGCCAAAGAGGTGACGGGCAACCCCGAAGATGGGTTTGACGCCACCGTTGTGCAAAAGGTTGGACCGGTAAAGGCCACGTTCAAGGGCCGCGTCGAGCTGTCTAATCTGGTCGAGGGGACAAGCCTGACGCTGAGCGGCGAGGGCAAGGGCGGTGCTGCCGGGTTCGCAAAAGGCGGCGCGGACGTGACGCTGGCGGCCAGCGAGACCGGCACATTGCTGAGTTATGAAGTGGACGCCAAGGTTGGTGGCAAACTGGCCCAGCTTGGATCGCGTCTGATTGACGGGTTTGCAAAGAAAATGGCGGATCAGTTTTTCACCAATTTTCAGGAAGCGCTGGAAGGCCCGTCCGAACCGGATGACGCCGCCGACGAGGGCGAAAAGCCGGCCGAAAAGAAAGGCTTGCTGAGCCGTCTGACGGGGCGGTGATTGCGCGTGCAGGAATGCACATAACGCTCTATCGGAATTGACCTTGGCCTCGCGGCGCTAAGTGATACGGTGCCCCGGCGGACGAGTGAGGGGCTTATGGAAACAATTGTCGAAATCCGGGATCTGAAAAAGACCTATGCGGGTGGGTTTGAGGCGCTGAAGGGCGTCAACCTATCTATCAACAAGGGCGAAATTCTTGCGCTGTTGGGCCCAAACGGGGCCGGTAAGACGACGCTGATTTCCACCATTTGCGGTATCACAAATCCGGGCGCTGGTTCCGTGACAGTCAATGGTCACGATGTGGTCAGCGCCTATCGCGATGCCCGGCGTCTGATCGGATTGGTGCCACAAGAGATCAACCTTGAACCGTTCACGCGGGTCAAAGACACGGTGGCCTATTCGCGGGGATTGTTTGGCAAACCCAAAGATGACGCGCTGATTGAACGTATTTTGCGGCAATTGTCGCTGTGGGACAAACGCATGTCCCGCACGTTTGAGCTGTCTGGCGGGATGAAACGCCGGGTGTTGATCGCCAAAGCGCTGAGCCACGAGCCGGAAGTGCTGTTTCTGGATGAACCCACCGCCGGGGTCGATGTGGAATTGCGCAAGGATATGTGGGACGTGGTGGCCGGGCTCAAGGCGCAGGGCACCACGATCATTCTGACCACGCATTATATCGAAGAGGCCGAAGCCATCGCTGACCGAGTTGGTGTGATCAATGGCGGGCAGTTGTTGTTGGTCGAGGAAAAGGCGGCTTTGATGAAGCGGCTCGGGCAGAAAGTTCTGCAAATCGATCTGCAGACCGGCATTGCGCAGGTGCCAGAAGCACTGTCTGAGTATGATCTGGAGCTTATCGAAGGCGGGCAGGCGCTGCGCTATAGCTATGACACGCGTGGGGAACGCACCGGGATCACACAATTGCTGAGCGATCTGTCGGCCGTCGGGCTGAACCTGAAAGATATTCAGACAGAACAAACCAGTCTGGAAGACATTTTCGTGGGTTTGGTCAAGGAGGGCGCGGCATGAACTGGGCAGCTGTCAATGCGATGTATATGTCTGAAATGACAAGATTTTTCAGAACTATTGCGCAGAGTTTTATTTCGCCGGTGATTTCGACGTCGCTGTATTTTGTCGTATTTGGCGCGGCCATCGGCAGCCGGATCGATCAGGTTGAAGGCGTCAGCTATGGTGCGTTCATTGTGCCGGGGCTGATCATGTTGTCGGTGATGACCCAAGCCATCACCAACGCGTCTTTTGGCATCTACTTTCCAAAATTCATTGGCACGATCTATGAACTGCTGTCCGCGCCGGTCAACTTTCTGGAGATTGTTTTGGGATTTGTCGGGGCCGCCGCGACCAAGGCGTTGTTCATAGGGTTGGTCATTCTGGGTACTGCGGCGTTGTTTGTGGATGTGCAGATTCAGCATCCATTTGCGATGATGACGTTTCTGTTGCTGACCTGTCTGAGCTTTGCGTTGTTTGGGTTTATCATCGGCATCTGGGCGCAGAATTTTGAGCAGTTGCAGCTGATCCCGTTGCTGGTGGTCACGCCTTTGGTATTTCTGGGCGGGTCGTTTTATTCGATTTCGATGCTGCCGCCGATCTGGCAAAAGATCACGCTGTTCAACCCCGTCGTTTATCTGATCTCCGGGTTTCGGTGGTCGTTCTTTGGCGTGGCGGATGTGCCCATTGGGCTGAGCCTGTTGGCGATAGCCGGGTTTACAGCGCTGTGTCTGGGCCTAATCTGGTGGATATTTCGCACCGGTTGGCGCATTCGCAACTAACAAGCGTTTTTCAGTGGTCGCGTTAATCGCACCGGGCGAACTCGTCAGATAAATCTGCAACGCGGCAGGTTTCCTGCGCCCCCTGCCTTGTGAAAGGGCAGGGGGCGCTCTACATGCGATAATATGAAGCGCTGGATACCATTTCTAAAAACGCATCCGACTGTGGCCGTCATCCGTCTTTCTGGCGTGATCGGTGCGGGATCGCGGGGCCAACTGAACGACCAGACTCTTGGTCCAATTCTGGAAAAAGCCTTTCGTCGGGGCAAGCCCAAAGCGGTGGCGTTGGAGATCAATTCGCCCGGTGGCAGCCCGGTGCAGAGTTCGCTGATCGGCAACCGTATCCAGCGGCTAGCAAAAGAGAAAAACATCCCGGTGATTGCCTTTGTCGAAGATGTCGCCGCGTCGGGTGGATATTGGCTGGCAGTGGCGGCAGATGAGATTTATGCGGACGACAATTCGATTGTCGGATCCATCGGTGTGATTTCGGCTGGATTTGGCGCGCATGTGTTCCTGTCCCGGCAAGGTCTGGAACGGCGGGTGCACACGGCAGGCAAGTCGAAATCCATGCTGGACCCGTTCAAACCCGAAAAGCCGGAAGATGTGAAACGTCTGACTGCGTTGTTAGAGCAAATCCACGCTAGTTTTATCCGGCATGTCAAAACACGCCGAGGCAGCAAGCTTGAGAATCTGCCGGACATTTTCACCGGTGAGGTCTGGATTGGTCGCGAGGCTGAAAAGCTGGGGCTGATCGACGGGCTGGGGCATCTGATGCCGGTTCTCAAAGAAAAGTTTGGCGACGACGTAAAGCTGCGCCGATATGGTATTCGCAGATCCGTCTGGCAGCGATTTGGCGCCAATCTGGCGCAGGATGCGCTGGCGGGCGTTGAGGAGCGGGCTGAATACGCCCGTTACGGACTCTGACGTGATCGTTAAGATCGTATCCCTGTTTCTTGTCGGCATGGCCGTGCTGGCAATGTTTGGAAAGCTGCGCTTTCCCGGACAGCAACGGCTGCAATCCGCTAAATGCGCGTCCTGCGGGCGCTATCGGATCGGCAAGGGCGCGTGCCCCTGCAAGAAAGGCAAGGGCTAGGGATGGAGTGGGCACTTGTCTCGTTGGGGTTGGTGATCCTGCTTCTGGCCGGGGATGCGCTGGTGCGCGGCGCGGTCAACATGTCTTTGCGGGTCGGGATTCCGGCGCTGATTGTTTCGCTGACGATTGTGGCCTTTGGCACATCTGCGCCCGAATTGCTGATTTCGTTGCAGGCGGCCCTAAAAGGTGCCCCGGGCATCGCGATGGGCAACGTGGTGGGGTCAAACACCGCCAATATTCTGTTGGTTCTTGGGGTTCCGGCCATTTTGGCGACGCTGCACACCAGCCATTGTAACACCCGGAAAACTTATCTTTATATGATCGCGGCATCGTTGCTGTTCATCGCACTGGCGTCTCGTGGTGTGTTTACGTTTGGCTCTGGGCTGATCCTTTTGGCGGCGCTGATATTTGTGTTGGGTGACGCCTTTCATCAGGCCCGTTGCCATCGTCGCGCCGCAAAAGCCAACGTTCAGGAAGATGAAGAAGACGTCGAAGGGGCCGACCCGGATATGCCTTGGTGGCGTATCATCGTATTTCTGGTGCTGGGCCTGATCGGACTGCCGCTGGGTGCTGATCTGATGGTGGACAATGCCGAGATCATCGCGCGGCGCTATGGTGTGTCGGATGTGGTGATTGGTTTGACGCTTGTTGCGCTGGGCACATCGCTGCCCGAGCTGGCAACCACGGTTATGGCGGCCCTGCGGCGGCAGGCGGATGTTGCGCTGGGCAATGTGATCGGGTCGAACATGTTCAACCTGTTGGCCATTGTCGGCATTACGTCGTTGGTGCGCCCCATCCCGGTTGATCCCAAATTCCTGCAGTTTGATCTGTGGGTGATGTTGGGCGCGTCGATCCTGATTGTGCCATTTGTGTTTCTTAAGCAGGACATTAACCGCGTTTGGGGCGTTGCTCTGACGTTGCTGTATCTGCTCTATATCCTCATCGTCCTGACATAGGAGACGGCCCCCATGAGCAGAGCGTTGGTAACAGGCGCAGGCAAACGGCTGGGCAGGGCAATGGCGCTGTATCTGGCGGGGCGTGGGTTTGATGTTGCTGTGCATTATGCGGGTTCGCAGGATGAGGCAGAGCAAACCGCATCTGACATACGGGCGATGGGTCGACGGGCAATTGTGCTGCAGGCTGATCTGTTGATCGAATCTGAAACCGACGTGTTGTTTGAGCAGGCCGTTGAGGGTTTGGGTGGGCCGGTCACTTGTCTGGTGAACAATGCGTCAGTGTTTGAGTATGACCGGATCGACACGGCGACACGCACAAGTTGGGATCGTCATATCGAGAGCAATCTGCGCGCGCCTTATGTTTTGACGCAAGCCATGGCCCGACAAGGTTTACAGGCTGTTCCGGATGCGGATGGTGAACCTGTGGCTTCTGGGGTGGTGGTCAATATGGTGGATCAGCGCGTTCTGAAACTGACGCCCGAGTTTTCGAGCTATACCATTGCCAAGATGGGGCTTTGGGCGCTGACCCAGACGGCGGCACAGGGGTTGGCGCCGCATATTCGGGTAAATGCGATTGGACCGGGGCCTACTCTGAAAGGGTCTCGCCAAAGCGATGCGCATTTTGCCGGCCAGCGTGCTAACACGATCCTTAAGCGCGGCGCAGATACGTCAGATGTTACCGCCGCGTTGGGTTTTCTGCTGGAGTCAAAAGCGGTAACGGGTCAGCTGATCTGTGTCGATGGGGGGCAGCATCTTGGGTGGCAAACCCCCGATATTCAGGGCGTTGAGTAACCAGAATCGGCAGTTTTTCGATTGCCCGCAAGCCTCTGAATTACTAAGCAAAAGACGCCGGAAGATGTTCTTCGGAGTCAAGTTTTGCACTTCTCGCTTTTGCGTTACAAAGCTGTTACTTTTTTATTAATGTTTTCAAACGGTTGCTCGATCTATATAAATTTATCGTTGTTTTTCAGTAACTTGACAAACTGCCTAATTTTTGGGCAGATCGGGGAAGCAAGTCGAAAACAACAGAAAATTCCATTTCCAACAAAGATATACTCAGACTTATCCACAGGTTCGGTGGATTTGTTTTCTCTTGCGAAATAACGCGGAAGATTGCAGCGCGGCCAAAAGAATCATATCCCGGTTGCTATGACATCTGATGAACAAGAAATGACAAATGCCGTGACGGGGTACGACTGTATCCAGGGCTATTTAAAGACGCTGGACGGATCGCCGGGTGTGTACCGCATGTTGGATGCGCAGGCGCGTGTTCTTTATGTGGGTAAGGCGCGCAATCTGCGGGCGCGGGTGTCGAATTATGCGCGCCCCACGGGCCATTCGGGCCGGATCGCACGTATGATCTCGGAAACTGCGTCGATGATGTTTCTGACGACCAAGACCGAGACCGAGGCGTTGTTGCTTGAGCAGAACCTGATCAAGCAGCTTAAGCCCAAATACAATGTGTTGCTGCGCGACGATAAGAGCTTTCCCAATATTCTGGTGAGCCGGGCGCATGCGTTTGCGCAGATCAAGAAGCATCGGGGCGCGAAAAAGGAAAAGGGCAATTACTACGGCCCGTTTGCCAGCGCCGGGGCAGTAAACCGGACGCTGAACCAATTGCAGCGGGTCTTTCTGTTGCGCAACTGTTCGGATTCCATGTTTGAGAGCCGGACACGCCCGTGTCTGCTGTATCAGATCAAGCGCTGTTCGGGTCCATGTGTCGGTAAGATTGCCGAGGCGGAGTATGCCGAGAGTGTGCGGGATGCTGAACGGTTTTTGAATGGGCGGTCTACGCAGATTCAGGAAACGCTGGCGCTTCAGATGCAGAAGGCATCCGACGCGATGGAGTTTGAACAGGCGGCGTCCTTGCGCGACCGGATCAAGGCGCTGACCAGCGTGCAGACGGCGCAGGGCATCAACCCGCGTGGGGTGGCCGAGGCGGACGTGATCGCGCTGCATCTGGACAAGGGGCAGGCCTGTGTACAGGTGTTCTTTATCCGGGCGCATCAGAACTGGGGCAACCGGGATTTCTATCCGCGTGTCGGGGCAGACATTGAGGCAGCCGAAGTGCTGGAGGCCTTTATTGGTCAGTTCTACGATACCAAGGAACCGGCGCGGCAACTGATCCTGAGCCACCCGATTGAAAATGCGGATCTGATGGCAGAGGCTTTGGGCGGCAAGCTGGGGCGGAAGGTCGAGATACTCGTGCCTCAGCGTGGCGAAAAGGCAGAGCTGGTGGCTGGCGCAGAGCGTAATGCGCGCGAAAGTCTGGCTCGCAAGATGAGCGAGACAGCGACGCAGGCCCGGTTGTTGAAGGGGATTGCCGAAGCGTTTGATCTGGACGCGGCGCCAAAGCGTATCGAAGTGTATGACAACAGTCATATTCAGGGCACCAACGCCGTTGGCGCGATGATTGTCGCGGGCCCCGAAGGGTTCATGAAAAACAGCTATCGCAAGTTCAACATCAAGGGCGATGATCTGACGCCTGGGGATGACTTTGGCATGATGAAAGAAGTGCTGCATCGTCGTTTCAAACGATTGCTAAAAGAAGACCCGGATCGCGAAAACGGGATGTGGCCTGACCTTTTGCTGATTGATGGTGGCGCGGGACAGGTGTCGGCGGTGGCCGAAATCATGCGCGAACACGGGGTTCAGGATGTGCCCATGGTTGGGGTCGCCAAGGGCGTCGACCGGGATCACGGCAAAGAGGAATTTCACCGGACCGGGCAGCGCCCTATGGCGTTGCGGCGCAATGATCCGGTGCTGTATTTTGTGCAGCGGCTGCGCGATGAGGCGCACAGGTTTGCGATTGGCACACACAGAGCCAAGCGTTCAAAGGCGATTGGCGCCACACCGCTGGATGATGTGCCTGGCGTCGGCGCGACCCGCAAACGCGCCTTGCTGGCGCATTTCGGGTCCGCCAAGGCCGTGTCACGCGCTAATCTGGCCGATCTTAAGGCGGTTGATGGCATATCAGGCGCATTGGCCGAGAGCATTTACGACTATTTCCACGAAGGCAGCTGATTGGGCTGCCACCATGGGATACTGCGCCCTTTAGGCTGGCAACTTGTGGTCGACATACTGCATTCGCACGATGTTTTCGACAAAGCCTGCCATCGCATCGGGGCCGGAGTCCCGGTCTTTGACGTGTATGCAAATGTCAGGCCGTCGTGTCGCGATCATCGCGACCAGGTCGCCGCGGATGTCATCGGGCAAAGAGCCACCGATGATGGCACAGTCGATATTGGGCTCGCGATTCAACTGATGCATGACCTCTGCATGGTCATGTGCGCCCAGCCAGTTCACCGGTAAATGATCGAGTTGTTGCGGTACTTTTTCAATGACCTGACGCAATTTGCCGATCAGGAGAACAACAGGTTTCATACTATCCCCTTTCGTCTTTGGATTTATGCGCGTGTCCCCATCATAGCACATTTGCGCCAAGGACCCGAATTCAGGGCCAAAACGGGGTTCCGATTGATGGCAAAAGCCCGTAGGAAGACATCATGACATGGAATATACCCAATTTCCTTTCCGTATTGCGGCTGGTCGCGGCACCAATGGTCGCCGTGATGTTCCTTTTCTTCACCCGCCCACACGCGGATTGGTTTGCGCTGTGTCTGTTTCTGGTGGCGTCAATCACAGACTGGTTTGACGGCTATCTGGCGCGCGCATGGGGTCAGGAAACCCGGATAGGGGCGATGATCGACCCGATCGCGGACAAGGCCATGGTGGTGGTCGCGCTGATGGTCATCGTAGGCTATTCGTCGATGTCGCCCTGGCTGGTGTTGCCCGCAACCGTTATCCTGTTTCGCGAAGTGTTTGTGTCTGGCTTGCGGGAATTCCTGGGCGATGTTGCCGGGACGTTGAAGGTCACAAAGCTGGCCAAATGGAAAACGGCCACACAAATGGTGGCCATTGCATTTCTGTTTGGGCAAGGCGTGTTTGAACACTATCTGGGCATGTCCGCATGGGGCATGGATCAGGCGCTTGTGGATCAGGTGATGGCAGGTGAGGTCGAAGATTTACAGGGGTTGCGCTGGAAATATGAGGGTATGGTCTGGGCCGGATGGCTTGGGATTGTGCTGTTGTGGGTTGCGGCGTTGTTGACCGGGGTGACGGGGCTTGACTATTTCCTCAAGGCACGCCCGCATTTGAAGGACTGATTGGCATGGATGTTCTGTATTTTGCGTGGGTCCGGGAACGCATTGGGTTGCCCAAGGAAGTCGTTGAAACAAACGCGGCGACCGTGGCAGAGCTGGTCGAAGAACTGAAAACCCGAGAAGCGCGGTATGAGGCGGCGTTTGCCGATCTGAGCGCGCTTCGGGTGGCGGTTGATCAGGAACTGACCGATTTTGATGCGCCCTTGAATGACGTGCGCGAAGTGGCGTTTTTCCCGCCCATGACGGGCGGATAAAATGCGCGTACTGGTTCAGGAAGCTCCGTTTGATTTTGGCGCTGAGGCCAACACATTTGCCACTGGTCACAAGGACATGGGTGCGATTGTCACCTTTACTGGGGTGGTGCGTGATCTGGCGCAGGGCGATCTGGATCGCATGGTGATTGAACATTACCCGGGCATGACGGAAAAGGCGCTGGAGAATATTGCCAATGACGCGCAGGAGCGCTGGTCTTTGGGCGATGTGCTGGTCATTCACCGGTATGGAGACATGGTGCCGGGTGACATGATCATGATGGTTGCCACGGCGTCGACACATCGCAAGGATGCGTTTGAAGCGGCCGAGTTTCTGATGGATTATCTCAAGTCGCGCGCGCCATTCTGGAAGCAGGAATTCACCCGGGACGGGGTGGATTGGGTGGCGGCCAAGGATGCCGATGAAGCGGCGTTGAAACGGTGGTAGCCATTCGGCAACGAATCGGGGTTAACGCCCCAATTTCTATCGACAATTGTGATCGGCAGCGCGTCGGTATCCCGTCGGTATTGCGTCGGAGCGGATTTTGGGACCCGCCGGGGTTAAGACAGCGCCCTTTGATTGAAGCAGATTGCATGAATTCCCCGTTCTCCAGGCTGCCGAATGCCGATTCACGCAAATTTGCGGATAAAAAGTGGCCTCAATTGACGCAATTGAAACATTTAACTTTGCATATATGGCCGGGTCGTTTACCCGGTCTGGTGACAACTAAAATGAGTGCAGGCGTATGAATCCGACCTCTGAGCCGATCCAGTCCAATACACAAAACATGGCCGCCCGTGATTGGGTAACGGTTCTGTCGCGATACCGAGAGCCCAACGAATGGCGCAGCGCCTTTGAACTGGCGGTCAGTGGCATACCGTTTCTGGCGTTTTGGGCGCTGGCGTGGTGGTCCTTGTCGATCAGTGGCTGGCTGGCGCTGGGTCTGTCGATCCTGAACGCGGCATTTCTGTTGCGCTTGTTTGTCATTCAGCATGATTGCGGACACGGTGCATTTTTCCGGAGCCGCGCGCTGAGCGATTGGGTCGGCCGTGTTCTGGGTGTTCTGACGCTGACGCCGTATGACGTTTGGCGGCGCACCCATTCAATCCATCACAGCGGTGCGGGCAACCTGAGCCGCCGTGGCATGGGTGATATTCACACCATGACCGTTGCCGAATACGAGGCGGAGACGCCCTTTAACCGGTTTATGTATCGGATGTATCGCCATCCGGTCACGCTTTTCGGTCTGGCCCCCAGCTATTTGTTCTTTTTGCAGAACCGGTTTCCTCTGGGACTGGCGTCGCAGGCGAAATACTGGGTCAGCGCGATGAGCACTAATATTGCGATTTTCGCAGCGCTGGGCGTGATCTGGTACTTTGGCGGTCTGATGCCTGTGCTGCTGATCTTTTTGCCCTCAACACTGATTGCGGCGACGATTGGTCTGTGGTTGTTCTATGTGCAGCACCAGTTTGAGAATGCGCACTGGGATCAGGACGAAGAATGGCAGTTGCACGACGCGGCGCTGCATGGCAGCTCGCATTATGTGCTGCCCAAAGTGTTGCAGTGGTTCAGCGGCAATATCGGCATTCACCACGTGCATCACCTTTACAGCCGTATCCCGTTTTACCGTCTGACCGAAGTGCTGAAAGACCATAAGGAACTGGCAGAGAGCAACCGGATGACGATCCGCGAGAGTTTTGCATATGCCAAGCTGCATGTTTGGGACGAAAAAAGTCGCAAGTTGCTGTCGTTTGCACAGGTCAAAGCCCTGCGGAACTGATGCTGCGTCAGGTTTCAACCGCAAGGTTGAAACCAACCGGTCACCCCTAAGTCATACGTTCGAAATGGGTGCGCCGCGCTTTTGCGTCGTGGCGCGCGTTGCGTTGACAGTCGATCGCCGCTGGCAATTCAGCCTTTGTTGGCGTGAGTTTTTTGGTCAACCCGGATGCACAGGTTCCGCGCAGGGGCGCGGCGTCGCTGCTTTGGGGCGCGCATCGCGCAGGCCATCCATCGCCGCTGACAATTCTGCTTTGGTTTGAGCAAGCTGGTCAGGTCAGCCCTGATTCACACGTTCAACATATGTGCGCAGCTCTTCGGCTTCGTGGCGCGCATCGCGCAGACCGTCCATCGCCGCTGACAATTCCGCATCGGTTTGAGTGAGCTGGTTGGTCAGCTCTGCTTCGCGCTGTTGCAGGTAGGTGATTGCCTGATCGCGGGTTTCTTCGGCTTCGTGCAGTTCCTGGCTCATACGCTCCAGCTGATCGACATCCGCCTGTGCCACACGGGTAAAGCGGTGCACCAGCCAATTGGCGAACCAGCCCATACAAAACGCAACGAACAGGATGACGGCGGTGGCCAGGATGAACTCAGTTCGTGTCATTGGTCGTCGTCTCCTCGCCGGATGTGTCTGCATCGGCGTTATCGTTGGTCTCTGTGGCGTCTGTTTCGGCCGGGTTGGTCTCTTCTTCTGAGTCCGTTTCAGCGGGTGTTGACCCGTCTTCTTCTTCGTTTACAGGCGTGTCGGCGTCCACGTCTTCGCCGCCGCCAGTTTCGGTGTCTGCGGCGTCTTCTGTGTTGCCATCTGTAGCGTCTTCTGCCGTGTCTGAACGCTCTGTCTCAGCCTCTGCCGTCTCGTCGGCTTCTGGTGTGATCAGAACAAATTCGATGCGGCGGTTTGCTTCGCGCCCGTCCTCGGTGTCATTGTCCGCAATCGGCTGGCTCTCGCCATAGCCATTGGCGACAATGCCAGTGGTCAGAATGCGGCGATCCTGAAGCGCGGTCAGAACCGCCTGGGCGCGGGTTTGGCTGAGCGCCTGATTCATTGATTCCCGGCCCTGACTGTCAGTGTGGCCCTGAATCTCAAGGTTCATTTCCGGGCATTCCGAAATTCTGAGGGCGATGGCGTCCAGAATTTTTGTTGCGCTTTGGTCAAGCTCACCCGATCCGGGCTGGAATGCGATTTTCTGTTCTTTCTGAATATCGCTCAACTGGGCCACGCATTCTTCGGGCGTGGGCAATGCTGCCAGCGGGTCGAGCTCTTCTACATAGCGCACGTCGATGGCGTAGGAGTCCGATTGTGAGAGCTTTTCGGCCAGCAATCGGGCGATTTCAGCATTGGCGTTCAGGTTGCCGGTGCGACCCGCAACATTCAGGGCGTCTGGTGAGACGCTGAGCACGCCATTGTTCAGCAAGGACAGCGCGTCCAGACCGGCCATAACCCGGATCGGCCATGACATAGGCAGATCCTGATCCAGCCGGGCGGCCATGTGCACATTGTTGCCGCCAAAGCGCGCGCGGGCATAGCTGGCGGCGGTGTCGCGTGTGATCTCGTTCGGCAGGCGCCCGCGCAGTTGCACAAGGCCTTCGGGGCTGAGTGTGGCGGTGAATTCGGGAATGACGTCTTCGCCGCCGTCTTCTTCGACCGGTTTGGGCAGGGTGGAGTGCAGGGCAAACACATCCGGCAGGCCGGTTTCCAGTTCACCAACAACTTTGTCGAACAGGCTTTGTTCGGTACCGACAAGCGCAACAAGTGTGACATCGGCATCAGAGAACGTGACCGATCCGCCGCCCAGTTCCGCAAGACCCGCGATGGCGGTTTCGGCGGCGACGGTCCAGCTGGGGGTTGGGACGCCCAGACCGATTGTGCAGTTGGCACCGCTCGTCAGACCGGCGCTGCGCGCGGCGGTCAGGATACGCACACGGGACTTTTCGGTATCTGCCGAACAGGCGTCAAAGCGGGCGCCGTTTTCGTCGATCAGGAACCGCAGCGTAAAGGGGGTGATCACCGGGCGCGGGGCCGAGATGTTGAGATTAAGGCGCAGATCCTTGGGCACGCTGCGCAGCAAGTCAGCCTCAAGCTCGCGGCGGGCTTCTGGGCTGTCGCTCATGGCGGTAATGCTGACCGATCCTGCATGCACCGACACTTTGGCGCGGGGCAACAGGTCGAGCGCGTTCATCGCGAATTTCAAAGAGGTGTTCCAGCCTGCGGGCGGGGCATAGACAGCGGTTTCCAGAAGGTCGGTCACATTTGGACGTCCGGCAAGGTCGATCATCTGGTCGACGATGTCTTCGCGGTCCGAGGTTTCCGGAATCAGACCGATCAGCGAGATACCCGCGTCATTGCGTAGTATTTCGATAGAGAATCGCGGCGGGGCAATGTCGGCGGTGGCTTCGACCTGCATATTGTCGATCACGCGGGCCGCATCGACGACGCCGCCAGCAGAAGAAATGGCTTTGAACCGGTCGGCCTCGGACGGAGCGACACCGGCCAGAAACACCTGCAACCCTTCGGCGTGCACTTCGGCCCAGTCCATGCCTTTGGCTTTCAGGTCACGCTGGACGCTGCGTTGTGAGCTGTCCTCGATCAGATCGGCCGAAAAGCTGGCGGCGATCAGGCTAAGCAGAGCGGCGGTTGCGAAGGTCGCAAACACGATAAGCAGTGAAGAAAGGCGCATTCAGTCCGTCGGCTTTTTCAAGTGGTGCGGGGTTGATACGACGCTGAGGCGCAGCTTGCAATCAAAGGAACCATGCAACGGCGAAAAACAGCAAGGGGATCAGCCCGGTGTCGCGATTGGCGCGGAACAGCATCATGCAGATTGTCGGATTGTCGGTGTTCAGGCGCCGCATTTGCCATTGCAGGTGCCATCCCATCGCCATCGGGCCCATCAGTGCCATCGCCAGCGAGGCCGGGCTGCGCGGCAGGGCGGACATGATCACAGCGATTCCCATCAGGAACACGGTCAGGATCAGGAACAGTTGCAGCCATTGCGGGGTCTTGTCGGCAAAAAGCCGTGCGGTGGATTTCACCCCGATCAGCGCGTCGTCTTCGGTGTCCTGATGTGCATAAATCGTGTCATAAAACAGCGTCCAGGCTATGCCCGCGAGATAGAGCGCAACCGCCGGGGCGCTGAGTGTGCCGGTATGTGCGGTCCATGCCAGCAGCGCGCCCCAGTTAAAGGCAATGCCCAGAAAGACCTGCGGCCACCAGGTGAAGCGTTTGGCAAACGGGTAAATCGCCACCGGTGCCAGAGAGATGAAACCAAGCAGGATGGCGTTGAGGTTAAAGGTCAGCAAGATGGCAAAGGCGATAAGCGTCTGGGCGATCAACCAGCCAGCCGCCTGTTTGGTGCTGACCTGCCCGGACGGGATCGGGCGCGAGCGGGTCCTTTCGACCTGTGCGTCATAATCGCGGTCGGTGATGTCATTCCACGTGCACCCTGCACCGCGCATCAGAAAGGCCCCAAGGGCGCAGCCGACAAAAATCCACAGGTCATGCAGGCTGGCGCGTCCGTCAGACAGCATCGCCAGCGCAAGCCCCATCCAGCAGGGCAGCAACAACAACCAGGTGCCAATCGGCCGGTCGGCGCGGCTGAGGCGCAGATAGGGGCGTGTGGCGGGCGGAGCGAGGTGATCAACCCAGTTGCCCTTTACGGCATCGGAGACCTGGCCATTTTGGTTGGGCGTTGGCTCTGGCGTTGTGGGTGTACCGGTCATATGTAGGTCTCATGAAAGAAGCAAAAGTCAGACTTTATGTAGAGCACAGCCTGGGGGAAGGGCAAACCATTCCTCTGGCGCGGGATCAGGCGCATTACCTTTTTGGGGTGATGCGGATGGGGGTGGGCGACGTTGTCGAGCTGTTCAACGGGCAGGATGGTGCGTGGCGTTGCAACGTGGTTCAGGCGGGAAAGCGGGCTGGAATCCTGACCTGTGACGCGCAGACCAAGCCGTTGCGGATGCCCCCGGACCTGTGGCTTTTGTTTGCGCCGATCAAAAAGGCGCGTACTGATTTTATTGTGGAGAAAGCGGCCGAAATGGGCGCAGCGCGGATTGTGCCGGTGCAGACCGATTTCACCAATTCCGAGCGTATCCGGCAGGACCGGCTGCAGGCACATGCGGTTGAGGCCGCAGAGCAATGCGGCGGCACCTATGTGCCCGAAGTGGCGGCCATGCAGCGGCTGGATCGGGTTCTGGCGGACTGGCCAGAGGGGCGGCAGTTGATGTTTTGCGACGAGGCCGAAGTCGGACAACCGTCGGTGTTTGACACTGTGGAAGCGGTCGGGCGTTGTCCGACCTACCAGCCGGGAAAAGGCGCACAGGATGGCGCGTGGGCGATATTGATCGGGCCGGAGGGTGGGTTTTCCCCTGAGGAACGCGCACGTCTGAAGGCTTTGCCATATGCGCATGTGGTGTCGCTGGGACCACGGATTTTGCGGGCTGACACGGCAGCAGTGGCGGCAATGACGATCTGGCAACAGGTTTTGGGGGACTGGGTATGAGTTTCATTCGACCGGAGGCACGGGCGGCGTTGTATCGTTGGCGCGAGGTGTTGGTTGGCGGGATGATCGTTTTGCTGGGGCTTTGGTGGGCCAGCGGCTTTGGATTGTTGCAATGGCTGGGGTTCGGATTGTTGATTTTGGGCGGTGCTTTGACTGTGGCGGGCGTTCAGCGGGCACGGTTTCGTGCCGGGCAGGGTGGTCCGGGCGTGGTGCAGGTTGACGAGGGTGAGGTGATGTATCTTGGCCCGCTGAATGGCGGCACCGTGGCGATGCGCGATCTTGAACGGCTGGAGCTGGACGGCGGGTCGCGCCCTGCGGTGTGGGTGTTGACGCAAACCGGGCAACTGGGCGTGCAGATCCCGGTAAATGCCGAGGGTGCAGAGGCGTTGTTTGACGCGTTTTCCACACTGCCGGGGTTAAAGACCGAGGCCATGCTGACCCAGTTACAGGCGCGTCCGGATCACCCTGTTGTGATCTGGCAAAAGAGCGGTATCTGGCTGCATTAGGGCGCGGTTGGATTGACACTCGCGCCAAATCACCTCACCACTTTCTGACACAGAGTTTCAGGGACCGGAGTTCTCCCCATGTCCATTCCACAGTCCGGCGGCGGACCCATCGAACATCATGATCAGCTGGCAGAGTATCTGTCGTCGGGGTGCAAGCCCCGCGAAGAATGGCGGATCGGCACCGAGCACGAAAAGTTTGGGTATTGCAAAGACACGCTGAAACCGCTGCCCTATGAGGGCGAGCGGTCCATTCTGGCGGTTTTGCAGGGGCTTCGGGATGGTCATGGCTGGTCGCCGGTTGAAGAGGGCGGCAAGCTGATCGGGCTGGAAAAGGACGGCGCAAACGTGTCGCTGGAGCCGGGCGGGCAGCTGGAATTGTCGGGTGCGCCCTTGGAAAATATCCACCAGACCTGTGACGAGGTGAATGTGCATCTGTCGGATGTCAAAGACATTGCTGACAAGATTGGTGTGGGGTTCATCGGGCTGGGCGCGGCGCCAACGTGGTCCCATGACGACATGCCGCTGATGCCCAAGGGGCGTTACAAGCTGATGGACAGCTATATGCAGAAGGTCGGCACTATGGGGCGCGTCATGATGCGACGCACCTGCACCGTGCAGGTCAATCTGGATTTCGCCTCCGAGGCGGACATGGTGCAGAAGTTACGTGTCGCGCTGGCGTTGCAGCCCGTAGCCAACGCACTGTTTGCCAATTCGCCGTTTCTGGACGGTAAGCCCAATGGTGTGAAATCCACGCGCGGGCTGGTTTGGCGCAATCTGGATGCGGATCGCACCGGTATGTTACCCTTTGTTTTCGAAGAGGGCTTTGGGTTTGAACGCTGGGTGCAATACGCGTTGGATGTGCCTATGTATTTTGTCTATCGCGACGGAAAATACATTGACGCACTGGGCATGTCGTTTCGGGATTTCCTCAAAGGCGCGCTGCCTGCGCTGCCGGGGGAAACTCCGACGTTGAGCGATTGGGCGGATCATCTGACCACGGCGTTCCCGGAAGCGCGGATCAAGAAATACATGGAAATGCGCGGCGCTGACGGCGGGCCGTGGCGGCGGCTTTGTGCGTTGCCGGCGTTCTGGGTTGGGCTGATGTATGATCAGGGCGCATTGGATGCGGCGTGGGATCTGGTCAAAGGCTGGGACGCGGAAACCCGCGAGGCATTGCGGGTGGCGGCGTCAGAAGACGGGTTGCAGGCCAAAGTTGGCAACATAAACATGCACGATCTGGCGCGCGAAGTGGTTGCGTTGTCCGAGGCGGGACTAAAGGCGCGTGCGCAGCCCGGTGCCGGTGGATTGGTACCAGACGAGACCCATTTCCTGAACGCGTTGAAGGAAAGCGTGGATAGCGGCAAGGTGCCCGCAGATGAGTTGCTGGACCGCTATCATGGCGATTGGAACGGTGATCTGAACCGGGTGTTTGGCGAGTTCAGCTACTGAGTTTCGGGCAGTCGGACTGCCCGAAATACTACGCTTTGGGATTTCGTTTTTAAAGAAATCAGGCGGGTTTGCCTGACTTCTTTTTCATGCAATGCCACCTTCGGTCACTTGCCGGGGATGTTGTTCAGCCCAATCGATCAGGAATTCCGACAGATCGACGGGGCCAGCCAGTTCAATCGCGCGACGCGGTAGCGTCACGCCTTGGTTCAGTGCCAACCGCAGGCAGCTGACATAGTCCCGTTCGTTGCGCTGAGGACAGTTTTCCGCGCCGTGCAGAATGGTGGACAGCAGCGTGCCGCCATAGCCATTCACATGTGTCAGGTCCGGTTTCAGGCCAAGCAGATATTCCAACACGTCTGGCAAGCCTTCCCATCCGGCGACCTGAACGGGCGTGAGGCCTTCGGCGTCGGGGCGGTCATAATCGACGCCCAGTTCCACCAGCCGCCGGACATGGGGCAGTTTGCCCGGGATATGCAGGATCATGCGGATGATATTGCGATAGGCATCGGGGAGGGTGTCGGGATCAATGCGCGCACCCGCCGCGCCATCGGCCGCCGCTATCAGGTGTTTCTCGGCATTCGTGAGGTCGGTATTGGCGCCGCGGTCTTTTAGCAGATTGGCGAGCGTTGCGTTCCCGAAGACACGCGCATAGGCATAAGGTGTTGTGCCCTCAAAACGGCGGTTCGGATCAGCCCCGTTGTTCAGCAACAGAGAGATCATGTCCGGGCCACACATCCGGCGCGCGGCCTGATGCAGGGCCGGGACAACCCACGGTGCCTCTCCGCCGACATGAGTGCCGTCAAACTCATCAATCTGCGCGCCGTGATCCAGCAACAGTTGCACCGCTGCCGTGTCGTGGAAATCCATGGCCCGCAGCAACGCGTTGGTGCCTTTTGGGTCGGCGCCGTGGTCCAGCAGCATCCGCAACCCGTCGTGATGGCCCAGTTCGGTTGCGTGATACAGGCTTTCGCCGTCATTTGGATTGGCACCGTGGTCCAGCAGCCATTCGCCAAGCGCCATGTTGTTGGCATGACCCGTCGCGAAATAGAGTGGAGATAGTTTGTGATCATCACCGTCATAGATTGGCGCGCCCAGATCGAGGTCTGCGCCGCAAGTGTGCAAAGCGTCTGCGATGGCCAGCATATCCTTGTGTCGTTCGGGCGTGTGATGTATCCATTTCGAACGGGCCAGAACAGTCAGCGGAGGCGCCAGCCCGCCAATAGGTTTGGTTGCCAGGTGTGGGTTGGTTTTCAGCGCGCTCAGGACCTCTGATTTGAGATAAAGCGCAAGGCACAGGCCAAAATCACCTTGTGCAATATCCGGCGTGTCGCTGAGCAGTTGGTCCGCGACGTGGAACTGGCCATGATACAGCGCGAGTTTCAGGCGTTGCATTTTGGCGGCCTTGTCCATGCCATGCAGATCGGCGGCCAGTTTAAGCGCGGGCCAGGACAGAAAGCTGTTTTCGCGGGCAATCACATGCAGATAGTCGGCGTGTTTCAGCGCTGTACCATCCGGTCTTGGGGGATTGGCCGCAATCCGTTGGCGGGCGTGAAGAGCGCCTGCCTGATGAGCTTTGCGCAGGGTCTTGGCGTCGCGACGCAGTTGATCCAGAGGTTTTGTCATCGGTGTCCTCATAATGGGCTCGATGGTCCGCTGGGGCCGAGCACGAGACATACCGAAGAAAGGTCGGCGTTCAGATGTGGGGTGCCGATGACGGCTTTCCGCGGACCTGGAAGCTTACCCGAAAGCACTATTATGATACGAACTTGAAGCATCGTCCGCAATACTGTTGCGGATATATGGCCGACCGTCGCGCGCCAGATTTGGAACGATTGGCAATTGAAGTTGCCGCGCGCAAGGCGCAGACTTTGGTCAGGATATCGCAACCGTTCAGTTTACGGGATCACGCCGTGCACAACGCCCAGTTTTTACGCCTGCCTGAAACGTCGCAAGGAAATTTGCGCAACCAGATTTGCGAATTGATCAGCTCGGCCATTGCGCGCGATCTGTTTCCGGTGTCAGAGCCTTTGCCGTCTTGTCGCGCGTTGGCAGTGCATTTGGGGGTGTCTCGCAACACGGTTTATGACGCCTATTGCCGTTTGATTGACATTGGTCTGGTCACGGCGCGTGATCGCAGCGGTTATTTTGTGAATGAAGCATTTGCCAAAACGGCAACCGCGATACAGTCACATTCGGAAAGCGAACATCCCTACCAATCCCCGCTGGACCGGATGATGGGTGACGCAAAACGTCCGTCGCGCATGGCAAGAGTTGACCACCCTGATGATTGGGACAGTTACGACTATCCGTTTGTCTACAATCAAATCGAACCTGCGCAATTTCCAATTCAAGCCTGGCGCGAGAGCATGCGGGTGGCCATGGCGACGTCTAACCTTGAGGTCTGGAGCCGCGACGCTGCGGGTACGGGGAGTGCGAAGCTCGTTAAACAATTGCAGCAAAGGCTGCTTGGCTACCGGGGTATCAGCGCCAGCTATGATCAAATATTAATCACTTCGGGCGCGCAGAACGCAATTTTTTTGCTGGGTTGTCTGACAGCGTATTTGGGGCGCGGCGTGGCCGTCGAAGACCCGTGTTACCCGGAGGCGCGCAATGCGTTTGAAGTTGCCGGGAACACGGTTCACAATGTCCGGGTTGATGCGGAAGGTTTGGTCGTTTCGGAAATTCCGCAAGAGGTTGGGCTGGTCTATACAACGCCCAGTCACCAGTTCCCAACATCCGTCACCATGCCGCATGAGCGCAGGTTGGAATTGTGCGACCGCGCGGTGCAGGACGACTTTCTGATATGCGAAGATGACTACGAAGCAGAGATGAATTTCGTACAGGCGCGGGGGCGTCCGATCCGGTCGATTGATACCAACGGTCGCGCGATTTATGTGGGTAGCCTTTCCAAGAGCGTGGCGCCGGGTTTGCGTATTGGGTATATGGTGGCGCATGCTGATATTATTAAAGAAATCAAAGCGATAAGACGGTATATGATGCGCCATCCGCCGATCCTGATGCAGGAGGCCATGGCCCATTTCATCGCCAGCGGGGCGTTGGATGCACATCTGAGAAAGATGGAGAGGCGGTATCGGGCCCGGTGGGAAATTACGCAAAGCGCCCTGTCTGAATATCTGCCTGATTTTGTAATTCAGGCGTCGCTGGGGGGTACGTGTTTCTGGCTGACCGGACCTCCGGATTTCGACAGTACAACTCTTGCCAGAAATCTAACGGCTCGCAGTGTGCTGATTGATGAAGGGTCGGTGTTTTTTAAGGACCCGCGCCAGGGGCGGCGCAATTTGCGCATCGGGTTTGCGGCTTTGCCCAAGTCGGAAATTCGCGATGGAATCAAGATCATTGCAGAAGAAGTCGGAAAGCTGCGCACCTAGCTGGCAAATTCATCTGTCCTGAAAATTGTGACGAACTGTCCATTTTCAGAACGCGATTCCTTTGGCAGGCTTTGGTAACTGGCAGGCTAACAAAGCGCATGAAACAAATCCGCTGCGTCGCCCGAGCCCCACATTTGCAGGAGAAAAATACCTATGACGAAGGCAGTAGATTGGTCGACACAATCCATTATCGACCGGCGCGACACATATTATGCGGCGTCACAGCGTGCTTTCGTGCCCTATCAAAAACCGCTGATCCTGAAAAAAGGGATGATGCAGTATTGCTGGGATGAGAAAGGTAACAAGCTGATTGATCTGTTGGGCATGAACCTGTGCATCAGCGTGGGTCACGCGCATCCAAAAGTGGTTGAGGCTGTGACTGAGCAGGTTCAGCAGCTGACCCATTGTACGACGATGTTTCACCATCCGGTTCCGGCGCATCTTGCTGAAGAACTGGCGGCGACCATGCCAAAGGGTCATGAATGGGTTGTTCATTTCACCAATTCGGGTGCAGAGGCCGTTGATCTGTCGATCATGATGGCGCGCGCATCGACCGGAAATCACGACATTCTTGCGCTGCGCAATTCATACCACGGCGCCACATATGGCGCGCAGGCAGTGACTGGTGTGCAGGGGTTCCGCCACAATGTTTCTCAGCTGTCAAATGTCTCGTTTGTGGCAGAGCCGAACCAATATCGTGGCATCTTTGGTGAGGGCACCGACCCATATCTGGAAGAGATTGACCGGTCGATTGCATACACGACCAGCGGTGAACTGGCCGCGATGTTTATCGAATCTGTACAGGGCTATGGCGGGATCATTCAGATGCCTCCGGGCTATCTGAAAGGCGCGGCTGAAAAGGTGCGTGCGGCAGGTGGTCTGCTTATCATGGATGAAGTTCAGTCAGGCTTTGGCAAAACCGGTGACGCAATGTGGTGCTTTGACCATCACGACATCGTGCCGGACGTGATGGTCATCGCCAAAGGTCTTGGAAACGGAATTCCGATTGGTGCGGTGGTGGTCAAGAAAGAGATCGCGGAAAGCATGGCGGGCAAGTTGTTGTTCCACACTTATGGTGCCAACCCGGTTGCCTGTGCTGCGGCGCGCGCCGTGTTGCAAGTGATCGAAGAGGACGATCTGATCAACAATGCCAAAACAGTTGGCGCGAAACTGCACGAAGGTCTGAAGCAGCTTAAAGATCGCTATGACATTATCGGTGATGTGCGTGGACGCGGGTTCATGCAGGCGATTGAGCTGGTCAAAGATCGCGACACCAAAGAGCCTGCGCCGGATCACACTGCGCATGTGTTTGAGCACACACGCGAACACGGCTTGATCCTCTCCAAATCCGGCACATTCAAAAACGTGCTGCGTATGGTGCCGCCGCTTTGCTTACAAATGGAAGATGTTGAGCCTGTGATTGATGCCCTGGATCGCAGCTTTTCTGACCTTGAAAAAGAAAACCTGGTGTAAGATCGGATGCTTCACTCCCCCCCCGATCATAACCAGCCTCGCCAGCCACATGTTATTGTGGTTGGCGGCGGCATGGTCGGGATTTCCACAGCAATCTGGTCGCAACGTGAAGGCAACCGGGTCACATTGATTGACAAAGGCGGCCCCGAAGATCGGGCCAGTTATGGCAATGCCGGGGTGTTGGCCTCGGCATCTGTATTGCCGGTGACGATGCCAGGCCTGATTGGCAAAATTCCCAAAATGGTGCTCAGCAGCACAGAGCCGATCTTTGTGCGCTGGTCATATATGCTGCGTCTTTTCCCGTGGACCATGCGTTACCTGTCGCACGCAAATGCGCCCGAGACGCGCCGCATCGCGGCTGCGCTGGCTCCTATCATTGGCAACAGTCTGGAAGACCATTTGGCGCTGGCCAAGGATACAGGTGCTGAAAAACACATCAGCCCGTGTGATTTCGCGTTTCTTTACAAAGACAAGGCCGCCTTTGGCGGGGACGCGCTGGCGTGGGACATTCGTCGGGAACTTGGGTTTGAGTGGAGCGAGCATGAAGGTGCCGCGCGCCAGAGCTATGATCCGATATTCACCGATAAGCTGGGCTTTCTGGCCGCATTGTCAGGTCATGGGCGCATTTCCGATCCCGGGGCCTATGTCGAAGAATTGCGGGCGCATTTCAAAGAGTCTGGCGGCGCGCTTTTGAACGGCGAAGTCACCGATATTCTTCAGCAGGATGGGCGCGCGACGGGTGTGATGACCAGGGTCGGTCCGGTCCCGGCGGATCGCGTCGCGATAACGGCAGGGGCCTGGTCACCGATTGTGACCAAAACGCTGGGCGTGAACATCCCGGTTGAGGCTGAAAGCGGTTATCATCTGGAGTTCTGGGACCCGTCATTCCTGCCGCGCATGCCAACTTTGGTGCCCACCAAAAAGCTCATATTCTCGCCCATGAAAGGCCGTTTACGTGTGGCTGGCGCGGTTGAATTCGGCGGGTTGAAAAACGAAGGTCAGGACAAGGTGTTTGATCTTCTCCGAGCCTCGATGACCGAAGTGCTTCCGGGACTGACTTATTCCAAGGAAACGCGCTGGTTCGGGCATCGTCCGGCACCCACAGACTCGGTTCCTGTTATTGACGAGCTTGGCAGCCTTAAGGGTCTGTTCCTGGGGTTCGGGCATCAACATGTGGGCCTGACCGGGTCCGCACGTACCGGTCAAATTCTGGCGCAATTGATGAGTGGTAAACGGCCCAATATCGATCTCGCCCCCTATAGAGCGTCACGGTTTTACGGTTCAAAGGGCAATTCCCGCCCGCATTCTCACACAAAACGTCAAAGGGAGTCCGTCTAGAATGGAATGGAACTTTGCACCGGTCTTAGACAGCTTCGACTTGCTGCTTCTGGGGCTTGTGAACACCCTTCAAGTCACAGGCCTTGCGCTTATGTTCGGAGTCCCGTTGGGGCTTGTTCTGGCGCTGTCGCGGTTGTCGCAAATTCGGGCTTTGTCGATGGTTGCGGCCTTCATCATTGAGTTTTTCCGCACGACACCGCCGCTGGTTCAGCTGTTTTGGTTCTTTTTTGCCTTTCCGATCCTGTTCGACGTCAACATGACACCGTACACAACGGCAATCGTGACCTTCTCGATCCAATCATCGGCTTTTTTCGCTGAAATTTTCCGAAGCGGTATTCAGTCGATCGAGAGCGGTCAGTGGGAAGGCTCTAAGGCGATCGGCATGACCCGAAGACAATGTTTGCGGCGGGTTATCCTGCCTCAGGCAGTCAAACGTATGATCCCGGCCTTCATGGAACGCTCAATCGAGCTTTTGAAAACCACAACGTTGGTATCGACCATCGCCTATACGGACTTGATGTATCAGGCCAATGACATTGCCCAACGGACGTTTCGCCCGCTGGAGGTCTATACGGTCATCGCAGTTATCTACTTTGTTATGATTTTTGTCTTTAGCCAACTCTCGATCATGGTGGAACGCAGGCTGGCGAAATCCGGCGAAGGGACGGTGCATTAACATGGGCTATAACTGGGACTTCGCAACAATTTTTCAAAACTGGTACGTCTTCTGGGTTGGCCTTAAAGGCACGCTGTTGATGTTCGGTGTCACGGTGGTTCTGGGCATGTCCGGTGGGCTGGTGGTGGGCGTTATGCGCTATATCAAAGCCCCCATCGCGGCATGGCCTGCACGCGCGTTTGTCGAGGTGTTTCGCAATACGCCGGTGCTGGTTCAGATCATCTGGTTTTACTATGCCTTTCCGATCCTGACCGGGGTCGAAACCACCCCGTTTATGGCGGCAGTGCTGGGGATTTCGCTGAACACCATGGCGTTTTCGGCCGAGATTTACCGGGCCGGCATTCAATCCATCGACAAAGGTCAGTGGGAGGCGGGCAAAGCCATTGGCATGGACTTCGCGCAAACCATGCGCCGGGTCATCCTTCCTGTAGCGTTAAAGCGGGTTTTGCCGGCTTTGACCAATCGCGGGATCGAAGTGTTCAAGATGTCAACGCTGGCCTCGGTTGTGGCTTATGTCGAGACATTGAACCAGGCCAAGCTGATCGCTGATCTCAACTACAATCCAATTGAATCCTATACCGCCGTCGCTGTGATATTCTTTGTGGTCCTCTACCCTGTTGTGCAGGCCACTTATGTCATCGAGCGCAAACTAAGCCGGAGTGACCAATGAGCGAACTAGTCCGCGTCGAAAAACTACACAAAAGCTTTGGCAGGCTGGAAGTCCTGAAGGGCATAGACCTGACAGTGAATGCGGGGGAAACCGTTGTTCTGCTTGGGTCGAGCGGATCAGGCAAGTCAACCTTGCTACGCTGCATCAACTTTATGGAAACGCCGACCAAGGGGCGGGTTTATCTGAACGGTGAGGCCGTGGGCACAGAGGTTGGCGGCAAGATGCGCTACAAAGAGACCGATCTGTGCAAGCTGCGGACGCGCATCGGGATGGTGTTTCAACACTTTAACCTGTTCCCACATATGACGGTTCTGCAAAACGTAATGGAAGGTCAGATCACCGTTCTGGGCCGTGGCAGTGACGAAGCCAAAGAGAAATCCATGGTGCAGCTGGAACGTGTTGGTCTGGCTGAAAAGGCCGAGGAATTCCCGTCACGTTTGTCTGGTGGCCAAAAACAGCGGGTTGCGATTGCGCGCGCGCTGGCGATGGACCCCGAAGTTATGCTGTTTGACGAGGTCACATCCGCGCTGGACCCGGAACTGGTAGGGGAAGTGCTCAAGACCATGCGCCAGTTGGCGGATGAAGGCATGACGATGATTTGCGTGACCCACGAACTTGGTTTTGCCTATCATGTTGCCCACCGTGTTTTGTTTCTGAACGAGGGCGCCATTCACGAAGAAGGCGAGCCGCAGAAGCTGCTTAAGAATCCACAAACGCAACGCATGCGGGAGTTCCTTGACGGGCACGCCCTGTTCAAGTTGCCAGAATAACCGAACCATCAACAGAGAGGACTATCTTATGAAAAATATACTTAAGAAAACAGCGAGCTGGCTGACAGGCATTGCCGCCGCCGCGATGCTGACAACGGCACCTGTTGTCGCGCAGGATGCATCAACCTGGGAGCAAATTCAGGAGTCGGGCAAGTTGCGCATTGGTGTGACACAAGCTCCACCATGGTTCAGCAAAAACCCTGCGACCGGTGAATGGGACAGCGGTCTGGGCATCACAGTTGGTCAGAAAATGGCCGAAACTCTGGGTGTGGACCTGGAGGTTGTTGAGGTGACATGGGGCACCGCAGTGGCCGCTTTGCAGTCTAACAAAATCGACGCAATGCCGGTGCTTGATCCCAAGCCCGATCGCGCCGTTTCGGTTGCGTTCCCAGCCAGTCCTTTGCTCTATATCTCGCTCGCGGTTTTGGCGAATGATGATCTGGCCGCATCCACATGGGCAGAGCTGAACAACGCAGACGTTTCCATTGCCGTGCCACAAGGGTCGAGCATGGACACCTATGTGACCAACAACCTGCCAAATGCTGACATCCAGCGTTTCCCTGACAATGGCGCGTCGATCGCTGCGTTCCAGTCGGGCCGTGTTGATGCTGTTTCGCTGTTCCACCCACCGCTTCTGGCCGCGCGCAAGAAGCTGGGCCGTGGCCAGCTTGTGATCCCGACACCGGCGTTTTCGTCGCCAACTTCTGTCGCAGTGCGTCAGGAATCGGATCAGCGGTTTGTGAACTGGGTCAGCACTTCGATTTCTTACTGGTATGAAACCGGTCAGACACAAGGCTGGTACGCTGACTTCCTGACCGACTTTGGTCTGGACCCAAAGGCGTCGCCAGTTATTCAGCGTGAATTGCTGTTCAACAAATAAGTCTGTTTAAACACTGAAAAAGATGCCGGGTGCGCTCGTCGCCCGGCATCTGTCATTTAAGCCAATCAGGTAGATTTTCTGCAATATGCCCCTCAATCGCTGCCCGCGCACAATCAGCAAGGCTTGCGAACCGTACGGTTCGACCAGACAGGCCCGGCGCGTAATGAGCATATTTACCGGAATTTGTCACCAGATGACGGGCTGTTGGCGGGAAAACCGGTTCGGAAATCGAGCACCAGCACAGGTCGCGCACAATCCGAACACCTGCCTTTTCAAGAACAGTAATCAATCCTTCGGCCTGCGCCTGTTCTCCGGTTTCACGGCCCAATGTGATGATACAGGACGTGGTTTGTGCACATGTGCGCCCGGCCATCAGATCCGCAAACCGGCGGGTTTCGCTGAGCGAGAAATGCGGGCTGCCCAAGGCAACCAGATCCACCTGTTCAGGTCCGAAATTCAGCACACTCCAGGCTTTGGCCAACATGTCTTTGGTGATCTCAAGGCGGTTGGCATCCGGGCAAGGTGGTTGATCGCCTTCGGGCGTCACGCCCTGAATGTGCAGCATGGGTGCGGCGGAGGTTGTTCCAAATGCCGCGCACAACGCTTTGAGGTCATCCTCGGTCATTTGGACGTCCTTCAACCCTTCGATACGCGGGATGCGGTCCGGGGCCATTTGCCCGGTTACCCAACCGATCAAAGGCCAGATCGACTCGTTATAGGTCTGCGGCAAAGCCACCGCGATACGCAGCTGCGCCTGCCGGTTTTCAGGCAGATAGACGCCAGACAACGGTGCGCGGCCGGTCAGAGCGACGAAAAGATCAAAGAAATCGGGGTGTTTTACCGACCGCGCCCCCAGCACAGTATTGGCAAAGATCACCGCGTTGGATTCCGACCAGCCAATATCTTCGCCCGCTTCGGGGCGGTCCGCAGCCAGATACGGCGCGCAGGTGAAGGTCGGACGCGCACCCATAGACAAATACGCGCTGGCAAGCTGGCTGGCCGGGGCGCCAAACAGGGGCGGCACGCCCTGATCCTGCCAATTATCGAAATCAACCGAGATGGCATTCATCGTGGTCGGGACATGAACCTGTGCACCCATCTGTTGCATGGCGGTGGCAAAGGTCAGGTTGGCGGGGCCTGCATAGATGCAGCCATCGATATGAACGCGGGTGACGTCAATCAACCGCGATGCGCCCTGAACCGCGCCCATGATTTGGATGACCTGCATTGCCAGTTGAACCGCGGCGCCTTTGGCCCCGTCCAGCATGCTTTGATCCGACGCGCTCAGCTTCAGGCATTTGGTGTTCAGCGGCGACAGCGCAATGGTCAGATCGCCCGCCGTCATAACGCTGCCGTCAATCCGGGCATGTTCCTGTGCCGCCAGCTGTCCGTAGCTGGATTTGCTCAGCCGCGCCACGGCCACAGGCCGGTCAAACATCCGGGCCGCGATCAGGGCGCCCAGGGTCAGAATATCTTCGTCTTCGCGAAAGATCAGCGCGGCGGGTGCGTGCCCGTTCAGAGCAAGTTCCAACAAAACACCGCTGCCCGAACAGGAGCCACGGCTGCTGGGCATCAACACAATTTTGCCCGCCAGAGATTGGCCATGCTGAGGGTGATGGGCATCTTGCACGACGCCGGTATTTGCGTTTACTCCGCCCCAGAAACTCATCCCTTCCGCGCAGGTCAGAATGTCCCCGCTGGTGTCACAAGAAACGATGATCTGGTTCATGGGGCTGGTCTCTTTTCTAACGGCAGTCAGCGCGTTTCATCGCCCTGTTCGCAACATCTGCAAATGTATCAAACTAAAGGATAACCACAATGTCAGACGTCAAAAAAACCTCGCATGATTCCGATGATGATCCGCGTAATCTGGACACCAAAGTCTATGTGAACGGCGAGATTTTTCACCGGGATGAGGCGAAGGTTTCTGTTTATGACAGCGGCTTTATGCTGGGCGATGGCATGTGGGAAGGTATGCGTCTTTATAATGGGACATGGTGCTTTTTTGAAGAACATATGGATCGGTTCTTTGGGTCCTGTAAGGCGGTTTCGATTGATGTCGGTATGGACCGAGATGGCATTCTTGAGGCGTTGAATATGACGGCTGAAGCCAATGGTATGACCTCGGATGCGCATTGTCGGTTGATGTTGACCCGGGGCCCTAAGATCAAACCCTATCAACACCCGTCGCTGAGCCGGTCTGGCCCGACGCTGGTGATCATCATGGAGCATTCCAAACCGTCGGGCGCTTTGCAGACAGGTATTCGGTTGGCCACGGTGCCCCAGGTGCGCGGGCTGCCGATGAGTCAGGATGCCAAATACAACAGTCATTCCAAGCTGAACTGTGTGCTGGCGTGCCTTCAGGCGCAACAGGTGGGCGCGGATGAAGGTTTGATGCTGGATCCGCATGGGTTTGTGAACACGACCAATGCCTGCAACTTTTTCATCGTGCGCAAGGGGGCGGTTTGGACGTCGACCGGGGATTACTGCATGAACGGTGTGACTCGTCAAAAGGTGATCGATATTTGCCGTGACAACGACATCCCGGTTTACGAGCGCAATTATTCTTTGTTCGAGACATATAGCGCCGATGAGGCGTTTTTGACGGGTACATTTGGCGCGCAGACGCCTGTGTCTGAGATTGACGGCAAACAAATCGGAACGGGTGAGCGCCCGGTGATGGACCGTATTCGTGCGCTCTATAAAGACCTGATTACGGCGGACACCGGGGCCACGTTTTGAAACAGATCAATGAGCGCGGCCTTGTCATGATTGGCTGCGGCTTTATGGGCAAAGCCTTGCTGGAGGGCTGGCTTGCGCGCGGCGTTGATCCGGGTGCTGTTTATGTGCAGGACCCGAGGCCTTCGGAGTGGGTTCTGTCGCAGACCGGGTTGCGGGTGAATGAAACGCCTCCCAGCGCGCCGGCCGTGGTTCTGATCGCCATCAAACCGCAGGGGTTATCTGCCGCGCTGCCCGATCTTGTGCGGTTTGGGGGTGGCGACACGCTTGTGGTCTCGATTGTGACGGGCGTCGCGTTGGATGTTTATGAAGCAGCACTCGGGCAGGGTACACCGGTGGTGCGGGTGATGCCCAACCTGCCCGCAGCGGTGGGGGCCGGGGTCAGCGTTTATGCCTGCAATGCGCATGTCAGCGCGGCGCAAAACATACTGGCCGCCGAGCTGTTTCATGCGGTTGGAAGCGCGATCCAATTGCAGGATGAGGATCAGATTCACGCGGTGACAGGTATTTCAGGGTCTGGCCCGGCTTATCTGTTCGCAATGGCCGAGGCGATGACGCAGGCAGGTCAGGCGTTGGGCTTGCCCGACAGACTTGCCCGCTCTCTTGCAGTTGAGACGATTGCAGGCGCTGGGCAAATGATGCGTGACACGGGCACTGATCCGGCTGAATTGCGTCAGGCCGTGACCTCCAAAGGGGGCACAACCGCAGAGGCGCTTAAGGTCTTGTTGGCGTCTGGCAACGGCCTGCCAGACCTGATGGAACAGGCGGCGCGCGCGTCGTGCGAAAGAAGCAAGGTGTTGGGGCAGAATTAGAGGTCCAGCATGGGCCCCGGTTTTCGGACAGCGATGCAGTATATGTGCATCGCTGTCCGAGTGTTCTGATTTAGCGTCAGTAGACGATGATCCCCGGGAAGACGACGATCAGCAGCACAACGAGCAGCATGATCAGCCCAAAAGGCATCGCGCCCAGGAATATATCCTTTAGGGATATCTGCTTGTCCGGAAGGCACCCTTTGACCACGAAGACAGCGATGCCAAGTGGTGGTGTGAGCAAGCCGACTTCGACAATGATGATCGACAGAATGCCCAACCAGACCAGATCAACGCCAAACTGGCTGAACAGGGGCACAAAGATCGGCAGCACGATGAGAATGATCGAGATCGAGTCGAGCAGCATGCCGAGGATGATCACAATCACCACATAGACAATGATCAGCGTGATCACGCTGAACGACGATGCGCTGACCCAGGTTTGCAGCTCGGACGGGACACCGGACAGGCCGAGCATGGACGAATACATGCTGGCCGCAATGATCATAAAGCTGATGGATGCGGTGACATGGCCCGTCTGGACGGTCACTTGCCAAAAGGTTGACCATGTGAGGCGTCTTTTGGCGATGGTCAAAAGCAACGCCCCGGCTGCGCCCACGGCGCCGGATTCGGTTGGGGTAAAGACACCGCGATAAATCCCGCCGATCACCAGCAACACAAGCAGCGCAATTGGTGCGAGCAGTTTGATGGCCTGACCAAGTGTCATGTCGCTGGTTTCGTCCAGCGCGGCCATTTCCGCCTGTCCGACCCATTCAGGGCGCAGTTTGCCCACGGCCAGAATTGCGATAGCATACAAAGCCGCCAGAATAAGGCCGGGAATGATCGCGGCGATAAACAGGGATCCGACCGAAACCTCTGCGATGAAGGCGTAGACGATCAAAAGAATGCTGGGCGGGATCAACATGCCAAGCACAGAGCTGCCCGCGACGATGCCAACGGCAAGGCGGGGGTGATAGCCATAGCGCAGCATTTCCGGCACCGCGACCTGAGTGAACACCGCAGCTGACGCGATGCTGACGCCGGTTATAGACGCAAAGATTGCGTTCGCAGCGACGGTGGCCACCCCAAGGCCGCCAGCGATTTTGCGAAACACGAAATGCGCAACGCCAAATGTCTCTCGGGCGATATCAGAGGTCGAAATCAAGAGCCCCATCAGCACAAAGAGTGGGATGACGGCGAATTCCTGACTTGAGATCGTTTCCACCGACTTTTGAGACAGCAGAAAGATTGCGATGTCGAAATTGTCGGTGATGAACCAAATACCTGACAGTGAAACCAAGGCCAGCACAACGGGGATGTTCATGCCCATCAGGACAAGAACCAGGATCCCGATGACCGAGATGAAGCCAATCTCTAAACCTGTCATTGTTTTGGGCTACCTGCATGTGGGGTTGTACCGGTCGTCGACACGCCGAAAAGCCGGGCAAGGTTGCGGATCACGCTGGCGAGAAAGAGCGCCGACAAAAGGGCAGAGCCCACAGCGACGATCAATTCCATGGGCCAGGTCGGCGCTGTGAAAGAGCCTTGGTTGCCAAGGTAAAATCCGCCTTCCCACGCTTCGATAAATCGCTTTTGCGCGCCCTTGGCGATGTAGAAGAACAGGACAACCCCAGTGGCATCAAACACCGCATTGATTGCCAGCCCCAAACGCGGGAACCGGCCTTCGAGCGCGGTGATAATGCCATCGGACCGCAGCATTTTCCCGGACTTATAGGTATCTGCAATCTGCAGATACACGATGGAAACGATGCCCAGTTCAGCAAGCTCAATCACCCCGGGGAGTGATTGACCAAGCAGATTGCGGCTCAGCACATCGGCGCAGATCATGGCCATCATCGCCATAATCAGTATCGTGCCCAAAGAGTTCAGCGATGTGACCGCTGTGTTGAGCAGCCACATCGCCCTGGTCGCAAGCCGGACCAGAGGTGATGGGTTTGTTGCGGGGTTTTCCAACGCTCAGTCTCGCTTATTCCTGATCCCACTGGCGCGCAATTGGCTGCCCGGCTTCGCGCATTTTTGTCATATACGTTTCAAGAACCAGTGATCCGGGAAGGCCGTTTGCGTCCGACGCGTGCGCCCATTCCTGTGCAACATTGGGCAACTTATCGGCCCATGCCTGACGCTGATCGTCAGCCAGTTCGGTCACGGAACCACCCTGTGCAACACAAGCCTCGCGGCCCTTGGCATCACCCGCAGTGGTCGCTTCGGCCATCAGGTTTCTGTATTCCACGGTGACTTCGCGCAGGGCCGTTTTGACCTCGTCCGGTTGTTTGTCGAACCAACGTTTGTTTGCAACAACGGTAAAGTTCGAAACAGCGCCCATTTCGGCAGAGAGGAAATGCGGGGCAACTTCGCAGAGCTTGAATGCGCCGACAACGTCGCCCCAGCCAATCATCGCCTCGGCGACGCCGCTGTTCACTTCCTGATAGAACTTAGGCAGCACGCTTGGCACGCCAACCGCACCCAGACCTTCGATCCAGCGCAGGTTCAGGCCAGCCCCGGACACTTTGATGCCTTCAAAGTCATCCAACCCATCAATGGGTTCCTTAGACAGGACCGCATAGCTTTTGATGGTGCCCATATGGCCAAGGAATTCCAGACCGAATTTTTCCCAGCCAGCCTTCACTTCGGGGATCGAATGGGTGATGGCATCGTTCACTTCGGAGGTTAGGCCAAGGTCGGTGCTGACGAAGGGAGTGACATAGGACACGCTGGACAGCGGTACCTTGTCGGTGTGAAAGGCGGTCACGATCAGACCAATTGTGCCAATGCCATTTTGCAAGGCATCAAATTCGCCCCGGGGTTTGACAACCGTGCCAAAGGCTTCGGTATATTTCAGCGAATAGTTCCCGGTTTCAGCCAGCCGTTTGTTGACCTCGGGCATGAAGAATTCTTTGAGATTGTGAACCCATGATGTGCGGTCCGTATATCCCGAAAGCACGGTGACTTTGATCTGTTCCTGCGCCGTGGCGATTGGTGCGGCACATGTCATTAATAGGGTGGCTGCGACGGCGGCGAATTTTGTCTTTTGCGTGGGCACAATCTTGTCCTCTTCAGCTATTCCAGTGGATGCAAAAACGGCGCGCGTGCAACGTCAGCCAGCGCGCCGTTTGTCAGTCGTGTCTGATTAATCAACCAAGGCTGTGGCAAATCCCACGCCGCCAAAGATTGTCAGGTTCGGAATGATCGCACAGTCCGCACACAGCTCTGGCAATGCAAAGCGCATTGACGCCATGCGTACATTGGTGCCCATCACAAAGTGGATGTCAGTTGCGTCTTGCGCGAATTCCAAAACTTTCGAACCGGGAGTGCGATCCTTGTGTGTGAAGGTTTCACCGTATTCTTTGGCGAAGTTTGTCAGGATCGAATCCTCGCCCGTGTCTGGCAGGCCGGCAATGACAATGTTGATGTCGGGGTCAGCCATGGCAGCGCGGATTTCTTCGGCTGTTTCAAGCGGGCCAACACCATCGGGCAACGGAACATTGGTGCGCACAACGGACATGTTCAAAGGGTAGTAGGCCGGAGAGATGTCTGAAATACCTTTTCGGCGTTTGTTAATGGCATAAGCCCCGCCGATGATGTCATAACAGCCGTTCGCGACGCGGCCATTGGCGTCGCAATTCAAGTCTTCGGCTGTCGACAGCCAACGATACATGTCGTTGTTCCCGGCAGAATCGGTATATTCGATCCAATCAAGCGCAATCTCAGTCTCGTAATGCGCGTTTAACTTCTCTTGCATCATGTTCCAGAAATCGACCGACAAACCAACCGGTACATCCGGGTCGCCTTCGCTTGGAACCGCCCAGGGCATCCCAACGCCGATCCAGCCCAGACGGACAGATTTTGTATCAAGCACGTGCGCCAGCAATGTGCCGTCTTTCACTTCGGGGTAGGGGTGGTCTTTGGAATTGACCAGCGTCGGATCGGACAGATCGGGGGCTGGCAGGCCGTATTTTTCCAGAATGCCGGGATATCGCGCGTCCTCGATGGCTTCGCCCATTGCGGCCACCATAGCCGCCTTGAGATCCTGCTGAGCAACAACAGGGGCGGCGAGCGCCATCAACGCGGCAGCCGCCGCAAGTGTAGTCTTAAACATGTATTATCCTCCATTTTCCGACAAGTACTCACTGTTCAAATCTTGTCGGGTCTCCTCCCACCGGGCGGTTTTTCGCCCGACTGTTCGTCAGATCAAGGCCGCGGCACATCGACACAGTATGCACGTTGATCCTGAGCTGGCATCATCACAAGAACTTGGATCAAGCATCAGGATTCATGACACTTGCTCTTTTTCCCTGGTCAATTTGAACTCGGTTTCGCGCAGCGCCGCATCGACGTCGCGAATACGGGCCGCGTTGTCAGCGGCGAGGCTGCCATCTGCGTGCCAAAGTGAATTTTCAAACCCGGCGCGGGCTTTGCCGCCGCAACGCGCGGCCTCGGCCAGACCGGCTGTTTCTGAAGTGCCAAAAGCGCACAACATCCAGTCAAAGCTGTGGGTTGAGGCGCGATCCAGTTCGTCTAAATACTTGTCCAGATCAACCGTTCCGTCGCTGCCATGGGCATAAGTGCCCTGCACCAGCTGGATCAAATGATGGGTCCCCGGAATGCGCCCGTCTGACACGGCATCGACAAATGCGGAAACTTCGTCGGGGGCGTAAAGGATGTGCTGAACATCAACGTTATTCGAGGCGGCCCAGTGATAAAACGCGCGCGCATCGGACCAGTCCGCAGGGCTGCGCACCATTTCCCGCATCGCAACGGACACATGTGCGGGCCGTAGCGCGCGCATCATATCTTGCTGTTCCTGCGCGCTATAGCGCCCGGCAGCTTCGGATGTGACCTGCAAATACATGCCGGGAACTTCGTGTTCTAACCGCTTCAGCAGGGCGGCATACCGGTCGGCATCCAGAAAATGTTCGCCGGCGTCATCCCGGATGTGGATATGGATGCCATCTGCGCCTGCCACCTGACATTCACGTGCGGTTTCAACCACTTCGTCATCAGTGATGGGGAGAGCGGGATGGTCGGATTTGCCGCGCCGCGCTCCGTTCGGCGCCACCATCAGTCTGGGCAGCGGCGTCAAAAGGTCGTTCCTAATGTGGCGGTGCTTTTGTCGTTATGAACAGGCAAAACAGGCTTCCTTTGATCCTTGGATTCGCCGAAGCTATTAAGAATTGACCCGTCAGAACAACAAATAGTATTGTATACCTTCTACAAGAAAATCGGATAGGTTTCATGAAGCTTCAGCAATTGCGATACTTCGCAGCGGTCTTTGAACAAGGGTCTTTTTCGGCGGCTGCGGAAAAGGTGAACGCAACGCAATCCGGGCTGTCGATGCATGTCAGCCAAATTGAAAAACGTTATGACGTGGTCCTGTTTTCACGCAGCTCATCCGGGGTGACACCAACCGCGGCGGGCGAGGCGTTTTATCTGGAGGCGGTCAAAGTGCTTGCCGCTGCCAGCCATGCCGAAGATCGCATTCGCACCTTGTCGAAATCTGTGGTTGGGCACGTCAATGTGGGATTGATGCCAACATTCACGCGCGCAATCCTGACATCGGTGTTGTTACGTTTTTCCGAGGAATACCCCGAAGTGCAGCTGTCTATCTCAGAAGCATATTCGGGCGCATTGGCGGATGATGTCGCCGAAGGGCGGCTTGATTTTGCGGTTGTTCCGGCAGCGTTCGACTTGCGTGACGTCCTGGTTTCAACCGCTATGGGAGAGGATCGGGAGTGTTTGGTTTGTGCGCTGGACCGGGAGTTTCCGACCCGCAATGGGCAAGTCGTTCTTAAGGATTTGCCGCCTTTGCAGCTGGTACTGCCGGGCAAAGGGAATGCGCGACGTCATAGTATCGAAACTTATCTGGCCGTGAATGGGATCAAGGTGAAAGAAGTGCTTGAGCTGGACACGATGCATGGGACGCTTGATCTTGTGTCGCGGTCAAATTGGGTATCGATTCTGCCGCGTGTTTTGTGTTTGCCAGACTTTGACGGTACGCGTCGCAAGGTTTTACCGTTGGCTGATCCGCCTCTTACCGTGGATTATATGCGCATTGAAACCGGGTCGCGCCCGCTTAATCAGGCGGCGCAGGCTTTTGCGGATGTTTTACAAGAAGAGCTGACGGCAGCATTGGAGACACCTCTGATCGACGTTAATTAGCGCTGATCCAGGGGGTTGCCCGGGCCCGATCCGAAGTGGATATCGCTTTGCCATCAGAATTCCTGATAGAGACCCCGCACTATAATGGTTTCTACTGCTGCCCTGTTTACCCTTAGCTTTGCAGGACACGAGGGCGACGCCGCCTCTGTGAGTTGGGGAGGCACTATGAATCTGGGCTATTTGATGATCCCGCGCCAATGCAGTGGTGATGCGCCGACACGCGATTTCGGACGTTTGGAATTGGCGCGCGACCTCGGGTTTTCGGAATTTTACGCTGTGAAGCAACAGGATCGGGCGGCTGGCTCTCATGGATTGAACGCCACTCCGGAACATGCGGACGCGTTGCGTACCTTGCCAGAGTTGCCCGGCGCACCGGTTCCCCAAATCGTTTCGATCAATGGCGACAGACAGTCGCTTGGTGAGACATCTTCGCCTTTGAACCTGGCGCGGCCGTCCATGACGCCTGAACAGGTCGCGATCAACGCCCGGGCGCGTCAGGCGACGCTTTCGGTCAGTTGGCTGAACAAAACCGAACTTGCGCGGCATTGGGCGGCACATGTTTCGGGCAGCACGCATGCTGGTTTACGGGCGCGCCCTGAAAGCTGGCGTGTGGCGCGTACGATCGTTGTGTGTGCCGATGCCGCGCGCGCCGAATATGCCGTGAAGTCCGAGGACAGCCCTTGTCGTGCTTATTATGCCAAGATGGCGGCGCCGGGCGCAGATCGGGTGACGGTTGATGCGTTGATTGATGACTGTGTTCTGTATGGGACGCTGCAGTCCGTGCTTGATCAACTGCAGGATATTTCCACAGCGTCTGGCCCGTTTGGGACTCTGACTTTGGTGGATCATGCATGGCCAGATAGCGAATTGGCCACCGAGTCATTAGTGGCACTGGCGTCGGCAATTGCCCCGGTGATGCGCCGCAACTGCGTTGCGAACTGAACGCACATTACACATCATCCTTAGGTCTCAGGCTGTCAAATGATGTCATGACAGTTTCGCGATAGGCGTCGCGTTGTCCCAGCCTGTCATAGTATTGGTTCAGTGCAGGCATGTCGGCGCGATCGAATTCCATCGAGAAGTAGCGATAGAGCGATGAGCCGACAACAAAGTCACCCATTGAAATAGCGTCACCCGCGACAAATTCGTGATTTTTCAGATGATCGTTCAGAATTGTGTAACTCTTGGTGAGTTCGGCGGCTGAACGATCCCGCTGATCCGCGTTCCGTTCGGATTTTGGCAGGCGCACTGTCTGATAAAACAAGGCGATGAAATGCGCATAGCAATTGTTCTGAAACCATTCCATCCACATATCCGCGCGAGCCATGGCAGCGGGTGTTGTGCCTGCGAATGTGCCGTCGCCGTAGGCATTGCAGAGATAGCGAACGATGGCGTTGGATTCCCAGAGGATTAAGTCGCCGTCAATCAATGCTGGCACCCGCTGGTTAGGGTTCATCGCAACAAACTCTGGCGATTTGAGGCCCCCATACGCGCCGCCCATATCTGTGCGATCATAGTCGAGTTTCAGCTCTTTGAGTGTCCACAACACCTTTTGCACGTTAATCGATGTTGTTCGTCCGTAGAGGTGCATGTCACGTCTCCCGTCGCGGCCAGCTTATTTATCATATGATAATTTGCTGGACTGCAAGCGGAAATTGCTGTTTCTTAGGACAAAGAATTTAATTCACCCTAGCGGAGCTGACGTGGCAAATAAACCGCAGCCAAACCCCAGTGACAAACCCACCGCACGGCGTCGGCGGTTGTCGCGCGATGCGCGTAAGGAGGAAATCGTGCTGGCGGCGGTCGAGCTGTTTTCGGAAACCGGTTTTGACGGCAGCACGCGGGATATCGCACAACGTGCAGGCATCACACAGCCGCTGCTTTATCGGTATTTCCCAAGCAAAGAAGACCTGATCGAAGCGGTCTATGAAAAGGTCTATCTGGATCGATGGGATCCCAGATGGGACGCGATGTTGGTTGATCGGTCTTTTCCGGTGAAGGAACGCTTTCAGGCGTTTTATGAGGAATACACGCAGACGGTGTATGATCCTGTCTGGCTTCGTATCTCCAGTTTTGCGGCGTTGCGCAACGCGCAGATCCATGACTGGTACAATCACGTTGTGCAGGAAATGATCCTGAAACCATTGGTGCGCGAACGTCGGGTTGAACTGGGGATGGCTGACGAGTTTCTGGTCGCCAGGGACGCTCTTGAGGCGCCGTGGCTGATGCATGGTGGTCTTCTGGACTATGGGATGCGGCGTTTCATATTGAAAATCGATGTATCCGATGACACGTCGGCCATCATTTCGCAGGCGCTTGATATGTATCTGATGCTGACGCAGTCGAAGATGGAAGCCGCACAAGCATATACGTAATATTTGCCGTCGGGGCCCGTCAGGGCAGATGGCAACGCGCCAAATACAGCCGTTCAAGATTGAAAAACAGGGAACTGGATAACAATGATTGATCTCTATTCATGGACAACGCCAAACGGCCGCAAAGTCTCTATTCTTCTTGAGGAACTGGGCGTGCCTTACACGGTTAAGCCAATTAATATTACTAAGGATGAGCAATTCGCGCCCGACTTTTTGAAGATTTCTCCGAACAACCGGATTCCAGCAATTGTTGACCACGAAACCGGAGTTCAGATGATGGAGACCGGGGCGATAATGCTATATCTCGCGCAGAAATATGATCGGTTTCAAGCCAAGGGAAACGCCTATTGGCAGATGATGGAATGGCTGATGTGGCAGATGGGCGGGCTGGGTCCGATGCTGGGGCAGGTGCATCATTTTGTGAAATACAATCCGGGCAAGGCGCCTTATGCCGAAGAGCGCTACTCTAATGAAGCACGGCGTCTTTACAGGGTGCTGAATACTCAACTCGAGGGCCGCGACCATGTCGTTGGTGAGGGGAAGGGCATCTATACGATCGCGGATATGGCGATGTGGCCGTGGATTTCGCGCCATGACTTTCAGCAGATTGATTTGGCGGATTTCCCGAATGTCAAAGACTGGTACGAACGTCTGTTGCAGCGTCCCGCCGTGCAACGTGGATACCATGTTCCAAAGAAGGTGAATGATATTCCGGGACTATAGGGGAGTGGTTCGTTGCAGCCCGTTTCGATGCGGGCTGCAATGTTGGGTCAGTTGCCGATGATATTGCGCAAAACACTTTTGAAAGTGTTCATCTGCTCTTCATCAAAGCTTTCGAAGGCCTCTTTTTCATGAATTTCAGCCAGTTTCCAAACGTCTTTGGCCTTGGCAAGTCCTGCGTCTGTTAGTTCGAATTTATTGTCTTCACCCGCAACCATCCCGCGATCAACAAGGTTCGACAGCGCTTCGCGGACCTCTGGCAGGGGGGCATTGATGTGACCGATCAGAGCCTCGGCGTCGCTGCCGGGCAGATCATTCAGGACCAACAGGGTCCGCGATTCAATCAGGCTGAGCTCAAGGGTGTTCAGTTTCGGGCTGTATCTGGTTTGATACGCGCGCACGGCCTGAAGCATCATGAAAAACAGATGATCGTCCATGCGTCCTTCGGACGTGATTTTTGGTGTTGCACTGTCGACCGCGGGTCCGCTGCCGGGGTGCCCGAAAACCATCGAATAGGAGCCTTGGTGAAAGCACAGCGGCGGGCGGCCAAAGTCGTCAAAAGCGACTACTTTGCCAACAAATATCCAGTGATCACCGCCATCCAGTTTGTCGTAGGCTTCACATTGGAAACGCCCGGCGCAGTTCGGGAAAAGCGGAGAGCCGCCGATGCCTTCCTCCCATTCTACGCCTGCGAATTTGTCTTCCTGCTGGCGGGCAAAATGGTTCGACATGTCCATCTGGTCCGAGGCCAGAATGTTGACCGCGAAATGCGACGCGGATTCAAAGATCGCGCAGCTTGGTTTGCCTTTGATACTGCTCCACAGGATCAGCGGCGGATCCATTGACAGCGAATTAAAGCTGCTGGCCGTCACCCCCACCTTTTCGCCTTCGGGGCTGACAGCCGTGATAATCGTCACGCCGGTTGCAAAGTTACCCAGCGCGCGGCGAAACTCATGTGGACCGAAATTTGGTTCGGTTGTTTGTTGTGTCATTGTGAGGCTCCCCGTCGAGATTTAAGGAATTTGCATTGAGCGCGTGGCGACCATTGCGGGTCATGCGACCCAATCTGCAAGACAACATCCTCAGGACAAAATGTTATCTGCACATCGGTCACATGACCCGTCAATTGTCAGGCTGCTTCTGCAGGTGGTTCAGATTTGGTGGCTTCGTCCAGAACGGGCATTACTTTTTCAGCCATCAGGATCATACCTTCGCGGCCCAAATCGTAATCAGTCCAGTCATGGCCTGCATACACCAGATGCTGGAACGGGCCGGTCACTTCGCGCAGCGCGAGGATCTGATCCGCAACCGAGCTTGGGTCTCCGTGGATGACCAGACGATCAAGCACATAATCCAGCGTTACATCGTCATCCGGCATGTTCTGATCTTCTTTGAAGAGGTTCAGACGCCCGCCGGCACGCATCTTGGTCAGAAGCTGCGAGTAGTAGAGAACATAAGGGCTTCCGGGATCACGGGCATAGCTGCGCGCGGTTTCCTGATCTTTGGCGACGCAGATATTCTTGGCCACGCGCCAGTCTTCGTAATGCGGTGTGATGCCTGCGCTTTTGCAGCCTTCGACGTAGTTTGGCCAGTGGGTCGCGGCCCATTTGGGCAGCAGGAAGTTGCCCGAAATGGGCTGCCATCCGCGTGCGGCCATGGCTGTGACGCCTTTGGAGAATGGCGCAACAGCAGTGCCTACAATCGGAGGGTGGGGGTCCTGGTATGGCTTGATGATCTCACCCTGGCCAATGGCAACATTGGATGTGCGACCCGTCGTAACTTCCCAGAATTCACCCTTGAGGTTGTAAGGGGATTCACCGGCCCAGATATCCAGAACCATGTTGATGGATTCCAGGAACATTGCGTTGCGATCTTTGTCGATAGAGCCAAATACCTCGGCATCGGACATCAGACCACCGGGCGAAATGCCAAAGTTCAAACGCCCCTCAAGCATGTGATCCAGCATCGCGACTTCTGCCGCGACGCGGGCTGGGTGGGAGTTGGGCAAATTGACGGTGCCTGTTCCCAGTCGGATATTCTTGGTCTCGTAGGCGAGGCTTGCCAGAAACGCGACGCAAGAGGTGATGATTTCGGCTCGATCGGTGGTGTGTTCCCCGCAATAGGCTTCGGCAAAGCCAAGCTGGTCTGCGAGGATGAACGCCTCACGATCCTCTCGCAGGCTCTGTGCATAGGGCTTGTCCAGCGGGTGGATGGGCATTGTAAAAAACGACAGCTTCATAAAATTCTCCTCAGCGTGTTGATTTAAAGTGGAGCATTTGGGCCATTAGAAAAAATGGTAATTTCTGATGCTCACTACCAAGTTTTTTTATAGGCAGGTGTAGGATGTGGGTTGTTTCATCACATCAGGCTTTGCGGCAGGTAGGTTGCGAGGACGGGGAATACCACGACCAGCACAGCAACGATCAAAATCATGATCCAGTAGGGCACCGCCCCGGTGAAGATTTCGCCCATTGTGACAGTTCGATCCGGCACCGAGGCCTTGACGGTGAACACCAAAAGCCCAAAGGGCGGCGTAAGCAGTCCTGCTTCGATCACCAGAATGCCAAAGATCGCAAAGGCGAGGGGATCAACGCCGATGAATTGCGACATTGGCGCAAAAATTGGAACTGTCAGCAGGATGATCGACGTCGAATCAATGAACATGCCCAACACCAGCCAGACCAGAAAGATCATGAACATGATGATGATCGGGCTGTCGCTTACCGAAAACAACGTGCCCTGAATGACCCCAACAGCGCCACCCATCGCGAGGAACCGCGAATACATGGACGCGGTGATGAGAAGGATCATCAGAGGTGCGGTGATTTTACCGGCCCGGAAGATGGATTCCGAAATCTCGGTTTTGCGCATGCCTTTGGCCAAACCAACAAAAAGTGCACCAATTGTACCAAAGCCTGCGGCTTCGGTTGGTGTCAGGAAACCACCCCAGATGCCGCCAATCACGATGACAATCAATGCAATGACGGACAAGCCGCTCGTCAGTTCACTGCGTTGTTTCGCAACATCGATGTCTTGCTTGTCGACGATCGGGCTGCGGGGGGCGGTTTCCGGGCTTAGAACAGCGGTGAAGATACAGTAGGCACAAAATAGTGAGGCTAGGATGAGGCCCGGTAGAAGGCCCGCAACAAAGAGCGCCCCGATTGAGATTTCCGTCAGTACCGCCCAGACAATCATAAGAATGCTGGGGGGGATCAACATGCCGAGGCATGCGCTGCCTGCGACAACGCCCAAGGCGTAGCTTTTCTTGTACCCAAGCGCGACCATTTCAGGATAGGCGATGCGTGAGAATGTTGCGGCCGATGCGATCGAAACGCCGGTGATGGCGGCAAATACCGAGTTTCCCGATACCGTTGCCACGGCAAGGCAGCCGGGAATGCGGCGCAATCCCCGGTTGGCAATTGTATAGATGTCCTGAGCAGCTCCGGATCGACTTATGAATTCCCCCATGAGCACGAAAAGCGGAATAACGATAAAGATGTCTTTGCGCAGGGCTTCGTAGGCAGTGCTGCTGAGCACAGAAAGCGCGATGTCGGCGCTGCCTAACAGAAGGTAGACGCCGATAAAGCTTGCTGCGCCCAGGGCGATTGCAATTTGTACGCCCAAAAATACCATCACTAGAAGAAGTGCGAGTACGGTGAAGATGACGGTTGCCATTTATTGGTCTCCTGGGGTGTTTAGTGCGAGGTCAACGCGTTGGCGTCGTCCAGTTCACCGCGCCAATCGGCGATGGTCATGGCAAGATAAGCAAAGGCTGCGAAGATCGCGGTGCCTACAATGAGAAAGCGAATGGGCCACGTGTAGATGCGCAATGCGCCTTCGCCCTCGTATTCACCAAGCCGGTATGCGTCGAACGCTTCGGGAAGCGAGGCATACGCGATGGCGCCGAACAGAAGCAGGCCAAGAATGTTTCCCGCCGTGCGCAACAGACGTTGAACCGGCAGCGGCAAGGCGACGCTCAGCAGCGACGTACGCAGCATGGAAGAGGAAAAAATCGCCAGCGGGATCTGCAAAAATGCGACCGCGATGACCGAATTTTGAAGGATTTCCTTGGTGCCCGGAAGGGGACTCAGGAACAGGATGCGACCGAACACATCTACCAGAATCGTCAACCCGAGGATCAGAACCCAAACAGATGACAACATGTGAATCAGTTTGGATAATCTAACTAAGCCGTTGAATCGCATATGTTTACCTCAATCCTGTCGCGAAAACTTGTTAGGCGAATGTAAGCGCAATTGTTTCAGAAAACAAAGTTATTTATCAATCGATAATTTTTTGCTCTATTGTAACCATGGGAAACGAATCTCGGAGACTGCGATTGTCGCTGAGTTCAAACTGGGCATGTGCCCAAAGGGAGGACAGATGAAATTCACATTTAAAACGGCGGCGGGGGCCATGTTGGCGACCTTGCTGACAGCAGCACCAGTTCTTGCGGAAAGCTTTACGTTCCGCATCGGATCCGGCCATCCAAAAGGGCCAGCCCCTTATGTCACATCGATGTCAGACTTTTTCGCAGTTGAGGTGAAAGCCCGCGTCGAAGCACAGACCGACCACACCGTCACCTTTGTTGAGGCCTATGGCGGTTCCATTGCCGGAGTCGCCGAAACGCTTGAATCCGTTCAGCAAGGTATTTTGGACTTTGGCGGCTACTGCATCTGCTTTGAACCTTCAAAGCTGTTCCTGCACAACTTCCCGTATTATCTGGCATTTGGTCCGCAAAAATCTTCGGATGCGATTGCCGCCGCGCGGGTCGTTTATGACGAGAACCCATGGCTGAAGCAGGTGTTTGAAGACGAATACAAACAGGTCTTTCTAGGACTGGGCGTCTGGGACAACTATCACCTTGGCACCACGTTTGAATGGGACAACATCTCGGATCTCAAAGGGGTGAAAGTGGGGGGCGCTGGTCCAAATCTGGCATGGCTGGAATATATCGAATCCATCCCGGTTCAGTCCACTTTGCCCGAAGGGTATCTGGCTCTGAAAACCGGTGTGTATGATGGCTGGCTGATGGTGCCATCGGCGTATAACGGTTTCAAATTCTATGAACCTGCTCCGTATTACACGCTGATCGGGTTCGGTGCGATGCCGGTGATTGCATTGACCGCCAACAAGAAGAAAATGGAATCGCTGCCAGAAGACGTCCGCAACATCATCCTTGAGGTTGGTGCTGAATGGGAACAAGGCAACGGTGCTGCCATGGACAAAGTGCAGGCGTTTGGATTGGGCAAGTTGAAAGAGAACAACGCCACAATCAAAACCTTGCCAGAGTCGGTGCGCGAAGAATGGGCACAAAGCCTGGCCGGGTTCCCGAAGGCGCAGGTTGCAGATGCAGAAGGCCGTGGGTTCCCCGGCAAAGCTGTGATGCAAAGCTATATTGATGCCGCAAAAACCGTTGGTCATGACTGGCCCGTGGAATACGCGCTCGACTAAGGCGTAAGCGCAGAAAATTCCTGACAGGGGGCAGTGTTTCCCTGTCAGGGCACTGAAACGATGCACGCAGAATTGCCTGACCAGCTGGCAACCGCGCATCGCCCAACTCTCAGACGACCGAAGAAAAGGAAACGCCTACGATGAATGATGTTGTTCTGAATTCCATAGCGAGCGGATTGGAAGACGGCCCGGGCCTTTTGCTGAGCAACAGTATTGGTGCAACCACCCGCGCGTGGGAGCCGCAGCTTTCGCTGCTTGAGCAGTTCTTTAAAGTTGTGCGCTATGACACCCGTGGGCATGGCGACAGCCCAACACCCGAAGGCCCTTATTCGTTTGACATGCTGGTGGCAGATGCCTTTGCGGTCATGGATCGCCATGGGCTGGAAAAAGCCAGCGTGATGGGATGTTCGCTTGGGAGCATGACAGCGATGGGTATGGGGCTGGCACAGCCCGAACGGGTCACGCGCATTGTGTGCAGTGCAGCACGCGCCGACGGTCCGGCTCCGTTCCGCCAAAGCTGGGACGACAGAATTGAAGTTATCGCCAACAAAGGAGTTGCAGGTCTTTGGGGCGGGGCGATTGGCAACTGGCTGACGCCAGAGTTCTGCGAAGCCAATCCCGACGTCGTTGCAATGCTGCAAAGCGAATTCCTGAAAACCACGCCCGAGGGGTATGGTGGCTGTGCAATCGCCCTCAAAGGGCTGGATTATCTTAAGGATCTGGGCAGAATGAAGGTGCCGATGCTGTTTGTGGCGGGCAGTGAGGACAAAGGGGCAGCACCCGATACCATGCGCGCCATGGCAGACGCCTGTCCAAACAGCGAATTCACAGTTGTTGAAGGTGCGGGCCACATAATTAACGTCAATCAGGATGAGGCATTTAACCTTGCGATCTGCTCGTTCCTTGGAATGTGCGTGACCTGAATTTTGTTCGTATTCAGAGTGATACACATCTTTGTGTGCCACCATTGCGAATGGGCGCCGGGCGTTCCATTTTCCGACATGTCTCAGAGCTGAGTCCGACATTTAAACGGATATTGCCTATCAGGAATTATGTCTCCTAGGTCGGCTCAAACACAGCTAGAACTGCGTCCAACACACCAACACCCTGTTTCCTTTCGAAGCAGAAAACTTGAACCAAGAGGAAGAAAACATGAGCCATAAACTTACCCCCGATGAGCAGGTCCCGCCGCTCAAGCTGCCACTGGTCGGCGGAGGCACCTTTGACATCAGCGAAGAGTCACCCGAAAATTTCACAATGGTCCTGTTCTATCGCGGACTGCACTGCCCGGTTTGCAAAAACTATATCGGTGGCATGGCAGCCCTGCTTGACGATTTTGAAGCGGCTGGTTTCAGCGTTGTTGTTGCGTCGATGAACGACGAAGCGTTGGCTGCAAAAGCGGCAGAGGAATGGGAACTGGGTCGGACACGCGTTGCTTATGGCGTCACTGTTGAAGACGCCAAAAACTGGGGTCTGTGGATTTCCAAAGCGTTTAAAGACGTCGAGGCTGACATCTTTACCGAGCCGGGTCTGTTCTGGGTCCGTCCTGACGGCAAGCTTTATCTTGCAGACATTGCCAACATGCCATGGGCGCGCCCGGATCTGAAAATGTTGCTGTCAAAAGTCGGCTACGCTCTTGAGCATAACTATCCCGCCCGCGGAACATATAACGGGTAACAAATATGGTGAGAACCGACGTCCAGAGACATTGGTTCTCACCCACTTGCCGGTCTAAAAACCGGATTTACGCACTGTTTTTATCTGAGGTTTTTTACCTTAGCATCGCTTCGCGCGGCAACTTCGATCATGGACTGGTACAAGTCGCCCACTTCCGCTCTGTAGTTTTCAGAAGAGCGATGCAGATAATAAGATAATTGAGGTTTAGCTGGTAAACCGGCGTCTTCACTGAGTGAAGTGGTCCCAGGAAACCGGACAGTCGGCTAAGGAGTATCCCAAACCTTTGAAGGGATACGAGAATGGCAAAGCGCCGGAACTTTACAGATCAGTTTAAGGCCAAAGTGGCGTTGGAAGCGCTGCGAGGTGACAAGACG
>NZ_JBDVNC010000003.1:0-69495 GCF_039969785.1 Shimia sp. | reverse complement strand
GTCATCATCGGCACCGCCCTGAAGGAGATCACTGCCCGTGCCCCCAAGCAGCGTGTCGTTGCCCGACCCGCCATCCAGCGTATCAGTCCAACTACCACCATCAAGGAAATCCGCACCGTCGCCACCAAGCATGCTGTCACTGCCGTCCCCACCGATCAGCGTGTCGTCTCCTGCACCGCCATCCAGCGTATCATCTCCTGCACCGCCACGCAGCGTATCAGCCCCGCCGTCGCCAAAGATCGTGTCATTGCCGCTGCCGCCATCAATATCGTTGGCTACCGACGAACCGGTGATCGTATCGTTTCCGCTGCCCGCCAGCACATTCTCGATCGAGATCAAGGTGTTTTCGTAGGATCCCGCGGTGCGGTCAAAGTCACCCAGTGCAAGGTTCACGATATAGCTGCTGCCGAATGTTGCAAAACTGAACGTGTCGTTGCCCGCGCCGCCATCAAAGATCTCATCGTGATCGAGGATGTTGGTGATCAGCAGGTCGTTGCCGCCATCACCACGCAGCGTATCTGTGCCATTACCGCCATCGATTGTGTCGTCGCCGAGACCGCCTTCAATGCTGTTATTTCCACTCGTGCCAGTCAGCAAATCATCGCCGTCGCCCGAGATCAGGTTTTCAAAGTTGATGAAGGATTCACCGGTAAAGTTGGTCAAGCCCGTGGCCAGATTGACCACATAGTTTCCGCCGAAGGCGCTGGTGTTGAGCGTATCGATACCAGCCCCACCATTCAGCGTTTCAGAGGAATAGTTACCCGAATGCACGGTATCGTTGCCGCCGCCCGCATCCACGGTGCCGTTGGAAATACTGGTCCAGATGATCGTGTTGCCACCCGACCCGTCCCGGTAATGTTCAATGCCGGTGACAGAGCCGCCGCCATAACCCGAAATCGTTCCGCCCTCGAAGTCAAAGATATCCCCGCTCTGGGTGTGGTCGGAATGATCCAGCGTATCGTTGCCGCTGCCGCCATCAACACTGTCATAGAATTCCCCGTCCAGCACCTGGATCAGGTCATCACCCGCCCCGGCGTTAACGCTGTCGGTCGAGAACCCGCCGCGCAGCGTGTCATTGCCGGTGCTGCCATAAAGCGTGTCGGTGCCGCTGTCGCCCAGCAAAAGGTCATTGTCGCTGCCTGCACTGAGATAGTCGCTGCCGGAGCCGCCATCGAGCGTGTCATTGCCGGAGCTGCCATAAAGCGAGTCCGCGCTGCTGCCACCGGACAGGCTGTCATTCCCGGAGCTGCCACTCATATAGTCGGTGCCGCCATCGCCGATCAGCGTGTCATTGCCGCCATAGCCATAGAGCGAGTCATTACCACTATTGCCGTCAAGATTGTTGTGGGCCGCGTTGCCAAGAATCACCTCGCTGCCAGACCCGCCGATCACGTTCTCGATGATCGTTCCCGGTGCGATTGACAGGTTGCCGACCCGGCCACCCACGTTGGAGAGCGAACCCTGGGTCGAGGATGTATAAGCCTCAGAAACATCGATGCGCGTGTTGTTGGAAAAACCGCTCAGGTCCAGCGTGTCATTGCCCCCGCCATCGACGATCGCGACCGAATTAGTATCCAGCAGGCTGCCCATCGAGTTGAAAGCATTGTTTAACAGGTTGCCGACGGGTGGATTGCTGGAACTGCCCCAGCTGTCGTTGAACCCCCAGGTGGTGTTCCCGGTTGTCGACCCATTGGCCACGCCGTAGCCTTGGCTACCATAAAGGATTTCCATCGCACGCCAGTCCACCGCCATCAGACCGATTGGATTGACGTTGCTCGGTGTGGATTGCCCGGGAGGTGTGTAATTCGACTGCCCCCAATAGGACATTATCGTCTGTTGCAGCGTATCGTTGGCGAATTGTGCAGAGTTGTTGTAGCTCGGTGTCCCTGAACCCGCATTATAATCGCCCTGGTGACCTAGGCCCAGGACGTGACCAATTTCGTGTAGCGCTGTGGTAAAGGCCCACGATCCAATGTTGGTTGCCCCGCCGTTCCAATTCACATCAATGTTGATACGGGCATAATCGACCGCACCCCCATTTCCGGAATGATAGACATAATTGGCAAAAGCCCGGTTGGCGACATTGTCTTTGAAGAAGATATCGACATGGCCGGCCGTGCTGGTAGTTTCGATAAAGTTTATGCCCAGAATGTCCTCATAAACATCCAGCGCGTTTTCCACCATTGTCCTGCGCGCGGCTGTCAGGCCGTTGGCATCTTCAGACCAGCCAGACATGTTGTAATAGAGTATGCCATCGTTGGCACCGGTACCGGAATTGGTCATGTTGAACCAATGCGCCGTGCGCCCGGTATCGTTCCAGTACCCGTTAACGAGGTAATCGGCCAGCGTCGCAATGGAGCCTGCCGGACCGGGCGCCCCGTCTCCGAAAGCAGGGTCTGCGATCATGGGGCCGTCCGAGGCAGCCCCCATGCAGCACATGGCACATCCACAACCATCCATTTGGAAATCATGTGGCGCGGGAGGCCCAAAAAATCCTTCTTCCGCAGGCTGATACGATGTCAGCTCCATGGGTTCCCGGTGAACGTCGTTCTGCACTTCAGAGGGTGCCCAAATAGGCGCCCTGTCTTCCGAAATTGAACGTGCCTCGAACTTGATGGTATGCGACGCGTCTTGCTGTCGGAAGGCTGCCGTATCCTGCGTGGCCGCTTCAGCTTGCAGCGCTGCATCCTGTGCGTCCAGATCCGTCGGCTGATCCTCGGTCGCAACCTCGGTGTCACCTTCCCCTTCAAGGATTTCGAGACCTTCTTCAGCCAGCGCGTCTTTGGCTTTTTCCTCTTCATCCGGGAGCGGCCCGTCGATCACTTCGATATGACCCAGGCCCGCATCCAGCGAGCGTACGGTATTCCCAGTCTCTTCTCCAACGGTGGCGCGCAGGCCCCAACCATGCCCTGCCAGATTGTCTTTTCCCGCAACAGAATTATTCACTTCGTCATCGGCCAAATCACGCATATCAAGCTCCATACTCTCTCTGCACGCGGCTTTCACCGTGTGCTACAATTACAGACATCCCCGACAAGCTTTGCCAGGCGGTGTCCTCTCCACAATTCTATTGTTGTTGCCACGCGGGCAGAGGCTCGCCACAAGAGCCCCACGCCCCAAGAACAGACTCAAAACCGACCTTAAGACTGCGACCGAATCCACCCCCCCGCAGCGCAGTTGCTGAGGTTCAGAAAACTCGAATCTGCTGCCAAATAGCGTCATCAATCTCTCTCACGGTCACACCGGTATAATAACACGACAGGCCCTATGCCCACGCAGAAATGCTCTTTCAAAAATACAGAAGAAACGAGAAAAATTCGTCTAACCTTCTGAAATTTAGCTATTCTGCGCCTTTACCTAAAATATAAGGCCTGACGCTGTATCGGTTCCCGGTCAAACACTTTGCTATAATCACAATATTTATAACATATTTTTGATCGTACTTGCAGATTATTCTGTGCCGGCGCTCTTGCATAGTTGGGAAACCCTTACGTAGGTCACCGATCGACAACGGCTTTCGGTTCCTTGTTCCAGGACACCGGTCGACGCCATTGCCCCCAGCGTACGATGGTTTTAGGAAATTTTGGGATCTTCTGGGTGTGATGTGGCGCACTCTTCCATCAGCCGGAACCCATCACCATGTCAGAACGCTCTCCCCTGCTTGACCTGCCTTTCATCCAACCTTCTCAGGCCCAGAAACATGTGACCCATAACGAGGCCCTGAACCAGTTGGATGTGCTTGTTCAACTCACCGTCGACGATTTTAATCAGACCCAGCCCCCCTCCCTGCCCCAGAACGGAAGCGTGCACGCGCTTGGGGCCGGGGCCAGTGGCGCCTGGGCCGGCCAGGATGGCATGATTGCCGCCTTCTTGAATCTGACCTGGGTGTTCGTGCCCCCACGGATCGGCTGGCGGGCTTTCGGGCGCACCGACAACAGCCTGCGGGTTTGGACCGGTGCCACCTGGCAGACCCCTACCCCCGATCTCGACAATCTTGAAGGGATCGGCATCGCCACCAGCGCGGATCCCACCAACCGCCTCGCCGTCGCCTCCGAGGCCACTTTGTTCACTCATGCGGGTGCCGGTCATCAACTCAAGGTCAACAAGGCAGCTGCCTCCGACACCGCCAGCCTGCTGTTGCAATCGGGCTGGTCGGGGCGTGCTGAAATGGGTCTGGCGGGTGACGACCATTTTTCCCTTAAGGTCAGCGCTGATGGCAGCACCTGGCATACGGCGCTGACCGCCCAGGGAACCGACGGCGCTCTTGGTGCACCGCAGGGTCTATTGCTCGGGGGGACAACACCTGCCAACCATCTGTCAATCTACGAGACCGGAAGCCATGTGCCTTCGCTCGTCGATCAAAGCAATAACAGCGCGCCGCTCACGGGCGACGCCGTGCCCTATGTGCGGATCGGCAACCAAGCGACATATTTTTTCGGACAGCTCAACAACCTGGACACCACCGGCCTGACGCCGACTGACGATATCGGCCTGTCTCTACCGTTCCTCAACGGAGAGAACTGCTATGGTTCTGTCGAGCTGCGCGGATCGGTGGGCCAGCCAGGCCCCTATCATTGGCAAGCCATTAAAGGTAAAGCCATCGCTCGCATCCGTTCACTGCCCAACAACAATCGGCTCACCGTTGCCGACATCACCTCGGGTGTGAGCGACATCGTGGGCGGCAGTCTGACCGTGCTCCTGGCCTGATCCGGCACGTTCCGCGCAGTCATCGACCAAGGCGCGCAGCGCGCTTTGGTCGTACACTCTGGCTTCAAGAAATTTGCGCCCTGACCCACCCCAAAAACGCCTGATCGGGATTGCGCAGCACCGGTTGCCCGGTCTCCCCCCACCAACTCCGCCAGCGCGCCTCAAGCGCATAGACATCCGCACCCGGGACAAGCCCCCGCGCCGCCTCAAGCGTTTCGCGCTTCAACTGCGGCGCGCTTCCAGGGGCTACCGCTACCCCTGCCCGCTCAAACAGGATCAGATCGCCAGGCGCTTCGCGCATGTGATACTCGGGTAGCCCGCCGCCTGCGATGATCTTGCGCACCGCGGCGCGGAACACCCTGATTGGTGCCGTCGATCCGGCCTTCTTATGCAGCGTCGCCAAACCGATCTGCCACTCGGGCTGACGCCCGCAATGCTTACGGGCCAATTCGTAAATCCGCCGCTCCAGCGGTTTGCGCAATCCGAAATACGCCCGATTCAGCGTCAGCACCGACTTGGACTGCACCGCCCGAAACAACCATTCGCTCAATGTCACCGTCACGCTAACCATGCGCCCGCCTTTGGCCTTACGCACAATCTCCCAGCTTTCGATCAAACCAAAACCGGATGTCACTTCGACACCGCCGGTGCTCAAATTGGTGGTGATGCGTGTGCCCGCCAGCCTCTCAAACGCGTCGCGCAGACGCGCATAACCGTCCCCCGACGTGTCCCTGTTCGTCGCCGTCAAAAGATCATGCGCCTTAAGGTGCAATGTGCGGGAAATCGCCCGCCCGGCATTCGCCGCCGCCATCAGCTGACTGATACAATAGATCAGGATGTCCTTGTCATGGATTGTCGCCCGACCCCGCACGCTCGGCGTTACATCAATCGTGGTACCGTTATGCTCGTAACTCAGAATACGCCGGTCCGGTCGCGTGCTCAGCGAAAAAATCGGATGCTCCATCGTCCCCAGATCATCCTTGGGGCTGGCATCAAAAATATCGCACAAAAAGAATGCGCCTGTCTCAGTAGGGGTCAACGCCCCTGCCCCACCTGTCCCGGTCATGGTCTGTCGCCTGTCTTTCCCACGCCCTGCTCATGTTACTTTCAGCGCGAATCCCGCCCCCGTTTTTCGGGGTTTCGGTAACACTCATCCTAGAGTTATCCACAAGTGTCGTCCAGTATGGGCATGAACAGCTTCGGAGGATCAGAGTCACTCCCGCGTGGGATCAGAGTCACTATATCGGGGTTTCAGAGTCACCGTCTCTTGAAATGGCACCCCATTTGCCCTTGAAACAAAGGGCTTTGCCCGATTCAATATTTCCCTGTAACTTTGTATTAACTCATATTTAACTGGATAAGAGATCCATCCAGATACTTACGCACACACAAACCAACCATGTGATGGCTACTGTCACCCTGATTTTACTTAGAAAAAGAGGAAGTGTTCGCCTTTCCCTTTCATGTGAGACGTTTTGTGTTATATTGCATAAAAGAGCGCACATAGAGGCCTGGAGCAGATGAAATCCGACAAGCACAAAGAGCCCGGAGGGGCCTTACCCCCCTATTTCAACATCGATCCGGATCAGGCTTTATTACAACTTGGGAATGCAACAACGACGCGGGATTTTGGTACCATCGCCAAGGCCTGTGAAGCCGGGCGCAACGATCTGTCCAGCCGGGGGCTTGAAGGCGATGGGGCACGACATCTACGTCAGTTCTCAACCTGGGAAATTACCAAGTATCTAATCCCCGTGGCCACCGGCCATTTTCGCCGTGTTCTGAAGCAAAACCCGGATCTGCCACAGGGGCGCAGTGAAACCCAAGGCGGCGCCAAATGGTTCACCCTGGACGAAGTTCTGCGCTTGCGGGCTCATTTTGGACAAGAGGGTTCCAAGGCCAAGGAATACCAGCCCTATCGTCCCAAAGGTCAGCCTGCCAAACTTGTCACCGTGGCCAATTTCAAAGGCGGAGTAGGTAAGACCTCGACTGCGGCGCATCTGGCCATGTCTGCCGCGCTGGATGGGTACAAGGTGCTGGTGATCGATCTGGACAGTCAGGGGTCGATGACATCGGTGTTCGGCGGCAAAGTCGAAGATGAATGGCAAACCGTGTTTCCGCTTATGGCCCGTCATTACGCGCGTCATCTGCGCACCGAAAATCAGCGTCGTCTGAATCGGGGCGATGCCCCTACCCCGCTTGATGACACGCTCAGCGAGGCGCTCGACATACGGGCGCAAGATCTGGTGCAGAAAACCCACTGGCCTAATATCGATCTGATTGGCGCACAATTGAATCTCTATTGGGCCGAATTCCAAATCCCGGTCTGGCGCATGGCGGCACGTGGCTGGAAGCTGTGGGATGCGTTGACCGACAGCCTTCAGGAAGACGGGCTGCTGGATGAATACGATGTCATCTTCCTCGATACCCCGCCTGCCCTTGGGTATCTCACCATCAACGGGCTGGCCGCATCCGATATCCTGCTGGTTCCGCTTGGGGCGTCTTTCCTTGAGTTCGACAGCACGGGGCGGTTCTTTGATATGCTGCATTCCACCTTTGGCTCCATCGAAGAGGCCGAGAATATGGCCGCCCGCGCTTTGGGTCGGGAAGAGTTGAGCTTTCAATGGGACGCGGTCCGCGCTGTGGTTACCCGCTATGACGGCACCCAGCAGGCGGAACTGGCCGCGCTAATGCAGGCCTATCTTGGTCCCACTCTGTCGCCCCATCGTCAGGACTTCACCGCGCTGATTGGGCAGGCTGGCGAACAAGTACAGGGCATCTACGAGGCCGATTATCGCGACTTCAACCGCGAAACCTATGTGCGCGGGCGCGAAACATTTGATGCCACCTATGCCGCTTTCAAACAGCTTCTGATTGGCAGCTGGCGGCGCGATGAACTGGCGCATGCCCAACAGGCTGCGCAATAACAGAGAGCAGGATTATGGCCAAACGCAAACGCCTCAGCCCCGCCAACCCGGTCTTCTTCTCTGAAGAACCAACACCAGTCAGCCCGGCCTCAGCTCCGCCAATCGCGGATGTCGCAGGCGAAGCGTCGGCACGGGCTGCCCTCGAAGAGGTCACCCGAACCCTGAGTTCTGCACGGGCCGAAGGGCGGCTGGTGATCACCCTGCCCCTGTCGCATCTCGATCTGAATTATCTGGTGCGCGATCGCTTGCCTGTTGACGATGAAGAGATGCAAGCGCTGGTCGATAGTCTGTACGCACGCGGTCAGCAAACCCCGATCGAGGTGGCCCCCCTTGGCAATGATCGCTACGGGCTGATCTCAGGCTGGCGCCGGTGTTCTGCGCTGAACCGTCTTTATGCCGAAACCGGCGATGATCAATTCACGACCGTCAAAGCGCTGGTGCGCCAGCCTGACCAGTCGACCCAAGCCTATCTTGCCATGGTCGAGGAAAATGAAATCCGGGTTGGGCTGTCCTTCTACGAACGCGCCAGAATTGTGTCGCGTACTGTTGAAAACAGAGTCTATTCAAGTCAAAAAGAGGCTTTGCAGACCCTCTTTGCATCGGCGTCCCGCGCCAAACGCTCCAAAATTAAATCCTTCATCACCATCGTTTCCGCACTGGATGGCAACTTGCGCTTTCCGCAGGCAATCGGTGAACGGTTGGGGCTGCAGCTGTCCAAAGCGCTAGAAGTCGACACCACCCTGACGGCCCGTTTGCGCACCGTGCTCGATATCGCAAATCCGGTCACGCCCGAGACAGAACAGTCTGCGATTACAACAGCGCTCAAGCTGCAAACCTTGCCAACGCCAGCCCCGATGGAAATCGCGCCGGGTTTGGAGATGAAAGTTGGGCGCGACAGTCTCACCCTCAAGGGCAAGGCGCTCAGCGAAGACGTACAAAACCGTTTGATTGCTTGGCTTCAAGCGGAACTTAAGTAGGGTCTAAATTGCCGTTTAGTCTATATTTTGTGCGCAAAACACGCCTCTAGGAACGTTTGCGTATAACCGGTGGCACGCGCCGAAACACTGTGGCCACCATCATGCGTAGATCAAGCCTCAGGGTCCGGTTCTTGGCATAGATCATATCCAGCCGCGCCTTGGTCGGCACGCAGCGCCGTTCATAAACCTCCTCGGTTTCTTGGGGCGTGGCACATTCCGACAACAGCTTTTCTTCGGTCCGGTGAAACACCAGCGTGGCCAAACCAGTCACGCCGGGGCGGTCCTTCAGCACGGCTGCATAAAGATCGGGAAAGCGTTCGACATAACGGCGCAGCGGCGGGCGCGGGCCGACAAAGCCGATATCGCCGCGCAGAATATTCATCAGTTGGGGCAGCTCATCCAGCCGATATCGCCGCATTACGGCGCCTGTCCGGGTCACTCTGTGTGCCTTGTCGCCACCAGATACACCGCTGTCATTCTTGTCTGTGGTCATGGTGCGAAACTTCCACAGCATGAACGGTTTGTCCGGTGTTTGCATGCGTTCCGAAATATACAGCACTGGCCGCCCGTCTAGGATCAGGATTGCCAAGACCATCACAATCAGAACCGGCCAGAGTACAGCCAGCAGTAACAGTGCCAGTACAATATCCATCAATCGTCTTGCCGGGGTCATGCCTGCGCCCTCCGCAGCCTGCGCCACTCTGCAATGATCGCGTCCGGTTCCGCTTTGGCTTTATCCTGGGTCAGTGTCTGCAGGCGGCGCGTATCCAGCACGACCTCGGCCAAGGGCCCTTCGGGTGCTGCGCGCCAGTCAAATACCCGCCCCGCCGCCATGGCCAGCGCGTCCATACTGACAGTGCCGGGCAATGCGACATTGATCACATCGGGCAAGATTTCAACTCGTAACAGAGCCTGTACTGCACGCAAAATACCCAATGGGCTGGCATAGCTGCGGTGCGGCCCCTGTCCGTTGGCAAAGCGATCAATTACCATCGGTGCATCGCTCTCCAGTGATCGAAACAGGCTGTCAGCCCCCACCACATTAGCCAACCGCAGCGCACAGGCATCTGGTCCCGGCTCGGCCGCAATGGCCGTCTCCATCGCCAGCTTGTCCGTGCCATAGTCACTGGCTGGGGCGCAGAGCATGTTCTCGTGCAATCTGGTGCCGGGCCCATAGACTGCGGCGCTTGACAGATGCAGAACCCGCTGCGCCCCACAATCGCGCCCCAGCGCCATAGCTGCGCGGGCAAGCTTCACATTATCCTGCAGGTCTCCGGATCTGGGCACCACGCCCCAAAGCGCCAGCACCGCGTCAGCCTTCAAAGGCACGGCCTCTCCCGGTTGCCAGACCATATCTATGTCTGGTCCCGGTGCGCGTGCACACCACACCGGGCGCCAGTCGTTCAGCGGCGCTTCCTCCCATGCCCGTCGCAGCAACTGACCCACCCGGCCATTGGCGCCGGGGATCACTATCGTTCGTGCAGCTGTGGAATCGTTCATACTGCTGTGGTCCTGCTCGTTGTATTTGGTTCCATAGTGAAGTTGTGCCCGGCCCTGTCAATCTACCTGCTGCGCTTGCCATTATGGGGCAGGATTTGGCCGGATCAGGAACTGATCCGGCCTTTTGCTTAGAAAAGCAAATGTAAAGCTTACGGATCCCGGTGCGGTTTTCACAATCCCCACGCAGCCACGTGATGCATCACGCGAAAGTCTCCGGCGCATGTAGCCGCGTCCACTTCGGCAACGGTCAGGGTAAAATCCATCAACGCGACCTGATAGAAATCGTCGGTGATGTCGCCGGGCAAACGTCACCCCGTGCCTGAGTGATTTCCAAAAAAGGGCGGACGTGACAATAACCGTTTCAAGTGTAGCGCCTTCCAGCCCATCAGACTCTGATTTGCCTGTATCAGGGTCTCAAATATGTTTCGCGCGCGAAACACACCTCAGTCTTGGGTCTTTTTGAACCCGGCTCGCCCCACGCTTTCATATGCAAGAAACCCGGCGCGTTTGACGTCCCTGACCGTATAGATATTGCGCAGGTCGGCCAGCCGTGGCGTGGCCATCTTGCGCGCCAGCTTCTTCAGGTCCAGCGCGCGGAATTCGTTCCATTCGGTCAGGATGACCAGCAGGTCCGCACCTCGGGCAGCCTTATAGGCGTCCTCGACCCAATGCACCCCGGGCAGCAGAGCTTCGCCTTCGTGGCGCCCTTGCGGGTCAGTCACGCGCACCTTGGCGCCCCCGCCCACCAACGCCGGTATCAGCGTCAGGCTGGGGGCGTCACGCATGTCATCGGTATTGGGTTTGAAGGTTACGCCCAACACTGCGATGGTTTTGCCGTTAAAGTTGCCTTCACACAGGTCCAGAAGCTTGTTGACCATGCGCCGTTTGACTTCTTCGTTGACGGAAATCACCGTCTCGGTGATGTGCATCGGTATCGAATGATCCTGTCCGATCCGAGCCAGCGCTTTGGTGTCTTTAGGAAAACAAGACCCGCCATAGCCTGGCCCCGCGTGCAGGAATTTGTTGCCGATGCGCCCATCCATACCCATGCCGCGCGACACCTGCTTTACATCTGCGCCCACCCGTTCACACAGGGCGGCGATTTCGTTGATAAAGGTGATCTTGGTCGCCAGAAACGCGTTGGCGGCGTATTTGATCATCTCGGCGCTTTCCAGATCGGTGGTTACGATTGGAAACTCACGCAGGTAAAGCGGTCGATAGACCTCGGCCATGACCTCGCTTGCGCGGTCATTCTGCACCCCGACCACCACCCGGTCCGGTTTCATGAAATCTTCGATCGCAGCCCCTTCGCGCAGAAACTCGGGGTTCGAGGCCACATCGAATTCCAGCTGCGGATTGGCCTTGCGCACGGTCTGCTTGACCTGCCGGTTGGTGCCTACCGGCACGGTCGATTTGGTCACGATCACCATGTAATGATCTGCGGCGCGGGCAATCTCTTGGGCAGCGGCCATCACATAGGTCAGATCCGCATGTCCGTCACCACGTCGTGTCGGTGTGCCGACGGCGATGAACACGGCCTGCGCGCCGTCAATCGCCTCAGCCAGATCCAGCGTGAAGCTTAACCGCCCGGCCTCGACATTCTTGGCCATAAGCTGGTCCAGACCCGGCTCGTAAATCGGCACTTCGCCGCGCTCCAGCATTTCGATCTTGGCCGGATCTTTGTCGACACAGATTACTTCGTGGCCAAAGTCGGAAAAACACACGCCTGACACCAGCCCCACGTAGCCAGTACCAATCATTGCAATCTTCATGTTGGATGCCTCTGTTCTGTCCTGCCTGTGATGCCCAGTCTAATGGGCACCCGGGGGGGGGCTGTCAACGCCGCTTAGCGACGTGCATACACATCTTCGTAGCGGATGATGTCATCCTCTCCCAGATAAGAGCCGGTCTGTACTTCGATCAGAACCATGGGCAATTTGCCAGGATTTTCCATCCGATGCACTGCGCCTAAAGGAATATAGACTGATTGGTTTTCGCTGATCAGCTGCTCGATGTCGTTTATTGTGACCTTCGCAGTACCCTCGACCACGATCCAGTGTTCTGCGCGGTGGTGATGGCTTTGCAGAGACAATGCCGCGCCGGGATGCACGACGATACGTTTCACCTGGAAGCGATCACCTATCACCAGGCTTTCAAACCAGCCCCAGGGGCGGTGGTCGCGAGGGAATTCCGTGGCTTGGCGTACCTTGCGGGTCTTAAGCACACTAACCGCATTTTTTACATCCTGTGCCCTTTTGCGATCTGCCACCAGGACCGCATCGGGCATGGCCACAGCGACAATGTCCTTCAGGCCAATGCCGACAAGCTCCAGCCCGCTGTCTTCCGAGCGCAGGAGTGTATTTTCGCAGTCAAGCGCCGTAACGGGGCCATGCGCGCCAATGCCATCTTTTTCGGTTTCTCGTAAAACCGAATCCCAGTCTCCCAGATCCGACCAGCCCGCAGCAAAAGGCACCACACTGAGGTTCTGCGCCCGTTCCATCACCGCATAGTCGATCGAGATTTCTTCGGCCCCAGCCCAGGCGTCAGGATCTAGTCGTAGAAACCCCAGATCCTCCTGCCCCTTGTCTACCGCGGCCTCCACCGGTGCGATGAGACCTGGTGCGTGTTTGGTAAACGCGCCTAGGATCGTGCGGACTGAAAACAGAAAGATTCCAGCGTTCCACAGAAAGTTGCCCGCAGCCAGCATTTCGGCGGCGTACGTCGCATTTGGCTTTTCCACGAACCGGGATAACTTCAGCGGTTTTGCCGCGAAAACACCCGGATCTTCAGCTAATTCCAGATAGCCATAGCCTGTTTCAGCATGGGTGGGTTTGATACCAAAGGTGACCAATTGTCCGTCTTGGGCTGCGGGTACACCTGCAGCTACGGCGGCGCGAAAAGCGGCGGGATCGGGCACCACGTGGTCAGAAGGGGCAACCAGCATGAGTGCGTCGGGATCGTGTTCGTGTAGCCAACAAGCCGCCGCCAGTACTGCGGGCGCGGTATTGCGCCCTTCAGGCTCGATCAGAATTGCGCCCGGATCAATGCCTGCGTCGGTCAGCTGTTCGGTCACGATAAAGCGGAAATCGGAATTTGTGATCACCATCGGAGCGTTAAATTCGGGCCCGCCCATACGCCGTGCAGATGACTGAAACAGGCTCTCTTCTCCGGTCAGCTTTGAAAACTGTTTTGGGTAGCTCTTACGGCTCAGTGGCCACAGGCGCGTGCCCGACCCGCCACATAGCAGAACAGGGGTGATGGTTTTTTCTGGCATACGTTAGGTCTCCAAGAGTGCCGTCAGATAAGCGCCATAGTTATTTTTTCCAAAAGCTTCTGCGCGCGCGCGCAGTTGATCGTCCCCAATCCAGCCCTGCTGCCAGGCAATTTCTTCCGGGGATCCCACTTGTTGGCCTTGTCTTTCAGAGAGTGTGCGTACGAAATTGCCCGCATCCAGCAAACTGCCATGGGTGCCCGTATCCAGCCATGCGTAACCTCGCCCCATCAACTCCACGTTCAGCGCGCCATCGGTCAGGTACATCTCCAGAAGAGAGGTGATTTCCAGCTCACCTCGCGCACTTGGGGTCACGGAACGGGCGCGCTCTGGAGCGCTCCCATCCAGAAAATAGAGCCCAGTTACCGCATAGGGAGAAGGCGCTTTCACAGGCTTTTCGACGATCCCTTGGACCGTATTATCAGGGGCAAAATCCACCACGCCATAGCGTTCAGGGTCGGCCACGCGATAGCCAAATACCGTGCCGCCTGAATCGCGCGCATCTGCTGCCGCCAGTCGCTCGGGCAGACCATGACCAAAAAAGATATTGTCACCAAGCACCATCGCACTCGGGGCCCCATCCAAGAAATCCTCGGTGAGCAGATAGGCCTGCGCCAGCCCATCCGGGCTGGCTTGTTCGATATAAGTCAGCGAAAGCCCCCACTGGCTCCCGTCCCCCAATGTGCGATGGAACTGATCCTGATCATGCGGGGTTGTGATGACGGCAATCTCGCGAATCCCGGCCAGCATCAGTACCGATAGGGGGTAATAAATCATTGGCTTATCATAGATAGGCACCAGCTGTTTCGAGATCCCGATGGTGATTGGGTAAAGCCGTGTACCTGACCCGCCTGCCAGAATGATGCCCTTGCGATTGCTCATGCTATGCCCTGTTCCTCTCTGCATTCCCAAGTTCCGTGATCACACGGGCCAGTCCCACTTTCCAGTCCGCAGGTGTAATGCCAAAATCTGTCTCCAGCGTGGCACAATCCAGTCGAGAATTAAGCGGGCGCACGGCCGGTGTGGGATAATCTGCGGTGGGAATGCCGGTCACAGCCACCCCGCGCCCTGCAAGCCGAAATGTTTCGCGCGCGAAACCCGCCCAGCTTGTCGTTGGGGTACCGTTAAAATGATATGTGCCGCCCTTTTGTCCGGCAATCATCGCCCGACTCATGATAACCAGCGCTCTTGCAATATCGGCTGCCGGCGTTGGTCCGCCAATCTGGTCCGCCACGACACTCAGCGCATCGCGGGTCTCGGAAAGCCGCAACATAGTCTTCACGAAATTGTTGCCATGGACAGAAAAGACCCAACTCGTGCGCAGGATCGCATGCGGACCCGCAGCGGCACGCACCGCGATCTCTCCAGCCAGTTTAGAGCGCCCATAGGCGTTGAGCGGCGCCACTGGATCGCCGGGCATACGAGGCGCATCGCCAGATCCGTCAAAAACGTAATCGGTCGAAATATGTAGAAAGGGCAGGGCGCGTTCTGCCGCCGCGCGCGCCATTGCACCCGGAGCCTCTGCATTGATCACCGTGGCCCTGATTTCTTCGTCTTCGGCCTGGTCCACCGCCGTGAAGGCCGCGGCATTGATCACTGCGTCAACCTCCGCCTCTCTTATCCGGGCAGCACAGGTTTCAGGGTCTTCCAGATCCGCTTGGGCACGGGACAACGACAGAATCCTGAGATCGGGTCCGGCAAGGGCGCACAATTCCGTGGCCACTTGGCCGAATTTACCAAAGACGAGTAATTTCAAAAGGACGGCTTTCGGTGCATAGTGCTGGTCATCAAAGTTAAACCCAAGTGTAGCGTGCATGCGCTGTTCTGCAATCGCGCAATGACGGAAAGTGTCGAATGGGAGGCCGGTGGGTCAATTCGTTAATACATAACATGCACGCAGAGCTTTCTGGACTAATGCTCAACGACCGCATGATGAACGGTGCGAATTCCGATCATGACACCGACGCAATACCGACGTGATACTGATGCGCTGCCGAAGGACGTTTCGGCCGTTAATCATTTGATTCGGAGGACGCGGTGCCCAACCGTTTTCCGACACCTTCACGCCCCTGTAACGCCCGCCACCAGCTCTCGTTTGCCAGATACCAGCGCACCGTTTTTTCCAGCCCTTCCTCCAGCGTCACGGAAGGCCGCCAGCCCAGTTCGTCCCGCATTCGACTTGGATCAATGGCATAGCGCAAGTCATGTCCGGGACGATCATCCACGAAGCAGATTAAGCTGGAATAGGGTCTATTCGAGGGCTTCAACCGGTCCAAAATGGCGCAGATCATTTCCACGAGATCAATATTGCGGGCCTCGTTCTCGCCGCCAATATTATAGCTGCGCCCCACCGCACCCTTTTGCAGCACTGTCAAAAGTGCGTCCGCATGGTCTTCGACATAGAGCCAGTCGCGCACGTTAAGTCCTTGTCCGTAAACGGGAATACTCTTCCCTGACAGCGCGTTCAGGATAACTACGGGGATCAGTTTTTCTGGAAAATGATAGGGGCCATAATTATTCGAGCAATTGGTCAGCACAAACGGCAGCCCATAGGTCTCGCCCCAGGCTCTGACTATGTGATCCGAGGCTGCCTTTGAGGCGGAATAGGGACTGTTTGGTGTGTATGGCGTTTCCTCGGTAAATTGCCCTTTTGCACCCAAAGACCCGTAAACTTCGTCTGTGGAAATATGGTGAAAGCGGAACGTGTCAGGCCGCCCCTGCGTCTCCCAGTATTTCCGTGCTGCCTGCAACAGTGTGTAGGTGCCGGTTACATTGGTCTCGATAAACGCGCCAGGTCCATCAATAGAGCGGTCCACATGGGATTCTGCGGCCAGATGCATCACCGCATCCGGGGTGTGGCGGGTAAGGATTCGATCCATAGTCTCAGCGTCACAAATATTAGCCTTTTCAAACGCATAGTTAGGATTTTTTGCCACGCTGGCGACATTTTCAAGACAGGCGGCATAGGTCAGCGCATCTAGGTTGATTACGTGGTGCCCCCTCGCAATGGCTAGACGTATCACGGCCGATCCGATGAACCCGGCGCCCCCGGTGACCAGCAATTTCACGTGCATGCCTCCCATGTGAAAGGAGTGCCCAGCTCGGCCAGTGTCGGTGCCGCCATGTCCTTTTCACTTAGGGTACGTTTCGTGCGCGAAACATCCCAGTCAATGGCAATATCTGGGTCGTCATGGGCAATTGCCCGGTCACAGTGCGGCGCGTAGTAATCTGTGCATTTGTAAATAATTTCAGTATCTTCCGTCAATGTGACAAAGCCATGGGCAAATCCGATAGGTATCAGTAATTGCCGCCCGTTCTCTGCTGAAAGCTCGGTGGCAAACCACTGTTTGTACGTGGGTGAGCCAGCGCGGATATCGACAGCCACATCCAAAAGCGCACCGCGCCCACAGCGCACTAGCTTGTCTTGTGCATGCGGTGGGGCCTGGAAATGCAGGCCGCGCACGGTGCCAGGGGTCATCGATAGGGAATGATTGTCTTGCACAAAATCGAGATCAATCCCGATCTCGGTCATCCGTTGACGATTCCAACTTTCCGAGAAGAAACCTCGCGCATCACCAAATCTCAATGGTGTCAAAATCACTAGGCCAGAGAGTTTAGTCGTTTCGATTTTCACCTGCTTGCCCCGTTGTTTGTCTTTTTACGGAGTTCTAACAATGCCCATGAGTTTTGTCACTGCGTTTGGCCGCCTTCGCGCTCATGGTGATGCAGCGTTTGACAATCGGTGGGGGTTCGTGTGAAGCGCTTTGAGAGAGAGGCTCTGAAAGCCATGAGGTGGTTATAGGTGATGGATATAGGCACCACGGAACAAACCGGGTCGAACGGGCGGCTGGTGGCGGTGGTTGTCACCTATAACCGGCTGGATAAGCTGCAAACTACTCTGACACGCCTGTTGGAGAACGCGCCTGCGCATTTGCAGGCGGTGGTTCTCGTGGATAATGCCAGCACCGATGGCACCGAGGCCTGGCTGGCGACCCGCGCCGACCCGCGTCTTGTGGTCGAGCGGCTGGCGGTCAATTCGGGCGGGGCAGGGGGGTTCCGGCACGGGTTGCGCGCTGCGCAGGAGCGTTTTGATCCGGACTGGTTTGTGGTCATGGACGACGACGCCCACCCAGCCCCTGAAGCGCTGGCGACATTTCATGCCGTCTTGCGTCGCGACGATACGGCGGCGGCGGCGGCCGTCTATTTCCCTGACGGGCGCATTTGCGAGATGAACCGACCCTCGGTCAATCCGTTCTGGCGCCCCAGGGTCTTTGCCAGGACCGTGCTCAGAGGGCTGCGGGGCAAGGGCCGTGACGGATATCACATTCCCTATGCAAGCTACGAAGATATTAGCCCGCTGGAAATCGATCTGACCTCTTTTGTGGGACTGTTCCTATCGCGGCGGATGCTGATCGAGAACGGGTTGCCGGACAGTCGATTGTTTCTGTATGGCGACGACGTCATTTACACCTTGCGTCTCAGGCGCAGCGGGTTTGTCATCCTGTTCGAGCCGGGTCTTCGCTTCGAACATGACTGCAGCACGTTTGAAAATGATCAGAGGCGGGTTTTTAGCCCGATTTGGAAGGTATATTACAGCTATCGCAATGGGTTGATCATGTATCGAGAGGCGTCGGGGCTGTTGTTGTTCTGGCCGCTCGCGGCAATGGCGGCTGTCAAGTGGGCTTTGGCTGGGCGGCGCTATGGTGCACAGCGCAGATGCTACAACCGCCTTTTGAGGCGGGCGCTTGTGGATGGCCTTCGGGGGCGCGCCACGCTGAAGCACCAGGATGTTCTCGCCCTTGCTGCGGCGGACAAAGAGGTCATGGACAAGACCTGCGAGTAATAAGCCGCCGGTCTTCCGGAGGCCAGAACAAGCTCTAGCGGTTCAGGATTTCCTTATAATACCGCCGCATCAGAATGAGACCAAGGGTGAGGCTCACCACTGCAACCGCACACACATAAATCAGGCTCAGATGGTCCGGGCGATAGGTGATGTAAAGCCCTGAGCGTATCAAGCCGGTCAGGTGGAGGATCGGGTTCCACCAAAGGACATTTTGCGCTGCGCGAGGTAGATCCTCGTAAATGTAGATAACCCCCGAGGCGAGGAACAACGGACGCGTGGCAATGCCCCAGACGTTTATCCAAGCCGGAAACAGCCCGAATAGCGCGCAGTTGAGCGTGCCGATACCCAACCCGAGAAAGGCCGCCAGCGCTAGCGCCAGCGCCATGGGGGCAATTTCGACAGTGATGCGTGCATCAATGGCCCAGATGACACCAGTCAGCAGAAGATAGGCGATCATCACATTGGTTAGCGTGTTGAGCAGAAATCGTGATAGGATTGCATCTATCCAAGTGACCCGAGGATAGAGCAGCAGCGCCTTGGAAAAATTCAGCGCCCGGGCCACCACGCTTGATACATTCATGTATAGCGCCATGATCAGGTAGCCGGAAGCATAAAACAGCAGGAACGAATTGCCTAACGAAGGCGCGCGCAGCAACAGCGAGAATCCGATCGACAGGATGATGATCGCTCCGAGCGGTTCCAGAACGGCCCATATATATCCTCCGGGCGTGGCACCATAGCGCGTCGACATCTCACGCAGGATCAGCGCCATGATCGTACGCACAGCTAGAAGCCGCGGCCGCTGAGGACGTGGCCGCTGTGGTGCTCGCATCGCGGAACCCGACAACTGAGAAGAAGGGGGCTGGGAGGGGGTGGTGTCAGAAACAGACAGCGGTAGCACTCCGTCAAGCTGGTGTTCGTCATGCAGATTATGTAGAAGGAATGCAGGAAGTTCAAACCCGTTCTTGAGAGGCAAGAATTTGAACAAAAATAATAATAAAGCAAAGCAGGATCAGCCTTCACAGACCGGATCAGGACCAAAACTGGTCGGTAAATCAGGGCAGGGTCCGGCCAAACCCGGCAGACAAGCGGGCATGAAGCCTGACGATTCGGGGGGGCAGCAACCCGGCAGGCAGGGTGGATCAGGAGGTCCCGCCAAACAGCTTCCCCAGGAGAGGCCACAGGTCCGACAAGGCGACAAACCGGGTGCCGGGCCAAAAAAACCTCAACCTCAGCCGCCTGGAGTGATCGAAGTACGCCCACAGGCCTCAAATGCGTCCATGAAGAAGCGTCACTGGGGGGTGCTCTTCAGCTTCTTTGCGCTGGTGTTTGCGCCATTCCTAGTGGCGGTGTGGTATCTCTATTTCGTCAGTGTTGATCAATATGCGTCCACTGTCGGCTTCACAGTGCGCAAAGAAGAATCTGGATCTGCCACCGATCTGTTGGGCGGTATCGCCCAATTCGCTGGTGCGGGGGGATCTGGTGATGCGGATGCTCTCTATGAATTTATTCAAAGCCAGGAAATGGTAGAAAAGGTCGATGCCTCACTGGATCTGGTGGGCCATTATTCCGCCTATTGGGGAGAAGACCCGGTCTTTTCACTCTGGCCTGACGCAACGATCGAGGATCTGCTCTGGTTTTGGGGGAGAAACGTGCGCGTGTCTTACGATCAGGGTACCGGGTTGGTCAATCTGCAGGTGCGTGCCTTTGAGGCTGACATGGCTCAAGCGATCGGAAATGAGATCGTGGGGGTCAGCCAGGAGCGCGTCAATGAGTTGAACGAGGCAGCGCGGGGCGACCTGATGCGCTATGCTCAGGTAGATCTCGAAGACTCGATTGCGCGTCTCAAGGCAACGCGCGAGGCGCTGACACAGTTCCGCGTGCGCACCCGCATCGTCGATCCTGAGGCCGATATTCAGGGACGTATGGGGGTGTTCAACAATCTGCAACAGCAACTGGCGGAGGCGTTGGTCGAATACGATATTCTGCGCACGACGGCCGTGGAAACCGATCCGCGCCTGGTGCAAGAGCTGCAACGGATCCAAGTCATTCAGGAACGCATCCGTCAGGAGCGTGAAACCTTTGCCTCCGGAAAGGTAGTCGGGGGAGATGCCGACTACCCGACTTTGCTGGCCGAGTTCGAGAGCCTCACCGTGGATCGTGAATTTGCCGAGGAAACCTATCGTGCTGCTTTGGCCGCGCTGGACATCGCGCGCGCCAATGCCACACGTCAGAGCCGCTACTTAGCCACCTATATCCGTCCGACCCTAGCTCAGAGCGCCGAATACCCCCAGCGCGAGATCTTGCTGGGATTGAGCGCGCTCTTTATGCTGATGGCTTGGTCGATCATGGTGCTGGTATTCTACAGCCTGCGGGATCGGCGATAGAGAGGCCTCGTGGTGGCATGATCCGTTTCGAAAATCTGACCAAGGGGTTCTGGGTCCAGAACGAGTACAAGGTGGTCATTGACAATTTGTCAGTCGAGCTCCCCTCAGGCAAAAGTCTTGCGCTTCTGGGGCGCAACGGAGCGGGCAAGTCGACCCTCTTGCAGATGATCGCTGGCACCCTCGATCCCGATGTGGGGCGTATTTCCAGCGATGGATCGATTTCCTGGCCGGTGGGGTTTGCCGGTTCTTTCCATCGCGAATTGACCGGCGCCCAGAATGTGCGCTTCATTGCGCGCATTTACGGCGTGGACGTAGAGGAGCTCATCGCTTTTGTCGAAGATTTTGCCGAGATCGGAGGCCATTTCCACGAGCCCGTGCGCAGCTATTCCTCGGGGATGCAGTCGCGCCTTGCTTTTGGCACCTCGATGGGCATTTATTTCGATACCTATCTCGTTGACGAAGTGACCGCTGTTGGGGATGCAGTGTTTCGCCGCAAGAGCAAGGCGGTGTTCCGCCAACGTATGGAGAAGAGCGATGCTATCCTGGTCAGCCATGAAATGGGCCAGGTGCGCCAGTTCTGCGATGCCGGGTTGGTGCTGGAACATGGCAGGCTGACCTATTTCGACGACCTAGACGAGGCCATCGCTCTGCATCAGGAGTTGATGGCTTAGCGGGCAGTTGCGGGTAAAGCTGTCTTTTTAACGCGTTGCTTCGTCCGTCTTTCAAGCTGGTATCAGTTTGCGGGAACTGGGTGAAGGCAATGGCCATCGAAGATCCGCATAGTCAAAGACACCCAACATGCTCTGCGCCATTAGGAGTCAATTCGTTTTACTACCCCGATATTGCAGATTTCCATGATCCTCGGGCTTATCGGAGCTGCAGTCCTTGCGCTTGGCACAAGGGGCCAGCCGACGGGGTTTGAACCGAGAAATTTGGTTCTTGAAAAGGGCGCCGGCGACCCAAGGGGGATACCCTTCGCGACATTGCTCGCACCTTTGGGAAAGCTTGGCGCAAGTCATGACGCGATGTTCTTCCGTGAAGGTCAGTTGTTATCGTTGGAATGCGAGGATCGGTGTAATTACCCGCCGCCTGCATATTTTTCGCGCGGAGGAAAATGGTCATGAGTTTTTTGTGGAGACTTGGTGCGCGGCCAAGAACGCAACAATTGCGATTAGGACGACTGTTTATATCACCGTGATGGCCATACCTTTTATTCCCGGTGCTGAATTTGGTTTGACCTTACCAACCGTTTTAAGGAGAGCGATTGCGCGGCGCGTTTATCTCGCGACAGTGTTAAGTTTCTCGGCTCTCGCGATTCTACAGCGAGGATTTGCGGCTTTTGGTTTGATGTGTAGCGCCGATTCCATTCAGAAAGTGGCTGATCTGGATTTACGTCACAAACACGTCTGGGTCATACCGCTCGGCTTTATCGCAAATTGCTCTCAAATTGCGGCCAAACGCCATGCTTTGACCACCATTCCGGCCGGCTGAAAACAGCCCTTTTCGCCATCATTGTCCCCGGGAAAACCGGGAGATGGTGAGAGTTATGGTAGCGTTGGCGTTTCGCTCCGCAATGCTCAGCGGGCGAGATTGGATTGATATCGGCCTGCGGGATGTGGCAGCGCATGACACGGGGTCGGGGCTTGTGCTTTTTGCAATGTCGGGCCCGGATGGAGGGTTGGCGAGCTGGCGCCTTGAAGAGGGGCAAGCGGCTGTCTTTACGGATGTGCAGGCTTTTACCGCAGTTCAAGAGCGTGCCGTTGGCCGACAGCTCTATGAGGTGGGTAATGGCGTTGTGGTCGGCGGTCTTGGCAGTGAGGTGCAGGGCTATTTCGAAGGGCCCGGTGCGTCGATCGGGCAGGGCATCTCTTGGGGAGGTCTCTCTGCCACAACCGAAGACATTGCCGCACTGACATATTTTTTAGCAGGCTTCGTTTATACGGCAGATGCCACCATCGGCGGGATCCAGTGTTACCGACAATCCGAGAATGGAGATTTGATCTCTCTTGGACAGCTGGGCGGCGGCGCAGACGTTTATCGGGACACGGTCATCGACCTCGATACAGTCACTGTTTCAGGGAAAAACTACCTTCTGGCCACCGATGTTGCGGATCGCGGTGTGTCCAGTTATCTGATCGACCCCGAGAGCGGGGATCTGGAGGCGCGTGGCCTGATGGGGGCCGGGCAGGGCTTGGGGGTCATGAGGCCAGTGGCGCTTGAAACGACGTTGATCGGGGGCAACACGTTTGCGGTCCTCGCCTCGGCGGGTGATCAGGGCGGCGCGCTCAGCGTGATGCGTGTGCTTGGGGATGGCCGTCTGGCTCCGGTGGATCACGTGCTTGACACCCGCGATACCCGTTTTGGTCAGGCCCAGGATCTGGCGGTGGTGACATCACAGGACCGAGCCTATGTGCTGGCCGGTGGCGGAGACGGCGGCTTCAGTCTGTTCCAGATGCTCTCAACCGGGCGCCTTGTCTATCTGCAAAGCTATGCCGAAGGCACCTTTCCAGGGGTGTTTGGCCCAAGCGCGCTGGCGGCGGTGCAGCTTGGCGATGATATTCAAATTTTTGCCACCAGTGTCGCGTCAGGCATGTCCCAGTTTAGTTTGTCCCTCGTTCAGGAGGGTGCTGCACACCGAGCTGAGGGTGCAGGGGGCAGTCTGTCTGGAGGGGACAAGGACGATATCCTGATTGGTGGCCCGGGCAATGATGCCCTGTCGGCAGGCAAAGGTGCGGACATTCTGGTGGACGGGGTTGGTAGAGACACGCTCACAGGGGGGCAGGGGAGCGATATCTTTGTGCTGGATTTTGATGGCGAGCGCGACCTGATCCGCGGGTTCGAAATTGGCGTAGATCGCCTCGATCTATCCGCCTTTACATTTTTGTATGACCCGTCCCAGCTTGATTATGTGGCGCGCCGCGATGGGGCCGAGCTGACCTGGCGGGGGGATGTCATCACGCTCCAGAGCGTTTCAGGGCAAAGTCTGAGTCTGCAGGATATCTTTGGTGGTTATTTCGAAGGGCCGGACCGGCCATTTATGGGCACAGGTGAAACCATACTCGGGGGTGAAGCCAGCGATGCACTGGGCGGACAATGGGGTGCGGATTCGCTCTATGGCTATCAAGGCAATGACGTGCTGCGCGGCGGGGGCGGTGCGGACATGCTCTATGGCGGCAATGGGTTTGATACGCTTCTGGGTCAGGGAGAGAATGACCGGATCTGGGGTGGGAACGGGCGCGATCTGATCTATCTGGGGGCGGGGAACGATGTGTTTTTTGATAACATCCAGACTGGAGAGAATGCCCATGACACTGTCTATGGTGGGCTGGGCAACGATACGGTGAACGGTGGGGGGGGCGCCGATGTCTTTCATGGCAAGGCGGGCCAAGACCTGTTGTCTGGGCGCAGGGGCCCGGACCAGCTTTTTGGTGGTGCCGGTGCAGACACGTTTTACGGCGGCGCTGGCAATGACCGGATCTGGGGTGGCAACGGGCGCGACCTAGCTTATCTGGGGGCGGGGAACGATGTGTTTTCTGACAATCCCCAGGTTGGGGATCTCGGCCGGGATACAGTATTTTCCGGGGTAGGGAACGATACAGTGAATGGCGGCGCTGGGGCGGATGTCTTTCATGGCATGGACGGGCAGGACCTGTTGCTGGGGCGCAAGGGGGAGGATCAACTCTTTGGTGGTCGGGGCGCGGATACGCTGGATGGTGGATTGGGTCCGGATCGCATGTTTGGCGGGATTGGGGCGGATGTGTTCATCTTTTCCCCAGACGATCATGCCGACCGTATCGGGGATTTTACCCCGGGTGAAGACCGCATTCGTCTGACTGGGGTTGCGCGTTATGCAGATCTTGAAATTACGACACAAGGCACCGCCATACGCATCGTGGGCGCAGGAGATGTGCTGTGGCTTGATGGGCTGAGCGTGCGCGCGCTTGACGCGGATGACTTCCTGTTTGGCTGAGGGGGCTGAAGCAGTCCCAGCCCCTTGCCACACAGGAATGTCAGAAGATGAAATCATGTCCCGAATAGTCCAGCCCGACGCCGACATCGGCAAAATCCACACCATCGAGCAGTATAGAATTGGCCCCCGCCACGATGCGTGCTGTGCCGTCCGCGTTCTCCAGATGGTGCATGATCAGATCAGTGAAATCCGTAATAGCCGCGACGCCTGCTAGGTTGATATTTTCACCATCCGCAGCCTCGAACCCAAAGATCGTGTCGTAGCCAAATCCACTGGCGAACACAAAATGATCCAGTCCCGTGCCACCGGTCATCTGGTCTTGGCCAAGTCCTCCGGTTAGCGTGTCATTGCCATTGCCGCCATAAAGCCGGTCCGCGTTGGTTCCGCCAAGTAATCGGTCAAATCCGTTGCTTCCAAAGAGTACGTCATTGCCGGCCTCGCCATAAAACACATCCGCGCCGGCGCCGCCGTTGATCGTGTCATTGCCGTTGCCGCCAAACACCGTATCGCGCCCCGCATCGCCGCCCTGTGCATTATCGGTGAATACGTCAAACCCGTTGCCAAGCCGCGCTTCGTCGCGGCCATTGCCACCTGTAACCGTGTCGTTACCCTTGCCGCCCCTGATTGTATCGGCATTGGCCCCGCCAAAGATCCGATCCGCGCCATCGCCGCCATCCAGCGAGTCATTACCCGCGTCCCCGTGCATCAGGTCAAAGCCTACGCCGCCATTCACGGTATCATCCCCATTGCCCCCTCTCAGCGTGTCATAACCGAACCCACCGCCCAAAAGGTCGTTGCCATTACCCCCCAAAAGCGAATCTGCCCCCTCAAATGCGGTGAGTGTGTCGTTGCCCTGACGCCCGATGAGCGTGTTCGCGGCACTATTGCCATTGATCGTATCGCCGCCCATCCCACCGATGGCGTTTTCGATTGTGACGTCATAGGGGATCACCACATCGTCATAAGATCCAAACCGCGAAAAATACCCCTCGCGCAGATCCAGACGCGCGGCACCCGACTGTCCCGAGGCATCAATTGTGTCATTGCCGCCGGTGTCCCAGAGAGGATCGATTGTGTTGGTACGCGGCCCCGTATAGAGCGTACCCCCTGTGTTGTAGTCGGTCGTAGCACCCCACCAGTCCTGCAGCGCGAGAATGTCATAAAGCATCATCGCATCGGAATCCTGACCGTTTTCAGGGTTCGATGTGTAAGACATCACAGTGTACTTGTTGTTCTCAAGCGTATTTGGCAGGGCAGGGGTGCCAAACGGATGTTTCAAGGCCAGCGCGTGGCCAATCTCGTGCAGTATCAGGTTATGGGCGCTGTCATCGGCCAAGTTTATGCCGTTATCAAAGACGGCGAAGTTATCATAATCCGACAGCACACCCCCCGAGAAGGCCGAATAGTTGTATCCGCCATATCCGGCGGTGGATCCCGGGATCAACACCTTGCCGATATTCATTGTGGGGTCGTTTGAAGCAGGCACTTCGACAAACGAGACGTTGAGAAAAGTCTCGATATGATCCATGGCACGACGCACGGCGGCTTTTTCTGGGCCACTCATCGCGGTCCAACCGCTATAGGTTTGCCACAGGTCTGCAGGTTGGCCGTTATCGGCAAACTGATAGTCGATCACGTAAGCCGGATCTCCAGTTCCATTGAGCTTGTTGCCGTTGAGCAATGATAAGTCAAACTGCATCGCATCAAGGATTTCGCTTTGGGTCAGCATGGCCTGTCCTTTGGAAATTTATAGCTAGCCGTTGTATAGCGGGTGCCAGTGCTATCGAAGAAGCCAACAATGTGACTTCTGCAAAATTGGGCTCATCTGGCGACATGATGCAGCGGAAATTTGCCACAGGCGAGGTCCTAACGCCGGTCGCTCATGTGCCAGTCTCATGGATCCGATCTCCAAGGGACTGCGGTACAGTGTTTCCCGCCGGATGGAACAGATGTGGCCTGCGGGATGCTCAAGAGTGGACATGCACGCGATGTGCCCGCCCTGTCAGAGGGCACTATGCAGTGCTATGGGTCCTGATCTTCGGCTTAGAAGATGAAATCATCCCCGGAATAAGCCAGCCCCACACCCACATCCGCAACATCCACCCCATCCAGCAGGATCGAGTTTGCCCCGGCGACGATCCGCGCGGTGCCGTTTGCTTCTTCGAGATGGTTCGCAATCAGGTCGGCGAAACCGGTGATCGCCGCCACCCCGGCCAGGTTGATCTTCTCCCCGTCCGCCGCCTCGAACCCAAACACCGTGTCATTGCCAAAGCCGCTGTTAAAAACAAACCGATCCAGTCCATCACCGCCCGTCATCTGGTCTTGGCCGAGACCACCGTTCAGCGTGTCATTCCCTGCGCTACCAAACAGCCGATCCGCATTAGCACCGCCAAATAATTTATCGTTGCCATTCTTACCCCTGAGCACATCATTGCCTGCCTCGCCGTAGAATACATCGTTGCCGCCGCCGCCATTCACAGTATCATAGCCGTTCCCGCCAAAGACTGTGTCGCGTCCCGCGTCTCCGCTCTCATCATTGTCAAAGAACACGTCCGCGCCGTTGCCCAGAAGGGCTTTGTCTGCACCGTTCCCGCCATGGACCGTGTCGTTCCCATCTCCGCCATAGAGCGTGTCAGAACCTTCGCCCCCGAACAGCTTGTCATTGCCATTCTGACCGCTCAGAACATCATTTCCGGTCACACCGTACAGGTTGTCGGCCCCCCTTCCGCCGTTCAGACTGTCGTAGCCTTCGCCGCCAAACAACGTGTCGGCGCCAACCCCGCCATTGACCAAGTCATTGCCCATACCGCCGAACAGGGCATCGTCGCCGCCTTCGCCAACGAGAGTGTCCGATCCGGTTCCGCCGAACAGGACATCATTGCCATCTTCCTGGGGGTTTTCGACCACCTGACTGGTCTGAACTCTGGTCGAAGCACCATCGTTGGCTATGGCAACCACTCTTATGGTCTCGGGGTCTGTCGTGCTCAGACCTGTTAGGTCCACTTCATACTTCAATCCGAATGGTGTTTGGACCAAGGCTGAAGATGGGATAGTCCGCTCCAGCGTACCGTTGACGAAGACGCGTAATTCCACGACGTCTGCAGGAGAAATTCCTCCTCCGGTGAGGGCTGCGCTCAGGGCACCGGGATCTGTGATCCGGGACGAGGAATCGTTTAACGCGCCATCGTCCATTTCATCTAGGGTGGTGACGCTGGCGCCACTGCCAATCGGGAAGGTGCGGATCGTTGCATTAATGCCGCTTGAATCGCGCAGGGTTGCAGCTTCGTCCAGAAAATTGCTCGAAGAAAAGGGGACGCCATCTGAGAGGAAGAATACATAGTTGCTTTCCCCCGCGGGCTGGCCATTGAAGAAGTTTATGGCTTGCTGCAAAGGAGGCTCAAAGTCTGTTCCACCCAGATCGTTTAGCCCGCGTAGCTCCTCTTCCAGGTCCAGAATACCATTGCCATTCGAGTCTCTGTCTGCTCGCATGGTCACGTTTTTCTGCACGCTACCGTCGAATGTGATCAGGTTGATTGTGGCGTCACCGAATCCAGCCGCAATAACCGACTCTATCAAGGCAATAGACCCTGCGATTTCCCCATCTAGAATGGTGTTGGACACGCCGTCACCATTTAAATCACCGACCGGAGTGCCCGAATAGCCGTATCCGGTTGATCCTGATACATCTACCACCAGTGCTATATTCACATCATTGCCGACCACAGGTGTTGTCGAGACGAACCCGGAAATCGTGTAGGCCGAACCGACATGTTCATCCGGCGCGGTCAAGCTGATTGAAAAATCCTGGCCGGAAGACGGAATGACGGCCGTGCTTGATGTGGTGATGAGCGTCGTATCGGCAGACCCACCGCTGTCGCCACTATCCCCGATCAGAAGGTCCCCGCCAGAACCGCCATAGGCGATGTCATCGCCTCCACCGCCCAATATCGTATCAGCATTTTCGCCACCCTGTATGATATCGTTGCCCAGATCTCCCGTGATGCTGTCAAATCCAGCATTGCCATGGATAACGTCATCACTATCTTTCCCTGAAATGATGTCGTCAAACCGTGTTCCCGGCAGAATATCACGTGCGTTTGTCCCGTTGATTACAGCCATTATACAATCCCCTCCTTGAACTGAACCTGAGTGGTTCAGGTAAGATTCATTAAGTATCAAAATCAGAATATGTTCTTTGATTTAAGACAAATTTGAATTAAATGATTTTAAATCATAAGCTTACAAATTTTTTTACTGGCTGTGCGGCCACTTTCCAGCACGTATTAATTGTTCATGACTTAGCGCTTTCACTCACTGGAAGATTGCAGTTGAGTCTCTCAAAGAAAGTTCGAACCCGGCTTCAGGTCCTAAGGCGCCCCGCCAAAACCTGAATAACAACTTTTGGCGGGGCGCTTTAAAGATCGGCCATGTATGTGCTGACCCTCATAGGGTCGCGGTATGATCATTTTTGGAGAAGGTCGGTGTTGCGTGGCGTCAGAAAATAAAGCCATCCGTAGAGAGATCATCGAGGACAACACCGGCAAGGAAAATGGTGTCATCGTTGCCGGTGATGTCGATCCGGGTGCCATTCGGGCCCCAGGCTGCGATGGTAAACCCCTGCAGGTAGCCGGTCACGTTCGTATATCTTGCGAAGTCCAGCTGATCGCCTCCAGTTTCGAAATCCGTGATCAGGTCCTGGTTAAAGCGAAAACTGCTGAGGCCGGCGTAGACAAAGACATCCGCCCCATCCCCGCCGGTCAGCGTGTCATTGCGCGCGCCGCCGTTCAGCGTATCGTCGCCCATTCCGCCAAAGAGCGTGTCCCGCCCGCCGCCGCCAGACAGGCTGTCATTTCCGTTTCCGCCAAAGAGCTCATTTGTGTCCAATCCGCCAAAGAGGGTATCGTTCCCTTCACCACCAAAGAGCCGCGGGCTACTACGTACATCTGAGCTCAAAAGGTCATCACCTGTCCCACCGTGTACCAGATCATCGCCCCAGACGGTGATCGTGTCATTTCCGTCCCCGCCTTGAACTGTATCAGCACCCTGTTCACCGCCCTGAAGTGTGTAGACAAACACATCATCGCCGCTGCCCAGATAGACAAGATCGCGCCCGTCCCCGCCTTTGACAGTGTCATCGCCCTCGCGGGCATAGATCGTATCGGCACCAAACCCGCCGGACAGGCTGTCATTGCCAAGCCCACCCCAGAGCATATCATTGCCGATTTCACCAAAAATCGTGTCATCGCCCAGTCCGCCCTTGATCTGGTCGTGCCCGTCTCCACCATAGAATTTGTCATCTCCGCCGCGGCCTTCGATTGTGTCCCGCCCGGTACCCCCATAGACCGTGTCGCGCCCCGCCGTCTCGCCCCGATCCAGATCGAGAAAGAGATCATCCCCGTCCCCAAGCGAGGCCTGGTCATTGCCCCGCCGTCCGGCAACCGTGTCATCGCCCGCGCCCCCAAGGAGCGTGTCAGCCCCGCGCCCGCCTTGGATCAGATCGTCGCCCGCGCCCCCGTTAAGTCGATCCTTGCCGTCGAGCCCGATGAGGACATCATTCCCGCTATTGCCATAAACCTGATCCCGCCCGGCCCCAGCCTGCAAGAGATCCATATCGTGACCGCCATAGACAAGATCATCGCCGTTCCCTGCAAAAATCGTATCTTCTCCGGTCCCGCCCAGAAGAACATCATCGCCCCCAAGCCCGCGAAAGCGATCGTCCCCGTCCAGAAGCTGGACCATGTCCACCTGGTCACTGCCAAGCCCATCATCGGCCCCTTGCGTCAGGGAGGAGATACCAAACAGGCTGTTGACCTCGAACACCCCATCGGTAAACGCAATCTCTTCGAGACCGGTCAGGTCCATTGCAAAACCGCTGTTCGGGTCAGACAGATACCAGCGTAATTGCGAGTTTCCGGGGTATCTGTCGATCTGTGCCGGAGTGAAATTGGCCTCGAAATAGGCCCGGCTCATGCCTGTGACGGTGCCGGAGTCCAGCGAGATCTGGTCAAGCACAAGGCGGTCTTTCGCGGTGGGGCTGTCACTTTCGGCACCGCGGAAATAGAGATCTGACGGGGTGCCTCGCAAGGTCAGGTGATGCTCCGCAGGGCCGCTGACTGAAAAGTCGATAAAGCTTGTGGCGGCGAGGATGACGTGCTCAATGCCGCCGCCCGTGGCGACAAAGAATGGCGCCCGATCCGCCAGGCCGCGCCCCGAGATGTACAAACTCTCTCCAACATTCACGGTGACAAGCTCAGAGCGGATTGAGAATTCCAACGTATCAATGCCTGCGCCGCCTCTTATGTCATGGTTGGCCGCTGCCAGAACGATCAGATCATCCCCCTCTCCGGCGCGGATTGTGTCGACGCCGCCATTACCAAGGATCGTGTCATCGCCCGCCGTGCCAGTCAGGGTCTCGCTGGCTGTGGTTCCGGGGATAAGGGGCAGGGGAAAAACCTCTTTAATCAATGCCTAAGAAGTGTGTCACAACCTAGAGAATGTGCAAAGAAAAACCGGGCCCCAATGATCAGGGCCCGGCGCTTTCATGCTGACATGTCAGAAGGGACGTTTGCCCGGATCAGAAGATAAAGTCATCCTGGTTGATGTCGGTGACCGAGACACCTCCGAGCCGGATCAGATCACCCGTGGCGGTAATTTCGACCTCGGTACCGAACGAAGCCCATCTGCTGACGGTAAAGCCTTGGAGGTATCCGGTGACACTGGTGATCCCGGACAGGTCCATCAGGTCGCCATTGGCATCGAACTCGCGCAGGCGGTCATCTTCGTTGTTGACCGCATTGTCGGTGAAGACAAAGACGTCATTGCCCGCCGCACCCTGCATCGTGTCGTTGCCTGCACCACCTGTCATGGTGTCATCACCCCCGCCGCCAAAGAACTCGTCATTGCCCTCGCCGCCCACGATGATGTCGTTGCCGCCACCCCCGTAGATGCTGCGGTCGCTGGCGCCGGTTGCTACGATGCTGTCATTGCCTTCGCCGCCGTTAAGCGTGTCGGCCCCACCGGCTGAGGTGATTGTATCGGCACCATCGCCGCCTAAGGCAAGTGAAGTACCGGTGCCGCTGATGATCAGGTCATTGCCTGTCCCACCAGAGAGTTCGCCACCCCCTTCGCCGCCATCCAGCGTGTCATTGCCGTTGCTGCCTGACAGCGTGTCGTCACCGGCACCGCCGGTCATGCTGTCATTGCCGTCGCCACCGTTGAGCGTGTCGTTGCCCGTACCTGCGGTGAGCGTGTCATTACCGCCTCCGCCAAAGAAGGCGTTGTTGCCCAAGAGCGAGATCAGCTCATCCGCGCCAATGCCGCCGGACAGTTCATCGTTGCCGTCGCCGCCGTCGGCATAGTCGTCACCTGCGCGGCCAACAATTGTGTCATCTCCCGCGCCGCCTTCAAGCGTGTCACGATCCGCGCCCACGGCTGTCGTGTCACCATCCAGAACCAGGTCATTGCCGTCGCCGCCAAACATCCGATCAACACCGGTGTTGCCGTTGAGGGTGTCATTGCCTGCTTCCCCGCGCAGCGTGTCATTGCCGTCTCCACCGTTCAGGATATCCGAGACATCTCCCCCGAGCAGATCATCAGCACCACCACCGCCATTGAGTTCGTCGCTACCGCCTTCACCGCGCATCGTATCGTTGCCTGTGCCGCCAAAGAAGGTGTCATTGCCAAGGCCGCCGTTCAGCAGGTCATTGCCCGTGCCACCAGAGAGCTCGTCATTGCCATCACCGCCGGAAATACTGTCATTGCCGTTGCCGCCGTTGAGCTGGTCACCGCCGCTGCCAGCTTCGAGCGTGTCCGCACCGTCGCCGCCATAGAAGATGTTGGTGCCCGTGCCACCGCCCGTGATGCTGTCATTGCCCGCGCCACCATAAAGCGTGTCATTGCCAAGGCCGCCGTTCACCAGATCATTGCCCGCGCCGCCGTTCGCCTCGTCATTGCCGTCGCCGCCATTGATCGTGTCATTGCCGCCCTTGGCGATAATCGTGTCATTGCCCGCGTCGCCATTGAACAGGTCATTGCCCGTAGCTTCGTCCACATCAAAAAAGCGGTCATTGCCATCGCCACCAATCAGCGTGTCGCTGCCGTTCTGGCCGTTGAGCGTGTCATCGCCTGCGCCGCCGTCAATGCTGTCATTGTCATTGCCGCCATTCAGGTTGTCGCCACCTGCACCGGCCACAAGCGTATCATCGCCGTTGCCGCCAAAGAAGGCGTTGATGCCAGCGCCGCCACCGATGATCTGGTCGTTGCCATCTCCGCCATAGAAGGTGTCGTTGCCGTCTTCCCCATTGAGTAGATCATTGCCGGTGCCGCCCGAGATTTCGTCATTGCCAGCACCGCCCCAGATGGTGTCATTGCCGCCTTTGGCCACAATCGTATCATCGCCCTCGTTACCGTAGAACAAGTCGTTTCCGCTGGCATCAGCAGCATCAAGGAGCTTGTCATGGCCTGCGCCGCCCCAAACCGTGTCATTGCCGACATTTCCGTTGATCGTGTCATTGCCACCCCCACCGCGCAGCGTGTCATTTCCTGCATTGCCATTCAATACATCGGCGCCGGCCTCGCCGTTCACAACGTCATTCCCTCCGCCTGCGGTCACGGTATCATTGCCGCCGCCGCCAAAGAAGGTATCATTGCCATCGAGGTTGTTGACCATGCTGTCATAGAAGACGTCATTGCCGAATCCACCAAACATCCGGTCCCGCCCGGCATTGCCATAAATCGTGTCAGCCCCGTTGCTGCCATAGATACTGTCACCGCCGTCACCACCATACATCAGATCGTTCTGATTCCCGCCATTGAGTGTGTCGGCCCCGCCTGAGGCCCGGATCGTGTCATTGCCAGCCCCGCCATTGAAGAGGTCATTGCCCACCGGGCCGCCCTCTGCATTGTCCAGCAGCAAGTCATTATCAGCCCCGCCATTGAGCGTGTCGGTACCGTCATCGCCAATCAACGTATCGGCCCCGTCATAGCCAATCAGGAGGTCATTACCCAGCCCTCCCATGAGCGAGTCGGCACCCGCGCCGCCATTCAGTCGGTCAGCCCCGCCCGCTCCGACAAGCGTGTCATCGTCGGCATGACCCCAAAGGACGTCGTTGCCAAGCCCGGCCAACAGGCTGTCATTGCCAGCCTGCCCCTCAAGCGTGTCGGCGCCGACATCGCCATAGATCGTGTCATTGCCCCCTCCTCCGAACACCTGGTCAAGCCCGCTCCCCCCGTTCAGCGTATCGTTGCCTTCGCCACCGCTCAGAACATCGTTGCCACCTCCGGCGAGCAAGAAGTCGTTGCCGTTGAAACCTTCGAGCGTGTCGTTGCCATCCCCGCCATAGATTGAGTCAAATCCACCGCCACCCATGGCAAAGTCATTGCCGAACCCACCAAAGATCTTGTCATTGCCAATGCCGCCAAACAGCCGGTCATTGCCGTTATTGCCGCTGACCTCATCATTACCGTCGCCGCCTACAACACTGTCATTGCCCTTGCCGCCCACAAGCGTGTCGCGGCCCTTGCCACCATCGATCGTATCGAACCCATTGTCGCCGAATGCCTCATCGTTACCATTGCCCATGGCAAAGCGATCATTGCCGGTGAGACCGGCAAAACGTTCGCCCGCAGCACTGCCGATAAAGGAATCGGCCATGTCGGTGCCGGTGATGGCTTCCACATTGCGGATGTTGTCAACATTGCCGAATGTATCGGTGGTGACACCGGTGGAGAGGTTTACATTCACACCCTGGGTGCCGCCCAGCTGCAGGATCTCCCGGGCAAAGCTGATCGTGTCGTTGCCGGCCCCCCCGTCAATTTGGTCTGCGCCGGCACCGCCTAGGAAGGCGTCGTCGCCATCGCCACCATTGAGGGTATCACTGCCATCATTGCCAACAAAGAAGTTGTCCTCGGCACCACCGGTAAAGCTGTCATCCAGATCAGTGCCGACCAAGGCTTCGATGTCGATATAGGTATCGGTGTCGCCGTAGGTGTCCGTGCCAGTGCCCAGCCCCAAGTCGACCACTGCGCCTTGTGTGCCCAGATACTGGATCGTACGCGGCGCATCCCAATAACCGGTCTCGATCTCGGCGCCAAAGCTGACGGCATCGATGCCATCGCCCCCGTTGAACGTGTCGTTGCCGCCAAATCCGATAAATTGTTCCCAGTGATCAAAGGTCGTGTTGCCGCCCATAAAGGTGTCATCATGGCCTGATCCACCCGCAAGGTTGAACACAAGCGCACCCGAGAAATCGACCGTAACATCGGAATTGGTCGCCGTGCCTGCGGCAAAATCGACGGTCATGCCGCTGCGCTGACCGGTAAAGGCCATCTGGTGACCGATCAGAATGCCTTCGCTGTCCGTACCCGGGCCGGTGCCGGTCACCGTCTTGGTGCCGCTTTCGGAGACGAACAACAGATCCCAGACGCCGCTAGTGCCGCTCATCTGAATCAGATCATTGCCTTTACCAGGGTTGATTGTGTCGCTCGCGCTGTCGTTGCCGGCATTGAGCGTGTCATTGCCGCTGCCACCATCCAGCGAATCAGCGCCTCCACCGCCATGAATAGTGTCATTGCCGCTCATCCCCAAGAGCGTGTCGTCACCGCCAAGGCCACGGATCGTGTCATCGCCATGACGTCCATTGAGCGTGTTGGCGTTTCCATCGCCGGTGTGCTCACTACCCAGCCCGCCGACTTCCTGCAGATCCAGGCTGAGATCATTGATGGTCAGGCTGCCGCTGCCATAAACAACCTCGGCGCCGATCTCGACGCTGGTTAACCAAAGGCCTGAGCTGACGAGGCCGCTGTTGACCATGTTGTTCAGCATCGCATCGATGTCGAGCGTGCCGTTTTTGAGGTTGGCGTTATAGGTGGGCGACAGGAAGTCCCAGACATGGGTCTGTTGACCCGACGTGTCGGTTTGGTCCTCTTTCATCCAGATCTGGTAGGTGCCCAAGCCGTCAGTGCCGGTCACGGCGGTGTTTACGCCCGCAGGATCGGAATCCTTGGGTTTCAACCAGACCATGATCTCGTTTTCGGTGGAAAAGATATCGCCGTCCGGGTCGTTGGACAGCCAGAGCGAGACCGCGATGAAAAAGTCACTATCGGCGTCCTGTGTCCAATCCATGTCGAAGTTCAGATCGAGATTGACGATGTCGTCGACCTTGATCGGGAAATGGTCATACGTGGTGGGCAGGTCGATCCATGGCTTCTGACCGATGGTCAGTTCCGGATAAGCATAGACATAGTCTTCGTTGGTGTTGGGCCAGTCCCAGGCCATCGTGACACCTTGGGGAAAGGTACTCTCGGTCAGGGTGATCGATTGTGTGTAATCCGTTCCGTTGATCAGGTCGCCCCGGTTCCAAGCGTTGTTATGGGCATACCACGCGTCTCCGATCCAGACATTGTCGTCTTCTGTAATGGTAATCATGCGCTTCGCGAGCTCCCTAATTCAAATGTCCTGCCGACCACTCTCGTATGGTAACGATGCAAATCAGACCATACAGGCAAGTTTGTAGCATCATACTAGTAAACGAATGCGTCTGCTTTTCCCTTCACTCCTTTAATTTGCAAAATTCTTTATTTTTTGCAAATCCGCATCACTATTGCAGAACCAAATGACGAAAAAGCCCCAGAATTTGCATTCTGGGGCTCAATTACGTGTTGCTTGAAGTAAGGGTCAACTTCAGAAGATGAAATCATCTCCTGAATAGGCCAGTCCGATACCCACATCGGCAAAATTCACCCCATCAAGCAGGATCGAATTCGTCCCTGCCACAATCCGCGCCGTACCGCTTGCGTCTTCAAGATGGTTCATCACCAGATCTGCGAAATCCGTGATTGCGCCCACGCCAGCGAGGTTGATCTTCTCTCCATCCGCGGCATCAAAGCCAAAGATCGTGTCAGTGCCAAACCCGCTCGCAAAGACGAACCGGTCCAACCCAGCGCCACCTGTCATCTGGTCCTGACCGACACCACCGTTCAACGTGTCATTGCCCGCGCCGCCAAACAGTTGGTCCGCATTTGCACCGCCAAATAGCCGGTCAAACCCGTTGCCGCCAAAGAGTACGTCATTCCCGGCCTCGCCGTAGAATTCATCGAACCCACCACCACCGTTGACCGTGTCATTGCCATTGCCACCAAACACCGTGTCACGCCCGGCGTCATCGCCCTGGCCGTTATCGTTGAAGACGTCAAAGCCGTTGCCCAGGCGCGCCTCGTCGCGTCCGTCGCCGCCGCCGACCGTGTCATTGCCCAAACCGCCAAGAAGCGTATCGGATCCGGCGCCGCCAAAGAGCTGGTCAAAGCCGCCACCGCCCAGAATCGAGTCATTGCCGGCGTCGCCCCGGAATTCGTCAAAGCCGCCACCGCCATTGATCGTGTCATTGCCGTTACCGCCAAACACCGTATCCCGGCCTGCATCGGTGCCTTGTGCATTGTCATTGAACACATCCGCGCCATTACCCAGATTGGCCAGATCGCGACCATTGCCGCCCGCAACGATGTCATTACCTGCGCCCGCATTCAGCGTATCCGCGCCATTCCCACCCAAAAGCGTATCGGTGCCCTGATTAGATGTCAGGATATTGGCTGCGTCATTGCCAGTCAGTGCCGCATCGATCAGGGCATTTTCGAAGATGACATTCTCGATGCTGATTACCTGATCGCGATTGAACGTACTGCCAATGGCCCCGGCTTCTCCGCTCTGGAGATTAACCTCGACGTCGAATTCATCAGCTGCGTAGACGCCCAGATCAGCTCTCAGCGTATCGTTGCCATTGCCGCCATCAAAGGTATCTTCGCCCCGGCCCCAAATCAGGTTGTCCGCGCCATTGCCGCCAAACACCGCATCATTGCCATCGCCGTCAATGATCTCGTCATTGCCTTCGCCGCCACGCAGCTCGTCATTGCCGTCGCCGCCGTCCAGCTCGTCGTTGCCAGCCCGGCCAAAGATAATGTCATCGCCGTCAGAGCCATACAGCCCCTGGGCCCCGGCATTGCCATCCAGCGTGTCGTCGAAATCGGTGCCAAACGCGCCTTCAATTCCGGTGAACGTATCGTGGCCGCCAAAGCCGTCAATCGCCGTGCCACCGCCCGCGCTGGTGAAGTTCACACTCACCGCATCGATACCGCCGCTCCATTGGTCATCACCAAAGTAGATGATGTCGACATCACCCGATCCGCCATTGATGGTGTCATTGCCACCAAGACCGCCCCAGACGGCAAAGTGGGTGCCTGCCACGTTCGACCCATTGAACACGTCGTTGTCCTGCGATCCGGTGATGGCGTGAATAAAGGTGAAGCTGTCGTTCACCCGGCCATCGCCGCTGACCACACTGCCGCTGCCATTTGCGCCCCGGGTGACGGTCAGACCACCGACGCCGGAGACATCGCTGTAAGAGATGTCGACACCGTTGCCGGTATTGTACAGGCCCTGGTGGCCCAGAATGGTGTCCTGTCCAAGACCCGCCCGGATGAAATCTCCCCAGTCCCCCTGCGTGTTGGCTGCACCACCCGAAGCATCAATCAGATCGTTGCCATCACCACCATACATCCGGTCACGCCCGTCGCCGCCGATCAGCGTATCATTACCTGCGTCGCCTTCCAGACGGTCATCGCCGCGACTGCCAATCAGATCGTCATTGCCATCTTCACCTTCGAAGCGAATGCCAATGTCACTGTTTGAGGCATTCAGCGTGTCGCCATAATCCGTGCCCCTGATCTGGTTGACATTGATCAGCGTATCCGTGTCGCCAAAAGCATCCTGTACCTGGCCATTTATCGTATTGCCGGTCGAGCTGAATGTGCCCGAGATCCCGACGGCAGCGCCGCCCCAGTCTTCGTCGTTGGAATAATCGGCCCGGTTGTCACCGCCACGACCATTGATCGTGTCATTGCCACCAAGACCGGAGAAGCCTTCCCAACGATCTTCATTGCTGCCGGTGATGTTGTCGGCGTCCTGTGAGCCTTCGAAGTAGTGAATGTAGGTAAAGTTGTCGTTGGACTGACCATTGCCGCTGTTGGCGGTGCCGGTGCCGTCGGCACCAACATTGATGGTGATCCCGCCAACACCGTTCAATTCGCCATAGCTGAGATCGGCGCCCTCATCGGTGGCCCAGTGACCAGCATGGCCAATGATAGTGTCATTGCCCAGGCCGGGGCGGATATAATCGCCCCATCCCTGGCTCGCGGCGCTGCCGCCCGAGGCATCCAGACGGTCATTGCCGTTCTGGCCATAGAGATTGTCGCGGCCTTCGCCGCCAAACAGCGTGTCGTTGCCGTTTTCGCCCCGCAGCGAGTCATCGCCCTGTCCGCCGATGATGCTGTCATTGCCATCCCGGCCTTCGATCACGTCATTTCCGGCCAAGCCGTTGATTGTGTCATCCCCATTGGTCAGGGCCAGAACGTCATCACCCGGGGTGGCAGTGGCGGTTCCGATTTCGACTGCCTGATCATTGAAGGCCAGTACTTCTACATTGGTCAAAATATCCGTGCCCAGTGACGACACAACCGTGGCATTGTTGCCCGACTGGGTAATCGTCGCCTCGGACCGGTTGATCCAGAATTGCGCCTCATCCCGTCCGGCGCCGCCGTCAATGACATCATCGCCTTCTTCGCCCACCAGCGTGTCGTTGCCGCCGCCGCCATTCAGCGTGTCGTCACCCCCGCGACCACGGAACGAGTTGTCGTTGCCATCCCCGGTGATGCTGTCGCTGTCAGAGCGCGAGCCGCGGACCTCTTCGATCCCGGCAATCGAATGGGTGAAGGCGTTGCCATTCCATGTACCTGTCGCCGTCTCTGTGGCCAGGTTGACCGTTACAGGGCCGACGCCTGAGCGATCATAGCGCAAAACATCCCATCCGCCACCCGCATCCAGCGTGTCATTGCCCTCGCGCAGGATGAAACGTTCATCGCGGCCACTGCCCACGATCGTGTCGGTATTGTCGCTGCCATGAATTTCGATACGCACATCGCTGTTGGCACCGATGATGATCTGGTCGGTGCCGCCATCCCCGTCCCGCACCTCACCGGTATTGAGACCGGTATTGAGGTTGGCGTTAATGCCACTGGCCGCCTCGCGATAGTCGATGCGCAGGTTCGCACCATTGCCGATATTGAACGTGTCATTGCCGCCGCTGCCACGGACGCCGATCCAAGTATTTTCGTCCATGTTGATGTTGAACGTGTCATTGCCGGAGGTGCCATAAAAGAACACACCTTCACCGCCCAGACTGTCGACCTCGTAATTGGCCGCCTGATGCACATCGATCAGATGGTCGATGCCAAGCCCCGCCTTGGTCACGGTGCCGATGGCCCAATCCGCATCCAGATCGATGGTGATGGGGCCGCTGATCCCGCGATAGTCAATCGAATAAAAATCGGGCCTCTGGCTGCTGGTGAAAACAATATAGTCATCCCCCCCCGAGGCGTTGACCTGATCTTCGCCACGGGTTTCGCCGATCACGAAGGCATCATTGCCATTGGTGCCATCCAGCTCGTCATCATTGTCGGTGCCACTGATGATAGTGTCGCTCTGGCTGACCACTCCGGGCAGGTTGGCATAGAGGATGGATTTGTTGGGCCCAACCGCGCTGGAACCGGGCACAAACGCATCGCTGGTGATTGAGTTCTCAAACGCAGTGAAATCCGCCACCGAATTGAACGTGGGCAGGGCATCTCCGCCGATACGGAAAGCCAGCGTGGCCTCTTCTTCTTCTCCGGCCTCTTCGTCGATGATATCGACCACCAAGAGCTGGGTTACTTTGCCCGCACCCCAGCTGAGCTGGATCACGCTGACTTCTATTCTTTCTTCGGGATAAAGATCGATGTCTTCCAGTGTGGTGTCATTGAACGCGACAAAGATATCGTTGACCGAGATGTCGACCAGAAAATCGTCATCGCTGGGCTGATTGGGCAGATAGGAATATGAGAAACCCGACACATTGTCGGGAACCGCAATCCGCATTTCGATGGACGTCCGTACATCCGTGACGGGCTCATCGTTTGTCGAGAGGTCGCGAATAAAGGCAAAACCAGTCAGGGTATGTATCGTCATTTGGATGGTCTCCAGAATAGGATTTTGGGGTCGTCAGGCCACCGTTTGACAGGTTGCACAAGGTTCGAGGTTATGCACAACCTAACGACGAAGAAATTCACCAAGCAATACTTTTCGAAAAAAGTGATCATTCATTTGGCTGGCGCATGCAATTTCTTACGCCAATAGCCATCCGAGGTAAGGTTTTCATAACCTTCGGTCCATTCGGCCTGAATTTGGGAATACCGCGTCAAGAATCGGAAAGACAGCGCACAGAAACGGATGGTTTCCTTGATCATGCGGGTTTTGGAATGGCGCACCGTGTAGCATTGGCGCTTGTTGGCGCTGAGATATGTCAGCTCGCATGAGCCCCAGACCCAGCGCAAGTGGCCCCGGTCCTGGGCTTCAATCACCACCTTGTTGCCAAAGAGACGGAAGAAGGGCAGCAGATGCCCATTGAGCGTGATTTTCATGAGCAGCCGCATCCAGCGGTTCTGCGGATTGAGACGCCACTTGTTGGGCGGTATGGCAGGCGGTGCCGGTTGCCAGACTTCGCTTTGTGTCAAAGCCTTGATATCCCCCCGGCGCGTGGCCATGTCGGCGTTTTCGTCAAAAAAGGCCGGCCCTTTCATCACGTCTTCAAGCGCAAGGTTGATGGCAGAGATTGTCTCATAATGCATGCGGGGCAGGTTGCGCAGGAAGAACCATGCCGCGATCTTGAGGGTCTTGGCAGCGCCGACCTGCAACGTGTCCAGGCTCAGGTGATGAGCCAGGTGGCTGCGCAGGTCGAGATACCAGGTCAGCGGCGATTCCTTGTCTGTGAAACTGTCCTGAAACGAAACCACTCCGTTGAGGGTCACGATGTTGAAATCATGCGCCAGCGAGAAGCTGACATCATCTCCACGCACAAAGAAGGGAAATGGCATGTGCTCAACGGCGTTCACCGGGAACGCGAAATACCACCATCCCCCATAGAAATTGTCAGGGGCCGGGCCGGTTGTGGCGTATTCCATTCCAAAACTCTGGCTGGAATCGCGCAGATCCACCCCCATATGAAGCGGCACACAACGCGTGTTGAAGATCGCGCCGTTTTCCCAGATAGCCCAACGGTGAGAGGCGTTGATCATGGCACCCGCCACGGCCGTCTTGGGATCGCTCGCATAGGCCAGGAACCAATAAGAGCGCTCGATGCTCTCCATGTGGACAGATGCATCGTCATCCATGAACAGGCAGTGACTCGCCCCGGTATCGCGTGCTGCCAGTAGGCCTCGGGCAAATCCACCAGCCCCGCCGAGGTTCTCATTGGGCACAACTACGATGTTGTCGCTGTCGGGAATCTGTACGCTTTGCCCGTTATCCACCACAGTCATGCGGATATGGTCCTGCGCGCTGCAGGTGCCTATCCATTTTTCAAAACGTCGCGCTGTGCGCTGTACTGCGGCTTCACGCCGGAAAGTGGTGATCGACAGCATCAGTTCCGGGATACGTCGCGGCGCATCGGCCGTCTGCCAATGCGCACCGGTTAGCTTGCCATGCCCCATCGCTTTCATCTCAAAATAGATCACGCCCTCATCCAAAGGCAGGTCGAACACATGGCTGAGATTCAGGGTCGCCGGTTTGTCTTCACCAAGGCTCACCACCTCGTTGGCCAACCTCTCCCATGAGCGATCGGGAATGGCTAAAAAAGCCGAAACTTCGAACTTGCCCGTACCCTCCAGTGTTAGACGCAGATCAGACAGCGCGCAGTCCCGGTTCCACTTGCCGATGTTGAACAGGTTGAACCAGGTGTTGAACTCGGCATGGCTATTGAGGGTGAAATGCACAAACCCCTTCTTTTCCGAGAGCCCGGCTGCGCCATGCAGGCGCACATACAGGTCGCGCTCCGTGCAAACCCCTTGTTCGGGCCAGATCAGGCTTTGCAGCGTTGTCAGGGCAGGGGTGCCAGTGTCTAAGCTGTCAGCCATGTCTTTTATCCTTTTTTTCCGGGTCTTTGGATGGCGCCAGAGCGGATGAGATCGCTCAGGATGGGCACGAAAAAATGCTGCATCAAGGTGACGCCGTCTTCGGGCAGCGCTAATTTTGCAATTGGCGTAGTTTCATTGGGTAACGGATCATGGAACAGTTCGTCACGCCCGAACCGCTGTTGAGCGAGGGTCTGATTGCCGTGCGCATATTCATTCATGATCTCGCGCCTGGTGTCATGGGGCAGGATCAGTTTGCCACCCCCTGACAAGGCTTCGGGCAGAGTGTTATCGACAGTTTGGATGACTTTGGTCAGGATATGGCGTGTTTCATCGCCCAGCCCCTCGTCCACGGGCAATTGGCGGATCAGTTCGGACATGGCTGGGCTAAGGCTGGCATTGGTATGTTTGGGTTCGATCAGCCCCTCGAGGTTGAGCAACCCGATCTGCCTGCAGAAGCTTTGCACTGGTCCACCGGGCATCTGGTCGCGTTCAAACACGGCCACTTCGACGTTTTCGGTCCCGAACAGTTTTTCGAACCGCTTGATGTATTTGTCGTAGTGAAGCCAGTGAAAGCTGTGCCTTTGCGCGAGAAACTCGTCCAGTGTGCAATGGCTGAGCGCGGGGTTCCATTGCCATTTGACGTTCTGGAAATACCAACTTTCCAGCCACAGGTCCTGGCGACGAAGGAGCACCATGATCTTGACGTCGAAATGATCCCGCAACCGCGCCAGCCGGGCTAGGTCCCGGGTGCGACGTAACGATACGGATTCATCGCTCAGAACAATCGTGTGGATCGGATCGGGCTTCTCGTTGGCCCGCCGGATCAGGTCCCGTGCAGCAGCATCGACATCCAGCTTCCCGTCCAGAAGGCGGTTCATGAACGTGAAATGTCGTCGGCTTTTGAATGGATAGAGAATGCCCCGTGACTGCAGGACCTGGAAATTTTCGAAGAAGAATTCCTGGATGGACGTGGTGGCCGTTCGCTGGATACCCGGGTGGATCCACAAAGTTTGTTTCATCGGATAAACTTCCCGGCCAGTTCAGCAAATTCTTCCAAAGTTATGTGGCCAAGGTTGCCGAATGCGTCGGTTTCGTCCCGCGGTGGAAAGAGCGGTTCTTCAACTTCAGGGAAAAAGGTCTCCTTGAGCCAGGTATTGGCGGGATTGAACGTGGTCATGATGCGCTGGGATTGCGCAGAGGACATGCGGGGACGTGGACTTGAAGGCAAGGTCGCTATGATCGGTTCGACAAAGTCGCGCAACGGGTTGTATTCGTCATCCTTACGACTGGAAAAAGTCGGATACATTTGGCGCAGAAACTCCATGACCGGTGCAGAGAGGCCGACATTGTCATCTTCCGAGCGCACTAGGCCAGAGAGGTCGGGAGCCTCGTCGAGCCCAAGAACCTGTGTCATGAAGTCGGTCAGGATATCGCCCCCGATCAGGTTGCTGCGATCAAATTTGCGCACGGTGATGGCATCTCGTCCAAAGGCATCGATCCACTTTGTAAGCGTGCGGCGGTAATAGAGATATGGGGTTTGGCTTTGAGGGCCTAGCGCCTTGTTGAGATAAAGCTCGAACGGGCGACCGCTAAAGCCGCGGCGCATGAATTCACCATACATGCTGAGGATTGCGTCGTCCTGGCGGCGCACATAGACTAGAATTTCAATTTCATCAAAATGCGGGGCCAGAAGCTCCTGCAGCCTGGTCACGCCGACCGGGGACACGAGATTGCCCGTCAGGTTTTCAGACGACATCAGCATCGTATGCGCGCCTTTCGGAGCATTGCGCACTTGCTTTGCTATTACATTCGAAAGCTGGTCGCGAAAGCGCGTAATGTCGTCTAGTGACGTGAGGCCGTAATCAACAACGAAATCGTGCAGGTGCATGGCATTCGCATAAAACAGGGTAATGTGGTTTGCATCCGGGGACAGCAGATCAGGATAGATCACACCACGGTTCCGAAGCCAATCGAGGTTGGCAGCGCATGTATTTTGCAGAAATGTTGAGGCGGTCTTTGGGGTCCCAATGTGACAGATGAGTTTCAATGGTTTTGTCTCTGCAGTTTCTGAATAAACAAAGGAATACGGGCGATGATGCTTTTCTCTTACTGATCCTGCAGGGGCAGGGCAACGGGTGGTGTGCTGAATAAAAGACCTATTTCCCAAATGCGGCTTTGAGGCGCAGGCCCGAGATTGCCTTTTGACAGGGTGTCAGGGGGCGGCATCTTAGCTTTGCGGCTACACAAATACATCTCTTATAATATATATTATGTTAAATAAATGGCGAAACCCTATGATATACATCATCCCCCAACACCCCGGGAACTCTCCTACGCGACATCGCGCCGCACTGCTCATTTATCCTATGGCACAGATGACAAAAAAACGACACGCCCTCTAAGTAAGGCTTGCGCATCTCACTGGCTTTGATGCACGTTCAAACCGCTTCAATTTTGAGGATTTTCTTAATATGTCACCTGCGATCCGGTTTCGTCCAATAGCTTTCAATGTGCTCAACAGTGTGTCCGACTGTTCTGATTTTGAGCTGATTGGTCCGTCGGGAGAGATCTTTCTGAACAACTGCCACATTCCGCTGGAGGATCAGGTTGTCTTTCGTCAGACTGTGAATGCCGAAGCGCTGTTTGAGCCGGAACTGGGCTATGGGCTCGAAGTCGACATCCTGCAGAAATCCTTCGAGTGGATGGCTCTTGAAATGCACCTGCCCCTCGAAGCGCTCAAAGACCATGAAGCTGCCAGTTTTGTTGTTTCGGCGCGGGCCGGACGCAAAACCAAGCTGGCCGTAGGTTATGGCGGGCTTTTGGATCGGGGGCGTGGATTTGATTGCTTTACCTTCCACGAATACAAGATCGGCCAGCAATACAAGATTATCACCACCGAATTGGCCTTCAACGCCCTGCCGATGGACGAGATCGAAAACGACCGTTTTGTTGTGGCGCTGTATTTCAACAACACGGATGCAACCACGGTGACCCTGTCCGATTTCCGTCTGGATTTACATTAAAGCATTTTGAGACACCGTTGAGAATTTTTTAATGTCACTATCCTGGGAATGCCAACGTGTAGCAGGCTCTTGGCAAGGCATCTTTTTACGCCGCTATCTGGGCCACCTTCGCCGGATTCGAGGCCGATCTGATCAGAATGCGCACAAGGAAGGGAATGGCGATCGTTCGAGCAGAAGGGAAACTCCACCGAAAAACAGCCAAAACGCTCTTGAAAACAACAGAACGGGCACGCCTACATGCCACTGGTGACCATTCCATCAACGCTCTGGTTAAACCCTTCGCGCTCTCAAGACCAACCGTCCACAGAACGTTGCAACGAACAGAGCGTCAAATCATTCCTTAACGTAGAATTCTGCCCCCTCCGGCATCAGATCCCTTTCTGTCTGCCGCCTACAACATCTCCTCGGGCCAGGGGAACGGGCAAACCGTCTGGATCAGTTGGGTGGATTTTTCACGTTCGTGGCTGAAGCGCGCGTCGATAAAGGACATGTCGGGGTCCGCCTCAAGCACCGTGGCATAGGCTGTATATTCCGATCCCCCGCCCCAATGTTCCTTGCGGATCACCTCGCGCTTGGCGCGCTCCACAAAGTCGGGCGTGTACTTGTAATGCTCCAGCGCCCCGAAGAAGACCGGCGAGCGCACCGGTGTGATGTCATGGGTCGAGGTGAGGTATTTCATTCCCGCCGCCCATTTCACAAGTGGTGTTTTGGTCTGCGCGATCGGGGCCAGGTGGGCAAAGCGTCCCATGCGGAATGCACGGTCACGCACCCCGCCCGACAGCCCTAGAAGCGGACTGCGCAAGCGTGGCCAGAAGGCAGCGTTCTGGCCGTCGAAATAGCGATAGAGTGATCTCAGTTCCCCGCGCGGCACGTCCTTGAAGCTGCTGATCGGCGCCTCCGGGTACATATCGAGTAAGGCACAGCCAAAGGCATCGTAGCCTTCTGCGTCCAGCATGGCGGTGAAGTCCTGGATCGAGCGGGTTTCCGCCTCGGGGAAGATAAACATCTCGTCCGCATCCACCACGAGGGACCAGAACCCCGTGCAATACGCGTCCAGCACATCGTTCACCCAAGCCATGCCATAACGGCTTTCCTTGTAAGATTCAGCAGTCTGGATGATCTTGGCGCCATAGTCGCGCGCGATGTCCAGCGTCCCATCGCTGGACATGTTATCGATCAGGATAAAGTGGCGCAGCCCGATGGCATGGTGATGAGCCAGAGTTTCGCGCAGGCGGGATTCCTCGTTTTTGGCTGTGATCACACAGATCACGTCCCGCTCGGGATCAGGCTCGGAAGCAAATTCCGCGATGGTTTCGTATTTACGCCCGCGTATGCGCAGATCGACGAATTCCTCGTCCAGCGCCAGAATGTCTTTGGTACAGCGCTGGCGCTTCTTGGTCGAAAACTTGCCTTTGCGTGCAGCCACAACCCCATCGCGATAAGCAATGTCCAGCTCCGAAAGTGGCTCGGCCAGCGCGTCCTCGATGGCCTTAGCAGTGTTAAAGTCCTCGGCCAGCAAAGCAATCGCCAACATATCGCGTTCATTCTCGGGGCGCAGCTTGCCCCGCAGAACCGCCTCGCAACCCCGCGCCACGGCCAGTTCCAGATTGCCTTCCTTGAGAAGCGCCAGCACCTGGTTGAAGGTCAGATCTTCTTCGGCGAGGTCAAGCTGTTTCAGCACACCGGGGGCCCGCGCCTTGTAATCTGCGGTGGGCAGCTGTTCCAGTAATTGCAACGCCGCCCAGCGACGATCACCATAAGGCTGCTCGGGCAGGTTGGTCCACAGTTTCTCGTCCGACACCGGGAACAACCGGGTTTCGATCAACAGTTTCAGAAGGTCTTTTTCATCTTCTTCACTCAGATTGAGTTCCGACGATCCAAACGCGGCCATGTATCCGCTGATCTTGCTGGGCGGTGCAAGCATCAACACATGCCGCAGCAATAACACTGTCAATTGCGGGTGTGTTTTCAGGAACCGCAACAAGGTTTCAGGGGCCACGTCGCTGGCCTGATCCGTCGCAACAGCGTTGATCAGGGAGGCAACAGATACTGCATCATGCACGGCTGTGAGATAGCTTTCCGCAGGTTGGGAAACCACACTGTTCTCGGTGCTGGCCTCAAGTGCTTCACGTGTCGCCTCCAGAAGCTCTGCAAGTGCCGCGTCCTCTGTACTCCCATGCTCCCTTTTCATGTGTAGCAGAGTGATCTGCATGGTGTCGGTCTCAATTGTCTGAGTCACACATGCCTTGTAGTCGATTGCAGCTAAATAGGTTTCCAGTGGGCGGCGGCTGCGCGCATAGCTGGCATCACAGGCCAGCTCCATCAGGGTTACATCTATCAGCAGATAGGTCGGTTTTTCCGCCCCGATCAGCTGGCACCCAAGGACCCGGATGTTTTCGGCCTTGCACCTCTCACAGGTTGAGCGTAGCAGGTTGAGCACGTCCGAGGGATGCGCTCCGTTCCGGGCAAACACCGTTTGCAGAACCCAGGATATGTTGAAGGATCCCTCGGCAGGGGCGATCCATTTGTCCAAGAACCAAAACCGGTTGACCGCCCACAGGGCACTATCGATCCGGTAACGGGGCAAGGCGGCACGCGCACTCATCCCGGGGCGGATCGTCTTGAGCGTTTCGGGCACATAGCGCTGAAACCCGCCGCGCAGGTTTTCCGGCACGGTCTCGCTCCAGCTGTCTGCGGCAAAGGCGATCACCGGCTGTGTAGTATGATTGCTTACCAGTTGCGGGACCGATGTGTCACTCAGCCCAGAGAGCTCCTCGACGGGCATCTTCTGAACCACCCCACCCAGGAACATCTGAGTTGTACTCACCGCACATTGGTTGATGACTGAGGCAATCTCGTCAGGGTCCATGCTTTCGGGATTGGTGATCGCCACCAACGAGACATTGGCGATGGCGCTGCCGAAACGGGTCCGGATGTGCTCAATGAGCCCGTCTCGTGGGATAGTCGGGCCCTGTAACGCATCTTCGTCTTCATCCGTCTCCACCAGAATGCGCACATGTGTGGTATAGGGCATGTTTTCTTCCAGCGCCCCGCAAATACTGCGTCTATATCCCTCTGCGGCATGGACCAGAACCAGGTTGTTGCGATTGTCCGGCGCAGAGACCAACCCAGAGAATACGTTCTCGCGCCGCTGCATCCACGTCAATGTCACATTGTTGGTTTCAAGCGTAAAACTGCGATCGAACCCAAAGGAACATTCCAGCGAAAACAAAAGCGTATTGTGTCGTCTCAGCACCAGAAGCGCCACGCCGGCCACGTTGCGCTCAAAGGACAGGTGATACTCTTCGTATGACGCCGCCGGCACCAATCCGACTTCAAACTGGCGATCATGCGCCGCGTGTGTCTCGCCCAGGCTAAAGCGTAGATGTTGTTTGAAAAAGGTCAGCTCGAAATCGAACGCTTCCCCACGCAAGGCAAGCTGGGCGGTTTGCTCGGGACAATCGATCCTGAACGAAAATGATGGGGCGATATTACGGCGCAATAAGGCGTTCATCTTAACTCCTGGTGTCCAATGACACGAAAAATATCGGTTAAATATGATGTTTATGCCACCGGGGCAGCGTTGAAGTTATGAGTGTCACGATGCTGGGCGGGCGTTCAGTATATCAAGGCGATTTTGCAAGCGGGCCTGCGCTTCGTCGATGTTTTTGACCAGCGACATCACACTGCCCGAATTTTGGCCTTTGTAGCGCAGCGCGTTCTCGATGGTTTGTTTATGCTCCTCAAAGCTGTCCGGCGGGATGTCGATATGGTCAAACACCTTGCGCACCGTCTCTTTACCCCGCTCAAGATCCCCGTAGAGATCTTCAAAGCGCAGTTGGAAAGGCGTGATGCCAACGTCCAGCATCTTCTGCTCCAGCCATGTCCAGCGTTTGAAGCAATGCTCCAGATGCGCTTGCGCGGCAGCTATATCAAAACGTAGTTCTGGAGCCCCCTCTTCGCGGAAATAGGCATAACCACGCTCCGACCCCATCTTGCCCCAGACCCCGGTGGCCTCGGCCAGCTGTAGCGACAGGATGCGCGCCACCTCGTCTTCCCGTCTGAGAATGATCTGGCGATAGCCAAGCCGGTTCAAGTTCCTGAGCAACAAGTTGTTAAAGCGGAGTCCGTGGATTTCAAAACAATGCTTGATCAGCGGATGCGCGCGCACCGCCGTTTCCAGCGCGCCTACGGTGCGGGCAGGTTCCTTGTGTGCGTACCACTCAATCGAGATAGGCCCGAAGATCCGGTCTTCGTTAAAGGGTTCATGCTCGACTTTGGGATATTCCGAAAGCGTCATCAACAGGTCTGTCAGGGTTGTGCCGCCGGTGCGCCGCATCGTCCAGATGACAAAAGGAGTGCTCATATTTTAGTGCCTATCAGTTTAGTTCTCCCAGTCCACGAAAAGTGCATGCGCATACCCGAGCGGTTACTGGTGGCACAAAAAACAACACATCCCAGCTCACTTTACAATGTAGGAGAACCGCCCGACCGGCTCGCTAATCGCGCTGGCCGTGACCGAAATCGTTCCGGCAAAAGGTTCGGGCAGTTCCACTTCGACCGCGTGGGGCAAAAGCCGGCGGACAATGGGTTGGGCCGCTTGACCGTCGGACATGGTGCTTATCCGCGCCTCTGCATCACGCAGGATACCCACTGGGATTTCTCGTTTGAAAGGCACCGTGTAAAGGTGCTTATCTGGCGTGGCTTCAACCCGTTTGGTCACCGTGGTGCCCATAGGTTTGACAAATGTAGGGAAGCGGTTGGTAAACTGGTTGGATTCCATCCGGAAGTTCAAAATTCCTGCATGGTTGAGGTCGAGATGTTCCCCGGTTTCGGAATCGGTGCGGCTGTGTACGCGGATCGGTTCCAGAACACGCGGTTTGATAGCTTCCAGATTTTCATCCTGATTGTAAAACAGATTATTTGTCACATGCACATTGCCCAAGAACGACCCCGGCTTGAGTGGGTTTACCACGATATGGCTATAAGTGCGCCCGTCGCTGGGATGGTTGTAGCCCCGATAAAACAGGTTCGAGGTCACATGCAGGTAGTTGCGCTGGTTCAGGCGGGGATGATCGTCGCAATTGATCCAAAGCGTGCAGTTATCAATGTAGTTGTTATTGATGATGGCCGAAGATTTGTGAAAGTTATCCAGCTCGATACCCTTGAAAATATCAAGGTCTAGACTGCCCCCTCCGGTGATGTGGTTGCCTTGGATGCGGTTAGCCCGCATCCCACAATAGATGCCGGTGCGACACAGGTTGATGTTGCAATCTGCTACCACGTTGTCGGCCTGGCCCAAATACACCCCGACGGATTGGCGATTTTCATCCACGTCAAATGGCGGGATGATGCCATAGCTTGAGGCCTTGCCCGGATGCCCATCCCAATAAAGGTATTCCGAGATATGGCACTTCATCACTTCCAGCTCGTGATTGTTGCCCTGTGGCGCGGAATAGATGCCATAGTCGCGCTGGTGGATGATGTGGCAATCCTCGATCCGCACGCGGAAGAAATCTGCAAGCGTGATGCCATTGGCACGTTTACTGCATTCCAAGAAAAGGTTCTGGAACACCAGACCTGTGCCATTGAACACATCGATCAGAAACTCGCCTTTAGGGAAAGTCGGCCCGGCCACAAGCGTGCCATTGCGGATATGGATGAGCTGAGCTTTGCGAATTTTAAGCGGACGATCTAAGACAAAAGTCTCGCCTTGAAGGTCAATGGTATAAACCGAGCCGGGTTTGACGTTGTAGCCAACGCTACAGCCTTCCTGCGAGGCCAGGAACCCGGCTTCGACCACATCATGAATGCGCCCGTAATCATGGGCCTCGGTGGCAAAAATTTCGACGAGGTTCTGAGCTAGTGCTTGCATGGGTTTTATTTAGCTTGAACAGGGCAGATTCACCGCACCTGTAGACGGGTCGGTTTCAAAAGTTTTATCCCAGCGTATCGAAGCAACTTCGGAAGTGTGTAGAAATACCAGCTTGTTTTTATAGTCTAATTTCATTTGTGTGCTCCATTTCTTAGATGCTATAATTACCGCCCTCCATTGTAAGAGAACGATGATTTCTAAGTATCTATATTAAAGATTAGGTTGGGCGTGGATAGTTGCTATCTGTTTGCAAAACTCATATATTTCAAATTCTTCGGCCCAATATGAATGAAGATTCGCTCTGCCTATTTCTGAAAGTTGGGTAACTTGAGCGAGTCTGACGTTGTGGCGCACAGGCTTTTTGGGGAGCGAGAATTTCTTAAATCCAATACTTTGCATGATCTCAGGCAAATTTTCATCCACGTTTTCCAATTCGACACAAAGTTGCATCTTTCCTTTTTCGACCTCTCTCGCGAGACGCGCTTTGCCACCAAGGAAATGTTTATATCCAAATTTTATGTGACGGATGTTATGCATGGCGAAAATTGCTGCTGACTTCATGCGCTCATCTTTTGACCCTAACGCCTCCGCAAGATCATTTGGTGTAGCAAACCAATGAAACGCAACCCCTTCTTCTGCAGTCCATGGGCTATTATAAGTTGGGCGCCCTTGGCGAATTCTGCTTTGAAAGCCAGAGATAAAGCGTTTCTCGGGCTCTCGGAAAACAAAGCCAATTTTGCGCGCCCGGCCAAACTTCTTTACCGTGGAAAAGATTGTATCATAGTGAGATAGAATCTCTACATCATTCGGCAAATTTTCTTGGTTATGTGCAATTACTGACTTCAGGTAGGTCCCGCCTGTTTTCCCAATATGCAAAAGGCACGTTTTGGTCATGTGATCATCTTTCAGTATTCGGACAGCCCAGATTAAAGAAACGTAATTGACGGATAAGTTTCATGAATTTGCGCTATGTCCGCCTCATATTGCGCCTTAAGCCGGGCCGTCGTGGCCTCGTCAAAGACATTCAACGGCGCATGGCCATCGGCCACCGCATAGTGGCGGTTGATCCGCTCGGTCAGCCGCAGCGCTTCGGGGGCGCCGATGGCCGGGGCCAGATCGCCCAGGACATCCAGAGTTTTCTGCGACAGCGACGGGCGGGTTGTCTCGGGCGCATAGCGCGCGGTCATAGCCTCCACATCATCGCATCCGCTGAGGCGCGTCAGGGCCTGGGATTGTACCTTGCGGAAATCCTCGAATTTCCACAGGACAATATTCTCAGCCGGAATATGACGCGTGATCTCGGCAAGCATCAGTACCCATGAATTGCTCGCAAAGCGTTCCGGGTCGTAAAATTCCTCAAACGTCATGAAGCCGCGGTTGCGCACCACCTCGGAATACATCGAGCGGTAAAAACTGTCATAAGAACGGACCGAGAAATAAAACTCGAATCGCGCTTCGGGAAACAGCGCCTTGAGCGTTGCCATGCGCTTGCCTGCCATCGGATAGATGCCAGAAATGCGCGACAGTTCGTAAGGAATGCCGATGATGTTCTCTTCGGTCAGTATCCAGTCGCTGCTTTCGGGCTGCAAATCCCGGAGCGGGGTGGCAATCTCGTCGGGAATTGCCCCTGTGGTAAGCAGGGCCTTTTGTGCCGTGAACAGGTTGGGCAACCATTCTTTGCGAATGTCCTGCGGCGCCGAAAGCGCCACCCCCTGCTCAAGCAGCTGGGGTCGATTCGCCATTAAGATACCTTGCAGGTGGGTTGTGGCCGTCTTGTGTGCCCCGAGGTAGAGCCTGATGGTCGCCATGTGGCTAATGCCCTATATTTTAAATCGTCTCTATAAATCCGGCGTCACCTGTGGGTGTAGCGTAAGGTGACAAATGCTGAGACAGTCCTAGCCGATCTTTTGCGAGGAATCCAACGCGAATTATCACAGCCTTTCTGTAAAACCCGATGTCCGGCCCCGATTGCGTATCCTTTACGCACAGCCTTGTCTAATCTTTCTCAGGTTGCCATTCTCAAACCCCTGATGATACTCAACCCAAGGACATCGCAGGGGGCCTGCAGGGGGTCCTCGGGAGATGTGACTGCAAAACACCGATTTTTGACAGGACGACAATGCATAGCGCCATAACTCATCTTTCTTCGGATCTGCGCGCCTGGGCCGAACAAACGCTGCCCATCACGGTTGGTGAAGATATTGCCGCCTTTGGCCTGGACCGCCCCGCAAGATCGCATTCCCGCTTGGCGGATCTGTTTTTCAACACCGATCTGGTCGATCATCTGGTCCCCGGCGCCGAGGCGGATACCCCCTTCCTGCGAGGCCAGAGCCTCTCGAGCGCGGCCCTGCGCAACATGCTGTTTCCTGCCACGTTACGCAATCACAGCGCGGCCCGCCAGATTGGGCTGCATTTCAGTGTCTCGGGCGCCTTTGCCTACCGCCTGCACACGCATACTCCCGGGGAAACCCCCGAAGAGCTTGACACAGGGCTTGTCGAAAACAACCGCCCCGAACATGACACGCTGCCCGCGGCCTGCTGCCATATCGACATCGAGCATGATCTGGACAAACAGGCGCGCCTCTCCTGGGAACTCGAAGCGCTGGGGGATGACTGTGTACTACATGACATGGCGCTCAGCCTGAACGCCCCGCGCGATGTGGGCGGACGCATGGTGGTGATCATGCGCACTTTCGGACGTACCAACGATATCATCGAGCTACTCACGCGCTTTGATGCGCAAAGCCATCTGAGCGCTGGATATAGGCGCGCCCTGCGCAACATCTTCTTCTTGGTGCTGGACACGACGGGGGATGTGGATGAGGACAGCTATAGCGCGCTGGCCGGTTTTGACCACCTGCACGTGCATGTGCTGAGCGGGGCCAATATGGGGGGCGGTGGCAACATGAGCCAGTCCCTGCTGCTACTTGAAGATGCCCTCAAAAAGAGCGAGCAGGACATTGACGAATTGCTGCTTCTGGATGACGATCTGCAGATATCGCTGGAAAGTCTGCGCCGTCATTGGGCGACAACGCTGTTCCGCACCGATGATGTCATCTTCACCTTGCCCGTCAGCATGAAGAGCGCCCCGCGCAAGATCTGGGAAGACGGCGCCTTCTGGGGGCGGTTCCTGGACGCGGATCGCACCGGTGCGCGCACGGCCATTGCCCCGCGCCTGTTGCGCCACGGCGGGCGCATGGACGACCCGGATCAGGCAGACAAGCTAACTGGGTTGCATTATCCAGAGTACAGCACCTTCATCTTCTTCGGGCTCTCTCATGCCCGCTTCCGCGCGCTCGGCTATCCATCCGCCTTTTTCCTGCGCGGCGATGACATTGAATACAGTCTGCGTCACGGGGCGGCAGGGGGCAAATGCCTCTCTAACCCTAACCTCTGGGCCTGGCATGAACCTGCCCATTCCTACGGGCAGGAATACATGTCCATCGCCCATGGGGTGATCATCAATATGCGCTATGGGGCCGAGGTCCAGACCAGCTTTGTTCGCTTCTTCAAGCAGCGCCTCTTGGCACATGCTGCGATCAGTGATGCACCGGGGCTGCGGCTTTATGCCGATGTCCTCAGGGACCTGAACGACCATCTGCTGCTCGAACATGAATTTGCCCAGCACTATGTCACTCGGTTGGGAGAATTCAGAACCTATGACGGGGCCTTCGATTATGTCCCCGACGAGGTGCGCGCCGATATCCGCGCCAGCGCCGCACGCCGGGGTGAAAGTGCTGTCGAGACGTCTTTTCTCTACCCGGGCGGGCCCAAGCAGGACACCGTCGCCCGCGTCTTACTGCATAATCCGCATACGGACCGCTATCGGGTCTATGATCCCCAAGAGGCCGCAATTCTCTCCGAAACCGTGACGGCTACCGCCGCCCTAGCCCGGGAGCTGGCGCGCTTCCAGGACGGGTTCGACGATCTGCGCGCACATTACGCGGCCCGGATGCAAGAGGTGGCAGGTGCCGAGTTCTGGCGCGAGGAACTGACCCGCCACGCCGCGCCGCGAACACTCTTTGGGATCGCTCCGCAAGAGGCTCCTCAGCCTGCACCACAAACAAAGGCGGACACATGAGCGCTGCGTCTGATCCGCGCGCCCTGCGCCGCTTTGCCCCGGGCATGAGCCTGCCAGGCGGCACCCAAATCGTCCCCGAAATGCAGGCCGTACGCTTTTCTCTGCAGCATGAAAGCGGCCCGGTTTACCTTGACGGCAACCAGTATTCCTCGGAGGTCGACATCGTCACTGATCCTGGACTGGCAGGTGTCAAATGGAGCTTACAGGCCAAGCCGGATGGCAGTTGGCGTATCACGAACCAGGCCGCCCTGAAATATGGCCTCTCTGCCGATCAGGGCCGCGCGCGCCTTTGCTCTCTTGACCCGGACCTTGATCACACCGACCGGATGGCCGATTGGCTGATCTACCTGTGTGGTCGCGAGGGCCATATCCTGCTGCGCCCGGTGGGTGGCACCTGGCTGGTCACCGATGGCGCTTCGCGTGTAGGCTTCGACCGCATCGTCGGCGAAGACCCAGCGCGGGGCCTCTGGCAGCTACTCCCCTGAAGGCGTGCAATGGGTCCCACCATCCAGAACGACACCAGTTATACGGAAGAGAGCGGACTAGCCTCGGCGTATGCATGAATTGCGAGACACCCGCCAGACGGGGGCAGATCTCTGTTTTGACATCGAGATACCGGCTTACGAAGGGGACGAAGCCGCGACCTTCAAGAAAACTGCCAAAAACATCGCGCTTTATCCCGACGATTCACTTACCCTTGAGAGCGCAGGAGCGGTATACGACGCCTTCTCCCCTGAGTGTGCAGCACTTTTTTGACAGAATCCCTTCCTGTTCATACCGCGCATCCGCGATCTGCCATCGACGCGGCTCTATGCCTTCGACCCCGCGAGCGCGCCGAATGAGTTGCGCGGTTTGATCGGCGGTAAGATCCGCGAAGGTGTCATCGTTCAAAATTGGCCAGATGTCCTGCGCTCCGTGGCCACCATGACGACAGGCGTTATCGCCCCCAGTCAGCTGCTCAAGAAGTTTGCGGCTTATCCCCGCCAGCACGAGTTGGCCGTGGCACTCCGCGAAATTGGTCGCGTCGAGCGCACCCTTTTCATCATCGAGTGGCTGCTCGATGCCAACATGCAGCGCCGGGCGCAGGTGGGACTTAACAAGGGCGAAGCGCATCGGGCGTCAGGGTGAAATCCGGGATCGCACCGCCGAAGGGCAGCACTATCGCATGGCGGGTCTCAACCTGCTCGCGGCCATCATCATTTATTGGAACACCAAGCATCTCGGACAGGCCGTGGCAGCGCGACGCCGCGCCGGGCTCGACGGCCAACCTGAGCTCTTGGCGCACATCTCGCCACTCGGGTGGGCCCACATCATACTCACCGGTGAATATAGGTGGCGGAAGGCTTTAACGGCCGGCTGAAAACTGGGCGCGCGCCCACTCCGGCATGCGAAGTAATCAACCCTATTTCTTGCCACATTCACACTCACCATCAGGACCCAAAACAGCCATGGCCGCCGCAAGGACGGCCACAGAGAAAAAATCATGGGTAATACAGGTGCAGAAAGCCTTAGGGTGTCATTCTGCACTCAGCCGGAACAGACCCCCGCAAGCCGCCAGAGAGCTGCTCATACCGATGGGCAGCGCGGCCGCCGACGGTGTCTTTGCGAGCGGTTACTGCATTATCGATGAGACCTGAAACACGCAACGATGCCTCAAATCAAAATTTCAACGCGCCAAATGAGACGCTTCGTTTCAGGTTAAAAGCGAAACGCTACAGGACAGGGTTTGGCTGGGCAGCACCCCGGCATATTGAAGGCCGCCGCGCAAGCGTCAGGTACCCGCTTTCACAACAAGGTTGCAACGGCCTTGGCACAGATATCCGGATTGAGAAGCGTCAGCGGGATCTTGGGCTCATCGGGCATCTCCATGTCAAAGCGCACGCCATATCCCTGCTCCAGACGCTCCAGATGCGGTGCCAGATCTTTCAGAAGGTCTGCGCGCAGCCGCCCACCCAGAGCATATTTGCCCTGATCCCCGGCAAAGGCGGCAATCATGCGACGGCGTTCGAACCGAATGCCCTGCCGGTTCATGGCCGCCATCAACAGCGCACATTGTGCCGAAGGGCTGGCATTACGCACCGGGTTGCCGGCATCGGCAAAACTGTAGCCCATCACCTCGGCAAAACTGTCCAGGATCTGTCCGTCCTTGACAGTCTCATAATTAATTACCTCGACCTTCGCAAAACCGCTCCACCAATCAAGGATATTGTCATAGAACACCCGCTCGCGATTAAAAGGGCTACGCGAAAACGGCCCCACCGGCACCTTGCAGATCCCTTCTTTGCAGCGCTGGTTCCAAAGCGATTCCAGGAAAAAATCCGGGCGGCGCAGGTAACAGATAACGCGGATCTCGAAATGTTTTTCAAAACGGCGCAGCTTTTCATAGGCTTCAGGGCGCGGCTCGGACAGGGCCTCTTCGCTGAGCAGCATATCCTTGCAACCACTGACCTCATATTCTTTCATGAAGGCCGCGAATTCGGCCTCAAAGGCACTTGGGTCGGGATCGACCAGGGTTTGGAACAACTCGTCATGTTTGGGCAATTCGGGGAATAAGCCGCGGGTGGTCGCAGGAAACAGCAGCCCGGCCGCACGCAAGACATCCCGATTCTTATCCAGCGCGTCTTGGATAACCGTCGAGGCAGTCTTGTGTGTGCCAATGTGCAGGAAAAGAGTCGGCTTCATCAAGTCTTACCAATCGCGTTGTGACTATCATTCAACATACGCGCTGCCATCCCGCTCGTAACTACGATATACGGTCCAGAGCCAACGCAGTGCACATCCCTATAACAAGGCCGTCTAATCTGCCAGCCTGTCTTCAAAAAAACAGAGCTTTCACGTGCTTCCGCCCCGATTACTGTCTGCGCAAGCTAGGCTGATGTAGCCCGCTACTTTCTCCACATTTGGCGCGACCACCAGTTTTTGATGTTTTTCAGGTTATCGGATCTCGTTTTGGCATTGGCGCTCCAATACACTAGAAGCCTAGGGTCAGGATGCATTGATGTTCGTTCTTTGATGTGCGTCACGGCTCGCAAAACGGAGCGGTGACATGAGTGATCTTTATTGGCTTACGGATGAGCAAATGGCCAAGCTCACGCCTTTCTTTCCGAAGTCGCACGGAAAGCCTCGGGTGGATGATAGGCGGGTCTTGTCTGGAATTATCTTCATCAATCGCAATGGCTTACGGTGGAGTGACGCACCTGCGAATTATGGTCCGCACAAGACCTTGTACAGCCGTTGGAAACGCCTCCTCTCACACATTCTACGAATATGTTGTCGGGCAAAGGGAGCGAGAAAGGAATTTTCGCAAGGATGCTCTTTGAACTGGCCGGTCAGGGCGGCAAAACCGATTCGCTCATGATCGACGCGACGTACCTCAAGACGCACCGCACGGCTTCCAGCTTGTGGCTGAAAAAGGGGGGCGTGGTCGCCTGATCGCTGCCCGACAAGGTATTTGCAGAGCAAATGTCCCGAGAGGGAGGGCGCACAAAGGGAGCGATGAACTCCAAGCTGCACACTGTGACCGACGCAGCAGGCCGTCCCTTGCGGATGTTTCTGACCGCCGAGCAGCGCAGCGATTACATCGGCGCATGGGCACTATTGGATGGTCTGCCAGCGGCCAAACATATGCTGGCAGAACGTGGCTATGATGCAGATTGGTATCGCGAAGCTCTTGAAGAAAGAGGGATTACGCCCTGCATCCCCTCTCGGAAGAACCGAAAAACCTTGATCCCACACGACGAAACCCGCTACCGCAAACGTCACAAGATCGAGAATAGCTTCGCCCGCCTCAAGGATTGGAGACGCGTAGCAACGCGCTATGACAGATGCCCGAAAGTGTTCCTGTCAGCATGTGCACTCGCCGCCGTCGTCATGTTCTGGTTATGAATCCTGACCCTAAATTTTTTATCGGTTTTTCTTGGCGAACACCTAGCTGTCGCATCCCGTCAGGTAGTATGGCTGTTTCTTGAACAACTCCGGCTTGAGTTTGTGCCAGTCTTTCATGGCTTGCAATGGCGTTCTGCTCGCCAAGGCTGCTTGAGGAAGCTGCTGGTTGTAGAGCCAGACATATCGATGCAACGTCGTCTCCAAGTCTTCGCCGGATCGGAAGTGGTGGCTTTGCAGCACCTCCTCGATGCGACCGTTGAACCTTTTGGCCATGCCGTTGGTCTGTGGCGACTACGGCCGGGTCCGGCGATGGTCGATATCCAGCGCAGCACAGAGTTGGTCGAAGTCGTGCTGACCCGTTGCCGCGCGTTTGCGCAGACCGAACAGGCGATCAGTGAACTCCTTTCCGTTGTCAGTGAGAATTGTGCGGATGCGCAGCGGACAAGCGCGTTCCAGTTCACGCAGGAAGCGGCGGGCGTTGGCCGCGGTCTTTGCCTTGAAGATGCGGATGAACACCCAGCGGGTGGCGCGGTCGATCGCCACAAAAAGATAGCGACGCGAGGTCTCATCGGCCATTTGCGGTAGGTATTTCACGTCGATGTGGATGTAGCCGGGCTCATAAGCCTTGAAGGTGCTGTGCTTCAGCTTAGGTGCCTGGCCTTCAGATCGCGCAGGTTGCCAACCCCGTGTCGGCGCAGGCAGCGGTCAAGGCCAGAGCGCGAGACGTGTGGGGTGAGGAACTCTCGAACCACCGCCAGCAGGTCATCCAGCGATACCAGCAGCGTCCGACGCAAGGCCACCGCGACGGCCTCCTGAGCGGGCGTCAAAGTCGTCTGAAGCCGGTGCGGCGGTGGCTGCGATCTTCGACGCTGTCGCGGTGTCTCCACTTGTAGACGGTCTGCCCGGTCACGCCAAACTGCTCCGCCAGGGACGATGCTGGCGCGTCACTCGCCTGGTTGGCCGCCCGAACCTTCTGTGTCGTTGTCGCTTGCTTGTGAAGATGGATCAGCATGTCTTGTCCCCGTCCCGGACGTCCCTCAGAACCGATCTTGCCATCAAGAGGGCCTATCTCAGAGGAGAAATGTGATCATCCGGGATGGAACAGTTAGCCTCCAAAACAGCTTGGTAAGCTACACTGCTCGCTGGGTTGCCGTCCACCCACTCTTGAATTTTTGTCACTATTGACCAGAGACTCACGATGCACTAACAACCAAATTGAACCGCCTGATGTGGGCACGCACAAAAAGCATATTTATTATGGAAAGATTTTTTATCGGGCTTGGGTTTATGAAGTGCGGCACAACTTTTATTACAAACCGCCTATCCAAGCATCCGCAAATTTATATGCCCCCAATACGCGAGTTGCGCTTTTGGGAAAATTATTTTTCGAAGCACCCCCTGCCCAAGCAGAAGAGCTATGCTTTGCGGGCGGTAAAGAAAATTCAGAGCGAGTTGGACGGCGACAAGAAAATTGAGGACAGTCTTAAAATTTTAGAGTACTGGCACTTGTATTCAAATACGACGCCTACCTCTTTGGCTGCTTATAATTCTCTTTTCAAACCCAATAAGCGCCAGATCGCCGTTGGTGAAATCAGCCCCTCCTATGTAGAGATAAACAAGAATGATCTCGCGAGCATGGCTAGCATGCTACCAGACGCTCGCGTTATTATTTCAATGAGGCACCCATATAAGAGACTAATTTCACAATATAATCACGTCTCACGACTCCGCCCAAGCGACGTGAGTGACGACAGTGTGACACTGAATTGGCTGCGCACACCCCGCGTCAATGCACAAGTCGAATATGGGACACTTCTAAAAAATGCCTTTTCTGCATTTGGAAAAGAACGGATCAAAGTGATGTTTTTTGAGGACATGGTGGAGAAGCCTGAACTGTTCTTCGACGATCTCCTGAAATTTATTGACGTACCATTCCATCCACGCATCATGCCGAAGTCGGACAAAGATCGGGTTAACGCACCTAAACGTGAATTGTCTAAGGTGCTTCAAGCTGCTTTCCGCGCTCGCGTCCAACATGTACCAGATCAAGTCAAAGACCTTGTCGGGGACGTTCCAATAGCATGGCAGACTGGATAATTAGGGCGTGGAAAAGAATAGACTAAAACGAGAAGATCAGTTTAGACACCCTGCTCTTCCGAAAGGAAGCGTCGTAAAGGTCCCGCGCTTGGAAGTGGGTGACGGCACGGGTTTCTCTGGGCCCCCAAAGATCAAGGGCGGCAGGGCTTGTTCTATTGGGAAATACTGTGGGATTGGCGAAGATTTACGCATAATCACTTCGGATCACTCGACCACTTTCCCCAATCTGAATGTCATGCTGCAAAGACGCATCACTGGTCACAGTGGACATACTTCAAAAGGGCCCGTCCGAATTGGTCACAACGTTTGGATCGGAGATCGCGTAACGGTTTTGAGTGGCATTACAATCGGAAACGGAGCAGTCCTTGCTGCATGTTCAGTTGTGACACGTGACGTTCCTGCGTACACAATTGTTGCTGGAAATCCGGCAAAAGCTCTCCGGCCCCGTTTTTCCGCTGAAAAAGCGAAGTTTCTTGATGAACTGCGCTGGTGGCATTGGAGCCCTAAAAAAATGGCCGCGCATGCCGATTTTTTTGCTTCCGATTTTGAAGCAACGCCGCTTGAAGAATTGCAAAAACTGGTGGCCCCGGATGACGCTTCAACCTGAAAGCCCGCTATTGTAACCTGAAATTCCGCTACATATTGCTGAGAATTCTATCAGGGAACTTCTTCCGCAGAAATTCATATTGCGGGGCCAGTATCTCTGACAGTTTCTGTTCCACAATGTCCGGAAATTCCACCTGCATGTGGGATGCATGTACCCGTTCCTTTGCGGTGGGGTACTCTGCGGCGGGGACTTCTAGAAATTTTTCAACCCGGGCCAGCAAGGCATAAGGATCGCTCGAAATCTCCCCATAAGCGAGATACAGAATGTTCTCGGGTCCGAAGACAGCTTCATAAGATTGTATGGTGTGCTGATAGTTGCTGCGTGCTAGCAATGTAGGATATTCTAGAAAGTGGTCCCAATCCGAGAGGTCCATTGTGCTGCGTTTTTGGCGTTCTATCCACATCCGCATCTGTGATTTCGCCCGACTGACCGGATCCCTCATAAGAAAAATCAGCTTTATGAGGCCAAGCTCGGCGCGCATCGTCCGAATGCTGTCGAGAGATAAACTGCAATATGCCGGCGTGAGTTCTCCACATAATTTACCCTCGCTTAGGGGCCAATTGAACGCCTCATAATACCACTGATTACTCTTTGGCATGGTCCCAAGCTTGGACAAGTAGTGAATGTACGGAACGTGCAATTCCTTGCCCGCATGTCGGATATGACGCAGGATCGCTTTTTTTGCAGCACGTCGTGCGTGTGGACTTGGCTTTTTTGGGTTAGGATCCGCTTCGATTTCGTCGAAATAGTGGAGCTCTTTAATCGGCGGCAACCATATCGCATTGTTTTGGGACAACATATTGTGCAGCCATGTCGTACCCGCTTTTTGAGCGCCAATTCCCAGAAAATGCGGCCCTCTGGCTTTCATCGTTTTATCCCGCTTCACATATAATTTTTGTTCAAATTTTCTTCCTGCCGGAGGCAGCAACCCAAGGTGCTGGCATGTCCCGTCAGGTGATCTGGTTTGATTGTTAGTGTATCATGGGCATCTAGTCCATAGGGGCAAGACTCGTTTCGTAGGCAGGCAATGCCACCGCTACTGCGGCCGAGTATTGCTCCGCCGATTACACAGGCCGATCTGACGTATAAATTCTGTGCGCCTGGTGCCAAGTTCTTCCTTGAGGATCACGCTGGGATGGCCCAATCCGTTCCGGATGCCCGGGCCATTGCAGAGCAGCTCGAAGTCAAAGGTCCAAGGTTTTCGCTGGGTGTGTCGGTCTGCCGGGCAAGGGGCAGACCGACTTCACCTACTTCAAGATCATTGGCCGGGGCTGGTATTATCTGAGCACGATCTTGGACGACTACAGCCGTTACATCATCGCCTGGAAGCTTCGACCGCCCGAACCTCCAGTGTCTCTTCGTCGACACCTATATATATCTTGCGCCAAATGCGGTGTTTTGGAGCGCCATGCTTGCGGGCGTTCCATTCGCCTTCACCCTCAGCCTTGATGCCCGTGCTGTCTATAAGAAGGTTGAGTGGGCCAGTGCCACCACGATACTGCAGGCTCACGTTCAACGTCTTTTGGCGACGGCAAAGTGTGCTGAAATCAGGCGCGACCCAGTCCAGTCCGACTAGCTTTAGCAAGCTATCCACAAAACCAGTTGTTTGGCGAAGCGGCATTCCAAACAGCACCTTTAAGGTCAGGCAGGCTTGGATTGCAGCGTCACTGAAGCGGTGTTGTCCACCGCGTTTACCGCTTGGCGGCGGGGTCCACACCATATCCGGATCAAACCAGATCGATAGTGATTCGCGACGCTTCAAGCTGTCATTGTAAGACGACCAATTCGTGGTCTGGTACTTCGTAGGGGCCCAACTGCTCATCCCCCTCAGCTATCACGCTGGATTCATACAATGAATCCCTTCAGCCGATTTGTGCAACAAAGCCCTTTTGAGGCTGAACAGAACCTCACGCCAACTCTGCGTGGATTCGCGCACCCCGTCTTCGATGGCCAGAAAGCGCTTCTTGCCACGAGCCGTGACGCCAATAATCACAAGCGCGCAGAGCTTGTCGTTCTCGCCCCGAAGGTCGCTGTGAACACCGTCAGCCCAGATATAGACGATTGGTTCGTCGTCCAGATCCGCGTCTCTCCAGCAGTCGTATTCTTTGGCCCAATCGCGCTTAAGGCGTGAGACCGTATTCGTCGACAACCCCGCCGCATCAGGACCCAGAAGTACCTTGAGTGCCGCTCCCATTTCGCCACTGGAAATCCCTTTGAGGTAGAGCCAGGGCAAAGCTGCTTCCAACGTCTTGGTTCTGCGCACGTAGGGTGACACCAAGGCAGACCGGAATGTCACCGGTGTGCCGTCCATGGACCGAACCTTCGGAATACGTACGCTCGCAGGGCAAATGCCGGTTTGAAATGGCCGGGCCGGATGATGCCCATTACACACGACAGCAGCGTGACCCGTCTCAGTACGCAAGTCGGAAAATTGTGCCAGATAACCGGCAAGCTCAGCTTCAACTGCTGTCGCGATCAATTGCTGCGCCCCTGTTCTCAGTAAATCTGTCAACGCGTCCGTGGTCCCGTCTAGACGCGCAAAATCAACAATGTTAGTCTTTTCCATGGTGGTGTATCTCCTTTGGTTGGGCTGCTGTCTCACAACAACAATTCAACCAGATACGCCGCCAACCTTCAAACCACCCAAACACCAGATTCAGTCATAGCTCATGGATGGAACGTAAATATCTTGATGGCCTGTCAGAGATATCGCTACGAAAGTTGTTCCGCACTTCATAAAGCCTAGACCAATAAAGCGATTTTCTAATATTTATCTTCCATAGGACATCTTAAAACGTTCCAATGTCATACGAAAATCAACACCGTGCCGTGCTGAACACGGTGACAACCCAAGACTTTCAGGACAATACACATGGGCACATCCCAGCATCAACGACCAAATTTGCTTTTTGTTTCGCTCGAAGATTTGAATGATTATGTTGAACCTCTAGGTGGACATCCTCAGGTCAAAACCCCCAACATTACACGTCTGGCAGCGCGTGGCGCACTGTTTCCCAATACCTTCGCAGCGGCCCCGGCATGCGCCCCTGCACGGGCGGCTGTTCTGTTTGGGCGCATGCCGTGGAGAACTGGTCTTTATACCAATAAACAGCAATGGTTCCACGCCTTCAAACCGGGGCAGGATCGCTCGCTGATTGGTGTGTTACGCGACTCCGGGTTCACAACCTGGGGCTCCGGAAAAATGTTCTATGGCGGTGTGAATGATGCCGAATGGACAAACTACTTTCGGGAACCCAACGATCCCTATACCCGCCAAAGCGTGCTGCAACAGACCGGCCAGATAAAAGCAGGCATGATAGACTATGGCCCCGCTCTCTCAGAGGGTCCGTTATACGATGAACGAAACGCAACCCACCTTAAAAACAAGATGACCCGGGGGGCCAGTGGACAAGTGTGGAGCCTTGGAATTTATCGCCCGCATTTACCTTTCATTGCCCCACAACGGTTTTTTGACCTTTATCCTGAAACCGTAGAACCCGCCCCTGCCCTTAAAGAGCGACTCTTTGATCCTTTTTCTTCCAACGAAATAGAAGGCTTGCCCAGAGAACCACGAAACCGGATTGTAGGCGCGGGTATGTTTGGCAAGAAACTATATGAGAACCAGCAATATAACAGCTTTTTGCGCGCCTATCTCGCCTCCATAAGCTACGCTGACTGGGTCCTCGGGTCGGTACTGGATCATCTTGAGGCAGAAGGCCTCACCGAAACCACCTATATTGTCCTATGGTCGGACCACGGGTATCAGTTTGGAGAAAAAAATACCTTTCACAAATTTTCGCTTTGGGAACGGTCGCTTCGGACACCCATGATCTTTGCCGGCCCCGACATCCCGACCATGCGTATCGAAACGCCCGTTTCCAATGTAGACGTTGGCCCGACCCTGCTCGGATTACTCGGCGTGGCGCGCCCGCAGGCTTTTGTCGATGGTCAAGATCTGCGGCCCTTGTTCCAGAAGATGGAAACGTCCGCCCTTCCACCTGTAGTGTCCTGTTACGGTTTCCCGCGAGTCAAACCCCCCGCAGAGAATGGCGAACTGTTGTTAGCATTCAGTGTACGCAGTGCAACCCATCGCTTGGTCACCTATTGGAATGGCGGCCTAGAGTTGTACGATCATACCATTGACCCTTACGAACAACGCAACTTGGCTAACGGTCCGAAATACCGTTCGGTCCCTCAGGATCTGAACGACATTGCCCACGAGCTTGCATCGTATATCCCTCAAGATCCGGCAGCTACGGCAACGCCTAAAAAGGTGCCCAAAAAAGTACCCGATGGGGAGGGGCCTTTTCCTCACTGGGTGAGCTCAATCGGATAAAACCGGCTCTCGGATCAAAATCCACTGATTTGCGCAGGCTGCCCCAACCAGCGCAGAGCGTCTTGAGATGCGCCTGTATACGCCAGCTTGGTCAAGATATGCTGTACATCTAAATAATTTGACAACTATGTGCCCTGCATGCTTGCCCAATACAATGAAGGAAACTATGAAGCCAGCATCCGCGGACTCTCGTCATTATAGGAGCTCCTTTGGGGTGCAGGTCAGCACCAAGTGCATTGTAGGCCTATTTACATAGAAACTGGATATCGAAAGGCGATTTGGTTTGAATATTCTTCTTGTGGGTGCCGGCCTTTCTGGCGCTGTCATCGGGCGGCGGCTGGCCGAAGCGGGCCACACCATAACCATCATCGACGGGCGCGACCACATCGGTGGCAATTGCCATACCGAACGTGACACCGAAACCGGTGTCATGGTGCATGTCTATGGGCCTCATATTTTTCACACCGATGACGAAGAGGTCTGGGACTACGTCAATTCCTACACCACCTTCATGCCTTACAAGAACCGGGTGAAAACCACGAGCGAGGGCCAAGTGTTCTCGCTGCCTATCAACCTGCACACGATCAACCAGTATTACGGCAAGACGATGCGCCCCGATGAGGCGCGCGATTTCATTGCCGGAATCGGTGACAGCTCGGTCCAGGAGCCACAGACCTTCGAAGAACAAGCGCAAAAATTTGTCGGCCCTGACCTCTACAAGGCATTTTTTGAGGGCTACACGATCAAGCAATGGGGGTGTTCGCCAACCGAACTGCCCGCTTCGATCCTCAAGCGCTTGCCCGTGCGCTTCAACTATGACGACAACTATTTCTTCCATCGCTTCCAGGGTATGCCGGAAAATGGCTACACGCCCATGATCGAAGCTATTCTGGATCACCCGTCTATCACCGTGCATTTGGAAACCTGGTTCGATGCCACCAGCGCCGCCGATTATGACCACGTCTTCTATTCCGGCCCGCTGGATGGCTATTTCGGCTACGAATTGGGTCGCCTTGGCTATCGGACGCTGGATTTCGAGAAATTCACCTATCAGGGGGATTACCAGGGCTGCGCGGTGATGAATTACGGCGATCGTGACGTGCCTTATACGCGCATCACCGAACACAAGCATTTCTCGCCTTGGGAAGAACATGAAGGTTCGGTCTGCTACAAGGAATTCAGTCGCAGCTGCGAACCCGAAGACATCCCCTACTACCCGATCCGCCAGGTCAAGGAAAAGGCGCAGCTGTCGGAGTATGTGGCATTGGCTGAAAAGACCGCGGGCGTGACGTTTGTGGGCCGCCTTGGCACCTATCGCTATCTCGACATGGATGTCACCATCCGCGAGGCAATGGACACAGCAGCGATGTTCCTGAAGAAGGGCAAAGACACACCCGCCTTCGTGAAATCACCGCTCTGAGGCAGCGATGAAACACGGCCCACACCTCTCATCCTAAAATCCAGCACACCCGACCCACGCGAAACCGGCATGGAAATTTTTCTTGCCGGTTTCGGGTTTGCCCTGCAAAATATGTCATACTCTATACGATGTTGATTTTTGTCACGGGCGCATAAGCCCATATTTTCAGGGGGCTGTATTCATGTCCTACACAACCAGCCTAGGACGCCTGTTCCCAACCACGGCAGATGGCACAAGCGGCAGCACATTTGATGTCACGGGATTGTCCAACGGCAATTGGGCCACCGTGGCCTGGCATCTCAGCCAGGTGGATGGACGTGTCTATAGCTCAGATGGTTCTGTACGGGCAGAGTTCACGGTTGTCGAACCCGGAATGGCTTTGTCACAACCAAAGTACACATCGGCTGGCGTAACATTGTTCAGGCTCTCGTGGTAACGTTGATGGTTACGGTGATCGACGAAGCCTTCAATTTGGGCTTCAAGGTCGTCGGACGGGCAACATCTGGAAAAGAACAGCCCCGCCAAAGGCGGGGCTGTTTATCTTTCACAGGTGCGGATCAGGATCAGAAGATAAAGTCATCCTCCGAGTAAGCCAGCCCAATGCCCACGTCACTGAAGGCGACGCCCTGCAACCGGATGGAATCTGATCCGTCGTTGATCTGGGCCGTACCACCGGCATTGGCCAGGTGGCTGGCGATCAGATCAACGAAGTTCGTGATCCCAGCAACACCAGACAGGTCGATCTTTTCGTTATCATTGGCGCTGAATCCGTACACGGTGTCATCTCCAAAGCCATCTGCAAAGATCAGTACGTCATTGCCACTCTGACCATTGAGACGGTCATCGCCGCCGCCGCCGATCAGCGTATCACGGCCGCTCCCACCAATAAGTTTGTCACTCCAGCCGCCACCATCCAACAGATCGTTGCCGCTTTGGCCATAGAGCGTGTCGCTGCCGATGCTGCCCTGGATCGTGTCATTACCTGTACCGCCAAAGAACCAGTCGTTGCCGCTCTGGCCCTCAAGAAGGTCGCCGCCGCTACCGCCATCCAGCGTATCGTCACCCGACCCGCCCGTCAGCGCATCGGACCAACCACCACCATCGAGGGAGTCCGCACCGGCGCCACCAACCAACTGATCCGCACCCAGGCCCCCCAACAGCGTGTCGTCGCCATTGTTGCCCCGCAGCGTGTCATTGCCATCCAGACCCGACACACTGTCATTGCCGTCATTGCCCACCAGCGCGTTTACGCCGCTGTCGCCTTCAAGCGTGTCATTGCCCAGCCCACCTGTCAGGTTCTCAACGTTCAGGAGCGTGTCGCCGTTTGCCTGGCCGCCCGATCCGATACCCGTATCAAGGCTGACATTTACACCGGAACCAGTGTTGTCATAGTTCGCGGTATCAATACCAGCGCCCCCGTCCAGCGTGTCACCACCGCCCCAACCACGAAGCTCGTCATCATCGGCACCGCCCTGAAGGAGATCACTGCCCGTGCCCCCAAGCAGCGTGTCGTTGCCCGACCCGCCATCCAGCGTATCAGTCCAACTACCACCATCAAGGAAATCCGCACCGTCGCCACCAAGCATGCTGTCACT
>NZ_JBDVNC010000002.1:0-8981 GCF_039969785.1 Shimia sp. | reverse complement strand
TTCTCCGTTGATTTTTACGAACACTTCGTCCAGATGCCATTGCCAATTCGAATGAGCTCGAAGTTGCTGAACCCGTTTCCTGCGGATTTCAGCCGCAAACAATGGGCCGAACCGGTTCCACCAGAAACGGACCGTTTCGTGGCGGATCTCGATACCGCGTTCGTGCAGCAGGTCTTCCACATTGCGCAACGAAAGTGGATAACGCACATACATCATCTCCGCAAGGCGGATAATCTCAGGGCTGGTTTTGAAGTAGCGAAAAGGAGAACGTTTGGTCATGGCGGCACGCTACGAAACCGCTTTATCCGTCCCAAGTTGGTTTTGTCTGACAACGCCTGCATCTGATTATCGGGCCAAATGCTCAAAGAGACGCGCGACAGCTTCGGCTCCGGGGTCGATGTGGCCGTCCAGCTGTTCTGCGTTTATGTAGCTGGCGCGTCCGGCCTTAGCAGAGGTGATTGTGGCTGTGTAATTGGCCCCTTTGCGCGCGGCAACTGCGGCCTGAGAAATACCAGCACTTAGTTCTTCCAATGCGGGCATCAGTGCATCGACCATTGTGCGATCACCGAGGTTTGCACCGCCGATTTCGCGCATACGGTTGAGGCCTGCCAGCAGAGCTTCCCGCATTGGCAGCCCCGAAGAGGACGCATCCCCCGCCGCGGCAAAGAAGATCGCCAAAAGAACACCGGATGATCCCCCCATTGTTTGGCTGAGTTCCAGGCCGATGGCGCGATAAAGCTGGGTGTGATCGGCAAGTGGCAATGAGTCCATTGCGTCAATCAAGGCGCGCGATGCGGTTGCCAGCGTTGATCCTGTATCTCCGTCACCGGATTTGGCATCAAGCAAGTTCAAATCGGCCTCAGACTCGATTAGGATATTGCAGCATGACGCCAAAAAGGCCTTTGTCGCCTCATGCGCGGATGCGGGCACCCGTATCGGGGACAGCCCGTCGGGTAACGGGACCACGGTGGGTTCTATGATCGGCCCGCACCCGGGCCAGGCCGCGACCTGAACGTCTTGCGCCAGCAGGGTTTCGTCGCTGTTGGCAAGCTCCATCACCGAGATTGAGAACCCATGCATGTCCAGCGCCGTCATCAAGGCACTTGGCCCGACCACCAGCCGAATTTGAGGTCCGATGTCCGATTTCGTCAGGGCATTCGTCAGGATCGCCATTTCAAGGCACGACGCACCACCAAGGTTGTTGATCAGCGCGACATGGGGCGTCTTTGGCATTTCTGCGCCCAGTCGTTCGACCATTTTTTCTATGGCATCCGCTGCACCCGCAGAGGCGACTTGTTCGACTCCTGCTTCGCCATGAATGCCGAGACCAAGCTCGGCCATGCCCAGCGGAATTCGATCTTCTTTCAACGAGCCCGGTACAGAGCATGTATCCAGCGACATCCCAATCGAACGTGTGGACTTGATGACGCGTTCGGCTGCAATCGTGCAGGCTTCAAGATTGGCACCGTTTTCCGCCATAGCGCCTGCGATCTTATGCACAAACAACGCACCCGCGACACCGCGCGCCTGAGGCAAATCCGGCAAGGCCACATCGTCATCTACGATCACCATGGACACCTTGCGCCCAAAAGCCCGCGCGCGTTCTGCAGCAAGGCCGAAATTCAGCCGATCACCCGTGTAGTTTTTAACGATCAGCAAGCAACCGGCGGGACCCGTGACACCCAGAATACCCGCCAACACCGCATCGACTGAAGGCGAGGCAAAGACATCTCCGCACACTGCTGCCGTCAGCATTCCCTTGCCAACAAATCCCGCATGCGCTGGCTCATGGCCTGATCCGCCACCAGACACCAGCGCGACTTTGGATTTGTCCCAATCGGCGCGAGTGACGACGCGGATATGCGGATACCCGTCCAGCCGCGTTAGATTTCCACGTGAGGCCGCGATGGTACCGTCGATAGCCTCGGTGACCATATCTGCTTTTTCATTGATAAAATGGTTCATTGATATTCTCCTTCAGGCCACTCGCGCGCCAGCGGCGTCAAAGTAGTATGGATTGTGCGGACGGATCTTGACGATATCGCCTTGGTTCAACGTTGAATGTGCGTCCGTCACTGTGATCAGTTCATGGTTTTTAAATGCCAGATGAAGTCGCGTTTGGTCGCCCAGATGTTCAACACGGACCACCATGCTGTCTTCTCCTTCGCCCTGCACAATATGCTCGGGTCGCAAACCGATAGAGACAGCAGAATTCGGCGCACCCCCAAAAACATCCGCAGGGAGCACGTTGATACGTGGCTGCCCAAGGCGGCTGGCGGTATAGACGCTGACCGGGTTTTCGTAGATCTCGCGCGGGGTGCCAAATTGTACCAGTTTCCCGTGGTCCAGAACGCCCACGTGGGTCGCCATGGTCATCGCCTCAATCTGGTCGTGCGTAACATAAAGCAATGTCGCGCCTGAATTGGCCTGAATGCCTTTCAACTCGATCCGCAAATCAGACCGCAGCTTGGCATCCAGAGAACTGAGCGGTTCGTCCATTAGATATACCGATGGCTGACGCACCAGCGCCCGCCCAATAGACACCCGCTGCATTTCGCCACCGGAGAGGGCCGTGGCTTTGTTATCCAGTTTGTGGCTGATCTGCAAAACCTCCGCCACCTCACCCACTTTTTGGTCAATTGCGGGCTGCGGCGTGCGCAGTACCGGCGATTTCAGGGGAAATTCGAGGTTCTGGCGTACCGTCAGGTGCGGGTAGAGCGAATATTGCTGAAAAACCATTGCAATTTCGCGCTGCGCGGGCGTCAGGTTTGCCATGTCGCGCCCAGCGATTTTGACAGAACCAGTATCGGGTTTGTCGAGGCCAGACACCATCCGTAACGTCGTGGTTTTGCCAGCCCCTGTTGGCCCCAGAAGCACCACAAACGATCCGTCCGGAACCGTCATCGTCACATCATCCAATGCGACATCCTGCCCGTATGATTTTGAGATATTTGTCAATGTAACTTCAGCCATTGGTCAGCACCTTTTCATTGGCCGCGCTGCGCAGCGCTTGGTCAGTGTCTGCATCGAACAGGGTGATCGTGCGCGGATCGAACCGTAATCCGGTTGTCTCGCCAACGGTGACCTTGTCGGCAGATGGCAGCCGTGCCTTGACGTCCCCGTTTGCCGTTTCTAGCGTCACAACTTGCGTTGTTCCCAGATATTCCGTAGCGCGGACCCGACCGCGGTAGGGGGCAGTATCGTCGAGCGCGACATACTCTGGACGGATGCCGAAACTCAGCCGCCCGTTTGTGCCTTCGCGGCTTTGTGGCACTTCAAACGTGACATCGCCCAGTTGCACTTGCGATCCACCGGTCCCGATCATCCCATCGAAATCGAGAAAATTCATCGAAGGAGAGCCGATAAACTGGGCCACAAACTTGGTGGCTGGCCAGTCGTAGATGTCCTGTGGCACACCAAACTGTTCGACAACGCCGTGGTTCATCACCACGATTTTGTCGCCCATTTGCATTGCCTCAAGCTGATCGTGGGTGACGTAAACCGTTGTGGCGTTCATCCGGTCATGTAGTGCGCGCAATTCCTCAGACATGTGCTCGCGGAATTCAGCATCGAGCGCGCCAAGAGGTTCATCCATAAAGAAGGCCTTGGGATCGCGCACAATCGCACGGCCCAACGCGACCCGCTGCCGATCGCCACCGGACAACCCGCCAACAGGGCGATCCAAAATGTCGGAGATGCCAAGGATATCGGCAATCTCGCCAACTTTCTTTTTGACGTCAGCCTTGGGCATGCCTTGGCTGAGGAGAGGGTAGCTGATGTTTTTGCCCACATTCATATGCGGATAGAGCGCAAACATCTGGAACACGAACGCGATGTCGCGTTGGCTGGCGGGTTTCATCCCCACCTCTTCGCCGTCGATGTAGATCTCGCCACTTGTCGGCAGCTCTAACCCTGCCATCATCCGCAATGTCGTTGTCTTGCCACAGCCCGACGGCCCAAGGAGCATAAAAAACTCGCCGTCTTCGATCGTGAATGTCGAGGATTTCACCGCATTAAAGTTGCCAAAATCCTTACGCACGTTTTCAATCCGTATCTGTGCCATGTGCGCTACTCCGGGAAATGGCTGACGATGATGAACATCACCGTGCCGACAAGGGTTACGATAAAGGAATAGCTGTAGAGCCCGATGGCGAAGGGCTGCATCAACATGATGACACCCAAAGCAATGAGGATCGACGCCAGCATCTCCCATGCGCCGCGTCGCAGCCGCAGCAAGCCTGAAATAAAGTCGGTCATTTGCGAACAGCTCCGAAGGTTATGCCGCGCAGCAGGTGTTTGCGCAGAAGCACGGTGAACACCATCACGGGAACAAGGAAGATCGTGGCGCCTGCGGCCACGGCGGGCCAGTCTTTGCCGTTCACACCGATGATGTTGGGGATGAAGGGCGGCGCGGTTTGTGCGGTGCCGGATGTCAACAAAACAGCAAAGGCGTACTCGTTCCACGCAAAGATCAGACAGAAGATTGCCGTGGATGCGATGCCGGTGGCCGCCTGAGGCAGCACGACTTTGTAGAAGGCCTGAAACCGTGTGTAGCCGTCAATCAGCGCTGCTTCTTCGTATTCCATCGGGATTTCATCAATGAACCCTTTTAGCAGCCAGACTGACAGGGACAGGTTCACCGCCGTATAGAGCAGGATCATCCCAAGGTGGGTGTCATTCAGCCCCAGATTTCGGAACATAAGAAAGATCGGGATGGCGACAGCAATTGGCGGCATCATCCGCGTGGATAGGATGAAGAACAACAGATCGTCCTTCAACGGCACACGGAACCGGCTGAATGCATAGGCCGCCGCGGTGCCCAGCACCATACACAGGAATGTCGATCCAAATCCGATGATGACGGAATTCAAAAAGCGTTCCCCATAGCGGGAGGGGCCGGAAATAATCGTACCCCGCGAACGGGCGATTTCGTCGTACCACGTCTCAGGTGGGCCCGCAGCTTCCAGCATGTCGTCAGTGGCGCGCGTGCGGTCGGTGAAAAGGTTTACATAACCTTCAAGCGTCGGCTCAAACAACACGACAGGTGGATAGGCAATTGAATCTGTAGGGGATTTGAACCCTGTCGCAATGATCCAAAGCAGAGGAACCAGCGTGATAATCGCGTAGGTGATGACCAGTAGACCAGCAAACCACTTGGTACCCTTGGTCGGTTCTGTGACGGAAAAGCTCATCTTTCTTTTACCTTATTGAGTGCCTTCACGTAGATCGAAGCTAGGCCGAACACGGTGACAAAGAGGATGACGGCGTAAGCAGAGGAATATCCGGTGCGCCACTTTTCAAACGCCTCGCGCTTTAGGTCGATCGAGGTCAGCGTCGTGGTGTTTCCCGGACCACCGCCTGTCAGTTGCACAACCAAGTCGAACATCTTGAAGTTCTCGATTCCGCGGAATAGGACAGCCAGCATCAGGAAAGGCAAAGCCATGGGAATGGTGATTGTCCAAAACTGTCGCCATTTGCTGGCACGGTCACATTCGGCGGCTTCATAGATGCTGTCTGGAATGGACCGCAGACCCGCCAAACAGATCAACATGACAAAGGGCGTCCACATCCACGTATCCGCAATAATAATTGCCCAAGGGGCAAGATGCACATCCCCGATCATCGAGAAACTGGCCGGATCTACCCCTGTGAAAAACGCGATCACGTAATTGAAAAGGCCGATCTGTGGCTGGTAGAGAAACGTCCAGAAATTACCGACAACCGCTGGCGACAACATCATTGGGAAGACGATGATCGTCGTCCACATATCGTTGCCCTTGAACTTTTTATTGATCAGGAAGGCCAGAAAGAAACCAATGATGACCTGCAGTGCGATCGTCCACAAAAGGAAATGCGCGGTCGCCTGCATCGTGTTCCAGATATCGGGATCATTGAGAATGCGTTCATAGTTGCGCAGCCCAACCCATTCGACAGCATTGTTGGGGCGATTGACTCGAAAATTAGTAAAGCTTAGTCGGATCGTCCAGATAAGCGGAAAGATATTGACCGCGAGCAACAGAAAGATTGTAGGGGCCACAAAGATCCACGCAATTGTGCGATCTGACAGGCCACGTATCTTTCTGGCAACCCCGTCTGGCGTAACTTGGGCCGCCTTTTGAATAGGAGAGGATGTCATGTCGTGTTTCCTTCAAGGCTGGCACAAAGCGCTGCCTGAATTCGATAATATGAAAATAAGACTCTAGCCGATCATTGACCGGCTAGAGATTATCAGATCCTTAGAAAGGACGGATCCGACAGGGAGGAGCTTTTACAGCTTGCCTTCGTCTTCAAAAACTTCTGTCCAGTCACGAACCAAACCGTCCAGCGCCTCTTGCGCTGTGCCATCACCGGCGACGATATAGTTGTGCATCCGTTCCTGCATCGGGATCAGAAGGTCCGCATACGCAGGCTCTGCCCAGAAGTCTTTCACGATGGCCATGCTGTCCAGAAATGTCTGCGCATAAGGTTGGCTGCTGGCAAAGCCCGGATCTTCGACCACGGCTGACAGTGCCGAATAGCCACCCAGTTCCCACCAACGAGACTGTACTTCAGGCTGAGCGAACCATTGGATGTATTCCAGTGCCGCGTCCTGCTTTTCCGAGTAGGCCACAACCGAGATCCCCTGCCCGCCCAGCTGGGCAAACTGACCCGAAGGGCCAGCAGGGTTGGGGAAATATCCGGATTTTCCGCCGCCGACGTTTTCGTCTGCCTCTACGCCAGGCCAGATAAAGGCAAAGTTCATCTGCATCGCAACTTGGCCGGATCGGTAAGCATCGATGTTTTCGCCCATATACCAGTTTGATGCGCCCGGAGGAGTGCCTGTCTCATAGAGTTCCCGGTAAGCCTCAAGACCCGCAACAGCGCCTGGTGAGTTTACAAAGCCGTCAACTGAATAAGGCAGCTCTGGGTTTTCATATTCAAAACCGTAATTGTAGAGCCAGTTTGTTACGCCCATGGTGATGCCTTCGGACCCACGCTCGGTGTAAATCGCGGCACCATATACGGCCGTACCGTCGATGTCGCGACCTTGGAAAAATTGCGCGATGTCAGTGAGCTCTTCCAACGAATTTGGAACACCCAATTCACGACCATATTTGTCCATAAATTCCGCTTTTAGTTCGGGGCGCTCAAACCAATCTTTGCGGTAGGTCCAGCCAACCACATCGCCAAAAGCAGGCAGCGCATAGTAGTTTGGCGTGTTCTTGGGCCATTCAGCGTAACCTGTGACGGTCGCCGGAATGAAATCACCCATATCGATGCTATTGGCGTCAAAGAAATCATTCAGCTTCACATAGTGACCGTTTTCGGCACCGCCACCGATCCACTGGCTGTCACCGATCATCAGATCGCAAAGCTGACCGCCCGAGTTGAGCTCGTTCAGCATACGGTCGGCAAAGCTGGTCCAAGGCACGAATTCAAAATTCATCGTGTGTCCGGACTGCTCTTCGAAATCGCGGCTGAGTTCAACCAGTGCGTTGGCCGGATCCCATGCAGCCCAACACAGGGTCAAATCGGTTGCGTGATTGTCAGCTGTAGCGGGGGTCGTCAGCCCGGCTGCGATCATCGCGCCCGCTGCCGCAGTCGTCAGAAAACGTTTGGTCATAAATAGTCCTCCCATGGTGAGTCCGGCGTCCTCGCCTCGACTCGTTATGGTCAAAGGTGTATTTGAGGCACGTGCATCATTGCAAGAACTTTTTGAGACACGTGCCTCAAATTGATCTAGAACTTGCCAGACATACCGACTAAAAAACCGCTATGACGCCGTATTGCAGCAACCCAAAGGCCTGTTATGCTAACAAAAATTCCACCCCTAACCATCGAGAGTCCAATGCCGCGCCCCACAACAAAAGATTTGGCAAAAGCGGCAGGCGTTAGCCGTGCGACCGTCGATCGGGTCTTGAACGGACGCGAAGGGGTGCACCAGAAAACAGTCGATCGTGTAAATAAGGCCGTCGACGAGCTTGGGTTTGAGCGCAACATTCAGGCCGCGAACTTGGCGCGTTCCAAACATTATCGATTTGTCTTTGCGCTGCCCCGCTCTGGGGATCAGTTTCTCGAAGAGATCATCCATCAGATCAACGAAGCCGGCCCCTCCTTTATGTCTGATCCAATCGTCTGCGACGTTCAGCACATCGATGAAAATGACCCGCACAAAATCGCCGCGTTTCTTGGCAAGCTGAACGCTCCAGACATCAGTGGGGTGGCGATTATGGCGCCGGAAACGCCACAGGCCCGCGACGCAATTTATCGCCTACAAGAACGCGGCGTCGCCTCTTTGCCGTTTATATCTGGTCAATCAATGGCGAACCAACATTGGGTCGGGATGAACAACCATGCCGCAGGGGCCACAGCCGCCATGTTGCTTGGGCGTTTCAACAGGCAAGGTGCCGGTAGCATTATGGTCGTTTCCGAAAGCATGCAGTCGCGTGACAGTCTTGAGCGCAGGCTTGGCTTTGACGCCGAAATTAACGCCCACTTTCCAGAACTCAGCGGGTTACCTTCGCTGGAAACCTATGGTGACAAGGACCGCGCTGAGCTGATTATTTCAAATACCATCCAGAACAATCCCGACCTGCGCGGCATCTACATTCTGTCCTCTGAAGCGCGCGTTCCAGCATCCATTCTTGCCGCCGATCCGCAGATGCAACGCATCACAACAGTGGCACATGAACGCACAGCGTTCACAGAAGAGGCGCTGAAGTCCGGCACCCTTGACGCTGTCATTTCCCAAGACGCAGGCCACCTTGTGCGCAGTGCAATCCGAAAACTAAAGGCCATAAGTGATGGGCGAACAACGCATGTGCCTCAAGAGCGGATCAGGGTTGAGGTTCTTTTGAAAACCAATCTTTAGACACAAATGAGGTGGTGTCAGACAAATTCGAACCAGTCTCTACTAGGCCAGCATCGCTGCCCCTTATGCCGCGCAAAGACCACGCCACTCAGCGAGAGCAGCGGTGCGGTTCAGCTTGAAATGGCATCTT
>NZ_JBDVNC010000001.1:0-17381 GCF_039969785.1 Shimia sp. | reverse complement strand
CAAACGGCGGGTTCAGCAACTCCGTTCTTATTCAAACTGGCGATGGCACCTGGACGAGGTTTTTGTGAAAATCAATGGTGTCCAGCATTACCTTTGGCGGGCGGTTGATCACGAAGGTGAGGTGCTGGAAAGCTATGTCATGAAACGACGAGACCGCGCTGCAGCCCTAAATTTCTTGAAGAAAGCAATGAAACGGTACGGCCAACCGGAGGTCGTCGTCACTGACAAATTGCGTTCATATGGCGCTGCGATGAAGGTCATCGGAAATGCAATGAAACAGGAAACAGGTCGCTGGAAGAACAATCGTGCTGAGAATTCTCACTTACCTTTTCGAAGGCGAGAGAGGGCCATGCACCGCTTTCGCCAGATGCGAAGTTTGCAGAAATTTGTCTCCGTCCATGCATCCGTTTTCAACCACTTCAATCAGGAGCGCAGCGTTTCCCGAAGATGCCATTTCAAGCTTAACCGCACCACTGCTCTCGCTGAGTGGCGTGGTCTTTGCGCGGCATAAGGGACAGTCATGCTGGCCTAGTAGAGACTGGTTCGAATTTGTCTGACACCACCCCCCTTGCCATTCGAACGAAAGGCCGCCTAACACGAGCTGAGAGACCGGAATTTTTGCGCAGCAAGTCCACCACCGGTCGTCGAGTTAATGTGTCAATGCCGTTCACACAGTGAAACTCAGTCAGGTTTATCCTATCGCGCAGGTGGCTTTGCAGAAGATGGTTGATGTGAAGTGATATACGCCCACAGTCTGATTTCAGGCATTTCGAAAGAGAACTGATATGCAATTCAAAGATAAATCCGTTGTCGTGACCGGCGCCTCTACCGGCATTGGTCGCGCAGCAGCTATTGCCTTTGCCAAAGCAGGTGCATCCGTGACCATCGGTGATGTTGATGTCCGGGCGAAGGACACCGCCACCGCAATTCAGGCAGATGGCGGGCAGGCCCAGTTCGTGTCATGTGATGTGACGGACGCGGCACAGACAACGGGCTTGGTTGAGGCTGCATTAAAAACATTTGGCCGGTTGGATGCCGCGTTTAACAACGCCGGGATACTTCCTGCGCCGGTTCCGTTTCACGAAGTAGAAACGGAGGCTCTCAATCAGATTATTGAGGTTGATCTCAAGGGCGTGTTTCATTGCATGCAGGCCCAGATTCGGCACTTTCTCACTTCTGGTGGCGGCGCGATCGTCAACACGGCGTCTGTGGCCGGAGTTATCGCCGATCCTTACATGTCTGCTTATGTCGCGGCCAAACATGCGGTCGTCGGGCTGAGCCGGGCTGCCGCAGTTGAGTATGCTCAGCAAGGTATTCGGGTAAATGCGATTGCACCCGGCTTGATAAACACACCGATGACCAGCCAATGGCTGGCTGATCCGGAATTCACCGCAGCCATGTATGCGCACAACGTTATCGGACGCGCGGGCCAACCCGAAGAGATTGCCGGCACGGTGCTTCATTTGTGCTCGGATGCTGCAAGCTTCACCAACGGTTCAGTGGTTGTCGTTGATGGCGGACAAACTGCGCACTAGCGCCCGACAGGACAAAGGAAACAACCATGACAAATATTCTTTTGATTGTAACCCAGGACACCAAACAAGAAGAAGCCGCGTTCTTGCGGGACTGCTTAGAGGATGCAGGGTGCAACGTGATTCATCTTGACCCGAGTGTGCGGAAAACCATCGGGGGCGCCGAGATTTCTCCCAAAGATGTGGCGGCCGCAACAGGGACAACGCTGGAAGATATCCGGGCAATTGGCCATGAAGGAAAAATTCAGGGCGTCATGATTGAGGGGGCGGTCAAACTGGCGCTTGAAGTCCATGCCAAACACGGGTTGCAGGGTGTTCTGTCAATCGGCGGCTCGATGGGAACGACGCTCAGCACGCAAGTTATGCAGGCGCTTCCTTATGGTATTCCTAAAGTGATGATTTCCACCTTGGCGTCAGGAATGACGGAAGGGTTCGTGGGGGTCAAAGACATCACCATGATGAACTCGGTCTGCGATATTTCCGGGTTGAACAGCATCTCGCACGAAATTTTCCGCAGTGGCGCTTACGGCGTGGCGGGGATGGCGAAAAACCTCAAACCGGTTGGCGAAAGCGAAAAACCTCTTGTCCTGATGAGCACGCTTGGAACAACCGAAACCACAATGCGAAGCGTGCGTGAAGCGCTCGAAGCTGACGGTTGTGAAGTCATGGTCTTTCATTCCACCGGCAATGGTGGCCGTACACTGGAGGCACTGGCGGCCGAACGGGATGTCGCCGCGATCGTCGACATGTCGCTGGTCGAGATAAACGACTTTTTGCATGATGGCATTTGCGCCGTCGGGCCTGAGCGAGGGACCACGGGCCTGAAACGAGGTATTCCAACGATTTTTGCCCCCGGAAACGTCGATTTCTACGTTATGCCAACCCAGCTGGCGACCGGTGATGCACCGTTTGACGGACGGCGCTATCACATACACAATATCGCGCTGACTGCCGTGCGCACGACTGAGGCCGATCTGGATATTCTGGCAGATCATCTGGCGGGCATGATGAAAGAAACTGACGAGCCGGTGAGTTTCTTTATCCCGCTTGGCGGCTTCTCAGATCATGACAGTACCGTCGGGAACCTTTACGAACCCAGCTTGCCACCGTTATTCGCTGAAAAATGCAAAGCAGTGATGCCGTCCAACGTGGCTGTCACAGCCGTTGATGCTCATATCAACGATCAGGTGTTTGCGGATGCCATGGTGGCCGCTGTCAGAGCCGCGATACAAAAAAATTAGGTCGGCAAGGCCGTTGAAATCGCAGAGCGATCACCGTTGAAAGTACGGCTTTCTTGACAGGAGGCGAACGGTGTCGGTGATTTCGACGAAAGGAAAAGGTGGTCGGATTGTTCGGTGTTTCACACAGTGAAAACCTCGCCTTTTGCGACTTATCCATCGCGTGATTTTCCCGATACTTCTACCCATCATTCGCGCGAATACTGTGTTGTCTGAGAGGCGACTTCGACAATAGCCGCGCAGTGTAACGACAGGTTCGAGGGTCAAAGAAAACATTGGCAAGACCTGAAGTCGCCTCTGGCGGCAACCGATTAACTTTGCCTATTCGATCTGCTCTTTGCGAGCCGAAAAAGGGGCGCTTTCGCGCTACATCATTGGGAGGAAACCATGAGTTTTTCATCAAAGGCACCTAAAGGAGCTGCAAATTTCCACTTGCCGCGCCGAACGTTTCTGGCGGGTGCAGCGACGCTGGGATCAACGCTTGCTCTAGGGGTTCGAACAGCATCCGCACAATCGGGAACCGTTCTCAAAGTTGGTTTCATTTCGCCTCGCTCTGGCCCTCTGGCCGGGTTTGGTGAAGGGGACGCATATGTTCTGGAGCAAGCCCGCAAAGCGCTGGAAAGTGGTCTTGAAATTGGCGGAACATCTTACTCGGTCGAAATTTTGGATCGGGATACACAGTCAGATCCATCGCGTGCCGCGCAGCTGGCCAACAATCTTATTAATGATGATGGTGTTGACCTTATTTTGGCCTCCAGTACCCCTGAAACTATCAACCCGGTTTCGGATGCATGCGAAGCTTCTGGCGTGCCGTGCATTTCGACTGTGATGCCGTGGGAAGCCTGGTACTTTGGACGTGGCGCAAAGCCGGGTGAGCCATCGCCATTCAAACACACGTTCCACTTTGGATTTGGTGTTGGTGAATTGAAGCAGTGCTACACATCGCAGTGGGACTTGATGGAAACAAACAAAAAAGTTGGGGTACTTCTTCCAAACGACGCGGACGGCAATGCCATTCGTGGGGTTCTGGTACCACAACTTGAAGAGGCCGGGTATACGATTGTCGATCCGGGCGCGTATGAGAACTTTACAACTGATTACTCGACCCAGATCGCGATGTTCAAAGCCGAGCAATGCGAAATTTTCAACTCATTTGCGTTGCCACCCGATTTTGCGACGTTCTGGCGCCAGGCGGCACAGCAGGGGTATACCCGCACTGTCAAGATTGCCCAGATCGCCAAAATGGGCCTGTTCCCATCGGATATCGAAAGCATGGGCTCGCTTGGCCCGAACCTGTCCAGCGCTGCATACTGGCACCGCGTGATGCCCTATTCTTCACCACTGACTGGCACGTCAGCTGAGCAGCTGGCCGCCGGATACGAGGCCGCGACTGGTCGGCAATGGATTCAGGCGATTGGCGCCAGCCTGTCATTGTTTGACGTGGGCATTGCCGCACTAGTCGCCAGTGGCGCACCCAAGGACCGCAACACGGTTTCGGCAGCGATTGCGGGTTTGAAAACCGAGAGTATTGGGGGGCCTGTCGATTTCACTTCTGGTCCGGTTCCAAACGTGGCCCATGGTCCACTGTTCGGTACCCAATGGGTTGAAGCGTCTGGCGGTGACTACCCGCTCGACTATGTCGTGACCGAAAATGCGACCGACGAAAACCTGCCAATTCAGGCCGGGTTGATCGCCTACAATGGCTGATCTTGCCACAAAAACAGGAGCGGGCAGCAATGCTGCCTCTCCTATCTTAAGCGTCCGAAATCTGGGCAAGTCATTTGGTGCGCTAGCAGCGCTGAGTGACGTCGATCTGGACGTAGCTGAGGCCGAAGCAATTGGGATCGTCGGGCCAAATGGTGCCGGTAAGTCGACGCTTCTGGCTTCGCTTTCAGGGGCCTACAAACCCTCAACCGGCAGCGTTTGGTTTCGGGATCAGGATGTGACAACAGTTGACGCGCCGGGAATGTGCCGCGCTGGGCTTGTGCGTACTCATCAGGTGCCCAAGCCATTCAGCGGCCTGTCGACGTTTGAAAATGTCTTTATCGGCGCATCGTTTGGCGGCAAGTTTTCCAATGATGAGGCATATGACCATACGGTGGCCGCGCTGGATTTGTGCGGAATGTTGCCTTTGGCCAACCGGCGTGCCGAAACCTTGGGCCTCTTGGACCGTAAACGTCTGGAAGTTGCCCGCGCGGTTGCCACACAACCCACCGTTCTCTTGCTGGACGAAGTTGGTGGCGGTCTTACCGATGCGGAAGCCGATGAGCTTGTCGACATCATTCGTAAGGTTCGGTCGCACGGTACTGCCATCATCTGGATCGAACATATTGTCCACGTCTTGGTGCAAGTTGCTGAACGCTTGATTTGCATGGATGCGGGCAAAGTGATTGCAGATGGATTTCCGGACGCGGTGATGACCGATCCGGTCGTTGTCGAGGCTTACATGGGGCATGGGGTAGAATGAATAAGCTGGAAATTCGTGATCTCGAAGTTTGCCACGGCCTTCTCAAAGCCGTTCGTGGTATTAACCTGAACGTTCAGGCCGGGGAAGTTCTGGCCATTGTTGGCGCCAATGGTGCGGGCAAATCCACGTTGATGCGCGCCATTGCTGGAAGCCATCGGGCAAGCCAGGGCAGCATTACTTTTATGGGGCAGACTCTGGGCGATCTACCGGCGCACAAACGGGTTGGGCTGGGGTTATGTCTTGTCCCTGAAGGCCGTCGCTTGTTCCCAAAATTGACAGTGCAGGAAAACCTGACCGTTGGTGCCCAGATTGGGCGAATTGGCTATTGGACGGTAGAGAAAATCTTCGAGGTTTTTGACAATCTGGTCAAACGCCGTCACGCAAACGCCGACACATTGTCCGGAGGCGAGCAGCAGGCAACGGCTATTGGTCGAGCGCTTGTCGCTAATCCTGAATTGGTGTTGCTCGACGAAGTGTCGCTTGGCCTTTCTCCTGCTATTGTTGATCGGGTTTACTCGATCCTGCCACAGCTCAGAGAGACCGAAACCACAGTTGTTCTGGTCGAACAGGACCTTGGTCGGGTGATGAAGGTTTCTGATCGCATTATCTGTATGCTGGAAGGTCGCATCGTTCTGGAAGGGGCCACCAAAGACCTGACACGAGATCAGATTATTGAGGCATACTTTGGGCTAAAACCGAATGCAGTAGAAGGAGCGGAAACATGATGGGCCTTCTTTTACAGGGCGTTCTGCTGGGCGGATACTATGCGATCCTGGCAGCAGGATTGGCTTTTCTTTATAGTGTCATGGGCATCATCAACCTGGCTCATGGTGCTTTCGCGGTTGTGGCGGCTTACATGCTGCTTGTGCTGTCAAACCTGACCGGAATATCACCGTTTCTGGGGTTAGCACTGATACTGCCAATCATGGCCATCATTGGCGTAATCGTTGAGCGTACAGTGTTTGAGCCCTCTAATCGGGGCGGGCCGTTACTGGCGGTTTTGGCGACTTTTGGCTTGTCCGTGGTGATCGACAATTTGCTGTTCCAGCAATTTGGCGCCAACACCAAGACCCTTGCCAACCATATCGGCGACTTGTCTTGGGCGTCATGGGATTTCGGAGGCGGTTTGTACGTCGGAAAACTCTCGGTCTACACGTTTTTTGCTGCTGTGATTGTGCTTGGTGGGCTTCAACTGCTGTTGACTTACGCTCCCGTTGGGCGCGCAATTCGAGCCACGGCACAAGACAGCGATACAGCAGGCCTAATCGGGCTGGATGCGCGGCGCATTCGAATGATTTCGGCGGCCATTGCTTTTGTCACCATCGGCATTGCCGGGGCAGCTTTGGGGATGCGGGCCAGTTTTACTCCATATGCCGGTGGTGCTTTGTTGCTGTTTGCTTTTCAGGCAACCATTATTGGCGGCACACACCGGGTTTGGGGCACTTTGATCGGTGGCGTGATCCTTGGACTTGCACAAACTCTCGGCGCACAGATCGCGCCACAAGGCTTCCTGATCGGCGGAAATCTCGTCTTTTTCGCGGCGCTATTCATCAGACTGATGCGTGGAAATCTGAACTGGCGCAAGCTGATTTCATATAAACAGAGGGCGATGTCATGACTCCGACTTATCGTATTGACCGATGGACCACGTCATCACGTATCAGCGTTTGGGCTTGTGCCCTGATCCTGTTGGCGCTTTGTTTGGTGCCGCTGAGCGGCGATGACAATCTGATGTCTCGCGGTGTTGTTTTGTTTGTCTACATTCTGCTGGCGGCAACCTGGAATGCGCTTGCGGGTTTTGCTGGTCTTATGTCTGTTGGACAACAGGCATTCTTTGGCCTCGGGGCCTATTTTGCAATCCGCCTTTCTGACGGTGGTATACCGGTGTTTGTTGCACTCGGCTTGTCATCGGTTGTTGTTGCTGCGTTGTCTTGGCCCATGAGTTTTGTGATGCTGCGCCTGAAAGATGGTGAGTTTGCTATCGGCATGTGGGTTCTGGCGTCGACCTGTCATCTGTTGGTCAATCTCGATCCATTGATTCAGGGTGAAACCGGTACATCACTTATTGCTTTCAACAGTTATGACCCGGAACTCCGCAGGCAAATCCTGTTCTTGTTTGCGCTGGGGTCAGCGGCGGTGGTTCTGGGCCTCCTTTTCTGGCTGTTGCGCAGTCGATATGGCGCAGCTTTGCAGGCCATTCGCGATGATGACGAGGCCGCCGGGTCGTTGGGCGTCGAGGTTCTGAAAAGCAAACGGTTAATTTTTGTCTTCTCGGCATTTGGTGCGGCCATTGCCGGTGCGCTTTGGCTCGGGGCCAACATCAGCTTTCAGCCGAAATCTTACTTTGGCGTGCAATGGACCGCCTATATGATTTTTATGGTTCTGGTTGGTGGCATCGGCACATTCGAAGGCGCCGTCCTTGGGGCGATCATTTTCTTTGTGATCGAGACATTCTTTGCAGCTTTCGGGGTTTGGTATCTTATCGGGCTGGGCGGTGCAGCAATCGTGTTTTCGCTTGGTTTTCCCCAAGGTGTCTGGGGCGCGGTTGTTCAGAAATGGGACTTGCATCTTTTGCCGATTGGGCGACGTCTGACGTTGACCCGGGAACCCAATTCGACCCAAACTGACGACTAAGTGACCGGAGACCGGGTAAGTAAGGGAAAAGTTCGACATGGCTGGGCTTCAAGTCAAATCCATTCGCTCTCTGGCGCGCGGTCTCGAAATTCTGCAACACATTCAAAACGCCGGTGCAATGAGCCTAAGTGACTTGCATCGCGTCAGCGGATTTCCCAAGGCTTCCATCCTGCGCATACTTAAAACCCTTATGGAAGAAGGCGTTATATGGCAACGAATTGTCGATGGCGCCTATCTTGCCAGCTATTCTCTGCATGATCGTGCCAGTCTGATGAACCGCGAACATGAGCTCATCGAGGTGTCATCTCCGATTCTGAACGAACTAAGCGACAAGGTACGTTGGCCTTCGGTGCTCGCGGTTCCCCGATTGACGCATATGGAAGTTATTGAGACAAACGCTCCAAAATCCTACTTCCCCGACATACCACTTGGACCCATCGGGTTTCGTATCAATTTTCTGAGGTCTGCCTCGGGGCGGGCATATATCGCACATTGCGACAGCGAAAATCGACTGGCCATTTTGAATCGCCTGAAACTTAGCAGTCACAAAGGTGATCTGATCGCCCAGAACGACGCGCGTATACAAAAAATGATCGAACGCACCCGCGAAAATACCTATGGCGCGCGCGATCCTGATTTTGGCGGGCATTTTGATGAATCCCGACAAGCGGTGGATGACGAGAGAGACTCGATCGCGATGCCAATCCGCATCAGTCCGCATGTTCCCGGCGTGGTCAATATGACATGGACGATGCGCGCAATGACCCGTGAAAAAGCAGTAGAGCTTTGTCTGCCCGCATTGCGTTCGGCGGTTGAGGATATTGCAGCCGCTTTGCAGAAAGAAAAACTAAATTTCACTTGGTGACACGGCGACCGATGGACAATTGTCCAAGGGCTCTGGTTCTTCATAATGACATCTGACAGGCACCCGTCCGATCCTTATCGGGCACGTAAAAGTGGTGTCCAACGCACAGCAAATTCGAGCGAGGATGACCATGAGTGATAAGCTGACCCATTCAGACATTGAAGACATTATGGCGTTGGTCGAGGGCTCATCTTTCGATCAGTTAAGTCTGGAAATGGGTGATTTGAAGCTGTCGCTCAGGCGCAGCGGGGCAGGTGCACCGGTTCAGGGTTCTCCCCGTCCGACCGTTGCGACGCCTGTGCCCACAGCGCCCATGGTGACGTCAGAGCAGTCCGCAACCGCACCCGCCGCAAGTCCGGCCCAAGGTTTGACAGACGTCCCGTCGCAAATGCTTGGCACCTTCTATCACGCCTCAAAACCTGGTGCGGATCCATTTGTGTCTGTGGGGACAGTCATATCACCAGATACCGTTATCGGGATCATTGAGGTCATGAAGTTGATGACGTCAGTGGAAGCAGGCGTGAGCGGCATAGTTGCAGAGATTACGGCGCCTGATGGCGAGCTTGTGGAGCACGGTCAAGTCTTGATCCGTGTGCGGCAGGACTAAGCCATGCCTGCAATAAAGCGCATTTTAATCGCCAATCGCGGCGAAATTGCCGTCCGCGTCATCCGAACATGCCGGGCATTGGGAATAGAGACTGTCTTGGCCGTTTCTGAGGCGGATCGCGATGGACTGGGCGCGCGATTGGCCACACGTTCGGTGTGTATAGGGCCTTCGCGGTCGACGGACAGCTACCTCAAGGTTGGCACGATCATCGAGGCCGCATTGGGAACGCAATGTGATGCCATTCACCCAGGGTATGGGTTCCTGTCCGAAAACCAGGCCCTGGCAGCGGCATGCGATGAAAACGACATAATTTTTATCGGGCCAGATGCGGTGCAAATAGAAGCGGTTGGCGACAAATTAACGGCGCGCCAACATGCGATTGATGCCAAGGTGCCTCTCGTGCCGGGTGGCAATGTTTCGACGCCTCAACAAGCCGCAGCCCTGGCGTCGGAGATAGGTTTTCCCTTGTTAATCAAGGCAGTATCCGGCGGTGGTGGGCGCGGAATGAAGCGAGTCGACCGTGTTGAGGGCATTGAGTCGATGTACGACCTAGCTGTGTCCGAGGCAACGGCTGCTTTCGGTGATGGCCGGGTCTACATGGAGCGACTGGTGACGGTGGGTCGTCACGTCGAAGTGCAGATCCTCAGTGATGGCAAAACTATCCTGCATGTGGGTGAGCGAGATTGTTCAGTCCAGCGTCGCTATCAGAAGGTGGTCGAAGAAGCGCCAGCCCCGTGTCTACCAACGAAAATGCGTGACGACATTCTGGAAGCTGCTTTGAGATTTTCGCGGCACATCGGGTATCGCAGCCTCGGCACAGTAGAGTTTCTAGTCGATTGCGAGCGTGACGAGTTTTACTTCCTCGAAATGAACGCCCGCATTCAGGTGGAGCACCCTGTGACCGAGGCGATTTCAGGCATGGACCTTGTTGCCGCTCAGATAGCTATTGCCGAAGGGCAGCCACTGACGCTGACACAAAGCGATATTCAACTGAAAGGCCATTCGTTCGAATGCCGGGTCAACGCTGAGGACATTTCCGCTGATTTCCGTCCCTCACCGGGGCAGGTTGGCGATGTCTGGTTTCCTTCTGCTACGGGATTGCGGGTTGATACCCATATTCAGTCCGGCGCGATGATCTCGCCGCATTACGACAGTATGATCGCAAAAGTCATTACCTGGGGTGAGACCCGGGATATCGCCTTGCAGCGCATGCGGGACATTCTGTCGATCTGTGTTCTCGATGGGGTCAAAACCAACATCCCGCTGCACCGGGTCATTCTAGATGACGACGATTTTATCAAAGGCGGCGTCGACACGAATTACCTTGGCCAATTGCTGGAAAAAGTCCCGGCAAACACAATGACCGGAATAGGGGGCTGATATGTCTTCGATTGAATTGATCGACACCAGCGTACGCGACGGTAACCAAAGTCTGTGGGGCGCGACGGGGCTGGATACTGGCATGATGTTGCAAATTGCCCCGGTCATGGACCGTGTTGGTTTTGGGGCCATTGATTTCACGACATCAACCCACATGGCCGTTGCCGTTCGGTTCAAACAGGAAAATCCTTGGGAACGCATCAGGTTGATGCGCGAAACGACACCAAATACACCACTTAGCTTTCTGACCACAGGCATGCGCTTCATTTCCTGGGAAGCTGCCAGCCACGAGGTAATGTCCCTTGCGTTCCAGTTGCTGGTAAATGCTGGCATACGCCGCTTTGCGATCATGGACCCAATGAACAGCATTGATGCCATGCTGACGATGGCCGATCTCACTCGCAAAGCGGGCGGCGAAACGAACGTCGCAGCGCTGACCTTTACCTTGAGTCCAATGCATGACGACGCCCATTTCGCTACGTGCACCGCAAAACTGGCCAAATCCGGCAAATTTGACCGCATTTACCTGAAGGATCCGGGCGGGTTGCTGACGCCCGAGCGTGCAACCACACTAATCCCAGCACTGAAAATGGTGATGGGGAAGACGCCGCTTGAAGTGCATTCACATTGTACAATCGGGCTGGCCCAGTTCTCTTATCTGGAAGCTGCAACCCATGGTGCCCAGTCATTGCATACTGCAACGCGCGCCTTGGCCAATGGAACATCGCAGCCACCTGCGGACATGGTTGCACGCAATTTGCGGGATATGGGTCACGGCGTTGATATCGACGATGCGGCTCTCGCCGAAATGGACAACTATTTTTCAGCGCTGGCCGTTAGCGAAGGTCTGCCTCCCGGGCAACCGCAGGAGTTTGACCGCAGTTATTTCCGCCACCAAATGCCCGGGGGAATGATGGGCACGTTGAAACGGCAATTGGCGGAAACCAAACGGCTGCATCTGTTGCCACAGGTTTTGGAAGAGGCGGAGCAGGTGCGCGCTGATCTGGGATACCCAATCATGGTCACTCCGTTTTCGCAGGTGGTTGCAACAGTTGCGGCCCTGAATGTCATCAACGGCGAACGTTATAAAACGCTGCCGGACGAAGTGGTGCGGTATGTACTGGGGCGCTTTGGCGCGCCAACGATGCCACTGGACGCGAACCTCGAAGATCGCATTCGAAGCTCTAAACGGGCCAAAGAGCTTGATGATGAGCCGCACATGGCCTCGATTGACGAGTTGCGCAGAAAACTGGGCAAGGACCTTTCTGACGAGGAATTTCTACTGCGGGCTGTGATGCCAGCGGATCAGGTGGACGCCATGCTAGCGACAGGTGACGCACGGCGCACCTATGACCCATCCCACAAACCAGTGAAGTCGCTGATCTCACGAATGGCCGCCCGCGATGACCTGCATTCTGTCGAAATCAACAAGCCGGGATTCAAACTCGAAATGCTCAGAACCTAACGTGAATGGACCGACCAATGACACATGCCAAGCCCATTCGAGGCGCCATATTTGACATCGACGGTACCCTCGCGATGATGGACAAAACCAAAGGCACCTATACTGCGCTGCCGGGGGCCGTTGATGCGCTAAGCGCATGTCGCAAGGCGAATATTCAAGTAGTGGCCTATACTAACGGGACCTTTTTCCCGCCGGCGCATTACTACCCTCTCTTGGCAGACGCCGGATTGGAGATTGATGCCGGACATGTCGTAACGCCAGCAAGTGTCGCGGCGCTCTACCTAAAGGAACAGGGTTTCAACCGTGTCATGGTTTTGGGTGATGCTGGAACTCGGGTGCCGATGGAGGAAGCCGGGTTTGATTTGGTCGATCCTGTCAGCGGGCGCGAAAATGTCGAAGCTATTCTGATCGGCTGGACCCGCAATTTTGGCCTGTCCGAGCTGGAGGCACTGTGCGAGGCCGTGTGGGCCGGGGCCATTCCTTTCACTGGGTCTGCGGCACCATTCTTTGCGTCATCCAAGGGTCGTTTGCTGGGGGTCTCAGGCGCGATCTCGGCAATGGTTGAGAAAGTGACCGGCCAAAGCCCGACAGTTTTGGGGAAGCCTTCGACGCTGGGCATGGAGATGTCGGCAAAGTTGACTGGCTTGGCCCAAAATGAGTTTGCCGTCGTCGGAGACGACCCGGACCTTGAGATCGCCATGGCCCGTGTAGCCGGTGCTTATGCCGTTGGGGTGACAACCGGCGTCAGCGATACCGCGACGTTCAATGCTGCTGAAGAGGGCCTTCGGGCCCACCGGGTTATTTCGTCGCTTGCAGACTTGCCGGTGGCCGAATGGAGAGCGCATGCAGACGCCTGAGATATCTCCCAGAAAAATTCTTGAATGCACCGATTTTGAAGGAGACAAGTTATGGTGAAAGAAGGCCAATTTCTGTGGCGTGCACCCCGATCAGTGGTCGAGCGCGCGAACATCTCCAAGTATACCGCTTGGCTCAAAACGGATAGAGGACTGGATTTCGCCAGTTACGAAACTCTTTGGGATTGGTCGGTCGAAGACCCAAATGGGTTTTGGAAAACTGTCTGGGATTATTTTGAAGTGCAGGCGGACGGAGACATAGCCGAAGTTCGAACTGACGACCCGATGCCTGAAACACGATGGTTCACCGGAACGCGCCTGAACTATGCCGAGCATGTCCTCCGCAACGAGGGAAACGGCGACCCAAATCGCACCGTTTTGAAGCATTGTTCAGAAATTCGTGACCTCTCCGAGATGAGTTGGGGAGAGTTGGGCTCGCAAGTGCGACGAGTGGCTACAAAGCTTCGCGACATGGATATTGGGCCGGGAGATCGCGTGGTCGCCTATATGCCAAACATTGCGGAAACGGTTGTTGCGATGCTTGCGACGACCGCTGTTGGGGCTGTCTGGTCTTCTGCGGCACCCGAGTTTGGTGCTCAGACGGTAATTGATCGCTTCAGTCAAATCGAACCGAAACTGGTTTTCGCAGTTAACGGTTATCGCTATGCTGGCAAGGATTTTGACCGGTCCACTCAGATCGAGGGCATTGTCGGTGCCTTGCCGTCGGTCGAGGCCGTGATCATGCTCGACTATCTTCCGCAAACCGAAATCAGCGCCGGGTTTACATGTCCGGTGATGCCATGGGCCGACATGCTGTCTGGTCCGGACGTGCCTGCGAACGAATTCACCTATACAAGGGTGCTTTCAGATCATCCTTTGTGGATCCTATTCTCTTCGGGCACGACAGGGTTGCCCAAGCCTATTGTGCATGGTCATCACGGTATCGTTGTCGAACACTACAAATCCGCCGCCTTTCACTTTGACCTCAAAGAGGGGGACTGTCTGTTCTTCTATTCCACCACAGGCTGGATGATGTGGAATACCCTGATGTGGGGGCCACTCATGAACGGACAAGCGGTGCTGTATGATGGGCATCCAGCCTATCCAGACGCGTGCTTTCTCTTCAGTCTGGCCGACAAAACAGGCGCGACCGTGTTTGGCACCAATCCGGCGTTTACACAGATGGTTCGGCAGAAGGGCATTGTCCCCGAAAACTCGTTCGGATTTGATCGGTTGCAAAGCGTTATGCTGGTCGGATCTCCAGCCACTCCCGAAGCGTTTGATTGGGTTTACAAAAACGTAAAAGACAATGTCTGGGTCACTTCCCAATCTGGCGGTACTGAGTTTTGCAGTGGCATTCTGGCCGGCGCACCGATCCTGCCAGTACAAGCCGGTGTTATTCAGGCTCCTGCGTTGGGTGTGGATGTCCATGCTTATGATGCCGACGGTCAGATCATCAAAGATGAAATTGGCGAGTTGGTACTGCGGGCCCCAATGCCGTCCATGCCGTTGTTTTTCTGGGGGGACCAAGGCAACGCTCGATATCAATCATCTTACTTCGATGACTACCCAGGGATTTGGAAGCATGGTGACCGGGTCAAATTCAACTCTGATGGTAGTTGCTTTGTCTACGGCAGATCGGACGCCACACTGAACCGGTTTGGAGTTCGGATCGGCTCTGCGGAGATTTATCGCACGATGGAATCGTTCACAGAGATCACCGACAGTCTTGTGGTTTGCATCGAGGAACCGGCAGGTGGTTTCTACATGCCACTATTTGTTGAAATGGCTCCGGGACACAATTTGGACGAGGCACTGATCAAGCAAATCCGGACGCGGTTGCGTCAAGAGCGTAGCCCCCGCCACGTGCCAGACGAGATCGTCGCAGTTCCGGCCGTTCCCAACACGCTGACTGGTAAGAAAATGGAAATTCCAGTGCGCAAACTCTTGATGGGCGCGACGGTGGAACAAGTTGTGAGCAAAGGTTCGATGAAAGATCCGGACGTCATCGAATGGTTCGCGGATTTTGCGCGGAACAGAACTCTGACGACCGTAGAATAGGAGCAGGACATGAGTATTTCGGAGATTTTCAGCGTTGCAGGAAAAGTGGCGTTTGTAACTGGCGCGGGAAGTGGCCTTGGACGTGAAATGGCCGTCGCAATGGCTGAAAACGGTGCCAAAGTCGCCTGCTTAGATCTCAATGCCGACGGTCTGGCTAAGACAGCAACGTTGTTGGCCACTGAGAACATCAGCATTGTCGGAGACGTGTCTGACGAAATGGCAGTTGATAAGGCTTTTGCAGAATGTGCTGAAAAGCTTGGTCCAGTCGATATTCTGTTTTCAAATGCCGGGATCGGTGATCCCGAACCTGGACTGCTGCATGAGTATTCGACTGACAACTGGCAGAAGGTTGTGGATGTCAATCTGAACGGGGTGTTCAACACCAGCCGCGCGGCCCTGCGGCAGATGATGCAGACGGGTGCCGGCAAGATCATCAATACAGCCTCAATGTGGGGTCTCGCCGGATCATCGAGCGTGTTCCCGCTTCCGGCTTACAATGCCACCAAAGGCGCGGTCGTTAATCTGACCCGTGAGTTGGGGCTGCAATATGCCACTCACAACATTCAGGTAAATGCGATTTGCCCCGGGTTTTTTCTCACAGAGCTTGGCCCTTATGATGAGCCTGAGTTCATGGCTGCAACGCAGGGCTTCACACCGATGAACCGTGTGGCGGCCGCTTCCGAGATTAAGGGCACAGCTCTCTATTTGGCTTCGAGTGCATCGGATTTTGTTACAGGCACATCGCTTGTGATTGATGGCGGGTGCATGGCAAAGTAAACGTTGCACTGGCTGTACATCTTTGATTTTTTTGCATTAAACGGGGTGTTGTCACCCCTGTGAAAGGAACCTAACCGGTGGTAGACATTTCAAAGATCCGTGCGATCGACATCCACACGCACGCCGAAGAACCCTGCGGATGTCACAGCGACGATGGCTATGATGACCTGCAGGAGACCATGGCCAGTTACTTCGGTGCCCCATGGAAAAGCCCGCCCACAATTCCCGAAACAGCGGCCCATTACCGCGCGCAAAATATTGCTGCAGTGATTTTCCCGGTCGATGCCGAACGTGAAACCGGGTATCGCCGTTATTCCAACGACGAGGTCATCGAACTGGTCAAACAAAATGATGATGTGCTCATCCCGTTTGCCTCGATTGACCCATGGAAGGGAAAAATGGCCGTGCGTGAAGCGCGTCGTCTTATCGAGGATCATGGCATCAAAGGGTTCAAATTCCATCCGACGATGCAGGGTTTTTATCCCAATGACAGAATGGCATATCCGTTCTATGAGGTTCTGGTCGAACATGGGTGCGTCGCTCTGTTTCATACCGGTCAAACCGGTGTTGGCTCAGGCATGCCGGGCGGCAATGGTATGCGTTTGAAATACTCGAACCCGATGTATATGGATGATGTTGCGGTCGACTTCCCGGATATGAAAATTATCCTCGCTCACCCGTCTTTTCCTTGGCAGGAAGAAGCGCTGGCCGTTGCTCAACATAAGCCCAATGTATACATTGACTTGTCTGGGTGGTCGCCAAAATACTTCCCGCCGATTCTAGTGCGCTACTGCAATTCGATTTTGCGCAAGAAGGTGTTGTTCGGCTCTGACTGGCCGATGATCAGCCCAGAACGTTGGTTGGCGGTTTTCGAGAACATCGACATCAAAGACGAGTTGCGTGAGGATATCACCAAGAACAATGCCGCGCGCCTTTTGGGGCTGATGTAGAAAACTTGGAGAAGTTGGCACATTCAATCTGGTACTTGCTTTACCAACCTTTTCCGCGGCAATATCAGAGGAAACTTGGTTGTGAAGGGCAGGGCGGTTTCGTAGCTTCGCTTGATGACAAAACTCTCTCCTTTTCGCTATTTCAATACCAGTCTTGAGGTCATCCGCCTAGCGGTGATGCTTTACGTCCGATTTCCGCTCTCATTACGAAACGTAGAAGATCTTCTGCACGAAAGGGGCATTGATGTGAGCCACGAAACTATCCGGTTTTGGTGGAACAGATTTGGCCCCATGTTTGCTGATGAAATACGCAGAAAACGGGTCAGCCGGATGCGGTGTTTATCGAACTGGCGATGGCACCTCGACGAGGTCTTCGTGAAAATCAATGGTGAACGACATTACCTTTGGCTGGCGTTGTCAGACAAAACCGGCTTGAGACGGGCAGGGTGGTTTTGTAGCGTTTGATCATGACAAAGCGCTCCCCTTTCCGATATTTCAAAACCAGCCCCGAGATCATCCGTCTTGCGGTGATGATGTATGTCCGGTTTCCA